>NZ_CP146986.1:2496250-3910000 GCF_037126175.1 Pseudomonas sp. RSB 5.4
ACGCACGCGGCACAGTTGATCGAAGCGATAGCGGTTCTGGTCATCGACCTGCTCCAGCACCGACAGCGCACCCTCGCCCTGCACGCCCCGAACAAGCGCCTCATGGGCGAAGGTCGATTGATCACGCACATCCACAATCGGCTGGAAAGCAAAGGAGAACGCCATATCGGCCTCGCCTTTTTGCCGGCATCCTTGGCACCCCCCGCTGGGCTGGGGGAAAATTGGTGTATTGGTCATGACGCCCCCTGAGAGCGGGTTGCAACCATCCATGGCCCAGAAAAAAATCACTGCACGGACCGGGTGGCGCCGCTTGGCGGCCCCCGCTTATACAGGCTGACCGGTCAATTCCGGCCAAGTTCATTGCGAAATGCCATCAGGTGCGGAAATGCGCCGTCATGCGTTGCAGGTCCTGCCCCAGCGATGCCAGCTCAAGGGTCGCGGCAGCGCTTTCTTCGCTGGCGACGGCCGACTGATCGGCCACATCGCGCACACTGACGATGCTGCGATTGATCTCATCGGCCACCGCACTTTGCTGCTCGGCGGCGGCGGAAATCTGCAGGCTCATTTGCTGGATCGTGCCGATCGAATGGTTGATCTCGGTAATCGCCTGCTCGGCCTTCTGCGCCAGCACCACGGTGTCCAGGGTACGCTCGCGGCTGGATGTCATCAGTGTAGATGCCGCTTGCGTGCCCTGTTGCAGGGTGACAATCAGCGCTTCGATTTCCTTGGTCGAATCCTGCGTGCGCTGCGCCAGCGACCGCACTTCATCGGCAACCACCGCGAAACCACGGCCCTGCTCCCCCGCCCGCGCCGCTTCAATCGCCGCGTTCAGCGCCAGCAAGTTGGTCTGCTCAGCGACTGCCTTGATCACATCGATGACCTTGCCGATCTGCTCACTGTCCTGGGACAGCACGTTCATCGCTGCGCCCAACTCTTCGATCGCCACCGACAATTCACTGATCTGCACGGTCGCCTGCTTGACCACCGCACTGCCGTGACGCGCCTGCTGATCGGCCAGGGTCGCAGCGGCGGATGCGTCCGTGGTATTGCGCGCCACCTCCTGCACCGTCGAAGCCATTTCGTGCATCGCCGTGGCGACTTGGTCCACCTCGACTTTCTGCTGACGCACACCGGCGCTGGTCTGCTCGCTCATCGCCGAGAGCTTCTCGGCCGATGTCGAAATATGCGTGACACCGTTACCGATCCCCTGCACCAGCGTGTTCAGGCTTTGCGCCATGTCCTGCATCGCGTTTTGCAGATCGCCCAACTCATCCTTGCGGCTGGATTTGGCTTGCACCGTCAGATCGCCCTTGGCAATCCGTCGCGCCAGTTCCACCGTCAGCGCCAGCGGCCCGGTGATCTGCCGCGAGATCAGCACCGAAGCAAACAGACCGACCACCAGCGCCAGCACCGTCAGCACTGCAATCTGGATAAACGCACGCTGTTGATCGTCCCGAGCCAGACGCTGCTGGGTGTCCATCAGGCCGGTCATGATGCTGTCCATCGCCTGGCTCTGCTGATCCACCTGCTGGCGCAGGCTCTGCTTCTGCTCGAACAGCGCGGCGACCTCCACCAGCACCTCACGATAACGGCGCATGCCGGCCTGCGCCTCTTCAAGCTGACTCGACAGGGCCGCCGGCAAACCGCTGCGCGCCTTGCTCATGTCGGCCAGAAACGCATCGGTGGTGTCCAGCAGCACCTTCTTGTTGGCCTCGCTCGGCACCGCGATATAACGCCGCAACATCAGACGAAACATCGTCATGCCATTGCGCAGATCCGCCACCGTGCGCAAGTCCGCCACCCGCGCGGTATCAGCAGACGCCAGCGCACTCGCTGTGGTGCTCTCGAACATCCTGTTGAAGGTCTCGGCGTACTTGTCCGACATCGCCCCCAACGGTTTCAGCGCATCGCTGGTCGCCTTGTCCGCCTCGATCAAGCGCTTGACCCGCTGATCGTAGGCCAACGTGGTGTCCTGTAACTGCTTCAAGGCCTGCTGGTTTTCCGCCCGCGTCAGGGTCTGCAACGCCTTGGCGATCAGCCCCTGCAACACCGTCAGCTGCGACTGATAAGACTCGGCAAACGCCGCATCCGCCGCCGCTTCGTACTGCTTCTCCGACAGCCGCATGTCCTGCGACGCATCGTTGAGCGTACCGATCAGGCGCGTGGTGTCCAAGCGATCCACCAGCACATTACTGCTGCTATAGCCAATGAAGGCCACCGCCCCCACCGCCAGCAAAAGAACGCCAAACCCGGCCCCCAACTTTCGGGAAACCTTGATGTTGCCCAGGAAATTCGATGCTTCTGCCATGTTCAGCCTCTAACGCCCTGACGCGATTCAGCGTCAGGCACAAAAAAAAGTAGATCTCTGATAACCGGAGTTACCACTCATATTCGGGGTCGTCGTCCTGGGCGAAATACGGGCAGCTTCCACTGACCCGGCTGCAAATAGCCGATGCGAAAACCCTTTTGACGGCCCACGCACCGGCGGACAAATCCAGGACTCAAGCTGGATTTATCGTTTCAGCAAAGGTGTTGGGAACGGATGCTATAAACTTTGGGAAAAGTTGTACAACTTTATATTTTTGTACAAGCAGTGAACTTTTTCGTGCGCATGATGACGCATTGCCATCATTTTTCATGGCACATCGCTATTGCAGCGGAAACAAGCTGAAAACCGCCATTTTCGGCGGATGTCTTGCGCATCGACAGAACGCCCTCCGCGACCACGACCAAGCCGCTTGCCACGGAGGGCAGCGCTCTACGCCTTGAGCTCGACGTTATCCAACGCCTGATTCACCGCCAACTCCCCCAACATCACCACCTGCGCAATGCCCAGCAACGTCTTGCGGTGCGAGACATCCAGCAACGCGGCGAAATCGTTGAGCATGGTGGTGGCGGAACCCAGGGACTCGCTGGCATTGGCGAGCAGGGATTCAGTGTCGTAGGCCGGGTTGGCGAGGAACATCGGTTTGGATTGATCACCGCTGGCCATGATCTGGCTGGCCGGGGTGAGGTAGTGATCGAGGGCGCGCTCGGCGGCTTCGTGGAGTTTGCGGGAATCGAGGGATTCGTAGGGGGATGCGGGGTCGGACTCGGGTGGATTCGGTGTTGGTTTGAACATGGTGTAACTCCTGACGGATAAACGAAAAGGAGCCATCACTCTCGCTACCAAACGAAGGGTGGAGGCCATACGCAGGTTGGTAGACCGGTCGTCAGGAACCCCGGCGCATCCGAAGACGCCCCGCGCATGACCACCATAAAACGAAGACGAGAAACGCCCTCGCAAGACAGTAGTCTTGTGCTTCTGACGGAGACGGGCTACCAAACCCGATCACTGGTTTTCAGTGACGTAGGGACGATAGAACCCGCGAGCTAGACGCACAAACCGGCGGATTCTGTCTTAGGTGTAGGGGATGGTGCAAGGTGGTGTAGGGCTAAGGTAGTGCAGATAACCACACTTTAAACAGGACGCAGCTCGCTACCTTATTAGTAACACTCGAGAAAAATAAATCTGTCCTCCTTCGCTCAATACCTATGGTCTCAGGCGTATCCCTCCGCTACTAGCCGACATGCTCCGTGATAGGAACCATCACCGCCCCGTCCTGCTCATCGTAAGCAATTCCGGCCCCGTACTTGTACCTCTCAGCCTGCTGTCGAAGCTCCTCGGTGTCGGACTCATACAACGTAAACCGGTATTTTTTCGTATAAGACGCCGAACCCGGGGCAGCGATAACAGAGAGCGTGAACATGTACTCTCCCGTTTCCCAAATAAAGAGCTTCCGAAACAGCTCCGAGAAAGGAGCGATCATTTGCGGTTCAGCTTCGACCAGTTCTCTCTTGTCCGGCGGCTGGGCGTCTATTTTCTTCCGAATATCGGTTCTCAACCGCGCTAGATCGGCCCGATACGCCTTATCAACCTGGCGTTCAAAATTATTAAAAAAGGTAACGGCATGCGCCCAGCTGTCCCCTGGCTTCAAGAAAAAGGGAACGAGCAAAACAGTCGAGGTTGACGAGGGCGTTTCAAAGTACGCCTGCGCATGAAGCGTTACCAGAGGCTGACCATCCCGTACCAAGTCAAGATGCATCGACCGAATTCTCAAGCTCCGTCCACCTGAATTGGTTATCCCTACGACCAGTCCTAGGTTCGGATTTCCTACACGATGGGTCAATTGAACGCGGCTGTGAACTTCAACTTCTAAGCGGCGAGGACGGAGTAGCAAATGAATCGGAGGGAGCTGCGACAAAATCACGGCAAGGACCGATACAACCAACGACCAAAATTTCCAATCGGTATAGAACGGCAATGCAATTTCATTGGCCAAAACGATTCCCTCCACACATTCAGGCGCTGCCTGTGCCCCTAACGCCACGCCCTGACTTTCGCGCTCGGATGCATGACGAACTGACAGTGATTCTAGAAGTAGAAAATTGAAATGTGCTGTTTTCCTTCAGAGCCTTGCCATGCAAGGGCTACAAAGTGATCGGGATCCGTCAAGAATAGGAAGAGCATGTCTCCGCCTAATCAGAAATGTTTATAAAACGCGTAAAAATGTTCGTTTTACTTTCCCCCCTTCAAAACCGTCTCCTCCCACTTTTACTTCACGAGCACTAATTTGAACGACCAAGGGTCAATTCTTCATTTTTTGCAAAGCGTGACACTCTGTTTAATCGCCATCTACCGGGCCCCAGCCCAGGGTCTTCATGATTGCAAAGCTCAATTGCGCACTCCTCACTGCTGCACAAAAAAACATACGCAGCCCGTCCGCGGGAGGGGATAAGTGCTTTTTCAAAGGATTTTTTCTTGGAAACAGTATTTCTCTGGGGCTGCTATGAGCCAACGCAAAAACTACCACCAGTCGGTCTCAAAGGAATGGGTACTGATTTATTTATCAGTACCCCCCCTACAAACTTCAAGCCCCGTCAGCACAGCATTCAGGTACTCCCCAAGCCCATCCCCCCCATTCCTGATAAACTCCCCCACCTCCCAGCCCCACCCAATCCAGAACCGCCAATGCCCCCTATCTCCGCCACACCCGCCCCACTCTCCCGCCGCTTCTCCGTCGCCCCGATGATGGACTGGACTGATAGGCATTGCAGATACTTCCTACGCCTCCTGTCGAAGAACGCCCTGCTCTACACCGAGATGGTCACTACCGGCGCCCTCCTCAACGGCGATCACGAACGTTTCCTCCGTCACAACGAAGCCGAGCATCCGCTGGCGCTGCAACTCGGCGGTAGCGTTCCGTTGGATCTAGCTGCCTGCGCGCGCATGGCGCAGGAGCATGGTTACGATGAGGTGAACCTGAATGTTGGCTGCCCGAGTGATCGGGTGCAGAACAATATGATTGGTGCGTGCCTGATGGGGCATCCGCAGTTGGTGGCGGATTGTGTGAAGGCGATGCGCGATGCGGTGTCGATTCCGGTGACGGTGAAGCATCGGATCGGGATCAATGGGCGGGACAGTTACGCCGAGTTGTGTGATTTCGTCGGTACGGTGCGGGATGCCGGGTGCACCAGTTTTACCGTGCATGCGCGGATTGCGATTCTGGAGGGCTTGTCGCCGAAGGAGAATCGCGACATTCCGCCGTTGCGGTATGACGTGGCGGCGCAGTTGAAGGCGGATTTTCCGGAGCTGGAGATTGTGCTGAACGGCGGGATCAAAACGATGGAGGCCTGCCATGAGCATTTGCAGACCTTTGACGGCGTGATGCTCGGGCGTGAGGCTTATCACAATCCGTATTTGCTGGCGGAGGTCGATCAGCAGTTGTTCGGCAGCAGCGCGCCGGTGATCAGCCGGGCCGAGGCGCTGGCGCAGTTGCGGCCGTATATTGCCGAGCATTTGCAGGCCGGCGGCGCGATGCATCACATCACCCGGCATGTGCTGGGGTTGGGCACCGGGTTCCCGGGGGCGCGTAAATTCCGCCAGTTATTGTCGGTGGATATTCACAAGGCCACGGATCCGCTGGCGTTGCTGGATCAGGCTGGCGAGTTGCTGCAAGGCCGTTGATAGATGGTTTGAATGTGCGGGCAACGAATGAGCGTTGCCCGGAGTTTTGATGTGCTGACAGGATGTCTTTTGTTTATGCCCGCGTTTCGCTGTGTTTCGTTCAAGCGCTTTATCCCCCTCGCTCTACTCGCCACCGCCTCTGCCAGTACTCACGCCCACTGCGATTTCATTTGTGGCGCGGGTGAGGAAAGCCCTTTGCAGATCACGCAGTTCACCGGTTTGATGGTGGCGACGACGGTGTTGTCGCCGTTCTACGCAACCTCCAAAGTTTCCGGTCTCAATAAACGTGTTTACTCGCCAGAGGAAATCGAAGCGGCGCGCTATTACCTCGCCAGCGACGGCATGCTGCAAGCCGCGTATTTCACATCAGCCTTGCAGCGCTACCGCCAAGAGTCGCCCAACTCGGAGTTGAACGACCTCGCGGTTGCGACATTGATCAGCAGTCAGTGATCACGCCGCCGCTTCCGTCCAGTTCACCCAGCCAAACACCCACGTCGCCAGAATCAACAAGCCAAACGCGATCCGATACCAGGCGAACGCGGCGTAGCTGTGGTTGGCGATGAATTTGAGCAGGCCGCGCACGGCGATCATGGCGAAGATGAAGGCGATGACGAATCCGAGGGCGAACACTGGCAGGTCGCTGGCCTGGAACAGGTCGCGGTATTTGTAGCCGGAGTACACCGCGGCGCCGACCATGGTCGGCATGGCGAGGAAGAACGAGAACTCTGTGGCGGCTTTCCGGGACAAGCCGAACAATAAACCGCCGATGATGGTCGAGCCCGAGCGCGACGTGCCGGGAATCATCGCCAGGCATTGCACGAAACCGATCTTCAACGCGTCTGACCAGCGCATGTCGTCGACGTGATCGACGCTCACCACATGGTTGCGCTGTTCGGCCCACAACATGACGACGCCGCCCACTACCAAGGCCATGGCCACGGTGATCGGGTTAAACAGGTATTGATGGATTTTGTCAGCGAACAGCACGCCGAGGACCACCGCCGGCAGGAAGGCGATCAGCAGGTTGAGGGTGAAACGTTGCGCATTGCGTTGGGTGGGCAGTCCTTTGACGATGTCGAAGATCTTCGGGCGAAACTCCCAGACCACGGCCAGGATTGCCCCCAGTTGAATAATGATGTTGAACGCCATCGCGCGTTCGCCGCCGAAGTCCAGCAAGTCGGCGACGATGATCTGGTGGCCGGTACTGGAGATCGGCAAGAACTCGGTCAGGCCTTCCACTGCGCCTAAAATCAACACCTGGATAAAGGTCCAGAAATCCATTAATCCTCCGTCAGAGCGCTCTCGATGAGCGACCGGTCAACTGTATTCAGGAATTGAGTATCTGAAGTTAAACAATCGGTATAACGCGACACCCATTGCCTGATCAGGCGACGGAGAATATGTCTTATCAAAAGACACACTCAAGCCATGTTAATAATCGTCCGCCTACGAACCACTCAGAAAATATTTAGGCATTTAGTAGAAAAAAGTTGGATCAGCCAATAAAGTGTGATCAAGCTCACACTATCTCACGATCACGGACAGTGGCAATTGGACATGAATAAAGCCGTGGCCATAGACTCAAAATAGTGGCACAATTCCACATTGCCACCATGTAACGACTAGTTCACAGTCCCGAGAAAATCAACTAAAAGCTTGAAATGCTTAATTATTGTTAGAAAACTCGGGAGCCACGTCTAAAAATCGCGTGAATGTTACCAATTGTCAGTCACAGATGAGAACCGGTGCTTTAACATCCCGATGTCAGCACCTAATTCGAGTCAATGCATGATGCTCTCAGGGAACTTGGCGACTAGAAGTCCGCGCCCGACAAACGACGTACCCGGTGTTCTCACTCTGGGCCGAACCTGTGGCGTGGCCGAACATTTTAGAGCGCTGGTCGCAAAGCACGTACGCACTGATATGGCACTTGAGGCCAGTTCGTACACTAGTTCATTTAAGCACAATGAACTTTCTGGTTCGTATCGAGCCATCTTCATCGTTATCGACACTCCGCAAGCGCTGGAAGACAATCTTGCGCTGATCGAGAACCTGCGCGCCAATAACTTGAAGCCGATCATTTGCGCGGTCATTTCCGGTCGCGGCGCGTTCAACAAGATCAAGTATTTCCTGGCCGGGGCCGACTTCTGTATCAAGCTCAACACCCTTTCCGACGAGGGCGACGAGTTGCTCGGTGAGTTCTTCAACAGTGAAGAATGGCAGCGGGATATCAACCTCACGCTCGACCCTACGCGCATCTGCCTGCTGGGCGGCGCCAGCCAGAAACTCGACATCTCGTTTGCCGAGATGAAGATCCTGGAAGCCTTTGCGCAGACCAGCAATCACATTCTCAGCCATGATGAAATCGCCAGCATCATGGGGCTCAATACCAATTTCTACGACCCGAGGGCGCTGGAAAAATCCATCAGCCGCTTGCGTGGAAAAATCAAGGACATGTATGGTACGAACGCGATTCAGAGCATCCGCGGCTACGGCTATCGCCTGATGCGGGGTCTGATATCGACTGCCTGACTCTCGGGCAGCCATCCTCTTTGCATACTTACGAAGGATCGTCATATGCAACCATACCGCTCTAGTTGTACTTCATACCTAATTATAATCAAGCAATTGAATGAGCACGGCTACACCGAACCATAACAATAAACTTAACAACATAGCAGCAGAACGAGTGGAACTTATCGAGGGCCATTTTGGGCCCAGACCCTGCCTGTCGATTACTTCCAAGGAAGTTATTGCTCGCCTGCCGATTTATCTTTTCGCCCATTTTGGTGCACATTTTAGGAGAGAGACATGGAAACTAGTACAACCCTCCCAAGAAAATATTTTGTCGTCGTGACCAACAGTACAACGTCGCAGCGTGAACTTGAGAGCATTCTGTCCAGCGAGCGCTTCAATTCGTTTGGCACGTCTCAGGCACAAATGTTTATTGAAGGTGCTACTTCGCCCTCTTCCACCCCGATGCTGATGGAGTTTTCTTACCCAAGCGGCACTCGGAAAAACGTCGCCCGCACGATTGAACACGATACCCAGCGCATACTGGCCACCCTCGAATCGGAATGGCTCGCCGCACAATCGGCAAACCCGTTTCACCAATCCCCGACAATGAACGCGGACACCGCCCACCCGACTTCAGCCAATGAAGGCAGCACACCGTGCAACGAAACCTGGCATCTGGACAACGATCAAGGCGCACTGGTCAAGGAAGGCGTCGAGATCAGCCTTACCGGACTGGAAACCGCACTGGTGCGCAAAATGCTCCATCACGAGGAACGTGTAGTCAGTCGTGATGACCTGATCCTCAGCATCGGCCGCGAGCCGGAGCAATATCGTGGCCTGGAGATGTGCCTGAGTCGCCTGCAGGACAAGTTCAAAAGCGCGAGTAATGGTGAGCGTCTGTTTCGTGCCGTAAGAAACCGCGGTTATTGCCTCATCCAGGAAATCGTTGCGTAAACACGTACGATATCCACGAACAAAACAAACAGAAAACAGTGCGATTACAAAAACAACAAGAGCACTCTGTTTGACTTCACCTCCCTGGTAATAATAGCTCCCTGCCTCCACCCCTCCTACAGTAACAAACACAACATAATTTATTCACCCCCTGCTCTGCGACCTTTTCTAACAACCTTGTATTTGATTATTAAAAAGTTGGCACTGTGCCATCTTGTTAGAACTCGTCAGACACCCTCTCCGGCAATAACTTAGTCTATTGATTGACGACAGTTCGGCCTATCGACGTTGTTACCTCAGGACACTCGTCCAATAACAACAACAAGCCTATCTAGCAACTCGGACTTCAACTGTCGAAACCTGAATGGACGTATTTCTGGGGATATCTCATGGAACTTTCTCTACGGATCAATCGAAATAACGGCCTCAAGGGACTTACCTTCTGGGGCCAATGGGCATTGGCGCAGGCTTTCATTGTTGCGTTGTTATTCATACTGGCTGAACGGCACACAGGCACCGTCGAGTTCTATTACCGCATGTGCGCGACACTGGCGGTGCTGGCCTCGGTGCCGGCGTATACGTTCAGCGGCGTGTATCGCAAGCAGGACAATTACCTGACCGGGCTCGGACGTTTGTTCATGGGCTGGTCGATGACCATGGTCGCGCTGGCTTGCATCGCGTTCGTGTGCAAGGCCGACGAGGTGTTCTCCCGCGAGGTGACGCTGAGTTGGGCGGTGTACGGTTTCCTCGGTCAGGCGTTGCTGTACGCACCGTTGCACGCCTTTTCCAAGTACTACCAGCGCTCCCGCACCAGTGCGCAGAAGACCCTGATCGTTGGTACCGGCGAGCTGGCACTGGGTCTGGCGAAGAAGATCAGTCAGGTGGAAAACCTGCCGTTGGTAGGCCTGGTCAGCAATGGCCCGACGCCGAATCTGGATGCGGATGCGCCGCGTGTGGTCGGTGATCAGGAAGATTTGCTCGAGCTGATCAAAGACCATGACATCCGCCGTTTGTACATCACCCTGCCGCTGGCCGAAGCTGCGAAAATCGAAGCGATGTACGTCGATTTGCTCGGCGCCAATGTCGATGTGGTCTGGGTGCCGGACTTGAACAGTCTGACCCTGCTCAATCACTCGGTGAAGGTCGTGGACGGTCTGCCGGCGATCTGCCTCAACGAAAGCCCGCTGACCAGCCGCCCTACTGCTGCGCTGAGCAAGAGCCTGTTGGAAAAAGGCGTGGCGTTGCTGGCGATCATCCTGTTGAGTCCGGTGCTGCTGTTCATTGCGTTGGCAGTGAAGATCAACTCGCCGGGCCCGGTGTTCTTCAAGCAGGATCGCCACGGCTGGAACGGCAAGGTGATTCAGGTGTGGAAATTCCGCTCGATGCGCGTGCACGATGACCGCGAAGTGGTTCAGGCCAGCCGCAACGACTCGCGTATTACTGCGGTCGGGCGCTTCATCCGCCGCACTTCGCTGGACGAGCTGCCGCAGTTGTTCAACGTGCTGCAGGGGCAAATGGCGTTGGTCGGTCCACGTCCGCACGCGGTGGCGCACAACAACTACTACTCGGGGAAAATCCTCGCGTACATGGCTCGTCATCGAATCAAACCGGGTATTACCGGGCTGGCACAGATCAGCGGCTGCCGTGGCGAGACCGACACCATCGACAAAATGCAGCGGCGGGTGGAGATGGACCTGCATTACATCAACAACTGGTCGTTGTGGCTGGATCTGAAGATCCTGGTGAAGACGCCGTTTACGTTGCTGTCGAAAGACATTTATTGATGGGCGAGTGGTAGATCAGGCAATACCGCAAGGGGACGAAAGTCCCCTTTTTTGTGGGCGGGATTTGGGTAGTGGATCAGGCTGTTGCGATGGTGACAGTGCCGGCGCCTTCGCGGGCAAGCCCGCTCCCACAGGGTCCGGCGGCGTTCACTCAAATCGGGCACACCACAAAATCACTGTGGGAGCTTGCCTGCAAGCGATAGCGGTGGATCAGGCAACATGGATTTTGAATGGACTGGCGCCTTCGCGAGCAGGCTCGCTCCCACAAGGGATCTCGGTGTGGATCGAGATATTGACTTCACCCCGTTCCCCTGTGGGAGCGTGGCTTGCCCGCGAAAGCGGTGGGTCAGGCAGCACAGATGTTGAATGTGCCGATGCCTTCGCGAGCAAGCCCGCTCCCACAGGGATTGTGGGATCGCGTCGCGATGTGTGGCCTCACCGCAACCCCCATTGCAGGAGTGAGCCTGCTCGCGATGGCGGTGTTTCAGGCGACAGGGATGTCGACTGGGCTGACGCCTTCGCGAGCAGGCTCACTCCTACAGGGATCTCGGCATGGATCGGGTATTCGGTTCACCCCGGACCACTGTGGGAGCGTGGCTTGCCCGCGAAAGCGGTGGATCTGGCAGCACATATGCTGAATGTGCCGACGCCTTCGCGAGCAAGCCCGCTCCCACAGGGATTGGGGATCGCGTCGGGATGTGTGGCTTCACCGCAACCCCATTGTAGGAGTGAGCCTGCTCGCGATGGCGGTGTTTCAGGCGACAGGGATGTCGACTGGGATGACGCCTTCGCGAGCAGGCTCACTCCTACAGGGATCGGGGGTATGGATCGGGTATTCGGTTCACCCCGGACCACTGTGGGAGCGTGGCTTGCCCGCGAAAGCGGTGGGTCAGGCTGCACAAATGTTGGATGTGCCGGCACCATCGCGAGCAGGCCAGCTGCTCCCACCGATTCCCAAGGATTACTCGGTAATCTTCGAGAAGTTGCGGTAGAACATGTCGCCCTCGCGGCTATCGGTCATCGAGTGCAGCTGGAAGCTGCGATTGAGCCTGGCGCCGCCGTCACGGGTCAGGGGGGCCCAGACCAGGTTGGCGCGGCGCATGGTCGACATGCTCATCATTTCGTCGAACGGGATCGACAGGTAGAGGCCTTTGTCGAAACTACCCTCCCCGTACTCGGCACTGCCCGCCGTGGTGATCGTCGCCCACGCGCCGAAGCGCACGCCGTTGAAGAACTCGCGAGAGATGTCGAGCGTACCGCCCCAGTCGCCGGCCAGATAACGACCAACACTGACCGCCGCCAACGTGTCATACGGCAGGTCGGTATAACCGGTGATGTGCCCGGTCCAGATCGAGTAGTCGCGCAGGCCGAAACCCTGGTCGAACTCGCGCTGACGCACGTAGTTCAGATCCGCCCCCACCGACCAGCGCTCGCCGGTCGGCCGGAACAGCACCTCACCGCCAACGCCGGCAAACATCGACTCCAGATAACCACCGTAGACCATGCCATACAGGTCCTTGTCCAACTGCTCGGCATGGCTGACCTGAAACAACGGCATGGTCACTTCCGAGGTGGTCAGGTACTGACGCAAATCGGTACGCACCCGCGGCAGACCGCTGGGCGCATCGTAGGTGAACTTGTCGAAGTTGTTCACCAGGTTGGCACTGACCAGCCCGCTCCACCAGGTGTTGCGGTTGAAGCGGTACTCGGCGTCCGCATCGGCACTCAATTGATAGAGCAAACCATCCGGGCCGCCGACGTTTTGCTTGAAGCCCAGACCGACGCCATAGCTGAAATGCTGCGGCGCTTCGCTGTAGAGGGTTTTCTCGTTGTGCGGCATCGCCGGGTTGATCTCGGTGGTGCGGTGCAGCGACTCCAGCGGCTCCTCGTTGTTGATCACTTCGCGGAAGGTCTGGCGTGGCACGCTGGTCTCTTCCAGCGGCAGGTCGTAGCGCTTGTTGACCACGGTGAACCAGTTGATATCGTCGTTCACGCTGTTGTCGAGAATCCGACTCGCACGGCCAACGGCCTTCGACGAATGGAAGTAGCGCTGCTGCTCGCCGTAGACGATCAGCTCGGAATCACGCTGGCTGATGCGCTCGACCTTGTACCCGGCATTCTGCTGCAGACGCTGCGACACGTCGGCCCAGTTGACCTGTTCCATCGGCGTGGTCGGCATTTTCGCCGGCAGCGGTTCAGGCGTCGGATCGTAGGTCTTGGCCGGCGCCTTGCGGCTGACGAAATTGGTATGGAACGTGATGCCGAACATCGCCGTGTTGCCCCGCTCCCACGCCGCGCTGACGTCCACCGAATCGGCCACCTTGAACACTGCGCCGAAGTTGATCGGCGAGTCCTGCTTGATCACGTTGTCCTTCGGCTCATGCTTGTAGTCGTTGCCTTCGTATTCGAGTTTCAGACTCAGGCGATCCCACGGTGTCTGGTAGCTCACGCCACCGAAGAACGACGGTTTGCCGCGAAAGTACGAACCCGCGTTGACGTCACCGGTGCCTTCCAGGGCCGGACGGGTCTTGAAGCGATCGTCGAGGTAGCCCAGCGGGTTATCGAGATCGCCACGATTACCGAGATAACCCCAGGCAATGCCGGCGCTGAAATCGAAATTATCAAAGCGCTTGTTGGCGACGAAATATTCGCTGGCGAACAAGCCGGTACCGCCAATGTCTCGGAAGCCCAAAGCGACATCGGGGGCCCAGTGGGTTTCCTGCCACAGCCGGACTTTGGCGTCGACCGCCTTGTCCTTATAGCTCTGGCTGCCGCTCATCGACTCCGGCCCGTACGGGCGGTTGGTGATCGCGGTGTAGCGGAACGAACCTTCGAGCCAGTCCAGTGGCTGCAACGACACGCTGTAGCGGCTGTAAGGCTCGGTGCGGTTGGCGTTGACGCTCAGCTCGCCGGCCGGGGCCATGCGCGCGGTCGGCGTCTGCAACAGACCGGTACCACCGAAATCATTCTGGGTAATACGCGGTTCGGCATGCACCAGACCGCACGGCAATAACAACACAGCTGCAACACGTAACTTCAACGAACCACCTCAGCCAGCTGCGTGGCAATCAATTCGGCCAACTGCTGATTCAGTTCAGGAACAGGCGGATCCAGATCATCATTTTTTACCGGCACCAGAATCTTGCTGCCGGCCACGGGAAACTGCCCGCTCTCGCGATTCCAATGCGCGATACCCACGCGCCGGACCGCACCATTGGGCTGGATCAGCCACAGGTAATCGGCCTCGGCATCGTCCAGCGGCGTGCATCTTTCCAGGTACTCGCGCGCCTCCAGCAGAGGCTGATAAGGCAGGTGACAGGTTTCGGCGACGGCGCCCAATACCTGTACCTCGTCGACCCGTTTCGGGTAGATCAGCCGATCACCATCGTCGAGACGAATGTTGCGCGCAAATCCGACTTCCACCGCGACCGGATCAAGATCCGCGACCTGGCGCCCGGTGACCGGCATCTGCCGCACCTGCTCGGCCAGGCGCAACGCCAGCGCCGCGCGACTCGGGCGGTCAAACAACGAAGCCATGCGTTGCAGCACATCGAGATCGAACAGCACCCCGGCCTTGAGCCGGGCCTGCTGTTCCAGCAACGACTGGCGCAGCAACACGCCGGCCAGCCAGTAACCTTCGGCATTCGGTACGGCCACGCTGATCACGTCGAGCAAGCGCCCGCCCGGCGGCAATTCCACCGGCCCCGGGTTGGCGACATCGCCACTGACCGTGACCGCTGCCTGACTGACGCCGCTGAGCAACAGCAAACCCGCCGATAACCTCCGTAAGCGCTTCATGGCAGGTGCCTGCGATCGGGGGTCAATTGCACGATGCGCACGCGCATTTGCGCGGTCAGTTGCTGCTCGCTCTGCAGGATGAAACCGTCCACCGGATCGACCCAGTAATGGTTGGTCGCGCGCAGGCCGATGGCCGGGACGTCGATGCGCTCATCGACACGCAGCACGGTGTATTGCTTGTCGAGAATGTCCAGGGTTTGCGTGGATCGGCGGGAGAACCGGCTGTTGACGATCAAGCCAACCTCCTGGCCCTTGTACAGGTCGATCCAGCGCTGACTGGTGAAACCATCGGCAACTTGATGCAGCCCGCGCTTGAACGGCGCGTTGTCGGCCAGCCGCGTGCCGTCCAGATCGCCCTCGACGCCGAGGCCGATGGTGCGCACGGCGAGGCCGTCACGCAGGAGCAACACCTGTTTGCCGGAAGCGACCCAGAACTGCAGATCATCACGCTCACGCACCAGCGCCAGCACCCCGGAGCCGGAGGGCGTGGTCAGTTTGACTTGCGGATACTTGACCTCGGCCACCTGGGCCGCGCTCACGTCCAGCTCATCCGGGCCGATCACCGCCGACTTGAGGTTGCGCACCGAAGCGGTCATCAGCGGGTTACAGCCACACAACATCAAGGCCGCCATCAGGCAGACGCCAACTTTCAAGGTTTTCACGGTCGGCCTTATTTGCTGTTGTTACTGAATTCGCTCCAGTTCTTCGCAGCGGAAGCCCCGGTCCCGACAATCGATGCCGACGGCACCAGTTGGCTGATGAAGCGGTTCCAGCGCGTGACGTTGGCCGGGCCGACGTACACCACATCCTGGGGACGCACTTCAAAGTGCGAAGCGAGTGCCATGGCGGTCGGCGACTGGGCTTCCAGTTGATAGATCTTCGCCGGCTCGACATCGAGGTTTTCCACCCCGCGAATCACGTACACCGCGTTGCCGTTGGAAGTGGTCTGGCTCAAGCCGCCGACCGAACCGAGCACGTCGGAGAGGTTCATCGTCGCGGTCTTGAAGCTCAGCGCACGGGGCTGATTGACTTCGCCCATGACGTAAATGCGCTTGTTGTCGTTGTACGGCAGATAGAGCTGGTCGCCGCCCTTGAGAAAGACGTGCTGCAACTCGGAATCCTGATGGTTCAGCGAGTCGAGATTGAGCGGATACACCCGGCCATTGCGGGTCAGCAACAGGCCCGACAGATCGGCGTTATTGGTGTCGATACCGGCAGTACCGAGGGCTTCGACCACGCTCAACGGGTTGGTGGAAATCGGCTGCGGGCCGGCCTTGGCCACGGCACCCGAGACCACCACTTTCTGACTGGCGAAACGCAGCACCGCGACATCCACTTGCGGCTCGGCGATGAACGCCGACAGGCGGGATTCGATGTCCGCACGCAACTGTTGAATAGTCTTGCCGGCCGCCTGCACTTCCTTGATGAACGGGTAGTACAGCGTGCCATCGGAGCGCACCAGTCGACCGTTGGCGTCGATCTGCTGTTGTGCCCCCGATGGCGCGGTCAGCTCCGGGTGATCCCAGACCGTGATGTACAGCACATCGTTGCTGCCGATGCGGTATTCCGCCGGCGTCGCCAACAATTCCGCCGGCACCGTCTCACGCTTTTGCGTGGCGCGGGTCATCGAGATCAGCTTGGGCGTGATCGGAATCAGCTCGACCCGACTGCTTTCGCTGGCGCCCTGGCGCGTGATGTCGCCGGTGCTCAGGTATTGGCCGGGAGAAAACATGCAACCTTGCAAAGCGATACTTGCCAACAGCAAAAGAGAAAAACTACGAGTCATAATGGCACTACGCTATTCAAGGGCGAATCTAAAAACAAAGTCACCCGACTTGCGTCGGGCGACCCTGTACTGCACTAACAAATTTTCCTGTTAGTTGTGCGTGCCGGTTGTACCGGTGGTACCCGTAGTACCGGTGGTACCGCCGTTGGCACTTCCACCACTGTTGGACGCCGCTACTGCACTGGCAACCATTGCCGTACTGGCAGCAGGCGCGGTAGAAGCCGCGACACTGCCAGATACATTGGTTACCGCAGTAAGCGGCGCTTCAGCAGCGGACGCCCAGTTGCTCAACATCGTCAACAGGGCAATCGCCATCACTTTTTTCATATCAACTCCTTTCTAACATTCGGCCTGTTAAAAACCGGCCTGTGTTAGCGGTGGTAGCGTTCAAGTCCGCAAAATGCGCGAACAAGATCCGTCGTTCTTTCACAGTCTTACCCAACTGATAAAAGTCGAACGGCAGGTTTATATCTACGGACTTGCAAAAGGCATTTCCAGCGTATTTTCCCGACGATATCTAACACCTGACCGAAACTAACATTCAGTATTAGAACGACATCATTCGAGATAACCGCGCGGATGATTGGATTGCCAGCGCCAAGTGTCGGTGACCATGTCCTGCAAACTGCGCGTGGCTTTCCAGCCGAGCTCTTTGGCAGCCTTGGACGCGTCGGCCCAGCTCTCGGCAATGTCACCGCTGCGACGCGGCATCACCCGGTACGGCACTGGTCGCCCGCTGGCCTGTTCGAAGGCATGCAGTACCTGCATCACGCTGTAGCCGTCGCCGGTGCCAAGGTTCCAGGTGTGAATGCCCGGGCGTCCGGCAATCGACTGCAAGGCCTTCAGATGGCCATCGGCGAGGTCGACGACGTGGATGTAATCGCGCACCCCGGTGCCGTCGATGGTCGGGTAATCGTCGCCGAAGATCGATAACTCCTGCAGGCTGCCGACCGCGACCTGGCTGATGTAAGGCAGCAGGTTGTTGGGAATGCCGTTAGGGTCTTCGCCCAGGTGCCCGCTGTGATGCGCGCCGATCGGGTTGAAGTAACGCAGCAAGGCGATGCTCCAGCGCGGCTCGGCCTGACTCAGGTCGCGCAGCACGTTCTCGACGATCAGTTTGGATTGACCGTAAGGATTGGTCGGAATGCCGGTGGGGAAATCCTCGCGGATCGGCATCTGCTCAGGCTCGCCGTACACCGTGGCCGACGAGCTGAACACCAGACGGAACACGCCCGCTGCGGCCATCGCCTGACACAACGTGATGCTGCCGCCGACGTTGTTTTCGTAGTAATCCAGCGGCTTGCGCACGCTCTCGCCGACGGCCTTGAGCCCGGCAAAATGCAGCACCGCGTCGATTTGATGCTCGCGGAAAATCCGGTCGAGCAACGCCCGGTCGCAGACATCGCCGCGAATCATCAGCGCGCTTTTGCCGCAAATGCCTTCTATCGCGTGCAGTGCCGCATCGCTGCTGTTGCAAAGATTATCCAGTACAACAACTTCATAACCTGCTTCAAGCAGCGCAAGTGTGGTGTGCGAGCCGATATAGCCGGCACCACCCGTTACCAGAATCTTCATAGCGCGGTCCGTCATTGGATAAGTGACAAGTAGCGTGTCAAGTCCCTTTTATTCAATCTGTGGCGCACCACACAAATAAGGACGACAACAGCCTCAAACAAAATTGGTTCAACCACTGGCAATAAATATTTTTGCAGGTCAAACTGTATTGCCCGGTACTTATTAGCACTCCAAGTACACTCATCACTATCAACAGATACCGACTAAAAATAACTAATAACGTTGTTACCGACATCTCATAACATTGTCATGTTTTAGCCTTCGCGCTAATTGCCATTAACAACCTGACTCAGGTATTAAAGTACTCGTTCAATAATCATTGAAACTTGTGCGCCTTCGTAAGTGTGCGCATCCGTTGCCTGTGTTCCATGACTGTCCAGGATACTTTTATGATTCGTAAATGTTTGTTCCCCGCTGCCGGTTACGGCACGCGTTTCTTGCCGGCGACCAAAGCCATGCCGAAAGAGATGCTGCCGATCGTCAACAAACCGTTGATCGAATACGCCGTCGAAGAAGCACGGGACGCCGGCCTGCAACACATGGCCATCGTCACCGGTCGGGGCAAGCGTGCGCTGGAAGACCACTTCGATATCAGCTACGAACTCGAACACCAGATTCGCGGCACCGAGAAAGAAAAATTCCTCGCCGGCACCCGCGAACTGATCGACACCTGCACCTTCTCCTACACCCGTCAGGTGGAAATGAAGGGCCTCGGTCACGCGATTCTCAGCGGCCGCCCGTTGATCGGCGATGAACCCTTCGCCGTGGTGCTGGCAGATGACCTGTGCCTGAACCTGGAAGGTGACGGCGTGCTGTCGCAGATGATCCAGCTGTACAAGAAATTCCGCTGCTCGATCGTCGCCATCCAGGAAGTCCCGGCCGACCAGACCCACAAGTACGGGGTGATCGCCGGCGAGCTGATGTCCGACGGCATCTATCGGGTCAATAACATGGTGGAGAAACCGGCGCCGCAGGATGCCCCGTCGAACCTGGCGATCATCGGCCGCTACATCCTCACCCCGGACATTTTCGACCTGATCGCCGACACCCAACCGGGCAAGGGCGGCGAGATCCAGATCACCGACGCGCTGATGAAACAGGCGCAGAACGGTTGCGTGCTGGCCTACAAGTTCAAGGGCCTGCGCTTCGACTGCGGCGACGCCGAGGGTTACCTGCAGGCGACCAACTTCTGCTACGACAACGTTTACCTCAAGGGCCGCTGAGACGGCCCCCGCCCACTTCTCTTTTCAGGAGGCAACCCATGAACATGGCACAGCATGCAGCAGAGATTGAACGGGAGGTGGGCAACCTCGGGGCGGTGAGTTGGCTGCCACGCCATCAGCCGTTGCCCAGCGCCAACGAGTCGTGGCTGGGCAGCATTCTGCTGGTGGAGCGCATCGGCATGTTTCCGGCGTCCGGCGACATTCGCCGAGCGCTGGCGGATCCCTATCCCCTGCTCGCCCATCTGAAACAACGCTATGCCGAGAAGGCACTGGAAATGGACGACCGGGATGGGTTGAAAGTGATCTTCAGCGACTGGCGCTTCCGCGTACGCCTGTGCTGCAACGAGCCAGCGATCATCATCAATGTCGAGACGCGGTGTGCGACGCAGTTGATGCCACAAAAGCTCAAAGAGCTACTGAGCCAGATCGAACAATTCGAATAGCACACTGCCCCCTGTAGGAGCTGCCGAAGGCTGCGATCTTTTGATTTTAAGAGCAAGATCAAAAGATCGCAGCGTGCCGCAGCTCCTACAGGGGTTTCGCTGTGTCACAACTGTCCGCGTTGATGCCACTGACAATCCAGCGATAGAAGTAATCAGCAATCACCTTCCCGCCCGTGGCCGGCTGCGGATGAATCCTGTCCGGCCCGATCATCGCCGCCGCATAGCGTTTGATGTCAGGGCCGAACGCGCATTGCAGATTGGCAAATCCCAACTGCTGCTCATGCGCCCACGGTTGCAAGACTTGCGCATACGCTGACATCGGATAGGCACTGGAACGCGTGGTGTCCTGACGCATGATCAGGTTGATGCTCGCCGCCGGTTGAATCTCGCGGATCATCGCCACCAAGCCCTGAACGTTGTGCAGGTACTGTTCGGGTTTGACCCCGAAGCCCTGATCGTTGCCGCCGAGCATGATCAGGTAAACGTCGGCGGGGATCTTCGACACGGCGGCTTTCCACTGCACCTGCCATTGCGGGTCCTGGTGATAGAAATCCGCCGATGCCGCGCCCGAGGCCGCCAGTTTCGAAACCCGCACGCCGTGCTGATCGTTGCTCAGCCACAGGCCAAACAAGGTCGGCGCGCCCTTCACCACTTCCAGTTTGAATGACCAGTCTGCCGCCGAAGAGAGACCTGCGAGCGGTACTTCCTGTACGCCTGCCCCTTCAAGTTTCAAGGGCTGCCAGTCTTGCGCGGGCGTCCAACGGTAACGCAGCTCACTGGGCTCGCCGTTGCCCAGGTAGAGCAGTTTCGCCTGGTTGACTTTGGTGTCGATGGCGGGTGTCGGACTGGCATCGATTTTCAGCCAGGCACCGGGTTTGCCGGTCACCGTGCGACTGTCGGGGCTGGCCTGGCCGAGGCCGGACACTTGCCAGCCACCACCGAAGTATTTTTCGCTGCTGCGGGTGTATTTGAAATGCGTGCCACCGAGCGCCGCGCCATGGTTGAAACCGACATAACCGGGGCCGGCAAAACCGACCTCGCCGGCCACGCGCTGCACCAGTTTGTTCAGATAAAAATTCTGCCCGGCGCTGTAGCTGTCGCCGATCACCGAGACCGACAACACCTTCCCGTTCTTGCCTTCGCGCCACTGCGCAAAGCGCTCGCGGGCATCGCCCACTTCCACCACCGACGCCGCGACGGGCTGAGCGTCATCTACTGCCAACATGCGTTATTTCCTTCAGTCTGGAATGAGGGGACTGGAGTACGACCCAGATCCATTGTAGGAGTGAGCCTGCTCGCGATGGCGTTGATTCAGACGGTGCAACTCTGATTGACATACCGCTATCGCGAGCAGGCTCACTCCTACAGGAATTGCGGTCATCTGCTGAATCTGTGCCCAGCACCGAAACCCGTGGGAGCGGGCTTGCTCGCGAAGCTTTTCAGCTATTGGCCGGTACCACCGGAACAATGTTCGCCACCGGCTTCTTCTTCGCCGCACGCTCCCCGAGAAACAGCACCGAAGTGACATTGAAGCGGCTGAAAATCATCGACAACACCACCGGCCCCAACAAGCCGAACAGCACGCCGCTGAGCACCAGAATGCTTTCGTCCTTTATCCCCAGCCGCCCCATGACAAACCGTGAAGTCGCGGCGAACAGCACGTGGAACAGGAAGATCGCGTAAGAGTAGCCGCCCAGCCAGGTCAGCCACTTCGAGCGCATGTCACTCGACAGCAAGGCGATGCACGACACGCAGCCCACGGTCAGACCGATCAGGCTGCGGCGGTCGACAATCAACTCGCGATCAATCGCCGCCACGTACAGCAGCGTCAGCGAGATCAACACAAACACCAGCGGCCCGATCACCTTGAAGCGCTGCTTCAGCGCCTCGACATTTTCCTGGCCGATCATCCCCGCCACAAAAAACGGCAGCAGGTAAATCGCACCATTGATGCCGAACGCATCAAGCTTGAACGGCGGCAGCAGAAACACCGCCGCAGCGAACCCGAACAGCAGGTACAAGCGCGTCATCGAGCGCAGCAGCCCGCGCCACTCGAGCAGCCCGACGAACATGAAAATGATGAACACCGCCTGCAGGAACCAGAAGTGATTGACCGGCACCCAGAACGACAACAACGCATCGATCACACCCACGTCCTTGTTCACCCCCGGCCCCACCGCCTGCAACACCGAGAACGGCACGCCGACGCAAAACAGCGGCACGATCAGCCGCCGCACTTTGCCGCTGAAGAATGCGGAAAAGTCATTGCCGCGAATTTTGTAGATCGAATAGATGTAGCCGGAAATGAAGGTGAACAGCGGCATGCGCACGTACACCATCGAGTCGGCGATCACCCGGAACGGCGAGCCGATATCGATCTTCAGGCCCCCGCCCAACGGGCCGATGACGTGATAAAGCACCAGCAGCAGGCACGCCAGGCCACGCAGGGTTTCGATCTCCAGCGATTTTTTCTTGCTCGACATACAGCACACGCCTCAATTCAGAACTCTTGATTCAACCCGCACCGGTTTGTTGGCGCGCAACATCAAACCCAGGCCGACAAACAACACCGGCACCACCATGGAAAAGTGCCGGGCGAAGGAACCGAAGTCCGGCTCGAACAAACCCTGCACCAGCAGGAAAGCCAGCGGAATCGCGATCAGTTCCTTGGGTTTGGTCTCGATCGGCGCGCCTTTGTAATCGGTGGAAGTGATGACTTTGAACAGCAGCAGCGCGGTCATGATCATCAACGCGACGAAGATCACCTGGCCCGGCCCGGACAACAGAATCAGCTCCACCGGGAACGACAGGCGGAAAAAAATGATCATCGAGTCCAACGCCTGCGAGACAAAATCACTACCGCTGAGCCACGAGACGATCAGCGATTTCGAACCCTCCTCCCCCGCCGTACGCAACTCGTTGTTGCTGGCGCGAATCGACGACACCGGAAACCCCAGCGCCAGCTGAATCGCCATGGCCACTGCCAGATAAAACAGGAACAACATCAGGAAGAAAGTGAAGCGCGACACGTACTTCTTCATCACGCAGACGCCGACCCATGACAGCGAAAACAGAATCCAGTAAGGCCGGATCAGCACGCCGTAAATCACCGCCGACAGAAAAAATCCGCCGCGGTATTTGCGCGTCAGCGAGCTGAACAAGATGCTCAGCACCGCCACCGAAACGATGATTTCCTTGGTCAGGTTTTCCAGAAAGAACGAGCGCACAATCCCCCATAGACACAGGGTGCCGAAGATCGCCAGCGGCATGCGGCGGAACACCACCACCGGAATCGCCGTGAGGAAGAAATTGCAGAACATCCCGTAGGCCCAGGCGTTGGTCAGGTTGATCCCGGTGGGCCGCAGCAGGAACGCCGAACACTCGTAGGAGGAGCGATCCGGCGAGAACGGGTTCCAGAAATTGCAGTTGTCGGCGCGCGCATAGGAAGACCACAAAGTCATCGCATCCGGGCCTGGAGCGCGGGGGATCAGCAGCGGCATCGCCACCGACAGAAACAGCCCGGTGAACAGAATCAGGAACGACAGCGAGGAATCGAGTTTGCGTCCGCGAAACTCGATGCACGGCAACTTCAACCCCATGCCAACGCCCCTTTTGCACTGGTCGCACGGGTCAACACGGCAATCACCCCGAGCTGGACGATGATCGCGAAGACATTGCCCCACGCCGCGCCATAAATCGAATAGTGCTTGATCAGCAGGTAGCTGACCGGCACCGACACCAGCAGGCAGATCGCCGCACTGGCGAATGACACTCGACTGTTTTTCGAGGCAATCAGACCGCCCCAGACGATGTCGCCAATGGCCCGCAGGGCAAAGGAAAAGATCAGCACACCGAGAATCGCGTTATCCGGACGCGGCACGCTGGTGGCGACGTAATCGAGCACCACGTTGAAGAACAAGTAGATCAGCACCGCCACCGCCGCCGACACCAGCAGCGAGCGCATCACCCACTTGTTGACGAACAAATGCCTGACCGTGAACGCCTGCTGATCCGCCTGAAACCGCTTGGCCAGCACCGGAATACCGACCACCGCCACCACCGCGTAGGACAGCGCTTGCAAAGTGTTCGCCGCCGACCACGCGTACACGTATTTACCGAGATTGGCATACGGTTCGAGATCGGCAATCAGAAACCGCTCGGCGTACTGACTGAGCGCGATCAACCCCGTACCGAAGTAGAACGGCAACCCGGCCTTCCACACGGTCGCCGTGGTCAGCGCCGCGCTGACCCGGCCCTTGTGCACGCTCACCACAATCAGGTAACCGGCGATGATCACCAGCACGTTGGCGGCCACCCACAGCCACAGCACACTAGCGATGCCGGACACCCAGTCGAGCATCATCCCGCCCACCGCCAGCAGCGCCCAGAGGCCAGTCTTGATGAAAAACAGCAGTGCGCCCGCCGTGGCTTTCTGCGCGGAAAACACGAACGAATTGATTTCGAACGACAGATGTTCAGTGAGCAGCACCAGCGTCACGCAAAGAATCAACGCGGTGCCCGCCTCGACCTGCTGGAACAGCGAGTAAATCCCCACCGTCACCAGCGACAGCAGCAGCCCCACCGCCAGATACAGCAGCAGGACTTTGTCGACCACCCGCCGCGAACTGCCGCCGACGCTGATCAGCCGATTGATCTCGGAACTGAACCCGACACTGTAGAACTTCGAAGCGATCAACGAAGCCGCGACCACCACCCCGTAAAACCCCAACGCTTCGTAGCCCAGGTAATGGGTGATGGCCAACACCAGAAAGAACTTCGCGCCTAACGCTCCGCCGCGCAGCAGCAGGCGAAATATCATCGAACGATCCCTTTGATGATCTCGTCCATGGCCACGGTTTTTGCCTCGATCTCGCGGCAGGTGTCGGTCAGGCGTTTACCAAAGTTCGACAGCGCGTTCGGCGCGTAAACGGTGTCGATGATCTGCTCGACATCGATGTCGCCACCGTTGATCACCCAGTCTTCCACGCCCATGTCCTGATAGGCGCCAAAGCCTTTGCGCTCATAGCTGATGTGGTACGCCGGAACACCGGACAGCAGCGATTCGATGGCGCCGTGCAAACGCACCGAGATCACCAGGTCCGGCTGATATTTGGCAATCGTCGCCTTCAACGACAGCAGGTCTTCGGTGATGCCCAGTTCGCGATAGAACGCACCGTCATCGTTGCCGCGAACGGCGCTCTGCACGGCGCAGACCACTTTGCTTTTGTTCTTTAGGCGCTGCAGCAGCAACTTCAGGTTGGCGACGTAGGCGATCTTCTTGTCCTTGCTCCACTCCGGCGGCTTGCGCAGCACCACGCACACGGTGGCCGGCGACGCGGCGCAGCGGGTGAACTTGGGTTGCTGAAGAATCTTGCTGGCCAACGACTGCACCGCCAGATCCGGCGCGCGGTAGACGTTTTCGCAGGCATCGAACATCGCCGAGGAACGGTTATCGCGCACGAACACCGCATCGGCACTGGCGTAGTGCTCGACGATCTTGCGGCTCTCGCCATGGAACGGCCCGATGCTTTGCGGCAGGTACACCGACGGCACCCTGCTGAGAATTGCCGTTTCCAGTTGCTTGGCGTGGCCCAGTTTCAGCTTGATGTGTTCGAAGGCACTTTTCGAGCGCATGTAACCGCCACCGACGCCAACGATCAGATCAGTCTTGCGCAACAGATCCGCCAGCCCGGCATACGACTGATTGAGGAACACCGCCTGCTTGACCCGCCCCAGCCCCTTGGCCGCCATCACCGGTGCGTCGAAACGCGGGTGCGGCAAGTAGGCGAAAGACTGCGGATCGGACGCCACGACATTGATCGCGGTGTCTTCACCAAAGTTGCGCTGCACCAACGCGATGGCCAGATCGACGAGCAGGCCGTCACCGGAGTTGGACGCACTGTAGCCATGCAAAATCGTTACGTTCATAAGCTTGAGTTCTACTTAATAAGTGGGAGCGCAATACACGTCGTAGGTCTGGCGGATCATCAGCGCGGCGCTGAAACGCTCGCGCACGATGTTCCGACCCTCGCTGCCGAGGTCGAGCAACCGCGGCTTCTGGATTCGCGCCAGCACATCGGCCAGCGCCTGGTGATCACCGGTAGGAAAGACGTAGCCGGATACTTCATGGGTGACCAGTTCGGGCAGCGACGTGCAGTTGCTGGCAATCACCGGCAAGCCCATGGCCATGCCTTCCAGCGGCACCATGGCGAAGCCTTCCCAGCGACTCGGGACGATCAGCGCGTCGGCCTGTTGATACAGCGCCTGCACCTCGGCCGGGGTGACCCACGGCAGGTACTCGACGGCGTCCATCTGCGGACACTCGACCATGTCTTCGTTGACCGCACTGCCGACCACCGTCAGCTTCAGATCGCTGCGCTGCACCTTGGCGAAGGCCTTGAGCAACACGTCGAAGCCTTTCTGGTAATCGAGACGACCGACGAACAGCAGATGAATCGGCGCGGGGCTCTCGGACTTTGGCGCCTCGTCGCGCTGATGAATGCCGTTGTAGATCAGCTTCATGCGCGAGCGCTGAATGCCGAACCGTGCGGCCTTGTCCATCTCGTAGCGGCTGACGCAGATGATCACGTCGGTCACCCGCTGCAGGACGCGCTCGATCCACGCGTAGAGCTTCTGCTTGGTCGGCGAGCTTTCCATCAGGAACGAAAACGCGTGCGGGCAATAGACGATTTTCGGCTTGCGCCACGGCCGCAGAAGCACGCAGACCACGCGGCCGATCACCCCGGAAAAAGTGCTGTGCAAATGCACCACATCGGGTTTTTCCTTGAGCATCACCCGGGTCAGTTGCCAGGCAAAACGCAGCAGCGAACGCACATCGCGCCCGCTGCGTTCGAACGTGCGAATCTGCTGCTCATCGATACCGTGCAGCTCTTTTTTCTGGTCGAGCGGCACCAGATAGACCAGCTCGTAATTCGAGTCCTGGCCTTCGGGAGAGGCCGAGATGGTGCGGATAACGGTGGCGACCCCACCTTTTATCGTTTCAGCCACGTGCAGTATTTTCTTCACAACCCACCCACTTCCTTGCATGTAAGGACAATCGCTGACACTCAGGATTTGTCGGACGCGTACTCGTAGTTGTAGTAACCGTAGTTGCCGTTGCCGTAGTAACTGGCGGCGCGCTTCTCGACGCCGTTGAACACCGCGCCCTTGAGCTCGATGCCGTTCTGCGCGAAGCGGCGAATGGTCATTTCGATCTCCTTGGCCGGGTTCACCGCAAACCGCGTGACGATCAGGCTGATACCGGCTTCACGCCCGACAATCGCCGCGTCCGTCACCGCCAGCAGTGGCGGTGTATCGATGATCACCACGTCGTAGCGCTGACTCAGCTCGGCGAGCAGATCGCGGAAGTTGGCGTGCATCAGCAGCTCGGAAGGATTCGGTGGAACCTGGCCGCGGCTGATGAAGTGCAGGTTGTCGATTTCCACCTTGTTGATCGCCTGCTCGATGCTGCAGCGCTTGACCAGCAGGTCCGACAGACCATTGGCGATCGGTACATTCAGCGTCTTGTGCAGGTGGCCCTTGCGCATATCAGCGTCGATCAACAGCACGCGCTGACCGCTTTGCGCCATGACCGCTGCGAGGTTGGACGAGACGAAGGTCTTGCCGACCTGCGGGCTGGGACCGGAGATCATGATCCGGTTGTTGGTCGAATCCAGCGCGGCGAAATGCAGGCAGGTGCGCAGGCTGCGGATCGACTCGATGGACAGGTCGGTCGGGTTGCGCAGCGCCAGCAGATAGGCCGGTGTTTCGGCGGTGATTTTGGCCCGGTCCTTTTTCGTGTCCTCGTCGCGCTGCAAGGCGCTGTAGGGAATCGAGGCGTACACCGGCAGCCCGAGCTGTTCGATGGCTTCCGGGCCTTCCAGACCTTTGCTCAGGGATTTGCGCAACAGCACCAGCGCCACACCGAGAAAGGCGCCGAGGAACGTCGCGATCAACACGATCAGGGCTTTTTTCGGTTTGACCGGACTGCTCAGGTCGACATCCGCCGGATCGATCAGGCGCACATTGCCCACCGCACCGGCGCGAACGATGTCCAGCTCCTGGGACTTGTTCAGCAACTGCGTGTAGATCTGCGAAGCGACTTCCACATCGCGGGTCAGGTTGAGCAGTTCCTGTTGCGTGGCCGGCAGATCACCGACCTTGCCTTCCAGCGATTTCTGCTGCTGGGTCAATTCGCCGATCTGCGACATCAGCGCGCGATACGCCGGATGCTGCTTGGTGAACTTGCGATCCATTTCCGCCTGTTGCATTTTCAGCTCGGAAATCCGCGTTTCCAGCGCCACGGATTGACCGAGCACCGATTGGGTTTCCAGGGAAATGTTCACGGTCTTGCCACGGGTCTGATACGCGTTGAGCGCATCGCTGGCCTTGGCCAGATCACGCTTGACCTGCGGCAACTGGCTTTGCAGGAACGCCAGGCTTTGCGCCGCCTCCGCCGAAGTGCGGCGCACGTTCTGATCGACGTAGAGCGCGGCGATCTTGTTGAGGATCTTCACTGCCTCGGCGGCATCGGAACTGGCCAGCGCCAGGCGAATAATCCCCGACTCCTTGCCTTGCTCGGAAATATCCAGCGCATCCTGGTAACCCTGGATGGTCACGATCCGTGGATAGCGCACCACTTCAAAGCGTGTGCCGGGGTTGGCTTGCAGGCGTTCGATCAAACCCTCGACGCCGTCCTGGGCGAAGGCTTCGCCCGCAACGCCCTCGACCAGCAGGTTGTCGTTGTCATCGAGCAACTGGAAGTGCTGTTGTTCGCCAGCCACCAGGGTGAGCTTCTTGCCCAACAGTTCTTTGGGCAGATTGAGCCGGGTAAACGCCAGACGCTCGCCGCCCCAGGCGTAGCTGTTGAGGCCAAAACGCGGCGGCGCCACGCTGAATTCGGTTTCGCCGCGATAACGCCGAGCGAGAAAACCACCGATGACCGGGAAGGTGTTGGGGGTGACGTCGATGTCCAGGCGCAGGTCATCGACGGTTTTGCCGATCACCGCGCGGGACTTGATGATGCCGATTTCGGTCACCGACGGCGATTGCCCGCCGAGCATGCTGCTGAGGTCGGAAAAGCCGAGCATGTCGTTCTTTTTCGGTTCGACCTGAACCAGCGCGTTCGCCAGGTACACCGGCGTCGCCAATACCGCATAGGCAACACCAGCGGCCATGAAGGCACCGGTGAATGCACCGAT
The DNA here is from genome assembly GCF_037126175.1 of Pseudomonas sp. RSB 5.4. Lineage (NCBI taxonomy): Bacteria > Pseudomonadati > Pseudomonadota > Gammaproteobacteria > Pseudomonadales > Pseudomonadaceae > Pseudomonas > Pseudomonas sp. RSB 5.4. Next base: position 2,525,538 of record NZ_CP146986.1, read on the forward strand.
CAGCCATTTCTGGTCGATCAAACTGCCGAATATACCCAGAAGATCAATACTGTCTTGATCGTTATCACGGTTGGCGATTACTGACGGTAACTGCATAAGTCTTTCTTACCATTCACTGATCTGAAGAATATTCATCAATGTCCGAGGCGCTGCGCCCACGAGCTAACAGCATCTTCAATCAATGCATGGGCATGAATAAAAGCGGCCTTACCTTGACGATACGGATCCTGTATTTCTCTTTCGCTCTGCCACTTGCCAAGAAGAAACACTTTGCCTCGGGCGTGCGAGGCAATCTTCAGTACCTGATTCACATGTTGTTTTTCCATGACCAGAATCAGGTCTGATTCATTGACGATATCGGCGGTCAATTGCCGGGCCTGGAAGCCCTCGGCGCTGTGCCCGCGGTCTTCCAGCACCTGGCGCGCCGATGCTTCCATGCCTTCGCCAACCCGCGCCGCGAGGCCTGCGGAAGTCACAGAGATGGTTGAGGGGGTCAGCGCGTTACGCAGCAGAAGTTCTGCTGTCGGACTTCGGCAAATATTGCCAACGCACACGACAAGGATCTTTTTGAACAAGGTTTACATTCCTGTGTAATATCATTCTGCCAACATCTAGAGCGGATCTTAATGAACCCACTAGATCATTCTGCACTCAGAAATAGATTCGCCCTGTCAGTACCAGTGTATTAAGTACCACAGCGCCAAAAGTCGCCAAAATAGAATTACCGGACTAAAAATAACTGTGATTTTCAGATCACGGATAGCTGACAAAAAATAACATCACTGCACTTAGTGCCATTGTTAGTTTCGAAGCCGTTATAACGAGATACCTTTTCGCCGTTGTCACTTCTCAACCGGAGAACCGACATGAAGTCAGCACATCTCAACCGCTTGGGCGCCTTGACTCTGTTGCTCTTCAGTACCGCCAGCCAGGTCCACGCCAACGAGCTGTTCCCGGCATTGCCCGGCAACAAAACCATCGGGGTTCAGGTCAAGGTCCAGACCTTCTCCGCCGCTGACGCGCAGCAGGTCAAGGCGACCGGCTTCAGTTTCGTGCGTTTCGGCGTCTGGACTGACAGCCTGGGTAGCGCGGCTTACCAGAAACAGGTCAGCGACGCCTTCGCCGTGGCCAGGGACGCTGGCCTGCCGGTGTTGATGACCGTGCGCGCGACCGCGCCGTTGAATACCAGTGATCTGCCGAACGCGGGGGTCGCCTATGCCAACGCGCTGACCAGCCTGGCGACGACCTACGGCTCGCAACTGGTGGCGATTGAACTATGGAATGAACCGGACCTCGACACCTACTGGCCGACCGGCAATTTCGATACGACGTTCGTGCCGTTCATGAGCGCGGCGTGCAAAACCCTGCAGGACAAGCCGCAAGCCATCCCGGTGATCGGTTTTGGCTTTGCCCGCCCGCCGACTGCCGGCTCGGCGTCCACCGTGGCACTCAACCGAATTGTCAGCGAATACCCCAAATGCCTCAGCGCGGTTTCCTACCATCCCTATGGCATGACCGGCACACAGATCAGCAACGCCCAGACGTTTATCCAGCAGAACTTCCATCTGCCGGGGGTGATCAGCGAATGGGGTATCTCGGCGCTCCCCTCCAACGGCGGCACCGAAGGCCAAGCCAGTAAAATCAGTGCATTCGTGGCCGATATCAAAACCCGCAACATTGCCCTGACCTCGATTTACGAATGGAAAAACAGCGACAGCGGCAGCAACGACCGCGAGAAGAACTTCGGTCTGTTGACCGCCGACGGCCAGCCGAAACCGGCGGAAACAGCGGTCAAAACCCAACTGAGCCAGCAATAACCTCCATTGATGTGCTCAAGGGGCGCTGGCCGTCAGTTGCTTTGAACCTGTGACCGCTTTTGGCATCGTATTCATCGATACCGCGCCCCGCCCATCAAGCAGCCGTTCTCAGGTTGTTGCCAGCGGGGCCTCCGATACGCCCGGATACCCTTGAGTGACTGTCAGCGCTCGGGTAATGTCGTCAAACCCACAGGACAGAGCACACCCATGACTTCCAAGCTGGAACAACTCAAACAGATGACCACCGTGGTTGCCGACACCGGCGACTTCGAAGCGATCGCCCGGGTCAAGCCGGTCGACGCCACCACCAACCCTTCCCTGCTGCTCAAGGCCGCCGCCATCCCGGCTTACGCCCAGCTGCTGAACGCCTGCGTCAGCGACTGCAAGGGCGATGTGGGCCTGGCCAGCGACCGTTTTGGCGTCGCCGTGGGCCAGGAAATCCTCAAAGTGATCCCGGGCCGGATTTCCACCGAAGTGGATGCGCGCCTGTCGTTCGACCAGGACGCCGTGCTCAAGCGTGCGCATCGCCTGATCGAGCTGTACGACAAGGCCGGCATCGGCCGTGACCGCGTGCTGATCAAGATCGCTTCGACCTGGGAAGGCATCCGCGCCGCCGAAATTCTCGAGAAGGAAGGCATCCAGACCAACCTGACCCTGCTGTTCTCCTTCGCTCAGGCTGCAGCTTGCGCTGACGCCGGGGTGTTCCTGATCTCGCCGTTCGTGGGCCGCATCTATGACTGGTACAAGAAGGCCAACGGCAACGACTACACCGGCGCCGATGATCCGGGCGTGCAGTCGGTCACTCGCATCTACAACTACTACAAGGCCAATGACTACAAGACCGTGGTCATGGGCGCCAGCTTCCGTAATCTGAGCCAGATCGAGCAACTGGCCGGTTGCGACCGTCTGACCATCAGCCCGGACCTGATCGACAAGCTCGCGGCAGACACCGGCAAACTGGAGCGCAAACTCGCCCCGGGCCACGCCGGCGAAGCCCGCCTGATCCTGAACGAAGCACAGTTCCGCTGGCTGTCCAACGAAGACGCGATGGCCACCGAGAAACTGGCTGAGGGCATCCGTCAGTTTGCCCGTGACCAGGAGAAGCTTGAGGCACTGCTGCAGGCCAAGCTGTGATCTGAGTCGCTGAAATGCAAAAAGGGCGAACCCGGTTGGGTTCGCCCTTTTTATTTATGCAGCGCGGGAGGATGCATCGTCTGAACTGACGCCTTCGCGAGCAAGCCCGCTCCCACAGGGTCAGGTGTGGAATGAAGAACTCGGGGTCACTCAATCACTGTGGGAGCGGGCTTGCTCGCGAAGAGGCCGGAACAGACACCCTCCCCCATAGGGAATCAATGTCTTTCGAGGGCATTCACCAGGTCATGGAAGGCTTCACGATTGGAGTCGTTCAGGCCCATGAGGATCTTGTGCGCTTCGAGCACCTTGATCCGCACCACTTCTTCGGACTGATCCTGATCCGGCAGGTCGTCCAGGCACTCGGGGCAAGGCACCGGGTGGTTGACGATGTTGAACACCTGCTCGAAGCCCATCGACTGCAGCAGACGGGTGATGTCTTCGTGGGTGGTGACGACGGTCGGCAGCAGGCCGACCTTTTGCCGCGACAGGATCGACAGTTTGGCCAGCAGACCGAGGGTGGTGCTGTCGATGCTACGGGTTTCGGTCAAATCGATCACGATCGCGTTGAAATTCAACGCGGTGAAGATTTTCTCAATAGTCGCATCCAACGCCGAACACAGGGTCAGGCGAACTTCACCGACGAACTTCAGGACGAAGGTGCCGTCCTGCTCGGCGAACTGGATTCTACCGGTACTCATTGAAGATTCCTGCTCAACACCAACAGGGCGATATCATCCGGCATCTCCCCTAGCGTGGCCAATTCAAACACTTGCCGCAGACCATCCAGGCTGCCGCCCGCCGCCTTCACCCGTTGAGGCAAAGCAGCTTCTTTTTCCTTGAGCGTAGGTTCTGGCAACAGATCCAGAATGCCGTCGGACATCAGCGTCAGGCTGAAAGTCGGAGGCAGCTCAAGCACGTGATCTTCGTAGGTGGCCTCATTGAACAAGCCCACCGGCAAACCGCGGCCTTCGAGGTAACGAACACTGTCAGGCGTGTACAACACAGGCAACGGCAGATGGCCGCCGATGCTATAGGTCAACAAACCGGTCTCCTCGTCGATGACTCCACCGACCATTGTGACGTGCTTGCCCAGCTTACAGCTGATCAGCCCCCGGTTGATATGACCAAGCACTTCCGAAGGCTTGAATTCCGGCAACGTGCCGTTGCGCTTGGACTCGAACAGCAAGCGCGTGGTCATGAACTTCAGCAGCACGGTGACGAACGCTGAAGAGGCGCCATGGCCCGAGACGTCGGCCAGGTAGAACGCCACCCGACGCTCGTCGACGCGGAAGTAATCGACAAAATCACCCGACAGGTACAGCGACGGGATGATCTGGTGAGCAAACTGGAACTCGTCAATGCGCCACGGACTTTCCGGCAGCATGTTCATCTGCACCTGGCGACCGGCGTTCTGGTCTTCCTGGAGCAGGTTCAGGCTGGCTTCGAGCTCGCGGTTGGCCTTCTCCAGCTTCTCGCGGTAGCGCTGGTTCTCCAGCAACAGGCGCGCACGATCAAGCGCGCGACGCACCGAGTGCTCGAGCACGGCCAGGTCTTCGAGAGGCTTGATCAGGTAGTCCGCGGCACCCAGGCGCAACGCCTCGACCGCGTCGTTCATCACGCCCGCACCCGAAACGACGATCATCGGCGTTTGCGGTGACCGCTCGGTGACCTGACGGATGAATTCGAGACCGCCCATCTGCGGCATGCGCAGATCGCAGATGACCAGGTCGGGCTTGTCTTGCTCGAATACCTGAAGACCCTGTTGGCCGTTGCTGGCCTGCAGGACGCTGAAACCACTGTCTTCCAAATAGGCCGCGAGGCTCGCGCGCACTACTTCGTCATCATCGATTATCAGCAGCGTGGCACTGGTTTTTGGCATGTGGGCAAACGGCGCCAGAATTAGGTTGGCGTAGCAGGCGGGGCATCGGCCCGGCTCAGACTACTGGATTCGCTTTCTAGCCTCTCTGCTGCACCGCTTTCGAGCACTGAGCCGGAACGCGATTGCACCAGAGGTGCCCTTCTAAGGCGCAGACGGTACTCCCATCCGCGGGGCGTTTCAAGCATGCGCCGATGGTCGCTTGACGACTTTACTTGTCAAATCACCGAGAGTTATAAGAACAGCTCAAACCGTAACCCAATGGAAGGTCAAAGCCATGAGTCAAACCGGTCGGGACTACAGCGAAAAGCGCGATTTCATCCGCATGCGGGTCGATGCCGATGTGGTGTTGATTCATGAAGGGGATCAGGTGTCGGGCGTGTGCATCGACCTCTCCAGCAGTGGCATGCAGGTTGAAGCACCGCGCCAGTTCGCGGTAGGCGACCGCTTGAGCGTGCGCATCGACTCCGAGCACGCGGCGCTGAGCGGACTGGAGGCCGAGACTGAAGTGGTGTGGGTCAAGCCCCAGGACGGTGACAGCCAGAAACTCGGTCTGACCATTCTGAAGATGAAATAAGCGCACACAAAAAAGGCGGCCTCAAGAGGCCGCCTTCTGATCATGGATCGACATTAAAAATCGTCTACGACCTTACCATCCTTGACCTTGAACTCGCGGTTCTGCAGGTAGGCGTTGCGGATGAAGGTGTATTTGTCGCCGCTGATCAGCTTCTCGCTCGACAGCAGGCTGGCGCGGGTGTCGACGATGTTCAGGCCGAACGTCGAGTTACGCACCGGGATGTCGTTGATGTAGCGATACGGAGCGGTGTAGCTGTCGACGTACTTCGACGGTGCGTCACGCAGGGTGCTAGGGCCGAGCAACGGCAGCATCACATACGGACCGCTGCCAACGCCCCAGTAACCGAGAGTCTGACCGAAGTCTTCGTCGCTGCGATGCAGGCCCATTTTGGTGCCGACGTCGAAGAAGCCCAGCAGGCCGAAGGTGGTGTTGAAAATGATACGCGCGGTATCGACACCGGCTGCTGCCGGTTTGGCCTGCAGAATGTTGTTCGCCAGGTTGGTGACATCACCGACGTTGCGGAACATGTTGTGGATGCCGTCCTCGAGGAACTGCGGCGTCACGTACTCGTAACCCTGCGCCAGCGGCTTGAGCGCGTAGGTGTCGACGAAGTCGTTGAACTGGAAGATCGGGCGGTTGACGCTTTCCCAAGGGTCTTCTTCCGTTGCGGCGTTGGCGGCGAACGGAACCAGCAAGACGCTGGCACATACACATAGCTGAGCGAGAGGATTGCTCCAGCGCATAGAAAAACTCCTTGGATTTTTACTGGCGCGGGCACCCGGGCCCAGGCGTTAAGACCGCTAGTATAAGCGCAAAAGCCGTTTTGGGCAGTCTACCAATGAAGAGTCGTGTAGGACCTTTCCAAGCCCCCTTCACACGCCTGTCATCCAACTGTCACCGCCGTCCCCTAGCCTCATGACTATTTCAGGGACGTTGCCATGACACACGCTGAAGCCTTGCCTGTCGCCGCACCCGGTCTGACCGCCGTGCTGTTCGGACTCAGTGGCTGTCTGGTGGATTTCGGTGCCCGCGCCCATCAACACGCCAGCGTGCTGCCCGAGCAGGCCGACGCCACGCCCGGCGCCCTCGACAGCCTGCTCAGCCTGCAGCGCCAGCAGATTCCCTGTGCGTGGATCGATGAGCTGCCCCCGGCCCTCGCGCAACCGCTGGCGGCCTCGCTGCCGGGTTGGATCAAACCGACGCAATATTCAGCAACAATCAATCCATGGCCAGCGCCGAACGCCTGCTGGCAGGCGCTGATGGGGTTGAACGTCAGCCGTCTGGATGGCTGCGTGCTGGTCAGCGGCGAGCCACGCTTGCTGCAATCGGGCCTCAACGCCGGGTTGTGGACCATTGGCCTGGCGTCCTGCGGCTCGTTGTGCGGCCTGGCGCCGAGCGAGTGGCAAGCCTTGAATCAGAAGGAGCGCGAGCAGCTGCGCGGCAAGGCGACCATGCAGTTGTTTGGCCTCGGCGTGCACTCGGTGATCGATCATCTGGGCGAACTCGACACTTGCCTGGCCGACATCAGCCTGCGCCGCCTCAAAGGCGAAAAGCCCTGACCGGGATCATGCAGGTTGCAGCAGAGTGGATTAATCTAAAGGTCAGCCATAGACCTTTGGCGCGCGGCTGCGGTCAATGCCAGTGCCTATAGATAAAAGGAACCACACCATGCCCGCCCGTGAACTTCAAGAACAGCTCAATACCCTGCGCGAGCAACTGGAGCAGAATCCGCCGTTGTCCGAAGCCGAGCGTGAAGATCTGCGTGCGCTGATGGCGCAGATTGAATCGGAAATCAAACTGGAAACTGCCACTCAGGACGCGAGCATCGCCGACGGTGTGAACCTGGCGGTGGAACGCTTCGAAGTCGAACACCCGGCCATTGCCGGCACCCTGCGCAATATCGTCAATGCGCTGGGCAGCATGGGGATCTGATTCCCGCGCCATACAAAAAAGCCCTGCCATGTCTGGCAGGGCTTTTTCATATTCGTGATGTGAACACGGTCATTGTGGGAGCGGGCTTGCTCGCGAAAGCGGTGTGTCAGCCAATGCATCATCAACTGACACACCGCTTTCGCGAGCAAGCCCGCTCCCACCCTTCAGATGTTCATTGACGCACCAGGCGATGGTTCGGCAGTTGTACCGCTTCAGTGCTGCGATACGGGTTGATATCCAGCCCACCCCGACGCACATAGCGCGCAAACACCGTCAGTTTCTCTGGCTTCAGCAGACGCTGCAGGTCGAGGAAGATCCGCTCCACGCACTGTTCGTGGAAGTCCGAATGCTGGCGGAAACTGACGATGTACTCCAGCAGGCTCGCGTGATCCAGCGCCGCGCCGCGATATTCGACTACCACGCTGCCCCAGTCCGGCTGACTGGTCACCGGGCAATTGGATTTGAGCAGATGGCTGTGCACGCTCTCTTCGACAATCCGCGAATCATCGCAACGCAGCAGTTCCGGACGCGGATGCTCATAGTTGCTGACGCTGATATCCAGATCGTCGATGCACACGCCCGGCAACGCCACGACGCCTTCGGCTTCGACATCTTTCAGGCTGCGCACGCGCACGCCGACCGGTTTGCCGGCAGCGGCCGACAAGTCCTTGACCAGCGTCGCTTCCAGGCTGGCGATGTCGGCAAACGGCGTCTGGTTCAGCGAGTTCAGGTACAGCTTGAACGACTTCGATTCGATGATGTTCGGCGAATCCGCCGGAATGCTGAATTCACCGATCGCCACCACCGGTTTGCCCGATGGCAACAACCACGACAGTTCAAAGCAGTTCCAGAAATCCACGCCTTTATACGGCAAGGTTTCGGCGGTCAGGCCCAGCTCGGCCCATTTCGCGGTGCGCGGAATCGGGAATAGCAGGGACGGCGTGTAAGTGGCGATGTATTCGCTGGATTTGCCCAGCGGCGAATGTTCGGCTGCGGGATGCATGGCGGAAACCTGACTGAAGAATCAGCGGATTCTATCAGCCTTTGCGCCCGCCTTTGAGTGCTTACTGACTGACAGTCAGTTTGCCGACCATGCCTGCCTGGTAGTGACCGGGAATATTGCAGGCAAATTCCAGGCTGGTGGCTTTGCTGAAGGTCCAGGTCAGCTCGGCGGTCTTGCCCGGCTCGATCAGCACGCTGTTGGGGTCGTCGTGCTTCATGCCGTGGTCCATGCTGCCGTGATCCATGCCGGCCATGTCGTGGGACATTTCTTTCATGCCGGTAGGCGTGAGCATGCCGCTTTGCTGCATCTGCAACATTTCCTGCTGATGCCTGGCATGCATCGCCGAGTCGCCGAGGTTGAATTCGTGCAGCAACTGGCCTTTATTCACCAGCACAAAGCGAACCGTCTCACCGGCCTTGACCTGAATCGCCTTCGGCTCGAACGACATGTCGTTCAGCACCACCTCGATGCTGCGGCTGGCCTGGGCCGCCGGGGCCGGCTGGCCGAAGTCATAGCTGTGCGCGGGTGCGGCCCAGACAGGTGAACTCAGCGCCAGCAAACAGGCGGCGACGGCCAGAGGGTTGCGCAAAAACATAGTCATACTCCAACAAGAAAAGGTTCAGCCTGTGGGAAACTCTAGCCCGCCCGCGCTGGCAGCTACCTGACAGACAGATTACAACTTTGTCAGGTTGGCGCCTGTCGCCTGCTCTCACGGTATAACGCTTTCGTTTCTACAACCCGAGCCGCCCATGAAACTGCTGATCGTCGAAGACCAACCGAAAACCGGCCACTATCTGCGCCAGGGCCTGACCGAGGCCGGGTTCAACACAGAGCTGGTGGCAGACGGCAACAGCGGTCAGCAACTGGCCTTGAGCGGTGATTATGCGCTGCTGATCCTCGACGTGATGCTGCCCGGGCGCAGCGGTTGGCAGATCCTGCATGCGGTGCGCACTGCCGGCCTCGACACGCCGGTACTGTTTCTGACCGCCAAAGATGCCGTCGAGGATCGGGTTCACGGCCTCGAACTCGGCGCCGACGATTATCTGGTCAAACCCTTCGCCTTCTCCGAACTGCTGGCCCGGGTGCGCAGCCTGCTGCGCCGGGGCAGCGCCCTGCCCCAGGAAACCAGCCTGCAACTGGCCGATCTGCGTCTGGACCTGATCCGCCGCCGGGTCGAACGCAGCGGTCAGCGCATCGACCTGACCGCCAAGGAGTTCGCCCTGTTGGAAATGCTTCTGCGCCGTCAGGGTGAAGTGCTGCCGAAATCGCTGATTGCCTCGCAAGTCTGGGACATGAACTTCGACAGCGACACCAACGTGATCGAAGTGGCGATCCGGCGCCTGCGCCTGAAGATCGACGATGACTTCACCAACAAACTGATCCACACCGTGCGCGGCATGGGTTACGTGCTTGAAGAGCGTCCGGCCTGATGCCTCGTCTGTCCCTGAGTTCGCGCCTGGCCTTGCTGTTTGCCGCCTGCACCGCCGTGGTCTCGCTGTTCGCCGGGGTGTTGTTCAACCGCGCCAGCGAGGCGCACTTCATTGAGCTCGACCAGCAATTGCTCGACGGCAAGCTGATCGGTTTGCGCCGTGCCTTGCAGGATGTTCAGGCCAGCGAGAGTGAAACGCGGCTGGCCGATGAACTCAGCCGGCAGGCCGATCTTTCGCTGCGCATCACCGGGGCCGATGGCCAGCGCTGGTACGACAGCTCGATCAAGGTGCCACCGGATTTGCCGCAACAGCCCGGCCTGTCGACCATCAGCAATGACGGCATAGACTATCGCGTGCTCAATGCCCCGCTCTACCCGGACAAACCCGATACGCCCCAACTGACACTGCTGCTGGACATCACCCATCACCAGCACTTTCTGCAACGCATGCAACACCTGATCTGGCTGACCGTCGGGCTGTCGGCGCTGGCCACCGCGCTGCTCGGCGCCTGGGCCGCACGCAGCGGCTTGCGTCCGCTGCGGCGCATGAGTGCAGTGGCGCGTGGGATTTCCGCACATTCGCTCAACGCCCGACTGCCGGAAGCGCAAATGCCGCCAGAACTTGCGGAAATGGCCCACAGCTTCAACGCCATGCTCGGACGCCTCGACGACTCGTTTCAACGGCTGTCGGCGTTCTCTGCCGACATTGCCCATGAACTGCGCACACCGCTGTCGAACCTGCTGACTCACACCCAGGTCACCCTCACCCGCCCGCGACCGATCGAGGATTACCGCGAAGCCCTGCACAGCAATCTCGAAGAACTGCAATGGATGGCGCAACTGATCAACGACATGCTTTATCTGGCCAAGGCTGACCACGGTTTGCTGATGCCCAAGCGTGAGGCGCTGGAACTGGCGGATGAGAGCGATGTGCTGCTGGAGTTTTTTGCGCCATTGGCCGAGGACGCCGGGGTGACGCTGAGCCGCGAAGGTCATGCGCGCATGGAAGGTGATCGCAATATGTTGCGCCGGGCCTTGTCGAATCTGCTGGACAACGCGCTGCGCTTTACTCCGGCGACGGGCAGCGTGCGCTTGTCCATCGTCGATCAGCCGCACAGGGTGCAGGTGTCGGTGGAGAACAGTGGCGAAGGCATTTCAGCAGAACTGTTGCCACGGCTGTTTGACCGGTTTTATCGGGCCGATCCGGCGCGGCAGGAAGGCAGCAGTGAGCACGCTGGGTTGGGGTTGGCGATTACCCAATCGATCGTCCGCGCGCATGGTGGGCAGATTCATTGCGAATCGGCTGCGGGGTGGACGCGGTTTGTGATTGAGTTGCCCAAGGGAGTCTGAGGCCAGCAGGTCCGGCCCCTTCGCGAGCAAGCCCGCTCCCACATTGGATCTGCGTCGTACACAAATCCCCTGTGGGAGCGGGCTTGCTCGCGAAGGCGGTATTGGCGCTTACGAATATCTCAACGCGTGAGCCGGCTCGATCTTCGCCGCCCGCAACGCCGGGTACACCGTCGCCAGGAAGCTCAGAATAAAGCCTGCCGAGCAGATCAACAGCACATCCCCGCCCTGCAATTCCGAAGGCAGGTTGCTGACGAAGTACACATCGGAACTGAAGATGTGCTGGCCGGTGACACGCTCGACCCAGCCAACCATTTCACTGACGTTGAGCGCCGCGATCACCCCGAGCACGCCGCCAATCAGTGTGCCGACAATGCCGATCACCGTGCCCTGCACCATGAAGATCGCCATGATCTGCCGTGGCGTGGCGCCGATGGTGCGCAGGATCGCGATGTCCGCGCCCTTGTCGTTCACCACCATGATCAGCGTGGCGATGATGTTGAACGCCGCCACGGCGACGATCATCAGCAACAGCAGGCCGATCATGGTTTTTTCCATTTTCATCGCGCTGAACAGGCTGCCCTGGGTGTGGGTCCAGTCATCCGCCTTGAAGTCGGCACCGAGGCCCGCGGCGATGTCCGAGGAGACTTTCGGCGCGGCGTACAGGTCCTTCACCGCCAGGCGCACGCTCTGCACCTGATTCGGCTGCCAGTGCTGCATGGTCGCGGCATCGGCCACGTGAATCAGGCCCATCGAACCGTCCAGCTCGGCGCCGACCTTGAACACACCGACCACGTTCAAGCGCTGCATGCGCGGGGTGATGCCCCCCGGTGCGGTGCTGACTTCCGGCACGATCAGGGTGATCTTGTCACCGACATTGAGACGGAAGCGCCGCGCGGTGATTTCACCGATCACCACACCGAACTCGCCGGGTTTCAGATCATCAAGACGGCCCTGCACGATGTGCTGGGCCACGATCGACACCTTGCCTTCCTGGGCCGGATCGACACCGCTGATCTGGATTGGCTGCATCGAGCCCTTGTAGGACAGCATGCCTTCCATCTCGGTGAACGGCACGGCGGCGGTCACTTCGGGATTTTTCAGCGCGGCAGCGGCCACTGGCTGCCAGTCATCGATCGGCTTGACGCCAACGATGGTCGCGTGCGGCACCATGCCGAGGATGCGCGAGCTCATCTCGCGCTGGAAACCGTTCATCACCGACAGCACCACGATCATCGCCAGCACGCCGAGGGCGAGCCCGATCATCGAAGTCATCGAGATGAACGAAACAAAGCGATTGCGGCGTTTGGCGCGGGTATAGCGCGTGCCGATAAAGATCGATAACGGTCTGAACATTCGCTGGGGCACCGTATAAAAATAAAAGACCCGATGCCTTTTCAGGCACCGGGTTTCGGTCGGTCAGATGGTGGTCAAGCAGCCTTCCTGCAATTGCAGGACGCGGTCCATCTGGCGGGCCAGGTTCATGTCGTGAGTCACCACCAGGAACGCGGTGCGCATCGAAGTGCTGAGTTCCAGCATCAAGTCCTGAATGCCTTCGGCGGTGTGCGAATCGAGGTTGCCGGTTGGCTCATCGAGCATTACCAGGCCTGGATTGTTCACCAGTGCACGGGCGATAGCCACACGCTGGCGTTCACCACCGGACAGCTCGGCCGGTTTGTGCTCCAGGCGATGACCCAGACCTACGCGCTCGAGCAACGCCGTAGCGCGCTGACGTGCTTCCGGGATCGCAGTCTTGCCGATCAGCAGCGGCATGCAGACGTTTTCCAGCGCGGTGAACTCCGGCAGCAAGTGGTGGAACTGGTACACGAACCCCAAGGCACGGTTACGCAGCAGGCCACGCTTCTTCTCGCTCAGGGCCGACAGTTCTTCACCGTCGAGCCAGACGCTGCCCTCGGTCGGCGTATCGAGACCGCCCAGCAGGTTGAGCAAGGTACTTTTGCCCGAACCGGATTTGCCGACGATCGCGACACGCTCGCCCGGGTGCAACTCCAGTTGCAGACCGGCCAACACTTGCACCGACTCCGGGCCTTCCTCGTAGGATTTGCCGAGGTTGCGGCAGCTCAAGATTGCTTTATCACTCATGCCCGACTCACTCATAACGTAGCGCCTCCGCCGGCTGGGTGCGCGCGGCACGCCAGGCGGGATACAGGGTGGCGAGGAAACTCAGGACCAACGCAGCCGCGCAGACCATGACCACGTCCTGGCTCTGCACCTGCGACGGCAGGTAATCAATGAAATACACATCGGCGTTGAGGAACTTGTGGCCGATCAGCCCTTCGAGGGCGGAAATCGCCGCGCTGACGTTCAACGCCGCGAGAATCCCGACCACCGCGCCGATGGCGGTGCCGACCACGCCGATCACGGTGCCCTGCACCATGAACGTGCGCATGATCGTCCCTGGCGTAGCGCCGAGGGTGCGCAGAATGGCGATGTCGCTCTTCTTGTCATTCACCACCATCACCAGCGTGGAAATGATGTTGAACGCGGCGACCGCGACGATCAGCAGCAACAGCAGCCCGATCATGGCTTTTTCCATGCGGATCGCCTGATACAGATTGCCGTGGGTGCGGGTCCAGTCGCGGGCGTAGTAATGGTCTTCGCCCAGTTGCTGGGCGATGGTCCAGGCCACGCGCGGCGCCTGGAACAGATCATCGAACTTCAACCGGATGCCCTGCACCTGATCAGGCTTCCAGCGGTGCATCTTCGCCAGATCCTGCAAGTTGGTGACGCCCAGATAGCCGTCCAGCTCACCGGCGCCGACATGAAAGATGCCGACCACGGTGAAACGCTTCATGCGCGGGAACATCCCGGCCGGGGTCACGCTGACCTCCGGCGCGACGAAGGTGACCTTGTCACCGAGGCCCACGCCGAGCTTGGTCGCGGCCTTGTCGCCGATGACGATGCCGAAGCTGCCCGGCGTCAGGTCGTCGAGTTTGCCCTGCTTCATGAAGTTGTCGATGATCGACACATTGCGCTCGAGCGCGGGGTCGATGGCGTTGAGCAACACCTTGGACACCTGGCCGTTGTTGGTCAGCAAACCCTGCATCTGAGTGAACGGCGCAACGGCCGTCACCTCCGGGTTGCGCTTGACCTTGGCGGCGAGGCTTTGCCAATCGTTGATCGGTTCGCCGGTTTCAAGAGTCGCGTGGGGCACCATGCCCAGCACGCGGGTGCGCATCTCATGATCGAAGCCGTTCATCACCGATAGCACCACGATCATCACGACCACGCCAAGGGCGAGCCCGATCATCGAAGTCAGGGAAATGAATGACACAAAATGATTGCGACGCTTTGCACGGGTATAACGCGTGCCGATAAATACGAAGAGAGGTCTGAACATGTCGGGGCTTGTTCGGAGGGAAAAGGAACGTCCTTGTGGCGGGGGTCGATAACCAGCTTTACACTCAGACCACCGCCGCTACCATGGGTTCGCCATGTCGACATTAGATGAAGAAGATCGCCGCGAATACTACCGTATCGAGGACACGATCGCACTGGAAATTCGGCCCCTGTCCGCTCCCGAAGCCGCTGGCCAGGAAGTGTTGCAGGATGCTTCCCCGCTGTTCAACCTGCTCAGCGAACTGCACCTGAGCGAATTCGAGTCGCAGCACCTGTTGCGCCAGATCAGCGAGCGCGACCGGGCCATCGCCGCGTTCCTCAAATCCCAGAACAAACGTATCGACCTGCTCAGCCAGGTGGTCGCCCTGACCGTGCTCGGCCATATCGGCGAGCCGCAACCGGTGATCATCTCCGAAGGCGGGATCGATTTTCAGCACCCGACCGCGCTGGCCACTGGCGCGCACCTGTCGGTGAAACTGGTGCTGATGCCGCAGGCGCTGGGTCTGTTGCTACGCGCCCGCGTCACCCATTGCGACCGCAAGGGCGATGGCTACGACGTCGGCACCGAGTTCGAACACTTGACCGACGCCCAGCGCCAGTTGCTCGCCCGCTATATCCTGCAGAAACAGGCCCAGGAACGACGCCTGGCCCGTGAACAGAACGAATCAGGCATTTAAATTAAGGAAGCACCGTGACCCTCATCTACGGCCACCGCGGCGCCAAGGGCGAAGCACCGGAAAACACCCTGACCAGTTTTCAGGAATGTCTCAAGCACGGCGTACGCCGTTGTGAACTGGATCTGCACCTGTCGAAGGACGGCGAGCTGATGGTGATCCACGACCCGACCCTCAAGCGCACCACCGACCGGCGCGGAAAGGTGGTCGAGCACACCGCCGCCGAACTGGTGACCTACGACGCGCGCAAGGGCGGCCCGGGCTGGATCAAGCCGTGCCCGATTCCGACACTGGAAGAGCTGTTCGAAAAATGTGATTTCGAGCACTGGCAGCTGGAAGTCAAAAGTGCATCGCGCACCCGCGCGGCGACCACCGTGCTGGCGATTCGCGAGATGGCCCAGCGTCATGGATTGCTGGACAAGGTCACCATTACTTCGAGTTCGCGGGAAGTGCTGAAGGCGGCGCTGGATCTGGTGCCGGACGTGTCGCGGGGGCTGGTGGCCGAATACGCCTGGCTCGACCCGCTAAAGGTCGCGGCCAGCTATGGCTGTGAGATTCTGGCGTTGAACTGGACGCTGTGTACGCCGGAACGCCTGCAGAAGGCGCAGCGTCAGGGGCTGCATGTGTCGGTGTGGACCGTCAACGAGCCTGCGCTGATGCGCAGACTCGCCGACTTCGGCGTTGACAGCCTGATTACAGACTTTCCCGGTTTGGCCACTGCCACCCTCGAGAATTGCTGAAATCGGTCTCCCCGGCCGGCTCAGGCCACCGGCCGGAGCCCGTCAAAAAAGCCGGTTGAGGCCGTCGTACGCCGCTACCCGATAGGCTTCGGCCATGGTCGGGTAGTTGAACGTGGTGTTGACGAAGTACTTCAGGGTGTTCAACTCGCCAGGCTGGCTCATGATCGCCTGACCGATGTGCACGATCTCCGACGCCTGATAACCGAAGCAGTGAACACCCAGCACTTCCAGGGTTTCACGGTGGAACAGGATCTTCAGCATGCCTTGCGGCTCGCCGGCGATCTGTGCACGCGCCATGCTCTTGAAGAACGCTTTGCCGACTTCGTACGGCACTTTGGCCTGGGTCAGCTCCTGCTCGTTCTTGCCGATCGAGCTGATCTCCGGAATGGTGTAGATGCCGGTCGGCACGTCATTCACAAAGCGCCAGCTACCGTTATCAACGATGCTGCCGGCAGCCGAACGACCCTGGTCGTGGGCCGCACTGGCCAGGCTCGGCCAGCCGATCACGTCGCCAGCGCCGTAGATGTTCGGCACGCAAGTGCGGTAGGCCTCGTCGACTTCGATCTGGCCACGGCTGTTGACCTTGACGCCGATGTTTTCCAGACCGAGCTGGTCGGTGTTGCCAGTACGGCCGTTGCACCAGAGCAAGGCGTCGGCCTTGATCTTCTTGCCGGACTTCAGGTGCAGGATCACACCGTTGTCCACACCTTCAACGCGATCGTAGTCCTCGTTGTGGCGCACAGTGATGTTGTTGTTGCTGAAGTGGTAGCTCAACGCCTGGGAGATTTCCGAGTCGAGGAAGCTCAGCAACTGACCACGGTTGTCCACCAGTTCAACCAGTACCCCCAGACCGCTGAAGATCGAGGCGTATTCGCAACCGATCACGCCGGCGCCGTAAACGATCAGTTTGCGCGGAGTGTGGCCGAGGCTGAGGATGGTGTCGCTATCGTAGATACGCGGGTGGTGGAAATCGATGTCCGCCGGACGATACGGGCGCGAACCGGTGGCGATGATGATGTGCTTGGCCACCAGCTTCTCGACCACACCGTTGGCGCAGACCACTTCGATGGTTTGCTCGTCGGCGAAGCTGCCGGTGCCGAAGAACACGTCGACGCGGTTACGGGCGTAGTAGCCGGTACGCGAAGCGACTTGTTTGGAAATGACTTTCTCGGCGCTTTTCAACACGTCCGGGAAGGAGAACCAGCGCGGCTCGCCGATCGCCCGGAACATCGGGTTGGTGTTGAACTGCATGATCTGCCGGACCGAGTGACGCAGGGCCTTGGACGGGATGGTTCCCAGGTGGGTGCAGTTACCGCCGACCTGGCGACGGCTATCGACCATCGCCACCTTGCGCCCTGCTTTGGCGGCGTTCATTGCCGCGCCTTCTCCCGCCGGGCCGGAACCCAACACCACCACGTCGTAGTTGTAGACAGCCATGCGTACTCCTCAGAACAGGCCGCGGTGCCAGCAGCACCGGCGGCTAAATCACGCCGAATCGCGGCGCGAAGGAACAATTGGGGGTCAGTAAAGAACCCGGACACAGTCTATAGAAGCGTCAACGCCGCGCACATTAACCCTTGGTCGCGTCGTAGGCTACTTTTGCCTGCACTACAACGCCAGCTTTCGTACTGTTTTCAGTCAACTTTTGCGTGATTGAGGCGCTCGAAAGCCGTACTGGTGCGGATAACGAAACCTGTATCGGCACGAATGACGAAGAATGCACCAATGTCATGTTTTTCGGCATAGTCCCAAGCCCTTTCAGGCCCGAGAATCAGCAACAGCGTCGATAGTCCATCGGCCATCAACGCTGAAGGATGAATCACCGTGACCGACGCCAGGTTGTGTAGGACCGGCGCCCCGCTACGCGCATCGAAGGTGTGGGAATAGCGCCGGCCATCCTGCAGGAAATAGTTGCGGTAATCACCGGAGGTGGAAACGCCGTAGCCGTCGACCTGAATGATCCGTTCGGCCACCTGTTGATCGTCTCGCGGTTCTTCCAGCGCAATACGCCAGGACGAACCATCAAGCTTCTTGCCCTTGGCCTTTAGCTCACCGGTGGCTTCGGCGAGATAGTCATGGATCCCCATCGACTCGAGCCTGGCTGCGATGGTGTCGACGGCGTAACCGGCGGCGATGCTGTTGAAGTCGACTTCGACCGGCGCATCCTTGCACAAGCGGTCGCCGTCGATATGCAAATGGTGGTAGCCGACCCGCTCAAGGGTTTCGGACAGTGCGGCGGGACTGGGGACTTTCTCTTCACGCCCTTGCGGGCCGAACCCCCACAGGTTCATCAGCGGCTCGACGGTCAGGTCGTAGGAACCTTCGCTTTGCTCTGACAGCTGTTCGCCGACACGGACCAATTCGAGCACGGCAGCCGGCATGGTCTGACAGCTGTTCGCCGGCAAAGCATTGAAGCGCTCGATGTCTGAGTCACCGCGATAGGTCGACATCTGCTGATCGACGTCGGTGAGGATTTTTTCCACTTCAAGCTGGACCTGCGCGACCTCGGGAAGACCGGCGTGGCGCACATACTTGATTGAATAGGTGCTGCCCATGGTCGGGCCGCCGAAGCTTTCCATGGAATCGCCGTTGCCGCAGCCGGACAAGCTGCCCAACAGCAGCAAAAGGCTGATCAGCCTCCTTTTAGACAAATCCCCTACTCCCCACACAAAGCTGAAGATTATGCGCCAGAACCTGTAGAAGCTGCCGAGTGAAACGAGGCTGCGATCTTTTGCTTTTGATCTTTTTAAGCAACATCAAAAGATCGCAGCGTTCCGCAGCTCCTACAGGTTTTCATTCGCTTGATAGCGTCATGCTGGCCTTCGTAATGGCTATATCGTTTAAGCAGTGCCCTAACCAATTGTTGCCTAACGTTCTTTATACACATATGGTTACAAAACTGTTCACGGGTACTGCCTGAGTTTGCCGCGTGACGGCGAGGACGTGTCTAGTTCAGGGATTTCCAATAAGACAGCCAACAGAGAGTACGAACCAATGTCCTCCACCACGGGCAAAGGCAAAGCGATTTTTCGCGTTGTCAGCGGCAATTTTCTCGAGATGTTCGACTTTATGGTCTATGGCTTCTACGCAACGGCCATTGCCAAAACCTTCTTCCCGGCCGACAGCGCCTTCGCTTCCCTGATGCTCTCCCTGGCGA
Source organism: Pseudomonas sp. RSB 5.4 (assembly GCF_037126175.1). Lineage (NCBI taxonomy): Bacteria > Pseudomonadati > Pseudomonadota > Gammaproteobacteria > Pseudomonadales > Pseudomonadaceae > Pseudomonas > Pseudomonas sp. RSB 5.4. The sequence continues at coordinate 2,544,584 of NZ_CP146986.1, forward strand.
CGTTCGGTGCCGGCTTCCTGATGCGTCCGCTGGGAGCGATTTTCCTCGGTGCCTATATCGACCGCCATGGCCGGCGCCAGGGCCTGATCATTACGCTGGCGCTGATGGCCGCCGGTACGGTGCTGATTGCCTGCGTCCCCGGTTACGCCACCCTCGGCGTCGCCGCCCCGCTGATCGTGCTATTCGGTCGTTTGTTGCAAGGCTTCTCGGCCGGCGTCGAGCTGGGCGGTGTTTCGGTGTACCTGGCGGAAATCGCCACACCGGGCCGCAAGGGCTTTTTCGTCAGTTGGCAGTCGGCAAGCCAGCAAGCAGCGGTGGTCTTTGCCGGCCTGCTCGGGGTGGGTCTCAACCACTGGCTGAGCCCGGAACAGATGGGTGACTGGGGCTGGCGCGTGCCGTTCCTGATCGGCTGCATGATCGTTCCGGTGATCTTCGTAATTCGTCGCTCGCTGGAAGAAACGCCGGAATTCCAGGCGCGTAAACATCGCCCTACCCTGCGCGAAATCGTCCGTTCGATCGGCCAGAACTTTGGCATCGTCATCGCCGGCATGGCGCTGGTGGTGATGACCACGGTTTCGTTCTACCTGATCACCGCCTACACCCCGACCTTCGGCAAGGCCGAACTGCATCTGTCGGACTTCGACGCGCTGCTGGTGACCGTGTGCATCGGCCTGTCGAACTTCTTCTGGCTGCCGGTGATGGGCTCGGTCTCCGACAAGATCGGTCGCAAACCCCTACTGCTGGCGGCGACCATTCTGGCAATCCTGACCGCTTATCCTGCATTGTCGTGGCTGGTGGCGAACCCGAGCTTCAGTCATTTGCTGATCGTCGAACTGTGGCTGTCGTTCCTGTACGGTTCGTACAACGGGGCGATGGTGGTGGCGCTGACCGAAATCATGCCGGTGGAAGTGCGCACGACCGGGTTCTCGCTGGCCTATAGCCTGGCGACGGCGACCTTTGGCGGCTTTACGCCAGCGGCCTGTACTTACCTGATCCATGTGCTGGACAACAAGGCTGCGCCGGGGATCTGGCTCAGCGGTGCGGCGGTGCTGGGGCTGATTGCGACGCTGGTGCTGTTCCGTGGCAACAAGCATGAGCTGCGGACTGCGCAGGCCTCGATAGTCGGCGGCGCCCGATAGGACGCCTTCGGGAGCAAGCCCCCTCCCACAGTGTCCGGTGTGATGTGAACACCGCCAAACCTGTGGGAGGGGGCTTGCTCCCGAAGAGGCCAACACAGGCAATAAAAATTCAGCAGGCATAAAAAAACGCCCCGACCAAAGTCGGGGCGTTTTCATTTGCAGCTAAGGCTTAGCGCGGGAACGCTGGCGGGTTTACACCGGCCATGTCTTCCATCACGCGAACCACCTGGCAGCTGTAGCCGAACTCGTTGTCGTACCAGACGTACAGAACAACGCGGTTGTCCTGAACGATGGTTGCTTCAGCATCGACCACACCGGCGTGACGCGAACCCACGAAGTCAGTGGACACCACTTCCTGCGAGTTGACGAAGTCGATTTGCTTGTGCAGATCGGAGTGCAGCGCCATGTAGCGCAGGTACTCGTTCATCTCTTCACGGCTGGCGGCTTTCTCAAGGTTGAGGTTGAGAATGGCCATCGACACGTTTGGCGTCGGAACGCGGATCGCGTTACCGGTCAGCTTGCCGGCCAGCTCAGGCAGGGCCTTGGCAGCAGCGGTGGCAGCACCGGTCTCGGTGATGACCATGTTCAGCGCGGCGGAACGACCACGGCGATCGCCCTTGTGGAAGTTGTCGATCAGGTTCTGGTCGTTGGTGTACGAGTGAACGGTTTCGACGTGACCGTTGATGATGCCGAACTTGTCATTCACAGCCTTCAGCACCGGCACGATGGCGTTGGTGGTGCAGGAAGCGGCGGACACGATCTTGTCGTCAGCGGTGATTTCGTTGTGGTTGATACCGTGAACGATGTTCTTCAGCTTGCCTTTGCCAGGCGCGGTCAGAACAACGCGAGCAACACCCGGGCATTGCAGGTGCTGACCCAGGCCATCGGCGTCACGCCATACACCGGTGTTGTCCACCAGCAGCGCGTCTTTGATGCCGTACTGGGTGTAATCCACCTCGGTCGGGTTCTTCGCGTAGATCACCTGGATCAGGTTACCGTTGGCGGTGATGGTGTTGTTTTCTTCGTCGATGACGATGGTGCCGTTGAACGGACCGTGTACCGAATCGCGACGCAGCAGGCTGGCGCGTTTGGTCAGGTCGTTTTCGGCGCCTTTGCGCACGACGATGGCACGCAGACGCAGACCGTCGCCACCACCGGTTTTCTCGATCAGGATGCGCGCCAGCAGACGGCCGATACGACCGAAGCCGTACAGCACAACGTCAGTGCCTTTACGGGCCGAAGCGTTTTGCTGACCAACCACATCAGCCAGTTCTTCACGAACGAACTGCTCGGCGCTGCGGCCATTGCCTTCGCTGCGGAATTTGAACGCCAACTTGCCCAGGTCTACCGAAGCCGCGCCGAGCTTGAGCTCGCTCATGGCTTTAAGCAGAGGGAATGTTTCGTGGACGGAGAGTTCGCTATCGTCGGAGGAACGGTGGCGAGCAAAGCGGTGAGCTTTGAGAATCGCGATGACAGACTGGTTGATCAGGCTGCGGCCATAGATCGAGCTCACCACGTTGTTATTGCGGTAGAGCTGACCGATAAGCGGAATCATCGCTTCTGCGAGTGCTTCACGGTCGATCCATTCACCAAGACACTGGTCGGGCTTCTGAGTCACGGGAACCTTCCACATGTAGGGGCAGAAAAAAGGGGCTACATTATGCCGCCGAGAACCTCTTGTAGCAATGCGCGCTTGTCGCGCAATCGGTAACAAAATTCCGTTCAAAAAAATTACGCCCCGCGCCAGCCCAGTAAAACCGGGGCTTTCAGCGCAGTCAATTTTTCGACGACTGTTAGACGATGTCTGTAACCCTCCGTAACACCAGTCGATTTCGGCACTACATAACCACTAAAAAAGTGCTCGTTTTTATGGTTACCACTACATTTCGCGCAAACCGCGAAGATAGACGCAGTCTGCAACTGACAGGCGGCACCGGACGCCGCTACAATTACCGACTTTGTCGCAACGCCTGGAGCTCAACCTTCCGTGCCTGTTCTGCGTCTACCGCTTCTCCCTGCCGCGGCAGGTAAACAGCATTGGGGCAACTTGCCCGGTGCCGCCCTCAGCCTGGCGATTGCCGAGGCTGCCAGCGCAGCCAAGCGCTTCACGCTGCTACTGACCGCCGACAGCCAGAGTGCCGAACGGCTGGAGCAGGAGCTGAGCTTCTTCGCCCCGGATTTGCCGGTTCTGCATTTTCCCGACTGGGAAACCCTGCCGTACGATCTGTTCTCGCCGCACCAGGACATCATTTCCCAGCGTATCGCCAGCCTTTATAGACTGCCGGAACTGGCGCACGGCGTGCTGGTGGTTCCGATCACCACCGCCCTGCACCGCCTGGCGCCAACCAAATTCCTGCTCGGCAGCAGTCTGGTGCTGGATGTCGGCCAGAAGCTCGATGTCGAACAGATGCGCGCGCGCCTGGAAGCCAGCGGCTATCGCTACGTCGATACGGTTTACGAGCACGGCGAGTTCACCGTACGCGGTGCGCTGATCGACCTGTTCCCGATGGGCAGCAAACTGCCCTATCGCATCGACCTGTTCGACGACGAAATCGAAACCCTGCGCACCTTCGATCCGGAAAACCAGCGTTCCATCGACAAGGTCGATTCGGTCAAGCTGCTGCCGGCCCGAGAGTTCCCGCTGCAGAAAGATGCAGTCACGCGCTTCAAGGCACGCTTTCGCGAGCGTTTCGACGTCGACTTCCGGCGCTGCCCGATCTTCCAGGACTTGAGCAGCGGCATCACCCCAGCCGGTATCGAGTACTACCTGCCGCTGTTCTTCGACGAAACCTCGACGTTGTTCGATTACCTGCCGCAGGACACTCAAGTGTTCTCGCTGCCGGGCATCGAACAGGCGGCAGAAAACTTCTGGAACGACGTGCGCAATCGCTACGAAGAGCGCCGCGTCGATCCATCGCGCCCACTATTGCCGCCTGCGGAATTGTTCCTGCCGGTGGAAGACTGCTTCGCCCGCCTCAAGAGCTGGCCACGGGTCGTCGCCAGTCAGCAGGACGTCGAATCCGGTGCCGGCCGCGAGCGCTTCCCGGCGCAAGCACTGCCAAACCTGGCGATCGAAGCCAAGGCCACGCAACCGCTGGCGGCGCTCTCGGCGTTTCTCGATGAATTCCCCGGGCGTGTGCTGTTCACCGCCGAGTCCGCGGGCCGTCGTGAAGTCCTGCTGGAACTGCTGGAACGTCTGAAGCTGCGGCCGAAAACCGTCGACAGTTGGCCGGACTTCGTTTCGAGCAAGGATCGTCTGGCGATCACCATTGCGCCGCTCGACGAAGGCTTGATGCTCGACGACCCGGCGCTGGCACTGGTGGCCGAGAGCCCGCTGTTCGGTCAGCGAGTCATGCAGCGCCGCCGTCGCGAAAAGCGCGCCGACGCCAACAACGATGCGGTGATCAAGAACCTCACCGAACTGCGCGAAGGCGCACCGGTGGTGCACATCGATCACGGCGTCGGTCGCTATCTCGGCCTGACGATTCTGGAGATCGACAATCAGGCGGCGGAATTCCTCACCCTGGAATACGCGGAGAACGCCAAGCTATACGTGCCGGTGGCCAACCTGCATCTGATCGCCCGCTACACCGGCAGCGATGACGCGCTGGCGCCGTTGCACCGCCTCGGCTCCGAGACCTGGCAGAAAGCCAAGCGCAAAGCCGCCGAACAGGTTCGCGATGTCGCCGCTGAGCTGCTCGACATCTATGCCCGTCGTGCCGCCCGCGAAGGCTACGCGTTTGCCGACCCGAAAGCCGATTACGCGACCTTCAGCGCCGGTTTCCCGTTCGAAGAAACGCCGGACCAGCAAGCGACCATCGAAGCCGTGCGCGAAGACATGCTCGCGCCAAAGCCGATGGACCGTTTGGTCTGCGGCGACGTGGGTTTCGGCAAGACCGAAGTGGCGATGCGCGCCGCGTTCATCGCCGTGCACGGCGGACGCCAGGTAGCGATTCTGGTGCCGACCACCCTGCTCGCCCAACAGCACTACAACAGCTTCCGCGACCGCTTCGCCGACTGGCCAGTGACCGTGGAAGTGATGAGCCGCTTCAAATCGGCCAAGGAAGTCAACGCGGCGATCGCCGATCTCGCGGAAGGCAAGATCGATATCGTCATCGGCACGCACAAGCTGCTGTCCGACGACGTGAAGATCAAAAACCTGGGTCTGGTGATCATCGACGAAGAACACCGTTTCGGTGTGCGTCAGAAAGAACAGCTCAAGGCCCTGCGCAGCGAAGTCGACATTCTTACGCTGACCGCCACGCCGATTCCGCGCACGCTGAATATGGCGGTGTCGGGCATGCGCGACCTGTCGATCATCGCCACGCCGCCGGCGCGACGCCTGTCGGTGCGCACCTTCGTCATGGAGCAGAACAAGAGCACGGTCAAAGAGGCCCTGCTGCGTGAACTGCTGCGTGGCGGTCAGGTTTACTACCTGCACAACGACGTGAAGACCATCGAGAAATGCGCGGCGGATCTCGCCGAACTGGTGCCGGAAGCGCGGATCGGCATCGGCCACGGGCAGATGCGCGAACGCGAACTCGAACAGGTGATGAGCGACTTCTATCACAAGCGCTTCAACGTGCTGATCGCCTCGACCATCATCGAGACCGGCATCGACGTGCCGAGCGCCAACACCATCATCATCGAGCGCGCCGACAAGTTCGGCCTGGCGCAATTGCACCAGTTGCGTGGACGCGTCGGGCGCAGTCACCACCAGGCTTATGCGTACCTGCTGACGCCGCCGCGCCAGCAAATCACTTCGGACGCGGAAAAGCGTCTGGAAGCGATTGCCAACACTCAGGATCTGGGCGCCGGTTTCGTGCTGGCGACCAACGACCTGGAAATCCGTGGCGCCGGCGAACTGCTGGGCGATGGTCAGAGCGGGCAGATTCAGGCAGTCGGTTTCACCCTGTACATGGAAATGCTCGAGCGCGCAGTGAAGTCGATCCGCAAGGGCGAACAGCCGAACCTCGATCAACCGCTCGGCGGAGGCCCGGAGGTCAACCTGCGGGTGCCGGCGCTGATTCCGGAAGACTATCTGCCGGATGTTCACGCCCGTCTGATTCTGTACAAGCGCATCGCTTCGGCCACCGACGAGGAAGGCCTGAAGGATCTGCAAGTGGAGATGATCGACCGTTTCGGTCTGCTGCCGGAGCCGACCAAGAACCTGGTGCGCATTACCGCACTGAAGTTGCAGGCCGAGCAGTTGGGCATCAAGAAGGTCGACGGTGGGCCGCAGGGTGGACGTATCGAGTTCGCCGCACAGACGCCAGTCGACCCGATGACCCTGATCAAACTGATCCAGACTCAGCCAAAACGCTACAAATTCGAAGGCGCCACGATGTTCAAGTTCCAGGTGCCAATGGAACGCCCGGAAGAGCGCTTTAATACTGTAGAGGCGCTGTTCGAGCGCCTCCTCCCGAAAACTGTTTGAAGGACGCCGCATGCGCCTGTTTCGCTCACTGACTTTGCTACTTGCCTTGGTAGCCCCTTCGGTTTTTGCCGATGACCTTTATCAGGTCGAAATGATTCTGGTACGCCAGAACGCTGTACCGGCGATTGTCAGCCGTGCCGCCCCGGAAGACTGGGCCGCCGGCGCTCAACGCCTGGGTGATGACAGACTGCGCACACCCGCGCTCGGCGACGTTGCCAGCAAACTCACCGCCAGCGGTGATTACAGCGTGCTGCTGCACAAGGCCTGGCAGCAGACCCTCGGCGAAGCGCCGACCAAGGTCGCCGTCAGCGACGGCAAGGAACAGTTCGGCCAGTTCCCGATCGAGGGCACCCTGGAATTGAAACTCGGGCGCTTCACCGACGTGAACGCCGACTTCTGGGTCAACCAGATCGACAGCAACGGCATGGTCACTGCCAGCGAACGCCTGAAGCAGGACAGCCACACCAAGAACGGCCAACTCAACTATCTCGATAACGGCCACTTGGCGCTGCTGATCAAGATCACCTCCCTGACGGCGCCCGCCCCTCGGCAAGCCCCTGAAGCGATTCCGGACTGATCGAAGTCCTTATGTCCCCGCCCCTGAGTAAACCGTTGGCACCCTCCTGGGTCAGCCGATTCAAGGAACAGAGCCTGGAGCGTGGCCGCCGCTACGCCCTGGAGAACCGGGTACGCATCGCACAGGTTGGCGATGCGACCATTACCGCCAGTTGCGAAGGCTCTGGCGGTAACGTCTACCGTCAGACCATTCACCTGCGCGAGTCAGCCAAAGATACCCTGTTGCTGGTTGACGCCACCTGCACCTGTCCGGTGCGCAACAACTGCAAACACTGCGCCGCGGTGCTGCTGCAAGTGCAGGAAACCCTCGAATACCCTGCCGCAGCGAAAGACGCCGAACTGCTGGAAAAACTCCAGGCCGTATTGGAGAACCGTAGCCCCAAGGCGCCGCCGCAAGTGCTGGTGGACAACGTGCAACCGCTGCCGCGCCTGTGGCTGGCGAGTGTCGAGTTCAGCGCGTTCGAGCCGCGCAACGGCAAGATGCAGCGTTACATTCAGCATCGAGCAGCGCTGTCGTTCAGCTATCTGGATGAATACGTCAGCGGACAGAAAAACAGCGACATTCTGATTCGTCAGGAAACGCAGACCCTGCGGATAAAACGCCATCCGGAAGTGGAACAGTCCTACCGCGAACAGTTAAGAATCCTCGGCTTCCGTATCGCCACGCGCCAGAGCAAAGCGCTGCCGGAAAGCGCCGGCGAGCTGTACGAGATGGTCAACGACAGCGCCTGGCTGACGTTTACCCTCAACGAACTGCCGAAGCTGCGCACCCAAGGCTGGGAATTGCAGATCGACGAGGAGTTCGGTTTCGACCTGACCGCCGTCGACGACTGGTACGCCACCGTCGAACAGGCGCCGGAGCGCGACTGGTTCGATCTGGAACTGGGGATCATCGTCAATGGTGAACGCCTGAGCCTGCTGCCGATCCTGCTCAACCTGATGCGTTCGCACACGGAAATCCTCAACCCGGAACGCCTGGCGCGGCGCCGCGATGACGAGCTGATTCTGGTCAATGTGCCGCAACGCAACAGTGAGCACGGGCCGTTGCAATTGGCGCTGCCCCTTGGCCGACTAAAACCGGTACTGGCAACGCTGGGCGAGTTCTACTTGCAGGAGCCGGGCGAAACCACCCTGCGCCTGAGCAAGGCCGACGCCACGCGCCTCAATTCGCTGGAAGGCATTCCACTGCTGTGGGAAGGCGGCGAGCAGATCCGCAGTTTCGCCCAACGCCTGCGCGACATTCGCGATTACACGGCCAAAGCGCCGAAGGGCTTGAACGCGACGTTGCGTCCTTATCAGCTCGAAGGCTTGAGCTGGATGCAGTCGCTGCGTCAGCTTGAGGTGGGCGGGATTCTGGCGGACGACATGGGCCTGGGCAAAACCCTACAGACCCTGGCGCATATTCTCAGCGAGAAAAACGCCGGACGCCTGGATCGACCGTGCATGGTGGTGATGCCCACCAGCCTGATCCCGAACTGGCTCGACGAAGCCGCGCACTTCACGCCGCAACTGAAAGTGGTCGCGCTGTACGGTGCCGGCCGCAAAAAGCACTTCGATCACCTGGCCGACTTCGACCTGATCCTCACCACATACGCGCTGCTGCCCAAGGACGTCGAACGACTGGCACAACAGCCCTTGCACGTTCTGGTGCTCGACGAAGCCCAGTACATCAAAAACCCCAACAGCAAGGCCGCGCAGGCCGCTCGCGAACTCAACGCGCGCCAGCGCCTGTGCCTGAGTGGCACACCGCTGGAAAACCACCTCGGCGAGCTGTGGTCATTGTTCCACTTTCTGCTGCCAGGCTGGCTGGGCGATGTCAAAAGCTTCAATGCCGACTACCGCGTGCCGATCGAAAAACGCGCCAGCGAAGTCAGGCTGCAGCACCTCAATGGGCGGATAAAACCGTTTCTGCTGCGCCGCACCAAAGAACAGGTGGCCACCGAACTGCCGCCCAAAACCGAGATCATCCACTGGGTCGATCTCAATGAGGCGCAGCGCGACGTTTACGAAACCATGCGCTTGGCGATGGACAAGAAAGTCCGCGACGAGATCACTCGCAAAGGCGTGGCGCGTAGCCAGATCATCATTCTTGAAGCCCTGCTCAAGCTGCGTCAGGTCTGCTGCGATCTGCGCCTGGTCAACGATGCCACCCTGCCCGCCCGTGGCAGCACCTCGGGCAAACTCGACAGCCTGATGGAAATGCTCGAAGAGCTGTTCGAAGAAGGTCGGCGGATTCTGCTGTTCTCGCAGTTCACCTCGATGCTGTCACTGATCGAAGACGAACTGAAAAAACGCAACGTGGCCTACGCCTTATTGACGGGCCAGACCCGCGATCGGCGCACGCCGGTGAAGGAATTCCAGAGCGGCAAGCGTCAGATCTTTCTGATCAGCCTGAAGGCCGGCGGCGTCGGCTTGAACCTGACCGAAGCGGATACGGTGATCCATTACGATCCGTGGTGGAACCCGGCGACCGAGAACCAGGCGACTGACCGCGCGTATCGAATCGGTCAGGAGAAACCGGTGTTCGTCTACAAGATGATTGCCCGAGGCACGGTGGAAGAGAAGATTCAGCACCTGCAGAAGGAAAAGTCTGACTTGGCAGCAGGCGTACTGGATGGGCGCAAGGCCGGGGACTGGAAACTGCAGAGCGATGATATTGAAGCGCTGTTTGCGCCGTTGCCGGACAAGTTCGACAAGCGTTGAGATGCGTTTTTTCCGATAAATTGCCATCGCTGGCCAGCCAGCTCCCACGGTGCTTTGCGTTGAGCACTAATTTGTGAACATTACAAAACCTGTGGGAGCTGGCTTGCCAGCGATGGGGCCATCAGATGTCGAACTCTGACTTGGACAGTCAACCCCTGGAAACCGGCAGCGGCGCAAACAGCGCCTCGATGTCACTCTGCTCCAGCTTGAACCCACCTGTCGTACCGCCTTCCAGCACCGCCCCGGCCAGCGCAGCCTTCTCCTGCTGCAGCGCCTGGATTTTTTCCTCCACGGTACCTTTGGCAATCAACTTGTAAACAAACACCGGATTGTTCTGCCCGATACGATAAGCGCGATCAGTTGCCTGATTCTCCACTGCCGGGTTCCACCACGGGTCGAAGTGGATCACCGTATCCGCAGCCGTCAGGTTCAGACCGGTACCGCCAGCCTTGAGGCTGATGAGGAACAACGGCACCTTGCCGCCCTGGAAATTCTTGACTGGCGTGCGCCGGTCGGTGGTGTCGCCAGTCAGCAACGAATAATCGATAGCGCGCTGCTGCAACTCCTGCTCGATCAGCGCCAGCATCGAGGTGAACTGGGAGAACAGCAGGATGCGCCGACCTTCGCCGAGCAACTCTTCGAGCATCTCCATCAGGCTGATCAGCTTGCCGCTGCCCGAGCGCAATGCCTTCGCCGTGAGCGGCATGTTGATCAAGCGCAGATCGCAGCAGACCTGACGCAGCTTGAGCAAGGCATCAAGAATGATGATCTGACTGCGCGCCACACCACTGCGGGCAATTTCGTCGCGCACTTTTTTGTCCATCGCCACGCGCACCGTTTCATAGACGTCGCGCTGGCCGTCGCTGAGTTCAACCCAATGGATGATTTCGGTTTTCGGCGGCAGCTCAGTGGCGACCTGATCTTTCTTGCGACGCAGCAGAAATGGCTTGATGCGCGCCGTCAGGTGCTGCATGCGCTGGACATTGCCATGCTTCTCGATCGGTGTGCGGTAATCGCGGTTGAAGGATTTGTTGTCCCCCAGCCAGCCAGGCATGAGGAAATGAAACTGCGACCACAGCTCGCCGAGATGGTTTTCCAGTGGCGTGCCGCTCAGACACAAGCGCTGACGGGCCTGCAAGTCACGTGCGGCCTGCGCCGCTTTGCTCAGCGGGTTCTTGATGTTCTGCGCTTCGTCGAGAATCAGTACGCTCCACGACTGCGGCCGCAACGTTTCAAGATCCCTGGGCAGCAAGGCGTAAGTGGTCAGCACCAAGTCGTATTCGGCGAGATTGGCGAAGTCTTTTTGCCGCCCGGCCCCATGAAGCGCCAGGACCTTCAACTGAGGCGTGAAGCGCTGGGCCTCGTCGAGCCAGTTGGGAATCAGGCTGGTCGGCATCACCGCCAGTGCCGGGCAATCGAGGCGCCCGGCGTGCTTTTCCGTGAGCAGATGCGCCAGGGTCTGCAGGGTTTTGCCCAAGCCCATGTCATCGCCAAGAATGCCGCCGACCTCCAGCTCCCGCAGAGTCTGCATCCAGCCAAGGCCTTCGAGCTGATACGGGCGCAGTTGCGCATTAAGGCCGGCCGGCGCAGCAATGTGGGTGTGACTGGAATTGTGCAGCCGCTTGGCAAAAGTGCGCAGGCGTTCGCCGCCCTGCCATTCCAGTGGCACGCCATCGAGCATACTCAGGCGCGCGGCGTCTGGAGCAGTCAAGCGCAGCGCATCGCCCTGATGTCCGCCCAGGTACAGCTCGCCCAGCGTCGCCATCAGCGGTTTGACCCGACTCAGCGGCAAGGCCACCTTGGCGCCTGCCGGGTCGCCAAAACCGCTGGGTTTGAGTTCGATCAGGAGTTTTTCGTCGTCGCTGCGTTGCGCCAGATTCACCGGGTCGAGCAAACGTGGCTGGGTGCGCAACAGATGCAGAAGGATCGGCAACAAGCTGTAGCGCTCGCCATTGACGACGATGCCCAGTTGCAGATCAAACCATTGATGCCCGGCCTCTTCTTCGACCTCCGCGTACCAGTGTTCAACCGGCTGCACATCGAAATGGAAGCCGGGACTGATTTCGATTTCCCAGTCCGCGGCGCGCAGTGTGGCAAGCCCTTCGTGCATGAATCCGAGCCAGGCGGAATCATCCGGCAAAGTGAACATCTCGCCGGGGCGATCCATAGCGCTCTTGCGCGTGGCTTTTTTGAAGCCGTGCTTTTGCAGGCTCTGGCGCAGCTTCTTTTCCATCGCAGGCTGGCGCCGAATGCGCTGGGTTTCAGTGCCATTGAGGACCATCACTTCCGGATGACGATCCACCGCCGGATGACCGTTGTAGGTAAACACCAGAGCGGCGCGGTGCTCCAGAACGTATTCCCAGCGCGAACGCTCCCGGCCGCTGACCAAGGTCAGTTGCGGCTGCGGAAACACGTCATCGATGATTCGTTCGGTGAGTTTGTGCGGCGGCGGGATTTTGGTCATCGCGCTCATGCGATGGCTGAACTGCATGGCCTGACGCGCGGGGATGTCTGGGGCGAGGGTCAAATGGCAGGCCAGTTTTTCTTCCAGCTCACTGAACAGAGGGCCCACCTGTCGCTGCTCACGATCGAGGTAATAAAGCGGCTCCAGCGCCAGCACGGTTTCCTGCGCAGCCTCGGCACTGCTCCACTGGGCGCGGAACCCACCGTCGGCCTGCTCGGCCCAAGAGAACAGACCCATGCGTTTCGCGCCCGGCGTCAGTGGCTGCAAGTTTTCGAAGTCGAGGAACAGGCGCGAGGTGCGCAGGAGCATTTCCAGCAGTTCCGCGCCACTGCTGCCTTCCAGCGGATAGCCGCTGTAATAGGCGTGATGGGAATGCATGGCGACCAACAGCCTGGCGACGCGCAGATCCAGTTCGGACAGATAACCGGGCTGACGCATGAGCATGTCCGACAGCGAATACACCGGTTTTACTTCGCGTAACTCGCCGCTCTTGAGCTGATAGACCTTGAAAATATCGAGCAGCCACTTGCCGTTCGCAGACGTGGGTTTGAGTTTGTAAAACAGGCGCGTGCCCGCGGTTTGCGCCCCTTCGTCGACGGGCCTGGCCGGGACGGGGACTGTCGAAAGCCAATGCTCGAGCGCCCGACCCAAGGGGATCTGTGCGTCACTTTCGGACGTATCGTCGTCAATGCCCTGCAGGTGATAGAGCACCGCCGCGCAGTGCTTGCAATCAATCACGACGGGGCAGGTGCACAAGCAACGCAACTTAACCGATCCCAGGCGATCTTCGGACAGGTAGATGCTTTGTTCATACGCCTGAGTTTCCGAACCGACGCAGAACGCCTCGATCTTCCTGTCATCGATCTCGATGATCTCTACCCGATCATCGGCAGCATAAGCGCGGGCCTTGGCCAACGCCTTGCTACTGAATGCGTCAGTCCATGCCAGCCCTTTAAGCCGCTCGATGAAAATGCTCATGGACAGTCCTTAGCTGGCCAACACCCGCGCCAACGTCGATTTCACCTTGCCCATCCCGTCATGCAGCGCCTGCTCGATTTCGGCCATGGTAATCACCGCCGTGGTCTTGCCTGCTGCCGGGTTCACCACCAGCGACAGGCAGGCGTAATCCAGATCCAGCTCACGGGCCAATGCCGCTTCCGGCATGCCGGTCATGCCGACGATGTCGCAACCGTCACGCTCCAGACGCACGATCTCCGCCACGGTTTCCAGACGCGGGCCCTGGGTGCAGGCGTACACCCCCTGATCGCTGTATTCGCAGCCTTCGGCAGCCAGCGCGGCGGTCAATTGCTGACGCAGCGGCTCACTGTAAGGGAAGCTGAAATCGATATGGGTGACGTGCTCCAGATCATCGGCGAAAAACGTGTGTTCGCGGCCACTGGTGTAATCAACGATCTGATGCGGCACGCAGAAATGGCCGGTACCCATCGCCGGATGAATCCCGCCCACCGCATTGACCGCAATGATCGCCTCGGCGCCGGCCTGCTTCAGCGCCCACAGGTTGGCGCGGTAGTTGACCTTGTGCGGCGGGAAACGGTGCGGATGGCCGTGACGGGCGAGGAACAGCACTTCCTTGCCGGCGTACTCGCCGATTTGCACCTCGGCCGAAGGCGCACCGTAAGGGGTGTCCACCGCCAACGACTGACGAATGCTCAAGCCTTCGAGCTGGGTCAGGCCGGTGCCACCGATGATTGCGTAAACCGTCATAACGAAGAGTCCTTAATCGATCAATTGAGCGTCTTTTAGCGCGCCGATGGCGGTGAGCCAGCGCGGATCCTGACGGTAGTCGGTGCTGGCGACCGCCTGCCCGCGCATCCGCGCAATGCGTGCGGACGGCTTGACCTTCATCCGTTGCGCAGCACTCAGGGCCAGTTCGGCCGCAGCGCGGTCGTTGCACACCAGGCCCATGTCGCAACCGGCGCTGAGCGCGGCTTCAATGCGACTGGCGGCGTCGCCGACCACGTGGGCGCCGGCCATCGACAGGTCGTCGCTGAAAATCACGCCGTCGAACTGCAACTCGCCGCGCAGGATGTCCTGCAACCAACGGCGGGAGAACCCGGCCGGCTGCGAATCGACTTGCGGATAAATGACGTGCGCCGGCATGACCGCAGCGAGTTGCTTGCTGAGTCTGGCGAACGGTACGAGGTCGTTGGCGCGGATCTCGTCGAGACTGCGCTCGTCATTCGGGATCGCGACGTGGGAGTCGGCTTCGGCCCAACCGTGACCGGGGAAATGCTTGCCGGTAGCCGCCATGCCCGCGCTGTTCATGCCGCGGATGAAGGCGCCGGCGAGCAACGCTGCGCGCTCGGGATCCCCTTCGAACGAACGCGTGCCGACCACGGCGCTGCGCTGGTAATCCAGATCCAGCACCGGGGCGAAACTCAGATCGAGGCCGACCGCCAGCACTTCGGTAGCCATGATCCAGCCGCATTGTTCGGCGAGGTATTCGGCGTTCGGGTTGTCGGCAATGGCGCGCATCGCCGGCAGGCGCACGAAGCCCTGACGCAGACGCTGCACGCGACCGCCCTCCTGGTCGACCGCCAGCAGCAGATCCGGGCGAATGGCGCGGATGGCGGCGCTCAACTCACGCACCTGGCGCGGATGCTCGATGTTGCGGGCAAAAATGATCAGGCCGCCCACTTCGGGCTGACGCAACAATTGGCGATCCTCGGCCGTCAGCCAGGTACCGGCGACGTCCACCATCAACGAGCCTTGCAGGCCAGCAGTCATAGAGATTCCTTGAAAACGAAAAACCCGATTCGCACGACATCGCCACCGAGAGCGTTGCCCGGCAGGTTGGCGATGTCGATAGGAAACGGGTTCAGAACGAGAGTCGGCATGGGCGGCTAGCTTAGCGGATGTAAACTGCCGCGCCCACCCGTGTGCGGTTAAACCTTGGCGGCTACCGGGGTCGATTTGCTGCGCGGACGAAGTTGCGCAGTCGCCATGGCCGGGTCGGTGACACCGGTTTCGGCACGCATGCCGGCGGCAAGGAACGGCACCATCAGACGCATCACCTGTTCAATCGAGGTGTTGACGCCGAAATCGGTCTCGGCAATCGCACGCAAGGCCTTGATCCCGGACATGCTGAACGCCGCAGCGCCGAGCATGAAGTGCACGCGCCAGAACAGTTCGATAGGTGGAATGCGTGGAGCTGCTTCATTGACCAGCAGCATGTAGCGGCGGAACACCTTGCCGTACATGTCTTCCAGATAGCGACGCAAGTGGCCTTGGCTCTGGCTGAACGCCAGGCCGAGCAAACGCATGAAGATCGACAGATCGTTACCGCTGCGTGGCTGCACCACGAGCGCCTGTTCGACGAGAATTTCCAGCAGTTCTTCAAGGGTCGGCTTGTTATCAGGCTTGGCCTGGCGACGCTCCAGCTCCTTATCGAGGCTGATGCAGAACGGCCCGAGGAAGCGCGAGAAAACCGCCTGGATCAGCGCTTTCTTGGAGCCGAAATGATAGTTCACCGCCGCCAGGTTTACTCCGGCTTTGCTGGTGATCAAACGCAATGAGGTTTCCGCGAAACCTTTCTCCGCGAACAACTGCTCGGCAGCATCAAGAATGCGTTCAACGGTTTCCGACTGGGCCATGGCTACTCCGCCTGACAAACACTTGTTTGAAACATACGTTTCAGCCTGTGCCTTGTCAAGCCTGCCAGTCCGTTTTGGGAATGGTCGGTCAGCTATTTAACCACACTGGACCGCTCCTTTAATAAGCACGGCTGCCGACCGTCCGGCGGCCTGCAAAAAAACGGGCATTGCCAAGACCGCTTCACTGTATATAATCCCAGTCACTGTATAAAAAGACAGAGCGATCAATATGCTAAAGCTGACGCCACGCCAAGCCGAGATTCTGGCCTTTATCAAACGCTGCCTCGAAGACAACGGCTACCCGCCAACCCGCGCGGAAATCGCTCAGGAACTGGGATTCAAGTCGCCCAACGCGGCGGAAGAACACCTCAAGGCCCTGGCCCGCAAGGGTGCGATCGAGATGACCCCGGGCGCCTCCCGCGGCATTCGCATTCCCGGGTTTGAAGCCAAGGCTGACGACTCTACCCTGCCGATCATTGGCCGGGTCGCCGCTGGTGCACCGATCCTTGCCCAGCAGCACATCGAAGAGTCCTGCAATATCAACCCTGCGTTCTTCCACCCTCGCGCTGATTACCTGCTGCGCGTACACGGCATGAGCATGAAGGACATCGGTATTTTCGACGGTGACCTGCTGGCGGTTCACACCACCCGCGAAGCACGCAATGGTCAGGTCGTGGTTGCGCGAATCGGCGACGAAGTCACCGTCAAGCGCTTCAAGCGCGAAGGCAGCAAAGTCTGGCTGATTGCCGAAAACCCCGAGTTCGCCCCTATCGAAGTCGACCTGAAAGATCAGGAACTGGTGATCGAAGGCTTGAGTGTCGGCGTAATCCGCCGCTAAAGGAGGCTTTATGCAGTTCCCACACACACCTCAGCAAACACAACTGCCGTTATTCGAAGTGTTTCTGGCACAACCGATGGCGCCGATCCTGAAAGATGTGGTCGAGCGCCCATGGATTGCCGAACCGGAAGTATTCAGCGAGCTGTCACTGCGCGGTGCAGCCGGGAACTGCCTGAACCTGCTAGCCCCGATCCTGCGCGAACTGAGCGAAGATCAGGACGCGCGCTGGCTGACGCTGATTGCCCCTCCTGCCAGCCTGACCCAGACCTGGCTGCGCGAGGCCGGCCTGAACCGTGAACGCATTCTGCTGCTGCAACCACGTGGCGCGCAAAGCGCCCAGCAACTGGCCTGCGAAGCACTGCGTCTGGGTCGTAGCCACACGGTGGTGACCTGGCTCAACCCGTTGAACACAAGCTCACGGCAGCAGTTGATCAGCGCTGCGCGCACGGGCGACGCTCAGAGTCTGAATATTCGATTGGGTTGATTCACTTGTGACACGCGCTGTGTGAAGCGCATGGCTTCTCCAAGGACAGAGAAGCCGATCTGATGCGGTAACAGCAAACGCCGACAGGCGGGGCTCAGTGAAGAACCCGCGGCCCTTCTTCCTTATCAAATTCGCCTTCAACCATACGACCGGCCATCTGCACGCCGACGCTCAACATCGCCTTGGCGATTTCCACGTGCTGGCCTTGCAGGAACGCCTTGGCATCCTCGGAGAAATCCAGCGTCACCAGAGACCCCTCGTCCTCAGCCCTGCGCAGTTCGATTCGGCCGTCTGGTAACTCGACAATTTCTAGAAAGGACGTTGGCATATAGGTCTGTTCTCCACGAAAGGCAGGGATTATATAGACATCATTCAGGCTTCGCTCGGTATCTTGACCAGCAGCATGTTTCAGATTGCCACCGTGTCAATTGTCCTCAGCATTCGTTCAAGCCTTCGCGAAAACGAATGGCCAGACCTTTGAGGTTCTGCCGCCAACTCTCCAGCTCTTCGCGACTCAACTCTTGCGGCGTCTCTTCTTCATCCAGATTAACGGCCTGAATCAATGGCTGTGTCACATCACCCTTGGGCTTGTGTGGCACCCGTGGCGGCTGAAACAACGCCGAGTGCGCCGCCAGCAGTTTCGCCAGCCAGGTTTCAGGATTGCCCGCCAACTCGATCATCTCGGCCAGCTCAGGGATCGCAATCGATTCCAGGACTTCGCGAGTCAGCAACGCTTCCGCTCGCGACGCATTGGCCTGAGGCAGACGGTAGAAACCGGCAATCTCATGGCACAGCCCCAGAAGCGCGCCATAGAGGTGAAACAACGCCGATTCACGCCCAGCTTGAATCAACGCCAACGAATTCATCGCCCGCCCCTCTTCGGCGCGAGCCAGAGCGTCCAGCGACAGGCCGGCGAAATAGATCTTCTGATTGGTGCGGGTATAGAGTTCGTGCGCCATGCCGGCAGTCTCCACAGCGAAATAATTGCGTCACACAGACCCGACAGTGTCATGGATCAACGGATCCGACCGCAAGCACAAAACAAAAAGGCCGCATGAAAACCCGAGGGTCATCATGCGGCCTTTGGTGTATCAGGCTAACGCTTACTCGGCCTTGGCTTTCGTGCGCTTGTCTTCAACAGTCCACTTGCCACCGTCGTAATAAGCCTTCCAGCCGGTAGGCTTGCCGTCGACCTCGGTCTGCACGTATTGCTCCTTGGTCTTGCGGCTGTAACGGATGACCGCTGGCAGACCATCAGGATCCTTCTGCGGTGCTTCGCAGAGGAAATGGTACTTCGGATCGATCTCGTCCTTGTGCGGCAGAATCTCGATCACCAGCGGAGCACGAGTCTCGCGGTTTTTCGGGAACTGGCTGGCCGCCAGGAACAGACCGGAAGCACCGTCGCGCAGGATGTAGGTGTCGTTGACCTTTTCGCATTTCAACTCAGGCATCTTCACCGGATCCATCTTCGGCGGCGCCGCATCACCGCTCTTGAGCAGTTTGCGGGTGTTCTTGCAGGTCGGATTGGTGCAACCGAAGAACTTGCCGAAGCGGCCGGTCTTGAGCTGCATCTCGCTGCCGCACTTGTCGCATTCCAGGCTCGGACCTTCGTAGCCCTTGATACGGTAGTTGCCCTCTTCGATTTCGTAGCCGGCGCAATCCGGGTTGTTACCGCAGATGTGCAGCTTGCGCTTCTCGTCGAGCAGGTAAGCGTCCATCGCCGTGCTGCAGATCGGGCAGCGATGCTTGCCGCGCAGCACCAGCGACTCCGATTCACCCTCGTCGTCCGCCGCAATCTCGTCGCCCGGAACCAGGTTGACGGTGGCCTTGCAGCGCTCTTTCGGTGGCAGGCTGTAACCCGAGCAACCGAGGAACACGCCAGTCGATGCGGTACGAATCTGCATCGGACGACCGCACGTGGTGCACGGAATATCAGTCATGACCGGCTGGTTGGCACGCATGCCGTTGTCCGGGTTCTCGGCCACTTCGAGCTTCTTCTTGAAGTCGCCGTAGAACTCGTCCAGCACGTTTTTCCAGTCGCGCTCGCCCTGAGCCACGTCATCGAGGTTCTCTTCCATGCCGGCGGTGAAGCCGTAGTCCATGAGATTCGAGAAGCTCTCCGACAGACGCTCGGTGACGATGTCGCCCATCTTTTCCGAATAGAAACGACGGTTGTGCAGGGTCACGTAGCCGCGATCCTGAATGGTCGAAATGATCGCCGCGTAGGTCGAAGGACGACCGATGCCGCGTTTTTCCATTTCTTTCACCAGACTGGCTTCCGAGTAACGGGCCGGCGGCTTGGTGAAGTGCTGCGATGGATCAAGCTTGATCAGCTTCATCACGTCGCCCTGCGCCATGTCCGGCAGAACATCGTCATCGCCAGGCTTGGCGATCTGCGGCATGACGCGGGTGTAGCCGTCGAACTTCAGGATACGGCCCTTGGCGCGCAGCTCGAAATCCCCAGCGGCGACACTGACGGTGGTCGACAGGTACTGCGCAGGCAGCATCTGGCAGGCGAGGAACTGGCGCCAGATCAGCTCGTAGAGGCGCTCTGCGTCACGCTCCATGCCCGCAAGTTTGCTCGGCGTGGTGTTGGCGTCAGACGGACGAATCGCTTCGTGAGCCTCTTGTGCGCCTTCCTTGCTGCTGTAGACGTTCGGCGTTTCCGGCAGGTACTTCTTGCCGAACTCGTCTTCGATGTAAGTGCGCGCCATTGCCACGGCATCAGCCGAAAGATTGGTCGAGTCGGTACGCATATAAGTGATGTAGCCGGCTTCATATAAGCGCTGGGCCATCATCATGGTTTTCTTCACGCCGAAGCCCAGGCGGTTGCTCGCGGCCTGCTGCAGGGTTGACGTGATGAACGGCGCCGACGGCTTGCTGCTGGTCGGTTTGTCTTCGCGCTTGACGATGCTGTAGCTGGAAGACTTGAGCTTCTCCAGCGCGGCCGTGGCCTGGGCTTCGTTGAGCGGTTTGAAGGCTTCACCCTTCTCGCGCGCCACTTCAAAACGTACGGTCGAGCCTTTGGCGGTGCCGAGATCAGCGTGCACTTCCCAGTATTCTTCCGGGTTGAATGCGCGAATCTCGCGCTCACGCTCGACCACCAGCTTCACGGCAACCGATTGCACCCGACCGGCCGACAGGCCACGGGCGATTTTGGCCCACAGCAGCGGCGAGACCATGTAACCCACAACGCGGTCGAGGAAACGACGCGCCTGTTGGGCATTTACACGATCGATGTCCAGCTCGCCCGGCTCGGAGAAGGCTTCCTGAATCGCCTTCTTGGTGATTTCGTTGAACACCACGCGCTTGTAGCGGCTGTCGTCACCACCGATGGCTTCGCGCAGGTGCCAGGCAATGGCTTCCCCCTCGCGATCCAAGTCGGTTGCGAGATAGATGGTGTCAGCATCCTTGGCGAGCCGGCGCAGCTCTTCGATGACCTTCTCTTTACCCGGGAGGATCTCGTACTGGGCTTTCCAGCCATGATCGGGATCGACACCCATGCGCGAGACCAGTTGCTTGCGCGCTTTCTCTTTCGGTGTGAGCACCGGCCCTTCGCCCGCGGCAGCCTTGCCGCGCTTGGCGGCTGGCTCTTTGCTGGCGCTAGCCGAACCGCTGGTGGGCAGGTCTCGGATATGGCCGATACTCGACTTCACCACGTATTGGTTGCCCAGATACTTGTTGATGGTCTTGGCCTTAGCCGGGGATTCCACAATGACCAGCGATTTGCCCATGGATCAGAAAATTCCTGAATTCTAGAAGTGAAAGGCGGTTGGCGCCTGACGCGGCACCGCTATATATAGTGGCAACAAGGTGAGGTCAAGCACAGGGTTCTGTGCGCACTCGCCTTATGCCTTGGAAAAAAGGCTCGGTTCGGCTTGCACCAAAGCAAAGCGTGGCACTTGCTCGCCGTCAACCTCGACCGACTCGACGAACATGCTCAAAGGGCGCACCCAAAAGCCGTAATCGCCATACAGGGCTTGGTAAAACACCACTTCTTCTTCGGTCTCGGAATGCCGCGCAACACTGAATACGCGGTACTGCGGCCCCTTGTAATGTTGGTAGAGCCCAGGTTGTATCGGCATGCTTCGGCCCTCACTCAAATTTTTTCAAAATAAATACAAAAATAAATCCGCAAAAACAAAAACCGGGGCACTTGGCCCCGGCTTCCATCGACGAGACGCTTAAACGCGTTCGAAGACGGTGGAGATGCCTTGGCCGAGACCAATGCACATGGTAGCCACCCCGAAGGTGCCGCCATTCTGCTTCATCACGTTCAGCAAGGTGCCGGAAATACGGGCACCGGAGCAACCGAACGGGTGACCCAGGGCGATCGCGCCGCCGTGCAGGTTAACCTTCTCGTTCATCTTGTCGAGCACTTTCAGATCTTTCAGCACTGGCAGGGCCTGTGCAGCGAAAGCTTCGTTGAGCTCAAAGAAGTCGATATCGTTGATGCCAAGGCCCGCACGCTTCAGGGCTTTTTGTGTAGCCGGAACTGGACCATAGCCCATGATCGCCGGATCCACACCCGCCACTGCCATCGAACGGATCACGGCCATCGGCTGGATCCCCAGATCCTGCGCACGCTGCGCCGACATCACGATCATGCAAGAAGCACCATCGGTGATCTGCGACGAAGTACCGGCAGTCACGGTGCCGCCCTTTGGATTGAAGGCAGGCTTGAGGGCCGCCAGACTTTCCAGAGTGGTTTCCGGACGAATGGTTTCGTCGTAGTCGTACAGCTTCAGGAAGCCGTTTTCGTCGTAGCCCTGCATCGGGATGATTTCGTCTTTGAACTTGCCTTCCACAGTCGCTTTATGGGCGAGCTGGTGGGAGCGCACGCCAAAGGCGTCCTGCTGCTCACGAGTGATGCCATGCATCTTGCCGAGCATTTCTGCAGTCAGACCCATCATGCCCGAGGCTTTCGCCGCGTACAGCGACATATGCGGGTTCGGATCAACACCGTGCATCATGCTCACGTGGCCCATATGCTCGACGCCACCAACCACGAATACGTCACCGTTGCCGGTCATGATCGCTTGCGCCGCCGTGTGCAGAGCACTCATCGACGAGCCGCACAGGCGGCTGACGGTCTGGCCGGCCGAGGTGTGCGGGATCTGGGTCATCAGCGACGCCATGCGTGCGATGTTCCAGCCCTGCTCCAGGGTCTGGTTTACACAGCCCCAGATCACGTCCTCGACTTCAGCAGGATCGACCTTGGCGTTGCGTTCCAGCAGTTTGCTGATCAGGTGTGCCGACATGTCTTCGGCACGGGTGTTGCGGTGCATGCCGCCCTTGGAGCGGCCCATCGGCGTACGACCGAAGTCGACAATCACGACGTCTCTAGGATTCAAGCTCATAAGTTCACTCTCACTCTAGTTGGGGGCGCTTAACCGAAGAAGCTCTGGCCGTTTTTGGCCATTTCGCGCAGCTTCGCGGTCGGGTGGTACAGCGCGCCCAAATCAGCGTACTGGTCAGCCAGGGCAACGAACTCGGCAACACCGATCGAATCGATGTAGCGCAGCGCACCGCCACGGAATGGAGGGAAACCGATACCGTAGACCAGACCCATGTCGGCTTCGGCAGCAGTTTCAACGATGCCGTCTTCCAGGCAGCGCACGGTTTCCAGGCACAGCGGGATCATCATCCAGTTGATGATGTCTTCGTCAGTGACTTCGCGCTGCTCGTAAACGATCGGCTTGAGCACTTCGAGTACCGACGGATCGGCGACTTTCTTCTGCTTGCCTTTCTTGTCGGCCTCGTAGGCGTAGAAGCCCTTGCCGTTCTTCTGTCCCAGGCGTTTAGCTTCGTACAGCACGTCGATGGCCGAACGACGGTCATCCTTCATGCGATCCGGGAAACCTTCAGCCATCACGTCACGACCGTGGTGACCGGTGTCGATGCCGACCACGTCCATCAGGTACGCCGGGCCCATTGGCCAGCCGAATTTTTCCATAACCTTGTCGATACGGACGAAATCCACGCCAGCGCTGACCAGCTTGGCGAAACCGCCGAAGTACGGGAACAGAACGCGGTTGACCAGGAAGCCCGGGCAGTCGTTGACGACGATCGGGTTCTTGCCCATTTTCTTGGCGTAGGCAACGGTGGTGGCAATCGCCAGCTCGCTGGACTTCTCGCCACGGATCACTTCCACCAGCGGCATCATGTGCACCGGGTTGAAGAAGTGCATGCCGACGAAGTTTTCCGGACGCTTGAGGGCCTTGGCCAGCAGGCTGATGGAAATGGTCGAGGTGTTGGACGCGAGGATGGTGTCCTCTTTGACCTTGTCTTCGACTTCAGCCAGTACCGCTTGCTTGACCTTCGGGTTCTCGACCACGGCTTCTACAACCAGGTCGACGTGACCGAAGTCGCCGTAAGACAGGGTCGGACGAATGCCGTTGAGCACTTCAGCCATTTTCGCAGCAGTCATGCGGCCTTTATCAACGCGGCCAACCAGCAGTTTGGCGGCTTCGGCCAGACCCTGCTCGATACCGTGCTCGTTGATATCCTTCATCAGGATCGGCGTACCTTTGGAGGCCGACTGATAGGCGATGCCGCCACCCATGATGCCGGCGCCCAGTACGGCAGCCTGCTTCACGTCCTTGGCGATTTCGTCGTAGGCCTTGGCCTTTTTCTTCAGCTCCTGATCGTTCAGGAACAGACCGATCAAGCTCTGCGCGGCAGAGGTCTTGGCCAGTTTGACGAAACCTGCTGCTTCGACTTCCAGCGCCTTGTCACGACCGAAGTTCGCGGCTTTCTGGATAGTCTTGATCGCTTCGACCGGCGCCGGGTAGTTCGGGCCAGCCTGACCGGCCACGAAACCTTTGGCGGTTTCGAAAGCCATCATTTGTTCAATGGCGTTGAGCTTGAGCTTTTCCAGCTTCGGCTGACGCTTGGCCTTGTAATCGAACTCGCCGGAGATGGCGCGCTTGATCAGTTCAAGGGCAGCTTCCTGCAGCTTCTCTGGAGCAACCACGGCGTCGACGGCGCTGACTTTCAGCGCGTCTTCAGGACGGTTTTCCTTGCCGGCGGCAATCCACTCGATGGCGTTATCGACGCCGATCAGACGTGGCAGACGCACGGTACCGCCGAAGCCTGGGTAGATGCCCAGTTTGACTTCCGGCAGACCGATCTTGGCCTTGGTCGACATGACGCGGTAGTCCGCCGCCAGGCACATTTCCAGACCGCCACCCAGAGCGATGCCGTTGATCGCGGCCACGGTCGGAACGTTGAGGTCTTCGAAATCGCTGAAGATCTTGTTGGCTTCGAGATTGCCAGCAACCAGCTCGGCATCCGGCAGCTTGAAGTTGTCGACAAATTCGGTGATGTCGGCGCCGACGATGAATACGTCCTTGCCACTGCTGACGATCACGCCCTTGATCGAAGCATCTGCCTTGATGGTGTCCACGGCCTGACGCAGTTCGTTCAGGGTAAGACGGTTGAACTTGTTGACGGACTCACCCTTGAGGTCGAATTTCAATTCGACGATGCCACTTTCAAGAGCTTTAACCGTGATGGCTTTACCTTCGTAAATCATCAACTGATCTCCACGATATGGAAGCTGAACAGTACACGTCGGACGCAGGTAAATGGCTCGGCAGGACGCTTTTTCGTCGATGCTGACGCCAATCCACCCGGCACACCCGCCAACGCGATAGTCGGGATTCTGTAGGAGCAGTCTGTAAGACAAACGCTCAATTCATACGCCCGTTTGATTTGGGTACGTCACCTTCACGGAATTTCCAACAATTGTCAATCGCCCAAAATACGGGTGGAAATGCGACTTTGCGGTCACTTCCGTCGCACGCAGAGCTGCAATACGCCTCTGCATGCAAAGCCATTCATAGAATCAATAGTTAGAAAAGTCGCCCTAATTCGCAACGAACCCTGTTTAAAAGGCTACGCTGGCTGGACTACAGGGATATCCGCTGACTGCAAAAAGCCGAGTCAGCGACAAAAACAGTTACCGGCCTGCCTGGCCACCCCGCCCGATGAATCATGTCGGGCTTTTTATTGCTCGTCTGCCGGACGCTCCCCACCCTTGCAGTGGGAAAAGTCCGCGAGTCATGCCAGTGCTTTCAGAGTCGCATCGATATCCTGCAGAACCGTGGCTTCGCCCTTCTCCCCCCAGTACAAAGCGATCATCTGCTTGTCGGCCTCGACCTTGAACACGTTGCCCGGCAACTTTTCGAAATGATTGAGCAACAATCGGTCTTCGCAGACTTCCTGCCACTGATTGACCCACACGCCCGGCGATTTCTGCCAGTAGGTCCAGCACGCCGGCTGACTGCCACGCCGTGGCCGATGATATTGCGCACACGGGTTGGGCGGCTCCTGAGACAGCCAGTGCGGCCACTCCTGAGGCGCTAACTGCATGGCCAGTCCGATGCGCCGAGCCTCCATGCGCAGGGCCATCCGGCCGCTCTGCACGCGCGATGGGCGCAACCATGCCAGTGGACTCAGCACCACCAGCAGGATTGACACCACCAACCAGACCGTCATATCTCTACTCCCGACTTATAGGTGAGCGCATTGTGTCACTTTGGAACCAATGCGCTTGAAACCAGCCATACTTAACAATATTGAACCGTCACGAGGAGCACCTCATGCCCTACACCCATATCCTGGTCGCCGTAGACCTGACCGAAGAGTGCGACCCTGTGATTCACCGCGCCCGAGAGCTGTCGACGAGCAATGGCGCCAAGCTGTCGCTGGTGCATATCGTCGAACCGATGGCAATGGCGTTTGGCGGCGACGTGCCGATGGATCTGTCACAACTGCAACAGCAGCAGTTCGATCAGGCCAAGCAACGCCTTGATACGCTCAAGCGCAAATACCCCGAGCTGGAAGGCGCCAATTGCCACCTGACCTACGGCCAGCCACGCCAGGAAATCCATCACTTCGCCAAGGAGCAACTGTGCGACCTGATCGTGGTCGGCAGCCATGGCCGCCATGGTCTGGCGCTGCTGCTCGGCTCCACCGCCAACGACGTGCTGCATGGCGCCCCTTGCGACGTGCTGGCGGTGCACCTGATCAAGCGCTGAAACATAAAAACCTGTGGGAGCGGGCTTGCTCGCGAAGGCGTCGTTAAATTCAACATTGATGTTGCCTGACACATCGCTTTCGCGAGCAAGCCCGCTCCCACATTGAATCTTCACCGATACCCGTATATGAAAAGCCCGGCGCTCATCACTGAACGCCGGGCTTTTTCATGGCCGGATCAATCAGGCATCCAGCTCGGCCCAACGCTCCACCAGCGCATCCAGCTCAGCCTGCAACTGCTCCAGCGAAGCAATCACCTTGGCCGTTTCTGCCGGCGGACGCTGATAGAAGCCGGCTTCAGCCATTTCGGCTTCGACGGCCGCGATCTGCTGCTCCTTGGCATCGATGTCGCCCGGCAATGCTTCCAGCTCGCGCTGCAGCTTGTAGCTCAGCTTTTTCTTGGCCGCCGGTGCCGCAGCAGGTACGGCCACCGGTGCAGGCTCAGCGGTGACCACCGCCGAGTTGAGGTCAGCCTTGCCCGACTTGCTCTCGGTCACGCCCAGCAGGCGCGGCGAACCGCCCTGACGGATCCAGTCCTGATAGCCACCGACGTATTCACGCACCTTGCCTTCACCTTCGAAGACCAGGGTGCTGGTGACCACGTTGTCGAGGAATGCCCGGTCGTGACTGACCATCAGCACAGTGCCGTTGAAGGTCAGCAGCACTTCTTCGAGCAGTTCGAGGGTTTCCACGTCGAGGTCGTTGGTCGGTTCATCGAGTACCAGCAGGTTTGCCGGTTTGCTGAACAGTTTGGCCAGCAGCAAGCGCGCACGCTCGCCACCGGACAGCGCCTTGACCGGCGTGCGGGCACGCTGCGGGCTGAACAGGAAGTCGCCGAGGTAGCTCAGGACGTGGCGGCTCTGGCCGTCGATATCGATGAAGTCGCGACCTTCGGCGACGTTGTCGATCACGGTCTTTTCCAGATCCAGCTGATGGCGCAACTGGTCGAAGTAGGCCACGTCGATGCGCGTACCCTCTTCCACTTTGCCGCTGGTCGGTTGCAGACCGTTAAGCATCAGTTTGAGCAAGGTGGTCTTGCCGGTACCGTTGGCGCCGAGCAGGCCGATACGGTCGCCGCGCTGCAGGACCATCGAGAAGTCCTTGATCAGGTACGGGCCGTCCGGGTGATGGAAGCTGACATTTTCCAGCACCATCACTTGCTTGCCGGACTTGTCGGCGGTTTCCAGCTGGATATTCGCCTTGCCGGTACGCTCGCGACGCTCGCTGCGCTCAACACGCAGGGCTTTCAGCGCGCGAACGCGACCTTCGTTGCGGGTACGACGGGCCTTGATGCCCTGACGGATCCACACTTCTTCCTGAGCCAGACGCTTGTCGAACAGCGCGTTGGCGGTTTCTTCCGCGGCCAGCGCGGCTTCTTTGTGCACGAGGAAGCTGGCGTAGTCGCCGTTCCAGTCGATCAGGCCGCCGCGATCCAGTTCGAGGATGCGCGTGGCCAGGTTTTGCAGGAAGGAACGGTCGTGCGTGATGAACAGCACGGCGCCCTGGAAATCCTTCAGCGCTTCTTCGAGCCAGGCAATCGCACCGATGTCCAGGTGGTTGGTCGGTTCGTCGAGCAGCAGCAGATCCGGTTCCGAGACCAGCGCCTGCGCCAGCAGCACGCGACGGCGCCAGCCGCCGGACAACTCGGCGAGGGTCTTGTCGGCCGGCAGTTGCAGGCGGCTCAGGGTGCTATCGACCAGGGTCTGCAAGCGCCAGCCGTCACGGGCTTCAAGGTCGTGCTGAACGTGCATCAGCTTGTCCAGATCGGCGTCGGTGACGATGTTCTGGCTCAGGTGATGGTATTCGGCGAGCAAGGCGCCAACGCCGTCGAGGCCTTCGGCAACCACGTCGAATACGGTCCGCTCGTCGGCCACCGGCAATTCTTGCGGCAATTCGCCGATTTTCAGACCGGGGGCACGCCACACCGAGCCGTCATCGGGCTTCTGGTCGCCCTTGACCAGTTTCATCATGCTGGACTTGCCAGTGCCGTTGCGGCCGATGATGCACACCCGCTCACCACGGGCGATCTGCCAGGACACCTTGTCCAACAACGGCATCGCGCCGAATGCAAGGGACACATCGCTGAATTTGAGCAGGGTCATGAGCTTCTCCAAAAACCGGGCGCGCATTCTACCTGATTCAGGCCCTCAGCAGGCCGGCAATTTGTCTGCTGAAGCACTCTGCACAACATTTGTTGCGAACTTGTGCTGCGAGACCCGCAAAGCTTTCGCCGCGCGCTGGCAAAAGGCTAAGCTACAGACAATTCAGTGCTGATCGAGGTCGGCACTTGTCATGATTTCTCTGCCCGGATGTCTCATGCGCAGTCGCCTTTTCAGTGTCTTGTCCTGTTTGCTACTCACCGCCGCTGCCGCTCAATCCGCTCAGGCGGTGGATCTGTCCACCCAACGCCAGTATTACGATGAAGCCAAGCGCGCACTGGCCAAGGGCGATACCGGCCCATACTTCCGCTACAGCCAGGCCCTGGCCGATTATCCGCTGGAACCGTACCTGGCCTACGACGAACTGACCGCACGTCTGAAGACCGCCAGTAACGAGGAAATCGAGAAGTTCCTCGCCGAACACGGTGACCTGCCACAGGCCAACTGGATGAAATTGCGCTGGTTGCGCTGGCTCGCCGACCGTGGCGATTGGGCGACTTTCGTCAAGTATTACGACCCGAAACTCAATTTCACCGAACTGGACTGCCTCAACGCGCAGTACCAGATCAGCAGCGGCCACAAGGCCGAGGGTTACGCCAACGCCGACAAACTGTGGCTGACCGGTAAATCGCAACCGGCCGCCTGTGACGGGCTGTTCGGGATCTGGGCTGCCGATGGCCAGTTGACCGAACAGAAACGCTGGGAACGTACCAAACTCGCCGCTCAGGCGCGTAACTATCCATTGGCGAACAGCCTGGTCAACGGCCTGACCACCCTCGCGCCGCGCGGTCGTTTGCTGGTCGATGTAGCGCAAAAACCTGAACTGCTCAATCAGCCTTCGCGCTTCACCCCGAACGACGAGCCGATGTCCGACATTGTCAGCCTCGGCCTGCGTCGCCTCGCCCGTCAGGATCCGGACAGGGCCATGGCCCTGCTCGACGGTTACGCCAGCAGCATGCATTTCTCTCGTGACGAGAAGGTCGCGATTGCCCGGGAAATCGGCCTGACCCTGGCCCGGCGTTTCGACAGCCGCGCCCTGGACGTGATGACCCAATACGATCCCGAGCTGCGTGACAACACCGTTTCCGAATGGCGCCTGCGTCTGCTGTTGCGCCTGGCACGCTGGGACGATGCCTATCAATTGACACGTCGCCTGCCACAGGATCTGGCGACCACCAACCGCTGGCGCTACTGGCAGGCCCGCAGCCTGGAACTGGCGCAACCGCAGAACCCGGAAGCGCAGACCCTGTACAAGAATCTGGCCAAGGAACGCGATTTCTACGGTTTCCTCGCCGCCGACCGTTCGCAATCGCCTTATTCGCTAGTGAACAAGCCGCTTGTGCTCAGCCAGGCCACCATCAACAAGGTGCGCAATACACCGGGCATACGCCGTGCTCTGGAATTCCATGCCCGTGGGCAGATCGTCGACGGGCGTCGCGAGTGGTATCACGTCAGCCGCCATTTCAATCGGGACGAAATGGTCGCCCAGGCCAAACTGGCCTACGACCTGAAATGGTACTTCCCGGCGATCCGCACCATCAGCCAGGCGCAGTACTGGGACGACCTGGACATCCGCTTCCCGATGGCCCACCGCGACACGCTGGTGCGTGAAGCCAAGGTTCGCGGGTTGCATTCGAGCTGGGTGTTCGCCATCACCCGTCAGGAAAGCGCCTTTATGGACGATGCCCGCTCCGGCGTCGGCGCCAGCGGTCTGATGCAGTTGATGCCCGGCACCGCCAAGGAAACCGCACGCAAGTTCAGCATCCCGCTGGCCTCGCCACAGCAAGTGCTTGATCCTGATAAAAACATCCAGCTCGGCGCCGCTTACCTGAGTCAGGTGCACAGCCAGTTCAACGGCAACCGCGTACTCGCCTCCGCCGCCTACAACGCCGGCCCCGGCCGCGTGCGTCAGTGGCTGCGCGGCGCCGATCACCTGAGCTTCGACGTGTGGGTGGAAAGCATCCCGTTCGACGAAACCCGCCAGTACGTACAGAACGTGCTGTCGTACTCGGTGATCTATGGCCAGAAACTCAATTCGCCGCAGCCGCTGGTGGATTGGCATGAGCGGTATTTCGACGACCAATGACAGGTGCTGATTACCTGAAATGAAAAATGCCCGCATCAATCGATGCGGGCATTTTTTTGTCGTCAGCAAAGGCCTGCGGCAGTCCTAAACCGCCACGGCGTGCCCATCATTGAACTGCAGCGCCGCCAACCGCGCATACAGCGGATTGCTCACGATCAGCTCCTGATGGGTACCGATCGCTACCAACTGGCCCTGATCCATCACGGCGATCCGGTCGGCGTTTTTCACCGT
This sequence comes from Pseudomonas sp. RSB 5.4, assembly GCF_037126175.1. Classification (NCBI taxonomy): domain Bacteria; kingdom Pseudomonadati; phylum Pseudomonadota; class Gammaproteobacteria; order Pseudomonadales; family Pseudomonadaceae; genus Pseudomonas; species Pseudomonas sp. RSB 5.4. The sequence continues at coordinate 2,575,357 of NZ_CP146986.1, forward strand.
GGCCAGTCGATGTGCGATCACCAGCGTGGTGCGGTTTTGCATCAGGCTGGGCAAGGCTTCCTGAATCAGATGTTCGCTTTGCGCATCGAGGGCGCTGGTGGCTTCGTCCAGCAGGAGAATCGGCGCATCCACCAGCAGCGCGCGGGCAATCGCCAGGCGTTGGCGCTGACCGCCGGAAAGGCCGAGGCCGGCGTCCCCCAGATGGGTCTGATAGCCGTTGGGCATCTTCTCGATGAAGTCATGAGCATGGGCAATTCTTGCCGCTTCCTTGACCTGCTCCAGTGTCGCGCCAGCATTGCCGTAACGAATATTCTCTTCGACGCTGCCGAAAAACAGCGCGGGCGATTGCGAGACCAGAGCGAAATTGCGGCGCAGGTCCAGCGGGTCGAGGCTGGTCAGCGGCACGCCGTCGATCAGGATCCGGCCTTCAATCGGGTCGTAGAAGCGCAACAGCAAGTCATACACCGTGGATTTGCCGGCACCGGATGGGCCGACAAGGGCCAGGGTCTCGCCGGCCCTGATGGTCAGACTCAGGCCGTTGACGGCGTAGCTGTCCGGACGCGACGGGTAGGAAAAGTGCACATTCTGCAATTGCAGTTCGCCCTTGATCCGTTCTGGCAACGTCACCAGCCCGATGGTCGGTGGCTGGATGATGTTTTTTGAACTGAGCAACTCAGCGATGCGCTCGGCGGCACCCGCCGCACGTTGCAGCTCACCGATCACCTCGCTCAACGTGCCGATCGCACTGCCGACGATCAGGCTGTAGAAGACGAAAGCCGCCAGTTCGCCACCGGTGATGCGCCCGGCAATCACGTCCATGCCACCGACCCACAACATCACCGCCACCGCGCCCAGCACCAGCACGATCACCACAGTGATCATCCAGGAACGCTGAAAAATCCGTTTGCGCGCCGTGTCGAATGCATCCTCGACCGTCGTGGCGAAACGCTGCTCGTCCTGCACCTGATGGTTGTAGGCCTGCACGGTCTTGATCTGGCCGAGGGTCTCGGAGACATAGCTGCCGATATCGGCGACCCGGTCCTGGCTCAGCCGCGACAGATTGCGCACGCGCCGACCGAAAATCAGAATCGGGGCGACTACGAACGGCAAGGCAATCACCACGATGCTGGTGAGTTTCGGGTTGGTGACGAACAGCAGGACCACCCCGCCGATCACCATCAACAGATTGCGCAGAAACATCGACAGTGACGAGCCGATCACCGATTGCAGCAATGTGGTGTCGGCGGTCAGCCGTGACTGAATCTCCGAACTGCGGTTGTTCTCGTAAAAACCGGGATGCAGATACACCAGATGGTTGAACACCTCGCGCCGGATATCCGCCACACAACGCTCGCCGATCCACGACACCCAGTAAAACCGCGCAAACGTGCCGATCGCCAGGCCCAGCACCATCAGCATGAAGATCCCAATGCTCTGGTTCAGCTGGTGCGGCGACTGGGTCATGAAGCCCCGATCGACCAGCAATTTGATCCCCTGCCCCATCGACAAAGTGACGGCCGCGGTGACGATCAACGCCAGCAGCGCAGCGCAGACTTGCCAACGATAAGGCGCCAGAAATCGGCTGGTCAGACTCAGCGCGCGACGGTGCCGGGAAGAAAGCTTCGAGATCATTCAGGTACACATCCGTGTTGGTGAAAGGGCTAGCCTAAACCTTCTATGGGGCGGAACTCTGTAAATCACAATGAGTCAGGTTAAATATGCCCCCAAAGACTAGGCCATAGTTGCTATTGGTCTAATGTCCCGGTTGAGACGAGCGGTCATTTCTGTTGGAGTGGAGATGCCGCTTTTGACAGACCCAAAGGTGTTGTCACAGCCTGGTCACGTGGCGGTTTTAACCTACGTGCACAACCTGATGAGGAGACAGGCCATGTCCTTGCAACACAGCAGCGATGACAAGATTCAAGTGATCCGCACCAAGCCCGGCCAACCTCTGGGTTGCTCGATTATTGATAAGGACGGGCGTGAAGTACCGATCACTGAAGACATGATCCAGCAAGCATGCCGCGAACTGGAGAAGCGATTGGTCAAGCCTGCCGAACAAAAGTGATATAGCCACCGTCTTCCTGACCCGGCCCCTGTTTGGCCGGGTTTTTTCTGCCTGCCGTTTTGTTCTGTTCTGTTCTGTTTTGTGTAGGAGCTGCCGAAGGCTGCGATCTTTTGACTTTGTTTTTCAAAGGCAAGATCAAAAGATCGCAGCCTTCGGCAGCTCCTACAGGGTTTTCAGACAGCCACCGCCCCCAGCGCCGCTACAATCTTTTGCAACTGCGGCGAATTCCCGTTGATCCGCACCTTCAGCCCTTCAATCTCGCGTCGCACCGGATACTGCTTGCGCAACACATCGAACGCCGCACGCTGCTCACCGACATTGCCTACAAGACTACGGCGAAAATCCGCGTCATCGCGACGTGGGTCGTACACCCCGCGGCACAACATCGCTAGCGCCCAGGCCGGATCGCTGTCGGCGTGCAGGGTCACTTCTGACAGCCACGGTGCCGGCAACAGGTCACTGAGCTGGATGCTCGGCGGCTGACCGATAAACTCGCAATAAGCCTGATAGATCTGCGCCGTACCGCGCTGTTTGCCATCAAGGCTGTAGCCGGCAATGTGCGGCGTGGCCAGCACGCAGAGTTCGGCGAGGGCCACATCGACTTCAGGCTCGGCTTCCCAAACGTCGAGCACTGCTTGCAGGTCTTCGCGCGCCAGCAGCACTTTGCGCAGCGCGGCATTATCCACCACCGGACCACGAGCGGCGTTGATCAGCCAGGTACCGGGTTTGAGCTGTTGCAAACGCTGCTCATCAAACAGGTGCCAGGTCGCGCCTTCGCCGGTACGGGTCAGCGGCGTGTGCAGGCTGATCACGTCGCACTGCTCGATGATCTGCTCGAGGCTGACGTAATCGCCGCCCTCGGCCGCCTGACGTGGCGGGTCGCAGACTTTGACATTCCAGCCCAGGCCCTTCAGGACCTTGATCAACCGGCCGCCGACTTCACCGGCACCGATGACGCCGTAAGTACGTTGTGGCAGATCGACGCCTTCAATTTCTGCCAAAGTCATCAGGCTGCCGAGTACGTAATCGACCACGCCCCGCGCGTTGCAACCGGGTGCGCTGGACCAGGTGATGCCGGCCTCGTTGAAATAATCGAGATCCAGATGATCGGTGCCGATAGTGCACGTGCCGACGAAACGCACCTTGCTGCCTTCGAGCAGCGCGCGATTGACGTTGGTCACCGAACGCACCAGCAGCACGTCGGCCTGCTCGACCGTCGCACGGTCGATGGAGCGGCCCGGGACCCGGCGGATCTCGCCGAAACCGGCAAAAAAGGCATCGAGCAGCGGGATATTTTCGTCGGCAACAATCAGCATGGCGGGCTCCTTGGGGGGATCGGCAGTTTAGGTGCTGATCCACCGTTGAGCCAGCGCAGACTGCACGGTGGCGAGGGCGCTTCGCTTCCCGGCGGGAGCAAGCTGCCTCGCCACAGTGGATGGCCTTGATGATTACAAATCCGCAACAGAGGATTTTTCCTGACTGTCACGTCAGCGGCGTAGAATGCGGCGCCTTGCGCATCAACACCTGTGGACGCTTTGCCTGTGAATTCTGTTACTGATCAACCTCTCGCTGCCTCACTCACCCGCCCCGCGCGAATTCGCCTGGAGTTCAGGAACCTGCTCGCCCTGGCGTTGCCGATCATCATCGCGCAACTGGCGACCACCGCCATGGGCTTCGTCGATGCCGTGATGGCCGGCCGCGTCGGGCCACGTGATCTGGCGGCGGTGGCGCTGGGCAACTCGATCTGGGTCCCGGTTTTTCTGTTGATGACCGGCACCCTGCTGGCCACCACACCGAAAGTCGCCCAGCGTTTCGGCGCCGGCACCCACAGTGAAATCGGCCCGATCGTCCGTCAGGCGTTGTGGCTGGCGCTGGTGGTGGGGTTGATCGCGACTTGCATGCTGGTCGCCGCCGAACCGGTGCTGCACCTGATGAAAGTCGATCCCGAGCTGATCGGCCCGTGCATGCAATACCTGCACGGCATTGCCAGCGGCCTGCCGGCGGTGGCGTTCTATCATGTGCTGCGCTGCACCAGTGACGGCATCGGTCGCACCCGTCCGGCGATGGTGCTGGGCCTGTGCGGTCTGGCGCTGAACATTCCGCTGAACTACATCTTCATCTATGGCCACTTCGGCGTGCCGGCCATGGGCGGCGTCGGCTGCGGCTGGGCCACGGCGATCGTGATGTGGGTCATGGCGCTGGGTCTGGCCGGTTACGAGCGCTGGGCGCCAGCTTATCGTTCGAGCGAGATCTTCAGCCGTTTCGACTGGCCACAATGGGCGGTGATCAAGCGCCTGCTGGCGATCGGTCTGCCGATTGGCATCGCGGTATTTGCCGAGTCGAGCATTTTCGCCGTGATCGCCCTGCTGATCGGCAGCCTCGGCGCGACGGTGGTGGCCGGGCACCAGATTGCGCTGAACGTCAGCTCGCTGGTGTTCATGATTCCGTATTCGCTGGGCATGGCGGTGACCGTGCGTGTCGGCCAGGCACTGGGCCGTGAAGAACCGCGTGAAGCACGCTTCGCCGCCGGGGTGGGCATGGGCACTGCGTTGGCCTACGCCTGTCTGTCGGCGAGCATGATGCTGTTGCTGCGCGAGCCGATTGCGGCGATCTACACCGCCGACCCGACGGTGATTCATATCGCGGCGATGCTGATTGTGTATTCGGCGCTGTTCCAGTTTTCCGACGCAATCCAGGTCACGGCTGCCGGCGCCCTGCGCGGTTATCAGGACACCCGGGTGACGATGATCCTGACGCTGTTCGCGTACTGGGGCATCGGCCTGCCGGTGGGTTACGCCCTCGGCCTGACCGACTGGCTCGGCGAGCCGCGTGGCCCGAGTGGCTTGTGGCAGGGTTTGATCGTTGGTCTGAGCTGCGCGGCGTTCATGCTGTCGATTCGCCTGACGCGCAGTGCGCGCAAGCGTATTCGGATGAGTCGCAGCGCGGGTTAAACCAATAACACAGTACAAAAAAGTGGGAGCGGGCTTGCTCGCGAGAGCGGTGTTTCAGTCGACATTTACAGTGACTGACACACCGCTTTCGCGAGCAAGCCCGCTCCCACATTGGGTTTTGCGTTTGCCTGAGGGTCAGGCTTGTTTCTTGCGGATCCAGTACAGATAAGTACCAGCCTCTTCGTGCTGGCCCACCAGTTCGTGGTCGAGGAACACGCAGAACTTGGGAATGTCGCGACGGGTCGAGGGATCGGTGGCGATCACCTTGAGCAGGCCGCCAGGCACCAGGTCACGGATGTGCTGGTGCAGCATCATCACCGGTTCCGGGCAATTGAGACCGGTGGCGTCGAGGGTGCCGTCGACCGGCGTGTCGATCATTTCACTCATGATTCACTCCTGAAACTGGCCGGCATTGTCGCGCATGCCGGGTGCTCAGTCATCTGTAGCGAGGGGATTTATCCCCGACGGGTCGCGAAGCGGCCCCAAAGACTGGGAATGCGCTACATCCCATCGGGGATAAATCCCCTCACCGCAGAGATCATTCCCACAGGGTTTAGTGGTGACTCAGCGGGATTTGTTTTTCTTCACGTCATGCCGGCGCAGGTGGCACGTGACCTCTTCACGGTCGTGATACAGCTGCTTGCAGCCAATATCGACCTTGATCCCGCGCGCCTTGAAGCCATCGGCGATGCGCTCGAGCAGGCGCTTCACTTCGGCATAGCGCTGTTTCATCGGCAACTTGAGGTTGACCACCGCTTCGCGGCAATGCCCCTCGCCGATCCACTCTTCAAGCATCGCCGCGTTACGCGCCGGTTTCTCGACGATGTCGCAGACCATCCAGTCCACCGGTTGCTTGGGCTTGAAGGTGAAGCCGTCGGCCATCAAGTGCTGTACCAGCCCGGTGTCCATCAGGCTCTCGGCCATCGGGCCGTTGTCGATCGCGGTGACCAGCATGCCGCGGTTGACCAGTTGCCAGGTCCAGCCACCCGGAGCGGCGCCGAGGTCGACGCCGGTCATGTCGCTGTGCAGGCGCTCGTCCCACTGATCACGCGGGATGAAGTGGTGCCAGGCCTCTTCCAGCTTCAACGTCGAACGGCTTGGTGCCTCGCGCGGAAACTTCAGGCGCGGAATGCCCATCGGCCACATCGCCGAGTTGCCGGCATCGGCCATGCCGAGAAACACTTCGCGACCACTCTTGAAGGTCAGCAGCAGGCGCGGTTTGTTCGCGTCGTCCACCAATTTGCCGGCGCCGGTCAGTGCCTTGCGCAGCGGGCCTTCGAATTTCTTGCAGAAGTTCGACAGCTCTTTACCGTCGTTGGTGTCGACCACTTCCAGCCACAGGCTGCCGCAGACCGGGAAGTCCGCCATGTGCTCAAGGATCACACTGATGCGGTCGGTTTCCGGCAGGTCGATGAAGACGCCACGCGCCCATTGCCGCGGGAAAATCAGCTCGGCAAAGCGTTGGCCGCGCATCAGGCGCTCGGCACCGTCTTCTTCGGTGCAGACAAACTCGGCGTAAGCGGTGGCCGGTTTGGCCTTGGCGTAACCGGCCACGTTGAGTTGGGCGGCGAGGTCGGAAATCTCCGAACAGACTTCGCCTTCGAAGCCTGGCCGGCAATGCATGAATAGGGTGTTCATTCTTACTCCTGAGCAGAGGGCGGACATTCGGCCCCTGCGCGCTGCTCAAGCCTTGCGGTGAAGCAAAGCCTGTCACGAAAACCGGCGCATGATAGCCGAGTTCGGAACCTTGGACTTATCGATAGAGTCCAGTTATTAGCCAGCTACTGAAAACAGGGCTACGTTGATAGCTCTGCCCGTCCCCTCAGTCCGTAGCCGTGCGGACTCAAAGGAGTGATCGTAATGCCGTCCCTCGATAGCCTGAAAACCCTTAAAACCCTGAAAGTAGACGAAAAAACCTACCACTATTTCAGCCTGCCGGATGCCGCGAAAAGCCTGGGCAATATCGACCAGTTGCCGATGTCGCTGAAAGTCCTGCTGGAAAACCTGCTGCGCTGGGAAGATGAAAAAACTGTCACCGGTGCCGACCTCAAGGCCATTGCCGCGTGGCTCAAGGAGCGTCGCTCCGACCGGGAAATCCAGTACCGCCCGGCCCGGGTATTGATGCAAGACTTTACCGGCGTACCCGCCGTGGTCGACCTCGCCGCCATGCGCGCGGCGATGGCCAAGGCCGGCGGCGACCCGCAGCGGATCAACCCGTTGTCGCCGGTGGACCTGGTGATCGACCACTCGGTGATGGTCGACAAATTCGCCACCCCGAGCGCCTTCGAACAGAACGTCGACATCGAGATGCAGCGTAACGGTGAACGCTACGCTTTTCTGCGTTGGGGCCAGAGTGCCTTCGACAACTTCAGCGTGGTGCCACCGGGCACCGGGATCTGCCACCAGGTCAACCTCGAATACCTCGGGCGCACGGTGTGGACCAAGGATGAGGACGGCCGCACCTACGCGTTCCCCGACACCCTGGTCGGCACCGACTCCCACACCACCATGATCAATGGCCTCGGCGTACTCGGCTGGGGCGTTGGCGGGATCGAGGCGGAAGCCGCGATGCTCGGCCAACCGGTGTCAATGCTGATTCCGGAAGTGATCGGTTTCAAACTCACCGGCAAGCTCAAGGAAGGCATCACCGCCACCGACCTGGTGCTGACCGTCACGCAGATGCTGCGCAAGAAAGGTGTGGTCGGCAAATTCGTCGAATTCTACGGTGACGGCCTCGCCGATCTGCCACTGGCCGACCGCGCGACCATCGCCAACATGGCCCCGGAATACGGCGCGACCTGTGGCTTCTTCCCGGTCGATGACGTCACTCTGGAATACCTGCGCCTGTCCGGTCGCCCGGCCGAAGTGGTGAAACTGGTCGAGGCCTACACCAAGGCTCAGGGCCTGTGGCGCCTGCCCGGCCAGGAACCGGTGTTCACCGACAGCCTGGCGCTGGACATGGGCAGCGTCGAAGCCAGCCTCGCCGGGCCGAAACGCCCACAGGACCGGGTCTCCCTGCCGAATGTGGCGCAGGCCTTCAGTGATTTCATGGACCTGCAATTCAAGCCCACCAGCAAGGAAGAAGGTCGCCTGGAAAGCGAGGGTGGTGGTGGCGTGGCCGTGGGCAACGCCGATCTGATCGGCGAAACCGAGTACGAATACGAAGGCCACACCTACCGCTTGAAAAACGGCGCAGTGGTGATCGCCGCGATCACCTCGTGCACCAACACCTCGAACCCGAGCGTGATGATGGCGGCCGGTCTGCTGGCGAAAAAAGCCGTGGAGAAAGGCCTGACCCGCAAGCCGTGGGTGAAGAGTTCGCTGGCACCCGGCTCGAAAGTGGTCACCGACTACTACAAGGCTGCGGGGCTGACGCAATACCTTGATCAACTCGGGTTCTCGCTGGTCGGTTATGGCTGCACCACCTGTATCGGCAACTCCGGGCCGTTGCCGGAGCCGATCGAAAAAGCCATTCAGAAAGCCGACCTCACCGTGGCGTCGGTGCTGTCCGGCAACCGCAACTTCGAAGGCAGGGTGCATCCGCTGGTCAAGACCAACTGGCTGGCCTCGCCACCGCTGGTGGTCGCCTACGCCCTGGCCGGCAGCGTACGCACCGACATCAGCAGCGAGCCGCTGGGTAAGGACCAGCAAGGCAATCCGGTGTACCTGCGGGATATCTGGCCGAGCAGCAAGGAAATCGCCGACGCGGTCAGCCAGGTCAACACCGCGATGTTCCACAAGGAATACGCCGAAGTGTTTGCCGGCGACGAGCAATGGCAAGCGATCGAGGTGCCGCAAGCCGCCACCTATGTGTGGCAGGACGATTCGACCTACATCCAGCATCCACCGTTTTTCGACGACATTTCCGGCCCGTTGCCGGTGATCACTGACGTCAAAGGCGCTCGGGTTCTGGCGCTGCTGGGCGATTCGGTGACCACCGACCACATCTCCCCTGCGGGCAACATCAAGGCTGACAGCCCGGCCGGGCGCTATCTGCGCGAGAAAGGCGTGGAACCGCGGGACTTCAACTCCTACGGCTCACGGCGCGGCAACCACGAAGTGATGATGCGCGGCACGTTCGCCAACATCCGCATTCGTAACGAGATGCTCGGCGGCGAAGAAGGTGGCAACACGATCTACATCCCGAGCGGCGAGAAAATGCCGATTTACGATGCGGCCATGCTGTATCAGGCCTCGGGCACGCCGCTGGTGGTGATCGCCGGTCAGGAGTACGGCACCGGCTCCAGCCGTGACTGGGCAGCAAAAGGCACCAACCTGCTGGGAGTCAAAGCGGTTATCGCTGAAAGCTTCGAGCGCATCCACCGTTCCAACCTGGTGGGCATGGGCGTGTTGCCGCTGCAGTTCAAGCTCGATCAGAACCGCAAGAGCCTTAACCTCACCGGCAAGGAAACCCTGGATATTCAGGGCCTGACCGGCGTCGAGCTGACGCCCCGCATGAACCTGACGTTGGTGATCACCCGTGAAGACGGGCGGCAGGAGAAAATCGAAGTGCTGTGCCGCATCGATACATTGAATGAGGTGGAGTACTTCAAGTCGGGTGGCATCCTGCACTACGTGCTGCGGCAGCTGATTGCCTCTTGATTGCTTGATTCCTGTGGTGAGGGGATTCATCCCTGATGGACTGCGCAGCAGGCCCTTTTTTGGGGTCGCTTCGCTACCCATCGGGGATAAATCCCCTCGCTACAGGTGCTCGACACAAGCCTTCAGCACTTTTCTCCAGGCGAAAAAAAACCCGCCGAAGCGGGTTTTTCCCAAGACCATTATCGACTCCCTGTCGGCAGCGATCCTTGCTAATGGTCGATCATCCGTGATCCTGAAACACTCCCTGTGTCTCAGTTGATGGGTGTAGATTACGCCGTGGATCCAATCGGCAATAGTCGCAAAAGCTACCAACGCGTGTAAGACATTCGCTATACAGGCACTTCCGAAAACCCTTACCCCCTTCAGGCATCCAGCAGGCAAGCCGCGATTCGCGCGATCTGTAGCTGCCCGGCGGCCTGCTGCTGCGCGTCGTCTTCGAGAAACCACGCCGCGGACAACCCGGCGAACGCCAGCACCCACTGCAGCAAGCGTCGGCGATCAAGCCCGGAAGCCTCGACAATCACTTCGAGCTGACGGCGCAAACGCTGCGGCTCGCCAGCCGTCGGCAGATCCGGATTGCAGATCAGGTTCGCGTAGTCATAACCACGCTCGCCACGGACCCGTTTGGGATCAATCGCCAGCCAGCCGTGTGCACCGAAATCGAGAACGTTGTCGTGGTGCATGTCACCGTGCAGCACCACTACGTCCTGCGGGTCAGCGAGCAAGGCTTCAGCCGTTTGCAGGCTCAGGACATAGGTCCCGCCCTGTTCGGCGGCGGCCACCCGCAGCGAGGCGAACCACGGCGTCAGCTCTACCAGCGGCGGTGGCGGCGTCGAACGCGGCGCATGCAAGCGCGCCAGTGTCGCGCACATGATCCGCGTGGCCTCGTCGTCTTCACCGTTGAGCGCCATGTGCATCAGCGAACGCCGGCCCATGGCCCGTTCCAGCAACAAACCTTCCTCGTGATGGGCCAGCACTCGCGCGGCGCCGTCACCGTCCCACCAGGTCATCAACTGATTGCCGAATTGCTCGTCTGTATCCAGCGCAACCTTGAGCATCGCCGGCGTGTCGCCGAAACGTACCGGAAACAGGCGACTGCCCGGGGTAATGATCGGTTCACCGTCCGGTACCAGCGCCCAGCATTGCAACCAGGGTGCGAAGATTGCGCAGTCAGTCACCGTCACGCTCGCGAGTCTTGGCGCTTTCGGCGAGAAACTGTTCAAGCCGGCTCAGTTGTTCCTCCCAGCCACGGCTGTCCATGTAGTACGCCTCCTTTTGGCGCACGTCGGGAATATGCGCAAAACCGGACTCAGACACCTTGAGCAAGGTACCGTCCTCGTAATCCTGCAGGTCGAACTTGACCAGCGTCGTCGGTTCCTGGGAATAGTCGATGCTCGGGTTGACCGCGTACGGGTGCCAGCGAAACGAAAACAACTGCTGCGGCTCGACCCGCTCGACCAACACGTTCCACAACACATGTTCATAACCCGGATAGGTGACCTGCCCTTGCGTCCATTCCCCGGCAATGAACCGCCTGCCCTCCAGCGCCACGCCAAACCACTGGCCAAACGCCTCGGCATCGACCAGTGCGCGCCAGACATAGGAACGCGGCGCCTTCAGCTTGATTTTGCGTTCGAAACTATTGGGTACCGGTTTCATAAGTCACCTCCTGTTCTGAACAGTAGGCTTGTATGACCACATGTCCAACCTGAAGTTGTATCAAAGCAGTGCAACTGTGCAGCATGGGGAAACATTCGGCGGCATTTCCGCTGGTTGAATCCAGCGCTCTCCGCCGATGAACCTGTTACCTTTTCCTGCGAAATGGAAACAAACAAGGACGAACCATGCAGCCATCCCTCTCCGAACGTTATCGCGGCGCTCTCCTCGGCCTTGCCTGTGGCGATGCTGTCGGGACCACGGTGGAATTCAAGCCGCGGGGCTCATTCCAGCCACTGACGGACATGGTCGGTGGCGGCCCCTTTCACTTGAAGCCAGGGCAATGGACGGATGACACTTCGATGGCGCTGTGCCTGGCGGAAAGTCTGCTGAGCAAAAACACCTTCGATGCGGCTGACCAGATGGGGCGCTATCTGAACTGGTGGAAATGGGGCTATCTCAGCTCCACCGGTGATTGTTTCGATATCGGCACGACGGTCAGCCAGGCGCTGTCGCAGTATCAACAAACCGGTCAGCCCTTTGCGGGATCTGCCGACCCGTTTACCGCCGGCAACGGTTCACTGATGCGCCTGGTGCCGGTGGTGCTGTTTTACTTTCCTGATGCCCGGCTGATCCGCCAGTTCGCCACCGACAGTTCGCGGACGACTCACGGCGCGCCCGAAGCCATCGAATGCTGTCAATTGCTTGCCGAGGTGATCAGCAAAACCCTGCTCGGCGCCTCCAAGTCAGAATTGCGCAAACTGCCAGACTCAAGCTTCGCTCAAGCGAAAGTCGCAGCCATCACCCGGGGTGATTACCTCACAAAGTCGGCGGACGAAATCCGTGGTAGCGGCTACTGCGTCGAGTCTTTGGAAGCGGCACTGTGGTGTTTTCATCACACCGACAGTTTCGCCGCAGCGATTCTGCAAGCGGCCAACCTGGGCGATGACGCCGACACCACGGCCGCCATCGTGGGACAAGTGGCCGGCGCCTATTACGGCGTTCGGGCAATTCCTGCCCACTGGCTGGAAATGCTCCATGACGGCGAGGAGATTGCGGCCACCGCAGATCGCCTGCTCGAAGCCTCCCGGCTACGCGTGCCTGAATAGAAGCCCCAGAGTCGCTAAACTGCACTTTCATCCGACACAGTGAGATTCCCCCATGTCCCCACACTTGCTTCTGGCCCTGACACCCTTTCTGTTCACCCCCCTCGCCCACGCGAGCGTCGACTGCGCCAATGCCAGCGATCAGGCGACCCTGAACCAGTGTGCCGGTCAGGAACTCAAGGCGGCGGACAAGGAACTGAATACGGTGTATCAGCAGATTACCGGTCGTTTGAAGGACAACCCTGACAGTAAGAAGCTGCTGGTGGGTGCGCAGCGAGCGTGGATCGGGTTTCGCGATGCCGAGTGCAAGTTTTCGGCATCCGGAGTCGAAGGCGGGAGTGTTTATCCGTTGATCTACAGCAATTGCCTGACCGCGGTGACCAAGGTGCGGGTCGAGGCGCTGAAGCAATATTTGAAGTGTCAGGAGGGTGACATGAGTTGCCCGGTGCCCGGGGCCTGATTTTGTAGGGGGTTCGGTCTTGCCGATAGATTTGTTGATTTCACACTTGGATCGCCTTCGGCGCGCTCGCCAGCGAGTCGACTCCCCGGACCATTACAAATAATTGGTCGAAACCGCGGCAGAAGAGGATGCCGCGGCAAACCAATCAAAATTAATTATTGTAATTAGATAATTTTTAATCGAAAATTCGCTACCAAATTGTAACAACCAGGAATTTTCATGAGTACTCACATCAACGGATTGGCGCTGCAGCGCATGCATTGGATCGGGCTGCTGGCAGCGTTTCTCGTCTGGGTTCTGGGTGTGACGGAGGTCGGCGGCAACGCGACGATCTGGTTCTTCAAAAAAGATGAAATGCTGGCGGGCCTGCTCTATGCCTTTGCAGAAGGCTCGCCGCAATTGCTTGACCCGTTTGTCGAAGGCGCGCTGCTTGATCCCGACACTTGGCTGTCGTCAATGGTCACTGCGCTGATCGTTTTTCTGGATTTCCTGCCCGTTGTCCTGTCGGCTTACGCGTTATGGCTGACCGGGTTGTTTTTCTTGCGCTTGTCACGCGGCGAAACCTGGACCGATCGCAATATCGGAGTCCTGTGGCGCGTGGGGGTGCTGTGCATCGTTTCTCCGGCGGCTTACCCGCTGGTAGAGACTTTGCAAGGTCTGGCTTTGTCGATCGATCTGCCGCCGGGGGATCGTATTTTTCAGTTCTCGATCGGCCTGTCTTCCTCTTCTGCCTACGAGATAATCAAAGGCGTATTGCTCTGTTCGTTTTCAATTATCATGCGCGATGCAAAAGTACTCAGCGATGAGCAAAGTCAATACATATAGAACAACATAATGACCATTATCGTCCGCCTTGACGTTGTCATGGCCACGCAAAAAATTCGCTCGAAAGAGTTAGCGGCCCTGCTCGGGATCACCGAGGCCAACCTGTCATTGCTGAAAAACGGCAAAGTCAAAGGTGTGAAGATGGCAACTCTGGACAAGCTCTGCGCTGCGCTCGATTGCCAACCGGGCGATCTGCTGGAATACCAGAAAGACTGAGACTTTCCTCTGACGGCGAGTTGTTTATCGCAAGTCCCATTCGTTTAACTCTTACTCAATCCTTAGTTTCAAGGCGGCTTTGTCATGTCCCGTTATTTGTTATGCGCGCTGTTATTGCTGACAGCGTCACTCAGCGGCTGCGCCACACAACTTGACGTAGCACTCAATGCAATACCTGATCCGGACTATCAGTTCGACCGAAAGGCAACCGTACTGGTGACCTCGACCAACAGCGCCGATGAGAACGCACTGAATGCCCGCTACTATCTTCGCGACATGGTCAACGCACTGAAAGACAGGGGCTTCCAGGAGGTCTATACCGACGCCAGCCTGCCCAGGAATCATGCAACGATCAAAATGACCATCAGTCTCGATATCGGCAGCCGGCAAGTTTCTTACCGCTATACGGCCACCGACTATGGGCAAGTGCCAACCAGCACGACGACCGTATGCAAGAACACCAAAAAGAAAGATGACCGACTGACCTGCACCAGTAAGCCCAACACGACCTATGGCCCGGTGGGTACTTCAGAGCGGATCGGCTACACCACCCTGAGCACTTTCATTGCCACCGCCCGGGATGAGGTGAGCAAACGCACTGTGTATCTGCTGCGGGCGTCGTCTTATAACGAGGACTGTCAGGCCGCCAAGGTCGAAGCGTTTCTGGTCGAGCAAGGCCTGCAGAACCTGAATTTTCAGGACCGCCTGCAACGCAACTACAGCGTCACGATGCCCGAGGGTTACAGCTGCAAATAGTCAGTTGCCCAAACGTCTGTCTCGACAGCTTCACAGCGCAGCCGATGTGAGCCGGCGCTGTGAAGCTGATCCAGGTTACACGTGCGGATCACCCGGCGGCTTGGCGGGCGCCGCGTATTGCGGCTTGAGGTGGCCATCCTGATCCAGTAACCAGGCGTCCATGATCTGCCGCACCACAGGGCCGGCCACTCGGCCACCGGCCTCACCGTTTTCGATCATCACCGAGATGGCGATCTTCGGGTGCTCTGCCGGAGCAAAGCCGACAAACAAGGCATTGTCGCGATGCCGTTCAAGGGTTTTCTCACGGTTGTAACGCTCACCCTGCTTGATCGCCACCACTTGCGCAGTACCGCTCTTACCGGCAATGCGATACTGCGCACCGGCCGCTGCGGCGCGCGCGATACCCCGGGCATCGTGCATCACCATCTGCATGCCGTGGTTGACCTGATCCCAGTCGCGCGGGTTCTTCAGCAGGATATTCGGCATCGGATGCTCGTCGACCGGCGCCACGCCATCGACTGTCTTCGCCAGGTGCGGACGATTCCATACGCCCTTGTTGGCGATCAGTGCGGTGGCCTGAGCCAGTTGTAGCGGCGTAACCTGCATGTAGCCCTGCCCAATCCCGAGGATCACCGTTTCCCCCGGGAACCAGGCCTGACGGCGTGTTGCGCGTTTCCAGGCCTGAGACGGCATCAAACCGGGCGACTCTTCGAACATATCCAGCGAGACTTTTTCGCCAAGGCCAAACATTGCCATGTAGTCGTGCAGGCGATCGATGCCGAGCTTGTGCGCCAGATCGTAGAAGTAGGTGTCGTTGGAACGCATGATCGCCGCGTCCATGTCCACCCAGCCATCGCCGCTGTGGTTCCAGTTGCGGTACTTGTGATCAAAGTCGGGGAGTTGGTAATAACCCGGGTCGAAAACACGGGTCTGCGGGGTCACGACGCCGGCATCGAGACCGGCAATCGCCACTTCCGGCTTGATGGTCGAGCCC
Source organism: Pseudomonas sp. RSB 5.4 (assembly GCF_037126175.1). Lineage (NCBI taxonomy): Bacteria > Pseudomonadati > Pseudomonadota > Gammaproteobacteria > Pseudomonadales > Pseudomonadaceae > Pseudomonas > Pseudomonas sp. RSB 5.4. The sequence continues at coordinate 2,590,991 of NZ_CP146986.1, forward strand.
GGCGCATACAGGCCGCGCAGCACGCGGTTGAACAGCGGTCGGTCGATGGAGTCGCGTAGCGCCGAATACTCCTTGGAGCTGATGCCGGTGACGAACAGATTCGGGTCGAAACTCGGGTTGCTGACCATGGCCAGCACCTCACCGGTGGACGGATCAAGCGCCACCACCGAACCACGACGATCCCCCAGTGCCGCTTCGGCAGCTTCCTGCAGCTTGACGTCGAGACTGAGCACGATGTTTTTGCCAGGGACCGGATCGGTGTGCTTGAGCACCCGCAACACTCGGCCCTGGGCGTTGGTCTCAACTTCTTCATAGCCTACGTGGCCGTGCAGCTGCGCTTCGTAGAAGCGTTCGATGCCGGTTTTGCCGATGGATTGGGTGCCGCGATACTCCACCGAGTCGAGGGTTTTGGACTCTTTCTCGTTGATCCGGCCAACGTAGCCGATTGAATGCGCGAAGTGCGGCCCCAGCGGGTAATGCCGAACGAACTGCGGCTCGACATCGAGGCCCGGCAAACGGAACTCGTTGACTGCCAACACGGCGATCTGTTCTTCCGTCAGTTCGTAGAACAGTGTCACCGGGGTAAATGGATGACGGGACTGCTTCATTGCCTTATCGAAAACCGTGCGATCCTCAGCGGGCAGATGCAGGAGATTGATCACCTCGTCCAGCTCCTGATTGACATCAGTGGCGCGTTCGCGGGTGATCACCAGGTTGTAACTGGGTCGGTTATCAGCGAGCAGCACGCCATTACGGTCGTAGATCAAGCCTCTTGTCGGCGGGATCGGCAAGACATGCACGCGGTTGTTTTCAGAGATGGTCGAGTGGTAGTCGTATTCAACCACTTGCAGGATGTACAGGCGTACCACCAGCGCGCAACTGATGGCAAAGACGAACAGAGCGCAGGCAATCAACCGCTTGTTGACCAAGCGCGTCTCTTTTTCGTGATCTTTGATCGGGATGGGTTCAGGCATTTCTACAGCAACTCTTTGACATAATTTGAGTGCCGATCCATGGGCATGACATCAGTCCGTTAAAAAACGAGCTGCACCATACCAAAAACCGAGTGGTCACTTCAGAAGGATTTTGCCCAACGGCAGTCCTAGCGACGGTTGGAGCGCGCGTGCCGTGTGATTCTGGCGATCAAACCACTTTCCTGCGGGCAAAACAAAACCCCAACTGCTTTCGCAATTGGGGTTTCGGAATTTAATCTTGACGATGACCTACTCTCACATGGGGAAACCCCACACTACCATCGGCGATGCATCGTTTCACTTCTGAGTTCGGGATGGGATCAGGTGGTTCCAACGCTCTATGGTCGTCAAGAAATTCGGGTACTGACTCGTGACCGGTTGGCCTCGCTTCAGCAAATCGGGTATGTGATACAGGTGTTTGTGAGCATCGCGAACTTTCGGTTCATTGCGTCTTCACACACCGCAATCTGGTCTCTTTCGAGCATTCAGATTGCTTGGGTGTTATATGGTCAAGCCTCACGGGCAATTAGTATTGGTTAGCTCAACGCCTCACAGCGCTTACACACCCAACCTATCAACGTCGTAGTCTTCGACGGCCCTTCAGGGAACTCAAGGTTCCAGTGAGATCTCATCTTGAGGCAAGTTTCCCGCTTAGATGCTTTCAGCGGTTATCTTTCCCGAACATAGCTACCCGGCAATGCCACTGGCGTGACAACCGGAACACCAGAGGTTCGTCCACTCCGGTCCTCTCGTACTAGGAGCAGCCCCTCTCAAATCTCAAACGTCCACGGCAGATAGGGACCGAACTGTCTCACGACGTTCTAAACCCAGCTCGCGTACCACTTTAAATGGCGAACAGCCATACCCTTGGGACCGGCTTCAGCCCCAGGATGTGATGAGCCGACATCGAGGTGCCAAACACCGCCGTCGATATGAACTCTTGGGCGGTATCAGCCTGTTATCCCCGGAGTACCTTTTATCCGTTGAGCGATGGCCCTTCCATACAGAACCACCGGATCACTAAGACCTACTTTCGTACCTGCTCGACGTGTCTGTCTCGCAGTCAAGCGCGCTTTTGCCTTTATACTCTACGACCGATTTCCGACCGGTCTGAGCGCACCTTCGTACTCCTCCGTTACTCTTTAGGAGGAGACCGCCCCAGTCAAACTACCCACCATACACTGTCCTCGATCCGGATAACGGACCTGAGTTAGAACCTCAAAGTTGCCAGGGTGGTATTTCAAGGATGGCTCCACGCGAACTGGCGTCCACGCTTCAAAGCCTCCCACCTATCCTACACAAGCAAATTCAAAGTCCAGTGCAAAGCTATAGTAAAGGTTCACGGGGTCTTTCCGTCTAGCCGCGGATACACTGCATCTTCACAGCGATTTCAATTTCACTGAGTCTCGGGTGGAGACAGCGCCGCCATCGTTACGCCATTCGTGCAGGTCGGAACTTACCCGACAAGGAATTTCGCTACCTTAGGACCGTTATAGTTACGGCCGCCGTTTACCGGGGCTTCGATCAAGAGCTTCGCGTTAGCTAACCCCATCAATTAACCTTCCGGCACCGGGCAGGCGTCACACCCTATACGTCCACTTTCGTGTTTGCAGAGTGCTGTGTTTTTAATAAACAGTCGCAGCGGCCTGGTATCTTCGACCGGCATGAGCTTACGGAGCAAGTCCTTCACCCTCACCGGCGCACCTTCTCCCGAAGTTACGGTGCCATTTTGCCTAGTTCCTTCACCCGAGTTCTCTCAAGCGCCTTGGTATTCTCTACCCAACCACCTGTGTCGGTTTGGGGTACGGTTCCTGGTTACCTGAAGCTTAGAAGCTTTTCTTGGAAGCATGGCATCAACCACTTCGTCACCCAAAGGGTAACTCGTCATCAGCTCTCGGCCTTAAGATCCCGGATTTACCTAAGATCTCAGCCTACCACCTTAAACTTGGACAACCAACGCCAAGCTGGCCTAGCCTTCTCCGTCCCTCCATCGCAATAACCAGAAGTACAGGAATATTAACCTGTTTTCCATCGACTACGCTTTTCAGCCTCGCCTTAGGGACCGACTAACCCTGCGTCGATTAACGTTGCGCAGGAAACCTTGGTCTTTCGGCGTGGGTGTTTTTCACACCCATTGTCGTTACTCATGTCAGCATTCGCACTTCTGATACCTCCAGCAAGCTTCTCAACTCACCTTCACAGGCTTACAGAACGCTCCTCTACCGCATCACTTGCGTGATACCCGTAGCTTCGGTGTATGGTTTGAGCCCCGTTACATCTTCCGCGCAGGCCGACTCGACTAGTGAGCTATTACGCTTTCTTTAAAGGGTGGCTGCTTCTAAGCCAACCTCCTAGCTGTCTAAGCCTTCCCACATCGTTTCCCACTTAACCATAACTTTGGGACCTTAGCTGACGGTCTGGGTTGTTTCCCTTTTCACGACGGACGTTAGCACCCGCCGTGTGTCTCCCATGCTCGGCACTTGTAGGTATTCGGAGTTTGCATCGGTTTGGTAAGTCGGGATGACCCCCTAGCCGAAACAGTGCTCTACCCCCTACAGTGATACATGAGGCGCTACCTAAATAGCTTTCGAGGAGAACCAGCTATCTCCGAGCTTGATTAGCCTTTCACTCCGATCCACAGGTCATCCGCTAACTTTTCAACGGTAGTCGGTTCGGTCCTCCAGTCAGTGTTACCTAACCTTCAACCTGCCCATGGATAGATCGCCCGGTTTCGGGTCTATTCCCAGCGACTAGACGCCCTATTAAGACTCGCTTTCGCTACGCCTCCCCTATTCGGTTAAGCTCGCCACTGAAAATAAGTCGCTGACCCATTATACAAAAGGTACGCAGTCACCCAACAAAGTGGGCTCCCACTGCTTGTACGCATACGGTTTCAGGATCTATTTCACTCCCCTCTCCGGGGTTCTTTTCGCCTTTCCCTCACGGTACTAGTTCACTATCGGTCAGTCAGTAGTATTTAGCCTTGGAGGATGGTCCCCCCATATTCAGACAAAGTTTCTCGTGCTCCGTCCTACTCGATTTCATGACCAAGAGATTTTCGCGTACAGGGCTATCACCCACTATGGCCGCACTTTCCAGAGCGTTCCGCTAATCTCAAAGCCACTTAAGGGCTAGTCCCCGTTCGCTCGCCACTACTAAGGGAATCTCGGTTGATTTCTTTTCCTCAGGGTACTTAGATGTTTCAGTTCCCCTGGTTCGCCTCTTGCACCTATGTATTCAGTACAAGATAACCATCTTATGATGGCTGGGTTCCCCCATTCAGACATCTCCGGATCAAAGTCTGTTTGCCGACTCCCCGAAGCTTTTCGCAGGCTACCACGTCTTTCATCGCCTCTGACTGCCAAGGCATCCACCGTATGCGCTTCTTCACTTGACCATATAACCCCAAGCAATCTGGTTATACTGTGAAGACGACATTCGCCGAAAATTCGCAAAACTCTTAAGAGTCACTCACAAATTTTACCTTAGCCTGATCCGTTACCAGTGAAAGTAACGTTCAGTCTATCTTTCTATCACATACCCAAATTTTTAAAGAACGATCTAATCAAAGACTAGAAATCAATATTCACACCGGAATATTCATTTCTAAACTCTAACAAGCAGAAGCAGTTAATGGTGGAGCCAAGCGGGATCGAACCGCTGACCTCCTGCGTGCAAGGCAGGCGCTCTCCCAGCTGAGCTATGGCCCCATACAAAATTGGTGGGTCTGGGCAGATTCGAACTGCCGACCTCACCCTTATCAGGGGTGCGCTCTAACCAACTGAGCTACAGACCCAATTTCGAGCGCGTAACTGATTAGCTAAGAGCTATCAGCTTGGAGCTTAAAGCTGCTTCTATCGTCTTCTTCAATGAATCAAGCAATTCGTGTGGGAACTTATGGAGCAGCTGATGTCGTCGATTAAGGAGGTGATCCAGCCGCAGGTTCCCCTACGGCTACCTTGTTACGACTTCACCCCAGTCATGAATCACACCGTGGTAACCGTCCTCCCGAAGGTTAGACTAGCTACTTCTGGTGCAACCCACTCCCATGGTGTGACGGGCGGTGTGTACAAGGCCCGGGAACGTATTCACCGCGACATTCTGATTCGCGATTACTAGCGATTCCGACTTCACGCAGTCGAGTTGCAGACTGCGATCCGGACTACGATCGGTTTTGTGGGATTAGCTCCACCTCGCGGCTTGGCAACCCTCTGTACCGACCATTGTAGCACGTGTGTAGCCCAGGCCGTAAGGGCCATGATGACTTGACGTCATCCCCACCTTCCTCCGGTTTGTCACCGGCAGTCTCCTTAGAGTGCCCACCATTACGTGCTGGTAACTAAGGACAAGGGTTGCGCTCGTTACGGGACTTAACCCAACATCTCACGACACGAGCTGACGACAGCCATGCAGCACCTGTCTCAATGTTCCCGAAGGCACCAATCCATCTCTGGAAAGTTCATTGGATGTCAAGGCCTGGTAAGGTTCTTCGCGTTGCTTCGAATTAAACCACATGCTCCACCGCTTGTGCGGGCCCCCGTCAATTCATTTGAGTTTTAACCTTGCGGCCGTACTCCCCAGGCGGTCAACTTAATGCGTTAGCTGCGCCACTAAGAGCTCAAGGCTCCCAACGGCTAGTTGACATCGTTTACGGCGTGGACTACCAGGGTATCTAATCCTGTTTGCTCCCCACGCTTTCGCACCTCAGTGTCAGTATCAGTCCAGGTGGTCGCCTTCGCCACTGGTGTTCCTTCCTATATCTACGCATTTCACCGCTACACAGGAAATTCCACCACCCTCTACCATACTCTAGCTTGCCAGTTTTGGATGCAGTTCCCAGGTTGAGCCCGGGGATTTCACATCCAACTTAACAAACCACCTACGCGCGCTTTACGCCCAGTAATTCCGATTAACGCTTGCACCCTCTGTATTACCGCGGCTGCTGGCACAGAGTTAGCCGGTGCTTATTCTGTCGGTAACGTCAAAACAGCAAAGTATTAATTTACTGCCCTTCCTCCCAACTTAAAGTGCTTTACAATCCGAAGACCTTCTTCACACACGCGGCATGGCTGGATCAGGCTTTCGCCCATTGTCCAATATTCCCCACTGCTGCCTCCCGTAGGAGTCTGGACCGTGTCTCAGTTCCAGTGTGACTGATCATCCTCTCAGACCAGTTACGGATCGTCGCCTTGGTGAGCCATTACCTCACCAACTAGCTAATCCGACCTAGGCTCATCTGATAGCGCAAGGCCCGAAGGTCCCCTGCTTTCTCCCGTAGGACGTATGCGGTATTAGCGTTCCTTTCGAAACGTTGTCCCCCACTACCAGGCAGATTCCTAGGCATTACTCACCCGTCCGCCGCTGAATCCAGGAGCAAGCTCCTTTCATCCGCTCGACTTGCATGTGTTAGGCCTGCCGCCAGCGTTCAATCTGAGCCATGATCAAACTCTTCAGTTCAAACATCTTTGGGTTTTTAAGAAACCCTAAACTTGGCTCAGCAATCGTTGGTTACATCTTTGATTTCTCGCGGAGTAACTTGTGATGCTGATAATCTTGTTGACTATCAGTCTGACTCCACAAGCACCCACACGAATTGCTTGATTCAGTTGTTAAAGAGCGGTTGGTTAAGATCTTTCGTCTCAACCGAGGCGCGCATTCTACAGCAGCCTCATTTGCTGTCAAGTGATTATTTTCAGAAGTTTTCGAAGATTTCTTCAACAACTTCAACCACTTGCGCTTCCGATCTCTCGTTAGCGGGAGGCGAATTCTACAGCGTTACACGCTGCTGTCAACACCTCTTTTTCTCCGCTTTCGACCGAGAAGATCGAACCGTCAAAAGAGCCAAACATCACCGCTCTTTCAACTCCTTCCAGGCTTCGATGAACTGAAGCAAGTCGCTGTCGAAAACTGCGTAACTCATTGAATCTCAAGGAGTTTTCCGTTTCGACTGCGCCGGAAGTGGGGCGAATTATAGACCTCCAGAATCTGCCGTCAACCGTTAATTTCAGTTTTCTGTCGAGTCCCTGAAAAAGGCTGCTTATATATAGACGCAGTGTCAGCGAATGAGCAGTATATTGCCCAAACCCAAAGCAACACCCTGCTCCCACCTTCGGATGATGCCTCGCAATGACTGACCAACCTCGCTCTCTGGCCTCAATGCTGTTCCCGGTTGGCCTGTTATTAATCGCCATGGCCTCCATCCAGTCCGGCGCTTCTCTGGCCAAGAGCATGTTCCCGGTGGTTGGCGCCCAAGGGACGACCACCCTGCGCCTGGTTTTCGCCAGCGTTATCATGCTGTTGCTGCTGCGCCCATGGCGCGCCAGGCTGACCGCTCAATCCTTGCGCACGGTGATCGTTTACGGAATGGCGCTGGGCGGGATGAACTTCCTCTTCTATATGTCACTGCGCACCGTGCCACTGGGGATCGCAGTCGCACTCGAATTCACTGGCCCGCTGGCCGTCGCCATTTATGCCTCGCGCCGCGCAATCGACTTTCTCTGGATTGCCCTGGCAGCGGTCGGCCTGCTGCTGTTGATTCCGACCGGAGCGACATCAGCGGGAATTGATCTGGTTGGTGCCGGTTACGCCTTGGGCGCCGGCGTGTGCTGGGCGCTGTACATTCTGTTCGGCCAGAAGGCCGGTGCCGACAACGGCGTCACGACTGCGGCCCTCGGCGTGATGATCGCCGCATTATTCGTCGCCCCGATCGGCATCGTTCATGCCGGTGCAGCGCTACTCACCCCGTCGCTGATCCCGGTCGCCATCGGCGTCGCCATCCTCTCAACCGCCTTGCCCTATACGCTGGAAATGGTCGCCCTCACCCGCATTCCAGCCCGCACCTTCGGCACCTTGATGAGCATTGAACCGGCCTTTGGTGCGCTGTCGGGGCTGCTGTTTCTGCAGGAATACCTCACGCTGTCACAATGGATGGCGATCCTCTGCATTATTCTCGCCTCGGTCGGAGCAACCATGACCATGGGCAGTTCCGCCAAGCCCGCCATTGCGGCAGATTGAAACAGGATTTGACGAAGGTCTGGCAATTGGCGTTCATTTAGGCCATGTTTAGGCCCCTTAACTCAGTGCCATGCATGGATTTTTTCGGATAGGGATATCGAACCGCTTAAAGCGCAGGCGAATACAGGCAGACCCGAGCGCCAGACTCGCGGCTACCATAAGGACGGTAATGAAACGAATTTTGATACTGATCGCTGTATTGGCAGTAGCGGGGTGCGCAGCGACCTCCAAGACCCAAGTGAAGCACGGTAAAAAAGGGCTGCACATCAACTGTTCCGGGCTGTCGTCCTCTTGGGACAAGTGCTACACCAGCGCCGCCAATGCTTGCGCCCCAAAGGGCTACAAAGTCATCGCCAAATCAGGGGACGCCGTGGAAGAGCCAGGCGACTACCCATTCGGTCTCAATCCGGCGGGCTATACCAGCCGCAGCATGATCGTCATCTGCAAATGAATCATTCTGGCTGCTCGCCTTGTCGAGCAGCCAGCTGACGCCCGATCTCCTCATGGCTGGACTTCAATACCGTCCGTTGAATGTCCGGTGTCACCAGCATCCTCGCCACCACCAGTGCCCCGACACATTGCGACAGAATCGCCCATGCCAGGCTGTCGCTCTCCAGAATCTGTGCCCAACTGGCTTGCAGCCGACAAATCCACAACTCTGCCTGCTCACGAACCTGATCATCTGAACGGGCAATTTCCGCGCCCAGCGTCGGCAAGGCGCAGCCCGATTCTGGCTGCTCTACATGAGCCATGCTCAGGTACTGCTTGAGACAGCGTTCCAGCCGCTCACGATCCTGCGCCCCCTGCCCCCCCAGTCGCTCCAGGCTCTGACACAGTTCGCGCTCGACGATCGCCGTGAACAGCTCGTTTTTCGACGAGAAGTGGCTATAAAACGCTGCACCACTGAGGCCGATAGCCTTCATCAAACCATCGACCCCGACAGTCGAAAAGCCCGAACGCTTGGCTGACAGCGCGCTGCTGTTCAGCAGTTTTTTTCGGGTTTCCAGCTTGTGACCGGCGGAATACCGCATGTACTTGCCCTCTTGATCGACCGCCTTGACGTTGTCCGGATCCTAGCATAACGTTCGTTCACTTAACGATCGTTTACTAAAGGGATTCACCCATGAATAACAAGAAGGTCGTATTAGTGGTTGGTGCCGGTGATGCCACGGGCGGAGCGATTGCCAAGCGCTTTGCCAGAGAAGGTTTTATCGCTTGCGTCACCCGCCGCAGCGCCGACAAATTGCAGCCGCTGGTCGACGCGATTCAGGCCGAGGGTGGCGAAGCACGCGGCTTTGCCTGCGATGCGCGCAAGGAAGAAGACGTCATTGCCCTGATTGAAGACATCGAAACCCGCCTAGGCCCGATCGAAGCGTTTGTCTTCAACATCGGCGCCAACGTGCCTTGCAGCATTCTTGAAGAAACCGCACGCAAGTATTTCAAGATTTGGGAAATGGCCTGTTTCTCGGGTTTTCTCAATGCCCGCGAAGTGGCCAAGCGCATGGTCACCCGCAAACGCGGCACCATCCTGTTCACAGGCGCCACCGCCGGGCTGCGTGGTGCTTCCGGATTTGCCGCATTTGCCGGCGCCAAACACGGTATCCGTGCACTGGCGCAAAGCATGGCGCGCGAGTTGGGCCCGATGAACATCCATGTCGCCCATGTGGTGGTCGATGGCGCCATCGATACCGACTTCATCCGCAACAGTTTCCCCGAGAAGTACGCGACCAAGGATCAGGACGGCATTCTCAACCCCGAACATATCGCCGAAAACTATTGGTATCTGCACAGTCAGCCACGGGATGCCTGGACCTTCGAGCTGGATTTGCGCCCGTGGAACGAACGCTGGTAAACCCCGCCGCCTACATAACAATAATCAGAGAGCAGTGAAGATGACGAAAACCGTGGAGTTCTATTTCGATCTTGGCAGCCCTGCCACCTACCTGGCCTACACCCAGTTGCCGAAGATCTGCAGCGAAACCCATAGCGAACTGATCTACATTCCGATGCTGCTGGGCGGCGTGTTCAAGGCGACAGGCAACGCATCGCCAGCGATGATTCCGGCGAAGGGCCGCTACATGTTTCAGGATCTGGATCGCTACGCCAAACGTTATGGCGTCCCGCTGAAATTCAATCCGCACTTCCCGATCAATACGTTGATGCTGATGCGCGCGGTCACCGGTATCCAACTGCGCCAGCCGGAACGCTTTCACGCATTTATCGATTGTCTGTTCAAAGCATTGTGGGTGGAGGGACGCCCTCTCGATAAGCCGGCAACTGTCGCTGCGGTATTGAGCGAGCACGGCTTCGATCCCCATGAAGTCCTGACCCTGACCAACGACGAGACAGTCAAGGCAGCCCTCAAGGACAACACCGAGACGGCGGTTAAACGCGGGGTGTTTGGCGCGCCGAGCATGTTTATCGGCAATCAGATGTTCTTTGGACAGGACCGCCTCGACTTCGTCGAAGAGGCCCTGCGTCAGGCTTAGAAAAACCTCAGAACCCGGACGCTGCCAACAGCGCCCGGGTTTCAGCCATTCAAATCGCCGCTGTGCGCGTGTTCAGCCACTCCAGCGCGGCCCCCTCAAGCAACGGACTCAGACGCTCACGCACTTCAGCGTGGTAGGCGTTGAACCACTGCTTCTCTTCCTGCGTCAGCAAGGACGGCTCCAGGCAGCGCGTGTCGATCGGGCACAGGGTCAAGGTTTCAAACTTGAGGAACTCACCGAACTCGCTGCTCCCCGCCTCGCGGTTCATCGCGAGGTTCTCGATGCGCACGCCCCAGCGGCCTGGACGGTAAGTGCCCGGTTCGATCGAGGTGATCATTCCCGGTTGCATCGCCGTGTGCGGAGCAGCTGCAGCCTGATAGGCAATGACCTGCGGGCCTTCGTGCACGTTGAGGAAATAGCCGACCCCATGACCGGTGCCGTGACCGTAATCCACGCTTTCCGCCCAGATCGGCGCACGCGCGATGGCATCGAGCAACGGCGAGAGAATGCCTTTCGGGAATTGCGCTCGAGACAGAGCGATCACGCCCTTGAGCACGCGAGTGCAGTCACGCTTCTGCTCAGCCGTCGGCGTACCCACCGGCACCATTCGAGTGATGTCGGTAGTACCACCGAGGTATTGGCCTCCCGAGTCGATCAGCAACAAGCCGTCGCCCTCGATCACCGCATGTTCTTCTTCGGTAGCGTGATAGTGCGGCATTGCACCATTGGCATTGAACGCGGCAATAGTGTTGAAGCTCAGCGACACGTAATCCGGACGGCGCTCTCGGGCAGCGGTGAGTTTTTCGTCGATGGTCAATTCGGTGATGCGCTCGCGGCCCCAGGCCGATTCCAGCCAGGCGAAGAATTCGCACAGCGCCGCGCCGTCCTGCTCCATGGCCTTACGGATGTGCTTCGCATCGGCCTCGCTTTTTTGCGATTTGGCAAGGGTGGTCGGGTTCAAGCCTTCGACCAGTTTCACCGCACTGTCCAGGTTATCCAGCAAACCGCTGGTCACCCGCGCCGGATCCACCAGCAGGCTCGCGCCGCCTGGTACAGCGCGCAAGGCGTCAGCGACTTCGCGGTAATCGCGCAGAGTCACGCCATCCTGCTCCAGCACCGCACGCAGCTCGGCATCGACTTTGCTCAAAGCCACAAACAGCGTTGCTTGCTGCTGATTGATCAACGCAAAAGAAACAAACACCGGGTTGAACGACACGTCGCCGCCGCGCAGGTTGAACAGCCAGGCGATGTCATCGAGGGTGGCGATAAAGTGCCAATCGGCGCCACGTTCCTGCAGGGTCTCGCGCAGTTTGGCGAGTTTCTCGTCACGGCTGACCGTCGCTTGCGGTGGCAGATGTTGATAGATCGGCGCGTTCGGCAGGCTCGGGCGGTCAGCCCAGACTTCATTCAACAGGTCGATGTCGGTACGCAGACGCGCGCCGCGGGCTTCGAGCTTGCTGCTCAGGGTGCGCGCCGAAGCGACGGCCATCACCGCACCGTCGACCGCGACTACGCCACCTTCCGGGGTCTGCTCCGCCAGCCAGTCCAGCGGGCTCGGCTGACCCGGTTGCAGCTTGACCAGTTCAATGCCGCTGCCCTTGAGTTCCTTGGTCGCCTGTTCCCAATAGCGACTGTCGGCCCAGACCCCGGCGAAATCAGCAGTCACGATCAAAGTGCCGACCGAACCATGAAAGCCCGACAGCCATTGCCGCCCCTGCCAGTAGCCCGGCAGGTACTCCGACAGATGCGGGTCGGCGGATGGCACCAGCAACGCATGAATGCCTTCGCGGCGCATCAGTTCACGGGTGTGCGCCAGGCGCTGGGGAACCGTTCCTTCGGTCAAAGTCTGGGTACTCATCATGTCTCCTGCCAATCACTTCATCGTTATTGTTCGTAGCCGTATAAACGGCTGGTTAAAGCCCTGTCGCCCAGAATGCCGGGGCACTGGCGCAGGCGCTTTTGATCAGTGCTGCCGCTTGATCGATATCGTCGGCGGTGGTGAAGCGGCCGAGGCTCAGGCGAATGGTGCGCCCGGCCAGCCGGGCGTCGTGCCCCAGTGCCAGCAACACGTGAGAAGGCGTGTTGCTCGCCGAGTTGCAGGCCGACGTCGCGGAAAAGGCGATCGACTGGCTCAAGGCCGCACTGTTGAATTCACCCTCGCTGAAGGTCAGGCTCAACGTGTGCGCGATGCGCTGCAGGGCGCTGCCGTTGAGGCGCACGCCCGGCAGACTCAGCAACTGTTCGAGCAGCCGTTCACGCAGCGCCACGATGGACTTTTTCTCGGCATCGAATTCGGCTGCGGCCAAGGCGAATGCCGCGCCCATGCCGGCAATCTGATGCGTCGCCAAGGTCCCGGAGCGCAGCCCGCCTTCGTGGCCGCCGCCATGAATCTGCGCCTGCAAACGCTGTTGCGCGCGCGGGCCGACATACAGCGCGCCGATGCCTTTGGGGCCGTAGAGTTTGTGCGCCGAAAACGACATCAGGTCCACCGGCCACTGCTGCAGATCGATCGCCACTTTGCCGGCGCCCTGCGCAGCATCGACATGGAACAACGCGCCACGGCCGCGCACCACTTCACCGATGGCCGGGATATCGTTGAGCGTGCCGAGTTCGTTGTTGACCAGCATCAGCGACACCAGAAAGGTGTCGTCGCGCATTGCTTCACTGACCGCTTGCGGGGTGATCAGACCTTCGGCGTCCGGCACCAGATAGGTCACCGCGACGCCGGCATCCTGCAATTGCCGGGCGGTATCGAGAATGGCTTTGTGTTCGATCTGGCTGGTAATGATGTGGCCACCGGCAACGCCGCGGGCCTGGGCCACACCCTTGAGGGCGAGGTTGTTGGACTCGGTGGCACCGGAGGTCCAGACGATCTGCGCAGCCTCGGCACCGACCAGTTCGGCGACTTGCCGACGGGCCTGCTCGACCGTTTGCCGGGCCTGCTGGCCGAAGGCGTGGGAGCTGGAAGCCGGGTTGCCGAAGTTACCGTGAAAACCCAGACAATCGATCATCACCTGGATGACCCGCTCGTCCACCGGGGTGGTGGCGGCGTAATCGAAATACAACGGACGTTTATTCATAAAAGACTCGCAGAGCGTGTTCCGGGATCAGGAGGCTCGTGTCTGCAAACGGCACAGCGCAGCCTTGTGAGCTGCGCCTGGGTTCGAGACCGTCATCAATACCTGATCGGATGCCGTTAAAGAAGAACAACTTCATTTAAAAGTGCGTAGGAACGCTCCTGAAGTCGAGCTTAACAGGCATCGGGCCGGCGGTTGAAGCAATGCGTCAGTGAAAGCTTTCGAGAAGCAGCGGGTACAGCGAAATCACCAACAGCGCCGCCATGCCCCAGTTGAACACGCGCAACCAGCGCGGGTCCTTGAGCACATTGCGCAGCAGCGTGCCGCACGCCGCCCAGACACCGACGCTGGGCAGGTTGATGATGGCGAACACGGCGGCGATGACCACCACGTTGGTGAAATAACCCTGCATCGGCGTGTACGTGCTGATGGCACCGATGGCCATGATCCAGGCCTTGGGATTGACCCATTGAAACGCGGCGGCACCGAGATAGCTGATCGGCTTGGCCTCACCTTCGACGCCCTCGCCTACCGGGCCCGAATGGGCGATTTTCCACGCCAGGTACAACAGATACGCGGCACCGAGATAGCGCAGCAACTTGTAGAGAATCGGATAAGTCTGGAACACCGCGCCGAGGCCAAAGCCCACTGCGACCACCAATACGAAGAAACCGCAGGTGATGCCGAGCATGTGAGGAATGGTGCGGTTGAAGCCGAAGTTCACGCCCGATGCCAGCAACATGGTGTTGTTCGGCCCCGGTGTAATCGAGGTGACAAGGGCAAACAGGGCAAAGCCCAACAGCAGATCAAGCGAGAGTGTCATGGGAGCAATCCGTCGGGGGTCATTCAGGTGTTGACCCTATCGCACGGCAGCCCGCAAACCCACGGACAGTTACGCGAAAATACGAGCAGTACAGTTTTCGATTAACTTGGACGACCGTGCAGCTGTATCGCACGTCCGGCGCTCATTTCAGCTTTCTTGTCGAATTGCGATTCGCCCAGCAGTGCCGCTTTCTTCGCGTGATATTCGTCGAAGGACAAGCCGCTGCGGTTCAGCGCTTCCATCGCCAGTTCGCGGGTTTCTTCGGCGGTGTATGGCCGTTGTTCGGGGGCAACGTGGGTCGCGCAACCGGCAAGTACGGAGACAGCAAGCAGCAGCGAAACAGTCAGTAAACGATTCATGGGGAGCGTCCTGGCGAGCGGTGGTAGTCGATGGACAAAGGCTACGCCCGCGCCCGCGCGGGCAAAAATCAACGCTCTCAATAGTGGCTATCAGGATTTCAGCTTTAACGCCCTCATATCTCCTAACGATCTATAAATATCGATTAACGTTCTTTTACGGAATAACCAGCAGACGCTATAAATCCCTGCACGCGGCGAACAACTGTTGCTCCAGCAACTGTTGCCCAGGCAACAGCAGATCAACAAACCCGCCTGATATCTGCACAACCGACTCACGCCAGAACGCTCAAGCCCAGGTAATCCGGGCTCCTCAGGAATTGGTACAGCGCTTGCTCAAGCCTTGGCACTTACTCACTGCTCGCTGAGCAACTGTTGATAAAAAGGAACTCATCATGTCGCGTCCCCTGAAAGTCGTCGCCCTCTCCGGCGGCACCTGGCGTCCATCGCGCACTCTGGTGCTGACCCAAGCGCTGTTGGCCGAACTGGCCGGACACTTGCCGGTCGAGAGTCATCTGATCGAGCTCGGCGATATCGCCCGCCCACTGGGCAGCGCGCTGTCGCGTCAGGAGCTGAGTGCCGAGGTCGAGGCCGAACTGCAAGCCATCGAACAGGCCGATCTGCTGATCGTTGCCGCGCCGGTGTATCGCGGTTCCTATCCGGGCCTGCTCAAGCATTTGTTCGATCTGATCGACCTCAACGCGCTGATCGACACCCCGGTGCTGCTCGCCGCCACCGGTGGCAGCGAGCGCCATGCGCTGGTGCTCGATCACCAGTTGCGGCCGCTGTTCAGTTTCTTCCAGGCCGTGACCCTGCCCATTGGCGTGTACGCCACCGAGGCCGACTTCGCCGATTACCAGATCACCAGCGAACCGCTGAAAGCGCGGATTCGCCTGGCTGCCGAACGCGCCGCGCCACTGTTCGGTACGCAAATCAAACCGTTGCTGAAAATCGCTTAAGGAGCTGCTCATGGATGTTTTCTGGTTCCTGCCGACCCACGGCGACGGCCATTACCTGGGCACCACCCAAGGCGCGCGCCCGGTCACCCTGAATTATCTGAAACAAGTGGCGCAAGCCGCCGACAGCCTCGGTTACCACGGCGTGCTGATTCCCACCGGGCGCTCCTGCGAAGACTCGTGGGTGATCGCTTCGGCGCTGGTGCCGTTGACCGAACGTCTGCGTTATCTGGTGGCGATCCGTCCGGGAATCATTTCGCCAACCGTGTCGGCCCGTATGGCGGCGACGCTCGATCGACTGTCCAACGGTCGTCTGCTGATCAACGTGGTGACCGGCGGCGATCCTGACGAAAACCGTGGCGACGGCAGCTTCCTCAGCCACAGCGAACGCTACGAAGTCACCGACGAATTCCTCAAGATCTGGCGCCGCGTGTTGCAAGGCGAATCGGTGGATTTCGATGGCAAGCACCTGAAAGTACAGAACGCCAAGGCTCTCTATCCGCCAGTGCAGAAACCGTATCCGCCGCTGTATTTCGGCGGCTCGTCCGACGCGGCGCACGACCTGGCCGCCGAGCAGGTGGACGTATACCTGACCTGGGGCGAACCGCCCGCCGCTGTCGCCGAAAAACTCGCCGATGTGCGCGAGCGTGCAGCACGCCACGGGCGCAAGGTGAAGTTCGGTATTCGCCTGCACGTGATCGTTCGCGAGACCGCCGAAGAGGCGTGGAAAGCTGCGGACAAACTGATCGAACACATCAGCGACGAGACCATCGAAGCGGCGCAGAAGTCCTTCTCGCGCTTCGATTCCGAAGGTCAACGGCGCATGGCGGCGTTGCACGACGGGCGTCGCGACAACCTGGAAATCGCCCCCAATTTGTGGGCCGGCGTTGGTCTGGTACGCGGCGGTGCCGGTACGGCGCTGGTGGGCGATCCGCAGCAAGTGGCGGCGCGGATCAAGGAGTACGCCGATCTCGGTATCGAGAGTTTTATCTTCTCCGGCTATCCGCATCTGGAAGAAGCGTACCGGTTTGCCGAACTGGTGTTCCCGCTGTTGCCCGAGCCGTACGCAAGTCTGGCCGGACGCGGCGTGACCAACCTCACCGGGCCGTTTGGCGAAATGATTGCCAACGATGTGTTGCCCGGCCAAGCCAAAGCCTGAAAACGCCCATTGTAGGAGTGAGCCTGCTCGCGAAAGCGGTGTATCTGCAACGGTGATGTCGACTGTGCTGACCACATCGCGAGCAGGCTCACTCCTACAGAGAGTCGCGTCGATTTGATGAGGAACACCGTGTGACCGCCAAACCACAAAGCACCCTGCTCTCCCCGCTGCAGACTGCCCGCCAACTGGCTGCCGAATTCGCCCTCACCGCCGTCGAGCGTGACGAGCGCGGCGGCACGCCGAAGGCCGAACGCGATGCCCTGCGCGACAGCGGCCTGCTGGCCCTGAGCATTCCCACCCGTTACGGCGGGCTCGGCGCGACATGGAGCGAAACCCTGCAGATCGTGCGCGAGTTCGCCAAGGTCGACAGTTCCATCGCCCACGTCTTCGGCTTTCATCACCTGATGCTCGCCACCGTGCGCCTGTTCTCGCGGCCCGAACAATGGCAGCCGTGGTTCGAACAGACCGCGCGACAGAACTGGTTCTGGGGCAACGCCCTCAACCCGCTCGACACCCGTACGGTGGTCAAGGATTTCGGCGGCTGGCGCGAGTTTTCCGGGAAGAAAAGCTTCTGTTCCGGCGCCAGCGATTCACAGATGCTGATCGCCTCGGCCGTCGACGAAAGTGCCGGCGGCAAATTGCTGATCGCGGCGATCCCCAGCGGTCGCAGCGGCATCACCCTGCACGACGACTGGAACAACATCGGCCAGCGCCAGACTGACAGCGGCAGCGCCACGTTCGAACGGGTGCGGGTCGAAGAATCCGAGCTGCTGCTTGATCCCGGCCCGTTGAGCACACCGTTCGCCTGCCTGCGTCCGCTGATTGCACAATTGACCTTCACCCATATGTTTCTCGGCATCGCCGAAGGCGCTTTTGAAGAAGCCCGGCAATACACCCTGAGCGAAACCCGTCTCTGGCACAAATCCGTAGCCCGAAATGTGCGTGAAGACCCGTACGTGCTCGCGCATTACGGCGAGTTCTGGGTCGCGTTGGAAGGCATTCGCCTGCTGGTCGAACGGGCCGCCGCGCTGCTCGACGTGGCCTGGGCCAAAGGCCCGAACCTGACCGCAGAGGAACGTGGACATCTGGCCACGGCGATTGCCACCGCCAAGGTCGCCGCCAGTCGTCAGGGGCTGGAGATTTGCAGCCGCTTGTTCGAAGTCACTGGCGCGCGTTCGACCCACGCCTCGCTGCGCCTCGACCGGCACTGGCGCAACCTGCGCACGCAGACCCTGCACGACCCGCTCGATTACAAACTTCATGAGCTGGGCGACTGGGCGCTGAATCAGGCGCTGCCGGTGCCGACGTTCTATTCCTGATCTTGCCTTTAATGGAGCGAGTCCCATGCAACTGCTGACCCTTCCGCCCTCACCCGCTCTGGCGACGTCGATCCGCGCCACCGCGCAGGTCTTCGAAGACCCCAAGTCCCAGGCCCTGCTCGCGCATCTGCAACAGGTCGCGCCGAGCGAAGCCAGCGTGCTGATCATTGGCGAGACCGGCACCGGCAAAGAGCTGGTGGCGCGGCATATCCACAATCTGAGCCACCGCCGGCATCGGCCGTTTGTCGCGGTCAACTGCGGTGCGTTCTCCGAATCGCTGGTGGAAGCCGAGCTGTTCGGCCATGAAAAAGGCGCCTTCACTGGCGCCCTCAGCGCCAAGGCCGGGTGGTTCGAAGAGGCGGATGGCGGCACCTTGTTCCTCGACGAAATCGGCGATTTGCCGATGGCGATTCAGGTCAAGTTATTGCGGGTGTTGCAGGAGCGCGAAGTGGTGCGCCTCGGCTCGCGCAAAAGCATTCCGATCGATGTGCGCGTGCTGGCGGCGACCAACGTGCAACTAGAGAAAGCGATCAATGCCGGCAACTTCCGCGAAGACCTGTTCTACCGATTGAACGTGGTCAATCTGGAACTCAGTCCGTTGCGCGAGCGGCCCGGTGACATCCTGCCGCTGACCCGGCATTTCATCGAGGCCTACAGCCAGCGCCTGGGTTACGGACGGGTCAGCATCAGCCCCGGCGCCGAACAGAAACTGCGCAGCTACAGTTGGCCGGGCAATATTCGCGAACTGGAAAACGTCATCCATCACACCCTGTTGATCTGCCGCAACGGCGTGATCGAGCGCGACGATTTGCGCCTGTCGAACCTGCGCATCGAGCGCCCGGACGATCAGCAGTCGAACGCCGACGATTCACCGGAAGCGTTGCTCGAGCGGGCCTTTCAAAAACTCTTCGAACAACAGGCCGGCGCCCTCCACGAAAAAGTCGAAGACGCCCTGCTGCGCGCCGCCTATCGCTTCTGCCATTACAACCAGGTACATACCGCCGCGCTGCTCGGTCTGAGCCGCAACGTCACCCGCACGCGATTGATCAAGATCGGCGAACTGGCGGTGAACAAGCGGCGACTCACGGAGAACCTGCACGGTGAACGCCTGATCCAGTTGTCGATCTAGCCCACCAGATTGCAGTGCAGCGCATCGTCATGACTGCGGGCGATGCTGCTCAACACCTGGAACGAATTGAAGGTCACGGTTTTCGCCTGATGGGCGCGGATCAACTGCCAGAAATCCTGCTCGCCGCTTTCATAGCGACAGAACGCCGCCTCTCCTGCCTCACGGCTCTGCCATTGCAGCAAGCTCAGCACCCGCCGACCGTCGTCGCTGACCTGGACGCTGGCGCTGACGAAGCCTGCGTAGCGCTGCGCCAGATGTTCGCTCTGCTGCGACAGCGCCGAGACCAATGCCGGTTGCTGGCGCGGCTCGATCTCGAATTCGATCAACTGGGTAAAACTGCGATTTTTCGCTGAAGTTTGCATGAGAAGTCCCCACTCATCGTAAGACGAGTCTTGCGACTCGAAGGCCTGCAGGGTAAAACCTCTAGTTAAGTCAAGGTCAAGAGTCATTTTGCAAAATGACCACCAAGGAAAACCTGCACAAGCAACTCACCGTGGGCGAAGTCGCAGCGCGCAGCGGTGTCGCGGTGACTGCCCTGCACTTTTATGAATCGAAAGGCCTGATCAAGAGCCAGCGCAATGCCGGCAATCAGCGGCGCTATCCACGGGAAGTCTTGCGTCGGGTGGCGTTGATCAAGGTCGCGCAACGCCTGGGCATTCCGCTGGCGGAAATCGGCGAGGCACTGAAAATCCTCCCGGACGACCGTGCCCCGACCGCGGCGGACTGGAAAGTCCTGTCCGAACAATGGCGTCGGGAACTGGATGAGCGGATCAATCAACTGACGTTGTTGCGCGACCGGCTGACCGGTTGCATCGGTTGCGGTTGCCTGTCGATGGAGGCCTGCCCGTTGCGCAACCAGGGCGATGTGCTCGGTGAGCAGGGACCGGGGGCGCATTTTCCGGACTGACGGCTCGTCGGGGAAAAATGCTGGCCGCGCAGACAGTTCTATAGTGAATCCTCCACAAATCCGGTGGAGTTCCACCCCGAAAACAAAGAACAGGGAAAACGTCATGAGCGTCAAACCCATTCCCGAGGGGTATCACAGCATTACCCCGTACCTCGGCATCCTCAAGGCCGCCGAGGCCATCGAGTTTTACAAAAAAGCCTTTGGTGCGACCCAGGTCATGCGCCTGGACATGCCCGACGGGCGCATCGGCCACGCCGAACTACGGATTGGCGATAGCGCGATCATGCTTGGTACGCCGTGCGATCAAGGACCGTTGAGCGGCCCGGACAACGCGGTGTCGGTCGGTCTGCATCTGTATGTCACCGATGTCGACAAGTCCTTTCAGCGAGCGCTGGATGCCGGGGCGAGTGCGGTGTCCGAGGTCAAGGATCAGTTTTATGGTGATCGCAGCGGGACGCTGAAGGATCCCTATGGACACGTGTGGTTTCTCGCCACGCGCAAGGAGGATCTGAACGAGGAGCAGATCAAGCAGCGGGCGATGGAGATGTTCAGTCAGGGTTGAGATTTTCAGGGGCCGGGCCGGCCTCTTCGCGGGCAAGCCCGCTCCCACAGGGATCTCTGGTGTTTATACAATGGGTGTCACACAGAAAAACACTGTGGGAGCGGGCTTGCCCGCGAAGGGGCCGGCACTGCCGACACACATCACACTTCATGAACCACCACACCACGCTTCAACCCTTGCCCCGAATGCCGAACACTTTCAGGATGCATCCCACCCGCACCTGAACAAGGATCAGCCCGATGTTTGCCGGATTCGTCAAAGACCAGCGCCACGTCAACGGCGTCGACATCGCCTACCGCCTCGGCGGCAGCGGCCCGGGGCTGTTGCTGTTGCACGGGCACCCGCAGACCCACGTGATCTGGCACAAGATCGCCGAACAACTGGCCGAGCATTTCACCGTGGTCGCCGCCGACCTGCGTGGATACGGCGACAGCGCCCGACCGGCTGCCGATGAACAACACCGCAACTATTCAAAACGCGAAATGGCCAGAGATAACGTCGCATTGATGCAGGCGCTGGGGTTCGAACAGTTTTTGATTCTGGCCCACGACCGTGGCGCCCGGGTCGCCCATCGCCTGGCCCTCGACCACCGCGCTGCGGTGCAACGGATGATGCTGTTGGACATCGCCCCGACCCTGGCGATGTACACGCAGACCAACGAAGCGTTCGCCCGCGCCTATTGGCACTGGTTCTTCCTGATCCGCCCGGCGCCGCTGCCGGAAACCCTGATCGAAGCCGATCCCGAAGCCTATCTGCGCAGTGTGATGGGCAGCCGCAGCGCCGGACTGGCGCCGTTCACCGAGCACGCGTTCGGCGAATACCTGCGCTGCCTGCAACGTCCCGGCAGCGCCCGGGGCATCTGCGAGGACTACCGCGCCAGCGCCAGCATCGATCTGGAACATGATCGTGCCGACATCGCTGTCGGCAATCATCTTGACCTGCCGCTGCGAATACTCTGGGGCGCGGAAGGCACGGTCGGGCGCTGTTTCGACCCGCTCAAGGAATGGCAGCAAGTGGCAACCAGCGTCAGCGGCAAGGCGCTGCCCGCCGGGCATTATCTGGCCGAAGAAGTGCCGGAACTGCTGCTCGCCGAGGCGCTGGATTTCCTGCGCTGAACCGAGCCGTTCCTGGCCGATGCTATGCTGGCGGCTTGTGCCGCCAGTGCTCGTTCCCACATGTCCCAGAACAAAGACCCCGTGCCCCTGCCCGAAGACTTGCGCGTGCTGCTGACCGTGATCCGCAAGAACGGTTTCGCCGCCGCCGCTGATGAACTGGGACTGTCCCCGGCCTACGTCAGCAAACGCATCCAGATTCTCGAATCGACCCTCGGCACCCGCCTGCTGCACCGCACCAGTCGCCGGGTGTCGCTGACCGAGGACGGCGAGCGGGTGCAGCGCTGGGCCTTGCGCATCCTCGATGATTTCCAGCAACTGCACGACGACCTCGCCGACGCCCACGACAGCCCGCGCGGGCGTTTGCACATCTGCAGCAGTTTCGGCTTCGGTCGCAACCATGTGGCGCCTGCGGTTTCGCGGCTGGCCGAACGGCACCCGCAATTGCAGATTCGTCTGGACCTGTTCGACCGCGCAGTGGACATCGTCAACGAGGGTTTCGATCTGGAAATCCGCGTCGGCGACGACCTGCCCGGCCAGCACATCGGCCGGCAACTGGTGCGCAACCGCCGTGTGCTGTGCGCCGCCCCCGAATACCTTGAGCGCCGAGGCACCCCGCAGACCCTGGACGATCTGCAACAACACGACTGCCTGGTGATCAAGGAGCGCGACAACGCCTTCGGCGTCTGGAATCTGGATCGCAACGGCACGCAGGAAAGCGTGCGGGTCAGTGGGCCGTTGTCGTCCAACCACGGCGAAATCGTCCTGCAATGGGCGCTCGACGGCCGCGGCGTGTTGCTGCGTTCATTGTGGGATGTGAAACCGTTGCTGGAACAGGGCCGACTGGTGCCGGTGCTGACCGATTACAGCCAGAGCGCCAATGTCTGGGCGGTGTACCCGACGCGGCTGGCCAACTCCGGCAAGCTGCGGGCGTGTGTGGAGTTCTTGCAGGGGCATTTCAAGGATCTTTCTCTCTAGCCAAACACCACAAAACCCTGTGGGAGCTGGCTTGCCAGCGAAGGCGTCAGCTCAGCCAATATAAATGTTGGATGTGCTGGCCTCATCGCTGGCAAGCCAGCTCCCACAGGGTCAAAGGTGTGTCAGGTAAGCCACGGGTTGGCGGCCAGGTGTTCGCGCTCGAACGCCTCGATCTGCTCACGCCGCTGCAAGGTACTGCCAATCGCATCCAGCCCCAGCAACAGCGCAGTCTTGCGTAAGCCATCAATCTGGAAATCAATGACTTCACCGTCCGCCAGTCGAATCTGCTGGGCCTCTAGATCGACATTGATCTGCGCCGTGTCAGGCTGGCTCACCAGTCGGCCAATGCGCTGCACTTGAGCCTCATCCAAAGTGATCAGCAACACGCCGTTGCGCTGGCAGTTGTCGTAGAAGATCCCGGCAAAACTGCTGCCGATCAGCGCGCGAATGCCCATTTGCTGCAATCCCCACACCGCATGTTCGCGACTGGAACCGCAGCCGAAATTCGGCCCGACCACCAGAAAGTTCGCGCCCTGCCAGGCTGGCTGGTTCAACACGAATTCAGGGTTGGGCGTACCGTCGGCAAGAAAACGCAGATCGAAAAACAGCCCACGATCCAGACCCTGACGGTCGATACCCTTGAGAAACTGCTTGGGCATGATCACGTCGGTGTCGACGTTGGCCGCGAGCATTGGCGCAGCCTGGCCGCTGACCTGAGTAAAGGGTTGCAGGCTCATGGGCGTTCTCCGAAGTGGCGGATGTCGGTCAGGTGGCCGTTGATCGCCGCGGCGGCGACCATGGCCGGGCTCATCAGGTGCGTACGCGCCCCCGCGCCCTGCCGGCCTTCGAAATTGCGGTTGGTGCTCGAGGCACAACGGTCGCCGGGGGCCAGCACGTCATCGTTCATCGCCAGGCACATCGAACAGCCGGACTGTCGCCATTCAAACCCGGCGTCGATGAAGATCTGCGCCAGCCCTTCGGCTTCGGCCTGGGCGCGGACCTCACTGGAGCCGGGCACGATCATCGCCCGCACATGCCCGGCCACCCGCCGCCCGCGCACGACGCTGGCGGCGTCACGTAAATCTTCGATGCGCGCGTTGGTGCAGGAGCCGATAAAGGCGTGACTGATGACGATATCGCGCAGCGCCATCCCCGCCTCCAGGCCCATGTATTGAAGGGCGCGGCGCATGTCCTGTCGCAGGATCGGATCGTCGATGGTCTGCGGATCCGGCACCCGTGCGCCAATCGCCGCCGCCTGATCGGGGCTGGTGCCCCAGGTGACCATCGGCTCCAGCAGACTGGCGTCGAGGTACACTTCGCGGTCGAACACGGCGCCGGAATCGCTGCGCAATTCACGCCATTTTTCCACGCCGCGCGCCCAGAGTTCGCCTCGTGGCGCGCGCGGTTTGCCGTTGAGATAAGCAAAGACTTTTTCGTCAGGCGCCATGAACGCGCCGCGCGCGCCCGCCTCGACCGCCATGTTGCAAATGGTCATGCGTGCTTCGACGCTCAGCGCATCAATGGTCGAGCCCGAGAACTCGATCGCATAACCCGTGGCCCCCGACGCACCGATCCTGCCGATCAGCGCCATGATCACGTCCTTGGAGGTCAGCCCCGGCGCCAGTTCGCCATCCACCGTCACGCGCATACTTTTCAGGCGCTTGTAGACCAGCGTCTGCGAGGCCAGCAGATGCTCGATCTCCGAGGTGCCGATGCCAAATCCGAACGCCCCCAGCGCACCGTACGTGGTGGTGTGGCTGTCGCCGGCGGCGATGACCATGCCCGGCAGGATGAAACCCTGCTCCGGGGCGATCACATGCTCGATACCTTGGCGCTTGTCGAGAATATCCAGCAGTTCGATGTCGAAGTCCCGGCAGTTTTCCGCCAGATACGACACCTGCCGCGCACCGCCCGCATCTGGCATCGCCGCCACCCGTTTGGGGGTGGTCGGATTGACATGATCGACCACCGCCAGCGCCGTGGCCGGCCGCCAGACCTTGCGCCCGGCAGCGCGCAGACCGCTGAATGCCTGTGGACTGGTGTATTCGTTGATCACCTGACGGTCGATATACAGCAGCACATGGCCTTGGTCGTCGAGGCGGCACACGGTGTGCGAATCGATGTGTTTATCGTAGAGGGTTCTGGGGCTCATCAAGGCGCTCACTCAGGGAAATCCGGTGCTCTCCATCATAGGGAGCGCCGACCGGCCATCAATTGCCTGACAGTGAGTGCGGCATTCATGAATCGTGTTTGATCGGCTGATCACCAAACACCCCCTGTAGGAGCGGGCTTGCTCGCGAAGGCGTCCTCTCAGTCGCATCCTTATCGAATGAACCACCGCATTCGCGAGCAAGCCCGCTCCCACAGGGGGGTGGTGGCGTCTGGGAGGAATTGCGAAACATTTACTTTCATATCGTCTTTCGGGATTTGTCCGGCTCATCCGTCCTATAGAGATGCAGGCCGTTCGCGTAGGCAACAGCCACGACCGCGCCTTTTACGGATAACCATGCTGCGAAGCCCGTAGCAGAGGCTCCTCTCACCGAATCAAGACGCGCAATCATGTCAAAGAAATCCCGCTCGAAACTGTGGTTCCTGGTGCATAGCTGGCTCGCGTTGCCGATCTGGTTTTTTGTCCTGATCGTCTGTGTCACTGGCACGCTGGCGGTGGTCAGCCAGGAAATCGTCTGGCTGGCCAACCCGCAGATGCGCGCCAGCCCGCCGTCGGACGACGCGCCGCTGCTCAGTTACGATCAGGTACTGGCGGCGATCAAACAAGCCGAGCCGCAGACCCTGGTACAAAGCATCAGCCGTCCCGATGAGTCGCACTTTGCCCTGGACGTTGAAGTCAGCTACCCGGACGGTCGCTCACTGACGGTCTATGTCAATCCGTACACCGGAGTCATTCAGGGCACCGCCCCCAGCTTCGACTTCAAGGCGTTCACCCGCGCCCTGCACGGCTGGTGGCTGGTGCCGTTCACCAACGGTTTCAGTTGGGGCTGGTATCTGGTGTCGTTTCTTGGCGTGCCGATGCTGGTGTCGTTGATCACCGGGTTGGTGGTCTACAAAAAATTCTGGAAAGGTTTTCTGCGCCCGACCCTGCGCATACGCCACGGCGCGCGGATCTTCTGGGGCGACTTCCACCGACTGTGCGGCATCTGGTCGATCTGGTTCATCGCGGTGATCTCCATCACCGGCATCTGGTTTCTGATCCGCGCGATCCTCTTCGATAACCAGATCTCCATTTCCAGCGAGCCGATCATTCCCGCCATGTCCCGGGAGAGCGTGCCGATATCGGCCGCCGGCACACCGCCGCCGCGTATCAGCCTGGACCGCGCCGTCGAGATCGCCCAGCAGAAGATTCCAGGGCTGGAGGCCAGTTTCGTCAGCCTTCCAGGTAACGCCTACAGTCACATGAGCGTCGGCGGTCGCGGCTGGTATCCGCTGATGTTCCAGACCGCAACGCTCAATCCGTACAACGGCGACATGGCCGCGTCCCGCCTGCTGTCCGATCGCTCCTCGCTGGAGTTTGTCACCGAGTCGATGCGCCCGCTGCACACGGGTGATTTCGGCGGTATCTGGATCAAGTTGATCTGGTTCTTCTTCGGCCTGCTGCTGAGCATGATGGTACTCAGCGGCTTGCTGATCTGGACCAAGCGCACGGCGCTGGCCACCGCCAATGCGCTGAAGCGCGAGGAAAAGAAAAACCGCATCCAGGCACAACCGGCCCGTACCCGTGTGCCTTCGGAGGTGAGCCTGTGAGCAAGTCCGGCACGATCACACCGCCCTCCCGACTGGCCCGTTTCTGGCACAAATGGCGCTTTCACCTCAATGTCCTGCTCCTGCTGATCCCGCTGGGCTTCATGCCCAAGTACTTCGCCGACGCTTCGCTGTTTCGCGGCGACAGCGGTTTGGGTCAACGGGAGATTGGCAACATCCAGGTCGGCCCGTGGAGCCTGCGACTGGCCGAATTGCGCAACGAAGCACCGACTCTCACCGGACCGGCCGGCTATATGAAGGATTTCAGCGCCGCCCTGTGCGATGCCTGTATCGAACAGGTCAAGGCTACCTACCTGCGCATCGGCAAGCCGCGCAGCCTGCGCGCCGCTGGCACTATCTTCTTCGGTACGCCGTACCGCATGGGCACACAAATGCCGATTCCGGAAAAGACCCGTCCCGACGCCGAACTGTGGATCACCATGGAAGGCTGGGACGGCAGCATGCATCAGGCCTCGATTCCCCTGAGCCAGGCCTCCCCCGCGACCCTCGCCTGGCTGAACCAACAAGGAGCCAAACCATGAACCGCGCTCAACACCCTTCCCGCCTGCGGTTGCGCGCCGCATTGCTGCTGCTGTGCAGCGGCTTCAGCGCCGGCGCCCTGGCCCACAACCCGATGTGCGAATGCAAGGCTGTCGATGCCGAGCAGATCAAGTGCACCGGCGGCTTCTCCGACGGCAGTGGCGCGCCGGGGGTGACCCTGGATGTGATCGGTTACGACGAAACCATTCTGGTGCCGGGCAAGCTCGGCGCTGATTCGAGCCTGACGTTCAAGAAACCCGCGGCCGAGTTCTATGTGCTGTTCGACGCCGGCCCCGGCCACGTCGTGGAAATCGACCAAGCCGACATCGAGGCCCCATGAGCACGCCCACCACCCAAGTCGTACGTCCGGCCGGCGCCGGGCATGAAACCCTTAATGTTCTGCTGTTGTGTTTGCTGATCCTTGCCGTCGCCGGATCAGTGGTGGCATGGCGCGGGGTGTCCCATGAGCCGGAGCCGGTTTCCAGCCATCAACTCGATGCACGGCGCGACCTGAGTGCCGCCGAGCAAGGCATCTATGCCGACCTGCGGGTGACCCTCGACGAGATCCGCCTGCTGCGTGAAGAGCAGCAAAGCCTGCCGACCCCGCAAAATCTGGCCGAGGAAGGTTTCGCCCCGTTCGCTCAGGACGCCAGCTCGGTCAGCCGTGGCGGCCATGCCTGGCAATTACTGGCGGACCGCGCCTATTTCGGCCACAGCCAGTCGCCCGCCGTCGCCGGTTCGTTCGTGATGTTGCTGAGCGCCGACGCCAGTGCCGCGCCGGACATCTGGCTTAACCGCGACGCCGATCTGCAAACGCCTGCCGAGCTGACCGACGCAGCGCTGTCCGCCGCCGGCTGGAAACAGATCGTCGCGCAGTTCGATGCCGGCGTGACCCGCGAACATCGCCACTGAACCTTCGCCTTCACCCGAGAGAAGACCGCTTGCCCATGCTTATTTCACTGACTCGCCGTCCCCTCCTGCGCACTCTGCTGATAGGCCTGTGCGCGTGCCTGCTGAGCCCGCTGGCCAGCGCCGAACCAGGCAAACGCCTGCGCATCGGCATCACCCTGCATCCGTATTACAGCTATGTGGCGAACATCGTCGGCGACAAGGCCGATGTGGTGCCGCTAATTCCCGCCGGTTTCAACCCGCACGCCTATGAGCCGCGCGCCGAAGACATCAAGCGCATCAGCGGCCTGGATGTGATCGTGCTCAACGGTGTCGGCCATGACGACTTCGCCGACCGCATGATCGCCGCCAGCGAAACGCCGAACATCAAGACCATCGAAGCCAACGAAAACGTGCCGCTGCTGGCCGCCACCGGTACCGCTGCGCGCGGCGCCGGCAAAGTGGTCAACCCGCACACGTTCCTGTCGATCAGCGCCTCGATTGCCCAGGTCAACAACATCGCCCGCGAGCTGGGCAAACTCGATCCGGACAACGCCAAGACCTACACCCAGAACGCCCGCGCCTACGGCAAACGCCTGCGGCAGATGCGCGCCGATGCGCTGGCCAAACTGACCCAGGCGCCCAACGCCGAACTGCGTGTGGCCACGGTGCATGCGGCCTACGACTATCTGCTGCGCGAGTTCGGCCTGGAAGTGACGGCCGTGGTCGAGCCGGCCCACGGCATCGAACCCAGCCCGAGCCAGTTGAAAAAGACCATCGACCAACTGCGCGAACTCGACGTCAAGGTGATCTTCTCCGAGATGGATTTCCCCTCCACCTACGTCGAAACCATCCAGCGTGAGTCGGGGGTGAAGCTGTATCCGCTGTCGCACATTTCCTACGGCGAATACACCGCCGACAAGTACGAAAAGGAAATGACCGGCAACCTCGACACCGTGGTGCGGGCGATTCAGGAGTCCGGGGCATGACGGTAAAAGAAACCCTCTCTGACACCCATCAATCCCCTGTGGGAGCGGGCTTGCTCGCGAAGGCGCCGGGTCAGCCAACATCTTTGTCGAATGACACACCGCATTCGCGAGCAAGCCCGCTCCCACAAGGGGTAAATGGGCCGACTCTGGATTTTGCGGAAGTCTCTCTGACCCTCGGGCGCACCACGATTCTCGACAACGTCACCTTCCAGGTCCAACCCGGCCACGTGCACGCGCTGGTCGGCCCCAACGGCGGCGGCAAGAGTTCGCTGATCAAGACCCTGCTCGGGCAAATGCCGCATCAGGGTCAACTGAGCCTGCACTGGCCCGGCCAACCCGGCACCATCGGTTATGTGCCGCAGGCGCTGGAATTCGATCGCGGCCTGCCGATGACCGTCGACGATTTCATGGCCGCCATGTGCCAGCGCCGGCCGGCGTTTCTCGGCTTGAGCAAGCACTACGCCAACGCCATCGGCGAGGCGCTGGAACGGGTCGGCATGCAGGACAAACGCAAGCGGCGCATGGGCGCGTTGTCCGGTGGTGAACGTCAGCGCGTGTTGCTCGCGCAAGGCTTGATCCCGGCCCCGCAATTGCTGGTGCTGGATGAGCCGATGTCTGCCCTCGACGAAGCCGGGATCCAGGTGTTCGAACGCCTGCTCGGCGACTGGCGCGCGGCCGGCATCACCGTGCTGTGGATCGAGCACGATCTGGAAGCGGTCAAGCGTTTGGCCGACCGGGTCACCGGTCTCAACCGCCGCGTGCTGTTCGACGCTACGCCGCAACAGGCGCTGACTCCGGAACGCCTGTTGAGTCTGTTTTCCACCCATCCACGGAGCGCGGTCTGATGAGTTACGAAGCCTTTCGTTTGATGGTTCAGGGCTGGGCGTCGTCCGGTTACCTGCCGGAGGCGCTGGCCTACGGATTTGTAGTCAACGCGCTGCTTGCCGGCCTGTTGATCGGCCCGGTGCTCGGTGGCCTCGGTACGCTGGTGGTGGTCAAGCGCTTTGCGTTTTTCTCCGAAGCGGTCGGGCACGCGGCGCTGACCGGTGTGGCCATCGGCATTCTGCTCGGCGAACCCTACACCGGGCCGTACGGCAGCCTGTTCGGTTACTGCCTGCTGTTCGGCATCCTGCTCAACTACCTGCGCAACCGCACCGGCCTGGCGCCGGACACCCTGATCGGCGTGTTCCTCTCGGTGTCGCTGGCCCTCGGCGCGAGCCTGCTGTTGATTCTGGCCGGCAAGATCAACGTGCACATTCTGGAGAACGTGCTGTTCGGTTCGGTGCTCACCGTCAACGGCAACGATCTGCTGGTGCTGGCCATCGTCGGTTCGCTGGTCATGGCGCTGGCGCTGCCGTTGTACAACCGGATCATGCTCGCCAGTTTCAACCCGCAACTGGCGGCGGTGCGCGGCGTGGCGGTGAAGACTCTGGATTACCTGTTCGTGATTCTGGTGACGCTGATCACCGTCGCGGCGGTGAAGGTCATCGGCGCGATTCTGGTCGGCGCGTTGCTGGTGATTCCGGCGGCGGCAGCGCGGTTACTGAGCCAGTCGCTCAAGGGCTTCTTCTGGTGTTCGGTGCTGATTGCCACCGTCAGCACGCTATGCGGAATTCTCGCGCCGATCGTCTTCGATCTGCCGATCCCCTCCGGCGCCGCGATCATCCTGGTCGCCGGCATTGCCTTCGCCCTCGCCGCCATTGCGCGCGGGGTCGTCCCGAGTCTGAAAGGGAACCTTGGATAAATGACTTTCTCACTGCGAAAACTGACCTTGGCCATGGCCCTGTGCGGCGTGGTCGGCAGCCCGCTGATGGCGGCTGAAAACCCTGAACCGCTGCGCGTGCTGGCCTCGTTGCCCATCACTTACGGTCTGGGCGAAGTGCTGCTCAAGGGCACTGACGTCAGCCTCGAGCGCGCAGCGCCGGCGAATCTGCCGGGCAGCCGTCAGACCGCATACTTCACCGGTCGCGGCGCTCCGGCGCTGGGCAAACTGGCGAGCAATGCCGACGCGGTGATCGGCGTGCGCTCGCTGTGGGCCGATGATCCGCTGTACCCGATCGCGCGGCGCAGCAACATTCGCATCGTTGAAGTCGATGCGGCACGTCCGGTCGATGGCGCCCTGCCGGGGATTGCCGTGCAGCCGGGGCTGAAGGTCGATGGTTTGAACAGTCAGCCATGGCTGGCGAGCAACAACATGGGGCGGATGGCCGACGTGATCGCGGCGGATCTGGTGCGTCTGGCGCCGTCCGCCAAGCCGAAGATCGAGGCCAATCTGGCGGCACTGAAACAGCGCTTGCTCAAGCTCAGCGCCGACAGCGAAGCGCGCCTGGCCGAGGCTGACAACCTGAGCGTGATGAGCCTCAGCGATCACTTCGGTTACCTGATCGGCAGCCTGAATCTGGAGCTGATCGGTCAGGACGCACGAGCAGATGCCGAGTGGACAGCCGAAGATCTGAAGAAACTCACGGCGACGCTGAAGGACAACGACGTGGCGCTGGTGCTGCATCATCGCCAGCCATCGGAGGCAGTGAAAGCAGCAATTGCCGCCTCGGGGAGTCATCTGCTGGTGTTGAGTACCGACGCGGCGGATCCGGTGGCGGAGCTGGAGGGGAATGTGGATTTGTTGCTCAAGGGGTTGAGCGGGGCGTAGTTTCAGCTACACCGCGTTATCGTTCTTCGCGAGCAAGCCCGCTCCCACATTGGACCTGTGGTGCACACAACTCCCCTGTGGGAGCGGGCTTGCTCGCGAAGAGGCCCGCCAGAACAACACCATTGCCAGGAATGAAAAAACCCGCTGCCTGTCACCAGTCCAGCGGGTTTCTTTTGGGCCGGGCGCTTACTGAGCCGCCGCCTGCCCTTCCATCTTCTGACGCAGGCTCAACGGACGCATGTCGGTCCAGACTTCTTCAATGTAGGCCAGGCATTCCTTCTTCAGGCCGCTCTTGCCCACGGTGCGCCAGCCTTCCGGCACGGCTTTGTAATCCGGCCAGATCGAGTATTGCTCTTCGTGGTTGACCACGACCTGAAAGAGGATGTCCTCGCGGTCGAATACTGACGTCATGCTGGTTCTCCATCGGTGTAAGGGTAGGCTGCACCTGGGGTGCAGCCGGGTATGTAGATAGAACGTTCGGCGCTGCGAAAAATTTACTCGGCGGCGGCGGTGGCGGCGGCGGCCAAGGCGCGGCCGAAGATCTCGGCGACACGATCGATTTCGGCAGCGGTGATCACCAGCGGCGGCAGGAAGCGCACCACCGCACCATGCCGGCCGCCCAGCTCCAGAATCAGCCCACGCTTGAGGCATTCACGCTGCACCAGCGGTGCCAGGCGCGCGAACGCCGGTGGATGACCGAGGGCATCCGGCGCGCCGTTCGGGTCAACCAGCTCAACGCCCAGCATCAAGCCACGACCGCGAATGTCGCCCAGTTGCGGGAAGTCGCGTTGCAGGATCCGCAGATGTTCGCTCAGACGCTTGCCCATGGCGGCGGCGTGTTCGCAGACCTTGTGTTCGAGCAGATAACGCATCACCGCCGAACCAGCTGCCATCGCCATCTGGTTGCCACGGAACGTGCCGGCGTGGGCGCCCGGTTGCCAGGTGTCGAGCCAGTCGCGGTAGACCACCACCGCGAGCGGCAGGCTGCCGCCGATGGCTTTGGACAACACCACCACGTCCGGGACGATGCCAGCGTGTTCGAAGGCAAACATCTTGCCGGTACGGGCGAAACCGCTCTGGATCTCATCAACGATCAGCGCCACGCCAGCCTTCTCGGTGATCCGGCGCAAGCCACGCAGCCACTCGATATCGGCCGGGATCACCCCGCCCTCGCCCTGCACCGCTTCGACGATCACCGCCGCCGGCAACTGCACGCCGGCTTCAGGATCGTTGAGCAGGTTTTCCAGATAACTCAGGTTGGCTTTCACCCCGGCCGCGCCGCCGAGGCCGAACGGACAGCGGTAGTCATACGGGAAGGGCATGAACTGCACGCCGTTGCTGAGCAATGCACCCAGTGGTTTCTTCGGCCCCAGGCTGCCCATCAGGCTCAGCGCACCCTGGCTCATGCCGTGATAACCGCCGGAGAACGACAGCACGGTGCTGCGTCCGGTGGCGGTGCGCACCAGTTTCAACGCGGCTTCCACCGCATCGGTGCCGGTCGGGCCGCAGAACTGGATTTTCGCCTCGGCCGCCAATGCCGGCGGCAGTAGCCCGAACAGGTCCTGGACGAACTGATCCTTGACCGGTGTGGTCAGGTCGAGGGTGTGCAGCGGCAGTTCATCGGCCAGCACTTGCTGAATCGCCTCGATCACCACCGGGTGGTTGTGCCCCAGCGCGAGGGTGCCGGCACCAGCCAGGCAATCGATGAACGTACGGCCCTCAACATCTTCGACATACAGGCCCTTGGCACGCTTGAGCGCCAGCGGAATGCGCCGCGGATAGCTGCGGGCATTGGATTCCTGCTGACTCTGCCGGGCCAGCAGTGGCGATTCGTTGAACTGATACAGGGTTTCGGCCGGCGCGGAGGTGATCCGGGCCGACGACTCTTCGATAAGGCTGGTGGCGACTGACATCTCTCGACCCCTCAATACGCTATGGATAGTGACCAAAACAGCACACCGCACAGGTGCGCGTTCCGGTCGCGGGGCGCACATGCAGGTTTTCCTGTTCTGGAAACGCTTAAGCGGGGCGAGGATTTAGACCCCAGATCGAGTTGTCAGTCGGGCACCGCCAATGGCTTGTGCATTGCAACGCGGTGCAGGCCCTGATCGGTGAAGGCCGGCGCCGTCTCGCGGTAACCCAGATGCCGATAAAAAGCCGCGCCGATCCGGGTGCTGGAAACGCTCACCTGTGGCACGCCACGAATCCGCAGCCAACCTTCAAGATCAGTCATCAGGGCGCGCCCTGCACCACGGCGAAACCATTCCGGCTGCACATGGCAAAAGCCGATTTCGCCGCTGCCCGCCGCCATGCCGACGCCCACCGGCTTATCCTGCAGCAAGGCGATGTTCAAATAGAAATGCGGATCGGCAAGGTGCGCACTGATGACGTCGGCGGACTGCAGGTCAATCCAGCGGCTGAGCAGTTGCGGGTCGTTGCGGTGGTCGAGCGCACAACCGACGCGGATCGAACGCTCGATGATGCGGCTGATAAGGCCGGCGTCGGCCGGCCTGGCCGGGCAAATGCAGATGGGTGCTTCCATGGCGCGTTCCCTCAATCCATTGAGTCAGAGCAGCCCCGACCTTAACGCCGAGGCCGGCGAATCACCAATGCAGAGACGTTACATTTGATGTGCCACACCACAAATCCCAATTGTGGGAACGGGCTTGCTCGCGAAGGCGTCCGGTCAGTCGATACGTTGCTGACTGGCACGCCGCCTTCGCGAGCAAGCCCGCTCCCACAGGGGATTTTTGGTGGTTCAGGCAGGTTGCAGCGGCATGGTCAGCTCGACGCGCAGCCCATCCGGCCGGCTGTCGAAATGCAGGGAGCAAGCGCAGCGCTGGACGATGGCTTGCACGATGGCCAGGCCGAGGCCGCAGCCGGTGCTCTGGCCGTTACGCCAGAAGCGTTGGGTCAGGTGCTGCAAATCATCGGCGGCGATACCCGGCCCATGGTCGCGTACCACAAAGCGTGCGCGCTGGCCGACGGTTTCCAGACTCAATTCCACGCTGGCGTCCGCCGGGGTATGGCGCAGGGCGTTGTCGAGCAGATTGCGCAGCGCGGCAATCGACAGCACCGCCGGCATTTGCACTGGCGCACTGGAGAGCTGCTTGGGCAATTGCAGCTTGATGCGTTGACGCTCACCGCCGGCCGCATCCTGCATCGCCAGTTTCGCCACCTGCTCGGCGCTGCACTGCACGCCGTCGTCGAACGACAGGCTGCCCTCGACCCGCGCCAGCAAGAGCAATTGCTCCAGCGTGCGGTGCATGCGGTCGGCGCCCTCCTCGGCCCGCGCCAGCGACTGATCGCGGGCGCTGCCTTCGGTCATGCGCGCCACCTGCAGGTGGGTCTTGATCGCCGTCAGCGGGCTGCGCAGTTCGTGGGCGGCGTCACCGGTCAGGCGGCGTTCACGCTCGATGGTCTTGCCGATGCGCTGGAACAGCTGGTTCTGCGTATCGAGCAAGGGTTTCAGCTCGCTGGGAAACGACTGCAACTGCAACGGCTCAAGCGAGTCGGCATTCCGTCGCATCAAGGCTTCGCGCAGTCGATTGAGCGGCGCCAGGCCCTGGCCGATGCCCAGCCACAACAGGCACAGGCACCCGAGCAATGCCACGCCGACCGGCACCGAGGCCGCCAGCAGGATCGACATGTTCAGGGCTTCGCGCTCGATCTGCCGATCGGCGGTGGTGATCCGCACATCGCCCCGGGCCAGGGTGAAACTGCGCCACGGCGCGCCATCGATCATCTGGTCGTGGAAGCCCATTTTTTCCGCTTCCAGGGTTTGCTCGGGGCTGCTGTGGCTGCGGGCCAGAATCTCTCCGCGCAGCGAACTGACCTGACAGGCCATGCCGCCGGGAATGTTCAATTGTTCGGCACTGAAATGGGTGCCCTCGCCCTTGCTCGGCAGCGGCGGCAATTGCTCGAGCAGCCCGGCGACCATGCGCGCCGAGGCTACCAGACGCTGGTCGAGGGAAAACATCATCTGATTGCGCAAGTCGCTGAGCATCCAGGCCGCGGCCAGCGCCCAGATCAGGGCGAAGGCGGCGCCGAGGGTCAGACTCAGGCGCAGACGCAGACTCATCACTTCTGTTGTTCTCCATCATCGGCCGGCCCGAGGCGATAGCCCAGACCGCGCACGGTTTCGACAATACCCTTGCCGAGCTTGCTGCGCAGGTGATGGATGTGCACGTTCAGCGCATTACTTTCCAGCTCGTCATTGAAGCCATAGACGCTGTCCTTCAACTGCTCGGTGGACAGCACTCGGCCACGGTTGTGCAACAGCGCCTGCAACAGCGATTGCTCGCGACGCGACAATTCCACCGGTTTCCCGGCCAGCGTGGTTTCACGGCTGCTCGGATCGTAGGTCAGCGCACCGTGTTCGATCAGGTTGACGCTGCGTCCGGCGACCCGGCGCAACAGGGTTTGCAGACGGGCGAACAGCTCCCGCAAATCGAACGGTTTGAGCAGGTAATCGTCAGCCCCGGCCTGCAGGCCATCGACCCGATCGGTCACCGAGTCGCGCGCGGTCAGGATCAGCACCGGAATTTCCAGACCCTGTTGACGCAGTTGTTGCAGCAACTTGAGGCCATCTTCGTCGGGCAGGCCGAGATCGAGCACCATCACGTCAAATTCGGCAACCTTGAGCATCGCCCGCGCTTTCGAGGCGGTGTTGACGTGCTCGACCGTCAGGCCCTGCGCCGTGAGACCGGCCACGATACCGCTGGCGATCAGTTCATCGTCTTCACAAACCAGTACGTGCATGGGGGCTCCATGAGCAAAAACGCCATTCAAGCAGCCGAAGATTAAGCCGCAGTTATGCCAAGTGTACCGTTTAACCAGAGAAATGCTGCGTAGCCGCCCCACCACCGCAGTACGTCAGGTAAACAGTCCGGTCATCTACCTGCTTTCCAATCTGATCGACAACCGCCAGAAGCAACTTTCAAATTGAAACATACCGGACATATTAAAAATTAATCGATGCAACTAACATCGACCGTACACGATTAACAAAAACGCTTTTTTCAACAACCACTCAATGGACTAAACATGTCTCGATTAGGAAAGGCCGTCGCTGTTGACTGGCGCTCGGGCAAAGACCAGATTTACTTCTTCTTCACGCACTACAACATATATTCACGTTTCAGCCTGGCAGATAACAAAGTACCTGAAAAGTATCCTTTGGAGGTATCCGGAAATTGGGATGCCTTTCATGACGCCTATCAGTTGCGGTTTGGCTTTACGACCACTGGATTCGACACTGACAGAGTAGACGGAGACTTCCTGTGGCTTTTTCATTATGGAGAAGATCGACTCACTCCCTATGTCACCAAATATGATCAGGACGATGAATGCTGCATCAGTACGGTTCCGGTTCAGGCATCACGCTGGCATAAACTTGTGCCTTACTTCGACCGGATCATTGCAGGAACATGGTGGCAAACCAGACCGGGACGCGCACATTTGTTCCGTTTCCTGATGGACAACGGCAAGGCACTCAGGCTTGATTTTGGTTATGAGACACTTGTCCAAGAAACCATTGACGATGAAACATGGCCTGGGCTGGCCAAGTATCAAGACCGAATCATGACGGGTGCGCAAAACGATCGTACGCTGGCGGACAGTTACTGGTATCTGTTTTTGGACAACGATGAATACCTCCGCTACAACATTCAGGAAAACCAGGTTCAGTCCGGCCCCATCCCGATTAACGACGAAACCTGGCCAGGACTGCTGCGCGGCTGAAAACACTTTGTTTTAAGTAAGTTGTTGTTGGCGATTAATCATCGATTAATCGCCACCGACACTGCGCACCTTGTCCCTACCCGCCAGAACATTCAAACCCGCACATCACCTCAATAAGATTTGTTCGGCGACCTTGAATAATTGGCAAACAGGAAGATGCCAGCGGCAACGAATTACTCCGAGATTCGAATCTTGCCTTTATGTTTATCTGAATGACAACCGGCCCGCAGATAGGATCAAGACGCGAAAAAAACATGGGGCCCGTATACAATCTTCGAAATCCGCTGGCCCGGGTTGCTGATAAACCGAGAACTCTTCGGGTCGCCCATCCGGCAGCGTGCGGGGCGGTTAATCATCGGTTAATCGCCATCCACCATTGTGCCCACACTTGCACAGGGACAAGGCTCCTCCATGCGTCATTTTTTTCTTTTGTTTGCACTGCTGATTTCCGGCCTGGCCCAGGCCGGGAACAATCCATTCGAGACCAAACCGGAGTTTCTGCCGGTCGACAAAGCCTTCGTGCTGACTTCCGAACGCCTTGAATCCGGTGAAACCCAGCTGTTCTGGCAAATCACCGACGGCTATTACCTGTACCAGAAACGCCTGAAATTCGACGGTTTGACGGCCGAGCAACAGCCGGCATTGCCCGAGGGCGAGTCCCACAGCGACGAATTCTTTGGTGAACAACCGGTGTATCGCCAGGGGCTGGAAGTCAAAGTCCCGGCCTCGGCCAGCGGTCAGATCAAGGTCAGTTACCAGGGCTGTGCCGATGCCGGCCTGTGTTATCCGCCGCAGACCCGGGTCATCGATCTGGGCGGCAAAGCGACGCCGACAGCCAGCGCCGAAGCGCCGGATCAGGCCTTGGCCAGCAGCCTGCAACAACGGGCGCTGGGCTGGAGCCTGCTGGTGTTCTTCGGCCTCGGCCTGTTGCTCGCGTTTACCCCATGTTCGTTGCCGATGCTGCCGATTCTGGCGGGCATGATTGTCGGTAGCGGTGCCACCCCGCGCCGCGGTTTCGCCCTGGCCAGCAGTTATGTGATCTGCATGGCACTGGTGTATGCGGCGATGGGGGTGATCGCCGCGCTGCTCGGCGCCAACCTGCAGGCATGGTTGCAAAATCCATGGCTGCTGGGTGCGTTTGCTGCGGTGTTCGTAGTGCTGGCGTTGCCGATGTTCGGCTTCTTTGAATTGCAGTTGCCGGTGGCCTTGCGTGATCGCCTTGAGCACGCCTCGCGCAGTCGCAGCGGTGGCAGCCTGATCGGTGCCGGGGTGCTCGGTGCGTTGTCCGGTCTGCTGGTCGGCCCGTGCATGACCGCGCCACTGGCCGGCGCCTTGCTGTACATCGCGCAGAGTGGCAATGCGCTGCACGGTGGCTTGATTCTGTTCGCACTGGGCATCGGTATCGGGGTGCCGCTGTTGCTGCTGGTGACCGTGGGCAATCGCTTTCTGCCCAAACCTGGCGCGTGGATGAACCTGCTCAAGGGCATCTTCGGTTTCCTGTTCCTCGCGACGGCGCTGCTGATGTTGCGCCCGGTGCTGGACGCCTCGTTGTGGCTGGGCCTGTGTGGCGCGCTGCTGCTGATCGCCGCGTTCTGTGCCTGGAAGCAATCGGAAGGCTTCGGCCGAGTCGCCCAGGTGTTCGGCGCCAGTTCGTTGCTGCTCGGCCTGTGGGGCAGCCTGCTGCTGATCGGTGCTGCCGGTGGCAGTGACGATCCGTATCAGCCGTTGCAGGTGTACAGCGCTGGCCGGGTCGCCAGCGCCACGCCGAGCGGGCATGAGGCGTTCACCACGATCAAGGATCCCGCAGCCCTGCAACGCGAACTGGATAGCGCCAAGGCTCAGGGCCAATGGGTGCTGCTCGATTACTACGCCGATTGGTGCGTGTCGTGCAAAGTCATGGAGAAACAGGTGTTCGGCAAGGACAAGGTCATGCAGGCGCTGAGCGATGTGCGCCTGCTGCGCCTCGACGTCACTGCCGACAATGCCGCCAGCCGCGAGCTGCTCGGCCGCTACAAAGTCCCGGGGCCACCGAGTTTTGTCTGGATTGGCGCCGACGGCGAAGAACGGCGTAGCCAGCGCATCACCGGCGAAGTCGATGCCGATACATTCCTGCAACGCTGGACCACCACTCGAGACGCCAACTGATGCTGACGTTCACCCTCGGCACCTTCGCCATCGCGCTTAACCACCTGCTGCTGATCAGTGCCTTGGCGCTGGCGACCTTTGTCGGCTGGCGGGTGGCCAAGCGTGGCGGCGATAACCCCGAGTCGGCGCTGTTCAGCCTGTTCCTGTTGGGCATGCTTGCGGCGCGCGTGGCGTTTGTCGCCCTGTATTGGGGGCACTATCGCAACGACCCGTGGCAGATCATCGACCTGCGCGACGGCGGTTTCCTCGCCTGGCCGGGGGTGATCGTACTGCTGCTGGCTGCACTTTATCGCGGCTGGCGCCGCCCGGGCCTGCGTCGGCCACTGGGTTTTGGTGTGGCCAGCGGCGTGCTGTTCTGGCTGCTGGCGACCCTGTCGCTGAACATCTACGAGCAAGGCACGCGCCTGCCGGAAATCACCCTGCGTAACGCCGCCGGTGAGACCATCCAGCTCAGCGACTATCAGGGCGGCCCGCTGGTGATCAACCTCTGGGCAACCTGGTGCCCGCCCTGCCGGCGTGAGATGCCGGTGCTGGAAAACGCTCAACAACAACGCCCGGACCTGACCTTTCTGTTCGTAAATCAGGCCGAAAGCATGCAAAGCGTTGCCACCTTCCTCGAAACCCAGGGGCTGAGCCTGAACAACGTACTGTTCGACCGCAGCGGCCGACTGGGTCAAGCCGTGGGTTCCATGGCGCTGCCGACTACGCTGTTCTACAGCCCTGACGGTCGCTTGCTGAGCAGCCACCTGGGCGAACTGTCGAACGCCAGCCTGGCCCGCGCCCTGGAAAACTTCGACATCCCGAATCCAACCGCCGCACCGGCCACCTCTGCAAGGAAACTGCCATGCCCCGCCTCCGCCACCTGCTGACGTTGACTCTGGGCACTGCCCTGCTGCACCTGCCGTCGGTTCAGGCCGCCGAAGAATTGCCCGCCGCGATCAAGCAGATCGAAGCCAAGGGCGCGAAAATCGTCGGCCAGTTCGACGCGCCGGACGGCTTGCGCGGTTATGCGGCGCAGTACCAGAACCGTGGCATGGCGCTGTACCTGACACCGGACGGCCAGCACGTCTTGCTCGGCAATCTGTACGACGCCGACGGCAAGGACTTGAGCAGTGAGCCGTTGCAGAAACTGGTCTACGCGCCGATGGCCAAGGAAATCTGGGGCAAGTTCGAAGCCAGCAACTGGATTCAGGACGGCAACAAGGATGCACCGCGCACCGTGTACCTGTTCAGCGATCCGAACTGCCCGTACTGCAACATGTTCTGGGAACAGGCGCGGCCATGGGTCAAGGCCGGCAAGGTACAACTGCGGCACATCATGGTCGGGATCATCCGCGAAGACAGCCCGGCCAAATCCGCTGCACTGCTGGCCGCGAAAGATCCGGCCAAGGCCCTGGAAGACCATGAGAAGGCTGGCAAGGCCAGCACACTCAAACCATTAAAAGACATCCCGGCGGCAGTGCAGACCAAACTCGCGGCGAACATGCAGTTGATGGAAGACCTGGAATTGCAGGCGACTCCGGCGATTTTCTACATGGATGACAAGGGTGAGCTGCAACAGCAGCAAGGGGCACCTTCGCCGGAGAAACTGGCGAAGATTCTCGGGCCGAAATAACCGGCGCTGGCTCCTGCACGCACTCAACCATCACCACTCACAAGGTTGGCAACGACCGATGATGTCTTCCAGATCATCGGTCACACCCTGTTCAGTCAGGAATCGCGTGACCTCAGCACTCCACTCATGATCCGAGGCAATCCCGGCCCATGTGTGGGTGCCGGCTCTAAGATAAGGGCGGTCATCGAACGTGTTGATCAGTGCCTGATTCAACGTTCGCACATCAAAATCCGGATTTTTCGCGCTTTGCACCGTCAGCGAGTTCAACACTCGTTGTTGGGTTTCTTCGCACAGTTTCACCGGACGGGCATCGATGGAACTCACGACGAGAAACGTAGGTTTAACGTCCTCGGCGAGCGCCGCATGCAAGCGGTAATGCCCGTCAATAATCACGTAAGAACACAATCCACCGATATACCAGAGCAAGATTGGAGGCAAGCTGCCTTCTCTGGCTTTTTTGCGCCACCATTTCAGCCGGCCCGCCAGCGGATCAACCGTGTGCAAACCAATCACATGGCCAAGATCCCAATCGAGCCAGTGCACGGTTTGCGGCTGCACGTTGTCGAGAATGCCATCGCCGTAAACGTACCACCTGGGATAATGGCTTGGCTGCTGCGGCGGCGTGCAGAAAAACCAGCCGCTGACACCTTCACGCTGTTTACCGCGCATAGCCGTGGGCACCATCGGGCGTACGACCCAATGGCCGGGATAAAGAAAATCAGCCTGAGTTTCCATCAACTTGTTGATGAAGTAGCGACACCAGTTTCGTAGGCGTTGATCGGACGGGAGATCAAAGTGCTCCTGAACGTCAGCCGAGCCGATGGCGGGGACAGGGGCTGACTCCAGCAAGGGCTGCGGGTTGCGCACCAGCCACGCACCGTAATATGAAGTGGCGAGAGTGCCCCAGAGCAGCGGGATATCATTCAGCATCAACTTTAATCGGTTGTTGTTCCCGCTTGATAGATGAAGCGGCGGTTTGCTGAACCCCGGACGATTGACCTCAAGGCCCAGTCCAATCCAACTGCCCTTGAAATCCTCGAGATCCCGCCAATAAAACTGGCTCACATCAGTCCCTTCTAAATGTGTTTGCGCGCAGAAGTATTTCAGATTCAGGTTCTTTTGGCGCCTGAATTGGCAACTTCGCGAGCAGGCTCACTCCTACAAGGAGTACAGGGTGCAGGCCAACTCCAAGCACATCTCAAACCCTGAGCGGCCAAGTGAACCGTGGCTGCAATCTTTTTATCATGAGCGCTGCGAGTTGCGCTCAGCCAAAAAGGTAAACAACACCTCGTTCACAAACTGCGGATTCTCCAGACTGGAGATATGCCCCGCCTCCGGCACCAGCACCCACGGGCAACCGATCAGTTCGGCCATTTCCTGAGCCTCTGAGGGCGGTCGTGGTTTGTCCTGGTCGCCGCACAGCACCAGGGTGGTCGCGGCGTTCAGCTCGCCCAGGCGCGGCAACAGGTCATCACGGCTGAACGTGATTCGGCCCATCGGCACGATGCTTTCGCGCAGGCGATCCGTGGTGTAGGCCGCCAGTTTGGCGCGGAAGTCCTGATACAGCGGCGACTGCGGATCGATGCCCGGACGGAAGAAGATCGGCACCACGATGTCGAGCAACTGTGGCGCAATCTCGCCGCTTTCCTCGATCTGCTTGAACAGCGAAAAATAGTATTGACGGGTTGGCTCAGGCTCGACGCCGACGTAGGTGTCCATCAGCACCAGCCCGTTGATCCGCTGCGGGGCCGACAAGGCCAGCCGCACGCCCCACATGCCGCCGACCGACAGCCCCGCCAGCGTTATCTGCTCGATCTGCAGGTGATCGAGCAAGGCCTCGACCTGTCGTGCGATGTCATCCAGCGAGGTGGTGCCTGGCGGCAAGCGCCCGGATTCGCCGTGGCCCCACAGGTCCAGGGCAATCACCCGGTAGTGCGGCGACAGCGCAGCGATCTGGGGTGCCCACATGGCCGTGTCCCACAGATAACTGCCGGCCAGCAAGACGGCTGGCCCGGTGCCTTGATCAATGTAGTGCAGCGCTTGTCCGTCAACCGTGAAGAAAGGCATCGACCACCCCCGCGACAAAAAAGAGAACCGGCAGACTGAGCTGCCGGTTGTTGATCGTCAACCCTGGATATGTACGTGAATATGCCGGTTTATTTGTGTTGAATTCACTGACGCTTTCGCGAGCAAGCCCGCTCCCACAGGGGAATGCATTCCAATGGTGGGAGCGGGCTTGCTCGCGAAGGGGCCGGTGAAGACGCCGGAATTACAAGCCTTCCAGCTCCGCCATCAGATCATTCAAGCGATCCACCTTGTCCTCGGTCATGTCACTGGCCGCCAGGCCTTCGATGTACTCGGCCAGTTCCTGCACAGTGCTGCACTCGAACATCGCCCGCAGCGGCACATCGCGTTGCAGGGCTTTCTGCACCCGCGAGGCGATCTGCGTGGCCAGCAACGAATGCCCGCCCAGTTCGAAGAAGTTGTCGCGCACGCCGACCTTGTCGACCTTGAGCACTTCGGCCCAGATGTCGGCCAGGGTCTGCTCCAGTTCGTTGCGCGGGGCCAGGTAGTCCTGGCTCTGCAACTGACCGATCTCCAGCGCCGGCAGGGCCTTGCGGTCGAGTTTGCCGTTGGCGTTGTGCGGCAACTGATCCAGCCACAACCAGTGCAGCGGCACCATGTATTCCGGCAGTTCGCTGCGCAGGCGTTGCTTGATCCGCTCCAGACGTTCG
Source organism: Pseudomonas sp. RSB 5.4 (assembly GCF_037126175.1). Lineage (NCBI taxonomy): Bacteria > Pseudomonadati > Pseudomonadota > Gammaproteobacteria > Pseudomonadales > Pseudomonadaceae > Pseudomonas > Pseudomonas sp. RSB 5.4. The sequence goes on from NZ_CP146986.1 coordinate 2,634,906, forward strand.
CTCGGGTTGAGCGCCGAATCCGCCGCGACCAGATAGCCGACCAAGTGCTTGCCATTCACGCCTTCCTGCACGCCGACCGCCGCATCACGGACTTCCGGCTGTTCGTGCAGACGCGCCTCGATCTCACCCAGTTCAATCCGGTAACCGCGAATCTTCACCTGATGGTCAACCCGGCCAACGTACTCCAGCACCCCGTCACTGCGCCGCCGCGCGAGGTCACCGGTGCGATACAGACGCTCGCCCGGCGCGCCGAACGGGTTGGGCACAAATACCGGCGCGGTGCGCAGCGGATCGCTGACGTAACCGCGACCGACACCCGTCCCCGCTACGCACAACTCACCCACCGCGCCCAACGGCACCAGTTCCAGCGCGCCATCGACCAGGTACAGCACGTTGTTGTCGGTCGGCGTACCGATCGGCAAATAGCTGCCGCGAGTCGAAGCCAGGTCGACGCGGTAAAACGCCACGTCATCGGAGCACTCCGCCGGGCCGTAGGCGTTGACCAGACCGATGTCCGGGTAACGCAGCAGCCACTGGTGCGCCAGTTCCGGTGGCATCGCTTCACCGGTCGGCAGCATCCAGCGCAGACCGTCGAGGCTCAGGCGATCAGAAGCGAGCATGCCCTGAATCAGCGACGGCACGCTCTCGAGCACGGTGATGCCCTGCGCCTGTACATGCACCAGCAAGCCTTGCGGATCATGGGCGATGGTATTCGGCACGATGTCCACCCGCGCACCGAACAACGGCGCGGCGAGGAACTGCCAGACCGAAATATCGAAGCTTTGCGAAGCGGTCTGCGCGATCACGTCGGCATCCGTCAGTTTCAGGTACGGCACCTTGCTCAACTGGTTGTTGAGCATGCCGCGCTGCTCGACCATCACACCTTTCGGCAACCCGGTCGAACCCGAGGTGTAGATCACGTATGCCAGGTTGTCCGGGGCGCTGTAGATCCCCGGGTTTTGCAGCGATGTCGCCAGCGCCTGCACCTCTTCCCAGACCAACAGCCGTGGACGGTTGGCGCAGCTGAATTCATCGAGCAAAGACTGCGCCTGTTCGCGACAGGCCTCGCTGCACACCAGCACCGGCGTGCGACTCAGCTCGATGATCCGCTGCAGACGCTGGCTCGGCAGGCCCGGGTCCAGCGGCAGGTAACCGGCACCGGCCTTGAAGCTGCCGATGATCATCCCCAGCAGATCGAGATTACGTTCGGCCAGCAACGCTACCGGTTGATCCGTCTGCACACCCACGGCGACCAGTGCATGGCCGAGGCGGTTGGCGTTGTGGTTGAGCGCGGCATAGCTCAGTTGCTGATCGAGGCAACTGGCGGCGATGCGCTGCGGGTGCGCCGCGACCTGCGCTTCGAACAGCGCCACGTAGCTCTGCTCCAGCGGATAGTCGTGGGCGCTCTGGTTGCAACCGTGCAGCAGGAAGTCCTGCTCTTCGGTCCCCAGCAACGGCAGATCGGCCATGTCGCCATGGAAGCCATCGACCAGCGCCAGCAACAGACGCTTGAACTCGCCGAGCATGCGCTCGATGGTCGATTCGTCGAAGTAGCGCTGGTCATACGACAGATGCAGACCGAGGTCATCGCCCGGGTAGCACACCGCTGTCAGCGGGAAGTTGGTGTGAGTGCGGCCCGAGTCCGAGGTCGCATTGAGACTCTGCGCACGGTCCAGCACCGAGACTTCCACCGGCGCGTTCTCGAACACGAACAGGCTGTCGAACAGTGGCTGGCCTTTCGGCAGTTCGCTCTGCTCCTGGATGTTCACCAGCGGCAGGTATTCGTACTCGCGCAGTTGCATGTTGCTGTCGAGCAGGCCGCTCAACCACTGGCGCACACTGGCACGCTGATCGTCCGCCGGGATCTGCACCCGCAGCGCGATGCTGTTGATGAATAGGCCGACGGTGCGTTGCATCTCCGGCATTTCCACCGGGCGTCCGGCCACAGTTACGCCGAACAGCACGTCGCGATCACCGCTCAGACGGCGCAATACCAAAGCCCATGCCGCTTGAGCGAAGGTGTTGATGGTCAGCTGATGGGCCTGGGCCAGCTCACGTAGACGGGCGCCGTCCTCGACATTCAGTCGCGTGTAGCGGTCGCCAACGATCATGCCGCCGCTTTCGCCAGCGTGTTCACGAAGGAACGGTCGGTCGCTCGGGATCGGCGTGGTGCGTTCGAAACCTTGCAGGTTCTGCTGCCACCACTGACGCGCCTCGGCCAGGCTCTGGCGTTGCAGCCAGCCGATGTAGTCGCGGTAGCGCGGCGGCACCGGCAACTGTGCTTCGCGACCTTCACCGAGGGCGGTGTAGATCTCGAAGAAATCGTTCATCAGCAGCGAACGACACCAGGCATCGATCAGGATGTGGTGGTTGCTCATCATGAACCAGTAACGCGCCGCGCCGACCTTGATCAGGCGCAGGTGGAACGGTGCCTGATTGAGCAGATCGAACCCGGCCTCACGCTCGCTTTTCAGCAGCGCTTGCAGCTTCGGTTCTTGCTCGGCATCGCTCATGGCACTCCAGTCCAGATACTCGACCGGCGTGCGCCCCGGGCTGTGGATCACTTGCAGCATGTCTTCGCCGACGTTCCAGCAGAACGACGCACGCAGCGCTTCATGACGGGCGACCACCGCTTGCCAGGCCTGGGCGAAACGCTCGGGATCAAGCTCGCTGTTGATGCGGTAGCGATCCTGCATGTAATACAGACCGGTGCCCGGTTCGAGCAAGGTGTGCAGCAACATGCCTTCCTGCATCGGCGTCAGCGGATAGACGTCTTCGATCTGCGCGGCCGGCACCGGCAGCGCATCGAGTTGCGCCTGGGTCAGTTTCGCCAGCGGGAAGTCCGACGGCGTCAGGCCACCGGCTGTGTCTTGCAGGCAATGTTCGATCAGGCTTTGCAACTCGCCAAGGTAAGCGTCGGCCAGATCGTTGATGGTCTGCGCCTCGTAACGCTCGGCACTGAAAGTCCAGCGCAGCAACAGTTCGCCGCCATACACCTGACTGTCGATGCTCAACTCGTTGGGCAACGGCGCCTGTGGATCGTGGGCCGCACCGACCGGCTCGTCCAACGGACGGAACAGCGCATCGCTGGCGAAACTCTGGTCGAACTGACCGAGGTAGTTGAAGGTCACCGGAGCATTCGGCAACGCCGCCATGCTGCGCTGGCTGAGGTCATCGGCCAGATAGCGCAGCACGCCATAACCGAGGCCTTTGTGCGGCACCGCGCGCAGTTGCTCCTTGATCGCCTTGATCGAAGCGCCCTGCCCGGCGGCCTCTTCGATGTTGTGCGGGGTCAGGCGTAATGGATAGGCGCTGGTGAACCAACCGACGGTGCGAGTCAGGTCGATCTCGTCGAACAGGGTTTCGCGGCCGTGGCCTTCCAGTTGAATCAATGCCGACGGCTGACCGCTCCAACGGCACAGCACACGGGCCAGCGCCGTCAACAACAGGTCATTGACTTGGGTGCGGTAGGCGCGCGGCGTCTGTTGCAGCAGTTGTTGGGTACGCTCGGCATCGAGGCGCACGCTGACGGTTTGCGCGTGACGATTCTGCTGTCCGCCCTGCGGGTTTTCGCACGGCAGCTCGGCGCTCGATCCGGCCAGTTGGGTTTGCCACCAGTTCAGTTCCTCGCGCAGCGATTCGCTGCCGGCATAGGCCTGCAAACGTGCCGCCCAGTCCTTGAAGGCACTGGTTTTCGCCGGCAGTTTTACCGACTGCTCGGCATCGAGCTGGCGGTACACGGTTTGCAGATCATCGAGCAATACGCGCCATGACACACCGTCGACCACCAAGTGATGAATCGCAATGAACAGGCGTTGCTCACCCTGCGGACCATCCACCAGCAAGGCACGCAGCAACGGGCCATTTTCCAGATCGAGACTGCGCTGGGCATCGGCGAACAGTGCTGCGCACTGGTCCATCGCCGCCACCCGCACCTGCCACAACACCTCGGCGTCGGACACCGGTTGATGCGTTGCCTGCCATTGATCGTTGGCCTGAGTGAAGCGCAGACGCAGGGCGTCGTGCTGCTCGATCACCGCCAATAGCGCTTGCTCCAGACGATGCGGTTCCAGCGCCACGCTCGGCTCCAGCAGCAGCGCCTGATTCCAGTGCTGACGCTCAGGGATTTCAGTGTCGAAGAACCAGTGCTGGATCGGCGTCATGGCCGACTCACCGACCACCAGTCCCTGCTCGGCAGTGACTTGCTCGCTGCGGCTGGCCACGGCGCCCAGGGTCTGCACCGTCTGATGCTGGAACAGATCCCGCGGGCTGAAATGAATGCCCTGCTGCCGCGCACGGCTGACCACTTGAATCGACAGGATCGAGTCGCCGCCGAGTTCGAAGAAGTTGTCGTTGAGGCCGACCTGCTCGACGTTGAGCACCTCGCACCAGATCTGCGCCAGGGTCTGCTCCAACTCGCTGCTCGGGGCGACGTAGTGCTGACGGTTCAGCTCGGGATCCGGTGCCGGCAAGGCGCGGCGGTCGAGTTTGCCGTTGGCGGTCAGCGGCATGCTCGCCAGCAGGATCAGGTGTGTCGGCACCATGTAATCCGGCAGTTGTGCCTTGAGGTGCGACTTCAGTGCTTCACGCAGTTCGGCCTGTTGCGCTTCGCCCTGCTCGGCGACTTCGCTGACCAGATAACCCACCAGTTGTTTGCCGCTCGGTGCATCCAGCGCCAGCACCACCGCTTCGCGGATCGAGTGGTGATCGAGCAGACGGGTTTCGATCTCGCCCAGTTCGATGCGGAAACCACGGATTTTCACCTGATGGTCGATCCGTCCCAGGTATTCCACCAGACCATCGGCACGCTGGCGCACCAGATCGCCGGTGCGGTACATGCGCCCGCCATCGGCGGCAAACGGGTCCGCCACGAAACGCTCGGCGCTGATGCCCGGACGGTCGTGATACCCCTGCGCCAGACCGGCGCCGCCGACGAACAATTCACCGGTCGCGCCTTGCGGCACCAACGCCAGATCGGCGTCGAGAATGTACGCCACCCGGTCACCGATCACGCTGCCGATCGGCACGCTGCCGGCGCCCTCTTCCAGCACTTCCGGGGCGAGACTGGCCAATGGCATGACCACGGTTTCAGTCGGGCCATAGGCGTTGAAGAACAGACTCGGTTTGAACGCAGCACGAATCCGTTGCAGGTGCTCGCCAGTCAGCGCTTCGCCGCCGGTGATGATCATCCGCACCGGCAGAGTTTCATTCTGCGTGGCGAGAAACTGTGCCAGCTGGCTGCCGTAGCTCGGGGTGAAGCCGAGCACGTTGATCCGATGGGTGCGGATCAACCCGCAGATTTCTTCCGCATCCCACTGCCCTTGCGCTCGCAGCACCACTTGCGCGCCGCTGAGCAACGGCACCAGCAGACGCTCGGTGGCGGCGTCGAAGTTGATCGAATAGAAGTGCAGCTCGCAGTCGTCCGGGCGCATGCCGAAACGTTCGATCACGGCCTGGCAATGCATGGCGATTTCACCGTGGGACACCACCACGCCTTTCGGTTTGCCGGTCGAACCCGAGGTGTAGATCAGGTACGCCTGATGCTGCGGCAGGCTGATAAAGGGCAGCTCAGTGGCCGGGTAATCCGCCAGCGCCGCGCTGTCGTCTTCCAGGCACCAGCGCGCCACGTTCGACGGCAGATCGCCAAGCGCATTGAACATCGCGCGGTCGCTGAGCAGCAGACCGATGCGGCTGTCTTCGATCATGTAATGCAGACGGTCGAGCGGGTATTCCGGGTCCAGCGGCACGTAAGCGCCGCCCGCCTTGAGGATCGCCAGCAGGCCGACGACCATTTCCAGCGAACGCTCCAGCGCAAGACCGACCCGTACTTGCGGGCCGACCCCACGCTCACGCAGGGCCCAGGCCAGACGATTGGCGCGGGCATCAAGTTCGGCGTAGCTCAAGGTCTGGCCGGCGAAGGTCAGGGCCGGGGCATCTTTGCGCGCCAGCGCCTGCTCGGCGAACAGGTGATGGATGCACTGGTCGAGACGACGTTCGCCCGGTTCAACGCCGAGGCTGTCGAGCAACCGCTGTTGTTCAGTCGGGTCGAGCAGCGGCAATTGGCTCAGACGCTGTTGCGGATCGGCGATCAACGCTTCCAGCAGGTTGCGCCAATGCTTTGCCATGCGTGCAATGGTCGGTTCGTCGAACAGATCGGTGCTGTAGGTCAGGCAGCAACCGAGGCGATGGTCGAGGTCGGTGACTTCCAGGTTGAGATCGAACTTGGTCGCTCGCGCATCGTTGGCCAGGTACTCGACGGTCATCCCGGCGAGCATGCGGCTCTGCTGGAACTCCCAGCGCTGCACGTTGCACATCACCTGGAATAGCGGGTTGTACGCCGCGCTGCGTGGTGGTTGCAGCGCTTCGACCAGATGATCGAACGGCAGGTCCTGATGCGACTGGCCCTCAATCACCGTGTGACGCACTTGCTCGAACAACTCGCCGACCGACATCTGCCCGTCGAGCTGGCAACGCAACACCTGAGTGTTGAGGAATGCACCGATCAGCCCTTCGCTTTCCGGGCGGATACGGTTGGCCACCGGCGCGCCGATACGCAGGTCGGTCTGACCGCTGTAGCGGTAGAGCAAGGTGGCGAGCGCGGCGGTCATGGTCATGAACAGGGTCAGACCGTTTTGCGCATTGAACGCACGGACGCGGGCGGCAAGATCGTCGCTCAGGTCGAAACGGAACAGCTCGCCCTGGTGGCTTTGCACCGGCGGACGCGGACGGTCGCCGGGCAGTTCCAGCAGCGGATGTTCGCGACCGAGTTGCGCGGTCCAGTAGTCGAGTTGACGCTGACGTTCACCGGACTCCAGCCACTGACGTTGCCAGACGCTGTAGTCGAGGTACTGCACCGGCAACGCTTCAAGCGGCGAATCGCGCTCATCGACGAACGCTTCGTACAGCGCGCTGAGTTCGCGGGCAAAAATATCCATCGCCCAGCCTTCGGTGACGATGTGGTGCAGGGTCAGGACGAAGTAATGCTCCTGCTCGGCGGTCTTCACCAGACAGGCGCGCAGCAGTGGGCCGCTTTCCAGATCGAACGGCAGATGCGCTTCTTCGTCGGCCAGTTGCTGGACCTGTTGCTCGCGCTGGTCCGCCGGCAGTTTCGAGAAATCTTTCCAACCCATGCGCACGCCGGTCTCGGCATGCACCTGCTGACGGGCCACGCCATCGACGCTCGGGAACGTGGTGCGCAGGGTTTCGTGGCGCAGGATCAGCGCCTGCAAGGCCGCCTCGAAATGCTCGACGTGCAACACGCCGCGCAGGCGCGCCATGCCGCCGACGTTGTACGCCGGGCTGTCCGGCTCCATCTGCCAGAGGAACCACATGCGTTGTTGCGAGTACGACAGCGGCACCGCTTGGCTGCGATCGACTTTGGCAATCGGCGGCTGCTGGTTGGTCTGGCCGCTGGCCTGGATCAGGCGGATCTGCTCGGCGAAGTCACCGAGTTCGCTGTGCTCGAACAAAGCGCGCAACGGCAACTCGACGTCACAGGCCTGGCGGCTGCGCGAGATGATTTGCGTGGCCAGCAACGAGTGTCCGCCGAGGGCGAAGAAGTCGTCACGCAGGCCGACTTGAGGCAGACCCAGCACTTCGCGCCAGATCGCGGCGATCTGTTGCTCCAGTTCGGTGACCGGTTCGACGTGTTCACGCACCTGCCACTGCGGGTCGGGCAAGGCGCGGCGGTCGAGCTTGCCGCTCGGGCTCAGGGGCATTGCGTCCAGGCGCATCAGTTGCGCCGGGACCATGTATTCCGGCAGTTCGGCGGCCAGCGCGGTTTTCAGACGAGCGATTTGCGCGTCCTGATCTTCGCGGGCATCGATGGCGATGAAGTAGCCGATCAATTGCGCGCCAGCGGCGGTTTCCCGCACCAGTACCACGGCTTGAGCGACGCCGTCCTGGGCCAGCAGGCGCGCTTCGATTTCTTCCGGCTCAACGCGGAAACCACGCAGTTTGACCTGCTGATCGAGACGCCCGAGGTATTCGATCACGCCATCAGCGGTCCAGCGCGCCCGGTCACCGGTGCGATACAGACGTGCGCCCTGCTCGCCCAGTGGATCGACCACGAAACGCTCCGCAGTCAGCGCCGGGCGACCGAGGTAACCCCGGGCCAGACCCATGCCGCTGATGCACAGTTCACCCGGCACACCGGCCGGCACGGGATTGAGATCGGCGTCGAGCACGCGGCAGATCACGTTGCCCAGCGGCCGGCCAATCGGCGAACGCTCGCCATCGGCCGTGGTGCAGTGCCAATGGGTGACGTTGATTGCGGTTTCGGTCGGGCCGTAACGGTTGTGCAGTTGCACCGCCGGCAGTTGCGCCAGCACGCGGTTGCGCAGTTCCGCCGGCAGCGCTTCACCACCGGAGAACACTCGGCGCAGGCTGGTGCATTCGGCGCTCAGCGGCTCGTCGATGAACAGCGCAAGCAACGGCGGCACAAAGTGCAGCGTGGTCACACCGTATTCCTGAACCAACTGGGCGATGCGATGCGGATCGCGGTGTTCACCGGGGCCGGCGATCAGCAGACGCGCGCCAGTGATCAGCGGCCAGAAGCACTCCCACACCGACACGTCGAAACTGATCGGCGCCTTTTGCATCAGCACGTCGCTGTCGTTCAGGCGGTAACTGTGCTGCATCCATTGCAGACGTTCGGCCAACGCGGCGTGGGTGTTGCCGACGCCTTTCGGTTGCCCAGTGGAGCCGGAGGTGTAAATCACGTAGGCGAGGTTGTCGCCATGCAGGTGCAGACCCGGCGCCTGGCTCGGCCAGCTCTCCAGATGCAGCGCGTCCATGGCGATCACGCTGACGCCGTCGCTGGCCGGCAGACGGTCGAGCAATGCGGTCTGAGTCAGCAGCAGCTCGACACCGCTGTCGCTGAGCATGTAAGCCAGGCGCTCGGCCGGGTAATCCGGGTCCAGCGGCACATACGCGCCACCGGCCTTGATGATCGCCAGCAGACCGATCAGCAGTTGCGGCGAACGCTCGGCAGCAATCGCCACGCACACATCCGGGCCGACACCTTTGTCGCGCAGATAATGCGCGAGGCGGTTGGCCTGGGCGTGCAATTCGGCGAAGTCGAGACTGCCGCCGTCCCACACCAGCGCGGTGCGTTCCGGGGTCTGCCGCGCCTGTTCGTTGAGCAGTTCCGGCAGCCATTGTTGCGCCGGGGTACACGGGGCGACGCTCCATGCCTGCTGCTGTTCGTGCTCGCACAGAGTCAACATTGGCAGGTCGCCGATCGACTGTTGCGGCTGTTCGCAGACGGCGCGCAGCAGGTTGCTGAAGTGCTCGGCCAGACGCGCGATGGTCGCCGCCTCGAACAGCTCATCGGCGTAGTCGAAGGACAGGGTCAGGCGCCCGTTGCGATCCTCTTCACTGTGCAGTTGCAGGTCGAACTTGGCTTCGCGGCTGTGCCACGGCAACTCTTCGGCGAGCAGACCCGGCAGGCGCTTGAGCGCACTCAAGTCGCGCTGCTGATGGTTGAACATGACTTGGAACAGACCCTGCTCGCGGGCCTGCGGGAACGCCTCGAGCAGTTGTTCGAAAGGCAGATCCTGATGGGCCTGCGCCCCCAGTGCAGCCTCGCGGGTCTGCGCCAGCAACTCGACAAATGACAGCCGTGAATCAACCTCGGCCCGCAGCACTTGGGTGTTGATGAAGAAGCCGATCAGGCCCTGGGTTTCCAGGCGCGGACGGTTGGCGTTGGGGATGCCGATGCGGATATCGCGCTGACCACTGTAGCGGTGCAGCAGGCTCTGGAAGGCCGAGAGCAACAGCATGAACGGCGTCGACTGGTGAGCCTGGGCGGTCTGCTTGATCGCATCACTGAGGCTGACGCCGAGGCGCACACTGTGGCGCGCGGCGCTGTGCAATTGCTTGGCCGAGCGCGGATGATCGGTGGCCAGTTCCAGCACCGGATGCTCGTCGCCCAGTTGCGCTTTCCAGTACGCCAGTTGTCGCTCGCCCTCACCTTGCGCCAGCCATTGGCGCTGCCAACTGCCGTAGTCGGCGTATTGAGTGGGCAGCGGCGCGAGTTCGGCGCGCTGGCCTTGAGAGGCGGCAGCGTACAGGCGCGAGAACTCGTCGATCAGCACGTTCAGCGACCAGCCGTCAGCGATGATGTGGTGCAGCGTCACCAGCAACTGGTGATCCTCGTCGTCGAGGCGCACCACCGTCACCCACAGCAGCGGGCCTTTTTCCAGATCGAACTGGGTGTGCGCCTCGTCCTCGCGGATCTGTTGCGCGCGGGCTTCACGCTCGTGCGTCGGCAGGTCGCTGATGTCGATCAGTTGCAGGTTGAACTCGCCCGCCGCGTCGACCTGTTGCAGCGCTACGCCGTCGCGTTCGAGGAAGCGCGTGCGCAGCGATTCGTGGCGCTCGATGAGTTGCTGGAAGCTCGCACGCAACGCGTCTTCGTCCAGCTCGCCGCGCAGACGCAAGGCGCCGGGAATGTTGTAGGCGCTGCTTTGCGGGTCGAGTTGCCAGGTGATCCACAGCCGGTATTGCGCCAGCGATTGCGGCAGTGCTTCGCTGCGCGACAAGGTGGTTATTGCGCCTTGGGCGCTGCCGCCGTCCTGTTGCTGCTGCGCCACGGCAGCGGCGAACGCGGACAGGGTCGGGGCTTCGAACAACAGGCGCAGATTCAGCTCCAGCGCCAGTTCTTCACGCACTCGGGCGATCACTTGCGTGGCGGCAATCGAGTTGCCGCCGAGCAGGAAGAAGTGGTCGTCGGCACCGACCTGTCTGATGTTGAGTTGTTCGGCCCAGATCTTGCCGATCAAGGCTTCCAGCTCGGAGGCTGCCAGGGTCGATGCGGTACTTTGCACCTCGGTGGACGGGAACACCGCGTAGCTGTCGAGGCTGCCATCGGCCAGACGATTGCGGCACGCCGAGCGTTGCAGCTTGCCGCTGGACGTCTTCGGCAGCGCGCCCGGATTGAGCAGCACCACCACGCTCGGCGCTTGTTGATAGGCCTCGGCCACCGCTTGGCGAATGGCTTTGATCAGTGCTTCGGGCGGCAGGATTTTTTGCACGCTGCGGCTGATTTCCGCGGCGATGCCGATGCCTTCTTCGCCGTCCTGAGTGACCGCGAATGCCGCGACCCGGCCCTTGCGCACCACTTCCACTTCGTTCTCGACAGTCTTCTCGATGTCCTGCGGATACAGGTTGTGGCCACGCACGATCAGCATGTCTTTCAGGCGCCCGGTGATGAACAGTTCACCGTCGCGAATGAAGCCCAGGTCACCGGTGCGCAGCCAGGTGCGGCCGGCGTGCTGGACGAAAGTCTTGGCACTGGCCTCGGGATTGCGCCAGTAGCCGTGAGCGATGCTCGGGCCGGCGGCCCAGACTTCACCGACGAGGTTGTCAGCCAGTTCGTTTAGCGTTACCGGATCGACGATCAGCACCGCATGCTCAGGCTGGCTGATGCCGCAACTCATGATCGGGCTGCCGTCGCCCGGCTCGGCGCGATTTTGCGCCAGCGCCTGATCATCGACGCGCAGCGCAGGAATACCAGCGCCACGGGGGGTGCCGGCGACGAACAGGGTTGCCTCGGCCAGACCATAAGAGGCCATGAAGCTGTCTTCACTGAAGCCGCACGGGGTGAACTTCTCGGCAAAGCGTTCAAGGGTGTCGAGGCGGATCGGTTCGGAGCCGGAATAGGCCACGCGCCAGCGGCTCAGGTCGAGGCGTTCCAGCGCCGATTCGCTGACCCGCTCGCTGCACAAACGATAGGCGAAATCCGGTCCGCCACTGATGGTGCCGCCGTATTGGCTGATCGCTTCGAGCCAGCGCAACGGGCGGCCAAGGAAGTACGCCGGTGACATCAGGATGCACGGCACGCCGCTGAAAATCGGTTGCAGCAGGCCGCCGATCAGGCCCATGTCGTGGTACAGCGGCAGCCAGCTGACGATCACGTCATCAGGGTTCACGTCGATGCCGAAACCGTGACGAATCAGCAGCTCGTTGGCCACCAGATTGCCGTGGCTGACCTGCACACCTTTGGGCAACGCGGTGGAGCCGGAGGTGTATTGCAGGAAGGCAATGTGATCTTGCGGCAGAGCCGGCTCAACCCAGCGTTCAGCCTGCGCGCTGTCGAGCGTATCGACGCACAGCAGCGGTGGCGCACCTTCGATTTGCTGCAAGGCATCGCGCAGGTCGGCGCTGGTCAACAGCAGACGCGGTTCGGCGTCCGCGATGATCGACAGCAGGCGTTCCTGATGATGACGACGGGCGGACTCCGGCGGATAGGCCGGCACCGCAATCACCCCGGCGTACAGGCAACCGAAAAACGCTGCGACGTAATCCGCGCCGCTGGGAAACAGCAGCACCGCGCGATCACCGAATTCAGCCTGGGCCTGCAACGCGGCAGCAATGGTCCGCGCGCGCTGATCGAGTTCGCGGTAACTGAGCACCACGCCCTGCTCCTCGGTTTCGGCGAGAAAGCGCAGGGCCAGTCGATCCGGCGTCTGTGCCGCACGGCGCTGGAGGGCTTGGACCAGAGTGCTGGGGAGTTCGAACGCGTCGGTCATGAGGTTTCCTGCCTGAATTCGGCTTGCTAAGTGGAATCGGGTTGCTGCGTCACGCCGGTCGAGGGCGTGCAGGGCGCGGTCTGTGCCGACCGCGCGAGGCTTGGGAATGCTGTCTGGCCGGGGCTGTGCGCCCGAAGCCATTCACCAATGAGAACGGATGACGTCTGGAAATAATTAGTCGGCGCGCAGGATCGCCAACGGGGCCGAGGTGTGGCGGTGTGTCGCAGTTCTCGATTCGCACCTTTACGGAGCATTAGTTCTCTTTCTCAATTGACAATCATTATCATTCAACATAATTTGTCGCTCGATGTGTAGGACGGCCCCGTCCCCCAGGCGTCCCACTAACCTATTGGCAGCAAGGTGATTTCCATGACGGAACAAGTATCCACAAGCAGGTGCGATTCACCGCTACTTCAGGCCTTCGTCGACAATCGACTGATTCTGGTGAAGATTGCAGCCCGCATTACCGGCTGCCGTTCGCGCGCCGAAGACGTGGTTCAGGATGCGTTCTTCCGGCTGCAGTCGGCTCCACCGATCACGTCGTCAATCAAGGCTCAATTGAGTTACCTGTTCCAGATCGTGCGCAATCTGGCCATCGATCACTACCGCAAACAGGCGCTGGAGCAGAAATACGCAGGCCCGGAAGAGGAAGGGTTGAACGTGGTCATTCAAGGCGCTTCGCCAGAAACCTCGCACATCAATTTCTCGACACTGGAACACATCGCCGACGCGCTGACCGAACTGCCCAGCCGCACCCGCTACGCCTTCGAGATGTACCGCCTGCACGGGGTGCCGCAAAAGGACATCGCCAAGGAACTCGGCGTCTCGCCGACCCTGGTCAACTTCATGATTCGTGATGCGCTGGTGCACTGCCGCAAGGTGTCGGGCAGTCGTGGGGATGCGGCCTCGATGGGTCGTCGCTAAGCCCTGAATTCGGCGTCAAGCCATTCGCGAGCAAGCCCGCTCCCACATTTGACCGGCGTACACAGGTCGATGTGGGAGCGGGCTTGCTCGCGAATGCGGCCTCAAGATCACGTAGATCTTTGAGGCCTGAACCTCAGGCCAGCTTGCACCGATCAAAAAACCGCTCACGCCCCAGAATCATCAGCGCCGCACGCTTGTGCGGGAAATCGAATTCCTTCTCGCAGTGGAAGCACTGGTTGTGCATGTGGCCGATCATCTTCGCATTGTCGGCACGCGGTTCGGCGACCACACGCTGAGTGCGCGGATCATCCAGAAACAGGTAATGCACCAGCGCCGACAACCAGCTCGCGACTTTGTGCGGGCCACGGTGATTCTCCTCCCCCACCAGCATGTGAATGCCACGGTCGTAATTGTCGGCGTCGTAGAACGGCGCGATACGGTCTTCCTTGGCCCAGTAGGCTTCGAAATAGGCAAACGGCTGATCGTCGAAACAACCGATCAGCGTCAGGGTGTGCGGATCGGCGTCGAGCTTGCTCAGGTATTCGCGATGCTGCTCAAGACTGCCCTCCTCCTGCCAGAAACTGGCGACCCGCGGACTGTTCTGCCAACGGTTGAAACGCGCCAGATCCTGCTCGATTTCCACCGTGCGCAGGGAAATCCACGCACCGAGACGCGCATCGAAGCGCCGATAGACTTCACCGCGCGGCTTCACCGGGCGCAGCGGATGGCGCTTGCCCTGGCTGATCACCATTTGCTGCGGGTAGCTGCCGCTCAACGAGGTGCCGAGCCATGGCTGCGGCAGTTGCCAGAACAGTGTGCGTTCGCAGCGATACTCACCCGCCACCTCGGTACTCACCAGCAAACCGCTGAGCAAGGCTTCGCTGGGGGGCTGATCCAGCTGCCAGAGCAATTGCTGGCGCTCCGGCTCACGGGCGAACAACCAGTAACAGGCCGCCCACAACGCCAGGCCGGGCGGCAGGGCAAAACGCTCATCGAGCTGAATCGGGCCGTTGCCGTCACGATCCATACGCAGGCGAATCAGCGGTTGCCCGTCCAGGCTCAGGCTCAGACGGCTTTCAGTTGCATCGGCTACCAATTGGCTGCCCGAAGGCAAGGCCAGGGCAGTCAGGTCATTCAGATTGGACATGGGTCGGGCTCACGATAATCGTCGACAGTTCAACGATGGGACGTGAGCCAAGGGAGGAAATTTAGCCGCCGGGATGAAAAACGCTCAGGGCTGCGGCACCGGCACCACGGCAATCTTGTACGGCTCGAAGATTTTCAGCATCTGGCCGTTGTTGCGTAAACCCTGCAGTAACTTGCTGAACGCCTCGCCGGTGATCGGTGCGCTCGGGCGCAAAATGGCGTAGTGGTGATAAATCTGATCGATGCGCTGCGACACCAACAGCTCATCTTTAACCTTTTCATTGCGCTTCAGATAATCGAACAGGTATGAGCGCGTCACCAAAGCAATGTCGGCGCGCCCGCGCAGAACCATCAACAGGTTGCTGTCGTGGGAATAGGTCAGCGTGGCGTTGAACGTATCAGCAAGGTATTTGGGATCGGCATTGAAGTTGGCGAACTCATAGTGATAACCGCTGTACAGCGCCAGGCGCTTGCCCTTGAGATCGGAAAAATAGTTTTCCTGGCGAGCATCTTTGCGTTGCGCGACAAAAATCTCGGCATCTTCCAGGCCCATATCGACCGTGGTATGTGGAATGTCCTTCCAGCCCCACTCGGGGTTTTCGAAGATGGCCATGTCGGTGCGACCTTCCTTCAGATCGCCGAAACGCCGGGGAATCGAGGTCGGTACCAAGACAAACTGATAGTCCGACTGCAACGCGTTGAGCGCTTCGACCAATTCCGGCAGCAGCCCGGTATCGGCGCCGCTTTCCGGGCGAATGGTGTAAGGGGGAAAGTGCGCGGCGCCCACTCGAACCAGTTGCGCCGCCTGCGCAGGCAACCCTGAAAATGCCGTCAGCGCGACGAGTACCAGACCCGTGGCCGTCCGAATTGGCGAAGACTTCAAAACACCCCACTCCCCGAAAAAATACCGATCAATGCATTCAAGCTAGGCGGTTTCGCCCAGTTAGCCAGTTTCCCGACCTTATAGAAAAGTGGGTTAACGCTCTTCGAGCACCAGAATCAGCGCTTCATCGGCCAACTGATCGAGGCTCAGGCTGCCGCCGGCACGGAACCAGGTGGTGGTCCAGGACAGCGCGCCGGTGAGAAAACGTCGGGTAACGAACACATCGCCACGAATAAAACCGGCCTCCTTGGCTTCCCCCAGCACCTGCAGCCAGATGTCCTCGTAGACATCGCGCAGGTCCAGCACCCGGGCCTGACCGTCTTCGGACAACGAGCGCCATTCGTAGACCAGCACCGCCATGGCTTCGCCGCTGCCGCCCATGATCGATTGCAATTCGCAGCGAATCAGCGCCAGAACCCGCTCGCGCACATGGGTGGCTTCGGCCAGCGCGGCGCGCATCAACGCGGTGTTGTAGCGGATGGTCTCCTCCATCACCGCACGGAGGATTTCATCCTTGCTTTTGAAGTGATGAAAAATGCTCCCGGACTGAATCCCCACCGCCCCCGCCAGGTCACGCACCGTCGTGCGCTCGTAGCCCTTGTTGCGGAACAGGTGAGCCGCTACTTGCAGCAGTTTGCCGCGGGCACTGTCAGGGTCGGTCAACTGGCCCTGGTCGACCAGTTCGCGCATGACCCTCAGGGCTTTTTGCTCGTCCACCCGTTCTCTCCTACAGTCGATCAGTCTGTTGCCCCCTGAACACGCAGGGTTGCGCGCAATTTAAGCCGCGGGCCGCAACCAAGCAAGCGCTTGGGCAGAAGATATTTCAGTGGTTTACAAACCAAGCGCTTGCTTGGTAGCCTCCAGACACTTCTGTCGCAGGTTCCTGAGTCGGAGATAAAAATGCCCACCACCGTTCGGATCGGATGCGCCAGCGCATTCTGGGGTGACACCAGTACTGCCGCCGCACAACTTGTGGCCGGCGGACAGCTGGATTATCTGGTGTTCGATTACCTGGCCGAGATCACCATGTCGATCATGGCCGGCGCCCGTATGAAGGACCCGCAGGCCGGGTTCGCCGGGGACTTCGTCGAAGTACTCGCGCCGCTGCTGCCGCAACTGGCTGAACAGAAAATCCGCGTCATCAGCAATGCTGGCGGGATCAATCCAAAAGCCTGTGCCGCCGCCCTGCAAGCCGCCTGCGACAAGGCCGGGGTCAAGCTGAAAATCGCCGTGCTGCTCGGCGATGACCTGCAACCGCAATTCAAGCAACTTGCCGCCCAAGGCATCCACGAAATGTTCAACGGCACGCCGCTGCCGCCGATGTGCGTATCGACCAACGCCTACCTCGGCGCACCGGGCATCGTCGAAGCCCTGCGCCTGGGCGCCGACATCGTCATCACCGGGCGCGTGGTCGATAGCGCGGTGGTCAGTGCGGCGCTGGTGCATGAATTCGGCTGGGCGTGGCACGACTACGACAAACTGGCCCAGGCCGCGCTGGCCGGGCACATCATCGAATGCGGCGCGCAATGCACCGGTGGCAACTTCACCGACTGGCGCGACGTGCCGGATTACGAACACATCGGTTTCCCCATCGTCGAAGTCAGCGCCGACGGCCAGTTCATCGTCAGTAAACCCGAAGGCTCCGGCGGATTGGTGACGCCGCTGACGGTTGGCGAGCAGATGCTCTATGAAATCGGTGATCCGCAGGCGTATCTGTTGCCGGATGTGGTCTGCGATTTCACTCAGGTCAAACTGCAGCAACAAGGCAAAAACACCGTGCACGTCCACGGCGCCAAAGGTCTGCCGCCCAGCGACAAATACAAGGTCAGCGCGACCTGGCCGGACGGTTTCCGCTGCACCGCCAGTTGCCTGATCGCCGGTATCGATGCGGTGGACAAGGCGCGGCGCGTCAGCCAGGCGATCATCGACAAGACCTCGGAAATGTTCAGCCAACGCGGCTGGCCAGCGTACAGCGAAGTCGACATCGAACTGCTCGGCAGCGAATCTACTTACGGCCCTCACGGCCAGCGCCGTGACAGCCGCGAGGTGGTGATCAAACTCGCGGTGCGCCATCCACTGAAACCGGCGCTGATCCTGTTCTCCCGGGAAATCGCCCAGGCTGCCACCGGCATGGCTCCGGGGCTGACCGGCATCGTCGGCGGACGGCCGACGGTATATCCGTTGATTCGCATGTTCTCGTTCCTGATCGATAAAAACGTCTGCATCCTGCAAGTCGATATGGCCGGTGAACAGCACCCCTGCGCCCTGCCCGCGCAAACACCACTCGACAGCCACGATCTGCCAACCCCCGACCAGCCACCGAAACCCCAGGGCCGTGCCGACGCCAGTGTACCCTTGGTGAAACTGGCGGTGGCGCGCTCCGGCGACAAGGGCAACCACAGCAACATCGGCGTCCTGCCGCGCCGCCCCGAATACCTGCCGTGGATCGCCGAAGCGCTGACCCCGGCAGTGATTGTCGACTGGATGAGCCACGTGCTCGACCCGATTCATGGCCGGGTCGAGCGCTGGTACCTGCCCGGCACCCACAGCCTGAATTTCCTGCTGGAAAACGCCCTCGGTGGTGGCGGTGTCGCGAGTCTGCGTATCGATCCACAGGGCAAGGCCTTCGCCCAGCAGTTGCTGGAAATCCAGATCCCGGTGCCGCAGAGCATCGCCGAACAGCTCGACTAGAGGATTCGCGTCATGGCTTATGAGTCAATTTTCCGTGCAGATCTGTTCAGCGGCCAGAACATCATCGTCACCGGTGGCGGCAGCGGCATCGGGCGCTGCACCGCGCATGAACTGGCGGCGCTCGGGGCCAATGTGCTGCTGGTCGGGCGCAAGCCGGAAAAACTGCAAAAGGTCGCCGCTGAAATCACCGAAGACGGTGGCCGCGCACACTGGCAAGCCTGCGACATCCGTGATGAGGAAGCGGTGAAACAACTGGTCACTGAGTTGATCGCCGAACACGGGCCGATCCACGGTCTGGTCAACAATGCCGGCGGCCAGTACCCGTCGCCACTGGCCTCGATCAATCAGAAAGGCTTCGAAACCGTGCTGCGGACCAATCTGGTCGGCGGCTTCCTGATGGCCCGGGAAGTGTTCAACCAGTCGATGAGCAAGCACGGTGGCAACATCGTCAACATGCTCGCCGACATGTGGGGCGGCATGCCCGGCATGGGCCATTCCGGCGCGGCACGTTCGGGGATGGACAACTTCACCAAGACCGCCGCGTTCGAATGGGGTTACGCCGGGGTGCGGGTCAATGCAGTGGCGCCGGGCTGGATCGCATCCAGCGGCATGGACACTTATGAAGGCGCGTTCAAAGCAGTGATCCCGACCCTGCGCGAACATGTGCCGCTCAAGCGCATCGGTACCGAATCGGAAGTCAGTGCGGCGATCGTTTTCCTGCTCAGTCCGGCGGCGGCGTTCATCAGCGGCAGCACCTTGAAAATCGATGGCGCGGCCAGTCTCGGCAGCCGCGCATGGCCGTTGCACAAGGCGAGCCACAGCGAGTCGTTCAACGGTTTCCATCGGGCGTACTTGCCCGACGTCCTCAAGGACAAGGAGTAAGCCATGCCGCAGATCCAGTCCCAACTCGATCCGCACAGTGAGGCCTTCGCTCGCAATCAGGCGGCGATGCTCACGGCCATCGAGCACGTCCAGCAACTGGAACAGAACCTGCTGAACAAGGCTGCCGAAGCCAAGGCCAAATTCGACAAGCGCGGGCAACTGCTGCCCCGCGAACGCCTGAATCTGCTGCTCGACCCCGGCGCACCGTTCCTCGAACTGGCGAGCCTGGCCGGCTACAAACTGCACGACGACAAGGACGGCAGCGCCGCCGGCGGTGGCCTGATTGCCGGCATCGGTTACGTGTCCGGCATACGCGCGATGGTGGTGGCCAACAACAGCGCGATCAAGGGCGGCACCATTTCCCCGACAGGCCTGAAAAAGTCCCTGCGCCTGCAACAGATCGCCCAGGAAAACAAACTGCCGGTGATCACCCTGGCCGAGAGCGGCGGGGCCAACCTCAACTATGCCGCGGAGATTTTCGTCGAGGGTGCGCGCAGCTTTGCCAATCAGGCGCGCATGTCAGCCATGGGCCTGCCGCAAATTACCGTGGTGCATGGTTCGGCCACGGCGGGTGGCGCGTATCAACCGGGGCTGTCGGATTACGTGGTGGTGGTACGCGGCAAGGCCAAGCTGTTTCTTGCCGGGCCGCCGCTGCTCAAAGCCGCGACGGGCGAGGTCGCCACCGATGAAGAGCTGGGCGGCGCCGAGATGCACGCGCAGGTCGCCGGCACCGCCGAGTACTTGGCCGAGAACGATGCCGATGGCGTGCGGCTGGTGCGCGAGATCCTGCGCATGTTGCCGTGGAACGAGCAACTGCCGTGGCTGCCCGAGCCGCAATACAAGGCGCCGCTGTACCCGATCGACGAACTGCTCGGACTGATCCCCGACGACCCGAAAAAGCCCTACGACGTGCGCGAAATCATTGCGCGGATTGCCGATGAATCTGAGTTCCTTGAGTTCAAGGGCGAGTTCGATCAACACACCGTTTGCGGCCAACTGAAAATCCATGGTCGCGCCTGCGGTTTGATCGGCAACAACGGCCCGATCACCCCCGCCGGGGCGAGCAAGGCCGCGCAGTTCATTCAGCTGTGCGACCAGAGCCAGACGCCGCTGCTGTTTTTCCATAACACCACCGGGTTCATGGTCGGCACCGAGTCCGAGCAGCAAGGCGTGATCAAACACGGCTCGAAACTGATTCAAGCGGTGGCCAATGCGCGAGTGCCTAAACTGACGATTGTCGTCGGCGGCTCCTACGGTGCCGGCAACTATGCGATGTGCGGACGCGGTCTCGATCCACGCTTCATTTTTGCCTGGCCCAACAGCCGCACCGCGGTGATGGGCGGCGCGCAGGCCGGCAAGGTTCTGCGCATCGTCACCGAGGCCAAACAGCTCAAGGAGGGACTGGTACCGGACCCGAAAATGCTCGACATGCTCGAACAGGTCACCGCGCAGAAACTCGACAGCCAGTCCACCGCGCTCTACGGCAGCGCCAACCTGTGGGACGACGGTCTGATCGACCCACGCGATACCCGCACCCTGCTCGGATACCTGCTGGATATCTGCCATGAAGCCGACATCCGCACGCTGCAACCCAACAGCTTCGGCGTCAGCCGCTTCTGATTGCAACGGATCCCAAGGAGAACAATAAAAATGATCTTCACCCCGGAACACGAAGCACTGCGCCGCACCGTCCGCCAATTCGTCGAGCACGAAATCAACCCGCACGTCGATGAATGGGAACAGGCCGGGCGCTTTCCGATCCACGAGATTTTCCGCAAGGCCGGCGACCTCGGGTTGCTGGGGATTTCCAAACCGGAAAAATTTGGTGGCATGGGCCTCGACTACAGCTATTCGATTGTCGCCGCCGAAGAGTTTGGCACCATCCACTGCGGCGGCATTCCGATGTCGATCGGCGTGCAGACCGACATGTGCACCCCGGCGCTGGCCCGCTTCGGCTCCGATGAATTGCGCGACGAATTCCTCCGCCCCGCGATTAGCGGCGAGCAGGTCGGCTGCATCGGAGTCTCGGAAGTCGGTGCCGGCTCCGACGTCGCCGGGCTCAAGACCAGCGCGCGCAAGGACGGCGACGACTACGTGATCAACGGCAGCAAGATGTGGATCACCAATTCACCGAGTGCCGACTTCATCTGCCTGCTGGCCAACACCTCGGACGACAAGCCGCACATCAACAAGTCGCTGATCATGGTGCCGATGAACACCCCGGGCATCAGCCTCAGCTCGCACCTGGACAAGCTCGGCATGCGCAGCTCGGAAACCGCGCAGGTGTTTTTCGATAACGTGCGTGTGCCGCAGCGCAACCGCATCGGCCACGAAGGCGCCGGGTTCATGATGCAGATGTTGCAGTTCCAGGAAGAACGCCTGTTCGGCGCGGCGAACATGATCAAGGGTCTGGAATATTGCGTCGACAGCACCATCGAGTACTGCAAGGAGCGCAAGACCTTCGGCAACGCGCTGATCGACAATCAGGTGATCCACTTCCGCCTCGCCGAGTTGCAGACCGAAATCGAATGCCTGCGGGCGCTGGTCTATCAGGCCACCGAGCAATATGTGAAAGGTCAGGACGTCACGCGTCTGGCGTCGATGGCCAAGCTCAAGGCCGGACGCCTCGGTCGTGAAGTCAGCGACAGCTGCCTGCAATATTGGGGCGGCATGGGCTTCATGTGGGACAACCCGGTGGCCCGCGCCTATCGCGACGTGCGGCTGGTGTCGATTGGTGGCGGCGCCGACGAAATCATGCTGGGGATCATCTGCAAACTGATGGGCATCCTGCCGGGGAAAAAGAAATGAGCGCCCTGCCCGACTGCCAGACGCTGCTGCTGGAACAGCACGGCGGCGTGCTGCACATCACCCTCAATCGCCCGGAAAGCCGCAATGCGATGAGCCTGCAAATGGTCAGCGAACTGCGTGCGGTGCTGGCGGCAGTGCGTGATGACCGCGGGGTTCGCGCTCTGGTCCTCAGCGGTGCCGGTGGGCATTTCTGTGCGGGTGGCGACATCAAGGACATGGCCAATGCCCGTGCCCAAGGGGCCGACGCCTACCGCGCGTTGAACCGCGCCTTTGGAGCCCTGCTGCAAGAAGCTCAGGACGCACCACAAGTGCTGATCACCGTTTTACAGGGCGCAGTGCTCGGTGGTGGTTTCGGGCTGGCATGTGTCAGCGATATCGCAATGGCCGACCATCAAGCACAGTTCGGTCTGCCGGAAACCAGCCTTGGCTTGCTACCGGCGCAGATCGCTCCGTTCGTGGTGCAACGCATCGGCCTGACCGAGACTCGCCGTCTGGCACTGACCGCCGCGCGCTTCGATGGCCATCAGGCCCGGCGGTTGGGGCTGGTGCATTTTGTCGAGCAGGATCCGCAAGCGCTGGCCGAACGCCTCGATGAAGTGATCGACCATGTTCTGTGCTGCGCGCCCGAAGCGAACGCGGCAACCAAAAAGCTGCTGCTGGCCAGTGCCGGGCAGCCTTCGAGTGAATTGCTGGATGAAGCGGCGCGGTGGTTCAGCGAAGCGGTGACCGGGGCCGAAGGGATCGAGGGCACCCTGGCTTTTGTGCAAAAACGTAAACCGAAGTGGGCCCTTTAAAAGCATCGCGAGCAGGCTCACTCCCACAGACGAAACGCATTCCAAATGTGGGAGCGGGCTTGCTCGCGAAGAGGCCAGCACCAACACCGCAAATTCCGAGGGAACAGCCATGCCCGCCATCCACAAAATCCTGATCGCCAACCGCGGTGAAATCGCCTGCCGCATCCAGCGCACCGCCCAGGCCCTCGGCTATCGAACCGTTGCCGTATTCAGCGATGCCGACGCCAATGCCCTGCACGTGCAGATGGCCGATCAAGCGGTGAACATCGGCGCCGCACCGGTGCAACAGTCCTATCTGAACATCGCGGCGATCCTCGACGCCGCCCGCCGCAGCGGTGCCGACGCGATTCATCCCGGCTATGGCTTCCTCTCGGAAAACGCCGGGTTCGCCCGCGCCTGCGCAGAAGCCGGCCTGACCTTTATCGGCCCCAGCGCCGACGCCATCGAACTGATGGGCAGCAAGCGCCTGTCGAAAATCGCCATGCTCGAAGCCGGCGTACCGTGTATTGCCGGCTATCAAGGCGCCGCGCAGGACGACGCCACCTTGCTGCGCGAGGCCGAGCGCATTGGCTACCCGCTGATGATCAAGGCCAGCGCTGGCGGCGGTGGACGCGGGATGCGCCTGGTGCACAGCAGCGAGGAGTTGCCGGCGCAATTGCGCACCGCCCGCTCCGAGGCGCTGAACGGTTTCGGCAGTGATGAACTGATCCTCGAACAAGCGCTAATCGAACCACGGCACGTCGAGGTGCAACTGTTCGGCGACCACCACGGCAACCTGATTTACCTCGGCGAGCGCGATTGCTCGGTGCAGCGCCGCCATCAGAAAGTCATCGAGGAAGCACCCTGCCCGGTGATGACCCGCGAGTTGCGCCAGGCCATGGGCGAAGCGGCGCTCAAGGCTGGCCGAGCGGTGAATTACGTCGGTGCCGGCACCGTCGAGTTTCTGCTCGATGCCCGTGGGCAGTTCTACTTTCTGGAAATGAACACGCGTCTGCAGGTCGAGCATCCGGTGACCGAGTTGATCACCGGGCAGGATCTGGTCGCCTGGCAATTGGCCGTCGCCGAGGGGCAGCCGCTGCCGTTGACTCAGGCACAGATCACGCTGAACGGCCACGCCATGGAAGTGCGTCTGTATGCCGAAGATCCGACGCAGAGTTTCCTGCCGCAGACCGGTCGTGTCCAGGCTTGGGAACCGGCAGTCACTCCGGGTGCGCGGATCGATCACGGCTTGCGCGAAGGTCAGTGGGTCAGCCCGTTCTACGACCCGATGCTCGGCAAACTGATTGCCCACGGCGCCACCCGCGAAGAAGCGCGGCGCAAACTGTTGCGCGCGGTGCAGGACAGCGTGCTGCTCGGCGTGCAGACCAATCAGCGTTTGCTGGTCAGCCTGCTGCAACATCCGCAGTTCATCAGCGGCGAATTCAGTACCGCGTTCATTGCTCAGCACTTCACTGACCACCCTTGCCTGCACGCCTACGCCCCCGGTGCGGAGGAACTGGCCATCGCCGCCGTGCTGTTTTATCAGTCTGGCGCGCGGGCGCATCGTGCGCCACTCAAGGGCTGGCGCAACAATGCCGGCGTGCCGCTCAATTTCCGTCTCGGTGTGGAAGAACGGGACTGGACCTTGCAGCTGCTTGCGGACGGCGCTGGCCGATTCACCGTGAACGTGATGCAGCGCGCGCTGGCGCTGACCGTCATCGATTGCGACGAGCGCGCTGTGACGCTGGAAGTCGACGGCCTGCGCCAGCGTCACGCCTATCGGGTCGATGGTGAAGAACTCTGGCTGTTCACCCACCCCGGCAGCCTGCGCCTGGAGGATCGAACTCATGCGCTCATCAGCAGTCAGAGCAGCGTCAGCTCCGGCACACTCAAGGCGCCGATGGACGGTGCCATCGTCGACGTGCTGGTCAGCGAAGGCAGCACGGTCAGCAAGGGTCAGTTGCTGGTGGTGCTGGAGGCAATGAAAATGGAGCACCCGCTCAAGGCCGGCATCGACGGCGTGCTCAAGCGGGTGCAGGTCAAGGTCGGCGATCAGGTAAAAAATCGTCAGGTTCTGTTGCAGGTCGAGTGAGTCGCCAGGCGCAAACGCGAGGTTTGACTACGCTCTGATCTATCAGGACGCGTAAATCAGGAAACCTGCGATGCCCCATTGGCTGGTCATTGATCTGGAAGCCACCACAGATGAAGGTGGCTGGCCGGTTACGGAAATGGAAATCATCGAAATCGGCGCGACGCTGGTCGATCGTGCCGGTCGCGAGCAGGATCACTTTCAGCGGTTCGTCAAACCGACCCGGCGGCCGTTGCTGACGCCGTTCTGTCGGGAACTTACGCACATCACCCAGGCCAACATCGACGCCGCGCAGCCGTTGAGCGAGGTCTGGCCGGCGTTCGAACGCTGGCTCGGGCAACACCAGACGCGCCTCGAGGGCTGGGCCAGTTGGGGCGATTACGACCGCAAGCAATTGCTCCAGGAGTGGCAACGCCTGCAACTCGACAGCGTACTGAGCCGGGTGCAGCACATGAACCTCAAACAGCGCTTTGCCAAGGCGCGGCGACTGGAACGACCGTTGGGCCTGAATGGCGCGCTGCAACTGGCCGGCATGCAGTTCAGCGGTCAACAGCATCGGGCCCTGGAAGATGCGCGCAACACCGCGCGGTTGCTGCCGCTGGTCTTGCCACTCTGAAGTCAGGGCGAGAACTCGCCGGACACGCCCCGGGCAGGTGACGGCGCCGGGAGCCTTGTGCATACTGGCCGGCCCTTTTTAACCCTTTTAAGTCCCATTCAAGAGGAATCGCCCATGTTCAAAGTCAACGAGTACTTCGACGGCACCGTCAAGTCGATCGCTTTTGGCACCGCTGAAGGTCCGGCGACCATCGGCGTCATGGCCCCGGGCGAATACGAATTCGGCACCGCTCAGCGCGAAATCATGCACGTGGTCTCCGGCGCACTGACCGTCAAACTGCCGGACAGCAGCGACTGGGAAACCTTCGCTGCCGGCAGCCAATTCAACGTGCCGGCCAACAGCAAGTTCCAGCTGAAAGTCGCCGTTGACACCGCCTACCTGTGCGAATACCGCGGCTAGGCCCACGGCTTTTCCCGGTGCAAAAAAATGCCCGTGTCCATGGACACGGGCATTTTTCATTTCTGGCCTTGATTATTCGAGGATTTCCACCGGCATACCGACTTCCAGTCGACCATTGCTGTCGTTGACCAGATTCTGCCCGAACATCGCGCCATCGGCCTGAGCGCGATACTTCTGCAAGGTCGCCAGCGGTTCGCGATCGGCACTGCGCTCCCCGGTCTGCGGATCGATGGTGGTCAGGATGCAGCGCGAGCACGGCTTGACCACCCGGAATTCGACAGCGCCGATGCGAATGCGCTTCCAGCCATCTTCGGCGAACGCCGCACTGCCTTCGATCACAAGATTGGGCCGGAAACGCAACATCTCCAGAGGTCGTCCGACCTTTTGCACCAAATCCTGCAACGACGCCTCACCAATCAGCAACAGCGGGAAACCGTCGGCAAATGCCACCTGATCATCCTCGCGGCCGTAACCGGCCTGCGTCATGCGCGCGCGATCAAGTGGCACCTGCACCAGACGGGTTGGCTTGCCGATGAAATCGCTGACCCAGCGGGCCGCTGCATCACCGGCATCCGGCACGCGCAGGGTGTCACGCCAGATGGTCACGCCGCGCAGCTCGGCATCGTCCTCGGGCAACGGGATATCCAGCGCGGTGTGGTCAGGCGCACTGAGGGTCAGACCGCCCTGCGCATTCCACAGCGCCGACAGCTGGCTCATTTTCGCTTCGGCCCGTTGGGTCAGGAAGCGGCCGCTGGCCTCGTCTACCAGCATCCAGCGTCGGTCACCTTCCAGGCCAAGTTTATCCAGGCCAATCGATTGCAGAATCTCGGGCTTGCCGGATTTCAACGGGTAACGATAAAGCGCACTCAGACGCAGCATGTCCAGCTTCCTGATGGGCAAAAAAGCCACCCTATACGAGCTTTATCCGTGAATCAAAGGCAGATGCGCGCCCCCTGAAAAGATAACTTTGTGGCGAGGGGATTTATCCCCGATGGGGCGCGAAGCGGCCCCACCTGAATCAAGAAGCGGGACCGCTGCGCAGTCCATCGGGGATAAATCCCCTCGCTACAGGGTTTCGTCAGGCTGGCACTTCATCGAGCATCAGGCGCTGACGCACCACATCGACCAGTTTGTCCGGCTGAAACTTGGAGAGGAAGTTGTCGCAGCCGACCTTCTTCACCATCGAGTCGTTGAAACTGCCGGACAGTGAGGTGTGCAGCACCACGTACAGGCCACGCAGGCGCGGGTCGTTGCGGATCTCGGTGGTCAGGCGATAGCCGTCCATTTCCGGCATTTCCGCGTCGGTGAACACCATCAGCAGTTTGTCGGTCATGTTCACCCCGGTATCGGCCCAGGCCTTGAGCATGTTCAGCGCCTTCAGGCCATCGCTGGCGATGTGCATCTTCACCCCGAGCTGGCCAAGGGTGTCGCGCAGTTGCGACAGCGCCACATTGGAGTCGTCCACCAGCAGCACTTCGCGGCCGCGGGCACGTTCCAGCACCGGATCGTCGAGCTTGTCACGCGAGACCTTGGCGTTGTACGGGACGATCTCGGCGAGGACTTTCTCGACGTCAATGATTTCCACCAGTTGATCGTCAACCTTGCTGATCGCGGTCAGGTAATGCTGGCGCCCGGCGCTGGTCGGCGGCGGCAGAATGGCTTCCCAGTTCATGTTGACGATGCGATCCACGCCACCGACAAGGAAAGCCTGCACCGAACGGTTGTACTCGGTGACGATGATGGTGCTGTTCGGGCCCGGCACCAGCGGACGCATGCCGATCGCCTGGGACAGGTCGATCACCGGCAGCGTCTGGCCGCGCAGGTTGACCACGCCGCAGACAAACGGGTGGCGCTGCGGCATCAGGGTCAGCTTCGGCAATTGCAGAACTTCCTGAACCTTGAACACGTTGATCGCGAACAATTGGCGTCCGGCCAGTCGAAACATGAGAATTTCCAGGCGATTCTCACCCACCAGTTGCGTGCGTTGGTCTACCGTGTCGAGAATGCCGGCCATCAATGACTCCTGGGCTTGTTCTGATGAATTCACTATTGAGGGGTTATCGGCTGTTTATGGCGATTCTTGATCCCCACAGAAATCAGTATCAAAATGCCATACTCAGGCATTGATGTCACATTAACATCATGGTTTACTGGCTCGGTGTTTTCATCTGCTACATTTTCTTCTGGCGCGACCACGGTTGGCGTCACAGGTTCCCGCGTGTAAGGGAATCCCCTAGTAACAATCAGGCCCAACCTGATGTTCGCAATATCCAATAGCCATTAATGTGACGCCATTCTCATTGCATGAACGGAGTCAGGCTATTGTGTGCGATCGCAGGTCAGTGGAACCTTACCCTCTGGAAAACCTCAGCCAGTGCACTTGCACGGTGGGGCGCGATCTCCCGACGATTCATGATCGTCGACACACACGGCATTCCCTCATCAGACATGACGCTGTGGAGATAAGCATGCCAATCGACCGCAAAGACTGGGCACAACGCTTCCCCGAATTTCTCGTCGAAGCTGAAACACTCCTGGCCAAGTCCGAAGAATGCCTGAGCCACCTGCAACTGATCAGCAACGACAAGGACGCCATCGACTGCATGCGCAGCACCCTGCTCAAGCTAGCGAGCCGTGCAGAAGCGTTGGCATTGGAGGCGATCTCCGAGTTTTCCCTGCATATTCACAGCCTGCTCGACCACGCGCCGGAACATATCGACCTGCATGCACAGGCTCTTGATGCGCTCAAAGACTGTTTCACCCTGATGGCCTGGCAAATCGAACTGGTCGATCAGAACACTGGCCAGTTGAGCCTGGATGCCAGCGAACAGACCTCCCTGATCGAAGCCTTCGCGTTCCAGGTAGGTCAAGGCGAATTTCAGCCGTCACTTGCGACTCAACCGTTGTCACTCATGTCTTATTCGGAACGGCAGGCCTGATTCAGTGCTGAAATTGCACGAATCCAGATAGCTGATCCGCACCGCTGAATGTCGCAATTGAATAGTTCATACCTGCCAGCGACAAACCGAATTAAATAATCACACCTGACACCAGCGGAAATTTTCCTGCGGCCTCAGGGTTTGCCTGTGTCCGTGTAACGATCAACTTCGAGCAACATCGAAATCTATCGAACACAATAAATCGGCTTTTCCATTATGGAACTCACGTCCAACATGGCCTCTTTCATGACTCAATGGACATATATGGCAAACGCGACCAACGGTATCTTAAGTGGTATTATGCCGGCCATTAGTTGCTTTCAATTTAATGGCACAGTGATTCAGTGACAGGCATCCATCGAAGTTTGCGGTCAAATGTCGTTCACTGACCCCGGTTAAAATCAATAACATAATTGACAGCATTTTCAGACAGAGATCCGCCCGCCACCGGCCGGTCTGCCCGCAGCGAACATCTATTGGCTCCATCCGTTATGTACGCCAGCCTCAAGTCAATCACCACATGGCCACCCTCCCGGGAAAATGCACGCCGGTTCACTCTCATATTGTGTGTCAGCGCAGCCGTTGGCAGCTTGCTGACCTATGGTTTTGCGGCGCCACTCTCACTCGGTCTGCTGCTGTTGAACATCGCCGCCACCGCTTGTGTCTGGGTGCAATATCGGCTGTCACGCAAATCGATCAAGTTCCAGCCTCAGGAGCTCGCCGACCGCTTGCTGGAAGTCCAGGAAAACGAACGGCACCGGCTCAGCCGCGAACTGCACGACGATATCGGTCAGTTGCTGACGGCGGCCAAGCTGCAAAGCGAATGGCTGAAAAGACGTCTGCCGCAAGACCTGCAAGAGCAATGCTCGACACTCTGCGACACCCTTGAGGAAACCCTGAACAAGGTGCGCGACGTGTCGGCCATCCTCAATCCGCGCCAACTGACCAGCCTCGGGCTGGAGGCCAGTCTGCGTGCGCACTTGCTCAAGACTCTGGCCAACACGCCGGTGCACTGGAGCCTCGATTGCCAGCAGCGGCTCAACGGGATTCCCGAAGAAATGGCAGTCGCCGCCTTTCGCATCACCCAGGAAGCGGTCACCAACATTCTGCGTCACGCGCAGGCCAGCAACCTGTTGATCCGCGTGCAACGACTGCCGCAAGGCCTGACGCTGTTGATCAGCGACGATGGCCAAGGGTTTGCGCCTGCTGCGGATCCGGGGCGGGAAGGACAGCGCGGCATGGCCGGGATGGCCGAAAGGATCGAGCAGTTGGGCGGCACGCTGAACGTCATCAGCGAGCCGGGCAAAGGTACTCAAATCGAAGCACTATTCCCCTGGGCGCCCCGTGCACTCGAGCGGGCCAGTACGAATAAGGTTATGCGTTGACTTGTAACTTACTTCTGGTGGATGACCACTCGCTGATCAGGGCCGGCGTGCGTGCTCTGGTGCTCGACATTCCCGGTTACGCGGTCGTTGGCGAAGCCAGCGATGGCTCGCAGCTGCTCGAAATGGTCGAGCAACTGGTGCCCGATATCGTGTTGCTGGATATCTCGATGAAGGAAACCGGAGGCCTGGAAGCCCTGCAACGGCTCAAGCGCGTGCGGCCACAAAGCAAGGTACTGATCCTGTCGATGCATACCGATCCGGCGCTGATCATGCAGGCACTGGAATCCGGGGCGCACGGTTATCTGCTCAAGGACACGACGGCCACCGAGCTTGAACATGCCCTCGAAGCCCTGCGCAACAACGAACGCTACCTGAGCCCGGCGATCGCCCACACCGTGATCAACCAGGCGCTGACCCGCACGCAGAAAAACCAGCCGGAAGTGGCCGACTCGCACAACCTGACGGCACGCCAGCTGGAGATCCTGCGGTTGATCGTCCGCGGTAAATCCACCCGGGAAATCGCCAACGGTCTGGGGCTGAGCATCAAGACAGTCGAAACCCATCGTTCGCAGATCATGAAACGCCTGCAGATCTACGACGTGGCGGGCCTGGTACTGTTCGCGGTACGTGAGCAGATCATCAGCCTGGACGACTGATCGAGCGGGCACTGCCCAACAGCGGCGAATGCTCGGGCAAGTGCACCCGCAATGCTCCCGGACGGGCCTCGAAGCGCAGGCTTTCGCCTGTCAGCGGCTCGCCGTCAAGATTGATGCTCAAGCCCTCGGCGACCTTGATTTCAACCCAGGGCAAGCGGGCGCGCACAAACATGTTATCGAGGCCGAAACCATCGCTGAGCAGATTCTTCAGCGTGCCCACCAACTCCTGTGGAGCGGGCAGAATGCTGATGTCCAACAGGCCATCATCCGCCAGCGCCTGCGGGCACAATACGTGTCCACCGCCCGCCTGGCGGCCGTTGCCGATGCCCAGCGCGAGTAGCTCGCCACGCCAGTGAAAGTCTGGCCCCTGCAGTTCGCCATAGGCCGCGTGCAACTCACTGAAGCGCGATAAGCCGGTGAACAGATAGGCGGCCCCGCCCAACACTTTTTTCAGATCCTCGGACGTATTGGCCGTCACCTGGCTACCGAAACCGCCGGTGGCCATATTGAGGAAAATCTGCCCGCCCACTTCGCCCAGATCAATATCACGCGGCGGTACATCGAGAAGTTCAAGTGCCTCGGCCGGCTCCAGCGGGATCCCCGCCGCGCGGGAAAAATCGTTGGCCGTCCCGAGCGGCAACAGCACCAGACTGGCCTTGTGCGAATGCGCCGCCAGGGCTTCAGCGATATCCCGCAACGTACCATCACCACCCCCGGCGATGATCTGCCGATAGCCGCCTGCCAGCGCCTCCTCCACCAGGCGCTGAGCGTCACCGGCCTCCCAAGTCAGACGCACTGCCAACTCCCAGCCCTGCTCGCGCTTTGCTTCGACGGCGGCGCGCACCGCCTCATTGAGTGCCTGCTTGCCATGCAAAATCAACAGCGCCCTGCGCTCACTCATAACGGTCACTCCCCACGGTTGAATCGGTATGAAACATCTTGACCTCTGGCACCCGCAAAAAAGCCATGGCAATCCCATTTAATTCAAACGATTGCCTGTTGCAGTCCTACACAGCGGTATTTTTTCTTACGATATGTGAGGAATCGGCTCAATTGACCAGACTCGATCATTGATTCACCGTGTGCAGGTGGTATCAATCTTCGATTTAACAACACAAGGACGTGCAGGTAATGAGTGGATACACCCTCGGTGCTGGTGACAATTGGAATGACGGGAAGGCCAGCGCGCTTACATTTGAAACAGCCGATGGACATTTCCATGTCCAGCCATGAAGCCAAAATTCCAACTAGTCCGATTGTCCCTCTCGGTGAAAGTCGCACCAGTCACAAATCCGATTTCAAAAAAAACGCCAGAACCGCTGGAGAAGTTGATATGGAACCGCGCGTGACCGAACTGGAAACCCACCTCAAATACATTCGTCGCGATATGGACGAAGTCCGCGGGGATGTAAAGACCATCAAGCACCGTCTCGCCTATTCGGCGGGTGCTACGGCGGTGGTCTTGGGACTGCTGGGATGGGTTGCCAACAGCCGGTTCGATCAGTTGGTCACACTGATGAGCCATTGACGGAAGAAATGCAGGCATCGACTCGGTATCGGTCGAGCCTGCAGTCACCAGGCGCGGATCAGCCGAGCAGGTCGCTCAATGGAATGAACCCAACCTCATCGCCTTCTACCAGCGTACGGCCTTCCAGCACTTCTACCAGGCCATCCGCCCAGGCCGCACTGCGCAGCACACCGGAACTTTGATTGCGGTAAATGACTGCCCGCCCCTGTTCGAGTCGACCGCGCAAGTATTCGCGCCGATTGCCGGCCACTGGCCAGACGAAGCCTGCCGGCACCGTAAACTTCAGAGGTTCTGAATCCTGCACGCCCTGACGCCTCAGCAAATAGGGCCGCGCGAGCAGAGCAAAGGTCACCAGCGTCGAAGCAGGGTTACCCGGCAGGCCGATGACCGGCACTTTGCGAAAATGCCCGAAGGTCAGCGGTTTGCCCGGTTTGATTGCCAGTTTCCACAGCGCGAGCTCGCCCTCTTCCCTCAACGCGATGCCAAGAAAATCCGCTTCGCCCACCGAAACGCCGCCGGTCGACAGAATCAGGTCGACATCCCGCAAGTCGCCCAAACGCGCCCGCGTAGTGGCCAGATCGTCCGGAAGAATGCCGGCATCAATCACCTCACAACCCAGGCGCTGCAACCAGCTGCACAACACCACCCGATTACTGTTGTAAATCTGTCCCGGCCCCAACGGCTGACCCGGCTCGACCAGTTCGTCGCCGGTGGACAGCACCGCGACTCGCACCTTGCGTACAACATTCAGGCCGGCACACCCCAGCGACGCCGCCAGACCTTGCTCGATCGGTCCCAGTCGGGTACCTGCCGCCAGGATCAACTCACCGACAGTGGTTTCCTGCCCCTGCGGGCGAATGTTCTGACCGACACTCATGGTTTCGATGAAGCGCACGCTGCCGTCGGTCAGAACATCGGCGTTCTCCTGCATTTCCACGCAATCGGCCCCGGCTGGCACTGGCGCACCGGTGAAGATCCGCGCGCAGGTACCGGGCTTCAATGGCTCAGGCGCCTGCCCGGCGAATACTTTCTGGCTGACCGGCAGCGGTTCGCCGGTCCAGTCCGCCAGATTCAGGGCATAACCGTCCATGGCGCTGTTTGGCCAGGGCGGCAGATCCAGAGTCGAAATCAGGTCGTTGCCCAGCACCCGCCCCTCTACTTCAGCCAACGGCAGAAACTCGCGCTCGACAATCGGCGAAGCGTCAGCCATTTCCAGCAGGCGGGCCAGCGCTTCCTCGACAGGCATCAGACTGCCAGTCTTGCCCGGCTTACCCACGGGATTCACAAGGCGCCGCCTGTTTCAGGTGAGGTACGAAATTGCATGGGCGATGACGAGAGTCCAGCTGTTCGGCGAGAATCCCGTCCCAACCGGTACGCACCGCATTGGTTGAACCTGGCAGGCAGCACACCAGCGTGCCATTGGCCAGACCGGCCAGTGCTCGCGACTGCACGGTTGACGTACCGATATCAGCCACCGAGATCTGGCGGAACAGTTCGCCGAATCCGTCAACCTGCTTGTCGAGCAGACAAGCTATGGCTTCAGGCGTGCTGTCACGCCCGGTAAAACCGGTGCCGCCGGTAATCAACACAACCTGCACCACGTCCTCGGCAATCCAGTGGGCAACTTGCGCGCGGATCTTGTACAGATCATCTTTGAGCAGGACCCGCTCGGCCAGACGGTGGCCGGCAGCGGTCAGACGGTC
Organism: Pseudomonas sp. RSB 5.4; assembly: GCF_037126175.1. Taxonomy (NCBI): domain Bacteria; kingdom Pseudomonadati; phylum Pseudomonadota; class Gammaproteobacteria; order Pseudomonadales; family Pseudomonadaceae; genus Pseudomonas; species Pseudomonas sp. RSB 5.4. Next base: position 2,668,861 of record NZ_CP146986.1, read on the forward strand.
GACGAAGACCTGGCCTGATGTGTCGGTTTCCAGGGTTCGGGTGTCGCTGACAGTCAGCACCGCAATGTTCAGCGGTGCAAAAGGTACATCGGCCTTGGCTTTCATTAGGCTCGTCCAGTTGTAGGAGAAACAGCCCGGTGTTATATCACAGCGCCCGAATTTTTCGCCGCCCTGCTGGAGAGCTGCCATGACCTCGAATACGCCATTGCCACCTTGTTCCATTTTGCTCCTGGCAGGCGGACGCGGCCAGCGCATGGGTGGCCAGGACAAAGGGCTGATCGAGTGGCAGGGTCAGCCGCTGATTGCGCACTTGCAGCGCAAGGTCCGGCCGCTGACTGACGATCTGATCATCTCCTGCAATCGCAATCGTGAGCGTTATGCCGCGTACGCCGATCAATTGGTCAGCGATGAAGAGGGCGATTTTCCCGGTCCTCTGGCCGGTATCCTTGCCGGACTCAAAGCCGCCCGCCTGCCGCACTTGCTGGTGCTGCCCTGCGATGTGCCGCGAATCGACGCTGCACTGCTGCAGGACATGCGTGAAACCGCGGGCCGGTTTCCTGAGAAACCTTTAATGCTGCGTCACGATGACCATTGGGAACCGCTGCTGTGTGTGATTCCGGTCGCGCTGCTGCCCGTGTTCGAAACCGCCTGGAATACCGGCGAACGCAGCCCTGGCCGGGTCATGCGCAACCTCGGCGCGACGGCCCTGCAATGCCCCGACAATGACCCGCGACTGGCCAACCTGAACACCCCCGAACTGTTAAATGCGCATAACACTGTGTCAGACTGACAGCACTCAAGGAACTCTCACGCCTTGTACACGTCTCAAGCTCAGTAACCAAAGTATTCCCATTCGGAGACACACCCATGACTCAACGGACCCTCGCCACTTTCATGCTCGCACTGGGCCTGGCAACTCTCGCTGGTTGCTCGTCGCCAACAGTGATCACCTTGAATGACGGTCGCGAAATCCAGGCCGTCGACACCCCGAAATACGATGAAGATTCGGGCTTCTACGAGTTCAAACAACTCGACGGCAAAGAGACCCGCATCAACAAGGATCAGGTTCGTACCGTTAAAGAGCTGTAAGCTTTACGTCGACACCGGATACAGAAAAGCCCGCATTAATGCGGGCTTTTTCATGGGAGCGGGAAAGTGAATGGCGTCACCACTGCAGGGTGATCTGACTTTCGAACTCGCGTTTTTCGCCGGTCACCGGGTCGACAAACCGCAGCCCCTGTGCCAACAGCTTCAACGGATTGGCATAGTCATCCTCAACGTCTTTCAACACATCCGGGTAGAACGGATCATTACAGATACTCGCCCCTAGCGCGGTCATATGCACCCTTAGCTGATGCTTCTTGCCCGTCACCGGGTACAGGCCGTAGCGCCACAGATCACCATTCTTTTCCCGGACTTCCACCGCCGTTTCAGTATTGGCGACACCTGGGCCTTCCTGCATGCGGAAGAACGGTTCGCCGTCGATCAGGCGACTTTTGTGCACCAGGGGAAATTCCAGTTCCGGCAGCGCACGGGCGATCGCTTCATAACGTTTATCGATCTGCCGGGTCGGGAACAACGACTGATAAGCCGAGCGGGTTTGCGGGTTGGCGGAAAAGATCACCAGCCCCGCCGTGTGCCGGTCAATGCGGTGCAGTGGCACCAGATGCGGATTATCGAGGCGACGGATCAGACGGCGCAGCAACGTCTGCTCGACGTATTCACCGGCCGGTGTCACCGGCAGAAAATGCGGTTTGTCCGCCACCACCAGATGCTCGTCCGCGTACAGGATCGACTCGAGCACCGGAATCGGCTTTTCATCCGGCACTTCGCGGAAGTAGTGAATGCGCAGGCCTTCCTTGTACGGCAGATCCACCGCAATCGGCTGCCCCTGACCATCCAGCACCCGGCCCCGGGCGATTCTGTCCAGCCATTGCTCGCGGCTGATTGCACTGAAATGCTCACACAGGCAATCCAGCACGGTAAGCCACGCACCCGGAGGCAGGTAAAGGGTGCTGGCCTGATTCTGAGCAGCGGAAAATGTTGGTGTGGACATACGGAAATTCGAACCCTCAATGCAGGCCGGCATTATCCAACACTGAGCGCAACGAACCTAGCGCAGAATCTGCGGCCCGCTCAGGCCGGAATCGACTTGAGCGCCGCCGCTTCGGTGAACTCCTTGAGCCAGCGCAGCACATCGACCGCCTCCCAGCGCCCCGGGTCATACAAGGCGTACAGCAAGCCCTGATAACCGACAACATCCAGTTGCTTGTGATAACCGGCACGCTGGAACAGCGCCTCGATCTCGGCAAAACAGGTGTTGAAATGCAGTTTGTTGAACGGCGTCTTGCCCTCGGTGACCAGACCGTCCAGGCGCAGTTCGAGGACCGCCTCGCGCACTACGTCAACCGACATCCGGTTCACGCTGTTCTTCAACTGTTCGACATTGACCACGGTTCGTCCCTCTGACTGCCGGATTCACCTGCTCACGTCATCAAAAGCAGCAGGCCTTTCCAATTACTGTATGAACATACAGTAACCGAATAAACCCTAGAGTGCCAAGGGAAGGATGCCCGGTCACGACCAGCGGAAACCGTGGCGCGTCAGCGAACAGACGGCTCAGCTCAGGAAGTCCACTACCTGATCGGCATTGAACGGCCAGCTCAGCTCCGCACCATTATCAACACGGCGCAGCACCGGAATCCGCAGGCTGTACGCCTCGTACCAGGATTCATCGTCGGCAATATCCACCAGTTCGACCAGCAGACCGTGCTCGACAAAAGGCATCAACTCGGCCTCTGCCAACTCACACAAATGGCATCCCAAGGTGCCGAACAACTGACATTCAGGAGGCATGATCGCTCAACCGGAAAAGTGAGCGTTCATTCTAGGCCTGCCTCGAAAACCCGTCGAGCGACTGCTGCCCGAAGACCCGAACACGGCGGGAAACACGCAAAACCCTGACGCAAATCAGTCCACGGAAAAGCCAATCAGCCGATGCTCTCGGGCTTTTTGCCTCTACGCTTGAGAAGCCTGAGCCTGACATCGGAGTGTCTTGTGTTTGCCAACCTGTTGATCATCCTCGCCTCATCCCTGGTGATGATTGCCCTGTTCCGCCGCCTGCGTTTGCCGCCGGTGCTGGGCTATCTCTGCGTGGGCCTGATGGTGGGACCGACCGCGTTCAACTGGGTCAACGAGAGCGAACACCTGCCGGACGTGGCCGAGTTGGGCGTGGTGTTCCTGCTGTTCTCACTGGGCCTGGAGTTTTCCCTGTCGAAAATGATCGCGCTGCGCCAGGTAGTGTTTCGCCTGGGCAGTCAGCAGGTATTGCTCAGCACCGGGGTGCTCGGGCTGGTGCTGATCCTGCTGGGCATGCCGCTGGCCCCGGCAATGTTGCTCGGCGCCGGGCTGTCGTTGTCGTCGACGGCGATTGTCACCAAGGAGTTGAGCAGCCTGGGCGAAGTGTTCAGCAGCCACGGGCAGAACGCAGTCGGGGTCTTGCTGTTTCAGGACGTGGTCGCGGTGTTGTTGCTGACCCTGGTGCCAGTGTTCGCCGGGAGCAGCGCGCAAGCCTGGTATTGGGCCTTGCCGCTGACGCTGGTGAAGACCGTGGTGCTGTTTTTCGGTCTGTTGCTGGCCAGCCGCTGGCTGCTGCCACGGCTGTTCCATGAAGTGGCCGCGTCGCGCTCGGCGGAATTGTTCGTGCTGCTGGCGCTGGTGATTGTGCTGCTGACCGCATGGCTGACGCACCTGCTGGGCCTGTCCCCTGCCCTTGGCGCATTTCTGGCCGGGATGCTGCTCGGCGAGAGCCACTATCGCCATCAGATCGAGGCCGACATCCGGCCGTTTCGCGACATCCTGCTCGGAGTGTTTTTCGTCAGCATCGGCATGCTGATCGACCTGCAACTGTTCATCAGTCACAGCGTGCTGATTCTCGGCCTGACCCTCGGCCTGATGCTGATCAAAGGCACGGTCGTCGCACTCCTGATCAAGTGGCGCGGCAGCGATCATGAAACCGCCTGGCGCAGCGGCCTGGCCCTGGCGCAGGGCGGGGAATTCTGCTTCGCCCTGATGGCGCAGATGCAACAGAACCAACTGCTCCCTGCCGAGTTGGGCGCCCTGCTGCTCGCGGCCACCTTCTGCTCGATGCTGCTGACACCGTTGCTGTTGCGCGCCGCGCCGAAAATCGCCGCACGCCTGCACCGCAAGCCCAACCAGGAGGCACAAATCGAGGAAATCAGCGCCCTCAATGCCGGTCTGGATCAACACGTAGTGATCTGTGGCTACGGCCGAGTCGGCCAGTCCATCGGCCGCTTCATGCGCAATGCCAATCAGCCTTATATCGCGTTGGACAACGATCCGGTGCGCGTGCAGGAAGCCGCGTCCGGCGAAAGCGAGGTGCATTACGGCGACTCGTCACGCGGCGACCTGCTGACCGCCGTCGGACTGTTGCGCGCGCGGCTGCTGGTGATCGCCGTGGATCAGAGCGATGTCAGCCTGCGAATTCTCAAGGAAGCGCGCCGGCTCAATGCACAGATCCCGATTCTGGTGCGCACCCGCGACGACAGCCAATGGGCTGAACTCAAAGCGGCCGGCGCCACCGAAGTGGTGCCGGAACTGTTGGAATCGAGCCTGATGCTCGCCTCCCACGCCTTGATCATGCTCGGCCTGCCGGCGCATCAGGTGCAGGAGCAGATCGATCAAGTGCGCATCGATCGCTATCGCCTGTTGCACGGGTTCTATCCCGGCGCCGATGACAAGGAAGCCTAGTCCTGACTCACCGCGCCGATCTTGTGCAGCGACAGGTCAGCGCCGTAATACTCTTGTTCCTGACTCAGGCGCAGGCCGTGCAAGGCCTTGATCACACCGTATACGACGAAGCCGCCGAGCAACGCCACCAACACACCCAGCGCGGTGCCGATCACCTGACTGATCAGGCTGACGCCGCCGAGACCACCCAGCGCAGTCTGGCCGAAGATGCCGCAGGCGATCCCGCCCCACACCCCGCACAAACCGTGCAACGGCCAGACACCGAGCACATCGTCGATGCGCCATTTGACTTGTGCGGCGGTAAAGCACCAGACAAACAGCGCACCGGCAATCGCGCCGGTGACCAAGGCACCCACCGGATGCATCAGGTCGGAACCGGCGCAGATCGCTACCAGTCCGGCCAACGGACCGTTGTGCAGAAAGCCCGGGTCATTGCGCCCGACAATCAACGCCGCCACCGTGCCGCCGACCATGGCCATCAACGAGTTGACTGCAACCAGACCGCTGACGCCTTGCAACGTCTGTGCGCTCATCACGTTGAAGCCGAACCAGCCGACAATCAGAATCCACGAACCCAGCGCCAGAAACGGAATGCTCGACGGCGCGAACGCCACCAGACGCCCGTCGCGATAACGCCCGTTGCGCGGCCCGAGCAGCAATACCGCCGCCAGCGCCAGCCAGCCACCCATCGCATGCACCACTACCGATCCGGCGAAATCATGGAACGCCGCGCCAAAGCGCGCCGTCAGCCAGGCCTGCAGACCGTAGTTGCCGTTCCAGATCATGCCCTCGAAAAACGGGTAGATGAACGCCACGATCAGCGCCGTTGCACACAGTTGCGGAACGAATCGCGCGCGCTCGGCAATCCCGCCGGAGATGATCGCCGGGATCGCCGCGGCGAAGGTCAGCAGGAAGAAAAACTTCACCAGACCGTAACCGTGATCGGCACTCAGCACCGCCGCCGGTTGCATGAAGGTCACCCCGTAGGAGATCCAATAGCCTATAAAGAAATAGGCCAGGGTCGAGACCGCAAAGTCACTGAGAATTTTCGACAGCGCGTTGACCTGGTTTTTCTGGCGAACCGTGCCGACTTCAAGAAAGGCGAAACCGGCATGCATCGCCAGCACCATCACCGCACCGATCAGAATGAACAACGTGTTGGAACTGTGAACCAGTGTGTCCACAGCGCTTTGCAGATTTTCCATAAAGAGGCAGACCTGAAGGCTAAAAAGGCACCAAAGCGGTTCGCGCGGACAATTCATGCACCAAGTTGCGACCGGTCGGTCTGCGCAGCGACGCTGCGATGAACCGCTTTGGCGCACAAGGTCGATGTCCTGACACGAACCCGGATTATTTGAGTTAAGGTTTTGCTGCATGTACGCCCGCCAACAGCGCACGACGGCGGCAGGACGCACCACGACATAGCAAAAGCTGTACCAGTCATTTGTACTGAACCTTCGCGCAAGGCTCATACTCGAACGCTTCAGACGTCACTTACGGAGATCCACCCATGGCCAGCATCAAGGCAAAGACTGCTCAAGAAATCCTGATGAACGACTTCCAGACTCTGGTGGCCGATACCGAACGGTTGCTCGAACACACCGCGTCCCTCGCGGGTGATCAGGCCGATGAGCTGCGTGATCAGATCCACGACAGCCTGTTGCGCGCCCGGGAAACCCTGAAGCTGACCGAAGACACCCTGCGCGATCGCGGTCAGGCGGCGGTCACCGCCACCGAAGACTACGTTTCCGCCAATCCTTGGCAGTCGGTGGGCATCGCCGCCGGGGTGGGCTTCCTGATTGGCCTGCTGGCCACTCGGCGCTGATCATGTCGATCGGCGAATCCGGCCTGGGGTCGGGCACCACCTCCTCCACGCGGCGCCTGGGCGCCGCCGTTCTCGGCCTGCTGCACAGCCATGTCGAACTGTTCGGCATCGAGCTGCAGGAACAGAAAGCACGCACCGTCAGCCTGTTGCTGTTCGCAGGGCTGGCGCTGGTGTTTGCATTGCTGTTGCTGATCGGCCTGTCTGCTTTGGTGTTGATCCTGCTCTGGGATACTTATCGCCTGGCCGGGATCATCGGCCTGTGCGTGTTCTACGTCCTGGCGGCGGGGTTCTGTGGATTGCGTCTGAAGGCTGCGGTCTTCGATGAATCCTCGCCCTTCCACGGCACCCTGGAAGAATTGGCCAACGATCGGGAGCGCCTGTTGCCATGAGCCTGCCTGAACTGCCACACAACAGCTCGCGCCGGGAAATGCGCAAGGCGCTGATTCGCCTGCGCATGGAAATGCATCGTCAGGAAATCCGCCACGAAGCCGGGCAAGTGCTGCAACCCTTGCAGCGCATGCGGGGGATGAAGCAAAACCTGCAAGACGGCTTCGGCATCAAGCATGCGCCGCTATGGGGCGTGGCCGCCGTCACCCTGCTGGGTTTCATTACCGGCAAAGGCGCAAAAAGCGGCGGCGTCGGCGGGTTGACCCGGCTGATCCGTCTGGGCACCAGCCTCGGGCCGCTGATCAGACTGGTGATGCAGAGTTCGGGCAAACGCTGAACCGACGTATCTGGCTGCATTCTTGCAATATCCGGGATTGAACCTCCTCACCCCGAGGTTCAATCCCGCACGCCTATCCGGCCGGCAGGGTTTACCCCGAACAAGAACAACTAAGGAGGCCCCGTGATCGACGGGCAACCGCTCGCCTGCTTTCAACCTTTCATCGATACCGCTACCGGACGAATTGCAGGCGTCGAAGCCCTCGGTCGACTGCGCCAGCCTGACGGCCAATTGGCCTCGGTCGGGCCCTTGTTCGCCGACCCGCGCACACCTGCCATGGCCCTGCGGCGCCTCGACCGCCAGATCCGTGACCACGCCCTGAGCCGACTGCATGAAGCCCCTGCCGAATGGTTTCTGAGCCTGAACATGTCGCCGCGCTGGATCAGTCGCCTGCGCGCGGATCAGCCCCTGCCCAGTCTCAAGCAAATGCTGCGACACGGCGTCGATCCGCAACGCATCGTGTTCGAGATCACTGAACTGGGCGGCAACAGTCAGCGTCTGACCGACGTGGTCGGCCGTTATCGTGAGGCCGGCGCGCGGATTGCCATTGATGATTTCGGTGCCGGTTACTCGCAGCTCGATCGGGTGCTGGCGTTGCAGCCGGACATTCTCAAACTCGACATGCGCCTGTTCCAGGCGGCGGCGCTGGGCGGGCCGAGCAGCGAGGTGGTCAAGGCCCTGGCGCAAATGGCTGAGAAAACCGGCTGCTGGATCATTGCCGAAGGCGTGGAGACCGAAGCGCAGCTGAATTTCGCCCTGGAATGCGGATCACGTTACGTTCAGGGTTTCCTGTTCGCCCGGGCGCAGGAAGCCTTCTATCCGACCGATGCCTTCGTGCAGCGCTTCGCCGAACTGCGTCAGCGGTACGTGCGGCAGAAGCTGGCCGAACGCGGGCGCTTGATGCAGATGCGCCAGCAGCTCGGCGAACTGATGTCGATCCTGCAAGCCTGGGCTCAGGCCCACGCACCGCTCAGTGCGCTGCCACAATTGGAGGCCTTTCCGTGGTTGCTGCGGTTCTATCAATGCGACCGGCATGGCACCCAACTCACGCCCAACCTTGAATGGCGGCATAACCGTTGGGTCGCCGACAACCGCTACCTGGGGCACAACTGGTCATGGCGTCCGTACTTCTATCATCTGCTCGCCGAAGGCTGGGAGGAGCGGCGCCTGACCCTGTCCAGCACCTACCGCGATGCCACCAGCAACCAGTATTGCCTGACCGCCGGGCAGTTCTTCGATAACGGCGAACGCCTGCTGCTGATCGACATTGATGCAGCCGGCTTGTAGTTCCGCTTGCAGGGGCGTGGCCGAACCGGGAAGCTAGGGCATTGATCATTCCAGTCACCGACGGAGAGAACCAGCCTTGGATTGGCAGACCCTGCTTAACCGCGAACGCCTTGGAAAACCGCTGCACAGCCCGCAAGAGCTGGGCCGCAGCCCGTTCCACAAAGACCACGACCGCATCATTTTCTCCGGCGCTTTCCGCCGCCTGGGACGCAAGACCCAGGTGCACCCGGTATCGAGTAACGACCACATCCACACCCGTCTAACCCACTCGCTGGAAGTCAGCTGCGTCGGCCGTTCGCTGGGCATGCGCGTCGGTGAAACCTTGCGCAGCGCCCTGCCCGACTGGTGCGACCCAAGCGACCTGGGCATGGTCGTGCAATCGGCCTGCCTGGCGCATGACATCGGCAATCCACCGTTCGGTCATTCCGGGGAAGACGCGATTCGCCACTGGTTCCAGCAGGCAGCCGGGCGCGGCTGGCTCGACGGCATGAGCGAAGCCGAGCGCGGTGACTTCCTCAATTTCGAAGGCAACGCGCAAGGCTTTCGCGTGCTGACTCAACTTGAGTATCACCAGTTCGACGGTGGCACCCGACTCACCTACGCCACCCTCGGCACCTATCTGAAGTATCCGTGGACGGCCCGTCACGCCGACTCGCTGGGCTACAAGAAACACAAGTTCGGCTGCTACCAGAGTGAATTGCCGCTGCTCGAGCAGATCGCCCACAAACTCGGCCTGCCGCAACTGGAAGACCAGCGCTGGGCGCGGCACCCGTTGGTGTACCTGATGGAGGCGGCCGACGACATCTGCTATGCGTTGATCGACCTCGAAGACGGCCTGGAAATGGAGCTGCTGGAATACGCGGAAGTCGAATCGCTGCTGCTCGGCCTTGTGGGTGACGACCTGCCGGAAACCTATCGCCAGCTCGGCCCGCAGGATTCGCGCCGACGCAAACTGGCGATCCTGCGCGGCAAGGCCATCGAGCACCTGACCAATGCTGCCGCCCGAGCGTTCGTCGAGCAACAGGACGCGCTGCTGGCCGGCACGCTGCACGGCGACCTGGTGGAACACATGCACGGCCCGGCCAAACGCTGCGTGCTCAACGCCAAGGACATCGCCCGCAAGAAAATCTTCCAGGACAAGCGCAAGACGCTGCATGAAATCGGCGCCTACACCACGCTGGAAATCCTCCTCAACGCGTTCTGCGGTGCGGCACTCGAACAACATGGTGGACGCACGCCGTCGTTCAAGAGCCGACGCATCCTTGATCTGCTGGGCAACAATGCACCCGACCCCCACGGGCCGCTGCACACCTCGTTCCTGCGCATGATCGACTTTATCGCCGGGATGACCGACAGCTACGCCAGCGACATGGCGCTGGAAATGACCGGGCGCTCCAGCCACTGACGGAGCATCTTCCTCAACCGGGTCAGCGCGACTGCCCGGTTGAGTGCCTGATCCATTAAAGCGGCTCTGCGGTATTCGATGACCGCGCAGACCAAACGTAATCCGTTTAACTTCAAAACAACAGAGACAAACGCTGTTTCTTCAACACTCTACAAGCAACTTAAAACATTCAGATAAACAAATACTCTAAACACCTCCTTACGCGACATTGAGTTTGGTCGTAGTCAATTTCCCTTTAGTGTGTAGGACTTATCCTATATTGCTGCTAGAGCCATGTGAGTTCATGCGGCCGCTCATTTATCTGAGCTAAGGTGCGCGCTTTATTCGCGCACGTATGGGATTTGATTATGAACTCCGTTTTTATTGTCGATGATCACCCCGTCATCCGACTTGCCGTTCGAATGCTGCTCGAGCATGAAGGTTATAGGGTCGTCGGCGAAACCGATAATGGGGTCGATGCCATGCAGATGGTTCGCGAATGCATGCCCGACCTGATCATCCTCGATATCAGCATCCCCAAGCTCGACGGTCTGGAAGTCCTCGCCCGTTTCAACGCCATGGGCACTCCGCTCAAGACCCTGGTACTGACGGCGCAATGCCCGACACTGTTCGGTATTCGCTGCATGCAGTCCGGCGCGTCCGGTTATGTGTGCAAGGAAGAAGACTTGAGTGAACTGGTCAGCGCCATAAAAGCGGTACTTTCCGGTTACAACTATTTCCCAAGTCAGGCATTGAATCCGGTACGCAGTGACGATGTACGTTACGCCGAACTGGAATTATTCAAAGCCGTGAATGACCGCGAACTCATGGTCCTGCAGTTATTTGCACAGGGGCGTACCAACAAGGAAATTGCCAAAGGCATGTTTCTCAGTAACAAAACCGTCAGCACTTACAAAAAACGCTTGATGCAGAAACTGAAAGCCAGATCCCTGGTGGAACTTATCGAGATGGCCAAACGCAACGCGCTAGTGTGAGAGCCTGAATGCCCAGTCGTTTGAAGATCTATCTCGTCATATTGTGTGCGAGCCTGTGCCTGACTCATCAGGCCTATGCCGACCTCGTCACAGCGCAAGATTATGTGCTGCGCAGCCGTTCGAGCCACGAAGCGCTGTCCATTTCTCTGCAGCCCGCGCAACGGCAATGGTTACAGACTCGCAGCGAACTGAGACTGGGCACCTCCGCACCGGATTATCCGCCGTTCGACATGACCGCCAGCGGCCGCGATTACGAAGGTTTTACCGCCGACTACGCCGGCCTCCTCGCACAGGCTGTCGGTTTACCAATCCGGGTCAAGCGCTTTGCCTCACGGGAAGCCGCCTTGCGTGCACTGATAGCCGGACAGGTCGATATGCTCGGTACGGCCAACGGTTTCGAGGCCAGTAATCCAGACATTCTGCTTTCAATCCCCTATGCCATTGATCAGCCGGTACTGGTCACCCGTGAAGACGAGACCCTTACGCTCACCGAGGGCCTGGCCGGTCTGCGCCTGAGCATGGTCTATCACTATCTGCCGCAGGAGGAAGTCAAGGCGCTTTACCCCAAAGCCATCCTGACGTCCTACCCTTCCTATCAAAACGCAATCAATGCGGTGGCTTTCGATCAGGCCGACGTGTTTCTGGGCGATACCATCTCCACCCACTACATGATCAACAAGGGCTATCTGAACAACATTCGCATGGCCAATTTCGGCAAACAGGAAGCCCACGGTTTCAGCTTCGCCGTGCACACCGACAATCCGCAACTGCTCGCGATCATCAACACCGCGCTCCAGGCCATACCGGCCAGTGAACGCGACCGCATCGCCAAGCGCTGGAGCGCTGGCAGCGACATCCTGCTGACCGACCAGAAGCTGCAATTGACCCACCATGAAGAGCAGTGGCTCAAACAGCATCCGGTGCTGCGCGTCGTTGTCAACGAGGCGTTCGCGCCGCTGACGTTCTTCGACAGCGACGGCAATCTGCGTGGCATCACCGCAGACCTGCTCGAACTGCTGCGCCTGCGCACCGGCATGCGCTTCGAACTGGTACGCAGCCGCAGCGACGGCGACATGGTCGAGCAGATCAATCAGCACCGAGCCGATCTGATCGCGGCGTTGCTACCCAGCCCGCAACGGGAAAAGACCCTGCAATTCAGCCGTCCCTACCTGGAAAACTCGTTCGTCCTGCTGACCCGCAAAGCCACCGACAGCCCGACCCATCCGACGCAGCTCAAGGACAAATACCTGGCGATTGCCCAAGGCAGTCCCATGGCCGATTACCTGCGACGCGAGTTCCCCAATATCCACCTGACCGAAACCTCCGACACCTTTGGCGCCGCGACCTTGCTCGCCGAAGGCAAGGCCGATGGCGCCGTCGCTTCGCTGGTGATTGCCAACTATCTGATTTCGTCGCGGATCTTCGAGCATCAGTTGCAGATCACCACCACCCTCGGCACCCGTCAGGCAGCCTTTTCGCTGGCCACGGCCCGCGACAACAGCGAACTGGGGTCGATCCTCGACAAGGCGCTACTGAGCATCAGCCCCGAAGAACTGGGGGTGATCAATAGCCGCTGGCGCGGTTTTTCCAATGCGGCGCAAAGCAACTGGCATCACTACCAGCGCCTGTTTTACCAACTGATCGGCGCAGCCTGCCTGCTGCTGTTGCTGACACTGCTGTGGAATGCCTACATGCGGCGCCAGATCAAACAACGCCAGGCCGCCGAGCGGGCACTCAACGATCAGTTCGAATTCATGCGCTCACTGGTCAACGGCACGCCTCACCCGATCTATGTGCGCGACCGCCGGGGGCTGCTGCAAAGCTGCAACGACAGTTACCTCGAAGCCTTCAACGCCAAACGCGAAGACGTGATCGGCAAAAGCGTCATGCAAGGCACCCTGAGCAATGCCTTCGAAGCCCAGGCCTTCGAGGCGGATTACCAGCGGGTTGTGGCCGAAGGGACGCCGTTGCTGCTCGACCGGCCGCTGCACATCGGTGGCCGGCGTCTGACGATCTACCACTGGATCCTGCCGTACCGCGATTCCAGCGGCGATGTACAAGGGATCATCGGTGGCTGGATCGACATCAGTGAGCGCCGGCAACTGTTCGATGAACTGCGTACGGCCAAGGAACAGGCGGACAACGCCAACCGAGCTAAAAGCACCTTTCTGGCCACCATGAGCCACGAAATCCGTACGCCGATGAATGCCATCATCGGCATGCTCGAATTGACGCTCGAACGCATGACCGATCAGGCTCCGGATCGCTCGTCCATCGAAACCGCCTATTGCTCGGCCAAGGACCTGTTGGGCCTGATCGGCGACATCCTTGATATCGCACGGATCGAGTCCGGGCACCTGAGCCTGAGTCCCGAGCGGGTCAATCTGGTGGAAACCGTTACTTCGGTGGTGAGAATCTTCGACGGTCTGGCCCGGCAGAAAAACCTCACCCTGCCCCTGACCCTCACTCCCCCGGGCCTCAATGTCGACGTGCAGCTCGATCCGTTGCGCTTCAAGCAGATCCTGTCGAACCTGATCAGCAACGCCATCAAATTCACCGAGTCCGGGCAGGTCCGGGTCAATCTGGACGTGGTGCCCGATGGCGCGGGACAGTGTTCGCTGATTCAATTGACGATCCAGGACACCGGGGTCGGCATCAGCATCGAAGATCAACAGCGCCTGTTCAAACCGTTCGCCCAGGCTGACAGTGGCCAACAGCCCGCGCGCAGCGGCGCGGGTCTGGGGTTGGTGATCAGTCGCAACCTCTGTGAAATGATGGGCGGTCAGCTGCAATTGAGCAGTCAGCCCGGGATCGGCACTCAGGTCTGCCTGTCGCTGCCACTGCAAACGCTGCCGTGCAAGGTCGCCGCGACGAAAACCGCGCCACCGATCCACGCCGCGGGTACGCCGCTGAACATCCTCGTGGTCGACGACCATCCCGCCAATCGTCTGCTGATGTGCCAGCAACTGGAGTTCCTAGGGCACCGTTTCAGCCTTGCCGAAGAGGGGCGAAGCGGATTCGAGAAGTGGCAGCGCGGTGCATTCGATCTGGTCATCGCCGACTGCAATATGCCAGTGATGAACGGCTACGAACTGACCGAGGCCATCCGCCAGCACGAACAAAGCACCGGGCGTGCTCCTTGTACCGTGCTGGGCTTCACAGCCAATGCGCAACCCGAGGAAGTGCAGCGCTGCAAACAGGCCGGCATGAATGACTGCCTGTTCAAACCCCTGAGCCTCAATGCGCTGAGCCAATGGGTCAACGGCCTGCAACCGGCAACCCCTGAACCTGCGTTCAATCTCGAGGGTTTGAATCAATTGACGGGCGGCAATCCGCTTCAGGCCCAACGTCTGCTCACGCAATTGCTCAAGAGCAGCCGCCTCGACCGCGAGGAGCTGCTGGCCGTGGCGCCGCACAATGATCGCGAGGCATTGGCGGCGGTGGCGCACAAGATCAAGGGCGCCGCCCGAATTGCTCAGGCTTCGCGTCTGATCGTACGCTGCGATGCCCTGGAACAGGCCTGCCTGCAGACCACGTCTGTGGCGGCCATCGTGCGCTGCATCGAGGCCACCGACGCGGCCATGGTCGAACTGGAGCAGGCGCTGCAGCAACAATTGGAACCGTTCGCAGAAAGCACAATGACCGAGCCTTAACTATGCTTGGACGCTGAGCAGTGTGTTTACTTCAATGGAGAGTCAGCAATGCCCAGCCCACTGCGCCCGGATCAACGCCGGTTCCCGTTGCACGTGCACATCAGCGTCATGTTCACGTTTCTGCTGTTGCTGACCGGCGTGGTGCTGGGACTGTTCAATTATCGCCAGACCACCCGGATCATCCTGTCGAGCAGCGAAAACCTGTTCAATCGCATCGAACAGGACGTGCGCCTGGACCTGCATTCAACCTACGAACCGATCCGTCATCTGCTGAGCCTGCTGGCCGACAACCAGGCGGCCGGGGCCTCGAACCTGCAACAGCGTCTGGCGCTACTCAAGCCGTTCAGTCAATCACTCAAGGACAACACCGATCTCGCTTCGCTGTATCTGGGCTACGGCAACGGCGACTTCTTCATGGTCCGGCCGTTGCGCACCAGCACTCTGAAAACCCTGCTCAAGGCGCCGCCGGACGCGGCCTATCAGGTCTGGAGCATCGAGCACGACGCCAGCGGCATCGCGTCGTCGCAGTCACTGTTCTTCGACCAGGCGCTGATGCCTGTCGGGCGCCAGGACAATCCCGACGACCGCTACGATCCGCGCACCCGCAACTGGTACACCAACGCCCTGCAACAGGGTGATCAGATCACCACCGAACCCTATGTGTTTTTCTCCACGCACAACGTCGGCACCACCCTGGCCCGACGCAGCGGCGCAACCAGTGTGATCGGTGCCGACCTGACCCTGGAAGCACTCTCGGCCACCTTGCTCAAACACGTGGTCACCCCGTCTACCGAAATCGTGTTGTTCGATGCCGATGGCAATGCCGTGGCCTATCCGGACAGCCGCCGGCTGATTGTCGACGACAGCAGCGCACGCCTGGCCAAGGCTGCCGACCTGAGCCCGAATCTGCACGCGTTGCTGTCCACCACGCATCCGGGCAAACGGCTCGACGTCGATGGACGCCGCTGGATCGTCGCCCGCAGCAATCTGCAAGAGGGCGGCCCGAGAGGTCTGCAGATGGCCCTGTTGGTGCCGGAGGACGAGTTGCTGGCCGACGCCTACCGCATGCGCTGGCAAGGGGCACTGATCACCCTCGCGACCTTGCTGCTGTGCCTGCCGCTGGGTTGGCTGACCTCGCGGATTCTGGTCAAGCCGTTGCATGCGCTGGTCAAGGAAGCCGATGCGATTCGCAGCTTCGATTTCAACTTTCCGGTTACCCGTCGCTCGCCGGTTCTGGAGGTTGATCAGTTGAGCCTGTCGATGGCCCGCATGAAGGAAACACTCGCCAGTTTCTTCCGCATCACCGACAGCCTGTGCGCCGAAACCCGCTTTGCCCCGTTGCTGCAACGGGTGCTGTTCGAAACGGTGCAGATCGCCCAAGCGCAAGCGGGGTTGATCTATCTGCGCGAAAACGATGGCAACCGAATGGAGCCTTACGGACTGGTAATTGATGGCGTTTCGCAGGAACCCGGCGAGTTCGCTGTGCTGGGCCGGGATCTTCTGGCCGATCAAGGGCCGACGTGGTTCCAGCAACTGATCACCGCTGACAACGTGGTCAGCAGCCTTGGCTTTGAACAGGCCGGGGACTTGCAGAAAGTCTTGTTGGCCATGCAGTCGCCGCGCATCCACCTGATCGGTATCCGCCTGCGCAACCGCCACAACGAAACCATCGGCCTGCTGCTTCTGCTGATCAACGACAGCGGCAGCGCTCAGGACCTGGAAAAACTGCGCCCGGACCGCATCGCCTTCCTGCAAGCAGTCTCCGGCGCGGCGGCGGTGAGTATCGAAAGCCAGCGCCTGCAAGCGAAGCAGAAGCAGTTGCTCGATGCGTTCATCCAGTTGCTGGCCGGCGCCATCGACGCCAAGAGCCCGTACACCGGTGGCCACTGCCAGCGCGTGCCGGAA
This sequence comes from Pseudomonas sp. RSB 5.4, assembly GCF_037126175.1. Lineage (NCBI taxonomy): Bacteria > Pseudomonadati > Pseudomonadota > Gammaproteobacteria > Pseudomonadales > Pseudomonadaceae > Pseudomonas > Pseudomonas sp. RSB 5.4. Next base: position 2,685,404 of record NZ_CP146986.1, read on the forward strand.
CTGACCCTGATGCTCGCGCAGGCCGCGGCCGCCAGTCAGGCGCCGGCGTTCCAGAGCTATCAGCCGAGCGAAGACGAATGGGAAGCCCTGCACATCGCGGCCTGGCTGCACGATTGCGGCAAGGTCACGACGCCGGAATATGTCGTCGACAAGGCCACCAAACTGGAAACCCTCAACGATCGCATCCACGAAATCCGCACGCGTTTCGAGGTGCTCAAGCGCGATGCCTGGATCAGTTACTGGCAGGCACTGGCGCTGGGCGGCAACGAGGCGCAACTGAGCGCCCTGCGTGACGCCACGTTGGCTGAACTGGACGACGACTTTGCCTTTGTTGCCCGTTGCAATCTGGGCGGCGAGGCCATGGCGCCAGCCGATCTGCAGCGTCTTGAGCGCATCGCCGAGCGGCGCTGGACGCGCACCCTCGATGATCGACTGGGGGTGTCATGGGAGGAAAACCGCCGTCAGGCGCAAACACCGGTTGCGAATCTGCCGGTCAGCGAGGCACTGCTGGCGGACAAACCCGAACACCTGATCAAGCGCGCCGACAGCGAACTGATTCCGGAAGACAACCCGTGGGGGTTCAAACTGGATGTGCCGCGCTACAAATACAATCGCGGCGAACTCTACAACCTGAGCATTGCCCGGGGCACGCTGACCCGTGAGGAGCGCTACATCATCAATCACCACATGGTGCAGACGATCCTGATGCTCAGCCACCTGCCCTTCCCCGGACATCTGGGCAGCGTTGCGGAAATTGCCGGTGGTCATCACGAAAAAATGGACGGCAGCGGCTACCCCAAACGCCTGAAGCGCGACGAGATGAGCCTGCCGGCGAGGATGATGGCGATTGCCGATATTTTCGAGGCGCTGACAGCGGCGGATCGGCCGTACAAGAAAGCCAAATCCTTGAGCGAAGCCCTGGGGATCATGGCCACCATGTCCCGCGAGGCGCACATCGACCCCGAGCTGTTTGCGCTGTTCATCAACGACGGGGTGTACATGCAGTACGCCGCGCGGTTTCTCGATCCGCGACAGATCGATGCGGTGGACTCGGCCAGCCTGCTGCGCAAGGCTGGCCTGAGCGCCTGATCAGCAGTCGGTCAGACGCAGGAAGATCGTCGCCAGTTGCTCGATACCGGCCTGATCGTCCGCGCCGAAACGCGCGAGTTTCGGGCTGTCGAGATCGAGTACGCCAATCAACCGACCGTCCTTCACCAGCGGCACCACCAGTTCGCTGTTGGAGGCGCTGTCGCAAGCGATATGGCCGGGGAATGCATGCACGTCTTCGACGCGCTGGGTCTGCCGACTGGCCGCTGCCGCACCACACACACCGCGCCCGAACGGAATGCGCACGCAGGCGATCTGGCCCTGGAACGGACCCAGCACCAGTTCTTCGTTGCGATTGAGGTAGAAACCGGCCCAGTTCAAATCATCGAGCTGGTTGAACAGAAACGCCGAAAACTGCGCGGCGTTGGCGATGAAATCGCGCTCGTCCGCCAGCAGCGATTCCAGTTGTGCGGCCAACAGGCCATAGCCTTCGAGCCCCTGGCCGCTTTGTTGCAAATCAATCATGCCTTGTGCTCCAGCAATTTCAGTCCCACCCAGTAACGGGCGAATTGGTACGCGCAACGTCCGTTGCGATTGCCGCGCCCGGTTGCCCAGCGCACGGCGAGGATGTCCAGCTCTTCATCGCGCTGCCAGCTCAAGCCAGCCTTGGCGGCCAACTGGCCGATCCAGTGCTCGACGACATTGAGGAAGTGTTCCTGAGTAAACGGATAAAACGACAGCCACAGGCCGAAACGGTCTGAGAGCGCGATCTTGTCTTCCACCGCCTCACTCGGATGCAGTTCGCCGTCGACGCGTTTCCAGTTTTCGTTGTCGCTTTCCTTTTCCGGCACCAGATGGCGACGGTTGGATGTGGCGTACAGCAAGACGTTGTCCGGTGCCTGCTCGAGCGAGCCGTCGAGCACGCTTTTCAGCACTCGGTAGTCGCCTTCACCGGATTCGAACGACAGATCATCGCAAAACAGCACGAAGCGCTGCGGCAGTTTGGCGATCTGCTCGACCACGCGCGGCAGGTCGGCCAGATGGTCACGCTCGATCTCGATCAAACGCAGACCCGCACTCGCGTGTTCGGCCAGCAGCGCACGCACCAGCGACGATTTACCGGTGCCGCGCGAGCCCCAGAGCAGCGCGTGGTTGGCCGGCATGCCGTCGAGAAACTGTTGCGTGTTGCGCCCCAGTTGCTCCAACTGACGGTCAACGCCGATCAGGTCGGACAGGCGCATGTCGAGGCTGACTTCCAGCGGCAGCAAATACCCGCTGCGCCCGTCACGCTGCCAGCGCGCCGCGAGGCATGTTTCCCAGTCGATCACCGGGCGCGGCGCCGGCAACAAGGGTTCGATCCGCGCCAGAACCGACTCGGCGCGTTCAAGAAAAGCATTCAATCGGGAATCCACGTCTTCTCCTCGGGCACGTTCAAAGCAATGATGGTGCTTCAGCGACGACAATCAGATCAACAACCCCCGCTCAGGCCTTGTTACAAGGCGATTCGGGAACCTCGGTATCCATACATGATCGACTATGCTTGAGCAGCGAAGGGAAACGGAAGTGGTTCAACACCCTATGGATATCAAATTCACCCACCGGCTGTCTTACAAGCAAGCCAGATTCACTGTGCTGGTCGGGTTCATTCTGGGCACGCTGCTCAGCCTGCTGCAAATCGGCATCGATTATGCCAGTGAAGACGCCTCCATCAACCGTGAAATCCTGTCTTTGCTGGAAATCAGCCACAATCCGGCATCGCGCATCGCCTACAACATCGACGCGGAACTGGCGCAGGAACTGACCCTGGGCCTGTTGCGTTCGCCGGCGATCATCTCGGCGCAAATGACCGACAACAACGGTAACGTCCTGGCCAATGTCAAACGCCCGGAACTGCAAAGCGGTTATCGGGTGATCAGCGATTTCCTGTTCGGCGCCAAACGCCAGTTCGAAGACCGCCTGTACCTCGACCACCTGCCCAACGAATCGCTGGGCACGCTGAGTCTGGAAGTCGACACCTACGCGTTCGGCAGCCGGTTCCTGCGCCGCGCCGAAGTCACCCTGCTCAACGGTTTTGCCCGCAGCCTGATCCTCACCGGCATCCTGCTGGCGCTGTTCTACGTGATGCTGACCAAGCCACTGGTGCGTCTGATCCGGGAACTCAGCGCGCGCGACGCACGCAGCGCAGAACCGACGACTCTGGAATGTCCGGCCGGCCACGCCAACGACGAGATCGGCGTACTGGTCAAAGTCGCCAACCAGCAGTTCGACAACATCGCCACGGAAATCCAGCAACGCCGCAACGCCGAAAACCGCCTGACCGATTACCTCGGACAACTGGAACACATCGTCTCGGCCCGCACCGCCGAGCTCAAGGCCATCAACACCCGGCTCAGCCAGTCCAACGAGGAACTGGAGGTGGCCCGCAGCACCGCGCTGGACATGGCTGAAGCGCGCTCGGCATTCCTTGCCAACATGAGCCACGAGATCCGCACCCCGCTCAACGGCCTGCTGGGGATGATCGCCCTGTCCCTCGACGGGCCACTGAATGCCGAGCAGCAGCAACAGCTGTCGATTGCCCACGACTCGGGCAAGGTGCTGGTGGAACTGCTCAACGATATTCTCGACCTGTCCAAGTTCGATGCGGGGCAACTGGAGCTGGAACACATCCCGTTCGACCTCGGCTCGCTGATCGAGGACACCGCCAACCTGCTGTCGCAGAACGCGGCTCCCAGCGTTGAATTGACCTGCCTGATCGACCCGCACTTCCCCGCGCTGGTGTTGGGGGATCCGACCCGGGTGCGGCAGATTGTCAGCAACCTGCTGTCCAATGCCCTGAAATTCACCCGGTTCGGCCGGGTCGATGTGCGTCTGTCAGCGCATAACGACGGGGCGCGCATCGAGGTCTGCGACACCGGCATCGGCATCGCCCAGGAAGCCCAGGTGAAAATCTTCCAGCCGTTCACCCAGGCCGGTGCCGGCATCACCCGGCAGTATGGCGGCACCGGCCTCGGCCTGGCGCTGACCTACAACCTGTGTGAAGCCATGCAAGGCCGATTGACCATCAGTTCCGAGGCCGGTTTCGGCAGTCAGTTCTGTGCCGACCTGCCGTTGCCGTGCCACACCCGGGCGGTGATGCCGCCGCCGTTGCAGGGCAAGGTTCTGGCGATCACCGCTGCCAGCAGCGGCCTGGCGGAACTGCTCAAGACGCTGTTGCCAGTGTGGGGCGTGACCTATGAACAGCGCACCATGGACGATCCGCTGCTGGGCCTGTCTCCCGACCTGGTGATCACCGACTGCCCGGAATGCCTGTTCAGCCTGCGCCCGACGCTCAGCACGCCGATCCTGGTGGTGACCGCTTATGGCAGCTTCATGCCCAGCGAAGAGGCCGCCGCGCTGGCGCCATTGCAACAACAGGCCCGACCGCTGGCGCGCAACGCGCTGTATCAGATCCTGCGGCGCATCCTGCTGGCGGACGTCGCCACGATCAACGATGCGCAGCTCGAGAGCCTGCCGGTTCGGCGGCGCGGAAAGGTGCTGCTGGTGGAGGACAATCCGGTCAACCAGTTGGTGGCCAAGGGCATGCTCGGCAAGCTCGGTTGCGATGTGGTGGTCGCTGCCCACGGCGCCGAGGCGCTCGATCAACTGGAGCATGATGAGTTCGATCTGGTGCTGATGGACTGCAACATGCCGGTGATGGACGGCTACGAAGCGAGCCGGCAGATTCGCCAGAGCGGGCGCTGGCCGCACCTGCCGATCGTCGCGCTGACCGCCAATGCCATGTCAGAGGAACGTGAGCGCTGCCGTGCGGCCGGCATGAGCGATTACCTGGCCAAGCCGTTCCGCCGCGAAGAGCTGGCGGCCCTGCTCGACCAGTGGATTCCGACTACGTCCGTGCTTTGATCTGCCCCAACAGGTGATCGAGGCCGTTGCGCAAATCGTTGAGTCGATCGAGATCCACCCCGCTGTCGCACAACAACCGGGCCTTGAGTGGCCCGACCTGCTCGCGCAGCGCCTGGCCTTGGGTGGTCAGGCTCAGATGCACTTCACGCTCGTCGCGCGCCGAACGCTGGCGCTGCACCCACTGCAATTGCTCAAGACGCTTGAGCAACGGCGTCAGGGTGCCGGAGTCCAGCGCCAGCCGCTCGCCCAAGGCCTTGACCGTCGGTTGCTCCGGCGGTTTGTCCTGCCACTCCCACAGCACCAGCATCGCCAGGTACTGCGGGTACGTCAGGCCAAGCTGATCGAGCATCGGCTTGTAAGCGCGAATCACCGCCCGGGACGCGGCATACAACTTGAAGCACAACTGACTGTCGAGCTTCAGCGAATCGTCGGGCAGGCTATTCATTTGAGCAGGGCTTCGATCTCGCCGCTCATGTCCTGCGGCTTGGTGGTCGGGGCGAAACGCTTGACCAGTTGCCCATCCTTGCCGATCAGGAACTTGGTGAAGTTCCACTTGATGCCCTCGGAGCCGAGCAGACCCGGAGCGCGCTTTTTCAACTGCACGAACAGTGGATGCGCGTCAGAACCGTTGACGTCGATCTTCTTGAACAGCGGGAAACTCACGCCGTAGTTCAGCTCACAGAACTCGCTGATCGCGCCCTCGTTGCCCGGCTCCTGCTTGCCGAACTGATTGCACGGAAACCCCAGCACCACCAGGCCCTGATCCTTGTAGGTCTGCCACAGCTCTTCCAGGCCTTTGTATTGCGGGGTGAAGCCGCATTTGCTGGCGGTATTGACCACCAGAACGGCCTTGCCGGCGAAATCGGCCAGGGTCTTTTGCTCACCCTTGATGGTGGTGACAGGGATATTCAGCAGGTTGTCGCTCATGAGACGGCTCCACGGGTTATCGGCAAAGGCCAAACATAGCGAGCAATTAAATTGTGTGCAATTTAATTATCCGAAAGGCGACCCGCAGGTCGCCCGTTCGATTACTCGCGCGGCTCGAGATTCAGGCACACCGAGTTGATGCAATAACGCAGATTGGTCGGTGGCGGACCATCGGGGAACACGTGGCCCAGATGCGCATCGCAGCGGGCGCATTTGACCTCGGTGCGGATCATGCCGTGGCTGGTATCGCGGATTTCGGTCATGGCGCTTTCGCCGATCGGCGCGTAGAAGCTCGGCCAGCCGCAGCCGGAATCGAATTTGGTCGTGGAGTCGAACAGTGGCTCGTTGCAGCAGACGCAGTGATAGACACCGTCAGTCTTGGTGGCGTTGTATTTGCCGGAGAACGGCCGTTCGGTCGCACTGAGCCGGCACACGTTGTACTGCTCGGGGTCGAGCATCGCACGCCATTCTTCCAGGGTTTTTTCCAACTTTTCCATCATCACACCTCAGCGGCTGAAAAAGCCCGATCTGTACCTTTTCCACGGATCGGGTGGCACGTATGATTGCGCCTCGTCACACGCCAGTCTGGCAGTCAGACCGGGCGCATTCAAACGGATTCTCGGCGCCACGGCGCAAGACTCCGCCTGTGCGAAGACGCAGGAATCCCAGTACGGTTGGCCATTCGCCGTCTGGATCGTTCATTTTCGGGATCACATCGCCATGCAGTTCAGCAAATCGAACAAGCTCGCCAACGTCTGCTACGACATTCGCGGCCCGGTGCTCAAGCACGCCAAACGTCTGGAAGAGGAAGGCCAGCGCATCCTCAAGCTGAACATCGGCAACCCGGCACCGTTTGGTTTCGAGGCGCCGGACGAAATTCTTCAGGATGTGATCCGCAACCTGCCGACGGCCCAGGGCTACAGCGACTCCAAAGGCCTGTTCAGCGCGCGTAAAGCGGTGATGCAGTACTACCAGCAAAAAAATGTCGAAGGTGTCGGCATCGAAGACATCTACCTGGGTAACGGCGTGTCCGAGCTGATCGTGATGTCGCTGCAGGCACTGCTCAACAACGGCGACGAAGTGCTGGTGCCGGCCCCGGACTACCCGCTGTGGACCGCCGCCGTGAGCCTGGCCGGCGGTAATGCCGTGCACTACCTGTGCGACGAGGGCGCCGACTGGTTCCCGGATCTGGCCGACATCAAGGCCAAGATCACCCCGAACACCAAAGCGATGGTGATCATCAACCCGAACAACCCGACCGGCGCGGTGTATTCGAAGGAAGTGCTGCTGGGCATGCTGGAAATCGCCCGCGCGCACAACCTGGTGGTGTTCTCCGACGAGATCTACGACAAGATTCTGTATGACGATGCCGTGCACATCTGCACCGCTTCGCTGGCTCCGGACCTGCTGTGCCTGACGTTCAACGGTCTGTCGAAATCCTACCGCGTGGCGGGTTTCCGCTCCGGCTGGATCGCCATCTCCGGGCCAAAACACAATGCCCAGAGCTATATCGAAGGCATCGACATGCTGGCCAACATGCGCCTGTGTGCCAACGTGCCGAGCCAGCATGCGATCCAGACCGCCTTGGGCGGCTATCAGAGCATCAACGATCTGGTCCTGCCGCAAGGTCGCCTGCTGGAGCAGCGCAACCGCACCTGGGAGTTGCTCAACGACATCCCGGGCGTCAGCTGCGTCAAGCCGATGGGCGCGCTGTATGCGTTCCCGCGGATCGACCCGAAAGTCTGCCCGATCCACAACGACGAGAAATTCGTCCTCGACCTGCTGCTCTCCGAGAAGCTGCTGGTGGTGCAAGGCACGGCCTTCAACTGGCCGTGGCCGGATCACTTCCGCGTGGTGACCCTGCCCCGTGTCGACGATCTCGAGATGGCCATCGGACGCATCGGCAACTTCCTGAAGTCCTACCGCCAGTAACCGGTCGACAGTGCGCAACGTGTCCTGCGTTGCGCGCTGTCTGATTCAGCAACACTTCTGCCCTCCCCGCCTCACTGCGCCTTCTACACTTGCGATTGATATGGCTTATTCGCGCCTGACGTAATGGCGGCGGGTGGCGGCTGCCTGTCAGCCCTTTCGGTTCCGGTCGTGGGCAATGACCTGCAGACCTTGGAATCCGCTGTAGGACACAGTTTGAAATAGTCACTCGGTTGAATCACCCGGTGCCGCACCTTATATACCCCGCAGTACGCTACATCTTTAGCTTGAGGAGATTTCTACAACCATGATGCGCATCCTGCTGTTTTTGGCCACTAACCTGGCGGTCGTGCTGATAGCCAGCATCACCCTGAGCCTGTTCGGCTTCAACGGGTTCATGGCGGCCAACGGGGTTGATCTCAACCTCAGTCAGCTGCTGGTTTTCTGTGCGGTCTTTGGTTTCGCCGGTTCACTGTTCTCGCTGTTCATCTCCAAGTGGATGGCGAAGATGAGCACCAGCACCCAGATCATCACCCAGCCACGCACCCGGCATGAGCAATGGCTGCTGCAAACCGTCGAGCAACTGTCCCGCGAAGCCGGGATCAAGATGCCCGAAGTCGGTATTTTCCCGGCCTACGAGGCCAACGCGTTCGCCACCGGCTGGAACAAGAACGACGCGCTGGTCGCGGTCAGCCAGGGCCTGCTCGAGCGCTTTTCGCCGGATGAAGTGAAAGCCGTGCTGGCCCACGAAATCGGTCACGTGGCCAACGGTGACATGGTCACCCTGGCGCTGATCCAGGGCGTGGTGAACACCTTCGTGATGTTCTTCGCGCGGATCATCGGCAACTTCGTCGACAAGGTGATCTTCAAGAACGAAGAAGGCCAGGGCATTGCCTACTACGTGGCAACGATCTTCGCCGAACTGGTTCTGGGCATCCTCGCCAGCGCCATCGTCATGTGGTTCTCGCGCAAGCGCGAATTCCGTGCCGACGAAGCCGGCGCACGTCTGGCGGGTACCAACGCGATGATCGGTGCGCTGCAACGTCTGCGTGCCGAGCAGGGTCTGCCGGTGCACATGCCGGACACCCTGAACGCCTTCGGCATCAACGGTGGCATCAAACAGGGCTTTGCCCGCATGTTCATGAGCCACCCGCCGCTGGAAGAGCGTATCGACGCGCTGCGTCGTCGCGGTTGATCGGTTTGACGCAGTAACGAAAAGGCCCGCAGTGATGCGGGCCTTTTTTGTACTCGGGATTGTGGATTGCCTGTTCTGGCCTCTTCGGGAGCAAGCCCCCTCCCACAGTGGTTTTTGGTGTATTCGAGATTGTTAGAACACCGATGATCCCTGTGGGAGCGGGCTTGCTCGCGAAGAGGCTGTTAATACCGATACAAAACTATCGGCCAGAAACCCGATACACACGCTCCTCCAATCGCGTCACTCCCGCCTGCAGAAACTTCCAGCTCTCCCCCAGCACATCCTGCTCTTCCAGCATCCGCACCTGCCAGTCACCACCCAGCAAGCGCTGCACCTCATCATCGGCCACTGCAAACGGTGGCCCGGACATTTGCGCCTGATCGTAATCCAGTGTGATCAATAACCCTTGCACGCCCGGCGGCAGGATCTGCTGCAGATGCGCTGCATAGCGCTCGCGCATGGGGGGCGGCAAGGCGATCAGCGCTGCCCGGTCGTACAACGCAGCACAGTCCGCTACATCGTCTGCCGTCAGCGCAAAGAAATCACCGCACCACAACTCGATGGAATCCGCGCGATAGACCTTGAACGGCCCTTTGTCGCTGACCTGCGGCGTTACCTGATGCTCGCTGAAAAAGTCCTCGATGGCCTTCTGCGACAACTCGACCCCGAGCACCTGATGGCCGCGCCCTGCCAGCCACAGCAGATCCAGGCTTTTGCCGCACAGCGGCACCAGCACCCGCGCGCGGGCCGGGATGGCCAGCGGCGGCCAGTGACGCTGCAGATACGGGTTCACCTCAGGCAGATGAAAACCGATCTGATTGGATTCCCACTTCTTGTGCCAAAACTCAGGCTGCATGCATCACCCCAAAAAAATCGATCAAAAGGCGTTAAAACTTATATTAGATTTAGATCAATGATCTGACTGAAGATGAGGCCATCTTACCGCTCAGGAACCTCTCCATGTTTCCCAGCCTGTTTATCTCCCACGGCTCGCCCATGCTGGCCCTGGAACCCGGTGCCAGTGGCCCGGCTCTGGCGCGTCTGGCGGCAGAACTGCCCCGACCCAAAGCCATCGTCATCGTTTCTGCGCACTGGGAAAGTCAGGAACTGCTGGTCAGCAGTAATCCGCAACCAGAGACCTGGCACGACTTCGGCGGCTTTCCTCGTGCCCTGTTTGAAGTGCAATATCCGGCACCGGGCAATCCGCAACTGGCAGGCGAAATCGCCGAACTGCTGAACGCTGCCCATCTGCCGGCACGCCTTGATCCGCAACGACCGTTCGATCACGGCGTCTGGGTGCCGCTGTCGCTGATGTACCCGCAGGCGGATATCCCGGTGGTACAGGTGTCGCTGCCGAGCCGCAGCGGCCCGGCGCTGCAAACCCGTGTCGGACGTGCGCTGGCAAGCCTGCGCGATCAAGGCATTTTGCTGATCGGCTCCGGCAGCATCACCCACAACCTGCGCGAACTGGACTGGCATGCCGGGCCGGAAAGCGTCGAGCCATGGGCACGGGACTTCCGTGACTGGATGATCGACAAGCTGGCGGCCGACGATGACGCGGCACTGCACGATTATCGTCAGCAGGCGCCAAATGCGGTGCGCAGTCATCCGAGTGATGAGCATTTGCTGCCGTTGTATTTTGCCCGTGGTGCCGGGGGTGAGTTCAGTGTGGCGCACAAGGGGTTCACGATGGGTGCGCTGGGTATGGATATTTATCGTTTCGGTTGACGCCTTCGCGAGCAGGCTCGCTCCCACAAAGGCAAACAGCAGGCAAAAAAAATCCCCGAACCAGTCGGGGATTTTTTATGTTCGATCAATCAGCTCGAGGGCGGATCAATCTTCGCGGTAGCGACGCAGTTTCAGTTGCTTGCCAGCGACGCGAGTGTCCTTCAGCTTGGTCAGGAGTTTGTCCAGACCATCTTCCGGCAGTTCGACGAGGCTGAAGCTGTCACGCACCTGGATGCGACCGATCGCTTCGCGGGCCAGACCACCTTCGTTGAGGATGGCGCCCAGCAGGTTCTTGGCGGCGATACCGTCACGCGCACCCAGCGCGGTACGGCAACGGGCACGACCTTCGCCCAGAGGCATTGGCGCACGACGCTCGCGGTCACCACGATCAGGACGATCACCGGAACGCTCAGGACGGTCGCCACGCGGTGCGTTGTTCGGCACCAGTGGACGTTCCTTCTCGATCGCGGCCAGGTTCAGCGCTTGACCGTTGGTAGCCTTGCGCAGCAGGGCTGCAGCCAGGGCACGCGGGGTGCAACCGATGTCAGCGGTCAGGCGATCCAGCAGTTCGCCGTGAGTCGATTCGGCATCAGCGACCAGCGGCGACAGGCTGTTGGTCAGTTTCTTGATGCGTGCATCGAGAACAGCCTGAGCGTCCGGCAGACGCACTTCGGCAACCTTCTGACCGGTTACACGCTCGATCACTTGCAGCATGCGGCGCTCACGTGGAGTCACCAGCAGCAGCGCACGACCTTCGCGACCGGCACGGCCGGTACGGCCGATACGGTGCACGTAGGATTCCGGATCGTACGGCATGTCCACGTTGAATACGTGGGTGATGCGCGGAACGTCCAGACCACGAGCAGCCACGTCGGTCGCGACAACGATGTCCAGACGGCCATCTTTCAGCGAGTCGATCACGCGCTCACGCTGGTTCTGGGCGATGTCACCGTTCAGCGCAGCGGCTTTGTAGCCTTTGGCGTCGAGGGCACTGGCCAGATCCAGGGTCGCTTGCTTGGTGCGCACGAACATGATCAGCGCGTCGAAGTCTTCCACTTCCAGCAAGCTGAGAACGGCAGAGGTCTTCTGGTCAGCGTGAACCAACAGGTGAGCCTGTTCGATCGCGGTAACGGTTTGGGTCTTGGTCTGGATCTTGACGTGTTGCGGATCGCGCAGATGGCGTTCGGCAATGGCGCGGATCGACTGCGGCAGGGTCGCCGAGAACAAAACGGTCTGACGGGTCGATGGCAGCGCCTTGAAGATGACTTCCAGGTCATCCATGAAGCCCAGTTTCAACATTTCGTCAGCTTCGTCGAGAACCAGGTGGTTCACGGTCGACAGGACTTTCTCGTCGCGACGCAGGTGGTCACACAGACGACCCGGAGTAGCGACAACAATCTGTGCGCCATTACGGATAGCCTTGAGTTGCGGGCCCATCGGTGCGCCGCCGTAAACGGCGACAACGGTGACGCCAGGCATTTGCTTGGCGTAGGTTTCAAAAGCGGTTGCTACTTGCAGCGCCAACTCTCGAGTTGGCGCCAGGATCAGGGCTTGCGGTTCGCGCTTGGCAGGATCGATGCGGTGCAGAATAGGCAGTGCGAACGCGGCGGTTTTACCGGTACCGGTTTGCGCCTGGCCAATCATGTCCTGGCCGGCCATGATGATCGGGATCGATTGCTGCTGAATCGCCGAAGGCTCTTCGTAGCCGGTCGCTGCGACGGCTGCAAGAATATTCGGGTTAAGATTAAAAGCGGCGAATCCGCCGGTTTCCTGGGTCATGGGTCTGCCTCTAAGTGCATCCGCAAAGACCCATGCTCCAAAGCTGCGCATGCCGTGTTGAGACTCAAGAGTCGCCCTGGCAGCTTTGTCGGCGGGGATTTGCGAAAACGAATGAATGAAAAAAAGAATCGTCCGGGAAGAGCCCGCAATGCGGACGTGCAGCCGAAGCTGACTTCGGGAAATTGCGCTACCTAAACGCGGCCCGGTTAAAGGCCGGCGCGCACTATACCGGATTTTGCCCGAAAAGGGAGCTTTTTTTATCGTCTGAATCGGTGTGTCACCGCTGTGTAACGGGGTTTTGCGGATAATCGTGCGAAGGTCTATTTTTCAAAGGCCCGGCCCTGCGGGTGATGACGCTTAAACGATTCACCGATGTGCGGCATACCGTCGCTGCACCCGCCCTTCCCGCCCGAGGATCTCCCCATGAATCAGCCCTGCCCCGGCCGCGTCAGCCGTGAACGTCGTGGTCATCTCCACTTGATCGGCCTCGACCGAGCCGCCAAGCGCAACGCGTTCGACCTCGATCTGCTCAATGCCCTGAGCCTGGCCTACGGTGAGTTCGAGGCAGACAGCGAGGCGCGGGTGGCCGTGGTGTTCGGGCATGGCGAGCACTTTACCGCCGGCCTGGACCTGCTCAACGCCAGCGCCGCCCTCGCCGAAGGCTGGCAGGTCCCGACCGGCGGTTGCGACCCCTGGGGTGTTTTCGTCGGACCGCGAGTGAGCAAACCGGTAATTGTTGCCGCGCAGGGTTACTGCCTGACCATCGGCATCGAGTTGATGCTGGCTGCCGATATCAACCTGTGTGCGAGCAATACGCGCTTTGCGCAAATGGAAGTGCAGCGTGGGATTTTTCCCTTTGGTGGCGCGACGTTACGTTTTCATCAGGTGGCGGGCTGGGGCAACGCGATGCGTTGGTTGCTGACCGGTGATGAGTTCGATGCCCACGATGCGTTGCGTCTGGGGCTGGTGCAGGAAGTGATGGCCAGCGAGGATTTGCTGCCACGGGCGATCGAACTGGCCGAGCGGATTGCCCGGCAGGCACCGTTGGGGGTGCAGGCGACGCTGATGTCGGCGCGCCAGGCGCGGTATGAAGGTGAGACAGCGGCAGCGCAGGGGTTGCCGGCGCTGGTGAAGAAGTTGCTGGGGAGTGAGGATGCCAAGGAGGGCGTGAGGTCGCTGGTGGAGCGGCGGCCGGGCATCTTCAAAGGGGTCTGAGAAATCTGGTGCTCTTCAGGCCCTCTTCGCGAGCAAGCCCGCTCCCACATTTGGAATGCATTTCAAGTGTGGGAGCGGGCTTGCTCGCGAAGGGGCCATCACTGACAACTCAAGTCGCCGGGCGAATCGCCTTGATCAACGATTGCAACGAATACCCCAACCGCGTCGCCAGCGCTTCGGCCCGGGCGGTCAGCGCCTGCAGGTCGAGCTCCTGATCGAGATCCGCCGGCACAATCAGAATTACGTTGCCCTCCTTCACCGGCAATTCCCAGTAATGCCGGTGATAGAGCCCGCGCAGCAACGCGGCGCCCAACGGTTTGCCATCATCGGTTGCCCATTGGTTGATGACCAGCCAGCCGCCCGGATTCAGACGCTTCTGACAGTCGCCGAGGAAACTCCAGGCCAGATGCCCGACACCCGGCCCCACGTCGGTGTAGAGGTCGACAAAGATCAGGTCAGCAGGCTCGGCCGTCGGCAGCAATTCCAGCGCATCGCCAACCCGGATGTACAAGCGCGGATCGTCATCCAGCCCCAGATACTCGATGGCCAGACGCGGCACGTCCGGGCGCAGTTCGATGGCTTCGACGTCTTCCAGCGGCAGGAACTTGAGGCAGGCCTGGGTCAGCGTGCCGGCACCGAGGCCGAGAAACAGTGCGCTCTCCGGTTGCTCATGACACAGCGCGCCAATCAGCATCGCCCGGGTGTAGTCGTATTCGAGCCAGCTCGGATCGGCGGTGAACACGCAGCTCTGTTCGATGGCATCGCCGAATTCCAGAAAGCGGTAATCGGCCACTTCCAGCACGCGAATCACGCCGAACTCATCCTGTACCTCGGCGAGCAACAGCTCGACGCGCTCCTCAGTCATTTCGTCTCCTGATGGTCACCGGGCGCGGTGACGCGATGACGCCGCTCAGGCGCCGTGGCAAAGCGGCGATTGTCGACGAGGCGCGGGACCAGGTCACGCACTAATTGCTGCTACCATGGGCGTCCCGAGCGTAGAACCGAATTAGAGACTGTGATGAGCCAACCCTGGAGCCCTGACAGCTGGCGCGCCCTGCCGATCCAGCAACAACCCCAATACCCCGACGCCGCACACCTGCGCCAGGTCGAGCAGACCCTGGCCAGTTATCCGCCGCTGGTGTTTGCCGGTGAAGCACGCGAGCTGCGCCGACAGTTTGCCGAGGTGACTCAGGGCCGGGCGTTCCTGTTGCAGGGCGGCGATTGCGCGGAAAGCTTTGCCGAGTTCTCGGCAGCGAAGATTCGCGACACCTTCAAAGTGTTGCTGCAGATGGCAATCGTCATGACCTTCGCCGCCGGTTGTCCGGTGGTCAAGGTCGGGCGCATGGCCGGTCAATTCGCCAAGCCGCGCTCGGCCAACGACGAAACCATCGACGGCGTGACCCTGCCCGCCTACCGTGGCGACATCGTCAACGGCATCGGTTTCGACGAGAAGAGCCGCGTGCCGGATCCGGAGCGCCTGCTGCAGTCCTATCACCAGTCCACCGCCACCTTGAACCTGTTGCGCGCTTTCGCCCAGGGCGGGTTTGCCGACCTGCACCAGGTGCACAAGTGGAACCTCGACTTCATCGCCAACTCGGCGCTGGCCGAAAAATACAGCCACCTCGCCGACCGCATCGATGAAACCCTGGCGTTCATGCGCGCCTGCGGCATGGACAGCTCGCCGCAACTGCGCGAAACCAGTTTCTTCACCGCCCACGAAGCGCTGCTGCTGAATTACGAAGAAGCCTTCGTGCGTCGCGACAGCCTGACCAACGATTACTACGATTGCTCAGCGCACATGCTGTGGATCGGCGACCGCACCCGTCAGCTTGACGGCGCCCACGTCGAATTCCTGCGCGGAGTGAACAACCCGATCGGCGTCAAAGTCGGCCCGAGCATGAATCCGGACGACCTGATCCGCCTGATCGACGTGCTCAACCCGGACAACGATCCGGGCCGCCTGAACCTGATCGCACGGATGGGCGCGAACAAGGTCGGCGATCATCTCCCGGCGCTGATTCGCGCGGTGCAGCGTGAGGGCAAGCAGGTGCTGTGGAGTTCCGACCCGATGCACGGCAACACCATCAAGGCCAGCAGCGGCTACAAGACCCGCGACTTCGCACAGATCCTTGGCGAGGTGAAGCAGTTCTTCCAGGTGCACGAAGCCGAAGGCAGCTACGCGGGCGGGATTCACATCGAGATGACCGGGCAGAATGTCACCGAGTGCATCGGTGGTGCGCGGCCGATCACGGAAGACGGGCTGTCGGATCGTTATCACACCCATTGCGACCCGCGGATGAATGCCGATCAGTCGCTGGAACTGGCGTTTTTGATTGCGGAAACCCTGAAGCAGGTTCGGCGTTGAATCAGTCAGGTTTCTAGCGTCTGAGAGGCAGCCTTCGCGAGCAAGCCCGCTCCCACACTGGATTTGTGAACGGCACAGAACCAATGTGGGAGCGGGCTTGCTCGCGAAGGGGCCAGCTCAGTCACTACAGATTTCAGCCAATGCCACCCGCAATCGCCCTGCACTCTCGCGCTGACAATTAAGCTGCACCCGCGCAAGCCCCAGCCAATCGGCCATCTGCCGCAAATTCAGCGCCAGCGCCAACATCCCCTGATCATCCAGCCCCGGCTCTTCCTCGTGCACCGCATGCACCGCCAACCGCCCCGACGCCCGCTCGGCGCGCAGATCGACCCGCGCAGCAATCCGCTCGTTGTGCAGGAACGGCAATACGTAATAGCCGAAGACCCGCTTGTCCTGCGGCGTATAAATTTCCAGCCGATAGCGGAAATCAAACAGTCGCTCGGTACGACTGCGCTCCCAGATCAGCGAATCGAACGGCGACAACAGCGCACTGGCGACGACTTTACGCGGGACTTTCGGCTGCGGCAGACAGTAGGCGATCTGTCGCCAGCCGGCGACTTCGCAGGTTTGCAACTGCCCGTCCTCGACCAGCTCCGCCAGACGCGGTCGCGCATCGGCCGGGTTCAAACGGAAGTAATCGCGCAGATCCTTTTCCGTGCCGACGCCGAGTGCCTGGGCCGCGTGCAGCAGAAGACCACGCTGGCCCTCGGCTTCATCCGGCAACGGCTGCTGCAGAATCGGCGCAGGGATGACCCGCTCCGGCAAATCATACAATCGCTCAAAACCGCGGCGCCCGGCCACGGTCACTTCGCCGGCGGCGAACAACCATTCCAGTGCATGCTTTTCCGCGCTCCAGTCCCACCACTGACCGGCCTTGTCCTCGCGGGTCGAAAGGCTGCCAGCGCCCAACGCGCCCTGCGCTTCAACCGAAGCCATAACCCGACGAATCGTGTCTTGTTGCTCGCGTCCGAACTTCGCCAATTGTTGATAGATGTCCTCGCCACGTTTCGCGCGCTGCATCCGCCACCCCAGCAAGGGATACATCGCCAGCGGCAGCAACGATGCTTCGTGGCCCCAGTATTCGAACAGCGTGCGACGGCGCCCCGAACTCCAGGCGGCCTGGTCGAGCAGAGTGGATGGATATGAACCCAAACGAGAAAACAGCGGCAAGTAGTGCGAGCGCACCACCGCGTTGACGGAGTCGATCTGCAACAGCCCCAGCCGTTCAATCAGCCGGTTGACGTGCGGCGCCTTGACGGTCAGCGGCTGGCGCCCGTTGAACCCTTGGGCAGCCAGCGCCAGACGTCGCGCCTGTTTGAGGGAAAAGGCCAGAGTCGCGGGCATGAACATCTCCTTGTCTGCTCGCAACCTACCTCAGTCAAAAGGGGTTTGTGTAGCGATACCCTCATCATTTATGCATCGGATCGTCCCAGAACGGCCGGATGGCCTCGTGCTCAACGTCAGCCCGGCTGACCCCGATGTCCTTCAACGCTTCGTCACTCAGACTGGCGAGCAACTCACGTTCACGGTGCAATTCGTACCAGCGGCTAAACTTGTGCAGCAGATCCGAGATCAGGTGCACTGGCACTCTTTCATCACTGACATAGACTTTTTGACCTTTCATCGTGTTGCCCTCCATGTGGGATGACTAAAGTCTCGCCCCGGAGCTAAGATCAATCCAACGAATGTTTCTGATGCCATGCATCTCGGAGATTGATGAATTGTCGGCCTATCCCAGTATCGATACCGATGTCCTGCGCACCTTCGTCGCAATCGCCGACCAGGGCGGTTTCACCCGCGCTGGCGAAATGGTCAACCGCACGCAATCGGCCGTGAGCATGCAGATGAAGCGTCTGGAAGAAGACGTTCTGCAACGCCAGCTGTTCGAGCGCGATGGCCGCCAGGTACGCCTGACCGCCGAAGGTCAGGTGCTGCTCGGCTATGCGCGGCGCATCCTGAAATTGCACAGCGAAGTGTTCAACACCCTGCGTGAGCCACACATGGTCGGCACCGTGCGCATCGGTACGCCGGACGATTACGTGATGCGGTTTCTGCCGGGAATCCTGTCGCGGTTCGCCCAGTTCTATCCGCTGATTCAGATCGAAGTGCACTGCGAGTCCAGCAAACAGCTGTTGCAGCGCACCGATCTGGATTTGTCGATCGTCACCCGCGAGCCGGGCAACGAGATCGGCCAGTTGCTGCGCAAGGAGCGATTCGTCTGGGCTGAAGCGCAAAACTTCAGCGCCCACGAGCAGACGCCGCTGCCACTGGCGATGTTCAACAGTGATTGTTTCTGCCGCTTGTGGGCGTGCAATGCGCTGGACGCGATGGGCCGCGACTACCGCATCGCCTACAACAGCACCAGCCTGTCGGCGCTGATGGCGGTGGTGAGCGCGGGTCTGGCGATCACCGCGCAACTGGAGAGCCTGATCACCCCGGACATGCGCATTCTCGGCGCCGCCGAAGATTTGCCGCTGCTGCCCGAGGCCAGCATCATGCTGATCCGCAACCTGAACAATCCGTCGCCGATCACCGAATGCCTGGCCGAGCACATCGTCGAAGGCTTCAAACTTTAAAGGCGAGCATCACCGCACACAGCACCAGAAAACCACAGAACAGCCCGCGCAAGAGCCTTTCCGGCATCGCGTGGGCGATTTTCACGCCCCAACTGATGCTGGCCAGACCGCCGATGGCCAGCGGCAGACCGATCATCCAGTCCACTTCGTGATGCACCGCGTACGTCACCAGCGTCACGCCGGTGCTCGGCAATGCGAGCGCCAGCGACAAGCCTTGGGCAACCACTTGCGTGGTGCCGAACAGACTGGTCAGCACGGGCGTCGCCACCACGGCCCCGCCGACGCCGAACAAGCCACCCATGGTCCCCGACGCTGCGCCGAGCACACCCAGCCATGGCCATGAGTAACGCATCTCGGAGGTCACCGCAGTTTTTTTGCCGAACATCTTCAGCAGGTTGTACGCCGAGAGCACCACAAGGAACGCGACGAAGCCGATGCGCATGGTTTGCGCATCGATGCCCACCGCCCAGATCGAGCCGATCCACGCAAAGCAGAAGCCCATGACCGCCAGCGGCAGCGCATGGCGCAGTTCGATGCGATTGCGCTGGTGATAGCGCCACAGCGCCAGCATCACGTTAGGCACCACCATCACCAGCGCCGTGCCTTGGGCAATCTGTTGATCCAGGCCGAACCACACACCCAGCAGCGGAATGGCGATCAAACCACCGCCGATGCCAAATATCCCGCCCAGTGTGCCCAGAGCCGCGCCAAACAACAGGTACAACAAAAACTCGATCACAGCGATTTCCTCATCCGTCAGGCGATTCATCCTACGCAGTACAGGCTGGCGGGGAAACGCACAGCAACGCACAATGGCTATGCCAAATTCGCACAAGCATTGAATTCTCATGAATCCCAATCAGTTGACCGATCAGCTCGGGTTATTTCTCGATGTTCTGGAAAGCGGCAGTTTTTCCGCGGTTTCCCGTCGTCATCCGCTGACGCCTTCCGCCATTGCTCGGCGCATTGATAGCCTGGAAAGCGCCGTCGGTAGCCAGTTGTTCATCCGCAGCACCCACGCTGTGCGGGCAACCCCGGCCGGGTTGGCGTTTGCCGAGCGGGCGCGACGTATCGTCAGCGAACTGCAACTGGCCCGTGCCGAAGCGGTGTCGTTGAGCAGTGCGCCGGAAGGCTTGATCCGCATTGATGCCCCCGCTGCGTTCGGTCGCCGCCATCTCGCGCCGGTCATCGCCGACTTTTTGGTGCTGTACCCGGGGCTGGATGTGCAGTTGCACCTGATCGACAGCTTCATCGACATGCACGGCTCGAATCTGGGCAAAGTTGATCTGGTGCTGCGCGCCGGGCAAATGGCCGATACGCGGCTGGTCGCCACCCCGCTGGCGAGCATGGTGCGCATCGCCTGCGCCAGCCCCGACTACCTCAAACGCCATGGCGCGCCGAGCCATCCTGCGCAGTTGGGTGAACACGACGGACTGGATTGGGAAGGCCTCGCCCCGCCCTTCGCCTGGCGCTTCGAACTGGACGGGCAAATGCAACTGCATCGCCCCTCACGAATCCGCATGAGCGCCAACAATGCCGAAGCCCTGGTGTGCGGCGCACTCGCCGGGCTGGGCATCGCGCATTTGCCGACCTGGCTGGCCAGTGAGTACCTGCTGCGCGGAGAGTTGCTGCCGCTGTTCTGCGAGACCGGCCTGCCACAACCGGAAACCACCGGTATCTATGCGCTGCGCATGGAACAGCAAACCAACTCGCGCAGCCGTTTGCTTCTGGAATACCTCAAGACCCGTTTCAGCCCGGTGCCGCCGTGGGATCTGGCGCTACAGCGAGAGCTGGGCCGGCACTAGATTCTGGATAATTATCTGGCGCATTAAACATTCGGGCGCTAGATTCAAGCCCATCATCGAACAAGGCGTTGCCATGACCACCGAACGCGACACCCCCGACAACTGCGATCACCTGCTGCTGGATAACCAGGCCTGCTTCGCCCTGCACTCCACTTCGCTGATGATGACCAAGGTCTACAAGCCACTACTGCAAGCGCTGGGGCTGACCTACCCGCAGTATCTGGCGATGATGGTGCTGTGGGAAAAGGACGGTTTGACCGTGGGCGAAATCAGCACGCGATTGCTGACCGATCCAGGCTCGCTGACGCCGTTGCTCAAGCGTCTGGAAGGCGAAGGTCTGCTCAGTCGAACCCGCAGCCGTGAAGACGAACGGGTGGTGATCGTCGAGCTGACGCCGCAGGGCCGCGCCCTTCGTGAGCAAGCCAAAAGCGTTCCGCAGTGCATCCTCGGCGCCAGTGGCTTTACCGTCGAGCGACTGCAAAACCTGCAAGCGGAACTGCAAGTGCTGCGCAGTCATCTGCAAGACAGCCTGACCGGATAACAGCGCTGCCCCCCCTTGTGGGAGTGAGCCTGCTCGCGATAGCGGTGGTTCAGTCAGCCTCCGTATTGCCTGTTCCACCGCTATCGCGAGCAGGCTCACTCCTACAAAGGATCGGTTCACCAGGAAAAATATTCTTCAGCCCCTCGCCGCCCCCCCACCACCCGCTCGAAATCTTCACTTTCAAGCTGATCGACAGTGCACTTAAAGGACCGAGATTCAGCTTTCTCAAAAAAATTATCTTGCGCACTAAACATTAGCGAGCTACATTCATCTCGCACTTACTTAGCGCGCAAACAATTAGCGCAAACAAACACACTCGACGAGGCTCACACCATGCAAACTCTCTACACCGCAATCGCAACCTCCACTGGCGGCCGTGATGGTCGTGCGATCTCCAGCGACAATATCCTCGACGTCAAACTCGCTACCCCGAAAGAACTCGGCGGTGCTGGCGGTGCAGCGACCAACCCTGAGCAACTGTTCGCTGCCGGTTACTCGGCCTGCTTCATCGGCGCACTGAAATTCGTTGCCAGCCAGACCAAACGAAAAATCCCCGACGACGCCTCGATCACCGCCCACGTCGGTATCGGCCAGATCCCTGGCGGTTTCGGTCTGGACATCGATCTGCACATCAGCCTGCCAGGCCTGGAGCAAGCGGATGCACAGAGCCTGGTCGAAGCGGCGCACCAGGTCTGCCCGTACTCCAACGCCACTCGCGGTAATGTTGAAGTACGTCTGCACACCACCGTTTGAGAACAACACCAAACCACTGTGGGAGCGGGCTTGCTCGCGAACAGGCCTGGTCAGACAACCTGTTCGTTGAATGACACACCGCATTCGCGAGCAAGCCCGCTCCCACAGGGTTCAGCGCTAAACGTGAAATCGCAGGCACAAAAAAGCCCGACTCAATGGTCGGGCTTTTTCTTTCCGCGAAAAGCAGTGCTTATTTGGCACGGCCTTTGTAGGAACCGCCTTCGCGGGTATCGATCTCGATCATGTCGCCGATTTCGATGAAGTCAGCAACCGACAGCTCGGTACCGTTCTTCAGTTTGGCAGGCTTCATCACCTTGCCGGAAGTGTCACCGCGAGCGGAACCTTCGGTGTAGTCAACCTGACGCACGATAGTGGTCGGCAGTTCTACGGAAACCAGACGCTCTTCGAAGAACACGGCTTCGCAAACGTCGGTCATGCCTTCTTCAACGAAAGGCAGAACGCTTTCGATGTCTTCGGCGTTCAGCTCGTACATGGTGTAGTCAGTGGTGTCCATGAACGTGTAGGTGTCGCCGCTGATGAAGGACAGGGTCGCTTCTTTGCGGTCGAGGATCACGTCGTCCAGCTTGTCGTCCGCACCGTAAACGGTTTCGGTCTTGTAACCGGTCAGCAGGTTCTTCAGCTTGGTCTTCATGATCGCGCTGTTACGGCCCGACTTGGTGAATTCAGCTTTCTGAACCAGCCAAGGATCGTTGTCGATACGGATCACGGTACCGGGTTTGAGTTCTTTACCAGTTTTCATTGCGAATATCCGAATTTGGATGGGATTTACAAAAATCTAGGCCGCGTATCATATCCAATTTAGGTAAAACCTTACCAGCGCCGTGGCAAGATCCGCCTGCAAGCCTTGTTCCAGACACCATGCTTCGGCGTTGTCCTGCAATTGCGACCAGTGTTTACGGGCCTCCAGCCAGTGCTCGCCAATCGGTTGTCCGGCGCTCCAGGCCCGCCACAGACCGTTGATCGCCTCGGCAGCGGCCGGTGAAAGCCCTTTGGTATAGAGCGCGAGAAAGGCGTCGAGCTTGTCGAGATGGATGTCTTCGTCCTGCTGATAGATGTGCCAGAGCATCGGTCGCCCGGCCCACTGTGCGCGGACGAACGAGTCTTCCCCACGCACCGCGTTGAAATCGCAGCACCACAGCAACTGATCGTATTGATCCTGACGGACGAACGGCAGCACCTGCACCGTCAGCGCCTGACGCACGTTCAAATCACCGATGGCCAGCGAATCGACTCCGAGCCAGCGCGCGACATCACCGAGAATCCGCCCCTCCGGCACCAGCAAATGGGTCGGTGTGCTATCGGCCGCCAGCACATCCAGCCAACTGGCCAGCCCGGCATTTTCGTAGGCAAACAAGGAGATCAGTTGCGAATCCGCTGCGCGATCGACACCCAGGCCTTGCAGGAATTGTCGCTGTGCAGCGGCATCCTGCTGAAAATGCCGACGACGCTCAAGCAGACCGCCTTCACGCAGCAAGCCGCCGGTCCCCGGCTGAAATCCGGGAAAGAAAAAGAATTTCTGTACCGACTTGTACTTCACCGACTGCAAGCCATGACAACCGGTTACCCAGTCTTCGGCGCTGAGGTAATCGAGGTTCATCCACAGTGGTGGCCGTTGCCGCTCGGCCATGGCGTCCATGTACGCCGGTGGCAACTGACAGGCAAATGCGGCGATCACCACATCGGCGGCTTCCGTTTGCGGCCAGTCGCTCGGCCAGTGCCGCACCTCGACGCCCTGCTGCGATTGCTGGGCAAGGTTGATGTCGATCTCGGGGCAGATACGTTCGAAGGCGCGCAGGTCATCGACCCACAGACGCACCGCCAGCGCATGCTCGGCCACCAGTTGGCGGGCAAGACGCCAGGTCACACCGATGTCGCCATAGTTGTCGACCACGGTGCAAAAAATATCCCAGCGGGTTTTCGGTACCGACATGCAAGACTCCCGTTGGCAAAAGGGCTGATTGTCCGCATAAATGACCTCGCGCAGAAGAGCCGACGGCGATTAATCTTCGTGCGACAATCGCGACTTGCCCGTAATCATCCGCCAGGAGGCAGCCATGCCCTATCGCCCCACCCCGCGTCGTCCCTTGCCTGTTCAGCTTAGCGCGCTGCGGCTGACCGGCAGCATTGCCCTGGGCATGTGGCTGGGCTTTCTGGCCATCGCCTTGACCTGCTGGTTGCTTTCACGCTTTGTGTTCACCGAGCAACTGGCGCCTGTCGCTCAGGCCGTGCAGCAACTGGCCAAGCCCCCGGCGGCCGTTCAGGTACAACCGGACATTCCGCCACAGAGTCCGCTGTTCGAGCAGTACGAAGAGAACCTGCGCAAGAACGAACAGCAGAATCGCCTGGATCAGGCACGCAGCAGCAGTCGCAACCAGTCAAACCCCAAGTGCCAGTTCTGGCTGCAACAGGACCAGACCGCGCCGAGCGAGAAGAGCCGCGCCAACGTTTTGCAATTCTGCGATTGATCATGAACAAGCACACCGTCCACCAACTGATCCTCGACAAACTGCGCGTCGACCTCGACATCGCCGAGCGCGCCGCGCAGACCGCTTACGAAACCGCGACCCACGAAGAGAACATCGCCGAGAACAAGTACGACACCCTTGGGCTTGAAGCCTCTTATCTGGCAGCAGGTCAGGCGAAACGCGTCGAGGAAATCCGCCAGTCACTGGCGCTGTGCCAGAACCTGACACTGCGCGCCTATGACGAAAATCGCGGCATCGAGATCGGCGCCCTGCTCGGCCTGGAGGACGAAAAGGGTCGCGAGCAATGGCTGTTTCTGGCGCCGGATGCGGCGGGCCTGAAAGTCGATGTGGTGGGTCAGCCGATTACCGTCATCACCCCGCGCTCGCCGCTGGGCAAAAGCCTGCTGGGCAAGTTCGAGGGCGATGAGGTGGAGATTCTGGTGGCGGGCACCCGGCAACAGTTCGCTGTCACCGAGGTGCTGTGAGGCAGGGACTCAGTGGACTGGCAGTTCGACGCCGTCGAACAGCTCTTCCAGTTCCTGCTTGTTGTGGCACTGGATGGCTTTGGCCATCACTTCGCGGGTCAGGTGCGGGGCGAACTTCTCGATGAAGTCGCACATGAAACCACGCAGGAAAGTACCGCGACGGAAACCGATCTTGGTAATGCTCGACTCGAACAATTCGCTGGCATCCAGCACCACCAGGTCGTTATCGAGCTTGGTGTCGACCGCCATCTTGGCGACGATGCCCACACCCAGACCCAGGCGCACGTAGGTTTTGATCACGTCGGCGTCGGCAGCGGTGAACACCACTTTCGGCGTCAGGCCGCGATGGCTGAAGGCTTCGTCGAGTTTCGAACGGCCAGTGAAACCGAACACGTATGTCACGATCGGGTATTCGGCCAGCGCTTCAAGGGTCAGCTTCGGCAGCTTGGTCAGCGGGTGGCCCTGCGGCACGACCACGCAACGGTTCCAGCGATAGCACGGCATCATCACCAGATCGCCGAACAGTTCCAGCGCTTCGGTGGCGATGGCGAAATCGACGGTGCCGTCAGCGGCCATCTCGGCGATCTGCATCGGCGAACCCTGATGCATGTGCAGCGCCACGTCCGGGTATTGCTTGATGAAATTGCTGATCACCGGCGGCAATGCATAACGCGCCTGGGTGTGGGTGGTGGCGATAGACAGGGTGCCTTTCTTCTCGTTGGAGAATTCCTGGGCAATCTGCTTGATGCTTTCGACCTTGCGCAGGATTTCCCCTGCGGTGGTGATGATGCGTTCGCCGGCCGGGGTGACGCGGGTCAAGTGCTTGCCGCTGCGGGCAAACACTTCAACGCCGAGTTCGTCTTCCAGCAGGCGGATTTGTTTACTGATACCCGGTTGCGAGGTGTAAAGGCTTTGGGCTGTAGCGGAAACGTTGAGGTCGTGGTGCGCCACTTCCCAGATGTAGCGCAATTGTTGAAGCTTCATATGTATCCCTCAAAGCAGGTAGACGCCACGGGCATCAGCGACGGTATATAACTATATTAATGGTTTGATGAATAAATCTAGAACTTTTTTATCAAAACGCCATTATTCCCGCTTCAGCGATCCTCCCGACGCCGGCGCTCCACCAACGGCACCAGATAAACCGGCACCTTGGCCAATTGCAGGACCCGGGTCGCCGTACGCCCCAAAGGCGTTTCCGCCCCGACACCGTGGCTGTGAGTGCCTACGATCAGCAAATCCACAGAGAGTTTCTCCACCTGGTCAAGAATCACCTGCGACGGATCGCCCTGCAGTACCCGTACCGCACGA
Organism: Pseudomonas sp. RSB 5.4; assembly: GCF_037126175.1. Taxonomy (NCBI): domain Bacteria; kingdom Pseudomonadati; phylum Pseudomonadota; class Gammaproteobacteria; order Pseudomonadales; family Pseudomonadaceae; genus Pseudomonas; species Pseudomonas sp. RSB 5.4. The sequence goes on from NZ_CP146986.1 coordinate 2,711,446, forward strand.
ATCCGCTGCAGATCCTGTTCGCCGTCCTCCCCCAATTCTTCGCGAAAACTGTCCAGCACCCGTTGTTCGATATTGGCGATGACTGTTTTCAGACCCTGACTGTGAAATTCGTTCAATGCCTGTTCGTCGAGATAGCTCTGCAACACCGATTCGGCGAACAGTCCCATAGGTTCCACTGCATGCACCACATACAAGTCGGCATTGAATGTCCGCGCCAGTGCCAAGGCATGCTGCATCACTAAAGGTGCGTACAGACCGAGGTCAGTGGCATACAGCATCGAACGAATCATATGACCTCCTCGCGTGCCAACATGGCGGAGATTGATTCAGCTTAGCAGTGCCTTGGCGAGTACGACGTGCGACGCAACGTCTTGAAGCACAGGGGCTTTAGATCGATGGTTCGTTGCTGATGCCGTGCGGTACGTGACCGGTGGCGACCACTTCGCGGGCGGCCTCGCAGTGGCCGGCCTGATCGTCGAAAAACACATCGGCAGCGAAGGCTTCGAGAAACGCCGATTTGGTCAGCCCGCCAAGGAACAGCGACTCGTCGAGGCGGATGTCCCACTCGCGCAATGTACGAATCACCCGCTCATGTGCCGGTGCCGAACGCGCGGTGACCAGCGCCGTGCGGATCGGGCAGTCGTCCTCGGGGAACTCGCGTTGCAGCGCATTGAGCGCCGCCAGAAAACCTTTGAACGGCCCACCGCGTAACGGCTCGCGCGCAGACTCACGTTCCTTGGCCTGAAACGCCAGCAGCCCGCCGGACTGATATACACGTTCGGACTCATCGGAAAACAGCACCGCGTCGCCGTCGAAGGCGATGCGCAACTCATCACTGGCGGCACGACTGGCCCCGCCGGAGAGAATCGTCGCCGCGGCAAACCCGGCGTCCAGCGCAGCGCGCACATCTTCTGCGTGCGTCGACAGGAACAAGTCACAGCCAAAAGCCTTGAGGTAGGGATAAGGACTGCGCCCACCGACGAATGCCGCCCGCGAGATATCCAGTCCATAGTGGTGAATCGAATTGAAGGCGCGCAGGCCGGTATCGGCGCTGTTGCGCGAAACCAGAATCACCTCGACCCGGGCGCGGTCGAGGCGACTGTTGAGGCTGAGGAGTTTTTCCACCAAAGGAAAGGCATCGCCGGGCGCGAGGATCTCGTCTTCGTGTTCGATCTGATATTGCCGATAGGCTTCGACGCCGCTCGCCAGGTAGACCTTGTGACTCTCGCTCAGGTCGAACAGGGCACGAGACGAAATCGCCAGCACCAGTTTGTCATCGATGTTCTTGGCCATGCCTTCCCCCACTCCCCCAGAAAACCGACTCAGGTGTTGCGTCGGTCGATGAAACTCAACGTGCGATACAGCGCTTCGATCCGCGGCAATTCGAACCCCACGGCTTTGGCCGCAGCCAGTGGCCGGGCGTAAATCGCTTCCAGTTCCAGCGGCCGCTTGTGCAGCAAATCGTGGTACATGCTCGGCCAGTAGTCGGGCATTTTCTCGGTCATCATGAACAGGTACTCGGCATAACCGGGCGGCATGTCGTGACCACAGGCCTTGGCGCCCTGCACCACTTCGGCCATCAACGCCTGAATCAGCGCGCGACTGTCCGCGTCAGCCATCAGCGGCGTGGTGCCGGCACCTAGCAGCACCGAGAGACCGTTATAGGGAATATTCCACACCAGTTTCTGCCAGCGTGCCTGTTGCAGATTGGGCATCGCCTGCGAATCGATACCGGCCGCGCGGAACAGACTGGCGCCCTCCTCGACCAGCGCCAGGCGCGCCGCGTCGCCTGCCGCCGGGCCACTGTGATAGCCGATGTTCACCGCCCCCAGCGCCTGATGGGTGATGTGCCCGGGACCTTCGCGATGCACGCAGATCAGACACAGGCCACCGAGCAGATGCAGGGAGTCGGGCAACAACTCGCGCAGGCTGTCTTCGACGTCCAGACCGTTTTGCAGCACCAGCACTTTCGCGCCGGGCCTGGCCGCGGCAATGATCGCCGGGGCCAGGCCGGTGCTGCTGGTGGTCTTGGCGCCGACCAGCAACCAGTCGCAGGCAGGCATGTCCTCGGCCTTGGCATAGGCTTGCACCGGGTTCAGCGTCAGCGTGCCATGCACGGCACTGTCCACCTGCAAACCACGTTCGGCCACTGCGGCGAATTCACTGCGCAGTAAAAAGTGTACATCGAAACCGGCCCGCGCCAGCATCAAACCGTAGAACCCGCCAATGGCACCGGTGCCGATAATCCCGATCACCGGTTTGCTGTCTGCTCCCACCATCTATGGCAACTCCTCTGCAATTCGACCCAGTGCCTGCGCCACTGCTGCGTTCAGCGCATCGGCGGTCAGGCGCGTGTGCAATGCCCCAAAGAACTCGCCGTCGCGCACTACAAACAGCGCCGGCAAATGAAAGACCTGATAGCGCTCCACCAACCCGCCGTTGTTGCCGGCATCGATCCAGCACAGGCGATCAACCGCCAGCTCGAACCCCGGCAAAACCTCTCTGGCATAGCGGCAGCTGGAACAGCCGACACTGGTGAAAATCACCAGCGAAACGCCGCTCATCGCCAGCAACCGCTGGTCGGCGTCGAAATCGGTCAGCTCGGATTCGACCACTATACTGGGGGAAACAATGTCAAATGGCCGACACAGGGAGTCTGTGCTCATGGGACGTTTCATTCCTCATCCGGACGAAGTGCCGGTTGAATTAACCTTGCTCAAGCCCGAGTGTATTTCCAGGCAACAGCTGCACACTATCAGCCTCGGCGGGATCGCTTGCAATTATCACCGCGCGTGGCGCCACGGCACGGCGCTGCAAGTGCGCATGCCGACACTCAATGCCGAGATCTGTTATCCGGGCTATGTCGCGTGGTGTTTGCGGCGCAAAAAGGGCTATCTGGTGGGGATCGCATTCACCGATGAGCAGACGCTGTTCAGTGCCCGGATGGGTGAACAGGTGTGCCAGATCGAGCGTTATTGCCGCATGAACGACGCCCATGACGACCTGCAGGATATCCAGGCGCTGGCCCTGCAATGGGTCGAACAACACGCCGACGAGTTCTCCCACGATAGCGTGCGCAAGGCTTTTGCCCAGCCAGTGCTGGATTAAAGCGGCGCTTGCCCATTGTCGAGCCGCGTCTGACGCGCTAAGGTTCGGCTCCCCGACGCGCTTAAATCTGCTGTGCTCCGCCGCGCGGGGATCGCTGGCGGCCGGCACCCGTGACCTGACGAGTAAACGATGGCTGATTTACCGATCAACGACCTAAACGTCGCCTCTAACGAGACCCTGATCACTCCCGATCAGCTCAAGCGTGATATCCCTCTGAGCGATGCTGCGCTGCGCACCGTCACCAAGGGCCGCGAAGTCATTCGCAACATTCTTGATGGCACCGACCACCGTCTGTTCGTAGTGATCGGCCCGTGCTCGATCCACGATATCAAGGCTGCCCACGAATACGCCGATCGCCTCAAGGTGCTGGCGGAGGAAGTCTCCGACACCCTTTATCTGGTCATGCGCGTGTATTTCGAGAAGCCACGGACCACCGTCGGCTGGAAAGGCCTGATCAACGATCCGTACCTGGATGACTCGTTCAAGATTCAGGACGGCCTGCACATCGGTCGCCAGTTGCTGCTGGACCTGGCCGAGAAAGGCCTGCCGACCGCCACCGAAGCCCTCGACCCGATCTCCCCGCAGTACCTGCAGGACCTGATCAGCTGGTCGGCCATCGGCGCGCGTACCACCGAATCCCAGACCCACCGTGAAATGGCTTCCGGCCTGTCTTCGGCTGTCGGCTTCAAGAACGGCACCGATGGCGGCCTGACCGTGGCGATCAACGCCCTGCAGTCGGTTTCCAGCCCGCACCGCTTCCTGGGGATCAACCAGGAAGGTGGCGTGTCGATCGTCACCACCAAGGGCAACGCCTACGGTCACGTGGTGCTGCGTGGCGGCAACGGCAAGCCGAACTACGACTCGGTCAGCGTCGCCCTGTGCGAGCAGGCGCTGAACAAGGCGAAGATCAAGCCGAACATCATGGTTGATTGCAGCCACGCCAACTCCAACAAGGACCCGGCCCTGCAACCGCTGGTGATGGAGAACGTCGCCAACCAGATCCTCGAAGGCAACCAGTCGATCATCGGCCTGATGGTCGAGAGTCACCTGAACTGGGGCTGCCAGGCCATCCCGAAAGACCTCGCCGACCTGCAATACGGCGTGTCGATCACCGATGCCTGCATCGACTGGTCCGCCACCGAGAACACCCTGCGCAGCATGCACGCCAAGCTCAAGGATGTTCTGCCGAAACGTCAGCGCAGCTGATCAGCGTTTCACAGGCATAAAAAAACGCCGGGCATTGCCCGGCGTTTTTGTGTGTAGGGGGTTTGTCAGATTTTCGCGGCGCGCTTCTGGTGGCGCTCCATGTAACGCTCGACGTAGGAGCACGACGGGATCACCGTGTAGCCCATTTCTTCGGCGTACTGCAGCGCACTTTCAGTCAGCGCGGCGGCGATGCCTCGACCACGCAGGGCATTAGGCACGAAGGTGCGATAGATATCCAGGGTCTGTTTCCCCAGATCCATATAGGTCAGGTAGGCACGATGACCGTCCACATTGGTCTCGAACTGATGACCAGCCTGGTCATGGTGGATGGACAACGCCTCGCTCATCACTACTCCTCGCGGGTCTTGAATTCTGACCCCTACCTTACCGATGTTTTTCCGGCGAAGGAACATCTACGCCACCCCGTGCCTATGGACACCGAGAAAAACCACACCGATCTCGCGCAACCGAGCACGTGATAAATAGTAGGCACCATTGGCGAAAATGCTCAAGGTGCGCTCGTCATCATGCTCGTTGACCGGGTGACTCCGATGGACGCAGCGGCGGGCGCGGGGAAGATCTTCTCGAAGCGCTCGCCGGAACATTGCCGAATGTCGAGACTTAAGACGCAGTCTCTTCTTTAAAGTCACCTCAAGAGCGACAAAGATATGTGAGGCATCATGCAAAATCGGAACAAAAGTGTAGACGAATTCATCTAGGCAGACTTGGTGCAAGACCCGGAAACAGCATCGGGCCAAGGGAACTTTTTCTCATTAACACGCTCAAGCCGGGGCTTGCAGGTGGATATTTTTATACAGCCCAGTTAAAAGTTGCTCGAAAAAGAATCAGCGCCTACAATTTTTTTTGCTTCTTGCGTTAGGTCAGTTTACTTACTACAAGTAATGGGTAGTATGTACGCCGGCTATTTCCTCAATCGGAGGAGAAAGCCACTTAATTGAAAGTCCTTGAAGGGGAACACGATGAACAACGTTCTGAAATTCTCTGCTCTGGCTCTGGCCGCAGTTCTGGCTACCGGTTGCAGCAGCGCATCGAAAGAAACCGAAGCACGTCTGACCGCTACTGAAGACGCAGCTGCTCGCTCCCAGGCTCGTGCAGACGAAGCTTACCGTAAAGCTGATGAAGCTCTGGCTGCTGCTCAAAAAGCACAACAGACTGCTGACGAAGCTAACGAGCGTGCTCTGCGCATGCTGGACAAAGCTAGCCGCAAGTAATAATCCCTCGGGATTGTTATCAAGCCGACCCATTTTTTGGGTCGGCTTTTTTATGACCGGTACTTTTGTCCGGGCAATAAAAAACCCGCCGACGCTTCACGCATCGGCGGGTCTGGATCGAACTTACTGCTGCAGGTCGATCGGTGTGCTCGAAACCATCGGCGCTGCCGCACCCGGCGTACCGATTTCGGTAGGCAAGCCGTCTTCCGCCGCGACTACATCGCGCACCACATCCCAATTCACCCGCACGTTATTGGCAATATCCTCACGCTTGAGCATCGCATTGATGACTGCCGTGTGCTTGTCGACCACCGACGGGTTGCCCTTGTCATCGATCGGCGTGTGCGCTTCCAGATACACCTTGCCGCCACTGCGACCGAACTTGTACGCGTCGTTGAGAATGCGCACCGAGGTACCGACCGGCACCATTGCAGCCATTTCCAGCACGTTGTTGTTGAACATGCGGAAGCAACCATGGCTGGTGCGCATGCCGATACCGAACTTCTTGTTCGAACCGTGGATCAGGTAACCCGGCGTGCCGAGACTGAACTTGAACGGACCCAGCGGGTTGTCAGGACCGGCCGGCACTACGTTCGGCAGCGGATCACCATCTGCAGCGTGCTCGGCCTTGATCGACGCCGGAGGCGTCCAGGTCGGGTTCGGTGTCTTCGCGGTGATGGTGGTATGCGCGATCGGCGACCCCCAACCTTCACGCCCGATCCCCAGCGGAAAGGTGTACACCACGTTCCGGCCTTTCGGGTAGTAGTAGAGGCGGTACTCGGCGAGGTTGATCACGATGCCTTCACGCGGACCCGGCGGCAGAATGAAGCGGGTCGGCAGGACGATTTCGGTGCCGGCGCCCGGCAGCCAGGCATCAACGCCCGGGTTGGCCGCGACCATTTCCGAATAACCCAGATCGTAGGTGGTGCCCAGGTCAGCGAAGGTATCTTCGTACTTGGCCTTGATCACCTGCACCTGGCCGATGATGTCCTCACCGGGTGGTGGCAGGGGAAACTCCAATGCAGCAACGGGACCGGCCACACACAGGGCGGCAAGTGACAGGCAGCGGGTGACGGCAGGAAAGCGCGGCAACATCCGGAAAATCCTTCGCATGATCAACAAGGGTATAAGAGCGCGATTGTACACCGCGCCCAAGGCATTCGGGGAGACCACCCTGCTGCAGGCGACAAGGTGCTTTGGGTGAGAGCGGGCTTGCTCGCGAATGCGGCGTGTCAGGCAAGGCATTCGTTGAATGAGACACCGCATTCGCGAGCAAGCCCGCTCCCACAAGGGATTTCTGACCGGGCAGATCAGAGCTCGAAACGCAACTCAGGCCAGATCGGCGAGGTGCCGCGTTTCTGCGACTCAAGAATCGCCCGGCACAACGAACACAGGCGCTGATCCTGGAACACTCGGCGATCCACACTCGACCAGCGCGGTTGTGCCGGCAGCAGACTGCCACACAACGTGCGGTCTGCCGAGCCACCGAGTTCCAGTTGACGGGTCACCAGATGCACCCGCACTTCCTGGCAGGCGAACAGATCCAGCTGTTCGTCAGGCTCGATCAGTTGGTAGGCAAACAGGGACCAGGCAGGACGCGGCATCGGGGGCTCCAAATAAGGGGGCGCCACATTAGCCGAAAGCCTGCCACTAGAAAAGCCTCATAACAGCGGTTTTAGCGTCGGCCAGACATTTTCCAGCAACTTGCCCTGAGCCCCGGCTGCCGGGTGCAGACCATCGGCCTGCATCAGATCGGGATGCCCGCCCACGCCGTCGAGGAAAAACGGCACCAGCGGGATCTTTTTCTCGTCCGCAACGTTGCCATAGACCTCGGCGAAGGCATCGGTGTAACGCTTGCCGTAGTTGGGCGGTAATTGCATGCCCAGCAGCAGCACCTTGGCGCCGCTCTGACGCGAGCTGTCGATCATCGCCGCAAGGTTTTGTTGCAATTGCGTTGGCGGCATTCCGCGCAGGCCATCATTGCCCCCAAGCTCGAGGATCACCAGTGCCGGCTTGTGCTCTGCAAGCAGCGCCGGCAGGCGTGCCTGGCCTCCGGCACTGGTGTCGCCACTGATGGAGGCATTGACCACTTTGTCGTCAAAACCCTCCTGTTTGAGCCGTTGCTCGAGCAGCGATACCCACCCCAGGCGGGTATCCAGTCCGAAACCGGCGCTGATACTATCGCCAACGATCAGGACAGTACCCGCCGCTGCGTTCTGGGCCATGCACATCAAGGCCAGGCCAGCACTCAAAAACCAAACACGCATCGGATTCTCCATGGGCGCAAGCATTCTCACCGCGAAGAACCTCAGCAAAGTGGTTCCCAGCGCGGAAGGTGAACTGACTATCCTGCACGAACTCAGCCTGGAACTGAACAAGGGCGACAGCCTGGCCATCGTCGGCGCGTCCGGTTCCGGCAAATCCACCCTGCTCGGCCTGCTCGCCGGCCTCGACCTGCCAAGCAGCGGCGAAGTCATCCTCGCCGGGCAATCCCTGGGCAACCTCGACGAAGACCAACGCGCGCGCATCCGTGCCGAACACGTGGGGTTCGTCTTTCAGTCATTCCAGTTGCTCGACAGTCTCAACGCGCTGGAAAACGTCATGCTGCCGCTGGAACTCGATGGCCGCAAAGACGCCCGTGAGCGCGCTACTGAGCTGCTGCAACGGGTCGGCCTCGGCCAGCGCCTGGCGCACTCGCCGCGCCAGCTCTCCGGTGGCGAACAACAGCGCGTGGCGATTGCCCGGGCCTTCGCTGCCGAGCCGGACGTGCTGTTCGCCGACGAACCCACCGGCAACCTCGACAGCCACACCGGCGAGCGCATCAGCGATTTGCTCTTTGAATTGAACAAGGAGCGCGGCACCACCCTGGTGCTGGTGACCCACGACGAACGCCTGGCCCATCGCTGCCGGCGCCTGATCCGACTTGAAGCCGGGCTGCTGGTCGCCCCTCTGGAGCCTTGATGGCACGTCTGCCGCTGTTGCGTCTGTTCAGTCTCGCGCTACGTCAACTCATGCGCGATGCCCGCGCCGGGGAATTGCGAGTGTTGTTTTTCGCGCTGGTGGTGGCGGTCGCGGCGAGTACCGCCATCGGCTACTTCGGCGCCCGCCTCAACGGCGCAATGATGCTGCGCGCCACCGAGTTCCTTGGCGCCGACATGGTGCTTGAGGGCAGCTCGCCGGCCCGCGACGAACAGATCCGCAGCGGCACCGAGCTGCGCTTGAATCATGCGCAGGTGGTGGAATTTTCCAGCGTAATCGCCACTGACAACGGTATTCAGTTATCGAGCATAAAAGCCGTCGACCGCGCCTACCCTCTGCGCGGCGAACTGAAAAGCGCCCCGGCCCCGTTTGCCGTTGAAACAGCTGGCGGTGAACCGCAACCCGGTGAAGCCTGGGTCGAAGCACGTCTGCTGACCGCCCTTGATCTGAAGATCGGCGACAGCATCGACGTCGGCATGAAAACCCTGAAGCTGACCCGCGTGCTGACCTACGAACCGGATCGCGCCGGCAACTTCTACAGCCTCACGCCTCGGGTGATGATCAACCTCGATGACCTCGCGGCCACCGGCGTGGTGCAGCCCGGCAGCCGCGTGAGCTACCGCGAACTGTGGCGCGGTGAACCGCAGGCGCTGGAGACCTACCGGCAATTGATCAAACCGGGGTTGGCGGCCAACCAGCGAATCGAAGATGCGCGCGACGGCAATCGGCAGATTGGCGGTGCACTGGGCAAGGCCGAGCGTTATCTGAACATGGCCAGTCTGGTCGCGGTGTTACTCGCCGGCGTGGCCGTAGCGTTATCGGCCAACCGCTTCGCCAGCCGCCGCTTCGATGCCAGTGCGCTGTTGCGCTGCCTTGGCCTGTCGCGTCGGGAAACCATGCTGCTGTTCAGTATTCAGCTGACCGTGCTGGGCCTGTTCGCCGCCCTCAGTGGTGCCGTGCTCGGCTGGCTGGCGCAACTGGGACTGTTCGCTCTGTTGCATGATCTGCTACCCGCCGATGTGCCACCGGGCGGCCTGTTTCCGGCGCTCGCCGGGATCGGCACCGGGCTGGTGGCACTGGCCGGTTTCGCCCTGCCGCCGCTTGCCGCGCTGGGCCGGGTGCCACCGCTGCGCGTATTGCGTCGCGACATGCTGCCGATTCCGTCGAGTACCTGGATGGTTTATGGCGCAGCGCTGGGTGCGCTGGGCCTGATCATGTGGCGCCTGAGTCTGGATCTGTTGCTGACTTTCGCCCTGCTGGGCGGTGGTGTGGTCGCTGCGCTGCTATTGGGAGGCTTGCTGCTGTTGTTGCTCAACAGCCTGCGGCGGATGCTCGCCCGTGCGCCTCTGCCGTGGCGCCTCGGTCTGGGTCAGTTGCTGCGTCATCCGCTGGCGGCGGCCGGGCAAGCGCTGGCGTTCGGGTTGATCCTGCTGTCGATGGCGCTGATCGCTCTGCTGCGCGGTGAATTGCTCGACACCTGGCAAAACCAGTTGCCGAAAAACGCCCCCAACTACTTCGCCCTGAACATCCTGCCGGCGGACAAACAGGCCTTCACCGATCATTTGATCAAAGTGTCCGCACAAGCAGCGCCGCTATACCCGGTGGTGCCGGGACGGCTGATCAGCATCAACGGCGAACCGGTGCAGCAGATCGTCAGCAAGGATTCGGCCGGTGATCGCGCGGTGCAGCGTGACTTGAGCCTGACCTGGGCGGCTGACCTTCCGGCCGGCAACAAGCTCACCGCCGGTACCTGGTGGACCGGGCAACCCTCGGATGACGTGCCGGGCGTTTCAGTTGAAGGCAAAGTCGCCGAAAGCCTCAAGCTCAAACTCGGCGATCACATGGTGTTCAGCGTGGGCGGGGTCAATCGTGAAGCGAAAGTCACCAGCCTGCGCGAGATCAACTGGGACAACTTCCAGCCGAACTTCTTCATGATCTTCCAGCCCGGCACCTTGAAGGATCTGCCAGCGACTTACCTGACCAGTTTCTATCTGGCACCCGGTCACGATCAGCAGATTGTCGAGCTGTCGCGGGCATTTCCGGCGGTGACCATCCTTCAGGTCGAAGCCCTGCTGGAACAACTGCGCAGCATCCTCGCCCAGGTCACCCTGGCGGTGGAATACGTGTTGTTGTTTGTGTTGGCGGCGGGGATGGCCGTGTTGTTCTCCGGCTTGCAGGCAACCCTGGATGAACGCATTCGCCAAGGCGCGCTGTTACGTGCGCTGGGGGCGCAACGGCAGTTGCTGGTCAAGGCCCGGCGCATCGAGTTCGGCTTGCTCGGGGCGGTCAGCGGTTTGCTGGCAGCCATTGGTTCGGAGGTGGTGAGCCTGGTGCTGTATCGCTATGCGTTCGATCTGCCGTGGCATCCACATCCATGGTTGCTGGTGCTGCCATTGATCGGCGCCGTGCTGATTGGTGGTGCGGGTGTATTCGGCACACGCCGGGCGTTGAATGCGAGTCCGCTGACAGTCCTGCGCGAGGGTTGATAGACTCCTGTCTTCGTCACCACAAGAAGCTGCCATGAGCCGTTATCGCCCTCCCCGCACCGCCGGCACCGCGCTGATCACCCCTGAAGGTGAAGCGCGGATGCGCGCCGAATTCCATGAGCTGTGGCACGTGCGCCGCCCGCAGGTGACGCAAGCAGTCAGCGAGGCAGCGGCCCAGGGTGATCGCTCGGAAAACGCCGAGTACACCTATGGCAAGAAAATGCTGCGCGAGATCGACAGCCGCGTGCGTTTTCTTACCAAGCGTCTCGAAGCATTGAAGGTCGTCAGCGAAAAACCCAGCGATCCGAACAAGGTCTACTTCGGCGCCTGGGTGACCATCGAGGACGAAGACGGCAAGCAATCGCGCTACCGTATCGTCGGCCCGGATGAGCTGGATCTGAAACTCGGTCTGATCAGCATCGACTCACCGCTGGCCCGCGCCTTGATCGGCAAGGCGCTGGACGCCGAAGTCCGGGTGCAGACGCCAACCGGTGAGCAATTTGTCTATATCGTGGCGATCGACTATCCCTGAGCGTTTCAGCGGCGGGTGATCAAACCCTGCCGCGCGACGCGAACCAGTTGCTTGATCATTTCCGGGGCATCTTCCTGGCTGGGGGCCTGAATCACTGCCAGATCGAAACTGTCACTGGCAAACCGCGCCAGCGATTCACCATCTTCGACAAACTGGATCAGGAACGCGGCAGGACCGCCGCTGCGACGTGGCCAGCCATCGAGATAACGCAACAGCGTCGGCTGGTGTTTGCCGCCAAGCAGGATTTTTGGGTTGCGCTGGGTGATATGAGCCGTGATCGGCGCGGGACGTGCTGGAGGGCGTAGTGCATTCATCGTGTCGTGTCTCTGCCTCAAAAGTCTGCATGGCAGGTGAGAGGCAACACCGAACCAGCGCTTTAGCGGTATTTCGAAGCCCTGTTCCGGCTTCTGACGGCAACTGTAGAAGTCACCTGGCGCCCCGCAAGTAGCTGTTTAAATCGGCGCATGAGCAACATCCTAGATAACGTGACCGATGAGTGTCAAGAATCGGCCGCAACAAAAAAGGCCCGCACAATGCGGGCCTTTTGCTGGAGCCAGAGCGCTCAACCGGCGATGGCGCGATCCACCGACAGCTTGCCGGCGCCTTCGATCATCACCGCAAGACTGCCACCCAGCAGCGCCAGAGCAAATTCGTAACCGTTGTTGGCCATGAACAGACCGTTGCTGATGTGCACGGTGAAGATCGCCACCAGCGACAGGAAGGTCAGACCCAAGGCTGCCGGACGCACCAACAGGCCGATGATCAGCGCCAGACCGGCAAAAAACTCGGTACCGCCGGCCAGCGTGGCCATCAGGTAACCCGGGTGCAGACCGAGGCTGTCCATGTACTGCGCAGTCCCCGCCAGACCGTAACCACCAAACAGACCAAACAGTTTTTGCGAACCGTGGGCGGCGAAGATCACGCCAACAGCGATACGCAGAATGGTCAAGCCGTAACCGGCGCGGGTGAACAGTACCTTGTTGATCAGAGAGCTCATGTGGGTCATTCCTTTTGGAGAAGTGTGTGTTGGTTGGCCGCCATATTAATCAGTTAATTTCATGTTAAAAGCGGAAATATTCCACCATACCAATCGATTTATTTGATTATTTGCGTGAGGCTACTTTCTGTCCCCGGGGCTCCAACGACTCCCGCTCCCGGTCGAACGCCAGGTAATACTTGTTCACGCTATTAACATAGCTGACCGGCCCCATGCCCACCTGCTCCATGGCGATGCGCTCGACCTGAAAGAACCACTGGTTCGGATTCAGCCCGCGCCGCCGTGCCTCGGCGCGCATGCCTTGCACCCGCTCCGGGCCGATGTTGTAGGCCGCCAGGGTGAACGCCATGCGCTCACGCTCATTGAGCTTCGGACTGTTGAAAAACTTGCGCCGGATCATCGCCAGGTACTTGGCCCCGGCCTGCACATTCGCATCAAGGTTCTGGATGTTGTTCACCCCGACCCGCTGCGCGGCGGACGGGGTGATCTGCATCAGCCCGGTCGGCCCACTGCCGCTGCGGGCGCTGGGTTGCAGCGCCGATTCCTTGAAGGCCAGCGCCGCCAGATTCAGCCAGTCCATGCTTTGCGCGTCGGCGTGTTTTTGCAGGGTCGGGCGCAGTTTTTCCAGACGCTGACGATCAGCCTTGGCCAATGGATAGTGCACTTGGTAAAGGCGCCGATAGATCCGCAGAAACTCGGCATCCTCGTTCGCCGGTTTCTTGTAGCCGACCAGGAAGCGATCAATGCTTGCCCGCAGCATCGAGGCATCACGGCGCACAAACCAGTATTCCTCACCCGGCTCGCTGATCATCAATTGCCGATCGAAACGCAGCTTGGGCAGGATCTTGCCCCAGCGCTCGGCGATCGGTTGCTCGACGATGGTCAGATGAAAAATCCCGCCCTGCACCATCTCCAGCACGTCCTCGACCGCCAAGGTCGGATCGACCCATTCGATCTTGATCGGTGCCAGTTTGCGCAGCGCCAGTTTCTGATTGAGCTGACTGACCGCCTCCCCCGCCGCACTGCCGGTCGGCAAGGCTAGGGTCTTGCCGGAAAGCTGTTCGACCTTGGTGTAGCGACGCTCGCCCTTGATGCCGACCAGCACCAGCGGCACATTGCTGGCGATCGGCTCGCTGCTGGCTACCGCGTGGCCGGGTTGCAGATCGAGCAGCTCGCCGGGCGCGACCAGATCACCTTCGCCGCGCTGCAACGCGCCGAGCAGTTGATCCTTGGCTTGGGGAATGATTTTTAGGATGATTTCCTGGCCGTCGCGGGCGTGGCCATTGAGGTATTGCTCGAAGGCGCGCAGGCGATGGTATTCGACACCGATGGCCTGGCCCTGGACTTCACCGGAGCTGTTGCGGCTCTGATTGACCAGCACGCGCAACACGCGACTGCTGCGTATCTCCGACAAGTCGCGGACCTTGGCGGCCGGCACGGCTTGCAGTGGCCCGGGCAAGCGCGCAACCGCCGTTATCGGCAGCAGCAGCGACGCACACAACAGGAGCAAAACCGAGGGACGATGCATCCACTCTCCGGAAAGAATACGGGGGCGTTTTCTAACCGCTGAACGGTCGAAATTGCCGACGAAAACAGAGCGCCTGGAGCGCTGACAAAGTGCAAGAGACTGGCACGAGGATGGCATTTGCGCCAACCCGAGCAGTCTCGCGGCATCAAAAGACAGCTATAACTCGTTGTAGTTCTTGGCTTTTCTTATGAATCTACAGCTCTGGTATGCTTTCCGGCCTTCGGCCCGAGGTAGCAACCATGCAACTCATCGATATCGGCGTCAACCTGACCAACCCAAGTTTCGCCGAAAAACATCAGGCCGTGCTCGACCGCGCCTACGCTGCCGGGGTCTGCCAACTGGTGCTGACCGGCACCAGCGTCGAGGGCAGCGAACAGGCGCTGGAGCTGTGCCAGCAACTGGATCAAAGCGGCCAGCGACTGTTCGCCACCGCCGGCATTCACCCGCATTCGGCCAGTGACTGGAACGCTGACAGCGCGCGCCGTTTGCGCAGTCTGCTGCAAGAAGCAAACGTGGTCGCCGTGGGCGAATGCGGGCTGGATTTCAACCGGGATTTCTCGCCGCGCCCGCAGCAGGAAAAAGTCCTCGAAGAACATCTGGCGCTGGCCGCAGAACTGCAGTTACCGGTGTTCCTGCACGAGCGTGACGCCAGTCAGCGTCTGCTGGAAATCCTCAGGGACTTCCGCGATCAATTGCCCGCCGCCGTGGTGCACTGCTTTACCGGCGAGCAAAAAGCCTTGTTCAGTTACCTGGATCTGGACCTGCACATCGGCATCACCGGCTGGATCTGCGACGAGCGCCGGGGCACGCACCTGCATCCGCTGGTCAAGGAGATCAAGCGCGGACGGCTGATGCTCGAAAGCGACGCGCCGTACCTGCTGCCCCGCACCTTGCGCCCAAAGCCGAAGAACGGCCGCAATGAACCAGCGTATCTGACCGAAGTGCTGCGCGAAGTGGCGCTGCATCGGGGCGAAGCCGAGGAAGATCTGGCAGCACATACCACAGCGTGTGCCCGCGCATTCTTCAACCTCCCCGCCCTGCCCTGACACACCACAAATTCCATTGTGGGAGCGGGCTTGCTCGCGAAGGCAGTGTGTCAGGCAGAAATGAGCTGAATGACACACCGCATTCGCGAGCAAGCCCGCTCCCACAGGGGATCAGCGTAGAACCTGTTGACCCATATCAACATCCCGATATCTGCATAGCGGCACAATACTGGCACCTTGCCAAAACTGTTTCCGCTATCAGAGAAGACCTCCATGGGTGCCTGGCTTAGCAATATCTCGCTGAAATACAAATTCTGGGCGGTCAATGCGGTCGCTTTCGTCACCACCCTGCTGCTGGTGCTGTACGCCGTGCAACTCGAGCAGCAGGCCCGCAGCCAAGCCTCACAAGCGTCTGCTCAGGCTCAGGCGCAATTGCTCAAGGCCTGGCCGGCCGGGCAGGCGCTGCCCAAGACTGATCAGGTGCTGACCTTCAAACGTGGTGAAGCGCCGCGCCTCAACGACCAGCCTGTGCTGGAGATCAGCGAAAGTAACGGCTGGAACGAGATCAATCACCTGCCGCTGTTCGGCAACAACCCGCTGATGGGTGCCGAAGTGTTCAGTCGCGCCGACGGCCAGCAAGTCGCGGTCATTGCCTATAGCCCAAGCCTGGCGCAAGTGTTCAGCGAACGCTTTGCCAACTACGCCGTGGCGGTGTTCATCCTGATGTTCGCCATGCTTTGCGCCTCACAGTTGCTGATCCGTTTCCTGCTCAGTCAGCTCAACACGCTGAAAGACGTGATGCTGCACGTCGAGAAAAGCGGTGACCTCTCGGCCCGCGTACCGCTGGCCTGCAAGGACGAAGTCGGGCAGATGGCCAATGCGTTCAACGCGATGCAGGCCGGTTATCAGCGCGTGGTCACCACCGTAGCCAACACCGCGCGGCAACTGGACGTCGGTGCCGCACGTCTGGCGGCGAGCATGAACGACGTGCGCCACGGCATGCTCGGTCAACAGAGCGAGACCGATCAGGCCGCCACCGCGATCAACGAAATGACCGCCACGGTTTATCACATCGCGCAGCACGCCGGTGCCACTCGCGACCTGTCGCAAACCGCCGACAGTCTGGCCGGCAGCGGCCAGCAAGTGGTCAGCCGTGTGCAGCAGTCGATTGCCGGACTCTCCAGCGGCGTGCAGCAAACCGCCGAGATGATTCAGCGTCTGGCCGAGGACAGCCAGAAAATCAACGGTGTGGTCAGCGTGATTCACAGCATCGCCGAGCAAACCAATCTGCTGGCGCTGAACGCCGCCATCGAAGCGGCCCGTGCCGGCGAGATGGGCCGTGGCTTTGCGGTGGTCGCCGATGAGGTGCGCAACCTCGCCAAGCGTGTGCAGACCTCCACCGATGAAATCACCACCATGGTCTCGGCACTGCAGGCCGGCACGCGCGATGCGGTGGACTTCATGCAGGAGAGTTCGTACAAGGCCGACGACTGCGTGCAGCAGGCGCAGGAAGCCGGTGAAGCGCTGGCGGAAATCACTGGCGCCGTGGCGCAGATGCGCGAGAGCAACACGCAGATTGCGGTGGCGGCGGAACAGCAGAGTCAGGTCGCGGAAGAGATGAATCGGGCGGTGGTGAGCATTCGTGATGTGACCGAGAATACCGTGCAGCAGACCGTGGATTCGGCGACCACCAGTAATGAGTTGGCGACGTTGGCCGGGGAGCTCAACAAGGCTATTGGTCAGTTGAAACTCTGACGACGCCTTCGCGAGCAAGCTCGCTCCCACAGGGAATCTGTGGCGTACACCAATCCCCTGTGGGAGCGAGCTTGCTCGCGAAGGCGTCAACCGGGTCAACATCGAATCCGGCGATGACGCCTATCACTTCAATAGCCAACCTTGATTCGCCCGCCCCACCCGCCCCGGCCTATTCTCCAACCATGTGTTCAACATGGATCGAGGAGTAGCAAACATGGGCAAACGTCATCCCAACCTTCCCGCGTGGCAATGGCGCGCGTACCCGAACAATCACCAGCACCCGACCAATCTGGTGTTGCACCTGATTGCCGTACCGTTGTTCATCGTCGCGTTTCTGTTGATCGTCTCTGGCGTGTTCAGCCTGAGTCTGGCCAGTGTCGCCATCGGCGTGATTGGTATTGTCGCGGCGCTGGCCTTGCAGCGCCACGGCCACAGCCTGGAGGCGCAAGCCTCCGAGCCGTTCAGCGACCGCCAGGATGCAGTGTCACGCTTGCTGGTCGAGCAGTTCCTGACCTTTCCGCGGTTCTTGCTCAGCGGTGGCTGGTGGCGCGCCTGGCGGGAGCGGCACCGTCGGCATTGATTCAGGCAAAAATCGTTACAGTCTGACGACTCATGGCGATCAACTCCCCGTCCGCACTCCACAGCTTGGCGGCGACATGGCCGTAACCGTCGGCGGCATATTCGATGTCTGCGAGGTATTTGCACCAGTCCAGGGTGCTCAAATCGCGTAATGGCTGAACGAATTCAATGGTCCAGGTCAGCGTGCTGCCCGGTGCCGGCTTCTTCAGATACGGCAACAATGCCGGTGGCCACGCATCCACCAGTGCCAACAGATGCGCTTCATTGACCGGCTCTTCCTTCACATCGCCACGCAAACGCACCCAACCGCCCATCTGCCGCGATTTATTGCCGGTGAACGGCATGCCGCCGACACTCCAGCGCATCGACAGATGCCGCATGAACTCCGGGGTCACGCCTTTGATATAGGGCAACTCCTGGCATTCATCCCAGTGTTTCATTTCAGCAGCGGGATAGGCCTCAACCGCCACTTCCGAGGGCCGCGAAGCGCCGAAACTGCCTTGCACGATCGTTACCACCTGACCGTTCTGCATGGCCCGCCCCAACACCTGGCTGACTGCTTTGCCTTCGCGCAACACATCGACTTCGAAACTCACCGGTACTTCCGGCTCGACCGGGCCAACAAAGGTGATCGCCAGCGAACGCACCGGGCGCTCGGCCGGCACTTTCGCGCGCATGGCTTCGTATTGCAGCGCCGCGACCAGGCCACCAAAACTGGCCCGACCCTGGCCCCACTCGGCGGGAATGGTCAGTTCTGGATCGCGACGGACCGCATCGAGCAGATCGGAAAAGCGCATGACAACCTCAGCAAGCGAAAATTGAATGCTGCGATCTTAACCAGCATGAGAGAGCGCCGCAGCGTCTATTCCGGTCAAATGGACTGACAGAAAGGCCTTAAGGTCAGGAAGATATTCGAATGTGGGAGCGGGCTTGCTCGCGAAAGCGCTGTGTCAGTCACCGATGTGTCTACTGATACACCGCTTTCGCGAGCAAGCCCGCTCCCACAAAGGGTCTATGGAGAATTCAGGATTTGAAGCAGGCTGAACTGAGTTTATCGAGCACCCGATCCGCCTTGGCTTCAGCCTTGATCAGGCCCGCCTGCCAGGTCGCGACGCACGGTTGCAGATCGCTTTCCAGCTCGGCCCGCGCCAGCCACTGCCAGCAATCGTGCCAGTCGCCCAGCGCGCCCTGCGCCGACTTCAGCCGTGCCAGCGCCGCTTCAGGCAGGCGATCCAGTTCCGGATAGGCTTCGATGCCATAGCGCACGCGCTTGATCAGCAAGCGCAGGCGATGCCGATCGTGGGCAGGATCGTGCAGGGCCTGGTCAAGTTTTTTCCATTGTTTGTGCAGGCGTTTTTCGATGCGTTTGGCCAGGCCCTTGAGCAATCCCTGACGCTCGGAGGCGCGCAGGAATCGCGGGAACGCGTCGAGGATGATCAGCAGCGAAGCCACCTCGGCACTCGCCGCCAGCGTCGGATACGCTTCCGCCATCTGCGCCATGCGCCGTTGCGCGGCCTGCGGTTGATCGTGCTGGAGCAGGTAGGCGGCCAACACCTCGCGATCGCGCCACGGCGTGGTCAACTGACCGACCGCCGACGCGGCGCCCTCCAGTTGTTCTACACCCGGCAAGCCACGCAAGGGCCGCAACAGGCTGCGCAAGCGGCGCACCGTGGTGCGCAAGTCATGCAGTGCCTCGGGGTCGGTACGCGCGGTCATACGCGCCTGACAGGCCAGCAAACGCACTTCCAGACTCAGGACATGAGCCACCAACCGGTCAACCAACGCAGACATCGCTTGCTCCTGATTCACATGGCTTGAAAGATGAGTCTGCCGTGGTCGGCCAGCCGCATCCTTGCGTCAAGTCAGCAGCTTAGCGCCCGGCGCGGGATTCGCGAATATAGAAACGCGCCTTCTCGGCTTTGTTGCTGCAGCCCTCGAAACCTTCGAATTGCTGTTGGGTCTTGGCCGCCGTCAGCAACGACAGCGCCTTGGAGTAACTGACCGTGCCGGCGAAACCTTCGGCCTTGGCCAGATCCAGTTCATGCCACGCCGCATCGAGCTGACTGCCGCAGCTGTCGCGATAAGCAGTCTTGCCAGCGCAACCGGCCAATGCCAGCGCGATCAACGGCACACAGATCCAGGCTTTCATCACTAACTCCTCAAATAGGTCAACAGTCGTGCAGGTAAGACGTTACGGCGCGAAAAAAGTGCCTTGGCGCCCGGTGAATCTGCGGTGACGAAAAGATAACCCCGACGGGTCACACAGTATCGGAAAACGACTCTGCTGCCGCCCCGAACGACTCTGGCGATTGTCGCCCGCCCATGGATGGGTGCATTGTGGTGCCTTGTCGGGGGAGGAAGTTTGATGAAAAAGCGTGTCGCACTGGTGCTGGGCTCCGGAGGCGCCCGGGGCTATGCCCATATCGGGGTCATTGAGGAGATCGAAAGACGCGGTTACGACATTGCCTGCATTGCTGGTTGTTCGATGGGCGCAGTGGTCGGCGGGATCTATGCGGCGGGCAAACTCGACGAGTACCGCACCTGGATCGAAACGCTCGATTATCTGGATGTGCTGCGTCTGGTGGACGTGAGCTTTCGCCTCGGGGCGATTCGCGGCGAGAAAGTCTTCGGGCAGATCCGCAAGATCGTCGGCGAGATCAATATCGAAGACCTGCGCATTCCCTACACCGCCGTCGCCGCCGACCTCACCAACCAGCAGGAAATCTGGTTCCAGGAAGGCTGCCTGCATCAGGCGATGCGCGCCTCGGCGGCGATTCCCAGCCTGTTCACCCCGGTGATGCAGGGTAACCGGATGCTGGTGGATGGGGGCATTCTCAACCCGTTGCCGATCGTGCCAGTGGTCTCCAGCCACTGTGATCTGATCATCGCGGTCAACCTCAACGCGACCAACCAGCGCCACTACAAATTGCCGGTGATCCAGCGCCCGCCAGCCTTTCGATCGCGTTTCGACAGCTTGCTCAGTTCGCTGGGTTCGAAGATGCCGTTCCGCCGCAAACAGGCCGAGCAGTTGCTGTTGCTGGAGCAGGAAGCGCTGCGCGCCGAAGCGGGCGAGATCAACCCGTGGCTGGAAGGCAGCGAACCGGAGAGCCAGCAACCGGCAGCGGCTCCCGAACGCGAAGGCGCGCCGAAATCCGCCACCGGCTCGTTCATCATCGACAACGTCGGACCGGCGTCACTGCTGGACCTGATCAACCAGAGTTTCGAGGTGATGCAGACCTCGCTGGCGCAATACAAGATCGCCGGTTATCCGCCGGACATCCTGATCAACGTGCCGAAGCGCGTGTGCCGGTTTTTCGAGTTCTACAAGGCGCCGGAGTTGATCGCACTGGGACGCGAGATTGCGCGGGATACGCTGGATCGGTATGAAAGTGAGCAGAGCAGAGAGCCCTGAAGTTCTCGGTTGCCTGTCAGGGCCTCTTCGCGGGCAAGCCCGCTCCCACAGGGTTCTGGGGTGTTATTGAAATTTGTGTATCACACCGACCACTGTGGGAGCGGGCTTGCTCGCGAAGAGGCCAAACCAGACCACACAAAACCTACAGACTATTCTCACTCAACAACCGATACCCAACCCCCGCCTCCGTCACAATAAACCGCGGCCGGGTCGGATCATCCGCCAGCTTCTGACGCAAATGCCCGACCACAATCCGCAGGTAATGACTGTCCTCGGTATGCGTCGGGCCCCAGATATCCTTGAGCAATTGCTGCTGGGTGATCACCCGGCCCGGATGCCGCGCCAGTTGCGCCAGCACCGCGTATTCCTTGCGGGTCAGCGCCACTTCGACACCGTCGAGCAACACCCGCCGATAAGCCAGATCCACGGTCAGCGGGCCGAACGTCAGCGCCGCTTGCTGGGCCTCGCCGGCCGGCGCCTGACGCAACAACGCGCGGACCCGGGCGAGAAATTCCTGAATGCCGAACGGCTTGGTCACGTAATCGTTCGCGCCGCCATCCAGCGCCTGGACTTTCTGCCCCTCACTGGCGCGCACCGAGAGCACCAGCACGGGCGCGGTGGCCCACTCGCGAAACTCGCGCAGCACCTGCTGGCCGTCCATGTCCGGCAAGCCGAGGTCGAGCACCAGCAGGTCGGGTTTGTTCAACGCCGCCTGGGCCAGGCCCTCGGCGCCAGTGCCGGCCTCCAGCACTTTATAGCCTTGTGAGGCGAGGCTGATGCGCAGGAATTTACGGATCTGTGGTTCGTCATCAATGACCAAAATGGTCGCGGTCTGGCTCATGAATTCACATCGACACAAAAGATTGGCAAGAGAGTAGCGCAGTCGCGATCAGGCTTCATTGTCCATCCCCGGTTGCGTCTGTAAAGGCAGGTGCAGGCTGATGCAGGTGCCGCGGCCGTCGATGCCGTCGGCCACGCTGATCCGCCCGCCATGCGCGCCGACCATGCCCTGACAGATCGCCAGCCCCAGCCCCGTGCCCTGCCCTCCGCGATCACCCCGCGCGGCGGTGTAGAACATGTCGAAAATCTTCGCCCGCTCGTCCTCGGGAATCCCCGGGCCTTCGTCGCTGACCGAGAAGAAAATCTCTTCGTCACTGGCGCCGGCATGCAGTTGCAAACGCCCATGGGCCGGCGAGAACCGCGCAGCGTTTTCCAGCACATTGACCAGCGCCTGTTCGATCAGCGCCGCGTGCACGAACAGCAGCGGCAGCTCGGCGGGCACGTCAGTGCTGACCTGCAGCGGCGCCAGCACCGCACGCAGGCGATTGAGCGAACTGCCGACGATGTCTGCCGGCGACACCCAGTCCCGCGCCAGCTTCAACGCACCGTGGCCGAGGCGCGTCATGTCGAGCAGATTCTGGATATAGCGATCAAGGCGTTCGGCTTCATCGCGGGTGCCTTCGAGCAACTCGCGGCGATCCTCCAGCGGAATGGCTTCGCCGAGGGCCAACAGGCTGTCGATACTGCCGCGCATGGACGTCAGCGGTGTACGCAGATCGTGGGACACCGAGGCCAGCAACGCACTGCGCAGTTGTTCGGTTTCGCCGTGCAGGCGCGCGGCCTCCAGATCATCGGCCAGTTGCGCCCGGGACAATGCCTGAGCCAGTGGCTGACTCAACGCGGTGAGCAGGCGTCGGCGCTGGCCGCTCAAGGTCTGGCCCTCTTTGGCGCAGACCCCGAGCAGCGCCAGCGGCCCGTCCTCCACCGACAGCGGCCACCACCACCAGCGACCGAACGGCAGCGTGCCGGTACCCATGCCGGCCGGTTGATCGTGCTGCCAGGCCCAATCGGCCGCAGCCCGTTCCGCCTCGGTGAACTCCAGCGGCCCGCCGGTCTCGACTTTCCAGCCGCCCTGGCCGTCCCGATTGAGCAGGCACAACTGCAAATCGCTCCAGCCATTGAGGTGCTGCGCCGCAGCACTGATCACCGCCTGACGATCCGTCGCGGCAGTCAGTTTGCGTGACAGGTCGAGCAATTCGCTGGTTTCCTCCTGCGTGTCGCGCAACGCCTGCAACTGGCGCCGCTGGCGCGCCGCGAGATTACCGGTGAGCGCGGCCATCAGCAGGAAGAACAGCAAGGTCAGAACGTCTTCTTCGCGCTGGATGGCAAAGGAAAAATTCGGCGGAATGAACAAAAAATCGTAAGTCAGAAACGACAGCGCCGCGCACGCCAGCGCCGGCCCCAGGCTGCTGCGCACCGCCACCAGCAGCACCGCCGCGAGGAACACCAGCGAGATGTTCGGCAGCGGCAAAATACTCGACACCGCCCACGCCAGCGCACTGGCCAATACCGTGGCGACCAGTGCCAGCGCGTAATCGAACCACACCAGCGTCGGCGTGACGCGAAGGCGCGGCGCAGGCTGCTCGCGATCATTGTCGAGCACGTTGATTTCCAGACCGTGGGCCTGACGCAGCAAACGCGCCGCCAGACCACCACCGAACAGGCGACGGCGCAGACTCGGCCGCGACTGGCCGACCAGCACCAGACTTGCCCGGCGTTCGGCGGCATGCTGGATCAGGGTTTTCGCCACTTCGCCGGCGCGCAACAACACCACTTCGCCGCCGAGGCGTTCGGCCAGTTGCTGGGCATTTTGCAGGCGCAGGCGCGATTGCTCGTCGCCCACCGTGCCGTTGTCGACATGCACCAGACTCCACGGCAGATGCCGACGCTGGGCCACCCGGCTGGCGTGGCGCACCAGGCGTTCGGCATGCGCATCGCCATCGACGCCGACCAGCAAACGCCCGCGCACCGCCGGCGCCGCCTGACCGAGTTGGCGATAGCCTTGAGCGAGATCGTTATCGACCTGCGCGGCGGCAGTCTGCATCGCCAGTTCACGCAACGCGGTGAGGTTGGTCTGGGTGAAAAACGCATCGATCGCCGCCCGCGCCTGTTCCGGCACGTAGACCTTGCCTTCGCGCAGACGCTCCAGCAATTCACGCGGTGGCAGGTCGATCAGCAGCAGTTCGTAGGCTTCCTGCAACACCCAGTCCGGCAGGGTTTCGCGCACCTGCACACCGGTGATCCCGCGCACCTGATCGTTGAGACTTTCCAGGTGCTGGACGTTGACCGTGGTGTACACGTCGATTCCGGCGGCGAGCAGTTCCTGAATGTCCTGCCAGCGCTTGGCGTGGCGACTGCCGGGGGCATTGGTGTGCGCCAGCTCGTCCACCAGCACCAGTTTCGGTTTGGCCGCGAGCAAGCCGTCGAGGTCCATTTCTTCGAGCATCACCCCACGGTATTCCGAGCGCACCAGCGGTTGCTGCGGCAAACCGCCGAGCAGCGCTTCGGTTTCCGCACGGCCATGGGTTTCGACGACGCCGGCAATGATTTTCACGCCCTGACGCAATTGCGTGTGCGCCGCCTGGAGCATGGCGTAGGTCTTGCCGACACCGGGGGCGGCGCCAAGGAAAACCTTGAGTCGGCCACGGCCGTCGCGGGGCAGTTCTGCTAACAGTGCGTCGGCGCGGCCGGCGTCGCTCATGCTTGATCTCTTCAGTCAGATGTTGATGTGTTGCCAGTTATGGCCTCTTCGCGAGCAAGCTCGCTCCCACAGGTTCAGTGTTGCTCTTGTGGGAGCGAGCTTGCTCGCGAATGGCAGCGCCGCAGAATTACAGTTTTTCCAGCGCCATGTTCAGCTCCAGCACATTCACCACCGGTGGCCCCACCAGCGGCTGTTCGATGTGCGCATCGAGCAGTTGCTGCAGGGTCGACACCGGCAGTTTGCGCGCTTGCGCGACACGCGCCAGTTGATAGGCAATTGCCGCCGGTGGCAAGTGCGGATCGAGGCCGCTGCCGGAGGTGGTCAGCAGCGCCAATGGCACCGTCCCCTGGCCGGGCACCTGCAACTTGTTGGCGTCGTCGATCACTCGTGTGGCCAGTGCCGGATTGCTCGGCGCCAGATTGCTGGCGCTGCTGGAAACGGTCGCGAAGGCGCCCGCCGAAGGACGTGGATGGAACCACGCATCACCGACGAAATCCTGAGCGATCAGGGACGAGCCACGCACCTTGCCATCGGCATCGTGCACCAGGCTGCCATTGGCCTGTTCAGGGAAAGCGACCTGCGCAACGCCGGTCACTACCAGTGGATAGGCCACGCCGGTGATCAGGGTCATCAGCACCAGCAGGCTCAGGGCCGGACGTATCATTGTGGACATTGCAAAATCCTCGAATTCGTTGGGCAAACTTTTGCGGGGTGCCAGGGAGATCTTTTCCCCCTCACCCCAGCCCTCTCCCCCAAGGGGGCGAGGGGAAAGGGAGCCGATCTCTGCGCTTTTCCAGACCTGAGTTCGGCTCGCTATCCCAGGTCGGTACGCCTCTTACAAACACCTCGATCAGTCCCCTCTCCCTCCGGGAGAGGGTTAGGGTGAGGGGCTCTTCCAACCTCAAACCAAATGCAAAGCCGTGAGCAGCATGTCGATCGCCTTGATCCCCACGAACGGCACCAGAATCCCGCCCAGTCCGTAGATCAGCAGATTGCGCCGCAGCAGTGCCGCGGCACTCGCTGCCTGTACGCGTACGCCACGCAGTGCCAGTGGAATCAGCACCACGATGATCAGGGCGTTGAAGACGATGGCCGAAAGGATCGCGCTCTGCGGACTGGTCAGGTGCATGATGTTCAGCACGCCCAGTTGCGGATAGATCGCGGCGAACAGCGCCGGCAGAATCGCGAAGTACTTGGCGACGTCGTTGGCGATGGAGAAAGTCGTCAGCGCACCACGGGTCACCAGCAATTCCTTGCCGATCTGCACCACGTCCAGCAGCTTGGTCGGGTCGCTGTCGAGGTCGACCATGTTTGCGGCTTCGCGTGCGGCTTGCGTGCCGTCGTTCATCGCCATGCCGACGTCAGCCTGGGCCAGTGCCGGAGCATCGTTGGCGCCGTCGCCACACATCGCCACCAGACGACCGTCGTTCTGCTCATGACGAATGCGTGCGAGTTTCTTCTCCGGGGTGGCTTCGGCGAGTACGTCATCGACGCCCGCTTCTGCCGCAATGGCCGCCGCGGTCAACGCGTTGTCACCGGTGACCATCACCGTGCGAATCCCCAGTTTGCGCAGCTCGGCGAAACGCTCACGAATGCCTGGCTTGACCACGTCCTTGAGGTGGATCGCACCCAGCAGTTTGCCGTCGGCGCAAACCAGCAACGGCGTACCGCCACTCTGCGCGATTTTGTCGATTTCCCGCGACAGCGCCGGAGCCAGATCGGAGCGTTGTTGACCGAGGAACGCCAGCAGCGAATCGACTGCGCCCTTGCGGTACACGCGGCCCTGATAGTCAATACCGGACAAGCGGGTTTCCGCGCTGAACGGCACCGCTGTCAGGCTATCCAGCGCCGGCTCGGTTTGCGGGTGCAGACCGCGCAGGTATTCGACGATGGATTTGCCTTCGGCGGTTTCGTCCGCCAGCGAGGCGAACAACGCGCCTTCGGCCAACTCGCGACCACTCACACCCGGCGCGGCATACACCGCGCTGCAACGGCGGTTACCGAAGGTGATGGTGCCAGTCTTGTCCAACAGCAGCACGTGCACGTCACCGGCCGCTTCCACTGCACGCCCGGATTTGGCAATCACGTTCAGCCGTACCAGTCGATCCATCCCGGCGATACCGATCGCCGACAACAGGCCACCGATGGTGGTCGGAATCAGCGTGACCAACAGCGCCACCAGGAACACCAGCGGCAGGCTGCCGTTGGCGAAGTGGGCGAACGGTTGCAGGGTCACGACCACCAGCAGGAAGATCAGGGTCAGGCCGATCAGCAGGATATCCAGCGCGATTTCGTTGGGGGTCTTCTGGCGTTTGGCGCCTTCGACCAGCGCGATCATGCGGTCAAGGGTCGATTCACCGGGGTTGGCGGTGATCTTCACCAGCAGCCAATCGGACACCAGGCGCGTGTTGCCGGTGACCGCCGAGCGGTCGCCGCCGGACTCGCGAATCACCGGCGCCGATTCACCGGTGATCGCCGCTTCGTTGACCGCGGCGATGCCTTCGATGACTTCGCCGTCACCGGGGATCATCTCCCCCGCTTCGACGCGCACCACATCGCCTTTGCGCAGGTTGGCGGCGGGCACCACCTGGAAGCTGCCATTGGCCATCTTGCGTCGTGCGCTGAGGCCTTCGCTGCCAGCCTTGAGGCTGTCGGCGCGGGCCTTGCCGCGACCTTCGGCCAAGGCTTCGGCGAAGTTGGCGAACAGCACGGTGAACCACAGCCACAGGGCAATCTGCGCGGCGACGAACGTCGGCACGACGTTGTCCGGGATGAAGCACAGCACGGTGGTGAAGATCGCCGTCAGTTCGACCACCAGCATCACCGGCGAACGCACCAGCTGGCGCGGGTTGAGTTTGACGAAGGCTTGCAGCAGCGCCGGACGCCACAGGGCCGAGATCGCGGTTTTCGCTTGTTCCGGTGCCTTGACGGCAGCGGGTTTGATTGCAGGCATATTCATGATCTATTCCTTAGAAACCCATGCTCAGGTGTTCAGCAATCGGACCCAGCGCCAGCGTCGGCAAGAACGTCAGGCCGCCCACCAGCAAAATAGTCACGGTCAACAGAGTCACGAACAGCGGGCCATGGGTCGGGAAGCTGTTCTGGCCGATCGGTGCGGTTTTCTTCATCGCCAGGCTGCCGGCCAAAGCCAGTACCGGAAGGATGTAACCGAAGCGACCGATCAACATGCCCAGACCGAGCATCAGGTTGTGGAACGGCGTGTTGGCGCTCAGACCACCGAAGGCCGAACCGTTGTTCGCGCTGGCCGAGGTGTAGGCATAGAGCAACTGACTGAAACCGTGCGGGCCGGGGTTACTGATGGTCGCCGCCGGGCCAGGCAGAGTGGCGGCAATCGCACCGAGCACCAGCACGCCGACCGGCATCACCAGCAGGGTGACGACCAACAATTGCACTTCCCGCGCCTGCAGTTTCTTGCCGAGGTATTCCGGGGTGCGACCAATCATCAGGCCGGCGAGGAACACCGCGATGAGCACGTTGAGCAACATGCCGTAGAGTCCGGCACCGACGCCGCCGAAGATCACTTCGCCGACCATCATGTTGACCAGCGCGACCATGCCGCTGAGCGGATTGAGGCTGTCGTGCATGCCGTTGACCGAACCGTTCGACGCCGCGGTGGTGGTCACCGACCACAGCACGGTGGCGGTGGTGCCGAAGCGTGCTTCCTTGCCTTCCAGCGGCGCGGTCTGCTCGACGGCAACGTTGTTCAGCGCAGGGTTAGGCTGATATTCGGCCCACAGCGAAGTTGCGCCGCCGATCAGGAACAGTGCGAGCATGCAGGCGATGATCGCGCGGCTCTGACGCAGGTCCTTGACGTAGTGGCCGAAGGTGAACACCAGCGCCACCGGGATCAGGATGATCGAAGTGACTTCGAACAGGTTGCTCCACGCGGTCGGGTTCTCGAACGGGTGCGCCGAGTTGACACCGAAGAAGCCGCCGCCGTTGGTGCCCAGTTGCTTGATCGCAATCTGACTGGCCGCCGGGCCGAGCGGGATCACTTGATCAACGCCCTGCATGGTCACCGCGTTCACATATTGCGCGAAAGTCTGCGGTACGCCCTGCCACACCAGGTACAGCGCCAGCAGCAGGCACAGCGGCAGCAGGCCGTAGAGGGTGGCGCGGGTCATGTCGACCCAGAAGTTGCCCAGGGTCTTCGCCGACTTGCGACCGATGCCACGGCACAGTGCAACCAGCACGGCGAGGCCGGTAGCGGCGCTGACGAAGTTCTGCACGGTAAGGCCGACCATCTGGCTCAGGTAGCTGAGAGTCGCTTCACCGCTGTAGGACTGCCAGTTGGTGTTGGTCATGAAACTGATCGCGGTGTTGAACGCCTGAGTCCATTCCTGGCCCGGCAGGTTTTGCGGGTTCAGCGGCAGGTGATCCTGGAACAACAGGATCGCAAACAGCAGCAGGAAACCGGCGAGGTTGAACGCCAGCAAGGCCAGCGTGTACTTCTGCCAGCTCTGTTCAGCCTGCGGATCAACCCCGGAAATGCGATAACAGCCACGTTCGACCG
The DNA here is from genome assembly GCF_037126175.1 of Pseudomonas sp. RSB 5.4. NCBI lineage: Bacteria > Pseudomonadati > Pseudomonadota > Gammaproteobacteria > Pseudomonadales > Pseudomonadaceae > Pseudomonas > Pseudomonas sp. RSB 5.4. The sequence goes on from NZ_CP146986.1 coordinate 2,740,321, forward strand.
GGCCCAGAATCGGCGTCAGCCAGGTGCGCTGACCTTCCATCACCTTGTAGTAAAAGCGCCCGAGGAACGGCGCCGGCAACAACACCACCGCAAAAAACGCGAGGATCAGCCAATAGTCATAACTGTGCATAGCCGCTCCTAGCCCCGATCCGCGCGCAATAGCGCAACCAACAGATAAATGAACAGCCCGGCTGCCAACAGCAGGGACACCCCGTCCAGAACGCTCATGGAAGATCTCCGTGTTACGGCGTATTGCCGCTTGTCGGGGCATTGTCGGAAAGGAGGCTGTAAAGGCGCGAGACCGAGGGGGTTGGCTGGGCATAAAGAAAGCGTAAAGAGTGGGTTTATGCGTTCGTTACAGGTGGGTTTTGCGTCGTGTTGGCGGGCCCCTTCGCGAGCAAGCCCGGCTCCCACAGTTTTTTGCGTGGTCCGCAGAGTTTGATTCCAACGCCAAACCTGTGGGAGCGGGCTTGCTCGCGAAGACGGCAGCACTAACGACGTCGCACCCAACTGGCGCACGAAAATGTGCCCATCCGGTAATGAACATCTTGGATAACGACAGCTTTCAGCCTATTGCGACCTGATTCACAGGACTGGCACGCCCACTGCACACGCCCTCCCCCGAGCTTTCCAAACCGTTCAGGGAGCATGCGCATGAACACACAACTCAAACCCACGCTGGGCACCTTGCACCTGTGGGGCATCGCCGTCGGGCTGGTGATTTCCGGCGAGTATTTCGGCTGGAGTTACGGCTGGGGCGTGGCCGGTACACTGGGCTTTCTGGTGACTTCGTTCATGGTCGCCACGATGTACACCTGTTTCATCTTCAGCTTCACCGAACTGACCACTGCGATTCCCCATGCGGGTGGGCCGTTCGCCTACAGTCGCCGAGCCTTCGGTGAAAAAGGCGGACTGATTGCCGGGCTGGCCACGCTGATCGAATTCGTCTTCGCGCCGCCGGCCATCGCCCTGGCGATTGGCGCCTACCTGAATGTGCAGTTTCCGGCGCTCGATCCGAAACATGCAGCGGTCGGCGCATATATCGTCTTTATGGGTTTGAACATTCTTGGTGTGAAACTGGCCGCGACGTTCGAGCTGATCGTCTGCGTGCTGGCGGTGATCGAATTGCTGGTGTTCATGGGTGTGGTCGCACCGGCCTTCAGCTTCAGCAGCTTTGCCCTGAATGGCTGGGCAGGCTCCGATGTGTTCGGTGTGCCGGCGATTGCCGGGATGTTCGCCGCGATTCCGTTTGCGATCTGGTTTTTCCTCGCCATCGAAGGCGCAGCAATGGCCGCCGAAGAGGCCAAGGATCCCAAGCGCACGATTCCCAAGGCCTACATCAGCGGGATCCTGACCCTGGTGTTGCTGGCAATGGGCGTGATGTTCTTCGCGGGCGGCGTCGGTGACTGGCGCACCCTGGCGAACATCAACGATCCGTTGCCGCAGGCGATGAAGACTGTGGTCGGCGACAACTCCGGCTGGTTGCACATGCTGGTGTGGATCGGCCTGTTCGGGCTGGTGGCGAGTTTCCACGGGATCATCCTCGGCTACTCGCGGCAGTTCTTCGCCCTCGCCCGCGCCGGTTACCTGCCGGCGTCGCTGGCGAAACTCTCGCGCTTCCAGACCCCGCACCGCGCGATCATTGCCGGCGGCATCATCGGCATCGCCGCGATTTACAGCGACGGCTTGATCAATCTCGGCGGCATGACCCTCACTGCGGCGATGATCACCATGGCGGTGTTCGGCGCGATCGTGATGTACATCATGAGCATGCTCAGCCTGTTCAAACTGCGCAAATCCGAACCGAATCTCGAGCGTACTTTCCGTGCGCCGTGCTACCCGCTGATTCCGCTGATCGCACTGGTGCTGGCAGTGGTGTGCCTGATCGCCATGGCCTGGTTCAACGCACTGATCGGGCTGATTTTCCTCGGTTTCATGGCGGTCGGCTTCGGCTACTTCTTGCTCACCGGGCAGTTGCGCGCTGACGCTCCGGCCGATGCGATGCTGACCGGCCGCTGAGGGATTTCAGATACACCGGGCATAACCAGCCTAGAATGGAACCACTGCGAACTCACTTCGCTCAAAAGTGGTATGCAGCGTCGCACGGCGAAATCCTCGCCCGTCGAACTGCCCTTAAGGAGAGCCGTTATGCCCTGGTATGCCTGGTTGATTCTGGTCGTTGCAATCGGCTCGATCGTTGGCGGATTGATGATGTTGCGCGACACCGCCAACAAGGTTGAACTGACCGATGAAGAACGCAAACGCGTTGCGCAGCGCAACGCCGAAGCGGACATCAAGGACGCGCAGGATCGCTGAATGAAAAACCCCGCCTGAATCGGCGGGGTTTGTTTTTTATGGCTTTGGACTTATCCGCACGCTTTTTAGAAGTAGAAGTACAGTCACCATTTAATTTTCCGTGGTTAAGATGGTGGCCTTGTCGCGGAGAGTCGAAATGCGTTACTCGCAGGATCACAAAGCCCAGACCCATCAGCGCATCATCAAGGAAGCCTCGGCACGCTTTCGCCAGGACGGTATTGGCGCCACCGGTTTGCAACCATTGATGAAGGCGCTCGGGCTGACCCATGGCGGGTTCTATTCACATTTCAAGTCTAAGGACGAATTGGTGGAAAAAGCCTTGCAGGAGGCTGGCGCGCAGCTGGACGCGCATTGCGCCATGCTGTTCTCCGAGGAACGCCCGCTGGAGGCGTTCATCGACAGTTACCTCTCCGAATGGCACTACAGCTCTGCGCACGAAGGCTGCCCGTTGCCGACCATGTCCTCGGAAATGGGTCTGCGCGGTCAGCCCAGCCCGACCACCGACGCGGTGCTCAACAGTCGACTGGAACAAGTGCAAAACACGCTGGAAGGCCCATCCGCCGCTGATCGCAGCATTGTCATCATGGCCACACTGGTTGGTGCACTGGTGCTCGCACGCAGCGTCGAAAATCCGCAGTTGGCCCAACGGATTCTCGACGTCACACGTGACACCCTGAAGAAAGATCAGGACTAGCCTTCCCAGCGCTTGAACAGCACGCTGGCATTCACCCCGCCAAAACCGAAGCCGTTGGACAACCCATATTCAATCGGCATCGACCGCGCCTGGCCGTGAACGATGTCCACGCCCTCGCTCGCCGGATCGGGATTGTCGAAGTTGAGCGTCGGCGGCACCACCTGATCGCGGATGGCCAGTAACGTGAAGATCGCCTCCAGCCCGCCGGCCGCGCCGAGCAAATGCCCAGTAGCGGACTTGGTGGAAGTGACCGCGATTTTGTTCTGCTCGCCAAACACACTTTTGATCGCCGCCAACTCTCCCAGATCGCCGACCGGGGTGGAGGTGGCATGTGCGTTGAGATGTTGCACCTGATCCGGTGCGATACCAGCCTGAGCCAGCGCCAACTGCATGGCCCGTCGTGCACCACTGCCGTCCTCCGGACCGGCGGTCAGATGATAGGCGTCGGCACTGGTGCCATAACCCACCAACTCGGCCAATGGCTGTGCACCACGTGCCAGCGCATGCTCAAGCGACTCGATCACCAGCAAACCCGCGCCCTCCCCCATCACAAAGCCATCGCGACCGCTGTCAAAGGGCCGCGAAGCGCGCTCGGGAGTGTCGTTATAGCCGCTGGACAACGCTCGCGCGGCGGCAAAACCGGCCAGGCTGACCCGATCGATGCAGGCTTCCGCCCCGCCGCAAACCGCAATATCCACTTCACCGGCGCGAATCATCCGCGCAGCATCGCCGATCGCCTGGACCCCGGCAGCACAAGCAGTCACCGGTGCACCCAACGGGCCTTTCAAAGCATGCTGGATCGACACATGCCCGGCCGCCAGATTGACCAGAAACGATGGGATGGTGAACGGCGACAGACGACGCGGGCCACGACTGTCGGTGGTGCGCACGGCGTCGGCTATTGCCCCGAAACCGCCAACACCGGAGCCGATGATCGTTGCGGTGCGCTCCTGATCCCTGGCCTCAGACGGCTGCCATTCGGCCTGCGCCAACGCCTGGCGCGCCGCTTCCATGGCGAACAGGATGAAGCGGTCCATCTTCTTCTGCTCTTTGGGTGGCGTGGCAAGGTCCGGATCGAAACCGGCCTGGACGTCCTCTGCCGCCGTTGGCACCATCCCGGCGACCCGTGTCGGCAGATCTGCACTCACCGCGTCCGGCAAATTGCGCAAGCCGGAGCGCCCGTCCAGCAAGCGCTGCCAGACAACCTCGACATCACTGCCCAAAGGAGAAACCAGGCCCATACCGGTGACAACAATTCGACGCTGACTCATACCGCAGTTACCTCTGATCAATTTTTGTAGCGTTCAGCCGCCGAACTGCGCGACAGATTTGGTGCCATGACATGCCGTGCACGCACGAATGCCTGCCATTCACCTTCGTCCGGTAGCGACGGGATGGTGATCAACTCACCCTGATCCAGACCGGCCAGCGCCGCATCCACCATCTCGCCGGCCTCCATCACCATCTCTGCCGGAATACCACTGGCGTCGATGCCCGAGCGCTCCCAGATTTCAGTGCGGGTAACGCCGGGCAATACCGCTTGCACCTTCACGCCAGTACCTTCGAGCTCGGCGTTGAGGGATTGGGTCAGGCTCAACACGTAGGCTTTGCTGGCGCTATAGGTAGCGTTGAAGCGCTCTGGAAACAGCGCCACCACCGAGGCGATGTTGATGATCGTGCCGCGTCCGGCCTTGGCGAAACTGGCAGCCGCGGCTGAGGCCAGCAACGTCACGGCGGTGACGTTCAACTGGATCAGACGCTCCAGTTGCTCGGCGTCGGAATTGGCCAGCAAGCCATCGGCTGCAACCCCGGCGTTATTCACCAACAGGCTGATGCTCGAATCACTGCGCAGGCGTTGCTGGAGTTTGAGGACATCGTTCTTTTGCGTCAGGTCGGCTTTGAGCACTTCGACCTTAACACCACAGGTCTCGCGCAACTGGTTCGCTGCGCTTTCCAGACGCTGCTGATCACGGGCAACCAACAGCAAATCAAAACCACGCGCGGCCAGACGCTGCGCGTAGATGGCACCGATACCAGACGATGCCCCGGTGACGACGGCCGTACCTTGAGACTGGGCTGAACTCATGAGAGCGCTCCTGAAATACGTTGGGATTGGCCCTCAGAGTTGTTTGCATGAAGGCGGCGGAAATTATTATAGGCATAATCTCACAGCTATATGATACCCATAATTTTCAGCTCACCGACAAACGCAACGCAGCTCCCTTTGGCTAATCTCTGACATCAGAAAACAGAAAGGCCGGTCAATGACCGGCCCCTTGGCGTTGAATTATCAGCTTAGTTCACTTCCAGCTTGTCGCGGTTGCGATCCAGGATCGCTTTGCCGATGCCCTTCACTTCCAGCAGCTCATCCACCGAGGCGAATGGCCCATTTGCATCACGATACGCAACAATGGCTTTGGCCTTCGCCTCGCCCACGCCTGCCAGCTCTTTTTGCAAGGTCGGCGCGTCAGCACCATTGAGATCTATTTTCTGACTCGCCGCTATGACGGGTGCATCCATCGTCGAAGAGGTCTGACTTAGATCCGAGTTGACGACAGGGCCAGCAATCGCGGCAATCGAAACGCTGGTGAGCAGGGCGAAAACCAAAGAATAGAAACAACCGATACGCATAAGTGCAGCTCCATGACATCCATTGGGAAAGCAGCATTTCCTAACGCTGCTGACCCAAATCTAGGCTATCCCCGGGTGGAGTCAAAACTGCAACTATTACAGGATATGAGACAGTTAAGGCTCCAGACGGCGCTGCTGATAGATCCAGTCGACAATTTCTCCGTCCGGGGTGTACCCGCTCACCGTTTCGCGTAGAAGTTGGCGGACACGTGTGTAATCGTCATGCTCAACTGCAGCGAGCAGGTCAATCAGTCGACTCTTAAGCGTATCCCAGGACAAATAGTCCTCATTGGCGGTCATGATCATCGGATGTTGCGTGGCTGACACGTTGTCGCCTATCAATAGCTCCTCATAGAGCTTTTCGCCGGGACGCAGCCCGGTAAACTCAATGGCAATGTCGCCATGCGGGGTTTTTTCCGAGCGCACACTCAAACCGGACAGGTGAATCATTTTTTCCGCCAGCTCAACGATTTTTACCGGCTCCCCCATATCCAGGACAAATACATCACCGCCCTGGCCCATTGATCCCGCCTGGATCACGAGTTGCGCTGCCTCCGGGATGGTCATGAAGTAACGAGTGATTTTCGGGTGGGTGACCGTCAATGGCCCCCCGGATTTGATCTGCTTGTGGAAAAGCGGAATAACTGAACCGGATGAGCCCAGAACATTACCAAAACGCACCATCGTAAATCGGGTTTTGTTGACTCGGGAAACATTGGAGTCATCACCGAAAAGAACCGGCGCGACTTCCCTGCTTAGAGCCTGTAATGTCAATTCGGCCAAACGCTTGGTACTGCCCATGACATTTGTTGGACGTACTGCCTTGTCTGTTGAGATCAATACGAAGTTGGCAACGCCGGATTGCAGTGCAGCCTGCGCTGTGTGCAGCGTGCCAATGACGTTATTCAGGACGCCCTCTGCAATATTGTGCTCCACCATTGGCACATGTTTATAAGCTGCGGCGTGATAAACAGTGTCCACCCGCCAGGTACGCATTATTTCCAGCAACTTCTCCTGATTACGAACAGAACCCAAAATAGGTATCAGGCGAACCGATGAGGACTCGCGGGTCACTCGCTGTTCCAACTCGGTCAAAATGCTGTAGAGGTTGAACTCGCTATGTTCGAAAAGTAAGAGAGTCGTAGGCCGCAAGGCCAGAATCTGTCGACACAGTTCGGAACCGATCGATCCTCCAGCGCCAGTTACAAGAACCGTCTGAGACTGGATGCAATGCTCCAGCAAATCCTCTTGGGCAGGCACTGCGTCCCGCCCCAGCAGATCGGCGATATCGACTTCCTGAATATCATCGACTTTCACACGACCGCTGGCCAGGTCCATGAATCCGGGCACACTTCTTACATGCAGTGGATAGCTCTCCAGCAATCCGAGGATTTCCCGGCGTCGACCGCGCGAGGAAGAAGGCACCGCCAGAAGTATTTCCTGAGCGCCCGTCTCGTCGATCATCTGCTGTATATGTTTTGGCTTATACACCTGCAATCCGGAAATGACGCGATCGGCAATGCTGCTGTCGTCGTCAATGAAAGCTACCGGACGCATGGCCCTGCCCATGCGCAACGCAGCAACCAGCTGGTTGCCGGCTGCACCGGCGCCATAGATTGCAACCTTCGGCAAGCCGTTGTCCCGACTGGTAAAAGGTACATGCTGAGCGGCGGAGAACCAGTCGCCCAGAAAGTATTGACGCATTGCCAACCGCAATCCACCAATCATGATGAGACTGAGCCACCAATAGTTGAAAATGATCGAGCGCGGAACAACGTTTTGGTGATTACTGTACCAATAAACAACAACGCCCAGGATCAAAGAGGACAGACTGACAGCCTTGATAATGGCTATGAGTGCGTCATTACCGAAGTAGCGCATTACCGCGCGGTACATTCCAAAGCGTATGAACAAAGGAATTGCAACGACAGGCGCACTGATGAACAACCAGAGGTGGTGTGTAAAGGGATTGACCATTTCGTCGATTCCCAGGCGCACGACAAATGACATCCACAAGGCGAACCAAACCAGAAGGATATCGGTTACCACTTGCAAAATTCGTTTCTGTCGACGCGGAAGGTTCAACAAAAAAGCTTTTATCTTATCCATAACCTCGTTGAACACCTTTCAGCTCCTGAAACTAAAAACAAATATTCGCGCTCTAGAATCTCTGGGCTTGCACGCTCTGCCGAGAGAAGCGTACAACCCAATGCGATTACTCCAACTCGCCCGCCTTGAACTTGATGGCGAGAAAAACCAGAGGCGCGTACGCCAAAACAAGTCCGACCAGCCCGTCCAAGCCTAGCACTGCGACGCTGAACCCTATCGGTAGCAGCCAAACTATGTTGATCAGTCCCACGGCCATGGTGACGGGGAGATGCTTGCCATAACGGCGCGATGCAAATTGATAGGCGTGACTGCGATGGGCTTCATAGACTTTGTCGCCCCGCACCAAACGTCGAACAAGCGTGAACGTAGCATCAACCACGAATACGCCCAGTAGGATCAGCCATACCCAGAGAAACCTGGGCGCCGCCCAAGCCGCCTGAAGCGACAAAGCACCGAGCATGATACCGAGAAAACCACTCCCTGCATCCCCCATGAAAATGCGCGCAGGCGGGAAGTTCCAGTAGAGAAAGCCAAGCACAGCCGCCGCCAGGAGAAAGGGGGCCCATGCCAGTTCGGCAAATCCGGAGTACCAGTAGATCAGGCTCGCACCGAGGCACGCACACAATGCTTCGACACTGGCGATACCATCGATACCATCCATGAAGTTGTATAGATTGAGCATCCAGACCAGATAAACGGCGGCCAGAGCGGATCCCAGCCAGCCAAGATCGACCATAAACCCGAACAGATCAATGGCCGGCAGCCCCCCCAACCAGTAGAGAACCCAGGCAGCTGCGGTAAAGTGTCCGAGTAAACGCCAACGCGCGGCGATATGCCCATGATCATCGAGAAATCCCAGTACAGCGACACCGGCGCCGGCACCAAAGAGAGCAATGGTCACCGTCCACGACAAACCATCCGCCCATGCGGATAAAGGCAGGGCCGCCAGAAAACCTAACACAATGGCAACGCCTCCGCCTCTGGGCGTAGGAACCGAATGTGAACTTCGCGCGTTCGGGATATCAATCAGGCTGCGACTCAACGCGTAGCGTCGCAAGAACCACGTCAAAACCAACGTCATCAACAGGACAGTAAGCGTCAACCCAAGCAGGACAGTCATCAACAACTCCATTTCGCCCGCCCTGATCCACAGAGCATTGGCATCAAACTGATTTTGACTTTGTTTTAAAGTCGTTAGCGGTCTTGGCCAGACCTTCATCAAGACTCTTGATCGGAGACCACCCCAGCACTTCACGGGTCTTGCTGATATCCACTTGAAGAGAGCCGTTGAGTCGCTGCGCGATATCCGCTCTGCCGAGAAGCCTCGCTGCAATATTCATGAGCGCAGCTGGAACAGGTATCAACCGGGCCGGTTTTCCGAGTGCTCCTGCCATTCGGCTGAGCAGTTCGGTGGTGGAAACATCTTCACCGTCGCTAACCATGAACGTCTGATTGGCGGCCCCGGGATGATCCAGGCAAGTCATGATCAGATCGACAAGATTATCCAGCGATACCAGACTGCGCTTGTTTCGAATCGCACCGAATGGCAAAGGAATGCCTTTGTCGAGCCAACTCATCATGCTCCTGAAGTTGGCTTTCACGCCCGGTCCGTAAATCAGAACGGGGCGAATAATGACCACCTCAACACCGGTCTCCTGCGACAAGCGCATCAACCCCTGTTCGGCTTCCATCTTGGAAATACCGTAGGGGTCCGCAGGCGCCGGCAGATCATCGGGCTTGAAGGGCGAGCCTGGAGCAGTCGCTTCACCATTGACCTTGATAGAACTGACAAAAATGAAACGTCGCACGCCTGCCGCCGCAGCTCGCCGCGCCAGGTCCAGAGTCAAATCAACGTTGACGGCACGAAACTCCGCCAAAGGATCGATTGAGGTGTCATTCATGACATGCACTCGAGCTGCGCAATGAATCACAGCAGCGACGTCATCAAAAGGCACACCCGAAAGGTCGGCACCTTGCTCGGGCATTACCGAGATTCGTACTTGCGGCGCAACACTGGCGTGACGTTGTCGGACAAGTGCGACAACCTGATGTTTTTGACTCAGCAGGCGCTCGATCAAAGTACTGCCGACGAATCCCGTAGCACCGGTTACCAGAATTTTATCGCTCATCGGGAGGCGACCTCCAGCTTCCGATAAATATCCAGATGCTGCTGCACCACCTTATCCAGATCGAATGCGTCCTGGGCCAGACGCCGTCCCGCAGCGCCCATGCGTTGGCGCATCAGCCTGTCCTCGATCAATCGCTGCAGCGCATCGGCCAGGGCAACTGAGTCCTTGACTGGAACCAGCAAACCTGTGACGTCACGCTCGATTGCATCTCGGCAGCCAGGAACATCAGTGGTAACGACCGCTCTCCCGCAGGCAGCTGCTTCGACCAGCACTTTCGGCAACCCTTCGCGATAGGAAGGCAAGACCACAATATGCGCTGCGGCGAATAGCGTCGAAATATCCTGGCGGTACCCCAGCAGCTCAACCAGCCCCTCTTCTCGCCAGGCCAGCATTTGCGTATCGGTGATCGTGGCAGGATTACCGGGATCAACATCCCCGATCAGCTGGAAACGGGCATTGACACCCCGAGCCTTGAGAAGACGTGCCGCTTCGACAAACTCGATAACACCCTTGTCACGTAACAGGCGCGCGGCCAGGCTGACAACCGGCGTGTCGGTTTCGATTTCAGACTCAAACGCATAAAGTTCCAGATTCACTCCGGAACCGCGAATCATCTCAGCCTTTGCACGATCCAGCGCCCCCATTCGAATCAACAACTCGCGATCATCCGGATTCTGGAAAATCACGCGCAGGTTCTTCTTGCCCAGCGCCAATCGATAGAACGTGCGGACAACGGTGCGCAAAACAGAGGCCTTGAGGCCTTTGGACAAAAAGACAAAACCCAAACCGGACACTGCGGCGACAACACTTTTCACAGGCGCCAGGCGAGCGGCAATACCACCGTAAATGACCGGTTTGATGGTAACCAGATGCAGAACCTGCGGCCTGATACGCCAAAGTAAGCGCCATATCGCGAACAGCGTCAGAAACTCGCGCAGCGGATTACTGCCGCTGCGGGACAAAGGCAAAACATGGTGCACGAAGCCACGCTCAGTGATCGTCTTCACCGCATCCCCGTCCATACTGGCAACATGAACTTCATAGCCGGCGCTTTGCGCGCCTTCGGCCACGGCCAAACGATGGGATACGAAGAAACCTGGGTCATTGACTATCATCAAGAAAGTCCGGGCCATTACTGCTCATCCAACCAGGATTGAAACATCAAAACACTCCATAGGTGATGCTGCCAATTGCGCTTGCCTTCAAGATGTTCTTCCCACATTTTTCGAATAGGCTCGGGATTGAAATAGCCGTCCTTCACGAGTCTTTGTTCCGCAAGAAGTATTTCAGCCCATTCCCGCAAAGGCCCGCGCAACCAGCTGTCCAGCGGAATACCGAAACCTTGCTTTGGACGCTCGATAAGCTCTTTGGGTACATGACGGTAAAGCACCTGCCGCAACAGCCACTTCCCTTGGCCCTCGCGAATTTTAAGATTGATCGGCATCCGCCAAGCGAGCTCGAACACCCTGTGATCCAGCATTGGAACTCGGGTTTCCAGGCTGACCGCCATCGACGCTCTATCCACCTTGACCAGGATGTCGTCTGACATGTAACCCCGGGCGTCCATGGCCATCATCCAATGTTCAAAATTATCGGTCTGCGGCCAGTTCTCGGAATCTGTAAAAAGATTCTTCGGCTCGCGACCGCCTTTAACAACACTGACGGGATCCGACCAATGACTGTTCAACTGGCGGTAGAACGCTTCACCGCTCGACAATGCCAAGACCCCTGCCAACTTGTGCGCTTTATCACCCGGTGTGGTCAGGTGGAAACGCTTGGGAAGCAGGGGCTTTGCCACGCCATATAGCCTGTCCCAAGTGGACGGCTTGAGTGAACGTAACAGGGTTGCTCCGCAAGCACGTAAAATTCGGGGTAGACGATTCATCCGTCCCCAGACTTTGCGTGCAACCAGATATCGGTTGTAACCCCCGAACAACTCATCACCCGCATCACCGCTCAGAACGACCTTTACTTGTTGCTCTGCCATCTGGCTGACAAGGAAGGTCGGGATCTGAGAACTGTCTCCGAACGGCTCGCAGTACATGGACGACAAGCGAGGAATCACTGCGAGTGCATCCTCTGGGCGCACATACAACTCAGAGTGTTCGGTGCCTAAATGCTTCGCGACGGCTTTGGCATGAATTGCCTCATCATACCCCCCTCGTCAAAGCCAATGGTGAAGGTTTTGATTGGGCGGCTGCTCTGGGCCTGCATCAGGGCAACAATAGTGCTGCTGTCTACGCCACCGCTAAGGAACGCCCCTAAAGGAACGTCAGCGAGCATCTGTTGACCGATACTCTTCGACAGTTGCGCCTCCAGAAGATCAACAGCCTCTAGCGGGGTGCCGGTAAATGGTTGCGCTATGCCTTTTTTTACTACCTCATTAACACTCCAGTAGATTTTTACCTGGGTATTTTTTGCAGTCGATATGTCATCCAGAGACAAGCTCAGATAACCGCCGGCAGGCAATTTGTAGATCCCTTTGTAAATACTGTAGGGAGCAGGTACGCAGTTGTGACGCAAGTAAAGTGTCAACGCATCGCGATAGACCTCACCGCTGAAATCCGGAAAGGATTTAAGTGCTTTGAGTTCGGAGGCAAACAGCAGCGAATTATTCTGCCATCCGTAATAAAGCGGCTTCTCCCCCAATCGATCTCGAGCCAGCGTCAAGAGGTTTTGCTGCTTGTCCCAGAATGCAAAAGCAAACATCCCGACCGCAGCCTTGAGTGTTTCCTCCACTCCCCAGAAAATCAGACAATTCAGTAAAACCTCGGTATCGGAATGCCCACGCAACTCCAACTCGCAACCGTCCTCAACCAACCGCTCCCGGAGCTCGTGGTGGTTGTAGATCTCACCATTGAAAACGATGACATAACGTCCGTTGATCGAATGCATAGGCTGATGCCCGGCCGGGGAAAGATCGACGATGGCAAGTCGACGGTGCCCCAATGCCAAACCAACCGAGGGATCTACCCATATGCCCGAGTCGTCCGGACCACGGTGGGTAATCGCATCGTTCATCTTCGTGATGATGGGTTCCAGCTCAAAATTTGAATGTGCACTGAAAAAACCGGTGAACCCACACATCAATGAAATTCCTTGCTTGCGCTAATTTGCTCATACACTTTGGTGAAGCGCGCCTTCGCACAGTCCATCGTGAAATTATCGAGAACTCTTTGACGAGCTTTCTCACCCAACGCCAAGCGTTCGTTATGATTAAACGCGATAAGCTTACGTAATCCTTCCGCCAATGCCTCGCAGTTTTCGGGCTCCACTACGATACCTGTTTCATCGAGCAAGAACGCCGCATCACCTACATGGGTAGCTACGCAAGGCAGTCCGACAGTCATGGCCTCCCCCAAAACATTGGGGAAGCCCTCCGTTCGAGAGTGAAGACAAAAGATATCCATTGCTTTCAGGCAAGCTGCAACATCACGTCTTTCACCAAGCAATACAAAACGATCAGAATAGCCGGAAGCCTCTATCCACGAGATCAACGTCTTATTGTCACGATTCAGGTCACGTCCGACCAGCAAAAACTTGACATTCGGACTTTCGGCGCATATCAGAAGTGCCGCTCTCACGAAATTTTCATGGTCTTTGTCGGGATTATATCTACCCAAACTTCCAACGACTAAATCGCCAGAAGCAAAGAGCGCAGCAGCGCGAATGGAGTTTCGCTCTTCCGTGGTGGCCGTTAGCACCTCTGGATTAAATCCATTGGGGATAACGATAATCTTGCTATTGTCATAGCCGATATTTACATGAGCCTTGCGAGAAGCTTCGGCAGCGCACACAATGACTCTAGGGATACTGCTCGAAAGAGCAGCGCACACTTTCCTTATCAGCCGTGTTACGCGACTGACGCCTCCGCCAACATCGGTCGTTCGAATTCCCCAAATTACATTTCGAATACCCGCTAAACGCGCCGCTACCCCGCCAATCAGATCGGCGTGATACATCCAGGTTTGCACGATGTCCGGCCGATTGAGGCGAAAGAAGCGATAAAGTTTATACATCACTTTAGGGATATCATATATCCCACGCATTCCCATCATAATGACGTTAATGCCCTGTTTTTGAAGCTGCGGACCAACTTTCCCGAGATCAGTGAGGGATATGACAAAATGCTCCTGCGCAGTATCATCCCGGAAAGATCCAACCAGTCGCTGAAGCATCAGCTCTGCCCCACCGACGTTCAAGCCGATGATTACATGCACTACTCTCATTAAGCCTGTACCTCATACCAGGCTTGGAACATCAAAATGCTCCAAAGCTTGGTGGAATGATCCACCCTGCCTTTCAAGTGCTCCGACCAGATCTTCCTGACTAGGGGAACGCTGAAGAATCCCTCATTCCTCAATCGCACCTCACCAAGTAAAGTCTCGGCCCAATCCTTCAACGGCCCTCGAAGCCAGGCGCCAACAGGAATTGAAAAACCCTTTTTCGGGCGTTCGATCAACTCCCGAGGAACGTGGCGATACAGCACCTCACGGAGAATCCATTTTCCCTTCCCATTACGAATTTTCATATGCAAAGGTAGCGTCCATGCGAACTCCACAACCCGATGATCGAGCATGGGAACGCGCGTCTCGAGACTGTTAGCCATCGCAGCGCGATCAACCTTGACCAGGATATCGTCGACCATATAAGTCGCTGAATCAATAGCCATCATCCAATTCTGATAACTATCAGTGGCAGGCCAGTCGTTGCAGTTATTCAGAATAGTCATCGGTTCATGCCCCCCTAGAACAAGCTCATCGGGATTTTGCCAATGGCTGATCAAACGACGATAAAAGTCTTCGCCACTTGTTGAAGGCATAACATTGGATAATTTCTTTAGCTTTTCCGGCACAGGTCCTGCTGCCAGCAATGTTTGAAGCCCCTGGCGCAACGGAAGCGGTGCTTTGCTCAGATTGTTCCATATTTTGGGCGACATTTGATAAGTGTTATAACCACCAAAAAGCTCATCACCAGCATCGCCACTTAAAGATACCGTCACATGCTCCCGAGCCATTTGACTGATAAGAAAGGTAGGTATTTGCGAACTATCAGCAAATGGCTCACAATAAATATGTGGTAATTTTGGAATCAACGATAACGCATCATTGGAACCGACATAGATTTCCGAATGTTCCGTGCGCAAATGCTCTGACACAGCCAGCGCATGCTCTGCCTCATTATAACCTGGCTCATTAAAACCGATAGTAAACGTCTTGACAGGCCGACTACTTTGGGCCTGCATTAGTGAAACAATTGTACTACTGTCCACTCCACCACTCAAAAAAGCACCGAGCGGCACATCAGAAAGCATCTGCCCTTGAATGCTTTTATTTAACTGGTGCTCCAAAGCATCTATCGCCTCGACATCGGACCCTGCGAACTGTTTTTTTAATCCGTTATTGATAGCGTCGTTGAGTTTCCAGTAAGCACGCGGCTGGCAACTCTTGGAAAAATCTTCAACTTTTATACTGACATAGTGCCCCGGCAGCAGCTTTTGTATTCCTTGGTAAATACTCAATGGGGCAGGAATATAGTTATGGCGCATAAACAAAGAAATCGCATCACGATTAATTTCTGCCTTGAATGACGGATGCACTTTTAGCGACTTAAGCTCGGAACCGAATAGCAGTACATCACCTTGCCATCCCCAATAGAGTGGTTTTTCTCCAAGTCGATCGCGCGCCAAGGTGAGCTTACGATCTTGCAAATCCCACAGAGCAATGGCGAACATCCCCACTGTAGCGACGAGTGTCTTTTCAACTCCCCAGCACGTAAAACAGGCAAGCAGGGTTTCGGTATCGGAATGGCCTTTCCAAGCTTCTGTCCACCCCTCAGTAATCAGTTTCTCGCGCAAATCCAGATGATTGTAGATCTCACCATTAAAAGCGATGACATAGCGGCCGCATTGGGAAGACATTGGCTGATGACCTGCAGCCGAGATGTCGACAATCGCGAGTCGGCGATGCGAAAGGCCGATGCGCCCCTCCGCCCCCAACCACTCACCATGATCATCAGGTCCTCTATGCAAAAGCGTGTCGCCCATTTTTTTGAGCAAATCCGTGGAGCTGGAAGCATCCGCTTTGGGTGTAAAAAATCCGGAAAAGCCACACATTGGTTCTAAGTATCCCTGATTTAACCGCCTGATGACGACTTGAAGAAAATATATAAACTGGAAACTCTAAATCCATTCACTACATATAATTTTCGACTCCCCAACCGAGTCCAGGCTGGAAGAATCTTGGATACCACTGCATAACAAAATAAAACAAAAAAAGCAACAAATAAGCTTGCAATCTCCAGAACGTCAACTGTAGTCCAGATACCAGAATCAAAATTAGCGCACTTTCAAAAATCCTCGCAGACACCGGAAGAAAGAAATAGGTCGAAAGATAGAAAATCAGCATCCCTATTTGAAATCCGTTTTCTTTTATGAATTCTTTACCCTGTGAAAAATAAACAAATGCAACCGCACTCCAGAAAACAAACCCCAAACCACTTATCTCTAAGTTATTCTCTCCATAAACCCCCGCCTGACGTGCCCCAAGGCTGGAAGCAAGAGCAAGCGTCAAGAGCGATGCAGCGCACCCCACCAATGCAAATGACATCACCCGCAATCCGGAAGAGAATTTTAGAAGGCGCAAGCATACATTGCAATAATAGACGGCAACCACAAAGAAAAACGAAGCATGAATAAATGGGGTGAGCAGTATCAGTAAGTTACGGGAGTACTTGCCACCAGCAAACCACCCCAACAAAAATACAGAAACACAGAACCCCTGACGTAGATGAATCACGTAATTTTTTAGAACCTGAGGCAAAAGAAGAAAGAGAAACAGAACGAAAAAAAACCGACTGTCTATCTTCAGAATCAAATAAGAACTGACAAAGGCCGAGAAGAATATAATAACACGCACAGTTTCCTGGTCATTTAACACCAGAGAAAGCAACATATTCACAAAAAGCCAAAATGGCTCATTTGTAAAAAAATGAGCCAGCCCTTCATTTAATCCACGAGTTATTAGCTCTGAAGAGTTTTCAACATAAAGCAGATAATTGTCCCGATCTACAAATGCATCTACGGGTAGCGATGCGAGAACCGAGGCGAAGATAAGCGCAAGCAAAAAAGACGCAACCGTATAAAGGGGCGTGGATTTGAACTTTATAACTTTTAAATTGTCCACTTATTGCACCTGAATCAAGCATTACTATAATTACTATAAACAGCGCGATCACTCTGCTGAACTGACAACCTGACTTAACGTTTTACCTGCCAACTTCAGCCGCACAGAGTAAGTACCAACACTCGCCGTGTATAAAATCCGGAACAACCATGACTGTCTATTGCCTAGCGAGGACTTCAGCACAGCAAAGCCATTCACCTTAGAGAAATTTTCTACACACGCCCCCATCGAAAATATTTCTGATTTCTTTATGTGCGCATGACTAAGCAAAGCCTTCTCACCTTCTGAACTATTATAAAAATCCAGAAGTAGATTCATGACATCTTTTTTTGGATAGAGATTATCTTCGTTATAAGAAAAACCAGGAATCTCACTGAAGAAACCATACGTTTCAGCTTCAGTAATGCTCTCTATACCGACGATTGCCGGAACACCCAAGCCAGAGGCTTCGATCAGTGCTGTACCAGAACCGACAAAAATGTCAAAACCCGCTACAACGTTTGAAAATTCGGAATAGTTAAAGCCACCCTTTAACTTAATCACGGCATCTAACTTGAGTTCACTAATCCTTTCAGAGATTTTTTCCTTTAACGGACCTTCTCCATAGATGTCATAGCTGACTTCAATCCCTTCATCCATGATTTTATCGACAACATCAAGCATCCAAATATTATAAGTCTTAAAGTCAACAAGCCGCCCAACAGTACCTATTTTCAGACAATTGCTGAAAATCTTTGGCTGCGCTTCCTTCCGTTGATCAATGACTCCTAATGGAAAGACATGTACATTACTGAAGTCTTTACCGGTCATACTGAAATAAAACTCAACCATTTTCTCGTTGAAAAACATCAACGCATTGTGTTTATGCAGCATGTTAAAAAAGTCGCGATTACATTTTTCAAAAAAAGGTAACCTATTTAACTTACGCCCCCAACAAAACTCCATTGAATGGTACAGACCAATGGAAATTGGAAGTTCTCGACCCACCGAAGAGGCAAGTCGCAAAACCATGTGTGCACAAAAACCATTAGACACATGAGCTGACTCAACGGAATCTACAATTTCCTTTACAATTTCGCTTCGGAGAGGATACAGCAGAGAGAACTGGTAAAAAATACTCCAGGATTGCGCAAAAACCGGCTGTATGAAATCTTCCAGAAAGTAAACATCAGCACATTCTCGAGCTTTACCTACTAGCTCCTTGTTGCTTTTTGATTCCTGTGACAACAGCACAATTTTTGTAGCCAGCCCTTGTTCTTTTCGAGCTTGCGCCATCCGCACATAGAATGTTTCTATACCACCCATCGCCAGAGAACCATGTACAAATAACATTTACAGCCGACCTCTCACTAGCGAGAACAAATAAAGAAATTTGTTTGCGTAAAAAACAGCACTCAAAATCAATACGCCAAACCACATTAAGTACGGGATAAAACCAAGTCCATCACCGTATAAGGCAACAACTACAGATACGAAGACTACCGAAGATGAACAAATGAAAAATTTCCCGTGTGGAAACCGGACCCATAACAGGTTTGAAACCTCCGCCCTCAAGAAAATATAAAGCAGGAACGCAATAGCACTTGCCGCTGCAGCGCCTCCAGCACCAAACTGCGGAATAAGTATGTAATTCAACACAAGATTGAGAAGCATACTGATCACAGTGACCATGGGTAGATAACGTGTTCTCCTGGATATACTAATGCCCACTCCAGAAACCTCGGCAACCATTATAAATAGCGGAGGCACCATGCATGCCGGAAGCATGAAGCGGGTTGCAGCGTAAGACTCTGGTAGCAACCAGCTGACTATAAACGAAAATAACGCAACTACAGCAATTAACACCAATGATATGAGCTGAACCAATTCTATTACGTCACCAACCTTTTCCTCAGCAACACCATCCGCGACCCACTTGTAGATCATCGGATGCCAAATAGTTGTAAATATCTGCTGAAAAAGAATCGCCACTCCTGCCAATGTCGAAGCGATTGAATAAACAGCCAGCTCTGACAGCGAAGAGAGTTGCTTTAGCATTATTCTGTCTAAAAAGCTCAACCCCCAAAAGGCCAGGCCGTTCAACATTAATGGAAAGCCGAAATAAAACAATGCCTTCACACCAACATTTTTTTGCGTCCCGTTATCCGAAGCTCGATATTCAATGCACAGATAAAACGCCATTATCAAAACAACAAGCAACCAACTCAAACCCTGCATACTTGCCAAAGCGATGAAATTATTCAGTTCCGGAAAAAAATACACGCATAAGACAAGCAGCAAGAATAGCAGCTTGGGAAACACCCTGGTCATACTGTACGCAAATGACAACTCTTTCATTCTTAAAAACACAGAAAGAAATCGCTCAAAATACAATATTACAGCCGACACTAAAAAAATCGCGAATAATAATTGGCTTTTAATTTCGAAGAGCCAACAGGTAAATATTTCAGCATAAAAACTGGCCAGGCTTATCGATAGTAACAATGCAGAAAAACCAGGAATCAAACAACTCCTGGCCAATCTACTAGTATCATTCACTTCGTTGAAATTTCTCACGTACGACTGATCAAGCCCAAAAGAAAAAAACACCACAATCAACGAAAGCGAGAGCTGAAAAAGTGCTATGCGCCCTACATCATCCGGAGGGAACAGCCACGCCAGTAATGGTAAGGATAACAGGCTAAGTACGGCTCCTAGAGCAGTTCCCACTGCATAGACAGAAACCGTTCTAAAATTCAACTAAAGAACTCCTGCACCGCCTTTACTACTTGGTCTACTTCGCTTTCACTGATACCAAACCAAATAGGCAAACGAATCAAGCGCTCGCTTTCTTTTGTGGTGTTTACATCGGAGCCATGAAACCGGCTGTAGCGCTCTCCACATACAGCAGAGTGTAAAGGAACATAATGGAATACAGCGTGAATTTTCCGTTCACTGAGATGCTTCAGCAACCGGGTGCGAACATCCAGCTCTTCAACTTTGAGATAAAACATATGAGCATTATGCTCACATTCGGAGGGTACAAAAGGCAGGCTTATTGCGCCTGTGGACGCAAGCGGAGCAAGCTTGGAATAATAGGAGTTCCAAGTTAATAAGCGATTATTTTTGATCTCTTCGGCCTTTTCCAGTTGCCCCCACAGGAATGCAGCTTGCAATTCCGATGGAAGATAACTGCTACCGATATCTACCCAACTATATTTATCTACCATACCGCGGAAAAATTGGCTGCGATTAGTGCCTTTTTCGCGAATAATTTCCGCTCTACCAACAAACCTCTGATCATTGATCAGCAATAATCCACCTTCGCCACCACTTGTATAGTTCTTGGTCTCATGAAAGCTGTACGCACCAAGATGCCCAATACTTCCGAGGGCGCGACCTTTATAAGTAGCATTCTGCCCTTGGGCAGCATCTTCAATAACGAAGAGCTTATGTCGCTCAGCAATTTCCATGATGGTGTCCATTTCGCAAGCTACGCCCGCATAATGGACTGGTACTATGGCTCTGGTTTTTGAGGTAATAGCTGACTCAATAAGCGTCTCATCAATATTCATAGTATCTTTTCGGATATCGATGAATACGATTTTTGCACCACGCAGCACAAATGCGTTGGCTGTACTGACAAACGTATAGCTGGGCATGATGATCTCATCACCCGGCTGAATATCAATCAATATAGCTGCCATCTCTAAAGCTTGGGTACACGATGGAGTCAATAATGCCTTGAAGCAGGAGGTACTGTGTTCAAACCATTGATGACACAGCCCACTATAATGACCGTCGCCGGAAATCTTAGAGCTACGCATGGCTTCCATTACATACCGATCTTCATTTCCAGTATAAGGAGGCTTATTAAACGGAATCATATTTTCCCCATTATTTACGACTCATCATGAGAGCGTACTAGATACCACTACATTAACATTTAACCAATGAGCTTCTTTCTGACATAAACTGTCTTCCCAGCTCAAGTTTAGAAATACATACCTCATCACTCGCTTGTAATTGGCTGACACCTAGATATGCCACAATAACTCTCCAGCCAATATCAATTCATTTCAAAAAAGCCACATACCAAGGCATGGCCTTAGCGATACCCTGCTCAATTCCGAATGCTGGTACATAGCCTAAAAGCTCACTGATTTTGGTAATATCGGCTTGCGAATGACGAACATCACCAGCCCGGAAATCACGGTAAACGGCTTCTTTTGTGTAATCCACCCCATTTAGCGCCAACTCCGATTTCAGCGTTGCAAAAAGCAAATTAAGATCTGTGCGACCGCTGACTGCGACGTTGTATACCTGATTCAGCGCTTTTTCATCTTTAGTCGTCGCAGCCAAGAGATTCGCTTGAACTGTATTTTCGATAAAACAGAAGTCCCGACTAGTCTGACCATCACCATTAATGAAAACGTCTTCACCCCTGATCATCGAAGCAGTCCATTTCGGTATTACTGCTGCATATGCCCCTGCTGGATCCTGGCGCTTACCGAAAACATTAAAATAGCGCAAGCCAACTGTCTTAAATCCATAGCAGCGAGCGAAAACGTCTGCGTAAAGTTCATTAACGTATTTTGTGACCGCGTAGGGAGACAACGGTTTGCCAATCACGTCCTCAACTTTTGGCAAGCCTGGATGATCACCATAAGTTGAACTACTTGCCGCATATGTAAAGCTTTCGACCTTTGCGTCTCGCGCTGCCACCAACATATTCAAGAAACCATCTATATTAGTCGAATTGGTGGTGACAGGATCATTCAGAGAGCGAGGGACCGATCCGAGCGCCGCTTGGTGTAAAACATAGTTCACACCTGAACAAGCGGCATTACAGGCCTCCAGATCCCGAATATCACCTTCTATCAACTTGAAGCGCGACCATTGCTCCGAGCTTACCTGTTGCTTGACTTCCTCAAGATTATGCAAGTGACCAGTTGCAAAATTGTCCAGACCGACGACGAATTGATCGAGCTTGAGCAAAGTCTCGAGCAGATTCGACCCGATAAATCCGGCAACACCACTAATGAGCCATTTTTTTTGAGCCAGCGGTAGATCTTTTAATAAAACTTCGTAGCGTGTCATATAATTCGATTCAAATAATGTTGGTTAAAGCCCAAGTCGATACTTGGGCGATTAAGAACCGGAATTTACAAACGAATATCGGACTCCGAGCTATCAAGTAGGTACTTAAGATCGTAAAGCACGTGTTCAGGCTTACCGAAAGAGCGTATTTTTTCTACACCCAACGATTTGAATTCGTTGTGAGCAACGGCCACGACAATGCCATCATAAGCATTTTTCGCTAGCTGAGTGATTGGCGTAATTCCATACTCATGCTGAGCCTCTGCACTGTCTGCCCAAGGATCAAATACGTCAACCTCGATATTATGCTCTTTCAACTCGGCAATTATATCTACGACGCGCGTATTGCGAAGATCAGGGCAGTTCTCTTTAAATGTTAGCCCCATTATCAGAATACGTGCACCATCAACGTGAATCCGGCGCTTCAACATAGCTTTCACGAGCTGAGATACTACATAGGCCCCCATACCATCATTCAGGCGACGGCCAGCGAGGATGATTTCAGGGTGATAGCCTATGGCTTGAGCCTTATGTGTCAAATAGTAAGGATCTACGCCGATACAATGACCACCCACCAAACCTGGACGGAATGGCAAGAAATTCCACTTCGTGCCGGCGGCCTGCAATACCGCCTCAGTATCGATCCCCATCTTATTAAAAATGATCGCCAATTCATTAATCAGCGCAATATTGACGTCCCGCTGGGTATTTTCGATAACCTTCGCAGCTTCAGCCACTTTAATACTGCTGGCTTTGTGGGTTCCCGCAGTGATGATTTCGTTATATAGATTATCAACAAGATCAGCCACTTCAGGTGTTGATCCCGCCGTTACCTTTTTGATTGTGGTAACACGGTGCTCTTTATCACCAGGATTGATTCGCTCAGGACTGTAACCAGCAAAAAAATCCACATTGAATTTCAATCCTGAGACGCGTTCGAGGACAGGTACACAATCTTCTTCCGTTGCACCCGGGTAAACAGTAGACTCATAAATGACGATGTCATCTTTTTTCAAAACTTTACCGATGGTCTCGGAAGCTTTGATCAACGGCGTCAGATCGGGTTGCTTGTACTGATCGATAGGCGTTGGAACAGTTACGATGAATACATTGCAGTCTACAAGTGTATCAAGGTCATGACTGAAGCGAAGATGCTTGGCCTGTTTCAGCTCTTCGTTGTCCACTTCCAGCGTTGAATCGTGGCCTGCCTGGAGCGCGGCAATACGCGACTGGTTAATATCGAATCCTACAACAGCCCGGCGCTTGCCAAATTCTACTGCTAATGGCAGCCCCACGTACCCCAAGCCAATAATGGCAAGTTTAATATCTTTTAGTTGATACATAATTAAAGCCTAAATTATCCTATGAATTTGTTCTTGATAAATCCGAACAACCCCGAACTCACCGAGCATATTTCCATATATCGGGTCAGAGGAGGTATAAGTGAATTACGCTTATATACCGGATTCTCCTGAGTACGCTGACTTCGCCGAGCACCATATTGCGCAGGTAGCCTGAAAAGCGCAGCATAGAGGACTTTTTTTCCAGCGGAACCGCTGTATTTTGATTTCACTGCAAAGGCAGGCTGATCGAGTGATCGCCAGCCCTCGAGCCGAGCACTCGCTTGGGTCTCGCGCCCTGTTATTGCAACGATATTCACGTATCAGACCAGATCGAGGCTGAGCGAGCATGAACGAAGCAAGCAGAAATATAAAACTGCATTGCGTCGACGGGTCACTCGATCAGGTTTCCACCAATGCATTTCTTGCATCATTTCGACTTGCATTGCTAGCACCTCCTCATGTGGCGGGGCTGCTCATGGGCCAGCACTCTCGCTCTCGTTTGATAATTCCATGGCTGTATAGCCTAGCGGGCAATCTATCCCTGCTATCAGTCGATTTAACGCCCTTTGGCCGCCAATTATACGACCACTGGAGTACTTCTGTTAATTGAAATTAGGGCGCGACGGATTTTTTTAGATAGCAGGCTAACGATTTTAACCCATAGAATTCCTCAAAAAACAAGCCCGAAATTTGGAGAATTACAGGGAGTAATATAGATCTTGATCATCCCAAGGTTACAGATTCACGATGACATTGCGCCATGGAAGTCCACTCAAAGCGAGCAGTGCGAAGGGAATTAGAGACTGGTTGGAGGATTGATTTGAAGAGCAGGCATCATTGCATAACTTATTTGTTTCAGACTGCACTACAGCATCGAACTGTAGCTCAGCCTGATAGTAAAAATCTAAAGGTAGCTCAAAGCCTTGGCGCGACCTTTAGCGATAAACACCCTGACAAATGCGATGAGCAAGCTTAAAACGACACCGACAAATAACCCTTCGAGCAGGATCAGTATTTTATTCGGCTTAATCGGAAAATCAGGCGAATATATTGCGCCATCCATTCGATAAACAGAAATCGATTCAGGCGTTACCTTCATCCCTTTGAAATAATCCAAACGAGACTCCAGGGAGCGCAACCCGTCAATGAAAGGGTCTTCTATTTCACGGGATTCAAGATTTTCGATCTCAGCTTTTAATGCCTTTGTACCGCGCATATAGATTAGCTGACCTTCCATACTCCCGGACATTTCAGCGGAAAGATTCCCTGATATAATCAGCGGCTTTTCAAGATTAATTTCTTCTGCAACTCGCAAGGCCTCTTTCAATTTGACGATCCAGTCATTGCGAATCGCAAGACCCTTCTCTCGGCGAATTGAAATTTGCCGCTCAAGGTCGCCGGCAAGAACCTGAACTTCTCGCTGAGCATTTTGAATTATTTCCTGCTTGGTAGCTTCACCCGCTTTCTTGACATACATGTCGACCCATTCTGCGACCTGGCTTGCACTGCGGCCTTGGAAAGAAACCGAGTAACGATCGGGTAAATCCTTCGCACTAGGTGCAATCAAGAGTTTCGAAGCGAATTGTGCATACAGCATTTCTTGAGACTGTTTTTGCTCTGCCTCCGTCAAAGTTGGCAGATACATATTCAAAAAAAGTTCGCGCTTCAATGATTCGGATTGCAGATTTCGAAGATAAACCGAATAGACTTCTTTAACCGTAAATGGATCCATATCAGATTTTTTGCCACGCCCAAAATTCAGCGCAACGATATCACTTTGCTTCGGCGGCAAAACAAAGGCACGCGCCTCGTAAACAGGTTTGGCTAAATATGCATAGATAACTGCTATCAAAAGGCATATAAGCGTTATCAAAAAAATCAGTCTTTTCTGAGAGAACATCTCTGAAAAAATTTCATAAAGATCGATTTCATCATTTCTGGATTGAGATCCATGATTATTTTGCATACAACCGCCATACCCTCTATTTATATCAGGAGATTACCCACTTCAGGGAATTCGCGCTGAACATTATTTTTCATGATTTAATTGTTCAAGAGATCAAACCCGACCCGAATTTGCAGCCAATCAACAATCAGAAACGGCGCCACCCTCCCCCAATCTCAGGAGGTTATTGATCACGCATGTGAGCCTGATTCAAATTTCTTCCATGCCTACGCCGCAATAAAAACAGTGTCCGTAGCGCTGGTCCAACCAGCATGCCAATCAGCAACGTCAAAATGATTAAAAGAGAAATAGGTAATCGCGGAGTCGGCACTCCTAAAAACACCAATTCTACAGACTGCTGATTCTCAAGTGTAAAACCGAGTACAATCAAAACGACCAAGAATACCAACAAAATGGTTAGTTTTTTTTTCATTTCATGCACTCCTGGAACCAGGCCGAGCGCTTAAGAATTTTCAACTTCATCTTCATTGACTCGATCCCTTAGCTCTTTACCCGGCTTGAAGTGTGGAACGAATTTTCCGTCGAGACTAACGGATTGACCGGTCTTAGGGTTACGACCGACGCGCGGCGCGCGGTAGTGCAGAGAAAAGCTGCCAAACCCACGGATCTCGATGCGATCACCGGTAGCCAGGCACTGGGACATTTGTTCAAGCATGGTCTTGATGGCCAGCTCCACATCCTTGGATGAGAGTAGCCCTTGATGGGTGACAATTCGTTCGATCAACTCCGACTTCGTCATATTTTTCCCTTCTTTTTCAAGCAGCTAGATCAGCGCTTGAAAGGTTTTAGCACGCCCGGAAGATTTTGAACAGCCCAGGGATTGACATATCTTTCTCGGCATCGTTACACCCGTTTTCATTACTCAAAAAAGCACCAAACCGGGTCAGAGCGCATTCAGCGACACATCACGAGCATGGTTCGAGTGACGTAGCCTGCGGGATTGAAGCCGAACGGATACTCATCTTCATCCTTCGCCTGATCAGATCGGGTGATCACCCTGTAACCCGCCCCCTTGCACTCCTTCGCCGCGCGCCTTTGACATTTTTCCCACCCTGACCCCAGACCAGAGCAGTCAATTTCTATACCACTGGCACCTCGCACAGCATGAGTCTTGGCACTCGTGGTACAGCCAGCCAAAACCAACAACGCCATCAAGACAATAAATCTGTTCATCCACTTCCTTATGCCAGGCAATGCCCGACTACTGCACGACTAATACTCAGCTTAGTCGCGAATAGGCGATTGATCCGATTAAAGAAACAGACAACCAGGCGGAAGGATTGGTTTCACGACAAACCCGATACAGCCCAATCACCCTTCTCCACCAAATCACAGGCACAAAAAAAGGGCGACCGAAGTCGCCCTTTTTCATGATCAAGCAGAACTTAGTTCTGTTTGGCCATTGCTTGACGCAGCAGTGCAGCCATAGTGGTGTCTGCTTCGCCTTCAGCCGCCGGAGCCGATTTCAGGCTCTGGATAGCTTCTTTCTCTTCAGCATCGTCTTTCGACTTGATCGAGAGCTGGATCACGCGGCTCTTGCGATCAACGCTGATGATCTTGGCTTCAACTTCCTGGCCTTCTTTCAGAACGTTGCGCGCGTCTTCAACGCGGTCACGGCTGATTTCGGAGGCTTTCAGGGTCGCTTCGATGTCGTCAGCCAGAACGATGATGGCGCCTTTGGCGTCAACTTCTTTCACGGTGCCAGTAACGATAGCGCCTTTGTCGTTAACCGAGACGTACTCGGAGAACGGATCGCTTTCCAGTTGCTTGATGCCCAGGGAGATGCGCTCGCGCTCTGGGTCAACCGACAGGATGACGGTGTCCAGCTCGTCGCCCTTCTTGAAACGACGTACGGCTTCTTCGCCCACTTCGTTCCAGGAGATGTCGGACAGGTGAACCAGACCGTCGATGCCGCCGTCCAGACCAATGAAGATACCGAAATCGGTGATCGACTTGATGGTGCCGGAGATCTTGTCGCCCTTGTTGAACTGGCCAGAGAAGTCTTCCCATGGGTTCGACTTGCACTGCTTGATGCCCAGGGAGATACGACGACGCTCTTCGTCGATGTCCAGAACCATGACTTCCACTTCGTCGCCGACTTGTACGACTTTCGAAGGGTGGATGTTCTTGTTGGTCCAGTCCATTTCAGAAACGTGTACCAGACCTTCAACGCCTTCTTCCAGCTCAGCGAAGCAGCCGTAGTCGGTCAGGTTGGTTACACGAGCGGTAACGCGAGTGCTTTCTGGGTAACGGGCTTTGATAGCAACCCATGGATCTTCGCCCAGTTGCTTCAGGCCCAGGGAAACACGGTTGCGTTCGCGATCGTATTTCAGAACCTTGACGTCGATTTCGTCACCAACGTTGACGATCTCGGAAGGATGCTTGATGCGCTTCCAGGCCATGTCGGTGATGTGCAGCAGGCCGTCCACGCCACCCAGATCGACGAATGCGCCGTAATCGGTGAGGTTTTTGACGATACCTTTGACTTGCTGGCCTTCCTGCAGGGATTCCAGCAGAGCTTCACGCTCGGCGGAGTTCTCGGCTTCCAGGACGCTGCGACGGGAAACGACAACGTTGTTGCGCTTCTGGTCCAGCTTGATGACCTTGAATTCCAGCTCTTTGCCTTCCAGGTGCGTGGTATCGCGCACTGGACGGACGTCAACCAGGGAACCTGGCAGGAACGCACGGATGCCGTTAACGTCGACAGTGAAGCCGCCTTTAACCTTACCGTTGATAACGCCCTTGACCACTTCCTCAGCTGCGAAGGCTGCTTCCAGAACGATCCAGCATTCAGCGCGCTTGGCTTTTTCACGGGACAGCTTGGTTTCACCGAAACCGTCTTCAACCGAATCCAGAGCAACGTGAACTTCGTCACCGACATTGATAGTCAGGTCACCAGCATCGTTGTAGAACTGTTCCAGCGGGATGAGTGCTTCAGACTTCAGACCAGCGTGAACGGTTACCCAGCGAGCCTGGTAATCGATATCAACGATAACACCGGTGATGATGGAGCCTGCCTGAAGGTTCAGGGTCTTTAGGCTTTCTTCAAAGAGTTCCGCAAAGCTTTCGCTCATTTTAATTCCTGTAGATGAGGGCGAAGAATACGCCCATCTCCACACCCCAGACGGCGTGGGTTAGTTTCATTTAAAAGAAGCGCTGCAGGACTATGACTGGTCCCCTGCGGCCTTCTTGGTCACCCGGCGATATCGCGAATGGCGATCTCGCTCATGATGCGTTCAAGCACCTGATCGATGGACAACTCCGTGGAATCCAGCTGTATCGCATCTGCCGCCGGTTTGAGCGGGGCTACTGCGCGCTGGGTATCACGCTCGTCGCGTGCACGGATCTCATCTAGCAGACTCGACAGACTAACACCCTCGACTTTGCCCTTCAACTGCAAATATCGGCGGCGCGCCCGTTCCTCGGCACTGGCGGTGAGGAAAATCTTCAACGGTGCATCAGGAAAAACCACAGTACCCATGTCACGACCATCGGCCACCAGGCCCGGCACCTCCTGAAAAGCACGCTGGCGCTGCAGCAGCGCCTCGCGGACTGCCGGCAATGCAGCCACCTGAGAAGCACCGGAACCGACGCTTTCAGTGCGGATGACATCGCTGACTTCATCACCCTCCAGAATGATGCGCTGCAGCTGACCGTCGGTCGCCGCGATGAACTGCACATCCAGATGAGCGGCCAGTTTCTTCAACAGCTCTTCATTGGTCAGGTCGACACCATGATTGTGCGCAGCGAACGCCAGCAGGCGATACAGCGCACCGGAATCCAGCAGGTTCCAGCCCAGACGCTTGGCCAAGATCCCGGCGACCGTGCCCTTGCCCGAACCGCTTGGCCCATCGATGGTGATGACCGGTGCAATGTTTTTCACGACTGAGCCTCTTGAGCCACACGAATGCCGACCTGCGCGCACAGCGCGAGGAAGTTCGGGAACGACGTCGCGACGTTGGCGCAATCATGAATGCGGATCGGGGCAGTGGCGCGCAGCGAAGCGACGCTGAAAGCCATGGCGATACGGTGATCACCGTGACCATGCACTTCGCCACCACCGATCTGGCCGCCATCAATGATGATGCCGTCCGGGGTCGGCTGGCACTTGACGCCCAGCGCCAGCAAGCCGTCCGCCATGACTTGAATACGATCCGATTCCTTGACGCGCAGCTCTTCGGCACCGGTCAGCACGGTACGGCCTTCGGCGCAGGCCGCCGCCACGAACAGCACCGGAAATTCGTCGATGGCCAGTGGCACCAGCGCTTCCGGAATCTCGATACCTTTCAGTTTAGCCGCTCGCACGCGCAGGTCAGCTACAGGTTCGCCGCCGACTTCACGCTGGTTTTCCAGGGTGATATCAGCGCCCATCAGGCGCAGGATGTCGATCACACCGGTACGGGTCGGGTTGATGCCGACGTGCTCCAGCACCAGCTCGGAACCTTCGGCGATCGAAGCCGCCACCAGGAAGAACGCCGACGACGAGATGTCGCCCGGCACTTCGATGTGGGTCGCGGTCAGCTTGCCGCCGGATTCGACCGACGCCGTGGCGCCATCGACGCTCACCGGATAGCCGAAACCACGCAGCATGCGCTCGGTGTGGTCGCGGGTCGGAGCCGGCTCAGTGACTGTGGTCTTGCCTTCGGCGTACAGGCCCGCCAGCAGCAGGCAGGATTTCACCTGAGCACTGGCCATCGGCATGGTGTAGGTCAGACCCTTGAGCTTGTGACCGCCACGAATGGTCATCGGCGGACGACCTTCGGCAGCGGTTTCGATCACCGCGCCCATTTCACGCAGCGGGTTGGCCACGCGATTCATCGGACGCTTGGACAGCGACGCATCGCCGGTCAGGGTGCTGTCGAAGTTCTGTGCCGCCAGCAGGCCGGACAACAGACGCATCGAAGTGCCAGAGTTGCCCAGATAGATCGGACCCGGCGCCGGCTTCAGGCCGTGCAGGCCGACACCGTGAATGGTCACGCGACCGTGGTGCGGGCCTTCGATGACCACGCCCATGTCGCGAAAAGCCTGCAAGGTCGCCAGGGCATCTTCGCCCTCGAGGAACCCTTCAACCTCGGTCACGCCTTCGGCCAGCGAGCCGAGCATGATCGAACGGTGGGAAATCGATTTGTCACCTGGTACGCGAATCCGACCGGACAGGCGGCCACCAGGTTGAGCCAGGAAAATCAGATCGTTGGAATTCATAGCGTCCACATAGGCCCTGCGGGCCAGGATTTTACTGAAATGCTCGCGGGCAACCCGGGCGCGCGTGAAGACGCCCAACAATTGGTGCCCATCCCCTGCATCGACCGCGTCGCGCAAGGCGTCGAGGTCGCTGCGAAATGTATCGAGTGTGCGCAGGACAGCCTCGCGGTTGGCGAGGAAGATGTCGTGCCACATCACCGGGTCGCTTCCGGCGATTCTTGTGAAATCGCGGAAACCGCCCGCAGCGTAACGGAAGATCTCAAGGTTTTCATTGCGTTTGGCCAACGAGTCGACCAGACCGAAGGCCAGCAGGTGCGGCAGATGACTGGTCGCCGCCAACACTTCATCGTGGCGCTCGACCTGCATGTGCTCGACGTCGGCACCCAGTTCGCGCCACAAGCGATCGACCACCGCCAGTGCGGCCGGGTCGGTTTGCTCGAGCGGCGTCAGAATCACTTTGTGCCGCCGGAACAGCTCGGCATTGGAAGCTTCCACCCCACTCTGCTCGGAACCGGCAATCGGATGCCCCGGGACGAAACGCGCCGGCATGCCGCCGAACGCCTCGGTCGCCGCGCGCACCACATTGCCCTTGGCGCTGCCGACATCGGTCAGAATCGCCTGACCCAGATCGACGCTCGCCAGACGGGCCAGCACCTTCTCCATGGCCAGAATCGGCACCGCCAGTTGAATCACGTCGGCGCCCTGACACGCAGCGATCAGGTCATCCTCACAACGATCCACCACGCCCAACTCGACCGCCAGCTTGCGCGATTGCGGGTCGAGATCGACCCCGACCACCTCACGGCAGATACCGCTTTCACGCAAGCCTTTGGCAAACGAACCACCGATCAATCCCAGACCGACGACCACAAGGCGACCGATCATAGGTGCAGCAGATTGCAGAGCAGTGACATCACCCACGAGCCAGAACCTTACGCAGCGCTTCGAGGAAGCGGCTGTTTTCCGCTGGCAGACCGATGGTCACCCGCAGGTGGTTCGGCATGCCGTAGTTGGCCACCGGACGCACGATCACGCCTTCACGCAGCAGGCCCTGGAAAATCGGCGCTGCCACCTGACCGAGGTCGACGCAAATAAAGTTGCCTTTGGACTCGATCCAGCTCAGACCCAACTCACGGAAACCATCCTGCAGTTGCTGCATGCCGGATTCGTTGAGCTGACGGCTTTGCGCCAGATACTCCTCGTCCTTCAACGCCGCACAGGCCGCGGCCAGGGCCAGGCTGTTGACGTTGAACGGCTGGCGCACGCGGTTCAGCACGTCCGCCACCACCGCAGTGGACAGGCCATAACCTACGCGCAGCGCCGCCAGACCGTAGGCCTTGGAGAACGTGCGCGATACCAGCAGATTCGGGTACGCCGCGAGGAAGTCCAGACCGTCTGGCAGATCGCTGCCTTCGGCGTATTCGATGTACGCCTCGTCCAGCACCACCAGCACGTGCTCCGGCACGTCCTGCAGGAACTCGTCCAGCGCTTCGGCGCCGAACCAGGTGCCGGTCGGGTTGTTCGGGTTGGCGATGAACACCACGCGGGTATTGGCATCGATGGCCGCAAGCATCGCCGGCAGATCATGCCCCCATTCTTTGGCCGGAACCACTTTGGCCTCGGCGCCGACGGCCTGGGTCGCAATCGGGTAAACGGCGAACGCGTGCTCACTGAACACGGCGTTGAGGCCCGGCGCCAGATAGGCACGCGCCACCAGCTCCAGAATGTCGTTGGAACCGTTACCCAGGGTGACCTGGTTCAGCTCGACGCGGCACTGCTCGGCCAGCAGCGATTTCAGCGCAAAGCCGTTGCCGTCCGGATAACGCGTCAGCTCGGCCAGCTCTTCGCGAATCGCTGCCAGCGCTTTCGGACTGGCGCCCAACGGGTTTTCATTGCTCGCCAGTTTGACGATTTTCGCCGGATCCAGATCCAGCTCGCGCGCCAGTTCGTCCACAGGCTTGCCCGGAACGTACGGCGAAAGTTGTTGCACGCCCGGCTGTGCCAGAGCGAGGAAGTTGCCACTCATTTGCTACCGCCCTTAGAGAACTGCTTTCGGGTAGGAACCCAGCACTTTGAGTGCTACTGCTTCCTGACTGATCTTTTCCAGCACGCCCTTGATCAACGGATCACGGTGGTGGCCGACGAAGTCGATGAAGAACACGTAAGTCCATTTGCCGCTGCGCGACGGACGGGTTTCGATCCGGGTCAGGTCGATCCCGTTGTCATGGAACGGCACCAGCAGCTCATGCAGCGCACCGGGCTTGTTGCTCATCGAAACGATGATCGAGGTCTTGTCGTCGCCGGTCGGCGGCACTTCCTGGTTACCGATCATCAGGAAGCGCGTCGAGTTGTCCGGACGGTCTTCGATCTTCTCGGCCAGACGGGTCAGGCCATACAGGCCTGCCGCCATGTCGCCGGCAATCGCCGCCGAGTTCCACTCACCCTTGACCCGCTTGGCCGCTTCGGCGTTGCTCGATACTGCCACGCGCTCGACATTCGGGTAATGCGCGTCCAGCCACTTGCGACACTGGGCCAGCGATTGCGCATGGGAGTAGATGCGACTGATGCTGTCAGTCTTGGTGTTTTCACCGACCAGCAAATGATGGTGAATGCGCAGCTCGACTTCGCCGCAGATCACCATGTCGTGTTCAAGGAAGCTGTCGAGGGTGTGGTTGACCGCGCCTTCGGTGGAGTTTTCCACCGGCACCACGCCAAAGTTCACCGCCCCCGCCGCCACTTCACGGAACACTTCGTCGATCGCCGCCATCGGCTTGCTGATCACCGCGTGACCGAAGTGCTTCATGGCCGCCGCTTGGGTAAAGGTGCCTTCAGGGCCGAGGTAAGCCACTTTCAGCGGCTGCTCGAGCGCCAGGCACGAAGACATGATTTCGCGGAACAACCGCGCCATCTCTTCGTTACCCAGCGGCCCCTGATTGCGCTCCATCACGCGCTTGAGCACCTGAGCTTCACGCTCGGGACGATAGAACACCGGCACTTCGCCTTCGGCCAGCGAGGCCATCTTTACTCGCGCGACTTCCTGGGCGCAGCGGGCACGCTCGCTGATCAGCTCGAGGACCTTGCTGTCCAGAGCATCGATGCGAACGCGCAGTGCCTTGAGTTCTTGCTCGGACATCAGCCGTGTTCCTTCTCGAATTCAGCCATGTACGCCACCAGCGCATTGACGGCGGTGATGTCGACGGCGTTGTAGATGGAGGCGCGCATACCGCCCACGGAGCGGTGGCCCTTGAGGTTGAGCAAGCCACGCGCGTCGGCACCGGCGAGGAACGGCTTGTCCAGACGATCGTCAGCCAGACGGAACGGCACGTTCATCCACGAGCGATCCGACTTGTTGATCGGGTTGCTGTAGAGACCGCTGGCGTCGATGAAGTCGTACAGCGTGCGCTGCTTGACGTCATTGAGCTTGGCAATCGCTTCGACGCCGCCCTGCTCCTTCAGCCACTGGAACACCAGGCCGGAGAGGTACCAGGCCAGGGTCGGCGGCGTGTTGTACATCGAGCCGTTATCGGCCGCGACCTTGTAGTTGAGCATGGTCGGGCACAGCGAACGCGCCTTGCCCAGCAGGTCTTCGCGGATGATATTGACGACGATGCCGCTCGGGCCGATGTTCTTCTGCGCGCCGGCGTAGATCATGCCGAATCGCGAGATATCGACCGGACGCGAGAGAATGTCCGACGACATGTCGGCCACCAGCGGTACGTCGCCGGTTTCCGGGATCCACTGGAATTCCAGACCGCCGATGGTTTCGTTCGGCGCGTAGTGAACGTAAGCGGCGTCTTTCGACAGGCTCCACTCGTTCTGGCCCGGAATGGCGAAATAATCATAAGGCTTGGCGGTGGCGGCAACGTTGACGTGGCCGTAGCGCGAGGCTTCTTCGATGGCTTTCTGCGACCAGATACCGGTGTCGATATAGTCGGCGCTGCCGTTTTCCGGCAACAGATTCAGCGGGATCTGCGCAAACTGCTGGCTGGCGCCACCTTGCAGAAACAGCACTTTATAGTTCGACGGGATATTCAGCAGGTCACGCAGGTCCTGCTCGGCCTGGGTGGCAATGGACACGAACTCATCACTGCGATGGCTCATTTCCATGACCGACAGCCCCTTGCCGTGCCAATCAAGGAGTTCACCCTGGGCACGTTGCAGTACAGCTTCAGGAAGCGCCGCAGGACCGGCACAGAAGTTATAGGCTCGCTTGCTCACATCCAATCTCGCTCTGATTTGATATCACGCATTAAATCGCATTAATCGTCGACACCGGAACGGCCCGGAAGCGCATCACCCTGTAGGAGTGAGCCTGCTCGCGATTACATCACTGCGGTAGTTCAGATGCACCGCGGCGCCTGCATCGCGAGCAGGCTCACTCCTACAAGAGATCTCCGATGTTTCATACCGGACAAATAACAAGGGGGCGAATTTTCATCCGCCCCCTCGCTTGTCCGCTTATTCCTGCGGCTCTTCGTCAGCTGCGGCGTCGAGTTGCTGGTCCTCGGCAACGTCGTCGATCACGACATCCCCCTCGAACACGGCACCCTCTTCACCTTCCAGCTCTTCGCCTTCGACTTCCGATGGCTCCTGAACCCGCTCCAGACCGACCAGGGTTTCATCCTTGGCCAGTTTGATCAGGGTCACGCCCTGGGTGTTACGACCCAGGCTCGACACTTCGTCGACACGGGTACGCACCAGAGTGCCCTGATCGGAGATCAGCATGATTTCTTCGCCGTCGAGCACCTGCACCGCACCGACCAGACGGCCGTTACGCTCGTTGCTGACCATGGCGATCACGCCCTGGCCGCCACGCTTGTACTCAGGGAACTCGGTGATCGCGGTGCGCTTGCCATAACCACGCTCGGAAGCGGTGAGGATCTGGCTGCCTTCTTCCGGGATCAGCATCGAAATCAGCTTCTGCCCTTCCGGCAGACGCATGCCGCGCACACCGCGGGCGGTACGGCCCATGGCACGTACATCGGACTCTTTGAAGCGCGTCACCTTGCCGCCGTCGGAGAACAGCATCACTTCGCGCTCGCCATCGGTGATAGCCGCGGAGATCAGCACGTCGCCTTCGTCCAGCTCCAGCGCGATCAGACCGACGCTGCGCTGACGACTGAAGGATTCCAGCGGGGTCTTCTTGACGGTGCCGTTGGCGGTCGCCATGAAGATGAAGTGACCTTCGGTGTATTCCTCGACCGGCAGCATGGTGGTGATGTATTCACCGTCATCCAGCGGCAGCAGGTTGACCAGCGGACGACCACGAGCGGCGCGGGACGCTTCCGGAATTTCGTAAGTCTTCAGCCAGTACACCTTGCCCTTGCTGGAGAACAGCAGCAGCGTGGTGTGGCTGTTGGCGACCAGCAGGTGAGCGATGTAGTCCTCATCCTTGACGCCGGTCGCCGACTTGCCTTTACCGCCACGACGCTGAGCCTGGTACGCAGCCAGCGGCTGGGTCTTGGCGTAGCCACCGTGGGAGATGGTCACGACGCGCTCTTCTTCCGGGATCATGTCACCCAGGGTCAGATCGAGGCGCGCATCGAGAATCTCGGTGCGGCGCACGTCGCCGTATTCGGCGCGGATCACTTCCAGCTCTTCGCGGATCACTTCCATCAGGCGCACGGCGCTGTTGAGGATGCGGATCAGCTCGCCGATCTGGTTGAGGATCTCTTGATACTCGGCCAGCAGCTTCTCGTGTTCCAGACCGGTCAGACGGTGCAGACGCAGTTCCAGAATGGCTTGCGCCTGCTCTGGCGACAGGAAGTACTTGCCTTCGCGCAGACCGTATTGCGGGTCGAGGTTTTCCGGACGGCACGAATCGGCACCGGCACGCTCCACCATCGCTACCACCGCCGAGGACTCCCACGGCGTGCTGACCAGCGCTTCCTTGGCTTCCGACGGGGTCGGCGACGCCTTGATCAGGGCGATCACCGGGTCGATGTTCGACAGGGCAACGGCCTGGCCTTCGAGGATGTGACCACGCTCGCGGGCCTTGCGCAGCTCGAACACGGTACGACGGGTGACGACTTCGCGACGGTGACGGACGAAGGCTTCCAGCAGATCCTTGAGGTTCAGGATGCGTGGACGACCGTCGATCAGCGCGACGATGTTGATACCGAATACCGATTGCAGCTGGGTCTGGGCGTAGAGGTTGTTGAGGATCACCTCAGGCACTTCGCCGCGACGCAGTTCGATCACGACGCGCATACCGTCCTTGTCGGACTCGTCGCGCAGCTCGGTGATGCCTTCGAGTTTCTTCTCTTTTACCAGCTCGGCGATCTTCTCGATCAGACGCGCCTTGTTCAGCTGGTAAGGGAGTTCGGTAATGACGATCTGCTGACGGCCACCGACCTTGTCGATGTCTTCGATGATCGAGCGGGCACGCATGTAAATGCGGCCGCGGCCAGTGCGATAGGCTTCGATGATGCCGGCGCGACCGTTGATGATCGCGGCAGTCGGGAAGTCCGGACCGGGGATGTACTGCATCAGCTCATCGACGGTCAGCTCAGGGTTGTCGATGAGGGCCAGGCAACCGTCGATGACTTCACCGAGGTTGTGCGGCGGAATGTTGGTCGCCATGCCCACGGCGATACCGCTGGAGCCGTTGACCAGCAGGTTGGGGATGCGCGTCGGCATCACCGCCGGGATCATTTCGGTGCCGTCGTAGTTCGGCACCCAGTCCACGGTTTCCTTGTGCAGGTCGGCCAGCAGCTCGTGCGCCAGCTTGGTCATGCGCACTTCGGTGTATCGCATGGCGGCAGCGTTGTCGCCGTCGACCGAACCGAAGTTGCCCTGACCGTCAACCAGCAGGTAGCGCAGGGAGAAAGGCTGAGCCATGCGGACGATGGTGTCGTACACCGCGGTATCACCGTGCGGGTGATACTTACCGATTACGTCACCGACAACACGGGCAGATTTCTTGTACGGCTTGTTGAAGTCGTTGCCCAGCTCGCTCATCGCGAACAGTACGCGACGGTGCACGGGCTTGAGGCCATCGCGCGCATCCGGCAGTGCACGGCCGACGATTACGCTCATCGCGTAGTCGAGATAGGACTGTTTCAGCTCGTCTTCGATATTGACCGGGAGGATTTCTTTGGCCAGTTCGCCCATGAGAAGCCTGATTCCTTTTTCTGGTGAAACTTCGTCATATCCATATGGGATGTACGAAGCTCGTCGGGGCAGGCTGAGTGCCATGCGCCGACTTACGACAAATCAACAATTCGGACCGTGGATTTGCGCAGTAAAGACAGCTCCGTGAAGCTGCCTCGGAAAACGCCGGATGTTATCACAAGAGCCGCCACGCACCTATCCCCCAGATGCGCATGGAGCATAGTTAGTTGACCGATGACAGGCGTAAAGGGGACGAGAGAGGCTCAGAGCTTCTTTGAATGCAGATTTGGGGCTTGATTTGGAGATGTTTATTGACTTTGATGGCCCCATCGCGAGCAGGCTCACTCCTACAGGGTTTGCGTTCGACACCAATCAATGTAGGAGCCAGCCTGCTGGCGATGGCGTCCTTGCAGACGCCACAGCCCATCAATGCAGGCGCTTGCGGCACATCAGCTGAGCCATCTTCGCCGTATCCGGTCGCTCGACGATGCCCTTCTCGGTAACGATCGCATCGATCAGATCCGCCGGCGTCACGTCGAACACCGGGTTGAACGCCTCGACGTCCGCCCCCACGCGCTTGCCACCGACTTCCAGCAGCTCGGCGCCGTCACGCTCCTCGATCGGGATGTCGTCGCCACTGGCCAGATGCATGTCGATGGTCGAACTCGGCGCCACCACCATGAAACGCACGCCGTGGTGCATGGCGTTGACCGCCAGTTGATAGGTGCCGATCTTGTTCGCCACATCGCCATTGGCGGTGATGCGATCAGCGCCGACGATCACCCAGGTCACGCCTTTGGTTTTCATGATGTGCGCGGCGGCCGAGTCGGCATTGAGCGTTACCGGGATGCCTTCGTTCGCCAACTCCCACGCGGTCAGGCGCGAGCCCTGCAGCCATGGCCGGGTTTCATCGGCATAAACCCGCTCGACCATGCCTTCCAGGTACGCCGCACGAATCACTCCCAGCGCGGTACCGAAACCGCCAGTGGCCAGGGCGCCGGTATTGCAGTGGGTGAGAATCGCCTGGGCATTGCCCTGGTGTTTGCGGATCAGGTCGACGCCGAGCTGAGCCATGGTCAGGTTGGCTTCGCGATCACTTTCATGAATGGCGATGGCCTCGGCTTCCAGCGCCGCCAGCGGATCGGCATTGTCCTTCAGGCGATCCAGTCGATCGTGCATGCGATTGAGCGCCCAGAACAGATTGACCGCCGTCGGGCGGGAATCGGCCAGCAGCGCGAAATCCTCCTCCAGCGCCGCGTACCAGTCACCGCCCTCGGCCACCCGCGCACGGGCCGCCAGCACAATGCCATAAGCCGCACTGATGCCGATGGCCGGCGCGCCACGCACCACCATCGAGCGAATGGCCTCAGCTACGCCGGCGGCGCTGGTGTAGGCAATCCAGGTTTCCTCGAACGGCAAAATACGCTGATCCAGCAGGTAAAGCGCGCCGTCACGCCAATCGATGGCCTTTACTTTCTCCGCAGCCAACAGTCGATCGCGCATCCCTCACCCCGCACTCATGAACAAAAGCCGCCGATTATAGCGATCCCCCCGCGAAGACGCTCGGGTATACTTCGCCATCCTTTACAAAAGCACTGGAACCGACCCTCGATGCCGAAACCTGCCATTGCGCTCGACTTATTATTGCTGCCGACCTGGCTGGTACCCGTCGAACCCGCAGGCGTTGTGCTCAAGGAGCATGGCCTGGGCATCCGCGACGGTCGCATCGTGTTTATCGGCCCGCGCGCCGAAGCATTGAAGTGTAACGCCACGGAAATCCGCGAGTTGCCGGACGTGCTGCTCAGCCCGGGCCTGATCAACGCCCACGGCCACGCGGCGATGACATTGTTCCGTGGCCTGGCCGACGATCTGCCGCTGATGACCTGGCTGGAAAATCACATCTGGCCGGCCGAAGCCAAATGGGTCGATGAAGATTTCGTCCGTGATGGCACCGATCTGGCGATTGCCGAGCAGATCAAGGGTGGCATCACCTGCTTTTCCGACATGTATTTCTTCCCGAAAGTCGCCAGCGAGCGCGTGCACAACAGCGGCATTCGCGCGCAGATCGCGATTCCGATCCTCGATTTCCCGATCCCCGGCGCCGCCAGTGCCGATGAAGCAATTCGTCAGGGCGTCGAGCTGTTCGGCGACCTGAAGCATCACGAACGGATCAAGATCACCTTCGGCCCACATGCACCCTACACCGTGGGCGACGAGAACCTGGAAAAAATCCGTGTGATCGCCGAAGAGCTGGACGCGTCGATCCACATGCACGTCCACGAAACCGCCTTCGAAGTCCAGCAATCGCTGGAACATCGCGGCGAGCGACCACTGGCCCGTCTCGGTCGTCTCGGCCTGCTCGGCCCGCGCTTCCAGGCCGTACACATAACTCAGATCAGCGATGACGATCTGGCATTGCTGGTAGAAAGCAACACCAGCGTGATCCACTGCCCGGAATCGAACCTGAAGCTGGCCAGCGGTTTCTGCCCGGTCGAGCGTCTGTGGCAGGCTGGCGTGAACGTCGCCGTCGGCACCGATGGCGCCGCCAGCAACAACGACCTCGACCTGCTCGGCGAAACCCGCACCGCCGCGCTGCTGGCCAAAGCCGTTGCTGGCTCGGCCACCGCGCTGGACGCCCATCGCGCGCTGCGCATGGCCACGCTCAACGGCGCCCGTGCCCTGGGCATCGAGGCGCAGGTCGGCTCGCTGGAGATCGGCAAGGCTGCGGACATCGTCGCGTTCGACCTGTCCGGCCTGGCCCAGCAACCGGTCTACGACCCGGTGTCGCAGCTTATCTATGCCACCGGCCGCGACTGCGTGAAACACCTGTGGGTCGCCGGCAAACAGTTACTCGACGACCGGCGCCTGACCCGCCTGGACGAACAACAGCTGGGCGTCACTGCCCGGGCCTGGGGCCAGCGCATCAGCGGCCACACCGAATCGTAAACACCGCGGAGCGGATTCCGCGGCTACAGCCTTTTTCAAGTTTTTCGAGGAATAGATCATGAGCAACGTCGACCACGCCGAAATCGCCAAATTCGAAGCCCTGGCCCATCGCTGGTGGGACCGTGAAAGCGAATTCAAACCGCTGCACGACATCAACCCGTTGCGGGTCAACTGGATTGACGAGCGGGTCAACCTGGCCGGCAAGAAAGTCCTCGACGTCGGTTGCGGCGGCGGCATTCTCAGCGAAGCCATGGCCCAGCGCGGCGCCACGGTCATGGGTATCGACATGGGCGAAGCGCCACTGGCGGTCGCGCAACTGCATCAGCTGGAATCCGGCGTCAGCGTCGAATACCGGCAGATCACCGCCGAAGCCCTGGCCGAGGAAATGCCTGAGCAGTTCGACGTGGTCACTTGCCTGGAAATGCTCGAGCACGTACCGGATCCGTCGTCGGTGATCCGTGCCTGCTACCGCATGGTCAAGCCCGGCGGCCAAGTGTTCTTCTCGACCATCAACCGCAACCCGAAGGCGTACCTGTTCGCCATCATCGGCGCCGAATACATCATGAAGCTGCTGCCGCGCGGCACCCACGACTTCAAGAAATTCATTCGTCCGTCCGAGCTGGGCGCCTGGAGCCGCGTTGCCGGCCTGACCGTCAAAGACATCATCGGCCTGACCTACAACCCGCTGACCAAACACTACAAGCTGGCCAGCGACGTTGACGTCAACTACATGATCCAGACCCTGCGCGAGGAGTAAGCCGATGGCCATCAGAGCAGTCCTTTTCGACATGGACGGCACCCTGCTCGACACCGCGCCGGACTTCATCGCCATCTGTCAGGCGATGCGCGCGGATCGCGGCTTGCCGCCGATGAACG
Source organism: Pseudomonas sp. RSB 5.4 (assembly GCF_037126175.1). Lineage (NCBI taxonomy): Bacteria > Pseudomonadati > Pseudomonadota > Gammaproteobacteria > Pseudomonadales > Pseudomonadaceae > Pseudomonas > Pseudomonas sp. RSB 5.4. The sequence continues at coordinate 2,781,909 of NZ_CP146986.1, forward strand.
ACAAGCACATCCGCGACGAGATATCCGGCGGCGCCAAAGCCATGGTCGCGGTGACGTTCTCGATGGACCCGGAATCGCCGGGCTTCGAAGAACTGCGCCAGGAATTCCTCGAACGCTACCTGGCCGGTTGCGCCGTACACAGCAAGCTGTTCGACGGCATGGGCGAGCTGCTGGCCGACATCGAGCGGGCCAACCTGATCTGGGGCGTGGTCACCAACAAACCGGTACGGTTTGCCGAGCCGATCATGCAGCAACTGGGGCTGGCCGAGCGCTCGGCGCTGCTGATCTGCCCGGATCACGTGAAGAACAGCAAGCCGGACCCGGAGCCGCTGATCCTCGCGTGCAAGATGCTTGATCTGGATCCATCGACGGTTTTGTTTGTGGGCGATGATCTGCGCGATATCGAATCGGGCCGCGATGCCGGCACCAAGACCTGCGCCGTGACCTACGGCTATATCCACCCGGACGATAATCCGCGGCATTGGGGCGCGGACGTGGTGGTGGATCATCCGCTGGAATTGCGCAAGGTGCTCGACAGCGCGCTCTGCAGCTGCTGAAAACGGCCCCTGTGGCGAGGGGATTCATCCCCGATGAATTGCGAAGCAGCCCCCGCATTCTTTCAGGTCGATTCGCCATGCAGGTTTACGACTGCTTCGCAGCCGGTCGGGGATAAATCCCCTCACCACAGGGAAGCAGGTCTTCATGAATGGATTGTGAGGTTTTTATGTTTGATTACACCGCCCGTCCCGAATTGCTCAAGGATCGGGTCATTCTGGTCACCGGTGCCGGCCGTGGCATCGGCGCGGCTGCCGCGAAAACCTATGCCGCCCATGGCGCCACCGTGCTGCTGCTGGGCAAGACCGAGGCCAATCTGACTCAGGTCTACGACGAGATCGAAGCAGCGGGTCATCCGCAACCGGCAGTGATCCCGTTCAACCTCGAGACGGCCCTGCCCCATCAATACGATGAGCTGGCGGCGATGATCGAAACCGAGTTCGGCCACCTCGACGGCCTGCTGCACAATGCCTCGATCATCGGCCCGCGTACGCCGATCGAACAGCTGTCGGGCGAAAACTTCATGCGTGTCATGCAAGTCAACGTCAACGCCATGTTCATGCTCACCAGCACCCTGCTGCCGCTGCTCAAGCTGTCGCAGGATGCCTCGGTGGTGTTCACTTCCAGCAGCGTCGGGCGCAAGGGGCGCGCTTACTGGGGCGCCTACGGTGTGTCGAAGTTCGCCACCGAAGGCCTGATGCAAACCCTGGCCGACGAGGTCGACGGCGTGGCACCGGTACGCTCCAACAGCATCAACCCGGGCGGCACCCGTACGAGCATGCGTGCTCAAGCCTACCCAGGGGAAAACCCGCTGAACAATCCGACCCCGGAGGAGATCATGCCGGTGTATCTGTACCTGATGGGCCCGGACAGCACGGGCATCAACGGCCAGGCGTTCAACGCGCAATAACTGCCATACGTCGCTTTTGTTGCCGTGGCGGATTCCCGTCGCGGCATACATTTGCCGCCTGCCAGCGTCACATCCCAGTCAAATATCCGCCACCCAACCCCAAAGAATAACGCCATCCTTTTGATTCATAACGGTTTTAATTTAGATGAACCGAATGGCACGACTTTCGCTCTAATTTTCCTCAAAGCATGCCGTGTGAAGGCACTGGGGCAAGGCCGATTTCGATAGCTGACTAATCGTCATCAGGCAGACTAAACTTACGCCAAATGTCCTACGGGACTGATGGATCAGTATGACGCGCAGCCCATAGCCGCTCTCACCCAGCCTGTAAGACAGACTTACTGCTTAGGGGCTCACGCCATATGAAATCACCTTCCCAGACCAATGCAATTGACTTTGACAGTGCCAAATTGCAACGCCTGGGCTTTGGTCAGCTGCCTCCGCTTCTGGATCGCCCGGCCAGTCTGGCGCAACTGCGTCAGCAAATGAGCCTGCAACTGCAAACCAGTCTTGAGCCGCAACGAATACTCGGTCTGTTTTTTCGCGAAGTTCAGCGCCTGGTGCCGCTGGACGCCTTGATGTATGTGCATTCGGCCAGCGATCTGCGCCTGGAATTCGGCGCGCGCGGTCACCATTCGGTCAGCTACAGCCTCAGCCACGAAGGCGAGCACTTGGGCGAACTGGTGTTCCGCCGCAACCAGCGTTTCAGCGAGCAGGACCAGGGCAACCTCGAGTCCCTGCTGTCGTCGCTGTTGTTCCCGATGCGCAACGCCCTGCTCTATCGCGCCGCGACGCAAAGTGCGCTGCGCGATCCGTTGACCGGAACCGGCAACCGCATCGCCATGGAGCAGACCCTGCAACGCGAGATCGACATGTCACGTCGACACCTGCAACCGTTGTCGGTGCTGATGCTCGACATCGACCACTTCAAACGGGTCAACGACAGCCACGGGCACAGCGCCGGGGATGACGTGCTCAAAGCGGTGGCGGCGTCGATCAAGGGTCAGTTACGTAACGTCGACATGGTGTTTCGCTATGGCGGGGAAGAGTTTGTGATCCTGCTGTCCAACACCGGCCGGGACGCGGCGGCCATGGTGGGCGAACGTCTTCGCCATGCCGCACAGACTGCGGAATATTTCGCGGACAGCCAGTTGATCGACCTGACCGTGAGCCTTGGCTGCTCGACGCTGCTGCCCGGGGAATCAGCCGACAGCCTGCTGCGCCGGGCCGACAGTGCGCTGTATGTGGCCAAGCGCGAGGGGCGTAACCGCCTGGCGATGGCTGGCTGAGCACTTTCGGACACCACAAAACAACTGTGGGAGCGGGCTTGCTCGCGAAAGCGGTGTGTCAGTTAGCAATTGTTTGACTGATACACCGCTTTCGCGAGCAAGCCCGCTCCCACATTTGGTTTGGCGTTTTGCCGAGAATCAGCTCTCTACAAGTGCCCGGCGTTCACGCCCGTGCAACGCCCGCTCGGCAGTTTCCAGTTGCATGCAGCGCTCAAGGAACAGGTACATGTAGTCGTAACTCTTGCACACCGCCTGACGCAGTTCGGCCTGCAGCGCCTTGCTCGGGTTCATGCCTGCCAGCGTGCAGATGATTTCCAGCGCTTCCCATGGGTGGGCGTCGTCGTACTGGGCATGCATCTTCAGCCACTTCATCGCACGCTTGCGGTCTTCTTCCGGGAACGCCGCGGCGTACACCCCGGTAGAGCAGACCAGCGCCGACCACTCCCCGGTCGCACCCTCGATGGCGTAGTTGGTGGCGGCGATGGCGACGATCAGCGAATCGGCCGAGCTCGTATGCCAGCACCAGTGACTCAGGGCGTGCAGTTCCGGCGGGACTTGCTGGGCCTGCAGATCCTCCAGGCTGACGCCATGCGCGCGACTCCAGTTCAGCCAGTAGTCGGCATGATTGAGTTCGACGCGGATGTTGCGCATCAGCCAGCGGCGCGCCATATCCTCCCCAGGATGACGGGCAAACCTGGTCTTGGTCAGGTTCTGTGCCATATACAACGCAAACTGTTCGACGACTGGCCAGCCCCCGATCAGGTACTGGCGCATGGTTTTCGCACTGAGCTTGTTATCGCGCATGCGCATGTACAGTTCATGTTCGACAACCCGGCGCTTGCTCTCGCTGCAATCCGTTATGAGCTGTTGAGCCCAGGCGGGATAACTTGCAGCTTCCATGAGTGGTCCGGTTCGGTTGAATGTGTCGATCACTGTTCGGCTCCTTTTGATTTGTGATTGTAAGGATCGGCAAGAGCTTTCAACGGAACGTGCCAGGCGCCTTGAACAACAACGGCTGCGGTCTGGCGGGCCGACTTTGCAAACTGTCGCAGGTAAACAACTGCGGGCGTTCGATGACATAACCCTGAGCGTAATCCACCCCGATTTCAAGCAATGCCTGCTCGATCTGGGTTGTCTCGACAAACTCGGCAATTGTCTGCTTACCCATGACATGCCCGATGTGATTGATCACTTCGACCATAGCGCGGTTAATCGGGTCGTCCAGCATATCCTTTACGAAACTCCCGTCGATCTTCAGGAAGTCTACAGGCAAATGTTTCAAATAAGCGAATGAAGACATTCCGGCACAAAAGTCATCAAGGGAGAAGTAACAACCTAAGCCTTTGAGTTCATTAATAAATCGAATTGCACTCCCGAGATTTGCAATTGCACTGGTTTCAGTAATTTCAAAACAAATCATTTCAGGTGGTATGGCGTAAACAACAAACTGTTCACGCAGGAAGTGCAAGAACGCGTCATCTCCGATAGTAATGCCTGAAAGATTAATCGCACACATTGCCAACGGACCTTCATGTTGTTCGGCAATACATTGGGCAATGACTTTAAAAACATTCTCGACGACCCAACGGTCCAGTTGACTCATCAGGCCATATCGTTCGGCCGCCGGGATGAAACTGTCCGGCAGGATCATCCGCCCGGCCTCGTCATGCAGACGCAAGAGTATTTCGATGTGCCCGCCGCCCTCCGCCGTGGAACCCAGCGGAGCGATTTCCTGGGCATAAAGGCAGAAGCGGTTTTCTTCCAGTGCCATGTGCAGGCGCTGCACCCAGGCCATTTCGCCGAAGCGCAGCGACAGTTCGGAATCATCGGCGTGATAGACCTGCACCCGGTTGCGGCCCTTTTCCTTGGCCATGTAGCAAGCCATGTCGGCCGCGCGCAATGACGCTTCGAGGGTGGTCGGGGTCTGGGCGATGTGCACCAGGCCGATGCTCACAGTGGTCAAAAACGGCCGTCCCTTCCACACGAAGTGCAGGTTCTGAACGGTCTGGCGCAGGCTCTCGGCGATTTTCTCGGCGGCATCCGGGGCGCAGTTCTCCAGCAGAATGCCGAACTCGTCGCCACCCAGCCGCGCCAGGGTGTCGCTCTCGCGCAAGCCCGATTGCAACAGGGTGCAGATATGCCGCAGCAACTCATCGCCGGCGGCGTGACCACAGGTGTCGTTGACCAGTTTGAACTGGTCCAGATCAAGGAACATCAGCGCATGCCGACCGGGCTGGCGCGTCAGGTTGTGCAGGGCCTGCTCCAGGCGATACTCGAATTCGCGGCGGTTGGCCAGACCGGTCAGGGCATCGTGGGTCGCCTGCCACGACAAGTTGGCGATGTACTGCCGTTCCTGAGTCATGTCATGCAGCACCAGCACCGTACCGATAACCTTCTCGGCATTGCGGATCGGCGCGCCCACCAGCGTCACAGAAACCGTACTGCCGTCCAGGCGCTGGATCAGCTTGGAGTGCTCGCTGCCGCCGACCAGTTGGCCGCTGAGAATATGCTCGATCAGCGTCAGCCCTTCGGCCTGCGCGTTGTCGTCCAGGAGATTGAACAACGCGGCCAGAGGCAGCCCCGCTGCGTGCTCGGACTTCCAGTGCGTCATGGCTTCGGCCGCAGGGTTCATGTAATCGATCGCGCCGTTGACATCGGTGGTGATCACCCCGTCGCCAATCGATTGCAGAGTGATGTGCGCCCGATCCTTCTCCAGCTGCAGCGCCTGGGCAAAGGCATGGCGCTGCTTGAGCAGTTTGTGGGTGCGCAACAATGCCAGCACGATCAACCCCAGCGCTGTGGCCAGGTTGGTGAACAACAGCAGGCGCAGGATCATCCGCGAGCCTTCGCCCAAGGCATCGCTGAACGCCTTGGCCGCCGGCGTCACACCGTCGTTAATGGCAAAGATCTGCGCTTTCCAGTGCTGGATATCAGCCGGCGTCGCGATGTTTTCGCTGATGCCCTGATGCATCTCGCGCGCGACATTGTCCAGTTGCACCAGATAGGCGTCGCCGATGGTCCAGCGGTCGATCGCGGTTTCCAGATAACTGAAATGACGAAAATTGAGGTACAGCCAGATCAGGCTCGACACATCATCAGGATGGTTGCCGCCCTTGAGGATCCCCTCCCGTGCTGCCTGCAGATCCGGCGGCTGGCGATCCAGCGCCAGACGCAACTGGTGACCGCCCTGAGGCACGGCAATCGCTTCCTTGTATTTGAGGAAGATCGCCTCGTCGCGGCTGTCGGCATACAGGTTCAGGTAATAGATGGCGTCCTTCTGGCCCTTGGACCAGAGACTCTCGCCGGCGACATAGCCGCGAACGGCCGACAGGACGTACAGACTCACGCCCCCCAGTAAAGCCTGAAATAACACGACGGCAATAAATGGCCAGACGATGCCCAACAACCGTGGCGTTCCGAGAGTCCTTTTTTGCTTCATGAGGTCCTTTGCGCACGCACTGTCATCTTCAAGGGGAGACCGCCAGAGCCAGACCGGGGGGCGACCCCTTCCAGCAAGCCAGGACATTTTCAACCGGCGATACGTATGTACCGCACCCGCTGTTCGCCATGCTTCGACACTGACGGCTTTCAATCATTCCAGAGCCGTTTTCCATGCAGCCACCTTCCGCCACGTTGCAACGCCATACTGCCCAACAGAGCGAATACAGGGCAATGATCACCGCCCTGCGCGCCGTCATCGACGCTTCAGCGTCAGTGGAGACCTACTACCTCACGCCCCAGACACATTCACGCCTGGGTACTGCACACGACCAGGCGCAAAACCTTCTGCAAGCGCTGTTCGAAGACAGCGCCGAACCGCTGTTGGCGGCTCACCTGCAAGCGTCCAGAGGATCACTGCTGCAAGTCGACGCCGCAGCCGGTCACTGCAGCTTTTCCTTCAACCGTCCCGATGGCAGTTCCGCCCGCTACGCCATCGAGGATGTCACCCGGGCCTCCAGCACAATTCAAGAATTTCAGCGAGCGTTGCTGAGTATAGGCGCACACCTGCGTTCCGACAGGCTGCTGCCGTTGTCACAACTGCTGCGTGAGTCCGGGTTCACATTTGCGGACGCACCAGACGCCACGGCACTGGCCCGGCTGATCCGCAAGGTCGAAGAACAACGCGCCGGCCACCGACTGAATCTGCGACACCAGCCGGCGCTGACGGTACTGATGAGCGACGATGACAAAGCCGCGATTCACGACCTGATTGGCGACTGGCTTACCGGCAAAGCCCTGTCGGCCATCGACAGCCTGGCCGGCGAAGTAACGCCCCCTTTCACCCGTCAGCAACTGGAACAACAGCCCGCCGCCTGCCTGGAACGCCTGCTCGACACGCCCAAGGCGCGCGAACTGGGCCAGCGCCTGCTGCAGAAACTGCAATGGTATGGCGCGCGGCCCGATGAACCGACCGCCCCCGATATCGGCCTGCGTTTACTGCTCGAAGCGTTGTGCCTGTGGTACGAACTGCCCGGCGAAGGCAGCTCGACCCACGTGGCCGGTTTTGCGCTGGAACAACGCGCTCACTACGGCACCAGCTACGCCGCCATTCGCCGAGACTTTTTACAGCACCTGGAGGATTCTCACCGAACCTCGACCCCGACCGAAAAACATCTGCTGGGATGGGTATGCCTGACGAAGTTCGGACTGGATTTTCAAGTGCGCGATATTCCTGACGACCTGCCGTACGCCAGCTCGGTGGTCTGGGTCAATTTCGTGCATGGCGTGCACCTCGCCCATGCCCTTGATCCACAGTTGCCGGAACATCTGAGCTTTCAGCAACTGGTCGATCTGCCGCTCAACAAAAGCGAAAACGCCAGCACCGGCCTGCAAACCCTGATCGCCATGACCCGAGTGACTGCCGCACAGACCTGGACACTGGCCACCGGCGCCCAGACGGCAGTGACCGAGACATCCGGCGATGGCGATCACGCGGCGCTGCAAGCGCTGGAAGACCACAAGAAGCAGATGAACACGGCGATCCTGCAACTGGACATCGAGCCGCCCCGGCGACTCGCCCTGGCAAAACAGCAACTGGACAAGGCGCTGGCCAACGAGCTGTACGATCACACGGCGATTCGCCTCAAACGCCACCATCCTTCAGCGCCCAACCGTAGCCGGCGCAGCATTATCGATACCCCGGATGTGGCATTGCCCACCTGGCCGCTGCTGGAGGTCTATGCCGCCGGTGGGTTGAGCAGCGACACGCGCTGGTATGTCAGCCACGATGGCCGCAGTGCCAGCGAATGGATCAGCCTCAACGCAGCAGGCAAACTGCAAAGCGGCTTCATCAATACCAACCAACCTGGCCGCCCCATTTCCCGATTCCCGAGCAACTGCACCCTGCCCGAGATCAAGGCCTTGTTCGAGCAGCAGTTCGACGACTATCGGAGCAAGACCCGCAAGGCCTATGAATATCTGATCAAGTCGCTGCTGGTCACACTGCCGTGGGCTGACCGCCAGGCACTGGAGCACGGCGAAGTGAGGATTCTCGGCCTCCGCGACCCGACATGGCACATCGAATCTCACCTGGAAACACTGGAAAACATCCTGCCTTACCGGGCCCGCATGGGCTTCGTGCTGCAGGCGACGTATCAGGGCCCGCCACAATTCTACGAATGCCTGCCACGCGCCGGCATCATTCGTAAACGCCCGGATCTGGATGGCACACATGTTGGCGGTCTGTTATTGCCACCCCTACCGCCCAAACGTGGACGTACCAAGGGCCAGAGCATCACCCGCATCGTCGCCCGCCGCCTGCCATTCGATCGAGAAGCCCACTGGAACGGTTCGACACCCGCCCCCGACGCCAAGTGCATCGCCATCCTCGAACCGCTGGGCAACCCCCTCCCCGCTTCGCTGATCCCGGCGGCCCATCACGACAGTTCGCCGAACCTGAGCTTCACCTCGCCGCGCGCGGTGAAAATCGCCGCGTCCATTGCGACCGAGTTGTTCTATGTCGATGAGCAGGCGCTGCGCAGTGAGGCTTGGGGTGACACCGGTTTCGAGCGCGACAGCCGCAAAAAGCACTGGATTCATGCCCTCAAGGGCTTTATCCCGTTCTGGGGCAGTCTTGAAGACCTGCAGTCGGACAGTCCGGGAAAAGTCGCACTGGGCGTGCTCGGCCTGTTCCTCGATATCGTCTCGTTCGCGATTCCCTTGGGCAAGTTCGTCGCCGGCAGCATTCGCCTCGCTGCCGTGGCCGGGAAAATGGCGATTCGCGTCGCCCTGCCACGCATGGCGCAATTGTCAAAAAACCTGCTGATTTCGAGCTTGAGAAACTTCAATCCGCTGGACGCTGCGCCTGCTTTGCTCAAGCTCGGTGGTCGAGGCGCGATCGGTGCAGTGCGTGCGGTGGCGCATCTGGAACACCGTGCCATGGCGCGGCTGAAAAGGCTGGCCGGCAAAAGCGCTGACTATGACCTGCTGCACCGTCTGCCCCATGCACTGGATGCCGGGCGCTGGAAAGCGCTGAACCCTGCCGATCATCTGGCCATGGTCAGGGGCGTTGACGATGTGCCGGTGCGCAACGTCGGCGGCTCGCGGTATCACTTGCTCGATCCGCTGTCCGAGCGCCCTTATGGGCCGCGGTTGCTCGCACACGAGCATGATTTTTCGCTGGGACGCTCGCACTACAGCGCCGTGAAAAAAACCGACGATCAGCTCGATATCGAACTGGCGCCGAATACCCGCATCGAGCTTGTCCCCGAGGCTGGCGGACGCACCACGGTCTTGATCGATGATGTGCCCTATCGACTAGACGGCGATGAACTGCGCCGGGTCGATCTGCTCGATGACAGTCGGCACTGGACGCTGCTGCCGTGCCGGATACGCCGCGCACCGGGCGCGGGCGACTGCCGCGTCAGCTACATCACCGCCGAACCCGCTCCGACCCCCGCCCTCGGCACGATCGACAAGGAAAAGGGTTACGCGCCATGGTTCGGCGAGCGGGTTTCGGAGCCGGGCGCCCTGCCCCGGAAAGACGGAACGTTCCTGGCGGTCGATGACAAGCTTTATCAGATCATCGATAACCGTCCGAGGCTGTTCACCGGCGATCTGCGTCGGCTGGGCTTCAAGCAGGTCAGGCTGGTACCGAGGCAACAGATCCAAGCCACGTTGCAGTTTCGCAAAGGCATTTATGCGCGGATAAAAACCGGCGGCACCTATGACGGGATCAATGACTCACATCAGGTTGGTGCGGTGCTGATGCCGGCCATCGATGACTCGGCCTCCTACGTTTTTTTCCGAATCAACAGCCAGGAGTACTACCTGGCCACCATCGCCAAGGGTCAAAAAGCGCCCGATCAATTGACCTTCAGGCGCCTGACGTCGCAAGAGCTGGCCGACGGCACCCTCGGTGCGGAACTGCTGACCGTCTACACCGGCTCGCTGCATGCCAACAACATGGTGCGCATCCATGGTCTTGAATCAGTCGAGCGCGCGATGCGCACCATGGAGCAGATCGCGATCCCCATCGGCACCACGGCCATTCCAGCAAACAACATGAAATGGCTGAAGGTCGACACCAGCCCGGGCGAGGCGCTGATGTTCGATCACTCGACACGGATGATCGTCACCCGGCTACCCGAAGGTGCCGTCACGTGGGCGCGCAGCAAGGAAGCGCCCGAAGCCTTTCGGCAGAAAACCGCAGAGATTTTCGACACGTTGTTTTTGTCACCCACAATCAACCCGGCCAACAGCAACGCGGCCCTGCGCATCGACAGTGCCATGCAGAAACTGCACAACTTGTTGCCCGTGCGTGAGCGGCCGGTCAACGCACGTAACATCGCCTATGCCGAAGTCACCACGGCCAGCGGCAAACGGGAGATCTACGTCAGCGTGTCCGGCGCTCAAGGCAGCACCCAGCGTCTGCCGTTGTTTCGCCACATGGGTGCCAATCATGTGCGGATCGGTGAAACCACTTACATCAATATCGACTACAACCCGACCTTTCCACGAACCTCGCTGGAGGTCACCGAGCAAGGGCAATTGCTGGCCGTGCCGCTGACCATCAAGGACTTGAAAAGCTATCAACCGACGCAGACCAGTCGGCCGACCTCACTGGACAGCGAAAGCAAACTGATCAGCGTGCTACGCGAGAAATACCCGGTTCCTACAGAGATCCGCGCGGTCGACATCGCGACGACCATGCGCCCGTGCGAATCCTGTTCGGTGGTGATGAAGCAGTTCGGACACGACGGCGGCGAGGCGGCGTTGCAGGTGCTGTGGGGCTGATTACAGGCGCTGCAGATGGCCGTAGAGTTTGGCGTAGAGGCCACCATCGGCGATCAGTTGCTGGTGGCCGCCATCCTCGGCCACTTGCCCGCCATCGAACACCAGCACCCGATCCGCCTGCTTCACCGCCGACAGGCGATGGGCAATGATCAGCGTGGTGCGGCCGCTGAGAAAACGCGCCATGGCCTGATGCAGGTTGTATTCGGTGGCAGCATCGAGGGCCGAAGTGGCTTCGTCGAGAATCACCACTTTCGGCTCGGCGAGGATCATCCGTGCAATCGCCAGGCGCTGGCGCTGACCGCCGGAGAGGCGTACGCCGGCGCGACCGACAATGCTGTCCAGACCGTCGGGCAAGGCGCGGATGGTCGCTTCCAACTGGGCGATTTCCAGCGCCTGCCAGCAGGCTTCGTCGCTGCGGGTGCGGCCCATGGTCAGGTTGGCGCGCACGCTGTCGTTGAACAGCGCCGGATGCTGCAACACCACCGCGACGTTTTCGCGAATCAGCTCCAGGCCGATTTCCTGCTGGGTCGAACCACCGAAACGGATGCTCCCGGACAACGGCGTGTACAGCCCCAACAACAGTTGCACCAAAGTGCTTTTGCCGCCGCCGCTGGCGCCGACAATCGCAACTTTCTCACCGGGGGCGATGGACAGGTTCATCTGATCCACCACCAGCTCATCGCCGTAACCGAAGCTCAACCCCTGCACCTCAATGCCCACGGTTTCCCGACCCTTGAACGGATCGACGCCGCCCGGGTATTGCGGTTCGTCAGCCCGCGCCAGCAGTTCGTTGATCCGCGCCAGCGCGCCGCCCGCCGCGTAATAGGCGTATTGCAGATTGAGCAGTTGCTCGACCGGGCCAATCATGAACCACAGGTAGCTGAACACCGCGAGCATCTGGCCGATCGACAGGTCGGAAAACAGCACGGTGAGCATCGCAGCCGCGCGGAAGATGTCGATGCCGAACTGGAACAGCAGACCGCTGGCACGGTTCGAAGCGTCGGTTTTCCACTGCGAGTTGACCGCATAATTACGCACTTCCTGCGCGCGCAGACCGAGGCGGCCGAGGAAGAAACCCTGACGGTTGCCGGCCCGCACTTCCTGGATGGCATCGAGGGTTTCGCTCAGGGCCTGAGTGAAGCGCGAGGTGCTGTCGTTCTCGAGCTTCTTCAGGTGCTTGACCCGTTTGCCCAATTGCACCGTGGCGTAGATCACCAGCGGGTTGAACAGCAGGATCAGCAGCGCCAGCTTCCAGTGCATCCACATCAGGATGCTCGCGGTGCCGACCAGGGTCAGCATCGCCACCAGAAAACGGCTGAGGGTTTCGCCGACAAACTTGTCGAGGGTGTCGAGGTCGGTGACCAGATGCGTGGTCACGGTGCCGCTGCCGAGGCTTTCGTATTCGCCGAGGGAAATCCTTTTCAGGCGCTCGATCAACCGCACACGAATGCGGTAGACGATGTCCTTGGCCAGCCGCGCAAACAGCCGCGCCTGCAACACGCCAAAGCACAGGGCACTGCAACGCAGGGTCAGAGTGACCACCAGCATCAGGCCGATGTAGCCCGCCGCCTGTTGCCACATCGACGGCAACACATGGTTCATGACTTTCAACGCAGCGTCGCCATGGCCGAGCAGGACTTCGTCCACCAGCAAGGGCAGCAGCAACGGAATCGGCACGCTGCACAGCGTCGCCAGCACGGCCACGCCGTTGGCGATCCACAGGGATTTCTTGTGATGTAGCGCCAGACGCCGGACTTCTGCCCAGCTCAGCCGGTCGACACGCTTTACGGCTGGCGTGTCATCGGCCAGGTCAGGCACAGGCGGCGCGCTCCAGCCAGCGACCAAGCAGCGGCGAGAGTTCGCTGAGCGGTTGATAGCCGTTGGTCAGCAGCGCCAGTTGGCCGTTGCGCTCGGCGAGCAGGGTCGGGAACCCGGCGATGCCCAGATCCTGCACCCAGCTGAAATCAGCCTGAGTGGCTTTGTGCTGATCGGCATGATCGAACAGCGCGGCAAATTCGATACGTGGCACGCCGGCCTGCTCCGCCAGCTCGACCAACACGCTGGCCTGGGTGACATCGCGGCCTTCAGCGTAAAACGCCTGCTGGATCAGGCCGACCAGTGTCCACGCACAATCCGGCGCCAGACTGCGCGCGGTGACGATCGCCCGGCAGGCTGGCTCGGTGTCGTAGACGAAACCGTCGGGCAACGCGCCGTCGAATTTGAACGGCTGGCCGGTGGCCTCGGTGACCGCTTGCCAGTGCTCGAGGATGTAGCGCCGCGTGGTCGGTTCCAGCGCCGCACCGCTGCCGGTGCGCAGCCCGCCGACCACCAGGTGCAGCTCCACTCCGGCTGCCTGCGCCTGCTCGACCAAGGCCTTGGCGACCGGGGCGAAACCCCAGCACCAGGAACACATCGGGTCCATCACATAGAGCAGGCGCGCAGACATGATCAGGCCTCGGTGGATGCTTGTTTATAGTTGTAGCCGATCGGGTGCGGCATGTTGCGCGCCTTGGCCAGTTCGATCTGCTTCTGCCGATCGATGGCGCTGCGGCGGGTTTTCTCGCTCAGCTTGTCCCAGCAATGCGGGCAGCTGATGCCGGCCACGTAGTGCTCGGAGGCGCGATCTTCAACGCTGACCGGTGTGCGGCAGGCATGACATTGATCGTAGTCGCCTTCGCTGAGGTCGTGACGCACGGTCACCCGGTTGTCGAACACGAAGCAGTCGCCCTGCCACTTGGTTTCTTCCTGCGGCACTTCTTCGAGGTACTTCAGGATGCCGCCCTTGAGGTGGTAAACCTCTTCGAAACCCTCGCCCAGCATGTAGCTGGAGGCTTTCTCGCAGCGAATGCCGCCGGTGCAAAACATCGCGACCTTCTTGTGCACGGCCGGGTCGAAGTGTTCTTTGATGTAATCAGGGAATTCGCGAAAACTGGTGGTTTTCGGATCGATGGCGCCTTCGAAGGTGCCGATCGACACTTCGTAGTCGTTGCGGGTGTCGATCAGCAGCACTTCCGGGTCGCTGATCAGCGCGTTCCAGTCCTGCGGCTCGACGTAAGTGCCGACCTTTTTGTTCGGGTCCACGCCTTCGACGCCGAGGGTGACGATCTCTTTCTTCAGCTTGACCTTGGTGCGGTAGAACGGCTGCTCGTCGCAATACGACTCTTTGTGGTCGATGTCGATCATGCGCGGGTCGTTCTTCAGCCAGGCGAGCAGGCCATCGATGCCTTCGCGGCTGCCGGACACCGTGCCATTGATGCCTTCTTCGGCGATCAGCAGGGTGCCTTTGATACCGTTGTCGACCATCGCTTGCAGCAGGGGCTCGCGCAGGTCAACGTAATCTTCGAGGGTGACGAACTTATACAGTGCCGCCACGACAATCGGTTGTGTCATGGGTAATTCTCCAGGTGGCTACCCTCGCAAAGGGTGAACCGGATTCAAAAAAAACGCGCCGGGTAAGCGGCGCGTTGCGGATTCTAGCAAAAACACGGTGGATTTTGGATTTACCGAGTTTCTGTGACAACACAAAACCTGTGGTGAGGGGATTTATCCCCGATGGGCTGCGAAGCGGCCCCAAACCCTTAGAATGCGTTTTTCCAGGTATATCGAGTTCTGTGGTTTTAGGGCTGCTTCGCAGCCCATCGGGGATAAATCCCCTCGCCACAAAATCCCGCCTCATCCAGGATCAGTGTTTGCTACCGCCGGCACAGGTCGGCGACGCCGGGGCGGCGCCGACTTCTGCCCATTCCTGCGGGGTGTAGGTGTGCAGCGCCAACGCATGGAACTCGCCCATCAGCTCGCCGAGCGTGCCGTAGACTTTCTGGTGGCGCTTGACCCGGTTCAGGCCTTCGAACTGCGCGCTGACCACCACTGCCTTGAAGTGCGTCTGTAACCCGCGACTGTGCATGTGGCTTTCGTCCAGCACTTGCAGATGCTCAGGCTGCAGCAGGCCCAGCGTCGATTCGATGCGTTGTTGCATGGTCATCACGAACTCCGCTTACTTCTTCTTGGCCGGGGCTGCGCCTTTCGGTGCCAGCTCGTTGGTCATGTCGTCGAGCAGCTTGTTGACCACCGGCACGGCGCTTTCCAGCTTGGCCTGGGTCATCTGGGCCGATTGCTGGGTCAGCTGCGGCATTTTTTCCAGGACTTTTTTGCCCAGTGGCGACTGGTAGAACGCGACCAGATCTTTCAGCTCCGATTCGCTGAAGTTGCTGGTGTAGAGCTTGACCATGTCAGGCTTGAGCTTGTTCCAGCCGATGGCCTGGTCCAGAGCGGCATTGGCCTTGGCCTGGTAGGTTTCCAGTACGGCTTTCTTGGATTCCGGGGCTTTGGTCTGTTCAAAACGCTGAGCGAACATTTGCTGCACTTGCATGTACACCGGAGTGCCCAGCTTGTCAGCGTGCGCCAGGGTCAGGAAAGCTTCAGCACTGGCGTTGTGGCTGGCGGTATCGGCAAGCACCTGGCCGCTGGCGCAAACCAGTGCAACCGCGGTGCAGATGGCACGAAGACGAGTCATCGAGTTTCCTTTTCAGCTAGGCGAGGTCAAACCCCAAGGGCGACCATTCTGCGCCTAAAAAACCTCGTGGCTCAACCCCCGAGCCTTGCCGCGCTTGATTGGCCGGGTTTTACCGGTCAACAATCGGCTCGATGGAACCACCTGGCCCCGACCGGGCCTAAACTGCGCAAACAGACCAACAGGAGTGTGCACGATGAGCCGTATCGAAACCGACAGCCTGGGCCAGATCGAAGTCCCGGACGACGCCTACTGGGGTGCTCAGACGCAACGCTCGCTGATCAACTTCGCCATCGGTCAGGAACGCATGCCGCTGCCGGTCCTGCACGCCCTGGCCCTGATCAAGAAAGCCGCCGCCCGGGTCAACGACCGCAACGGCGACCTGCCAGCCGACATTGCCCGCCTGATCGAACAAGCCGCCGACGAAGTGCTCGACGGTCAGCATGACGACCAGTTTCCGCTGGTGGTCTGGCAGACCGGCAGCGGCACCCAGAGCAACATGAACGTCAACGAAGTGATCGCCGGTCGAGCCAACGAGCTGGCCGGCAACCCGCGCGGCGGCAAGTCGCCGGTGCACCCGAACGATCACGTCAACCGCTCGCAAAGCTCCAACGACTGCTTCCCCACCGCCATGAGCATCGCCACCGCCAAAGCCGTGCAGGAGCAATTGCTGCCAGCGATCGCCGAGCTGTCCGGCGGTCTGGCCGAACTGGCCGCACGTCATATGAAACTGGTGAAGACCGGCCGCACGCACATGATGGATGCGACGCCGATCACCTTCGGTCAGGAGCTGTCAGGGTTCATCGCGCAGCTGGATTACGCCGAACGGGCGATCCGCGCAGCACTGCCGGCGGTGTGTGAGCTGGCGCAGGGCGGCACTGCCGTCGGCACCGGTCTGAATTCGCCGCACGGCTTTGGCGAAGCGATTGCCGCCGAACTCGCCGCGCTGTCCGGTCTGCCGTTCGTCACCGCGCCGAACAAGTTTGCCGCACTGGCCGGGCATGAGCCGCTGACCAGCCTGTCCGGCGCCCTGAAGACCCTCGCCGTGGCGCTGATGAAAATCGCCAACGACCTGCGTCTGCTCGGCTCCGGCCCTCGCGCAGGCTTGGCCGAAGTGAGGCTGCCGGCCAACGAGCCGGGCAGTTCGATCATGCCCGGCAAGGTCAACCCGACCCAGTGCGAAGCGCTGTCGATGCTGGCCTGTCAGGTGTTGGGCAACGATGTCACCATCGGCATCGCGGCGAGTCAGGGTCACCTGCAACTGAACGTCTACAAACCGGTGATCATCCACAATGTGCTGCAATCGATCCGCCTGCTCGCCGACGGCTGCAGCAACTTCCAGCAGCACTGCATCGCCGGTCTTGAACCGGATGCGCAGGTCATGGCCCAGCACCTGGAACGCGGTCTGATGCTGGTGACCGCACTGAATCCGCACATCGGTTACGACAAGTCGGCGGAAATCGCCAAGAAGGCTTACGGTGAAGGCCTGACCTTGCGCGAGGCGGCGCTGCAGCTGGGGTATCTGACCAGTGAAGAGTTCGATGCCTGGGTGCGGCCGGAGAACATGATCGAGGCTGGCGCCAAGGGCTGAGTCCTGTAGCGCCTGACAGGCCGCCTTCGCGAGCAAGCCCGCTCCCACATTGGTACGGCATACACCGATCAAAATGTGGGAGAGGGCTTGCTCGCGAAGAACGATAACGCGGTCTAACTGGCTGCAATCCGCATCCGCCGCGCCTTCAACCCGGCAATCAACGACGGCCCCAACGCCACCAGCGCCGACCCCAGCACCACCAGCACCGCCCCGCCATAACCCAGGCCATTGATCTGCTCGGCATGCACATATTCCGGCCACACCCCGGCGGCAATCGCCACCGCGCCAAAGGTCACCAGCGGCGTGATCGCCAGCGTCGCACTGACCCTTGAAGCCTCCCAGTGCGCCAGCGCCTCGGCAAATGCGCCATAGGCAATCAGGGTATTCATGCAGCACGCCAGCAACAGCCAGCCTTGCACCGGGCTCAGTTCCAGTGCTTCGAGCGGATGCACCCACGGTGTCAGCAACAGCGCGCAGAACAGGTAAATCACCATCATCACCTGCAACGAATTCCACACCGTGAGCAATTGCTTCTGGCCCAGCGCATAGAAGGTCCAGACCGTGGAGGCCAACAGCACCAGCAATACGCCGGCGGTGTAGTCCGACAACGAGGTGAGCAATTCGGCCAGCCGTTGGTTGAAGAACAGCACGAAGCCGATCAGCAACACCGCCAGCCCGATGCCCTGACCGATGCTGAAGCGCTCCTTGAACACAAACAAGCTGGCGATCAGCAACATGATCGGCCCCATCTGCACCACCAGTTGTGCGGTGCCGGGGCTGAGCAGATTGAGGCCCATCAGGTACAGCACATAGTTGCCCACCAGCCCGAGCACCGCCATCAACACCAGCCAGCCGCCCCGGGGGCCGAGCACTTTGCGGCTCGGCAGGCGGCGCGTGGCCGCCAGGTAGATGAACAGGCAGCCGCCGGAGACCAACAGGCGAAACCAGGTCACCGTGATCGGGTCCATCACCAGCAGCACCTGCTTGAGTTTGATCGGCAGGATGCCCCACAAAACCGCCGTCAGCAGTGCCAGGAACAGACCGTAGACCCAGCGACCGGATGAAATGTGCATGCGAACCCCAATGCCTGCTGACAAGAGCGGTCATTCTAGGCGCGCCCGCAGGCGCAACACAGGGACAGTTAGGGCCAGGCCGCGAATGAAACTGTGCAGGTCGCAGCATTAAATTGACGCTTTGCCGTTGATCGGTTGGTGAGGCGCGCCAAGTGCTTCAGGCATAAGCTGATTGGATCCCTGCAACGGATCACTCAAGGAGCCGGATCATGTACGGAATGCGCGCCCAGGACAGCGCCCCCGCCACACACTTTCGCAGCGAGCGGATGTGTCGGGTCAATGGAGAGCTGTTTTTCTGCACGCGGGAGAACACCCTTGAGGGGCCGTTCGACAGCGCCGAGAAGGCTGAGCAGGAAATTCAGGCGTATATCGCGCGGATGCAGGCGCAGACAGCGTAAACCTGTGGCGAGGGAGCTTGCTCCCGCTGGGGCGCGAAGCGGCCCTCGCTCCAGGCTTTACCGGGAAATTCCAGGTCTGCTCCGCAGCCCAGCGGGAGCAAGCTCCCTCGCCACAAGGATTGTGTTGGCCCGTCAGCGCACCGCCTCAAACAACCCCGTCGCCCCCATCCCGCCCCCCACGCACATGGTCACAATGCCGTAACGCAAATCACGCCGCTGCAACTCGCGCACCAGATGCCCGACCTGCCGCGACCCGGTCATGCCGAACGGGTGGCCGATGGAAATCGAGCCGCCATTGACGTTGTACTTGCCGTTATCGATTTCCAGACGATCACGGGCATACAGGCATTGCGAAGCAAACGCCTCGTTCAGCTCCCACAGATCAATATCCGCCACTTGCAAGCCCTTGGCCTTGAGCAGTTTCGGCACCGAGAACACCGGGCCGATGCCCATTTCGTCCGGCTCGCAACCGGCCACGGTGAAGCCACGGAAAAACGCCTTCGGTTTCAGTCCCAGTTGCAGGGCTTTTTCCAGGCTCATCACCAGGGTCATCGACGCGCCGTCCGACAGCTGCGACGAGTTGCCGGCCGTTACCGAGCCGTCCTCGGCAAACACCGGTTTCAGCCCGGCGAGGCTTTCATAAGTGGTATCCGGACGGTTGCAGTCGTCGCGATCGACAATGCCGTCGAGGATCTGTACATCGCCACTGTTCTTGTCCTCGACCCGGTACTTGACCGCCATCGGCACGATTTCATCATCGAACAGCCCGGCCGCCTGCGCCTGAGCAGTGCGCAACTGACTTTGCAGTGCGTAGCGATCCTGTGCCTCGCGGCTGACGCCATAACGGCGCGCGACCACTTCGGCGGTCTGGCCCATCGTGTAGTAAATCCCCGGCACCTGCTGCTTGAGCAGCGGGTTGATCAGGTGATCGGTGTTGACGCTCTTGAGGGTCAGGCTGATCGACTCGACGCCACCGGCAACAATGATGTCGCTGCAACCGGAAGCGATCTGGTTGGCGGCAATCGCGATCGCCTGCAACCCCGAGGAGCAAAAGCGATTAAGGGTCATGCCGGCAACACCAGTGCCCAGACGCGACAACACCGCGACGTTGCGCCCGATGTTGTAACCCTGCGCACCCTCGTTGGAGCCGGCACCGACGATGCAATCCTCGACGCTGGCCGGATCGACGTCGTTGCGCGACAGCAGCGCGTTGACGCAATGGGCCGCCATGTCGTCGGGACGGGTCTGGTTGAACTTGCCGCGAAAGGACTTGGCCAGGCCGGTCCGCACGCTGTCGACGATCACCACTTCACGCATGGCATACCTCAATTGTTGTTGTCGGAGAGAGTCAACCGAGCATAAGTCCAGCCCGCCGCCGACCGCGACAATCATTCACCCCGCGTATGCGTGTCCATTGGCTCAGTCCTTGTGTTTTTTCGCGTGCTTGTCGGACTTCGCGAACGCTTCTTCGAGGGCACGGTTGATCGTGCGCAGCACCTTGACCCGGGCCCAGCGCTTGTCATTGGCCTCGACCAGCGTCCACGGCGAGATCTCGGTGCTGGTGCGGTCGACCATGTCGCCCACGGCGGCGCGGTAGGCATCCCACTTTTCGCGATTGCGCCAGTCGTCCTCGGTAATCTTGAAGCGCTTGAAGGGGATCTGCTCCCGGGCCTGAAAACGCTCCATCTGCGTCTCCTTGTCGATCGCCAGCCAGAACTTGACCACGATCACCCCCGCATCGGCGATCTGCTCTTCGAAATCGTTGATCTCGCTGTAAGCCCGCAGCCAGTCGGCCGGACTGCAAAAGCCCTCGATCCGCTCGACCAGCACCCGGCCATACCAGGAACGGTCGAACACGGTGAATTTGCCCCGTGCCGGCAGGTGTCGCCAGAAGCGCCACAGATACGGTTGCGCGCGCTCCTCTTCGGTCGGCGCAGCAATCGGCACGATGTTGTACTGACGCGGATCGAGCGCCGCCGCGACGCGGCGGATCGCCCCGCCCTTGCCCGCTGCGTCGTTACCTTCGAACACCGCCACCAAGGCGTGCCGGCGCATGCGTTTATCGCGCATCAGCCCGGACAGCCGCGCCTGCTCAGTGATCAATTGTTCTTCATAGTCTTTCTTTTCCAGACGCTGGGTCAGATCAAGACTGTCGAGCAGGTTCAACTGATCGACAGCCGTGCTCAGCGGCGCGGCATTGACCTCATCGGCCTCTACTTGCGGACGCTTGAGGGCGTTCTGCAGACCTTCGAGCAGAATCTTGCCGACCGCGAGGCTGCGGTAATTGGCGTCCATCCCTTCGATGATGTGCCACGGTGCATAGTCGCGACTGGTACGGCGCAACACGCGCTCGCCGTATTTGACGACCTTGTCGTAAGTCTGCGATTGCTGCCAGTCCAGCGGGCTGATGCGCCAACTGTGCAGTGGATCGTCGGCCAATGCCTTGAGCCGCGCCTTCATCTGTTTCTTCGACAGGTGGAACCAGAACTTGAAGATCAGCGCGCCTTCATCGCAAAGCATTTTTTCCAGACGCTCGGCGGCGTTGATTGCCTGATCCAGACGTGGATCCTTGAACAATCCATGCACACGGCCCTGGAGCATCTGGCTGTACCAGTTGCCGAAGAAAATCCCCATCCGGCCCTTGGCCGGCAGCATCCGCCAGTAACGCCACGCGGGTGGCCGCGCCAGTTCTTCATCGGTCTGCTGATCGAAGGTGCGCACCTCAATCAGGCGCGGGTCCATCCACTCGTTGAGCAACTTGACGGTCTCGCCCTTGCCGGCGCCCTCGATGCCGTTGATCAAAACGATCACCGGAAAACGTTTCTGCTGCTGCAACTCGAATTGCGCTTCCAGCAGTGCTTCACGCAGCGCAGGCACCGCCGCGTCGTAAGTCTCTTTGTCGATGGCATGGCCGATTTCGGCGGATTCAAACATGGGGACGGCTCCTTCCAGGATTCAGCAAGACTAGCGGATTGGGCATGGGCGCGGCGGAGAAATTCCGCTCACCATGGCAAGTGGGATGAATGAACAAACTGTGGCGAGGGAGCTTGCTCCCGCTCGGCTGCGCAGCAGTCGCAAGACCTGCAACCACGGTCCTCCAGACAAATTGCGGTCGCAGGTTTCGGGGCTGCTTCGCAACCCAGCGGGAGCAAGCTCCCTCGCCACAAAGAAACCCGCCTTTCGTCTCAAATCGTCGATTGTCTTCGAGGCTGCACAGCCGGGCCTTGCCATGGATCAAGCACCCTGCGCCCGATCAGCTAGAATGGCCGCCTTGTCGTTGCCGAGCCTGCCATGAAACCTGTATTGCCCCACGCCCAACTCGACTGGGATGACCACGGACGTCCGCGCTCGCGGGTGTTCGATGATGTGTATTTTTCCGACCAGTCGGGGCTGGATGAAACCCGCTACGTGTTCCTCGAACAGAACCGTCTGGCCGAGCGTTTTGCCGCACTGCCAAGCGATGGGCGTCTGGTGATCGGTGAAACCGGCTTCGGCACCGGGCTGAATTTTCTCTGCGCCTGGCAGTTGTTCGAGCAGCATGCGGTGGCCGGTGCGCGGCTGCATTTTGTCAGCGTCGAAAAGTACCCGCTGAGTCCGGCCGACCTGCAAAGGGCACTGGCCTTGTGGCCGGATCTCAAGCCGCTGGCCGATCAGTTGCTGACCCATTACGTGGCGATCCATCAGGGCTTCCAGCGGATCATTCTCGGCAATGGCCGGGTGACGCTGACGCTGCTGATCGGCGATGCGCTGGAGCAACTGCCGCAACTCGATGCGCAGATCGACGCATGGTTTCTCGACGGTTTCGCCCCGGCGAAAAACCCCGACATGTGGACCGCCGAACTGTTCGCCGAACTCGCGCGACTGGCTGCGCCCGGCTCGACCATCAGCACCTTCACCAGCACCGGTTGGGTGCGGCGCTTGCTCAACGCCGCCGGGTTCAAGATGAAACGCACCCCGGGCATCGGCCACAAGTGGGAGATCCTGCGCGGCGAGTTTCTTGGCTGGCCACAGGACGTCGCGCCACCGCTGCCGGACAAGCCGTGGTTCGCCCGCCCCGCGCCGTTAAAAGGCGAACGCCGCGCGCTGGTGATCGGCGCCGGGCTGGCCGGATGTGCGAGCGCTGCCAGCCTCGCTGCACGCGGCTGGCAAGTCAGTCTGCTGGAGCGTCACGAGGCCGTGGCGCAAGAGGCGTCGGGCAATCCGCAGGGCGTGCTCTATCTGAAATTGTCGGCCCACGGCACCGCGCTGTCGCAACTGATTGTCAGCGGCTTCGGCTACACCCGCCGCCTGCTGGAAACCCTGCAACGCGGCACGGACTGGGACGATTGCGGCGTGCTGCAATTGGCCTTCAATGCCAAGGAAGCCGAGCGTCAGGCGCAACTGGCAGCAGCGTTCCCGGAAGATCTGGTGCACTGGCTCGATCAGCCCCAGGCTGAAACTCAGGCTGGTATCGCCGTGGCCCATGGTGGGCTGTTCTACCCCGAAGGTGGCTGGGTGCATCCGCCGGCGCTGTGCCAGGCACAAGCCGCGCAAGCGAACATCGAACTGCTCAAGCATCACGACGTGCTGGAACTGCGCAAGGTCGATGATCAATGGCAAGCCTTCGACGGCGACCGCCTGCTCGCCAGCGCCCCGGTCGTGGTATTGGCCGGTGCTGCGGAAATAAAACGCTTTGCGCAAAGTGCCGAGCTGCCGCTCAAACGCATCCGCGGGCAGATCACGCGCCTGCCGCAAACTGCCGAGAGTCAGGCGCTGCGCACCGTGGTCTGCGCCGAAGGTTATGTCGCGCCGGCACGCTTGGGCGAACACACACTCGGCGCAAGTTTCGACTTCAACAGTGACGACTTGACCCCGACCACCGCCGAACACCTCGGCAATCTGGCGATGCTCGAAGAGATTTCCAGCGATCTGGTGGCGCGCCTGCACATCGATGAACTGCCCCCGGAAACACTGGAGGGACGCGCCGCGTTCCGCTGCACCAGCCCCGACTACCTGCCGATCGTCGGCCCGCTTGCCGACCGCGCAGCTTTCGCTCAGGCCTATGCCGCGTTGAGCAAGGATGCACGACAAGTGCCGGACATTGCCTGCCCGTGGCTCGATGGCCTGTACGTCAACAGCGGCCACGGTTCACGCGGGCTGATCACCGCGCCGCTGTCTGGCGAACTGCTCGCGGCGTGGCTGGACAACGAGCCGCTGCCACTGCCCAGAAGCGTCGCCGAAGCCTGCCACCCCAACCGTTTCGCCTTGCGCAAGTTGATTCGCGGCAAATGAAAAATCGCGACTGGCCGCTGGTCAGTCGCCCCCTCTTATAACTCATCGTTCTAAAACTCCCACATCTGCAGCGGGTCAGTTTCTGAGTAGCGGCCATTTTGGCCTGACTTGAATCACCCCTCCCCAACGGAAAAACCGGTAAGGACTTTATGTGCGGACTAGCTGGCGAGTTACGTTTTGATCATCAACCTGCAGACCTTGCAGCGGTTGAGCGAATCACCCATCACCTGGCCCCTCGCGGCCCCGACGCGTGGGGCTTCCATGCCCAAGGGCCGATTGCCCTGGGCCATCGTCGCCTGAAAATCATGGACCTGTCGGACGGCTCGGCGCAGCCGATGATCGACAGCCAATTGGGCCTGTCGCTGGCCTTCAACGGCGCGATCTACAACTTCCCCGAATTGCGCGCCGAGCTCGAAGCGCTCGGCTATGCGTTCTATTCCGGCGGTGACACCGAAGTGCTGCTCAAGGGCTACCACGCCTGGGGCGAAGCGTTGCTGCCGAAACTCAACGGCATGTTTGCCTTCGCCATCTGGGAGCGCGACGCCCAGCGCCTGTTCATCGCCCGTGACCGTCTCGGCGTAAAGCCTTTGTACCTGTCGCGCACCGGCCAGCGTTTGCGCTTTGCCTCGGCCCTGCCGGCGCTGCTCAAGGGCGGCGACATCAACCCGATCCTCGATCCGGTGGCGCTCAATCACTACCTGAATTTCCATGCAGTAGTGCCGGCTCCACGCACCTTGCTCGCGGGCATCGAAAAGCTGCCGCCAGCGACCTGGATGCGCGTCGAAGCCGATGGCCGCACCGAACAGAAAACCTGGTGGACCCTGCCCTACGGCCCACACGACGACGAGAAAAACCTGACGCTCGAAGACTGGCGCGACCGTGTGCTCGACAGCACCCGTGAAGCGGTAGCGATTCGGCAACGGGCGGCGGTGGATGTCGGTGTGCTGCTCTCCGGCGGTGTCGATTCGAGCATGCTCGTCGGCCTGCTGCGCGAAGTCGGCGTGGAGAACCTGTCGACCTTTTCCATCGGTTTCCAGGATGCCGGCGGCGAGCGTGGTGATGAATTCCAGTATTCCGATCTGATCGCCAAGCACTACGGCACCCAACACCATCAATTGCGCATCGACGAAAAAGAGATCATCGAGCAATTGCCCGCCGCGTTCCGCGCGATGAGCGAGCCGATGGTCAGCCACGACTGCATCGCCTTCTACCTGTTGTCGCGCGAAGTGGCCAAGCACTGCAAAGTGGTGCAGAGCGGCCAGGGCGCGGATGAGCTGTTCGCCGGTTATCACTGGTATCCGCAAGTCGACGGCGCAGCAGATCCGTATGCAGCCTATCGCGCGGCGTTTTTCGACCGCAGCTACGACGACTACGCGGCCACCGTACAGCCGAAATGGCTGACCGCGAATGATGCGGCCGGCGACTTCGTGAAAGAGCATTTCGCCCAGCCCGGCGCTGATGCGGCGGTGGATAAAGCCCTGCGTCTGGACAGCACGGTGATGCTGGTGGACGACCCGGTCAAACGCGTCGACAACATGACCATGGCCTGGGGCCTGGAAGCGCGCACGCCGTTTCTCGACTATCGACTGGTGGAACTGTCGGCGCGAATTCCCGGCCAGTTCAAGCTGCCCGATGGCGGCAAACAAGTGTTGAAAGAAGCCGCGCGCCTGGTGATTCCGAGCGAAGTGATCGACCGCAAGAAAGGTTACTTCCCGGTACCGGGCCTCAAGCATTTGCAGGGCGACACGCTGAACTGGGTGCGCGAACTGCTGCTGGATCCGAGCCAGGATCGCGGCCTGTTCAACCCGGCCATGCTCGACAAATTGCTGACTGACCCGCAAGGCCAACTGACGCCGCTGCGCGGCTCGAAACTGTGGCAACTGGCGGCCCTGAACCTGTGGCTCAGTGAACAAGGAATCTGATTGATGAAACCTCACGCCACGGCGATCAACCAACGTCTGTTACGCGGTCAGACACCGTCGTATGAACGCTTACAGGCGCGTCTGGCCGAAGACGGCAGCGAACTCGGCGCCGACCCCATTGCCGTGCATTGCGGCTGGGGGCGACTGCTGATCGGTCACACCTTTCCTGACCCGGCGACGCTGGCGCAGGAACTGCTCAACGAGCAGCCCGGCGAGCGCGATATCGCCCTGTACGTCGCCGCGCCGCAGCAGATTCTCGGTCTGGAGCCGGCCCAACTGTTTCTCGACCCGTCCGACACCCTGCGCCTGTGGTTCAGCGATTACCGCCAGGCCACCCGTGTGTTTCGCGGCTTCCGCATTCGCCGGGCACAGAGCGAAGCCGACTGGCAGGCGATCAATCTGCTGTATCAGGCACGCGGCATGCTGCCGATCGATGCCACGCGGCTGACTCCGCATCATCAGGGCGGCCCGGTTTATTGGCTCGCCGAAGACGAAGACAGCGGCGCGGTGATCGGCAGCGTCATGGGCCTCAATCACCAGAAAGCCTTCAACGATCCGGAACACGGCAGCAGCCTGTGGTGTCTGGCGGTGGATCCGCAGTGCTCGCGGCCCGGTGTCGGTGAAGTGCTGGTGCGGCATTTGATCGAGCACTTCATGAGTCGCGGCCTGAGCTATCTGGATCTGTCGGTGCTGCATGACAACCGCCAGGCGAAGAACCTCTACGCCAAACTCGGTTTTCGCAACCTCTCGACCTTCGCGATCAAGCGCAAGAACGGCATCAACCAGACGCTGTTCCTCGGTCCCGGCCCGGAAGCCAACTTCAACCCTTATGCGCGAATCATCGTCGAGGAAGCGCATCGGCGCGGCATCGATGTGCAAGTGGATGATGCCGAAGCCGGGCTGTTCACCCTCAGCCACGGTGGGCGCCGGGTGCGTTGCCGCGAATCGCTGAGCGACCTGACCAGCGCGATCAGCATGAGCCTGTGCCAAGACAAGAGCCTGACCCACAAGGTGTTGAAGGCCGCCGGGCTGAAACTGCCTTCGCAGCAACTGGCGGGTAACGCCGACGACAACCTGGCGTTTCTCGATGAGCATCAGCGAGTGGTGGTCAAGCCGCTCGACGGTGAACAGGGCCAGGGTGTGGCGGTCGATCTGCAGAGTATCGAAGAGGTGCAGCAGGCCATCGAAGCCGCCAAACATTTTGACAGCCGTGTGCTGCTCGAAAGCTTCCACGAAGGTCTCGACCTGCGGATTCTGGTGATCGGTTTTGAAGTGGTGGCCGCCGCGATTCGCCGTCCCGCGGAAGTGGTCGGTGACGGCCATCATTCGATCGGTGCATTGATCGAGGCCCAGAGCCGCCGTCGGCAAGCCGCCACCAGTGGCGAGAGCAAGATTCCGCTGGATCATGAAACCCAGCGCACCCTGCATGCGGCCGGTTATGACTACAGCAGCATCCTGCCGGCGGGCGAGCATCTGTTCGTGCGCCGCACCGCCAATCTGCACACCGGTGGCACGCTGGAAGACGTTACGGCGATTCTGCACCCGACCCTGGTCGATGCCGCCGTCCGTGCGGCGCGAGCGCTGGACATTCCGATGGTCGGCCTCGACCTGATGGTGCCGGCAGCGGACCAACCGGAGTACGTGTTTATCGAAGCCAACGAACGCGCGGGGCTGGCCAATCATGAGCCGCAGCCGACGGCGGAGCGCTTTGTCGATTTGTTGTTTCCGCACAGTCAGCCGGCTGTTTCTTGATTCCGAGGCGTCTGGACTGACGCCTTCGCGAGCAAGCCCGCTCCCACAGGTTGAACGCATTCCAAATGTGGGAGCGGGCTTGCTCGCGAAGGGGCCGCAACAGACACCCTAAATCACCCCTCATCGAAACCATCGATGCGCCTCAACTCATCAGGAGTTTCCATGACCACTCAAATCCCTGAACCGGATCTCAACTACCTGCAAAAAGTCCTGCTGGAAATGCTCGCCATTCCCAGCCCCACCGGATTCACCGACACCATCGTGCGTTACGTCGCCGAGCGTCTGGAAGAACTCGGCATCCCTTTCGAGATGACCCGTCGCGGCACGATCCGCGCCACGCTCAAGGGCAAGAAAAACAGTCCCGACCGCGCCGTGTCCGCGCACCTCGACACCATCGGTGCCGCCGTGCGTGCAGTGAAAGACAACGGGCGGCTGACCCTGGCCCCGGTCGGCTGCTGGTCGAGCCGGTTTGCCGAGGGCAGCCGGGTCAGCCTGTTCACCGACAACGGCGTGATTCGTGGCAGCGTGCTGCCGCTGATGGCGTCCGGGCACGCGTTCAACACCGCGGTGGACGAGATGCCGATCAGTTGGGATCACGTCGAACTGCGTCTGGATGCCTACTGCGCGACCAAGGCCGATTGCGAATCGCTGGGCATCAGCGTCGGCGACGTGGTGGCGTTCGACCCGCTGCCGGAGTTCACCGAGAGCGGCCATATCAGCGCCCGCCACCTCGATGACAAGGCTGGCGTTGCCGCGCTGCTGGCCTCGCTCAAGGCCATCGTCGACAGCGGTCAGGAGTTGATGATCGACTGTCACCCGCTGTTCACCATTACCGAAGAAACCGGCAGCGGCGCGGCGGCGGCATTGCCGTGGGATGTCAGCGAATTCGTCGGCATCGACATTGCCCCGGTTGCGCCGGGGCAGCATTCCAGCGAACACGCGGTGAGCGTGGCGATGCAGGATTCCGGTGGCCCTTATGACTATCACCTGTCACGGCATTTGCTGCGTCTGGCCAGCGAAAACGA
Source organism: Pseudomonas sp. RSB 5.4 (assembly GCF_037126175.1). NCBI lineage: Bacteria > Pseudomonadati > Pseudomonadota > Gammaproteobacteria > Pseudomonadales > Pseudomonadaceae > Pseudomonas > Pseudomonas sp. RSB 5.4. The sequence goes on from NZ_CP146986.1 coordinate 2,810,440, forward strand.
ACTGCCGGTAAGGCGCGACCTGTTCCGCTATTACTTCAGCGATGCGCATTCGGCGGTGACTGCCGGGCACGATATCCGCACCGCCCTGCTCGCCTTTGGCTGCGACGCGACCCATGGTTATGAACGTACGCACATCGACAGTCTGGCGGCGCTCAGTCGTTTGCTTGGGGCGTACATTCTGAGTCCGCCGGTATTCGCCAGCGATGCGGCGCCGGCCAATGCTTCGCTGGATCGCTTCAGTCATCAGATCGAGCATGAGACGCAGATGGAGAGCGATACGCGGGTGCCGTCGGTGGACAGTCTGGTGGGGCAGCGCTCGGACAGCTGAATCCTTGTTATCTGAACTATGGCTATCGCGAGCAGGCTCACTCCTACAGTTGGAATGCATTTCCTTGTAGGAGTGAGCCTGCTCGCGATGAGGCCGGTACAAACCACACAAAACTGGCAGCCAACCCTCAATCGCCGTAGCATCCCGCCATTGATTTAGCCGAGGTGCCCATGCTGATTCCCTACGACGCTCTTGAAGTCGACACCCTCACCCGCCTGATCGAGGATTTCGTCACTCGCGACGGTACCGACAACGGTGATGACACCCCATTGGAAACCCGTGTACTGCGCGTCCGCCAAGCACTGACCAAAGGCCAGGCGCTGATTGTTTTCGACCCGGAAAGCGAGCAATGCCAGTTGATGCTCAAGCACGATGTGCCCAAGCATCTGTTCGACTGAAAACTTCAGCGAGCCTTTTCGCTGATCTGTTTACGCTGGATCCGCTCGTAAACTTCAGAGCGGTGCACATTGACCTTCTGCGGCGCCTCGACGCCGAAGCGCACGCTGGAACCGTTGACTGACAATACGCGCACGGAAATATCGTCACCGATGGAAATCAACTCGCCCACAACACGGCTGAGTACAAGCATGGAGTTCGTCCTTCAGGGTTAGCCAGCCCTGAAGATGCGCGGCGGACGGGCGCTCTACAATGGGTCGCGAGCAATTCAGTCTTGCCCTACACCGTGAGTCGCTGCGCCCTTCAGACGTTTCCTGCAAATGGCTAAACAGTCTCGCCTCAAGCGGCGGAAAATCGCGGCCCGAACAGAATCACACTGGCACCGATCACGCATAACGCCACGCCGATCCAGTCCGAACCCAGCGGGCGCACGCGCTCGACCACCGCCAGCCAGCCGATCGACGCGACGATGTAGATTCCGCCATACGCGGCATAGGAGCGCCCGGCGTAAGCCGCTTCGACCCGGGTCAACAACAGCGCGAACAGGGTCAGGCTGAGCAGTGCCGGGATCACCCACAAGGCACTTTTGCCCTGACGCAGCCACATGAAAAAGGCGAAACAACCGGCGATTTCAAACAGCGCCGCGAGGAAGAACCACAGGTAATTGAGCATTGATGCGTCTCGACAGGGTGACCAATGCGGCCACCCTAACGACGCGATACCCGCCGGGCAAGTTCAACCGTTGGTTTGTTTGGCCTTGGCGCGCATTTTATCGGCCATGGTGGTCATTTCGTTGTAGATCAGTTGCGGGTTCTTCTGCTTGATCGCCCAGGCCATGCGCCCTTGCTCGTGCGGCAGAATCATGAACTCGCCCGCGGATACTTGCTGATAGATATAGTCAGCGATGTCAGCAGCAGTGATCGGCGAACTTTCCAGCAACTTGCCGACCTGGGCTTTCATCGCCGGCGTCGGGCCACGGAACGAATCGAGCAAGTTGGTCTGGAAGAACGACGGGCAAACCACATGCACGCTGACTTCCTGCTGCGCCAGTTCGATCAGCAAACTTTCCGACAACGCCACCACACCGGCCTTGGCCACGTTGTAGTTGCTCATCGCCGGGCCTTGCATCAAGGCCGCCATCGAGGCGATGTTGATGATCTTGCCTTTGCTCTGTTCCAGCAGCGGCAGGAACGCCTTGCAGCCCTTGACCACGCCCATCAGGTTGATCGCGATCTGCCAGTCCCAATCCTCCAGCGACAGCTCGCTGAAAAATCCGCCTGACGCCACACCAGCATTGTTGACGATGACATCGATGCCTCCCAGCTTCACTTCACAGGCTTGGGCAAACGCGGTCAGCTGGCTGTAATCACGCACATCGCAACGCTGGGTGAAACCGTCGCCACCGGCCTCACGCACCCATTTCAGGGTTTCCAACAGGCCGGGCTCGCTGACATCCGACAAAGCCAACTGCCAGCCTTCACGCGCCCAGCGCAGCGCGATTTCGCGACCCAAACCTGAACCCGCGCCAGTGATCATCATGCGATTTTGCATAGCCGACAGCCTTGTTGTTTCGTAGGAGATACGCGGAGTGTAGCGAAGGAACCTGGGTATCCCACGCTCCATCAGAATGCTGAATACAGGATCAAAAGATCTTGCGCTTAAAGGAAATAAGTCTGCGGCCCAAATACATTAAAAAAACATTGAATTTTCTTTGATTCACACCGGTCGGAATTTGTAAGCCGTCTGGAATTAGTTAGCCTCCAGTCGCCCTTGAACACCCAGTTTTCTCGAACACTTTTAACAAGGAAAATCGACATGGGCACAATTCTTATCATTATCCTGATCCTGTTGCTGATCGGTGGTCTGCCGGTCTTCCCGCACTCCAGAAGTTGGGGTTATGGTCCTTCGGGCATTATCGGCGTGGTGTTGGTGGTGCTGCTGGTCTTGCTGTTACTTGGCAGGATATAAAACCCCAAGACAAAAAAAGAGGCCCTCAGGGGCCTCTTTTTTATGCAGCGGTTTTATCAGTCAGGCTTGCCGTTGACGACACCGGCTGTGTTGTCCATCAGGCTCTTGGTCGCTGTTTGCAGGAACGCTTCAAGCTTGAGCTTCAGTTCGGCGGTACGCGGTGCGTCCGGAATGATCTCGGCAGAAGGGTTCGCGCCCAGTTGGTACTGGTAGATCTTCGGCGCCATTTCCTTCTCTTTCGGCAGCACCAGGATCTGGTCGGCGGTGACGATGGCCGTGGTCTGCTCGCTGCCCGACGGTTTGATCACACCGAAACCGGTGTCGCCGGCCGGCAGGTTCAGCAGGTCGCGGCCCCAGCACTGATGACGTACTTCGCCACCCAGACGGCCCATGATGGTCGGCACGATGTCGATCTGGGTGCCCACGGTGTGGTCGCGGGTGCCGAACTTCTCCTGGATGCCCGGAGCAATCATCAGCATCGGCACGTTGAAGCGGCCCAGGTCCATTTCGGTGATCTGGCGCTCGTTGCCGAAACCGTGGTCGCCGACGATCACGAACAGGGTTTCCTTGAAGTACGGCTCTTTACGCGCCTTCTCGAAGAACTGACCCAGTGCCCAGTCGGCGTAACGCATGGCGGTCAGGTGTTCGTTGAGGCTGCCACGATCGGTCACGCGCTCCACCGGCAATGGCGTCGGCAAGGCGTACGGCGTGTGGTTGGACAGGGTTTGCAGCAGCGCGTAGAACGGCTTGCCGTTTTCCCGTGCCTTCAGCTCCTGCAGACCACGGTCGAACATGTCCTGGTCGGACACGCCCCAGGTCGGATCGGAGAACACCGGATTGACGAAGTCGTTACGGCCAACGAAGTTGGTCATGCCCTGGTTGCTGAAGAAGCCCGACTGGTTGTCCCAGGCGAAGTCGCCGTTATAGACATACACGTCGTCATACTTGCGCGCGCTGAGCAACTGCGGCAGGCCGGACAGCTTGTGGCTGCCTTCCGGGGTCTGCATCAGGTATTCGAAGCCCGGCAGGTTCGGGAAGCACGCCATCGTGGCGAACATGCCCTGGTGGGTGTGAGTGCCGTTGGAGAAGAAACGGTCGAACAGCAGGCCTTCCTTCGACAGTTTGTCGAGGTACGGCGTGATGTTGCCCGGTGCGCCCAGGGCGCCCACCGAGTGACCGGCCATGCTTTCCATCAGGATCACGACCACGTTCTTGATCGGCAGGGTCTTGTCGGCCGGTGGCGTGTAGTCACGACGCACGGCAGCGATGTCGGCATCGACCAGTTTGTCGTCCGGCATCACCAGCATCTCGCGCACCACTTTCTGCGCCTGTTCCTGCGGCAGTGTGGCTTTCCAGATGTTGTCGCGATCCTCGCCCATGCGGTCCTTGGCGGCGGCGATCAGCGACAGCGTGCCGTTGAGACCCAACTGGTTGGCGAAGTTCGATTCGGTGGTGTAGACGTCACCCCAACGCAGCGGCGGGCCCTGACGCAGGGTGCCACGGGCAGCGACGACGCAGATCAGCAGGCAGACCACGAATACCGCGAGACGCGTGTACCACGGCGCCACCTGACGCGTACCGACGTTGCCGCCGCTGAACGGGCCGCGTGGACGGGTTGCACGGTCGGCGCCCTTGAAGGCCAAAGTCAGGATCACGGTGCCGACGACCCACGCCAGCAGGTAACGCACCACCGGGAAACCGTACCAGAGCATGCTCATCACGGTTTTCGGGTCTTCTTTCACGTACTGGAACACCAGGCCGTTGAGGCGCTGGTGGAACTCACGGTAGAAGTCCATCTCCATCAGGCCGAGGAACAGCGCGATGCTTGAGGCGACGGTCAGCCACAGACGGAAAAAGCCGCGCGCGGCCATCGCCCGGGCACTGAACAGTGCCAGCACCAGCGGAACGCAGACGTAGACCACCAGGCGCAGGTCGAAACGCAGGCCGTTGGCGAAAGCTTCGAGGAAGGTCGAAGCCGGGGTATCGAGGATCATCTCGCGGTTGTAGACCAGCAGCGCGAGGCGCAGCACGGAAAACATCACCATCATGACCAGGGCACACAGCAGCGTGTAGGCCAGATGCGATTTGACGGTCGGTTGCAGCAGGCGAGTGGAAGATCGCTGCTGATTCAGGGCGTCCGGGTTTGCCATGTCGTTTTAGGACCCATTGGAAGTTGAAGTTGCAAAATACGGCGGCGCCATGCCCTCTATTGGCCATTCCAGGCCCCGGGGCGTGCGCGGTGCGCAAATGTTGCACGATCAACGGCAGCATTGCCATTGATTACTGTCCCACCGTCGGACTCTTTCATTCAAGGCGCGGGGATACGGGGACAACTGCAAAGAGCGCGGGCGAATTGTCTGGAACGCTTTGTGAAAATTTCGTGCAGCGCATATCTGGAAACACAATATAACGACAAAACAAAACGCCCCGAATCAGTCGGGGCGTTTTGCTGTCAGCGCGCGAATTACTTCTCGGCGCGTTCTTTCAGGGCTTTCAGGGTGTTGAATGGCGCGTCGACCACAAACTTGTTGGCAATCATGCTCGGCACACTGCCGCCTGGCTCGGTGTGCACTTGATAGGTCACTTCGACCTGATCACCTTTCGGTACGAACTTCCAGAAGCCTTTGACCTGCGCAACGCGGACAAAGCCTTTCTCTTCGGGAATGTACTTCGGCACGCCTTCGAGGTTGCGGGTCAGGCTGCCATCAGCGCCTTCGACGGTGGTGATGTGCAGCACGGAATCACGCGGCGTCACTGGCCACGGCGTATTGAACTGGGTGTAGGTCCAGCTCTGATCGCCCTCGTGCTTGAGCAGCTTCTGGGTTTTGCACTCGTGAATCCAGGCGCAGGCTCCGGACACGTCTTCCTGCAAGGCACGCAGTTTGGCAACGGTGGTCTTCATCAGGGCAACACCCTGATAGGACTTGTAATCCGAACCCGGCACTTCGGCCAGCGAGACCTTGATCCCGTCCTGCTCCTTGGCGACTTTCCAGTCCTCAGCCTGAGCAACCGAAGTAGCCAGCACAGCCGTCAAACCACACAACACAGCGATACGATGCAGCGAACCCATAGTCTTATTCCTTATTGTTGAAGTTCCGTTCGTTTGACACATCACGCCGCCGTCATCTGCTCCCACCAGCCGATCAACCTGATCGCCTCTTCCCGGCTGCTGCCACAGACTTCGACATCGGCGGCAAATCCCGAGCAGACCGCCGGGCGTTCCGGCTGACCGAAAATGTTGCACAGGTTTTCGACCGAGAGTTGCACGCAACGTTCGCCGGCAGGTTTGCCATTGGGCATGCCTGGGATGGCAGAACTGATGGAGGGGGCAATACAGCAAGCGCCACAGCCTTCACGGCATTTCATGACGACGAGTCCTCGCGACGGGCAATGTGTTAAAGGGACGGCCACAGAGTAACCGCTAAAACGGTTGTTTCAAATTCCCTGAACCGGGGTTTTTACGCAGAAACGAAAGTGACTGACCAGTCTCCGACAAAGCGTCTGGTCTGCGGGTCACGGATCGATTTGATTTACTGCTTGAATTCGAAATCCAGCGCCGCGCCTTCGACTTCACGACGCTCTTCGTTGCGCAGTTGCAGCTGCATTTCGTTACTGAGCAGACGGCCGTTGAGCTGGAAGCCGCTGTTCTTCTCGCCGAACATCTGCGGCAGGATAGCGTCGTGTTTAGGCAGCGTGACGGTACCGGCCGGTTTGAGCTGCTGCACCATGTCCTTGGGCAGGCTCAGATCGAGCTTGGCCGGCGGCAATCGGGTTTTCGCCACCTCACTGGCCGGTTTCGACTTGGAAGCGATCGGGGGCCGCTTCTTCACCGGGGCGGCCTTCTTTTGTGGGGCGTTTTTTACTTGAGCTTTCTTATCCGCAACGGCTTTGTTGCTGGCCGTTTTGCTCGCCGTTGCTGACGCCGCAGGCTTTTCCTGAACGGCGGCTGCCATGACACCGGGCGCATGGCCCATCGTCAACACACCAAACAAAATCCAGGCAGCAGGCAAAATCGCTTTCATGAGCCCTACAACACTAACGGCAGAGGGCCATATGCTCGCCTGTTGAGCGTCACAAGACAAGCATGACGCGCCGCTCGTTCAGAATCCGCCAGCCGTTTCCTGACACAGTTGAGTCGCCAGCAAGCCGAGGGTCATCAGCGCCCTTTCCGCTTCGCGATTCCACGGCGTGCCGCAGTTCAGGCGGATGCAGTGGTTGAACTGCTCCGTATTACTGAAGATCAGCCCCGGTGCAATACTGATGCCCTGCTGCAAGGCGCGGACGTGCAATTCCTGGGTATTGACCCTGCCCGGCAGACTCACCCAGAGGATGAAACCGCCCGTGGGCCGGGTCATTTGCGTGCCTTCGGGGAAGTACTGCTGCACCGCCAGTTGGAACGCGCTGAGGTTTTTCCGGTATTCCTGGCGGATGTACCGTAAATGCCGGTCATAACCGCCATTTTCCAGATAAGCGGCAATCGCCATCTGCGTGACGCTGCACGCCGAATGCGTGGTGAACGTCTGCAGACGCTGGATTTCTTGCTGATACTTGCCGGCGATCATCCAGCCGACCCGCACGCCCGGCGACAAGGTCTTGGAAAAACTCGAGCAGTAGATCACCCGATCCAGCCGATCGTAGGCCTTGAGGGCTTTGGTGCGGCCCTGTTCGAACATCAATTCGCCATAGATGTCGTCTTCGACGATCTGGATATCGAAGTCCGAGGCCAGACGCAGCAGTTGTTTCTGCCGCTCTTCGGGCATGGTGCCACCCAGCGGATTGCTCAGCCGGGTGGTCAGCACCAGCGCCTTGATCGACCATTGGTTGGCCGCCAGTTGCAAGGCTTCCAGGCTCATGCCCGTGGCCGGGTCGCTGGGAATCTCGATCACTTTCAGGCCCAGCAGGTCGGCCAGTTGCAGCAGGCCGTAATAGGTTGGCGACTCTGCGGCGATCAGATCACCTGGACGAGTCAACACCCGCAGCGACATCTGCAGCGCATCGACGCAACCGTGGGTGATCACCACTTCCGACGGATCGACCACCACACCAGCATCGCGCATGCGGATCGCCACTTGCCGGCGCAGCGGTTCGAAACCGGGGCTGAACATGTAGCTGAAAGCGCGAGGGCTATGGAATCGGGTGACCTTGGCCAACTGCTGATGCAATGCGCGCACCGGGAGGTAATCGACACTCGGCACCGCCGCGCCCAACGGGAAAACCCCCTCGCGCCGCGATTCGACCAACACTTGCTGAATGATGCTGGCGCGAGTGACCAGGCCTGGGCGTTCGACCCGGGCGATATCCGGTGTCGGCGCCGTCAGGGCCGGGGTCTGGTGCACGTAGTAACCGGACTGCGGCCGTGCGCGGATCAGCCCCTGATCTTCGAGATTGGCGTAAGCCTGCAACACCGTTGCATGGCTGACATTGAGCTGCGAACTCATCTTGCGCACCGACGGCACGCGTTCGCCGGGCTGATAGACGCCGCGCCGGATATCTTCCGCCAGTTGTTGAGCAATACGTTGGTAGAGCAAGAGGTTGGTCATGACGCAGCACTCGATTTCACGGGCATTTTATTCTTGTGTGAAACAATACCGGAACAGTTTAGAAGTGTACTGGGACAGTTGCCACCATAGTCGACCGTACAGTGCAGTGTCAGCTACAACTGTACGGATTTGCGCGCTATTCGACAGACGTAAAAAAGCCCGGCGCTGCATGACAGGCCGGGCTTTCCAGAGACGCAACCCTCAGCGGGCGGCGCCGAGCTGGCCTTTTTCGTCGGAAAACACAATTTCCACCCGACGGTTCTGTGCCCGCCCGCGCTCGGAAGCGTTGGCGTCCACCGGGTACTCATCGCCGTAACCTTCGACCTGAATGCGCTTGTCCTCAATTCCGAGGTCCATCAGTACATCGGCTACCGCTTGCGCGCGATCACGCGACAGCTTGAGGTTTTCCTGTTTGCCACCGGTGCTGTCGGTGTAGCCCTCGATACGCACCACGCGTTTCGGGTTGAGCTGCAGGAACTGCACGATCTTCAACACCACGCGATTGGCCGAGTTCTTCAGCTCCGCCTCGCCAGTGTCGAACAGCACGTCACCGAGGGTCATCACCAGACCGCGATCGGTTTGCGTGGTGGCCAGCGCGACGATCTGCTCTTCGAGCCACTTGCCCTGCTGCTGCACGCTCAGCAGTTTGGACTCACGCAGAGCCAGTTGCAGACGCTGGCGTTCCAGCTCGAGCTTCGCCGCGCGCTCTTCGTTGAGCACCAGATTGGTGTGTTCGCGAGCGATTTCGCTGTAACGCTGACTCAGGTAGGCGTAATGCACCACGTCGGAGCCACTGCCCCAATAGGTCGACAGGCGATCGGCACGGGCCAGGGACTCACCGGCACGGATCACGTCCTTGGGAGCGATGCGCAGCACATTGGAGTCTTCCTTGACCTTCTGGAAGTCGCTGCTGGCTTGTTGCAATGCGCTTTCACTGTGCTGACCGGCACACCCGAAAAGGCTCACGCAGCCAGCCAGAACCAACCCGCCAAGGGCTTTGGACTTGAGGCTCATTGGGCATCTCCCAGTTGCTTGCGCAGGCGGATGATGCGGGTATTCAGCACGTTCAGTTGCTCTTCGCTCTTTTGCGTCAGCACCTTGGCTTCTGCCAGACGTGCGTCCAGCTCGGCCTGTTCGGAACGCATGCGGGCGTTCTTGTAAGACTCGTCGGCCATGTTGCCCTTGGCCCGGTTGAACTTGTCTTCAGCCAGTTTCATTTCCGGCATTTCATCGGCGGTCGCACCGACAGCCTTGGCCTGGGTGATGGCCTGCTCGGTCAGGCGCATTTGCTCGTTGGGTGCCGGATCGTTGGCGCAGCCGGCCAGGGCCAGAACGGCCATGGCCGCGAAAAGAGGTCGAATACTCACTAAGAATCCCTACTGTTTTGGGGCACTGACAGATGGCTGCGGCTGTTGCTGCTGAGCCTTCCAGCGCTCGATGTTGCGTTGCAGCGCGGCTTCGGTCAGTCCGGACGCGGGCAATTCTGTCATCTTTTTAGCGAGCTGTCCGCGCAACCACGGATCGTTGCAGGCCGAGTTGTGCGAAACCGCGAGGAACAGCCCCGGTCGGTCGATTGGTTGCTCGAACGCCAGCAGATCATTGGCCATGCCCAATGCCTGCGCGGCAGCCATGCCCGAGTAGCGCCCGGCGAGTACATATTCGACTTCACCCAGCAGAAGTTTCTGAAAGGCCTGGGTGATGTTTGCCGTCCGGGTCAGGGTCAGATTCTGCTCGGCGAAAGTGCCGAATGCCTGGGTCATACGAGACTTTTCCGACAGCCCGCCGGTGTGCCCGTGCAGATCCTTGGCTTCGCTGTAGGCCAGCGTCGAGCCTTTGCGTGTCCACACCAGATAGTCGTTTTCCAGCAACGGCGGATAGATGTAGTCGAGGTTTTCCAGCTCGTTGAACATCAGCGGCGTGTCGGCCAGCATGTCCATGCGCCCGCTGCGCACCTCATCGAGGGCCTGCGAGCGTTTGCCGGCGTAGAGCAATTCGACCTTGATCCCCAGATCCTTGGCCACTTGCTGCAGCAGGTCGGCACTGGCGCCGATCAAGTGCCTGGGATTCTGCGGGTCCTGCCACAGGTACGGCGGCGCATCCGGGCTGCCGGTGACGACGAGGCGTTCACATTTGCCGGCAGCCGCAGCCATCCCCGGCAACAGGATCAATCCCAATAACAACCTGCGGCGCAGATCCATGGCAAGACGCTCCCACTCAAATCCCAGACAAAAAAAAGCCCGACCAGAAGGCCGGGCTCTTTATAAGTGAAGCCGCCGGATTAGACCAGCTTCTCCAGCTCAGGTACCGCTTCGAACAGATCCGCCACCAGGCCGTAATCGGCCACCTGGAAGATTGGCGCTTCTTCGTCCTTGTTGATCGCAACGATCACTTTGGAGTCTTTCATGCCGGCCAAGTGCTGGATCGCGCCGGAGATACCGACGGCGATGTACAGCTGTGGCGCAACGATCTTGCCGGTCTGACCGACCTGCATGTCGTTCGGTACGAAACCTGCGTCGACCGCAGCGCGCGAAGCACCGACGGCAGCGCCCAGTTTATCGGCCAGGGCGTACAGGTGTTTGAAGTTGTCACCGTTCTGCATGCCGCGGCCGCCGGAAACGACGATCTTGGCAGCGGTCAGCTCAGGACGATCGGACTTGGCCAGTTCTTCGCTGACGAAGCTGGAAGTGCCGGCGTCGTGCGCAGCAGCAACCGCTTCAACAGTCGCCGAACCACCTTCAGCGGCAACCGGGTCGAAACCGGTGGCACGCACGGTGATCACTTTGATCGCTGCGGTCGATTGCACGGTAGCGATGGCATTACCGGCGTAGATCGGACGCTTGAAGGTGTCGGCGCTTTCTACCGAGATGATCTCGGAGATCTGGTCAACGTCCAGTGCAGCGGCAACGCGCGGCAGGATGTTTTTGCCGTTGGACGTGGCGGCAGCCAGGATGTGGCTGTAGCCCTTGCCCAGCTCTGCAACCAGAGGAGCGACGTTTTCCGGCAGCTGATGCGCGTAAGCTGCATTGTCAGCGTTCAGGACTTTGCTCACGCCAGCGATTTTCGCAGCGGCTTCAGCCACGGCGCCAGCGCCCTGACCTGCAACCAGCACATGGATGTCGCCGCCGATTTTGGCAGCAGCAGCCACGGTGTTCAGAGTGGCCGGGGCCAGCACTTTGTTGTCGTGTTCAGCAATAACCAAGATAGTCATTTAGATTACCTTCGCTTCGTTTTTCAGTTTCTCGACCAGTTCAGCCACCGACTTGACCTTGATGCCTGCGCTGCGTGCAGCCGGCGCTTCGACTTTCAGGGTCTTGTTGGTGGAGGCGGTGGAAACGCCCAAAGCGTCCGGAGTCAGCACTTCGAGAGGCTTCTTCTTGGCTTTCATGATGTTTGGCAGGGACGCATAACGCGGCTCGTTCAAACGCAGGTCGGTGGTGACGATGGCTGGCAGTTTCAGGGAAACGGTCTGCGCGCCGCCGTCGATTTCGCGGGTCACGGCAACGCTGTCGCCGGAGACTTCGACTTTCGAGGCGAAAGTGCCCTGACCGTAGCCGCTCAGTGCAGCGAGCATCTGGCCGGTCTGGTTGTTGTCGCTGTCGATGGCCTGTTTGCCCAGGATCACCAGTTGAGGCTGTTCCTTGTCGACCACTGCCTTGAGCAGCTTGGCCACGGCCAGCGAAGTCAGGTCTTCAGCGGATTCGACGAGGATGGCGCGGTCGGCACCCAGAGCCAGTGCGGTACGCAGCTGTTCCTGAGCGGTGGACGGGCCGATGGAGACGACGACGATTTCAGTCGCAACACCTTTCTCTTTCAGGCGTACGGCTTCTTCCACTGCGATTTCGCAGAACGGGTTCATCGACATCTTGACGTTGGCGAGGTCTACGCCGGAATTGTCCGCCTTGACGCGGACCTTGACGTTGTAATCCACAACGCGTTTGACAGCTACAAGAACCTTCATGGATTCCTCGTTACTCTCCGGTGAAAAGAAAGTCGCCTAGGCGAACCTGGCGGTTGATGCTCATCGGGCACAAGGGCACCTCTAAAAACGCCGGCTGGGGGCGATGACCGTTCGTCAGTGGTGACCAACAAGTCATTGATCTGCACGGTGTGTAAACTGCGCGCCGGACTTGCGCTGCGCATCACCTTGTACTGCCTGTGCCCTGTCTTTAGAGGTGCTCTTGAAACCGCCAGTCTGCCTACGGCGAGCGCAAAACCGCCCGTATCTTGACCGGAACGCCTATTCCGGTCAATACGGCAAAATGGTCGTTCATAAGCCGCGCTTCTTTGATTTCTCTGGGCTGGAGCCGATTCAAACAAACGTTTGTATTGGACGCTCAGAGTGGTGTAGATATAATGCGCCGCCTAGAGAGAAAGGTGGTTTCCCATTATTACCCTTGACGTTAACGTAAAGGCAATAACGGATGCGACACCGAACCTCCAAATTAGAAAAAAAACTGTTGAGCCTTGAGTAGGAGATAGCCTGTGGAACGCGAATACATGGAATTCGACGTGGTCATCGTCGGTGCCGGCCCCGCTGGCCTGTCCGCCGCCTGCCGTCTGAAGCAGAAGGCCGCCGAAGCCGGTAAGGAAATCAGCGTCTGCGTGGTCGAAAAAGGCTCCGAAGTCGGCGCACACATCCTTTCCGGTGCCGTGTTCGAACCACGCGCTCTGAACGAACTGTTCCCGGACTGGAAAGAACTCGGCGCCCCGCTGAACACCCCGGTCACCCGCGATGACATTTTCGTGCTGAAAAACGCCGAAAGCGCGCAGAAAATTCCTGACTTCTTTGTGCCCAAGACCATGCACAACGAAGGCAACTACATTATTTCCCTCGGCAACCTGTGCCGCTGGCTGGCCCAGCAGGCCGAGAACCTGGGTGTGGAAATCTACCCGGGTTTCGCCGCTCAGGAAGCGCTGATCGACGAAAACGGCATCGTGCGCGGGATCATCACCGGTGATCTGGGCGTCGATCGCGAAGGCAACCCGAAAGAAGGCCTGTACACCCCGGGCATGGAACTGCGTGGCAAGTACACGCTGTTCGCCGAAGGCTGCCGTGGTCACATCGGCAAGCAACTGATCAAGCGCTACAACCTCGACAGCGATGCCGACGCCCAGCACTACGGCATCGGCCTCAAAGAAATCTGGGAAATCGACCCGGCCAAACACCAGCCAGGCCTGGTGGTGCACACCGCCGGTTGGCCGCTGGACATCATGGGCACCGAAAACACCGGTGGCTCGTTCCTCTATCACCTGGAAAACAACCAAGTGGTCGTCGGCCTGATCGTTGACCTGTCCTACAGCAACACCTACCTGTCGCCGTTCGACGAGTTCCAGCGCCTCAAGCATCACCCGGTGCTGGCTCAGTACCTGGAAGGCGGCAAGCGCGTCAGCTACGGCGCCCGCGCGATCTGCAAGGGTGGCCTGAACTCGCTGCCGAAAATGGTCTTCAAGGGCGGCGCGCTGATCGGTTGCGACCTCGGCACCTTGAACTTCGCCAAGATCAAGGGCAGCCACACTGCGATGAAGTCCGGTATGCTCGCCGCTGAATCGGTGGCCGACGCACTGTTCGCCGAGAAGGATGGCACTGAAGAGCTGACCTCCTACGTCGAGGCGTTCAAGAAGAGCTGGCTCTACGATGAATTGTTCGCCAGCCGCAACTTCGGCCCGGCGATCCACAAGTTCGGCGCGATCGTCGGCGGCGGTTTCAACTGGCTGGACCAGAACATCTTCGGCGGCAAACTGCCGTTCACCCTGCACGACACCAAGCCGGACTACGCCTGCCTGAAGCTCGCGGCCGACTGCAAGAAGATCGACTATCCGAAGCCGGACGGCAAACTCAGCTTCGACAAACTGAGCTCGGTGTTCATCTCCGGTACCAACCACGAAGAAGAACAGCCGTGCCACCTGAAGCTCACCGACCCGAGCATCCCGATCAGCAAGAACCTGCCGCTGTACGACGAACCGGCGCAGCGCTACTGCCCGGCCGGCGTGTACGAAGTGATCACCAAGGAAGACGGCGAAAAGCGCTTCCAGATCAACGCCCAGAACTGCGTGCACTGCAAGACCTGTGACATCAAGGACCCTTCGCAGAACATCACCTGGGTCACGCCGGAAGGCGCTGGCGGCCCGACTTACCCGAACATGTAAGCCGTATCGCTGAACATCAAGGCTCCCGAAATGGGGGCCTTTTTGTTGCCCAGGATTTTTTCCACAGCGCATGACTCATGTGGGAGCGGGCTTGCTCGCGAATGCGGTGTGTCAGTTGACGGATAGGTTGCCTGACACGCAGCCTTCGCGAGCAAGCCCGCTCCCACAGGGAATCATCGTCGAATCAGGCTACGCGCTCATCACCAGGGCTGCGCTCAAAGTAGCGCTTGTACTCACGACTGAACTGCGACGTACTCTGATACCCCACCCGATGCGCCACCTGCGCCACGCCCAGCCCTTCGGCCACCAGCAACGTCTGCGCCTTGAGCAACCGCAAGCGCTTCAGATACTGCACTGGCGACAACAGCGTGCTGCGCTTGAAGTGCTCATGGAACGACGAAACACTCATGTTGGCGCACCCGGCCAATGTCTCGACATTCAGCGGCTCGGTGTAATGCGCATGCAGATGGCTGATCGACGCCGCCACCCGGGCGAACTGCCCCTGCTGTTCCACCAGCGCGCGCAACACATCGGCCTGCGGTCCGCGCAGCGCGGTGAACAACAATTCACGCACCCGCGCCGGCCCGAGAATCTGGCATTCCAGCGGATCGTGCAGACAGCGCAGCAAGCGTTCGACACAGCCGCGCATGTCATCGTCGAGCACCACCGAGGTCATCGACTCCGGGGTCTGCGCCGGAATGTGCCGCCCCGGCGCCAGCCCCATGGCCAGCACCAACTCGCCGAGCAACACCCGGTCGATGGCCACCGATACTCCGAGCAACGGCGCATCCGGCAAGGCAAAGGTTTCGCACTCGAACGGCACCGGCAGCGCCTGAATCAGGTAGTGCCCGGCGCCGTACTCCATGGTGCGCGGGCCGAGGAACGCCAGTTTGCTGCCCTGAGCGATGATCATCAGGCTCGGCTCATAAATGTGCGGCCCACGCGCCACGTCGCAACTGGCGCGCAACACCTGCACGCCGGGCAGCCCGGTCTGGCTGTAACCATCGCGGAGCGCCAGCGGCTCGATCAGCGAAACCAGGGTGGCATTGGCATCAAGGTGACGGGTCAACTGCATCGGAGGGGTCTTCAAAAAAGTCACGGAAAAAGGCATGCAAGCATCATCGCAGATCCTTTTGCCAATGCGCTTGCCCAGACCTGCATGCCGGAGGATTAGGCATGAGACCCGGAGGAATCGTCATGGCCGCAGCGGCAGTCGGCGCCCAAAATGCGCCACCTCACCTGTCACTGCTTCTGCGAGGTTCCTCATGTACACCGCTATCGGTTATGCCGCCCAATCGGCCACCACTCCCCTCGCCCCGATGAAATTCGAACGCCGCAGCCCACGCGCTGACGACGTGGCGATCGAGATCCTCTACTGCGGCGTCTGCCACTCCGATATCCACCAGGCACGCAACGAATGGGGCATCGCCGTTTATCCGTTGATGCCCGGCCATGAGATCGTCGGCAAAGTCACCGCCATCGGTGCGAATGTCACCCAGCATAAAGTCGGCGATCTGGTCGGTGTCGGCTGCATGGTCGACTCTTGCCGCACCTGCGCCGCCTGCCAGCAGAACCTCGAGCAATACTGCCTCGAAGGCCCGACCATGACCTACGCCACCCCGGACCGGGTCGATGGCAGCAACACCATGGGCGGTTATTCGGACAGCATCGTCGTCAGCGAGCACTTCGTCGTGCGCATCCCTGAAAAGCTGGATCTGGCCAGCGCTGCGCCGATTCTCTGTGCCGGCATCACCACCTACTCGCCGCTCAAGCACTACGGGGTCAAGGCCGGCGATAAAGTCGGGATTCTCGGCATGGGCGGCCTCGGCCACATGGGCATCAAGTTCGCCAAGGCCATGGGCGCGGAAGTCACGCTGTTCACCCGTTCGGCGAGCAAGGCCGAGGAAGGTCGTCGGCAGGGCGCCGATCATGTGATCGTCTCCACCGATGCCGAGCAGATGGCTGCCGCTGCAGGCCAATTCGACTTCCTGCTCGACACCATTCCGGTGCAGCATGACCTCAATCCGTACCTGCAAACCCTGCGCTTTGATGGCGTGCATATTTTGGTCGGCCTGATCGAACCGATCGACCCGCCGGTGCATGCTGCCAACCTGGTGCTGGGGCGCCGCGTACTGGCCGGTTCGTTGATCGGCGGCATCGCTGAAACCCAGGAAGTGCTGGATTTCTGCGCCGAACACAACATCACCTGCGACATCGAAATGCTCGACATCCGCCAGATCAACGAGGCTTACGCGCGGATGATTGCCGGTGACGTGAAGTATCGCTTCGTGATCGACATGGCGACGCTGAAGCTTTAAACCTTCAGACCGAGTTCTGCCGAGAGCCGGGCTGTGACCCCTTTGATCAGGGGAATCAGCTCGGCCATTTTTTCCAGCGGCATGTACGGCACGGTGCTGGCGATGCTGATCGCCGCCACTATGCGCTTGCTCGCATCGCGAATCGGCGCCGCCACGCAGCGGATCGACGGTTCGTTATCCTCCAGATCGAAGGCGTAGCCGCCGGCCACGTACTCGGTCATGCGCTGCTCAAGCTGTTCCCACGACTGCTGGGGATGCTGCGGCCAGAACTGACTTTTCCCACCCGCCGGCAGGCTGATGTCGTACAGCCGCTGCCAATCCTGCGGCGCATCATCGAGCATCAACGCCTTGCCGATCCCGGTGCGTGCCAACGGCATGCGGTGGCCGACCCGCGAGCGCATTTCCGGACCGTTGCGCCCCGGATTCTTCAGCAGGTACAAGACCTCGTCGCCCTCACGAATGCCCAAGTGCACGGTGTCGCCGGTCAGCGCCGACAACTCGTCCAGATAGGGTCCGGCCAGACTCACCAGCGGCAACTCTTCGCGCGCCTGAAACCCCAGCTCGATCAGCTTCGGCCCCAGCAGATAGCCGATTTGCGGCACCACGCGCAGATAGCGCTCGTCGACCAGGCAACTGGCCAGACGATGGGTGGTGCTGCGCGTGGTGCCGATCAGCCGGGCGATCTCTTTCAGATCGCGGGCGCCACTGGCCACCGCCTGCACCACACCCAGTCCGCGAAGCAGGGTCTGGGTGCCGGTGGGCGCGGCGTCCTTGGTTTTTTCCGGGGCGTCTTCCTGCATATCCAGCCTTTACCGTTGAGCGAGGGAACGGGCGGCATTATGGTCGCCCGACGCAGACGACTACAACTCGATACGTTCGACCTTGCCCACCAGCAGCACGTAGGACAATGCACCGATCAGCGCCAGCACCGCGATGTAGGTAATCGCCGGGGCAAACGAATCGCCACTGGCGAGGAACCCGATGACAATCGGCGTGGCAATCGCCGACAGGTTGCCGATGAAGTTGAACACCCCACCGGTCAAGCCGAGCAAACGCGCCGGAGCCAGGGTCGAGACCAGCGACCAGGTGATCGAGGCTAGACCGTTGCCGAAAAACGCCAGCGCCAGGAAGGCAATCACCAGCGGTGTCGATTCAACGAAATTGGCACCGATGATCGAGGTGGAAATCAACAGTCCGCCAATGATCGGCAACTTGCGCGCGAAGCCCACGCTGCAGCCACGGCGGATCAACAGGTCGGAAAAGAACCCCGAGCACAGCACACCCACGAACGCCGCGAGAAACGGCAACGAGGCCAACAGGCCGGACTTGATGAAGTCCATGCCGCGATATTTCACCAAGTAAGTCGGGAACCACGTCAGAAAAAACCACAGCGTCGAGTTCAGGCAGAACTGGCCGAGGTAGATGCCCCACAACTTGCGCTTGCTCAGGACGATGCCGAGATCGGTCCAACTGAACGAAGCCTTGGCGGTTTGCGCCTGAATATCCACCAGCCCGCCGCCCTCGCGGATCAGATCGATTTCCGCGTCGTTGGCACCTTTGAAATCACGCGGTTCGCGATACACCGCGTACCAGATGGCCGCCCAGATAATGCCCGCCACACCTGTCGCGACAAACACCATGTGCCAGCCGAATTGATGTTGCAGCCAGGCCAGCACCGGGGTCAGAAACGCCAGGCCGACAAACTGCCCGGAGGTGTAGAAGCCAATCGCGGTGGCCCGCTCACGCTCGGGAAACCAGGTGGTCACCACGCGGCTGTTGATCGGATAGGCCGGTGCTTCCAGCGCGCCGACCGCCATGCGCAGCACGAACAGCGCAATGAAACTCGCGGCGAAGCCGAGCAGCACCGTGGCCAGCGACCACAGCAGCAGCGCGACGCTATAGAGGATGCGCGGCGGCACCCGATCCACCAGCCAGCCGCCGGGGATCTGCATCGCGGCGTAGGTCCAGCCAAATGCAGAGAAAATCAGCCCGACGTGCACCGGATCAATGCCCAGCTCGCTGGTCAGCGCGGGCGCGGCAATCGACAGGTTGCTGCGGTCGAGGTAGTTGATGACCACGGTGATGAACAGCAACACCATGATGAAAAACCGCTTGCGGCTAGGCGTGACTAAAGACGCCTGCCCGGTGAGGGTTTGCGTTGGCATGGGGGGTGCCTCTTTTTATGATTATTTGAGGTCATTGACGCAATCTCCCATCCATGGAGATCAAACACTGTGGGAGGGGGCTTGCTCCCGAATGCGGGGTATCAGTCGACATCTCTCCAGCTGACATGCCGCATTCGGGAGCAAGCCCCCTCCCACAAGGAATTGTGGTGGGTCAGAAGGGACTCACCACTCGGCAAAACTGCCATCGGCATGGCGCCAGATCGGGTTGCGCCAGCGGTGGCCGACCGCCGCGCGTTCGATCACGTATTCCTCATTGATCTCGATGCCCAGCCCCGGCCCGTTCGGAATCTTCACGAAGCCCTGGTCGTAGTCGAATACTCGCGGATCCTTCACGTAGTCGAGCAGATCGTTGCTCTCGTTGTAATGGATGCCCAGGCTCTGCTCCTGGATAAACGCGTTGTAACAAGCCGCATCCAGTTGCAGGCACGCCGCCAGCGCAATCGGCCCCAGCGGGCAATGCAGCGCCAGCGCCACGTCGTAGGCTTCGGCCATGTTGGCGATCTTGCGGGTCTCGGTGATACCGCCGGCATGCGAGGCATCCGGCTGGATGATGTCGACGTAGCCTTCGCTCAGCACCCGCTTGAAATCCCAGCGCGAGAACAGCCGCTCGCCAAGGGCGATCGGCGTGCTGGTCAACGGTGCCAGCTCTTTCAGCGCTTCGTAGTTTTCACTGAGCACCGGCTCTTCGATGAACATCAGTTTGTACGGGTCGAGTTCCTTCATCAGCACCTTGGCCATGGGTTTGTGCACCCGGCCATGGAAGTCGACGCCGATACCGACGTTCGGCCCGACGGCATCGCGCACAGCGGCGACGTTGGCCAGGGCCAGATCGACTTTCTCGAAGGAGTCGAGGAACTGCAGCTCTTCGGTGCCGTTCATTTTCACCGCGGTAAAACCCCGGCTCACCGCCTCTTTCGCGGCGCGTGCGGTGTCGGCCGGACGGTCGCCACCGATCCACGAATACACGCGGATCTTGTCACGCACCTGACCGCCGAGCAGATCGCTGACTGACACGCCAAGGGCCTTGCCCTTGATGTCCCATAGCGCCTGATCGATACCGGCCAGCGCACTCATGTGGATCGCGCCGCCGCGGTAGAAGCCGCCACGGTACAGCACGGTCCAGATGTCCTCGATGTTGCGTGGGTCTTTACCGATCAGGTAGTCGGACAATTCTTCAACGGCAGCGGCGACGGTGTGTGCGCGGCCTTCGACCACAGGCTCGCCCCAACCGGTCACACCCTCATCGGTTTCGACCTTGAGGAAGCACCAGCGCGGCGGGACGATGAAGGTGGTGAGTTTGGTGATTTTCATCTTCTTGTCTCTCTTGTTAGATGCAGCGCACGCAGCGCCGGATAAATCTCAGCGAAGGGCCTTCCAGGCAGCCACGTAGGCCTTGGCATTGGCCGCCACTTGCTCAACCGTCATGCCCGGTTTGAACAGGCCGGAACCGAGGCCGAAACCTTTCACACCAGCGTCGATGAACGCTTGCATGTTGTCCGGGGTGATCCCGCCGACCGGCGCCAGCACCGTCCCGGAGGGCAACACCGCGAGCCACGCCTTGACCACCGCCGGGCCCATCTGCTCGGCCGGGAACAGCTTGAGAATGTCCGCGCCCTCCTCCAGCGCCGCGAACGCTTCGGTCGGCGTCGCTACTCCCGGCGACAGGTACAGCCCCGCCGCTTTCGCTGCGCGCAGCACTTTGGCGTCGCTGTGCGGCATGACGATCACTTGGCCGCCGGCCTCTTTCACTAACTCGACCTGCTCCGGGGTCAACACCGTGCCGGCACCGATCAGGCAATCGGTGGGCAAGGTCTGACGCAGGATGCGGATACTTTCGTACGGCGACGGGGAATTGAGCGGTACTTCGATGACGCGAAATCCGGCGGCATACAGGACTTCTCCGACAGCAGCGGCTTCCTGCGGATGCAGGCCACGCAGGATTGCGATCAGACCGTTTTGTGCCAATGCTTGCTTGAGCATGTCAGGCCTCCAGTCAGGGTTAACGGGATAAGGAATCGAGCAGCCCGGCGGCCAGCGCGAGTTGCCACAGACCGCGCTCGGTGGCCTGCTCGGCGAGCGTGACCCGGGCGAAACCGCAGGCATCGAGGGCCCGGCCGTAGCGGGCGCAGAGTTGCGCGTTGCCGATGAGGACGATCGAAGGCAGATGCACGCTGTTGCGTCGGCGGCGCTGAGCCGTGGCGAGTGCCGCGAGTTCATGGCCGATCAACAGGCCGGACAAATAGTCAGGTTGTGCACTGGCGTCGAGTTCGCCGGTCAGGCCCAGCGTGCGGGCACTGAACAACGTCGATAGCACGCCAAGCTCGCCGTCCGCCGACAGCGCCACTTGCACGCCACGATCAAACGCCGGGCCATCGAAAGCCGCGCCGTGCTGTTGGGTACGACCCAGAATGCTGTGATGACTGAGTACGGCGAACACTTCGCCGGTCATGAAGGTATCGAAATGAGTGATGCAGCCATCGACCACTTCCACCCACTTGGAATGGCTGCCCGGCAGACCGATCAACAGATCGCCGCCCGCCTCGGCCGGCAGGTTCTGCAGTACGCCGAGGACCTGAGTTTCTTCGCCGCGCATCACATTGGGCAGACGCGAACGCTGGATCACCCCCGGCACGATATGTACCCGCGTGCCGCGCAGACTGACCAGTGTTTGTAAGGAATTTCCGAGATTGGCGACGTTCGCCGGCGTCTCGCAGTAGGCCGCTTCGCGCCAGCCCTGGGCGCTGCCGACCATCCCGCAGGCGATCACTGGCAGATCCGGCTGCGCATCGAGCCAGTCGCCGCACGCCTCTTCGAAGGCCAGTTCAAAGCCGTCGGCGCATTCACCACCGTGGATGACTCGCGGCGTCTTCGGTAACTGCATGATCCCGGACGACAGCGCACGCTGCTCCAGCACCACCCCGCCCGCCGCGAGTTTATAAGCACGTAATGAGGTCGTCCCCCAGTCGAGCGCGATCAATTGCGCCTGCATCGCTTCACCTGTTTTGTTTTTGGCAGTGAGTGCGACGGACTATAGACCTTTCAAGCGCGAAATCTCAATATGTAATTTTGCATCCCATATTTTGGGACTAAATAAGTCCATTTTGTCCAACGCTGAACGACGTCCGTTTAGGTGCAGGCAGGACGACACGTTAAAAAACCAGCAATCAGTAGCAGCCGGAATCCTCTCAGCCCCATCAATCGCGCTTCTCTTGAATCGCACGCACGATGTCAGTTGCTGGGATGAGCATTGACTTCGAATAATACCCACCGAATGAATAAGCAGAAGTGAACACGTTACAAGAGATGACATTACGCTGACCTAATACCTGCAATAATTCACTGGCAGGCATAAAAATATTTGATACGCCCTCATCCTCTTTTTTAAACGAGGACAATTTGGCCATATAAATATGCTCCGCTTTAGATCCAGAACTATCAAGCTCAACAAAATCCCCCACCAAATACTGAGTCAACTTGTCAAAATCCTTAAACTCGACATCCTTATCCAGCGAGCAGAACAAAGACTCGCCCAACTGACTTTCCCCGGTCACATCCTGAAAAAAATTCAACAGATCGGTTTTCGAACCAAACTTAATACCTAAAGATGAGTGATCATCTCCACCACTGACAGAAATCAAGTCAATATCAATGACCGGAAGAACCGGTTGCTTAGTGCAAGAACTGCACAGCAGCAGTGTCAGAAAAACAAACAACGACTTCATTTCGAAGATTCCAAATATTGACTCAAACGTTCATACACAATATCGCATGCCGATTTACCACCCTGTAGCGTAGCGCCAAACATGACACCTGCCTGACGATGGTTGGCGTCTACCGCTTCGTTGATAGCTGGCCCAGATGTCATAACCCAACGCTCGCCCATGCTTGCAACGTTATCAGATGAATCCGTCACCTTGGGCGAAGCCAATACATTGACCCAATAATCTGCCGAGGGCTTCGGTGTCGTGAAATATATATCAGACACCATCCAGACACCTGTGCCACCGCCAACAGGATCAAGCGTTACCAATACCTTTACGGTGTAACCGCGCTCTTTCAAAATCGAAGTCAGATGTGCACCATTCCAACCACCCAAACTATGACCTACAACGACAATATAGACCGACTTATCACCTTTCAAAGGACGCTCGACGTACTTTTTAATATCTTTTTCACCGCGAACGTCTTTGTAACTTATGTATGGCAGATTCACCTCAACTTTCTGCTCATTAGTAAGACGCTTCTCTAACTGCTTCCATGCATTCATCACATTATGATGCGGCGGCTCATTTTGATAGTACTCTTCCTTATCCCCAGCACCGCCAATAAAAAACACTGCAACCTTTTTTACTTTAACCGCAGCCTGTTTTACGCTCTGATCAGTCTTGCAGGTCAACTCATGACCAGCCACTTCAGTTTTACAATCGTTGAGCGCGGGTTTTTCGACTTCCATTTCGATCACTCTACGAACAGTTTAATAGTTTCGGCCAAATGCGAACTGACCATATGGGTAAAGCCCTGTTCATCGGTGATGCCATGCTCAACACGCCCATCGCCTCGCTGAATCGCATAAGGGTGGTCGGGAATAGGTTCGCCCGTGGCTTCATTAACGACCTGCATCCGATCATTGAAATGCACCGGCATCGGCAACAACCCACTAAACGCTGCCCCTCCGCCACTTTGTCCAATAATCACCGTGCCCGAACCACCGACCACGACATTGCCGTGGCCACCGGTGCTGTCGAGGGTTGCGGCGTTCAGGCCGTTGATGAATACGGTGCCGGAAACAGCGCCGGTGATCGGGCTGCCACAGGCTGATTTGTCGGTCATGCGCGCGGCGGCGAGGCCGTCGAAGAAGACGTCGGGCGAGCCGGAAACGATCGGGTTGGTGCCATGGCCTGGCAATGGGCAGGCGGTCGGGTCGGTGACGCGGGCGGCGGGTTTACCACTCAATTCAAAGCTCCTTGCTTCAGAGGTTCCGGGTGCGGCTGATGGATGTCGATGTCGGTCGCGGCGAAGCGCCAGCGGTTGTCGACAGGGTCGAACAGTGCGTGGCAGTGCTCACGGCTGTCGGGGGATGTGGCAGTTTGCAGATGTCGCCAGGCTTGGTCGGTTTGCCAGGCCAGTTCGGCCGGCGCGGCGTCGTCGAGCTCGTTGAGCCAGGCGTTGTAATTGCGCAGTTGATTACGCTCGTAAGCCGTTTGCAGCAGATCGGCCATTTGCACGCCGAGGTCCAGATGATGTTCGGCGGTCCACTGGCCGATCTCGGAATAGACGTACCAGCCCATCGGCATCAACGCGCCGTCCTTGAGCAACGAATGGCTGGCGGGGGCGACGAAACCGCAACAGATGTGCAGCGTCAGCCAGCCCTGATGCGCGTCGATAAACGCATTCGGCTCGAAGTGGCGTAACGCGATCACACGGTAGTCACCCAGGCCGGCGCTGCGTGTCATGAGTTCGGCGTCGAGCCGCGACACAAACGCACGAATGGCTTTGCCGCCCGTGCGATTGACGATGCACAGGATGTCTACCGGTTGACGCTGAGGGTTGTCAGAGCAGCCTGAGTTTTTCACCAGGCCATACAGGCGCATTGACGCCCGCAGTCCGCTCATCGCCGCTCACTCAGAGACGCAGCGAAGGCTCCACGGGCGTGGAGAAGTTTTGCCAGAAGCATTGCAGGTGTCGTCCGTGAGCGCGCAAAAATGGCGCGTAGAATGCCGGACTAGAGCGGTGGCGGCAATCACTTCAGCATCGGATTGCCATCATCTCCTCAGCCTTCGGCAAACTCACGCAACACCTTGCCATCCATGCGATAGCGCACCCACTCTTCCTGCGGTTGCGCGCCGAGGGATTTGTAGAACTCGATGGCCGGGGTGTTCCAGTCCAGCACGCTCCATTCGAAGCGTCCGCAGTCATTGGCACAGGCGATTTTCGCCAGATGCCGCAGCAGGGTTTTGCCGGCGCCGCCGCCGCGTTGTTCGGGGGTGATGTAGAGGTCTTCGAGGTACAGGCAATTGCTGCCGAGCCACGTCGAATAGCTGAAGAAGAACACCGCAAAACCGATCGGCACACCGTCACGCAGGCAGATCAGGCCGTGGGCGGTGGCGCCCTCGCTGAACAGGCTGCGCTCGATGTCGGTGACACTCGCAATGACTTCGTGGCGGGCCTTTTCGAAATCTGCCAGTTCGGTGATGAAGGCGAGGATTTGCGGTGCATCGCTGGGGGTCGCCGGGCGGATTTCGATCGTCATGGACGGGCCTTGTCGGAAAAGGAAAACGCCATACTAAGGCCGTGGACGGCGCTCGTCACATGGCAACACAGAGAATATCCTGCTCCGCTAGTGCAATGTGGGAGCAGGCTTGCTCGCGAAGCGGTTTGACAGACAACAATGATGGTGACGGGATTGATGCCTTCGCGAGCAAGCCCGCCCCCACAGGGAACTTCGACAATCTGAAAGGATGCTCATGAACACTGAGATTTTTATGCCCGTGGAGGCGCTCGCAGCAGCACTGCTGCCCCACGCCCTCGAACCCGGCGACGACGGCGCCCACGACCTCGCCCACCTGCAACGGGTCTGGCACACCGCGCGCACCTTGCAGGCTGAGGAAGGTGGCGACCTGGAAGTGTTGCTCGCCGCCGTGCTGCTGCACGACTGCGTGTCCGTGGAAAAAAACTCGCCGCTGCGCTCGCAGGCTTCGCGTCTCGCCGCAGAAAAAGCCGCCAACGTGCTGGCCGATCTGGATTGGCCCGAAGGCAAAATCAGCGCCGTCACCCACGCCATTGAAGCCCACAGTTTTTCCGCCAACATCACCCCGCTGACCCTCGAAGCGAAACTGGTCCAGGACGCCGACCGTCTCGACTCGCTGGGCATGCTCGGCGTTGCCCGCACCTTCTACGTCGCCGGGCGCATGGGCAGTGCGTTGTATGACCCTGTCGACCCCGAAGCCAAAGCACGCGACTACGACGACACGCGCTTTTGCCTCGACCACTTCCAGACCAAACTGCTGCACCTGGCCGATGGTTTCCAGACCGTCGCCGGTCAGCGTCTGGCACAGGTCCGGCATCAGCGCCTGAAGGGTTTCATGGAGCAGTTCAAGGAAGAAATCGGCCTCGACTGACAGTCCTGTGTCTCGACCGTTCGTCGTTCATCAGGCACCAATCCGATTCAAGGGCAGACCAACAACAGGTAAGGATTCCAATCACTGGAGAAGCCCTATGATCTCGTCAAGGTTGACTGCCCTCGTATTCAGCGCCCTGCTCTGCCCAGCGGTGTTCGCCGCTTCCACCACCGCAGCGGGCACAGGCCCCACCGACCCGGTTCCACCGCCACGCGCGCCCGCCATCAACAGTGCCCCCGGCATGAACACCGATGGCTCCGGCGTGCCGTTGATCAACCAGCCACCCGCCACCGGCACCGATCCGCGCACTCAAGGCAGTGATCCCGGTCGCCAGGGCGGCATGAATACGCCAGATTCCCCTGCTACGCCTGACAACTCGGGCGCTGGAATCGGCTCCAAAACCACCACTGGTGGGTCGGGCTCCGAAGGGTCCGGCCAGTAGTTCGCCGACGCGAGCGTCCTATTCACATCCATGAAGAGGTAACCATGAACGTCGATAAAAACCTGGAAAAAGAAGTCCTCACCCGCCTGCTGCACGCCCATCCGAGCGGATTGGGCAAAGAGGTGCTGGACAACTATCGCGGTGAGAAAGTCGTGGCCAGCGCCCTCGCCTCCTTGCAGGATCGCGGACTGATCCACCATGGTCATGTGACCTGCAACGAGGCCGGCGAACACTCGTTGAATCTGCCGATCAAGCTCAGTGCGGCTGGCGTCGAGGCAGCCAGAAAGCTCGAAAGCTGACGGTAGATCCGCAAGCATTTGAGTCCTCTAGGAGCTGCTGCAGGATGTGATCTTTCAAGAGCAAAAGATCGCAGCCGGCGGCAGCTTCTACAGTGGGTTTTGTGATCGACGCGAATCCCATGTGGGAGCGAGCTTGCTCGCGAAGGCGGTCGATCAATCGCCGCAGGACCCACTGATAAACACATCCACCTCGGCAGCCCCCGGCGCTGTCGCCGGCCCCCAACGCGTCACCGCCAAAGCCGCCGCCGCATTCGCCCGCCGCGCCGCCTCATGCGCGTTCAAACCCTGCGCAAGCCCGGCGACAAAGACTCCGGCATGGGCATCACCCGCCCCGTTGCTGTCCAACGCTTTCACGGCAAATCCCGGCACATGCCGACGCTCGCCACGCTGCTGAATCCAGCAGCCCTGCGGCCCGTCGCGCACCACCATCAGCACATCCTTCGGCAGATGATCCGCCAACCGATCCAGCGCTTGAGCAATGTCAGTCGCCTCGGTAAAGCGCAGCGCTTCGACGCTGTTGCTGGTCCACACATCGATGCGCGGCAGCAGCGCCTGGATCAACGGCGAGTCCGGCGACTCGACCAACGGCCCTGGATCAAACACCACGTTGATCGCCCGCGGCAGCGCCAGCGTCCAGTCCAGCAGGGCTTGCGCCTTGCCTGCATGCAGCAGGCTGTAACCGCTGACGTAGACATAATCGCCCGCCTCGGCGGCCACGCTGTTCAGGTCGTCTGGCGTCACCTCGCCTTCGGCACCGATGTAGGAAATAAAACTGCGTTCGGCCGATGAGTCGGTCAGCGCCACACACAAACCGGTGTCGCGCTGCGCCGCTTGTTCGATGCCGATGTGGATGCCTTCAGCGGTCATCGCCTGGCGC
Source organism: Pseudomonas sp. RSB 5.4 (assembly GCF_037126175.1). Lineage (NCBI taxonomy): Bacteria > Pseudomonadati > Pseudomonadota > Gammaproteobacteria > Pseudomonadales > Pseudomonadaceae > Pseudomonas > Pseudomonas sp. RSB 5.4. Next base: position 2,838,059 of record NZ_CP146986.1, read on the forward strand.
GCCAGATCACCGAAACGCCCGGTACCGTGGCGACCGAGATAGACCACCGGCAAACCATTGCGCACGGCTGCGGCCATCACGTTGAAACCGCCGCCAGCCTCGAACGCGGCAGATTGCGCCAGCACATCACCGCCGATTTGCGGCAGCTGATCCACGGCCATGACCAGGTCGATAATGACTTGGCCGGTGTGCAGCATCTTAGGCATGAGCATTCTCGACTTGCGCGGCGCGACGATCTTTCGCCCCGCCGAGAACCAGGTAAATGCCACCGGCGACTACGAAGGTCACGATCCAGCCGAGGCCGTTGTGGCCCAGCCACGAGTCGGACAAAAAGCCCTTGAACCAGACGTTCTCGGCCGTGGTGCCGATGGTGGTAAAGCTGAAGCCGAGCACGATGGCAATCGCCCACGCGCCGAACGCGCGCCACTCGATGCCGCCGCGATACCAGTAGGCGCTGCTCGGGCTGACGTCGAGCAGGTCTTTGGGGCTGTAGTAGTGGCGGTGAAGCAGGTCAACCACGAAGATCCCGACCCACGCGGTGATCGGCACCGCCAGCAGCGAAATGAAGGTGATGAACGGGCCGTAGAAGCTGTCGGCAATCAGCATGAAGTAGATCGAACCGGCGAAGATCGCCACGATGTCGACCACCACCGCGTAGACGCGTTTGACCTTCAGGCCGAGGGTCAGCGTGGTCAAACCGGCGGAGTACACCGAGAGGTTGTTCGACAGCAGCAGGCCACCGAATGCGGTGATCAGGTACGGCACGGCCATCCACGTCGGCAGCATGTCGCGGATGGCCACGATCGGATCAGTCGCCGAGGCGAGATCGTTGTTGCCCACTGACAGCAGGCCGCCGAGGGTGATCAGCAACACCAGCGGAATCCCCGCGCCGAACGCCGCCGAAGCGACCAGTCGCACAGCCTTGACGCTGCGGTGCTGATAGCGCGACATGTCAGCACCGGCGTTGGCCCAGCCGATCCCGGTGCCGGCGGCCATGGTGCCGATGCCGATGATCATCGCGCTCAGCGGCGCAGGGCTGGCGTTGAATACGGCGCTCCAGTCGATGGTGGCACAGAGGAAGCCACCGACCAGAATGTTCAACGCACCGAACACGTAGGTCGCCCACTTCTGGATCACCAGCAAGGTGGCGTGGCCGAGGCCGGAAACCGACAGGGTCAGCAACACGAAAATCGCGATGAAAATCAGCGTGAGGACCGGCGCGCTTTTCGCTTCCACCGGGGAGCCGAACAGGATCGAGCACAACGACAGCAACACGAACGCGGCGGTGGTGGTGTTGACGGTTTCCCAGCCCAGCCGCGACATCAGCGAGACCAGCGTCGGGCCGATGTTGCCGCGCACACCGAAGATCGCGCGCGACAGGGTCAGGCTCGGCGCACGGCCACGGCGGCCGGCAATCGAGATGATCCCGACCACTGCGAACGAACCGGCGGCGCCGACAATCGCGACGATGATCGCCTGCCAGATCGCCAGCCCGCGAAACGCCACCAGCGTGGCACCCAGCGGCAGGCCGAGAATGGAAATGTTGGCGGCGAACCAGACCCAGAACAGTTGCAGCGGATGACCGTTGCACTCGGCTTCCGGCACCGGCTCGATACCGCGGGTTTCCAGCTGCCCGGCGCTTGGCCCGGCGTTTGATGAACTCATGAACAGTGCTCCTGTTTGCCTTTATTGTGGTTGTGGCAATGACTCAATAAAACTTGCTTTTGTGGCGAGGGAGCTTGCTCCCGCTCGGCTGCGAAGCAGTCGTAAATCCAAACAATGGGGTATGTCTGACACAGTGTGTCGGCAGGGTTTGGGGCCGCTTCGCAGCCCAGCGGGAGCAAGCTCCCTCGCCACAGTTATGTGGTCAACGCAAGGCCAACAGCCCCTGCACCAACGGTTCAAGCTCCAGATGATTGACCGCTTTGACCGTGGCAATCATCGGCACCGGCCAGCTCTCAAGACCCAGGCAGGCCCCGAGCATGGCGCCAAGAATCGCTGCGATGGTGTCGGTGTCGCCGCCAAGACTGGCGGCCATGCACAACGCATCGAATGCGCTCATCTCGCCGACCGCCACTTGCTGCGCCAAAGCGAACGAAACCACCACCGATTCCTGCGATGCCACCGAAGTGCCGATCACGTCGTACAGCAGATCCGCCAGCAGTGCCTTGTCACTGTCGACGCTGATGGTTCGCGCCCAACTGATGCGCGAAGCAATACGTCCACCGGCGACCCAGTGCCCGTGCGCTTCGGCCTGTTGCGCAATCTGCTGGCCGAGGTTCAACGCCTCGCCCAGGTCCATGCCGTTGATCCCGGCCGAGACCACTGCCGCCACCGCCGCCGCGCTGGAAATTCCCAGTGTGGTGTTGTGCGTGACCTGACAGGCCTGAACCACGGCTGCGATGAAACGCTCGGGATCGGCGACGTCTGCCGCGATGCCCACCGGAGTAATGCGCATGGCCGCGCCGTTGGTGGTGCCGTAACGCCCGGCCTCCTCCGGCGAGTGACCGGCGAGGATCATTTCAATGGCGCGTTTGGTCGATGGCCCGAGCAGGTCCTGCGAACCCTTGGCCTGCATCTCGGCTTCCCACTCGATCAGCCGTTGAGCGAGGACTGCCGGTTCGATGCGGCCCTTGCCTTCGACCAGCAACTCGCCGACCAGAATCGCCTGTTCGGTATCATCGGTGATCGAACCCTTGGGCATGTTGGCGGCGATCGGTTGCAGAGGACCGGCGTCCTGCAGGTCGGTGATCCGGCCGAAGCGGGTCTTGATCGTTTCGCGGTTCAGCGATTGCGTCGGCATGCCCAGCGCATCACCGAGGGCCAGGCCATAAAACGCACCGAGGGCACGGTTGAGCGCGGTCATTTTGATTCTCCAAATTGCAGGTGCAGGCGGAAATGCACCGGGTCGAGCAGGCTTTCGACCTGCTCCATGAATCGGTTCTGCCGGTCGTAGGTGGTACGCAGGGCTTTGAGGAAAACGGTGCCGACCGGGCGCCCGAGCAGTTCGGCGTCTTCGGCATTCAGCGGTTCGGCGCCGATCCACTGATCACCGCGCTCGCCGATGTAGCCGTACGCAGCCAGGGTAATGGTCAGCGAGTTGTCGATCAGACCGACGCGCGGCAGGCTTTCCAGGCCTCCGGTCGCCGGCATCAAAGAGCGTTCGAGGGACACCAGCGTGCCGTCGTTGGAGCGGCGGCGCCGGTCGAGGGTGATGAATTGCTCGGTGCCGAAACGCGAGAGCAGATCGGGCCGGGTCACGGCTTCCAGACGCAGCACTTCGGTGTTGATCAGCGCCCCGCTGTCGGCCAGCGCCCGCGCCCAGCCGCTGCGCTGATCGAGCACCACACCGTCAAACGTGACGATCGAGCCGACCCCACTTTGCGTGGCGATGTAATTGCGCCGCTTCAGCTCGGCCAGCGCCTCGCGCAACGTGCCACGGCTGACGTTGAATTCCTGAGCCAACTGATGCTCGCCGGGCAACAGAAAGCCGTCCTCCATGAGGCCGCTTTCGATGCGCCGGACGAGTTCGTCGACCACCCGTTGTTTCTTGTCAAATCGTACCTGTCTAATCATGTACAAAGTGATAACCGAAACGGGCGCAGACGGGCAAGGGGTTTTTAGGGGTTCGGACAGAAGGAATGCATAACTGTGGCGAGGGAGCTTGCTCCCGCTGGGCTGCGGAGCGGCCCCAAAACCGGTGACAAGGGTGAGTCTGACACACCGCACTGTCCGGATTTGCGACTGCTGCGCAGCCGAGCGGGAGCAAGCTCCCTCGCCACAAAATTATGCTTCGACAGATAGAGTCAGCGTTGTTTGAGGCGGTCGATGACCACCGCCAACAGCAGAATCGAACCGCGAATCACATACTGATAAAACGTATCGATGTTCTTCAGGTTCATCGCATTCTCGATGATCGCCAGAATCAGCACCCCGGCAATCACGTGGCGGATCATGCCGATACCGCCGCTCAACGACACGCCGCCGAGCACACACGCCGAGATCACCGTCAACTCGAAACCCTGGCCAATCATCGGCTGCCCGGAGGTCATGCGCGACGCCAGAATCACCCCGGCCAGCGCACCGATCACGCCGTGTACGGCGAAGATGATGATCTTGGTCCGGTCGACATTCACCCCGGCGAGCAACGCCGCTTCCTGGTTGCCACCGATGGCCATGGTGTTGCGCCCATAGGTGGTGTAGTTCAGCAGCCAGCCGAAAAACAGGAAGCAGACAATGGTGATCAGGATCGGCACCGGCACGCCGAACAACTGGCCGTTGCCGAACACGAAGAACGATTCCTGCGACACGCCCACCGCTTTGCCGTTGGCAAAAATGTAGGCCAGGCCACGGACGATCTGCATGGTCGCCAGTGTGGTGATCAGCGCATTGACCCGCAGCTTGGCAATCACGATGCCGTTGATCAGCCCGACAATCAGGCCCATCACCAGCGCCGCACTGACGCCGAGGAACACGCTGTTGGTGTCGCGCATCACCACCGCCGCAACCACCCCGGCGCAGGCGATCACCGAGCCCACCGACAGGTCGAAATGCCCCGACGCCAGGCAGTAGAGCATGGTGCACGCGGCAATGCCGGTGGTGGAAATCGCCAGCCCCAGCCCGCGCATGTTCAATGGCGAGAGGAAGTTGTCGATCAGCAAGGTGCAAGCGAGGAAGATGCCGATGGCCGCCAGCAGCATGACCCAGTCATCGAGGAAGCGCCGCAGGTCCAGCGGTTTGCGGGGGGTCGGCAAAGCCTTGTTTTGGATGGTCATCATGTTCACCTCTCAGTTCGCCACGCCGTCAGCGCGATGGCGCGGCAAAGCCAGTTGCAGCAGGTTGGATTCATTGGCCTGGTCGCGGCTGACTTCGCCGCGCAGCGCGCCTTCGCAGAGCACCAGAATGCGGTCGGAAATGCCCATGACTTCCATCAGGTCGCTGGACACCACGATCACCGAAATGCCATCGGCGGCCAGGTTATGGATGATCTGGTAGATCTCCGCCTTGGCGCCGATGTCGATGCCGCGAGTCGGCTCGTCGAGCAGCAGGACCTTCATCGGCATCGACAGCCAGCGACCGAGAATCGCCTTCTGCTGATTGCCGCCGGACAGGAATTTGATCTGCTGCCCGGCGTGCGGGGTTTTGACTTTCAGCGCCTTGATCTGCTTGTCGGCGTTGCCCTTCTCCCACAGTCCGCGCAGCAGGCAGCCGAGGCTGGCATTGGCGCCGCGCGCGCTGATGTTGATGTTCTCGGCGACGCTGGCCAGCGGGATGATCCCTTCTTTTTTCCGGTCCTCGGGGCACAGCAGGATCCCGGCGGCAATCGCGTCGCGCGGTGAGCGTAATTTCAACTCATGACCGCGCAATTCGAGGCGTCCGGCGCTGTTGCGCTCAAGCCCGCTGAGCAAGCGAAACAGCTCGGTGCGCCCGGCTCCGACCAGACCGAACAGGCCGAGAATCTCGCCCTTGTGCGCCTCGAAACTCACCGGTTCGCGCAGGCCCGGGCCGAGCAAACCGTCGACCTTCAAGGCCACCGCGCCGCGTGGACGGCTGCGGTAATCGTAGATGTCCTGAATGTCGCGGCCGACCATGCAGGTCACCAGTTGATCGTGGGTCAACTGGCTCATGTCATCGAAGGTGCGCACGTAACGGCCGTCCTTGAACACCGTCACCGCGTCGCAAATGCGGAACACTTCTTCCATGCGATGGGAGACGTAGAGCACCACTTTGCCCTCATCGCGCAGGCGACTGATGATCGCCATCAAACGGTCGATCTCGCGCGCCGAGAGGCTGCTGGTCGGCTCATCGAAGGCGATTACATGCGCGCCACGGGACAGCGCCTTGGCGATTTCCACCAATTGCCGCTGACCGAGCGACAGGCGCCCGACCTTGGTCTGCGGATCGATTTCATCGGCCAGGCCCTTGAGGCAGGCCAGGGCATTCTGGCGCAGCAGGCCGCGATTGATCAGGCCGAAACTGGCCGGCAGATGGCCAAGAAACAGGTTCTCGGCCACGGTCATTTCCGGCACCAGGTGCAGCTCTTGGTGAATCACCGCGACGCCGCTGCCAATGCTGTCGGCCGTCGACTTGAACGCCATGCTCTGCTCGCCGATCTGCAACTCGCCGCTGCTCGGAATGTAGGCGCCACCGAGGATCTTCAGCAGAGTCGATTTGCCGGCACCGTTCTCGCCCATCAAGGCGTGCACCTGCCCCGGGTGCGCGACGAAACTGATGGCGTCCAGCGCCTTGACCCCGGGGAAGGTCTTGCCGATTCCGTTGAAGCGCAGGCTGCCGCCGGCGCTGCTTGCATGTGTCTGTACTTGCGCGTGCATCTGAGTCACCTCTTCACACCGATCGAGCAGCCATCAATTCCACAGGCCGATTTTTTCCAGCTCTTGCTTGAAGTTCTCGCGGGTGATCAGGGTGACGTCGTCCATCGCCGTGTACTTCGGCGGCTCTTTGCCGGTGGTGACCCACTCGTACATCATCTCGGCGGTCTTGTAGCCTTCGATGTGCGGGCTAGGCAGCATCGAACCGAAGAAACCGCTGTTGGGCTTTTTCAGCTCGCCGATGGCGTCGGTGCCATTGATGCCGATGCCAATCACGTTGGCCGCAGCGAACCCGGCGGCTTCAGTGGCGCGTACGCCGCCGAGCACGGTGTTGTCGTTCATGCCGCCGATGATCAGGTTCTTCGCCGCGCTTGGCAGCTTGACCAGCGCCGAGTTGGTGGCGTCCATGCTGCCCGGCACGTCGAGAGTTTTCAGCGCGGCGGTCAGGATGTGGTCTTTCGGCAGGCCGGCGTCTTCGAGCGCCTTCATCGAACCGTCGGTGCGCTTCTTGCCGGTGTCGAGTTCGTTGTAGGTATTGACCACCGCGTAGGTGTCTTTCCAGTCCCAGTTGCGCTTCTTCGCCTCGGCGACCATCGCGTTGCCCTGCTTCTGGCCGACTTCGAACGCCGCCATGCCGAGGTACGGCACGTCTTCCATGAACTTGCCGTTGGCGTCGACGAAGCGGTCGTCCACGGCAATCACTTTGAGGTCATTGAGTTTGGCTTTGGCCATGATCGCCGGGCCGAGCGAGACGTCCGGCGGGCAGATCACGAAGCCTTTCGCGCCATTGGCCGCAAGGCTGTCGATGGCCGAGAGGGTTTTCTCGCCGTCCGGCACGGCGATCTTGATCAGCTCGAAGCCTTTGTCCTTGGCGGCTTTTTCAGCGAAGGCCCACTCGGTCTGGAACCACGGCTCTTCTGCCTGCTTGACCAGAAAACCGATTTTCACGGTGTCGGCAGCCAGCAGCGAGCTGCTCAGGCTGAACGCGGTGACCGCCAGCGCGGCACTGCACAGGGTACGAATCCCGAAACGACGTTTCATAAGCTGACTCCTTGTTATTTTTCTTGAGCGTTATTTGAAAAGCGTTAAAGCCTGGTTTTGCAATCTAGAACAAAAATAGTCATATCGTATGATGATTGGATTTAAGACGGAGCTCATCGCCTGAAACCTGATCCATTCAGTCGTGGTACATCACCGAGCGCCCACCATCGATGGTGATGCACGAGGCGTTGATGAACGGCGCTTCATCACTGGCCAGGAACACGGCGGTCATCGCCACTTCCATCGGCTGGCCGATGCGTTTCGGCGGGTGCAGATCAAACGCGCGCTGACGCTCGGCGTGCGGATCGGCAAAGCCGTTCCAGTAATCAACGTTGAGCTGGGTTTCAATGTAGCCGGGGGCGATAGCGTTGACCCGAACGCCCTTCGGCGCGTATTCGATGCCCAGCGCCCGGGTCAGTCCGAGCAGGCCGTGCTTGGCAACCGGGTACGGGAAGCAGCCGGGAATGATGTGGCTGGAATGGGTCGAGGCAATATTGATGATGCTGCCGACGCCCTGCTCGATCATCTGCGGCAGCACGGCTTTGCAACCGTACCAGGCGCCGTCCAGGTCGATGGCGAAGCAGCGATGCCAGTCTTCTTCGGACATTTGCAGCGGATCGCGGAACACGTTGACCCCGGCGCAGTTGACCAGCACGTCGATGCGCCCGTGCAGCTCAACCGCCAGTTTGGCCATGGCGTGCAGGTCTTGCTGACGCGAAACGTCGGCCTTGATCGCCTGCACGTCGTAGCCCTTGTCGCGCCAGTGGGCGGCAACCTTCTCGACTTTCTCTGCCTGAATATCGCTGATCACCAGTCTGGCCTGCTGCGAGGCGAAGGTGGCGACGATGGCTTCGCCGATGCCTTGAGCGGCACCGGTCAGCAGCACCACTTTGTTTTTCAAACGCTCACCCTTCGGCGGCTCGGGCACCGGCGGCAAGGAAAGAGGTTCAGCCATGGATCATGACTCCTGTTCGTCAGCACAAAAAAACCGGGCATCTGCCGATGTCCGGTCTGGAAGACTGTGAAAACAAAACAGGCAGGCGCGGCGAGCGCTGGGCCGTTGCGAGACGCTGACTCCGCTGAGGAGTGCGATAGAAATTCGCTTCATCACTTCACCTGTTTTGTTCTTTTTAAGTGTGAGTGCGTGTTACTGCTGGAACCGACTATAAACCCGACCGCCGAATAATCTCAATATATAATTTTGCATCCCATATTATGGGATTTAACCCGCAAACCGCGTGCAGAGTTTGCCCGGCACGTCGACCCGCATCGACAGCACCGCGCCATCCAGTGGATGGTTGTGCGGACTCTGGGCGCTGCTGATGTACAGGGTTTTCAGGTCTTCACCGCCGAATACACAACTGGTCGGTCGGCTGACGGGCAGATCGATTGTGCGCTCGACCTTGCCCTCCGGGCTCAGGCGCAGCAGGCAACTGCCATCCCAGCGGGCGTTCCACACATAACCTTCGGCGTCCATCGCCGAACCGTCCGGGCCGCCCTGCCCGTCTGCGCCGTACCAGGCCTCGGGGCTGCCGAGATTGCCGTCGGTGTGAATGAAATAGCGATTGAGCGCCCCGTCGAGGCTGTCGCCGAACAGCAGTCTGGTGCCGTCGTCGCTCCACAACAGCGTGTTGGGAATGCCGAGACCGAGCAGCAATGGCGTGACACGCTGGTCGGGATCAATGCGAAACAAGCCACCGGAACGACGCTCAATCGGCAGGTCTTCGCCGTTGTCGCCGATGTTGTTCTGCATGGTGCCGAGCCACAGTCGCCCCTGACCATCGCAGCGTGCCTCGTTGGGCCGATTGCCCGGTTGCGGGTCGGCGATGCAGAACAGCGTCAGGCGTGGTTCGAGACCGGGGGAATCAAGATCCAGGCGATAGACCCCGCTGCTCAGGGTCACCAGCGCATCGCCGCTGGCACAGGGGATGAACGCGGAAACGTGCTCGGGCATCTGCCAGATCTGCACATTGTTGCCGATCAGCCGCAGCGCCTGCTTGCCGGCGATATCGACCCAGTACAGTGCCTGGGTCGGGGCGTCCCAGAATGGCCCTTCGCCGAGCTTGGCGCGGTGTTGGGTTGCGGCGGTCAACGGCATATTGAATCCTTCATGTTGTTGTTTTAACTGTAGGAGTGAGCCTGCTCGCGATAGCGGTGGGTCAGTGACGACGATTGTGACTGACCCACCGCTATCGCGAGCAGGCTCACTCCTACAGGGGGATCTGTGTTCTCAGCTGGCTTTTTTGTCGGCCATCACCTGCGGGTAAAAGCGTTTGATTGCCAGGTCGGCATTGTCAATCAGGGTCATGCAGGCCCACACGCCGCGCGCGGAGTCACGGGCGGCGATGGCGTCAGCCATGTCCTTGTGAATCGGCAATGTGCGACGCAGTTCATCGGGGTCGGCAGCGGAGACTTCAAACGACACGGCGAGCAAGGCGCCCAGGGCCGGGACCATTTGCTCGATGAACTGGTTGTGGCTGGCGGCCAGAATGCATTCGTGGAAGGACTGGTCGGCGCGGTTGTAATCGATGCCGCTGTCGACAGCCCGCTCCAGCGCGTTGTAGGCCAGTTGCACGGCCTGAATCTGCTCAAGCGTGGCGCGCTCGCAGGCCCAGCGCACGGCCATCGGTTCGATGGTGCGGCGCAGATCGAGCAGGTCATCGACGAAGTTTTCCGGCAGACCGTTGCGCGACAGCCAGCCGACGACTTGCGGATCGAACAGATTCCAGCGCCGCACCGGCAACACGCGGGTACCGACTTTCGGCCCGACTTCGAGCATGCCTTTGGCGACGAGGGTCTTGATCGCTTCGCGGATCACCGTGCGGCTGACACCGAGCTGCTCGCCCAGATCTGCCTCGACCTTGATCGCCTGCCCCGGCTTGACCTGGCCGGCGGCAATCCAGCTGCCCAGCCAATCGACCGTTGATGCATGAAAGCTGCTGGACATGGAGACCTCAAAGCGGGTGGCGATGGGTGTCCACGCTAATGATCATATGATTGGGAGTCAAATCAGATTTTGCGGATGTACATAGATCAATGTGGGAGGGGGCTTGCTCCCGAAGGCAATACATCAGTCACTGCATAGGTGACTGTCACACCGCCTTCGGGAGCAAGCCCCCTCCCACATTCGATTCATTGTCAGGGCTCGAGGCCGATGCGGAAGAACTCGCCGCCGCTCCACACGCCCAACCAGCGTTGCCCGTCGATCTCACGACTGACCGCCAGCTCCACCAATTGGTAAAACACATTGCGGTGAATCAGCGCTTCGAGGTTGCTGCGCACATGCACATAAGGCGCGGGCTCTTGAGTCGCCGGATCGATCTCGACGCGGATCGGATGTTCCGGCCCGGCCTCGGCGGTCTCCTCGACGTTGGTGGTGAAGCGCAGTACCTGCGCCTCACCCTCGCCTTCGACTTCCACAGCTATCGCCACGAACGGCGCATCGTCGACCTTGATCCCGACCTTTTCGACCGGGGTAATCAGGAAGTAATCATCGCCGTCGCGGCGGATGATGGTGGAGAACAGCTTGACCATCGGCTTGCGCCCGATCGGCGTACCCAGGTAATACCAGGTGCCGTCGCGGGCGATGCGCATGTCGATGTCGCCGCAGAAGTCCGGGTTCCACAAGTGCACCGGCGGCAAGCCTTTGGTTTTGGGGATCTGTCCCAACAGGTCATTGGCTTTTTGCGGGCCACTCATGGCGTACTCCTTGGTTTATTGGTCGCTGATCCCCAGCAGGCTGCGCGCGTATTGCGCCAGCGGCGGGCCGATCAGGTCTTCCGGTTTGTTGTCGTGGAACGTCAGTAAACCGCCACGACTCTTGATCCGTGCAGTATCAATCAAATACTGGGTGCTGGTCTCGATCAACATGATCTGAATCACCCCGCCGTCGATGCCCAAGCGATCCACGGCTTCCTGATCGAGCCACTCATCGGAGTTGCCGATCCGGTCATCAGCCTTGGCGAAACGCGTGTACAGCAGGTAGTGCGCGCCCGCATCGCGAGCTTCGCCCAACGCCTGATCGAGGCCTTCCGGTGCACGGGCACGGCGAACCATCGGGAAGTATTCGACAAAACCCTTGAAGGCCTCTTCGGCCACTACGTTCGGCCGCGGGTAGGAACCACCCGGCGGCGCGAATGCACCCTGGGCGATGTAGATGAATGAGTCCGGCTGAATGCGGAAATTGTTCACCCGCCGGCTGTCGCTGTGATCCAGCAGCCCCGCGTCGCTCATCTGATAGCGAGTGCCTTCGGCCATATCGCTGACAGTCATACAGCCGCCAAGCGCCAAAACGGCCAGCAGCAAAACCAGGCTACGCATCCTCATCCTCCAGAAGCCGGTGACGGAAAACCGGCGAATGGCCGTTGAATGCAGCTTTTGCGCCAGCTCAGGAAATTCGTTGATTGTAAGATCGTATTCGCGAGCAAGCTCGCTCCCACAGGAGAATGCACTCGAAATGTGGGAGCGAGCTTGCTCGCGAAAGCGGTTGTTCAGCCGCCGATAATCTTCATGACGGTCGCACCACCGGAGAACGCCACTTCCTGCTTGTCGCCCAACGCCTTGACCAGCAGACGCTGCAATGCCGGCAGTGCCTGATGGCGCGGCTTGTCGAGCAGATCGCCGACATAGTGGCGGTTGCTCGATGACAGGCAGCCATGCAGCCAACCGGTCGAGGACAGACGCAGACGCGAACAGGTTCGGCAGAACGGCACGCTTTCGTTGGCAATCACACCGAAATGGCCGAGCCCCGGGATCGCATAGCGCACGGCCGTAGCATCCACCGGCGCATCGGCCTGGGCGTATTCGTAGCGCTCGCCAATCAGGCTCAGCAGTTGCTGCAGGCTGACGAACTGTTGCAGGAATGCGTTGGAGTCGGTGGCGAGGTGACCCATGCGCATCAACTCGATGAAACGCAACTCATAGCCGCGCTCCAGGCAGTAATCGAGCAGCGGCATCACCTGATCCAGGTTCTGCCCGCGCAACGGCACCATGTTGACCTTGATCTTCAGTCCGGCGGCTTTCGCCTGGTCCATGCCATCGAGCACGGTCGCCAGATCGCCGCCACGGGCGATGCTGCGGAACGCGCCAGCATCCAGGGTATCGAGGGACACGTTAATCCGGCGCAGACCGGCATCCACCAGCAGCGGCAGTTTTTTCGCGAGGAGTTGACCGTTGGTGGTCAGGCTGATGTCTTCCAGGCCCATCTTGCCGACGGCGCTCATGAAAGATTCGAGTTTGGGGCTGACCAGCGGCTCGCCACCGGTGATGCGCAAGCGTTCGATGCCGGCGGCTTCGATCAGATAAGCCACGCCACGGGCCATGGCCTCGGCCGACAGTTCATCCTGCGCAGCCACCAACCGCTTGCCGTTGGGCACGCAGTAGGTACAGGCGTAATTGCAGGCTGAGGTCAGGCTGATACGCAAATTGCGAAAACGCCTGCCTTGACGGTCAACGATCATGATCACTCCGGCGATAGAAAATCGAGCGGCTAAAACTTGACTCACAAATCAAGTTTTAGCAAGCCCTATGCCTGAGTATATTCCTGCGCTACTGCGCCATGTAGCGAAATCATGGCGCAATAAGGCAGCTGAATGGCTCAGCTGCTTGGGATTTCCGGATCGCGCTTGCGCTTGTTGCCCATGCGCACGCCGATGTCCATCAGGAACTGGAAGAAACCTTCCTGATCTTCCAGCACATTGCTCCAGAACGGCGAGTGATACAGCGCCACCGCGCCGTGCACCAGCGCCCAGGATGCGCAGTAGTGGAAGTACGGCGGCACGTCTTCGAGCTTGCCTTCGCTGATCCGGCCCTTGATCAGCAGGGTCAGGCGTTCGAAGTTCGAGGCACGGATCTTGTGCAGCTCCTCGACCATTTCCGGCACCTGATTGCCTTTTACGACCTTCTCTTCGAGGCGGTCGAACAGGCGATAGCGTTGCGGGTCACGCATGCGGAATTCGAAGTAGGCACGGGACAGCGCTTCCTTGTCCTTGTCGACATCGGCCGAATGCAGCAGCTCGTTCAAATCGCGCTCGTAATCGAGCATCAGGCGCAGGTAGATCTCGGCCTTGGACTTGAAGTGCTTGTAGATCGTGCCTTTGCCGATACCCACGGCATCAGCAATCATCTCGACGGTGACACTGTCTTCACCTTGATCGAGGAACAGCTTGAGCGCGGTATCGAGAATTTCTTGCTCGCGGCGACGAAACTCACGGACCTTACGAGGTTCTTTGTGCATAAGAAAAGGTCTGTAGGGGTCAAAATTCGAAGCCGCGTATTATGCCTAACTTGCGCAAAAATGCACGGATCATCCGACCATATCTGTGTTTGTTGTTCATTTCGGGAACGTTTGTGGCGCAATGAGAACTCATCTGAAGCGCACGTATTCCAAATTTGTTTAAAAACCCCGACCGGCCAACTGGACTGCACGCCAGACTGATCAATACTTGAACTGTCGGACGGCATCTCCCCCAAGTGCCGTGCCGATAAAGGTACCAAGGGACCGCGTGCCTTTGTTTTACTCCTAATGGTCTTAACCCGGATTCACCCCCCAGAACCCGGGTTTTTTTTGCCTGCGATTCAGGCTTTTACATGAGCCAACGGGAACAGCCGCTTGAAGTTCTCGGTGGTCTGCTCGGCAAATCGCTCATAGTTTTCTCCGCGCAGCATCGCCAGAAACTCTGCCACTTCGCGCACATACTGCGGCAGGTTCGGCTTGCCGCGATAAGGGATCGGCGCCAGATACGGCGAATCGGTCTCCACCAGCAAGCGATCGGCCGGCACCTTGCTGGCCACATCACGCAGGGCGTCGGCATTGCGGAAAGTGACGATGCCCGACAGGGAAATGTAATAACCCATGTCCAGCGCAGCCTTGGCCATGTCCCAGTCTTCGGTGAAACAATGCAGCACACCGGCCTGGGGCAACGCCGCTTCACGCAGCAGCTCGAGGGTATCGGCGCGTGCGCCTCGGGTGTGGATGATCACCGGCTTACCGGTCTGCTGCGCGGCTTGCAGGTGCAGGCGGAAGGATTCCTGCTGCAGCTCGGCGGCTTCCGGTTCGTAGTGATAATCCAGACCGGTTTCGCCGATCGCCACCACTTTCGGGTGATTGAGTTCGTGCAACAGCCAGTCGAGCGCCGGCGCGGCGCCCGGTTGCACATCCAATGGATGCACACCGACCGAGCAATCGACGTCGTCATAACGATCGGCGAGGGCTTTGACGTCGGCAGCGTTGTCGGCACTCACGCCGATGCACAGAAAGTGCCCTACCCCGCGCTGGCGCGCAGCATCGAGTGCAGCATCCAGCGAACCGTCATGGGCGGCGAGGTCGAGGCGATCAAGGTGACAATGGGAATCTACGAGCATAAAAGAGACTGCAACTTACATCGTATGAGTGGGACGGTCGGACTTCAGTGCTCCGGCCAGATGGGTTTCGATGCGACTGCGGGCGGTGTTGTCGCCCTCGTTGAATTGCACGCCGACGCCGGCGGCGCGGTTGCCCTGGGCGCCTTTGGGGGTAATCCAGGCGACCTTGCCGGCCACCGGAATCTTCTCCGCCTCGTCCATCAGATTCAGCAGCATGAACACCTCATCGCCCAACTTGTAGCTCTTGTTGGTCGGGATGAACAGGCCACCGTTCCTGATAAACGGCATGTAAGCGGCGTAAAGCACCGATTTGTCCTTGATGGTCAGGGACAGGATGCCGTTGCGCGGCCCCGGGCTGATGGCTTCATTCATGTTGACCTCCACTGCTGATGTTCAGAGTCTAGGTACACATTCTTATCTTTGACCAGGCAATCCCGCCCATTGCACCAACAACGCTTCCAGCAGCAGTGCCGGGTTGAGGTTGGCCTTGCTCAGGACTTTCTGCCGTTGGGCGAGAATCCAGTCCTGAATATCGAGGACTTTGCCCTGTGCGCTCTTCTGCGCCAGGTACTGCACGACCTTGCGCATGTCGGTCAGACCGAGGCCGGCTTCATCCTGGGTCAGTTGATAGCGCAGGATCAGGCTCGACCAGTCGCAGAACCAGTCAAACAGGCGCAACATCGGAATGTTTTTCCACTCTTCGGCCAGTTGCGTCGGCGACTGCTGTTGCTTGAGCAGCTTCTTCACCCCTTCGACCACCTGCGCCCGCTGTTCGCGCACGCCCTGGGACTGCAGGCTGACCGCCATCAACGGCGACCCGGCCGCCAGCGTCAGCAATTCGACGCGCTCCTCTTCAGAGCACTCCGGCAACGCCTGCGCCAGCCATTGCAGGCTCATGGCCTCACCGGGCAGCGGACACGCCTGCTGCACGCAGCGGCTCTTGATCGTCGGCAGCAAACGGCTCGGCTGGTGGCTGACCAGCAACAGCACAGTATCGCCGGACGGCTCCTCAAGGCTCTTGAGCAGTGCGTTGGCGGCGTTGATGTTCATCGACTCCACCGGTTCGATCAGCACCACTTTGCGCCCGCCCAGTTGCGCAGTCTGCACCACGAAACTGACCAGATCGCGCACCTGATCGACCTTGATCGCCTTGTCGGCCTCCTCCGGCTCGAGGATGTAATTGTCCGGATGGCTGCCAGCCTTGAGCAACAGGCAGGACTTGCATTCGCCGCACGCCTCGGGCGTCGGACGCTGACAGAGCAGGCTGGCCATCAGGCGCTCGGCTAGCGCGCGCTTGCCGATCCCCGCCGGGCCGTGCAGCAGGTACGCGTGGGCGTGCTGGCTACGTCCGGCCAGTTGCTGCCAGAGGCTGTCCTGCCATGGATAGGCCTCAGCCACGAATCAGCTCCAGCAAGTTCGGAATCAGAGTATCCAGCGATTGCTGAACCTTGACCAATGGCTGACCGGCATCGATGCGCACATAGCGCGCCGGATCCGCCTCGGCGCGCTGCAGGAACGCATTGCGTACCGCTTCGAAAAACGCCCGGCCTTCCAGTTCAAAGCGATCCAGACGGCCACGGGCACTGGCGCGGGCCAGGCCGATTTCCACCGGCAGATCAAAAATCAGCGTCAGATCCGGACGCAGGTCGCCCTGGACGAAAGTCTCCAGCGCGGCGATGCGTTCCAGCGACAAACCGCGACCGCCACCCTGATAGGCGTATGTCGAATCAGTGAAACGATCGCACAGCACCACCGCGCCGCGAGCCAGCGCCGGGCGGATCACTTCGGCCAGATGCTGGGCGCGCGCGGCGAACACCAGCAACAGCTCGGTGTCGGGGTTCATGACCTCGTCGGCCGGGGCCAGCAGCACATCGCGGATCCGCTCGGCGAGTGGCGTACCGCCGGGTTCGCGGGTCAGCAGCACTTCGATACCTTCGGCGCGCAGGCGCTCGGCGAGGTATTCGCGGTTGGTGCTCTTGCCGGCGCCTTCCGGGCCTTCCAGGGTAATAAACAAGCCAGTCACAGGCAGTCCTTAATCAAAGTCATTGCGCGTTTTGCGGAACGGCGGCATCCGGTGTCGGTGTGGGTTCCTGGGGAGGAACCTCCGGCAGCGCCTGCGGTGCAGTATCGGGCGAAGCCGCAGGAGTCGCTTCGGTGGCTGGCGCGGCAGCCGGTGTCCCCGCCGGTGCCGGGCTGGAGCGGTAATCGGCGCGGCGCTTGAGCTGGAATTCGCGCACCGCGCTGTTGTGCGCGTCCAGGTCATCGGAGAACACATGGCTGCCATCGCCACGGGCGACAAAGTACAGGCTGTTGCCTTGCACCGGGTTCAGCGCAGCATGAATCGCTTCGCGTCCGACCATCGCGATCGGCGTCGGCGGCAGCCCCGGAATCACATAGGTGTTGTATGGCGTCGGCTCTTTGAGATGCGCGCGCGTCAGCTTGCCGGTGTAGCGGTCGCCCAGACCATAGATCACGGTCGGATCGGTCTGCAACTGCATTCCCAGCGCCATGCGGCGCACGAACACGCCGGCAATCTGCCCACGCTCCTGCGGCACACCGGTCTCCTTCTCGACCAGCGAGGCCATGATCAGCGCCTGGTAGGGCTCGCTGTACGGAGCGTCGGCCGAGCGATTTTCCCACTCCTTGGCCAATACCTCGTCGAGTCGATCAAAGGCCTTCTTCAGCAGTTCGACGTCGGAGACACCGCGCACGAAGCGGTAGGTGTCCGGGAAGAAACGACCCTCGGGGAACAGACCGCGATGGCCGATTTTCTCCATCACTTCGCTGTCGCTCAAGCCCTTGAGGGTCTGCTCGATCTTTTCATCTTTTGCCAGCGCGGCGCGTACCTGATGGAAGTTCCAGCCCTCGACCAGCGTCAGGCTGTATTGCACCACTTCACCACGCTTCCACAAGTCGATCAGACCGTTGACGGTCATGCCCGGCTGCATGCGGTATTCGCCGCTATGGATCGGTGTACCGGTCAGGTTGAAGCGCCAATAGATGCGTAACCAGAAGGCGTCCTTGATGACGCCATCGGTTTCGAGTTCAAGAAAGGTACGGGTCGGCGTCGAGCCTTTTGGCACATCCAGCAGTTCTTCCTGCGTGATGTTCAGCGGCTGTTCCAGCGCGGAATGAATTTTCCAGGCGCTGGCGCCCAGCAAAAGCCCTGCGAGAACCAGTCCGGTTTCCAGCAGCAGCAAGAGTTTACGTCTCACGAATCAGGCATCCAGTAGGGCGCGGGAAATGGTTTGCAGTTTACGGGTGAGTTTGCCAACCGGCCAGCTCAGTGCAGCGTAGGCGCGTACCGGCCAGACGCCATACACACTGTTGCAGACAAAGACTTCATCAGCCCATTGCAGCTGTTCGAGGCTGATGTCGGTGATTTGCGTGTGAATTCCCAGGGACTCGGCCTGAAACAAAATTTCGGCACGCATTACGCCGGCCACGCCACAGCGCTTCAGATCCGGGGTGATCAGTACGCCATCGCGCACCAGAAACAGGTTGCTGTACACGCCTTCGATGACGCGCCCGGCCTGATCGAGCATCAAGCCTTCGGCGTGTTCGCTGTCGCGCCATTCGGCTCGGGCGAGCACTTGCTCCAGACGATTCAGATGTTTGAGACCTGCCAGCAAGGGCTGGTTAGACAACCGCGTGACGCAGGGAAACAGGCGTACGCCTTGCTCGCCATGCACAGCAGGATAAGCAGCGGGCGGGTTGCCTTGCAGAATGCGTCGGCCCTGCGCCGCTGGATCGGGCGCATAGCCGCGCAAGCCGTCACCTCGGGTGAGGATCAGCTTGAGGACGCCCTCGCCCATCGCCACGGCATAGGCCAGCAGCTCGGTGCGAACCAGCTCGATATCCACCGCGATGGCCAGACGCGAGCAACCCTCGGCCAAACGCGTCAGGTGACGATCCAGCAATACTGGCTGGCCGCCGTGCACAGCGATGGTCTCGAACAGACCATCGCCGTAAGCCAGGCCGCGATCTTTCAGCGACAGAGCGTCAGCCGGCTGACCGTCGACCCAGCTGTCCATCAGCCTGCGAACCGGCGGAACGCCAACGTGCCGTTGGTGCCGCCAAACCCGAAGGAGTTGGAGAGTACGACGTCGATGTCCATGTTGCGCGCAGTGTGCGGCACGAAATCGAGATCGCAGCCTTCATCCGGCTCGTCGAGGTTGATGGTCGGCGGTGCCACCTGGCTGTTGATCGCCAGCACGCTGAAGATCGCCTCGACCGCGCCCGCCGCACCCAACAGGTGACCGGTCATGGACTTGGTGGAGCTGACCGCCAGGTTGTAGGCGTGATCACCGAACACGGTCTTGATCGCGTTGGCTTCGGCAAGGTCGCCGGCCGGGGTCGAGGTACCGTGGGCGTTGATGTACTGCACCTGGTCGATGTTGATCTTCGCATCGCGCAGGGCATTGGTGATGCAGCGAGCCGCACCGGCACCGTCCGCAGGTGGCGAGGTCATGTGGAACGCATCGCCGCTGGTACCGAAGCCGATCAGCTCGGCGTAGATCGTGGCACCGCGGGCCTTGGCGTGCTCGAGTTCTTCGAGCACCAGAGCACCGGCACCGTCAGACAGCACGAAGCCATCACGGCCCTTGTCCCAGGGACGACTGGCGCGGGTCGGCTCGTCGTTGCGGGTCGAGAGCGCACGGGACGCGCCGAAGCCGCCCATGCCCAGACCGCATGCGGCCATCTCGGCACCGCCAGCGATCATCACGTCGGCCTCGTCGTACATGATGTTGCGCGCGGCCATGCCAATGCAGTGCGTACCGGTGGTACAGGCAGTGGAAATGGCGTAGTTCGGCCCCTGTGCACCCAGGTGGATGGACAGAAAACCGGAAATCATATTGATGATCGAGCCTGGCACGAAGAATGGCGAGATTCGACGCGGGCCCGTCTCATGCAGGGTACGGCTGGTTTCTTCGATGTTGGTCAGACCGCCGATGCCCGAACCCATGGCTACGCCAATGCGCTCACGGTTGGCGTCGGTGACTTCCAGACCGGCGTTGCGAACAGCCTGAAAACCCGCGGCCAGACCGTACTGAATGAACAGGTCGAGCTTGCGTGCTTCCTTGACCGACAGGTATTCCTCGACATTGAAGCCCTTTACCGAGCCGCCAAAACGGGTGGAATAGGCAGAAAGGTCGGTGTGTTCGATCAGACCAATGCCACTGCGGCCAGCCAGAATGCCCTGCCAACTGCTCGGCACATCCGTGCCCAGTGGCGACAACATACCCATACCGGTGACTACGACGCGTCTACGCGACACAGCACTCTCCTTTTTCAAATGACGACTTTGCATCAGGCCTAAAGAAAAAACCGCACGCCATGATGGCAGTGCGGTTTTTCCATGACAGCAGACAACGATTACAAACTATTACGCCTGGTGGCTAGTAACGTAGTCGATTGCAGCTTGTACAGTAGTGATCTTCTCAGCTTCTTCATCAGGGATTTCGGTCTCGAATTCCTCTTCCAGAGCCATCACCAGCTCAACGGTGTCAAGGGAGTCGGCACCCAGGTCTTCAACGAAGGAAGCAGTGTTGACCACTTCTTCCTGTTTAACACCCAGTTGCTCGGCAACGATTTTCTTGACGCGCTCTTCGATGGTGCTCATACCTTGTTTTCACTCCTAATGGACAAATTCAGGCAGCTGGCCAGTGGGTAAGTGTATAGAAAGGCTTTTCAGCTTTTCAACTGAAAGCTTCACTCCTCAAACCCTGCGGCCCTCTGCCTATAAATAGATTGCAGCTTTATAACGGATTTTAGACAGCTCGTATGACATTTTTTTGAAGCAATCCGTCACATTTTACTTACATGTACATCCCACCGTTCACCGGGATTGTAGCCCCAGTGACGTATGCCGCACCGTCGGATGCAAGAAAAGCGACCACCGAGGCGATCTCTTGAGCTTGCCCCAGACGACCCAGCGGAATCTGCGTCTGCAAGGCTTCACGCTGTGCTTCCGGCAGTTCGCGAGTCATATCGGTGTCGATGAACCCTGGGGTTACCGAGTTGACCGTAATCGAACGCGAACCGACTTCACGCGCCATCGCACGGCTGAAACCTTCCAGACCGGCCTTGGCGGCTGCATAGTTTACTTGGCCTGCGTTGCCCATGGCACCCACCACCGAGCCAATACTGATAATTCGGCCCCAGCGCGCCTTGGTCATACCGCGCAAAACGCCCTTGGACAAGCGATACAGACTGTTCAGATTGGTATCGATCACGTCGTACCACTCATCGTCTTTCATGCGCATCATCAGGTTATCGCGGGTGATGCCGGCATTATTGACCAGAATCGCCGGCGCACCGAACTGTTCCTGAATGCTCGCCAGAACCTTGCTGACGGATTCATCGCTGGTGACGTTGAGTTCCAGGCCAGTGCCCTGGATGCCGTGTTCTTTCAGGGTGGCAGCAATCGCCTCGGCGCCTTTGGCGGAAGTCGCAGTGCCGATGACGACGGCGCCCTGACGACCCAGTTCCAGTGCGATAGCCTGGCCGATACCGCGGCTTGCACCGGTGACCAGTGCAACTTTACCTTGCAGACTCATGCAAGTTTCTCCTGATTCAGGCCAGCGCTGCACGGGCGGCAGCGAAAGCGTCTGGGGTATTGAGGTTGGAAGTCGAAACGCCTTCGGCGCAACGTTTGTTCAGACCGGCGAGCACCTTGCCCGGGCCGCACTCGACCAGACTGGTGGCGCCTTTGGCAGCCAGGGTCTGGACCGATTCAACCCAGCGTACTGGCTTGTACAGTTGTTCGAGCAGATCACGCTTGAGGGTTTCCAGATCGGCCGGCACTTGCGCGCTGACGTTCTGGACCACCGGGATCTGCGGAGCCTGCCAGTCGATGGCGGCAATGGATTCGGCAAAGCGCTCGGCCGCCGGACGCATCAGCTCGCAGTGCGAAGGCACGCTCACCGGCAACGGCATGGCGCGCTTGGCGCCACGGGCCTTGCAGCCCTCGATGGCGCGCTCAACGGCCGCCTTGGCACCGGCAATCACTACCTGGCCCGGCGAGTTGAAGTTGACCGCGCTGACTACTTCGCCTTGCGCCGCTTCGGCACAGGCTGCCAGCACGTCGGCATCTTCCAGACCGAGGATGGCAGCCATGCCGCCCTGCCCGGCTGGAACGGCTTCCTGCATCAACTGACCGCGACGCTCAACGAGCTTCACCGCATCAGCCAGGCTCAGGCTGCCGGCGGCAACCAGCGCGCTGTATTCACCCAGGCTGTGACCGGCAACAAATGCCGGACGCGCACCGCCTTGAGCCAGCCACAGGCGCCACAGGGCGATCGAAGCAGTCAGAATGGCCGGTTGGGTTTTGTCGGTTTGATTGAGCAGCTCTTCCGGACCCTGCTGGGTCAGCGCCCACAGGTCATAGCCCAGAGCATCGGATGCTTCTTTGAAGGTTTCGAGGATCAGCGGATGTTCCGCGCCCAGCTCGGCCAGCATGCCGAGGGACTGCGAACCCTGTCCTGGAAAGACGAATGCGAGGGAAGCAGACATGTAACAAGCCCCTAATGATCTTGTCGTCGGAAAATGACGCCCCACCGAGGGACGCAAGAAACTGACAGTTGGATGGCCCTTTGAACCGGGCGGTCACATTTAAGCATTGTCCGACGAAATCGCCTAAGACAACAAATCCTCCAGACGGCCATGGAGACGTTCGGGCAGATTCTCCTGAATCTCGATCAGTGCACGCTGAATCGCACTCTGAAACCCCTGAACCCCGGCCGAACCATGACTTTTCACCACAATGCCCTGCAAGCCGAGAAAGCTTGCGCCGTTATGTCGCGCCGGCGCCAGATCCGCCTGCAAGCGCTTCATCAATGGCAGGGCCAAAGCACCTACCACGCGGGAAGCGAAGTTTTTCTTGAACAAGGCCTCGATGCGCGCAGCGATCATCGTCGCCAGGCCCTCGCTGGACTTGAGCAGGATATTGCCGACAAACCCGTCACAGACCACCACATCCGCCTCGCCGCGATAAAGACCATCGCCCTCGACAAAACCGATGTAGTTGATGCCGCGCGCAGCCTGCAGCAAAGTCGCGGCCAGCTTGACCTGCTGATTGCCCTTGATGTCTTCGGTGCCGATATTCAGTAACGCGACACGCGGCCGGGCGATGCCCAGCGTCTGCGCCGCCACCGAGCCCATCACCGCGAACTGCAACAGATGCTCGGCGCTGCAATCGACGTTGGCGCCCAGATCGAGCAACTGGCAATAGCCCTTTTGCGTCGGAATCGCCGCCACCATCGCCGGCCGATCAATCCCCGGCAAGGTCTTGAGCACGAAACGCGACAGCGCCATCAACGCACCGGTATTACCGGCGCTGACACAGGCCTGAGCCTTGCCGTCACGCACCAGCTCCAGGGCGACACGCATCGACGAATCCGGCTTGCCACGCAAGGCCTGAGTCGGCTTTTCGTCCATGGTGATGACTTCAGACGCCGGAACAATCGTCAGGCGCGCGCGATCGGCAGCCGATTGGCCGTGGATCAGTTCTTCAAGAAGGGAGGATTGACCGACGAGGGTCAGGTGCAGCGAGGGCGTAGCAGAAAGGCAAGCAAGGCTAGCCTGAACAATGCTGCGGGGACCGAAGTCCCCGCCCATTGCGTCAATCGCGATGACTTGAGCGGACAAGTGATTACTCGTCAGCGCCCTTGTCGATCACTTTACGGCCACGGTATACGCCTTCTGGCGATACGTGGTGACGCAGGTGAACTTCACCAGTGGTTTTTTCTACAGACAGGGTGCTAGCCTCGAGAGCGTCGTGCGAACGGCGCATGTCACGGGCGGAGCGGGATTTTTTGTTCTGCTGAACAGCCATAATTGATTAACTCCTAAACGTTTGGGTCACGCTTTAACTGCGCCAATACACTGAACGGGTTGGACCGCGTTACCTCGTCCTCGCTCGGTTCGGGTTCATCTGCTCCCGCCGGCTGCTGGCATTCTTCCGGATGATGAGCAGGCACAATGGGCAAGGCGAGCAGAAGCTCCTCCTCGATCAGTGACTGCAGATCCAATGGATCTTCGCCCAGTTCCAGCACGTCATAACCTTTCGGTAACGACTGGGTATTCGCACCCTCCTTCACTACAGCGTAACTGCATTCGCTGTGGATCGGCAGGGTGACCAGCTCAAGACAACGCTGGCAGACCATTTTGACTTCGGTGTCGATAAAACTGTGGATCACCACAGATTTACGTTCATCTCGTTCAAAAACGAATTTGGCCTGCACCTTACCGACATCGTCGGAAAGCGGGTCGCAGAGTCTCTTCAAATCGGCCAGCAGCAGTTCACCTTGAAGGGTGGTGCCACGGTCAGCCAATTTGCGCGGGTCAACGTGAGGTGGAATCGGGTCATTCAACATAGGCGCAGCATTATAGGGATGCACCCACCCATGTCAAAGGAAATTGTGCCCTGTCCGTCACTTGCGTGCCTCCGCTAGAATTCGCACCTGCCTCAGGAGACGCCAATGCTGCCTTTATTACTCGCCTCAAGCTCGACTTATCGCCGGGAATTGCTCGCCCGCCTGCACCTGCCGTTCGTCTGCAGCTCGCCAGATATCGACGAAAGCCACCAGAACGGCGAATCCGCCATCGATCTGGTCAAGCGCCTCGCCGAACAGAAAGCCCGGGCACTGGCTGCCAGCCACCCTGCCCACCTGATTATCGGCTCGGACCAGGTTGCCGTGCTCGGCGAGCGGATCATCGGCAAGCCTCACTCCTTCGACAAGGCTCGCGAGCAACTGCTGGCGGCCAGCGGCGCCAGTGTGACATTCCTCACCGGCCTGGCCCTGCTCAACAGCCAGACCGGCCTATGCCAGGTCGACTGTGTGCCATTTACCGTACACATGCGCCAGCTCGACGAAGCGCGCATCGAACGCTACCTGCGCCTCGAGCAGCCCTACGACTGCGCCGGCAGCTTCAAGGCCGAAGGCCTGGGTGTGAGCCTGTTTCAGTCCACCGAAGGGCCTGACGCCACCAGCCTGATCGGCCTGCCGCTCATCCGCCTGATTGACATGCTACTGGCCGAGGGCGTGCAAATTCCGTGACGCACAAAAAACCGGCCATCAAGGCCGGTTTATTTATCAGACGAACTGTCAGCGCAACGAAGGCCCGCGGAAACCCATCCACATCGCCAACTGCTCAGCCACGCTGGCACCGAGCTTCTTCGAGAAGCGATCGAACGGCGATTCCTGCACGGTGAAATCCACCAACTCCTTCTCGCCAATCACATCCCGCGCCACCGAACTGGTATTGCCCAGACCATCGATCAAACCCAGCGGCAGAGCCTGCTCACCTGACCAGACAAGACCGGAAAACAATTCCGGATGCTCCTTGTCCTTCAGACGATCGCCACGCCCCTGCTTGACGCTATTGATGAACTGGTTGTGCGTGGTATCCAGCACTGTCTGCCAGAACGCCGTTTCATCCGGCTTCTGCGGCTGGAACGGGTCGAGGAACGACTTGTGCTCGCCAGACGTGTAAGTGCGACGTTCAACGCCGAGCTTGTCCATGGTACCGACGAAACCGTAACCGGCCGCCGTCACACCAATCGAACCGACCAGACTCGCCTTGTCGGCATAGATCTGATCTGCCGCACTGGCGATGTAATAGGCACCGGACGCTCCGAGATCGGAAATCACCGCATAAACCTTGATGTCCGGATGCAGACCGCGCAGACGCTTGATTTCGTCGTACACGTAACCCGACTGCACCGGGCTGCCGCCGGGACTGTTGATCCGCAGGATTACACCCTTGACCTTCTTGTCCTCAAAGGCTGCACGCAGACTGCCGACAATGTTGTCGGCGCTGGCAGGCTCTTTGTCAGCGATCACACCAGTGACGTCGATTAGTGCGGTGTAGTTCGGGCCGCGAGTGGCGCTCTTTTCCATGTCCATCAGCGGCGTGAACGCAACCAGAGCGATAAACAGATAAACAAAAGTCAGCAGCTTGAAGAAAATCCCCCAGCGCCGCGAGCGACGCTGCTCCTGCACACCGGCGAGCAAGGCCTTTTCCAACAGCTTCCAGCTTTTCGCGTCACCGTCGTCGGCACTTGCCTTGGCCGGTGCTTTCCATTCGTCGGTCATCCAGTCCACCCCAGAAAAAACTTATTTGGCCTGCTGCCCCAGCCAGGCATGCAACTCACTAAAATGGTCGATCGACAGGCGCGGCTCGAACTGCTGCAGCGAGTCAATCGACTGCGCGCCGTAGCTGACCGCCACAGAGGCCATGCCTGCATTGCGCGCCATCAGCAGATCGAAGGACGAGTCCCCGACCATCAGCGCCTGCTCGGGATGCACGCCGCAGTGGTCGAGAATCTGTTCCAGCATCAACGGATGCGGCTTGCTCGCGGTCTCGTCGGCGGCGCGGGTGATATCGAAAAAATCTTCCCAGCCATTGGCCTTCAGCACCCGATCCAGTCCGCGACGATTCTTGCCGGTCGCGACCGCCAGGTGAAAACCCTGCTCACGAAAGGACGCCATCGACTCGACTACACCTTCGAACAGCGGCGAAGGCACGGCTTCTGCCGCGATGTAGTGATCAGCGTAGTACTCGCGAAACAAGGTCATCTCGGCATCGCTGATGTCCGGGTACAAGGTGCGGATCGCCTCGGGCAAGCCCAGACCGATGATGCCCTTGACGGCAAAATCATCGCGCAACTCGAAACCGGAACGCCCGGACGCAGAATGCATCGCCTCGACAATCCGACCAATGGAATCGGCGAGGGTGCCGTCCCAATCGAAAATCAGCAGCTTGTAATCAGATGGGCGCACTCAATCGCTCCACGGTCTTGGCCCACATTTCATCGACCGGTGCCTGCAACTTGAGCTCACCGCCATCAGGCAGCGGCACGGTCAGCATGTAGGCGTGCAGGAACAGGCGCTTGCCGCCCAGATCACGGATTTCCTTGCTGAAACCGTCATCGCCGTACTTGGTGTCACCGGCAATGCAATGCCCGGCGTGCAACGTGTGGACGCGGATCTGGTGCGTACGGCCGGTGATCGGCTTGGCTTCGATCAGCGTGGCAAAGTCGCCAAAGCGGCGCAAGACCTTGAACACGGTCACCGACTCCTTGCCTTCCTCCTCGTCGACCTCGACCATGCGCTCGCCGGAGCGCAGATTGCTCTTGCCGAGCGCCGCACGGACTTGCTTGATCGAGGTCGCCCAGTTGCCGCGAACCAGAGCCATGTAGCGCTTATCGACGCCGTCACCGCGCAAGGCGGCGTGCAAGTGGCGCAACATGCTGCGCTTCTTGGCGATCATCAACAGACCGGAGGTATCACGGTCGAGACGGTGAACCAGTTCCAGCTCCTTGGCATCGGGGCGCAACTGACGAAAGGCTTCGATCACGCCGTAATTCAAGCCGCTGCCGCCGTGAACCGCAATGCCGGCGGGCTTGTTGATCACGATCAGGGCTTTGTCTTCGTAGACAATCGAGGCTTCCAGGCGCTGCAACAGACCTTGGGCCAAAGGCACCGGCTCGTCGCGCTCAGGCACGCGAACCGGCGGCACACGCACGATATCGCCGGCCTGCAGCTTGTATTCGGGCTTGATCCGCCCCTTGTTCACACGCACTTCGCCTTTACGCAAAATGCGGTAAATCAAGGTCTTGGGCACGCCTTTGAGCCGGGCAAGGAGGAAATTGTCGATTCGTTGGCCGGCATACTCCGGCGAGACTTCAAGCAGTTGAACGCCTGGAGTCGAAGGGGCAGTAGTTGTCATGTCGCGGATGATAACAATTTTTATGGAATTGAAGCACTTAATCATTGCTGCTATAGTCGCGAACGCCGCCAAAAGCGGCCTGGACAGCGGAACCACGGTCAAAAACCGGCCCTGACCAACGCAATTCACCAGGACGCGAGGCCGTCCTACGGGGCTTTCGCTACGTAACGGTGGAGTTTGCAGTTGTAACAAGCGCAGGTGACATGAGGCCTGAATTACACCGTCGAGCAGAGTTTTCACTCGCCTGACAGGCAAATATTCGAGGCCAGTTCACAAAGTGCAGTCAGCTGCAGATGACCCCGAGCGAAGGCTTCGGAAACATCGCCTGAATTAGCCATGATGCGTGACCTCCCCTTTCGGAGCTCACGGTAAATGCCAACCCGCTGCGGATTCTGCGCGCGGCAGCACCCGAATTATCAGGGATACGTGTAGGGTGGAGATGCACAACCGCCGGACTGTGTAGCAATAGGCTTTATCAAGACGCTTCATCTCGTCCACAGCCGCTGGTTGATTCCTCCTCCTGACTGAGTGCTTAAGTAGCCACAGCAAGCAGGACGCGTACGTCGCGATATCGGCCCAATTGGCCTGACATCGCTGGACACGGGAATGGCCAACCACTCCCGACGCACCTGACACCGACCGTGAGAAGTCGTGTGTGCCGAACGCCGTTTCCGGCAGCCCGGAAACCGACGGTACTACATGAAAAGAATGCTGATTAACGCAACTCAACCCGAAGAGTTGCGTGTTGCACTGGTAGATGGCCAACGCCTCTACGACCTGGACATCGAATCCGGTGCACGCGAGCAGAAAAAGGCCAACATCTACAAAGGCCGTATCACTCGCATCGAACCAAGCCTTGAGGCTGCCTTTGTCGATTTCGGCTCCGAGCGCCACGGCTTCCTGCCCCTCAAAGAAATCTCCCGCGAATACTTCAAGAAAGCCCCTGAAGGCCGCGTCAACATCAAGGACGTCCTGAGCGAAGGCCAGGAAGTCATCGTTCAGGTCGAAAAAGAAGAACGTGGCAACAAGGGCGCCGCCCTGACCACTTTCATCAGCCTGGCCGGTCGTTACCTCGTGCTGATGCCGAACAACCCGCGTGCCGGCGGTATCTCCCGTCGCATCGAAGGCGAAGAGCGCAACGAACTGCGTGAAGCGCTGAACGGTCTGGTTGCTCCAGCCGACATGGGTCTGATCGTGCGCACTGCCGGCCTGGGCCGCAGCAGCGAAGAAATGCAGTGGGATCTCGACTACCTGCTGCAACTGTGGACCGCCATCAAAGAAGCCTCGCTGGATCGCTCCGCGCCGTTCCTGATCTACCAGGAAAGCAACGTGATCATCCGCGCCATCCGCGATTACCTGCGCCAGGACATCGGCGAAGTGCTGATCGACAGCGTTGAAGCCCAGGACGAAGCCCTGACTTTCATCCGCCAGGTGATGCCGCAGTACGCCAGCAAGATCAAGCTGTACGAAGACAGCGTGCCGCTGTTCAACCGTTTCCAGATCGAAAGCCAGATCGAGACCGCTTTCCAGCGCGTCGTCGAACTGCCTTCCGGCGGCTCCATCGTCATCGATCCGACCGAAGCCCTGGTGTCCATCGACATCAACTCGGCGCGCGCCACCAAAGGCAGCGACATCGAAGAAACCGCGCTGCAGACCAACCTTGAAGCCGCCGAAGAAATCGCCCGTCAGTTGCGCCTGCGCGACATCGGCGGCCTGATCGTCATCGACTTCATCGACATGACCCCTGCCAAGAACCAGCGCGCCGTGGAAGAGAAAGTCCGCGAATGCCTGGAAGCCGACCGCGCTCGCGTGCAGATCGGCCGCATCTCGCGCTTCGGCCTGCTGGAAATGTCCCGTCAGCGCCTGCGTCCATCGCTGGGCGAAAGCAGCGGCATCGTCTGCCCGCGCTGCAACGGCACCGGCATCATCCGTGACGTCGAATCGCTGTCGCTGGCAATCCTGCGCCTGATCGAAGAAGAAGCCCTGAAAGACCGCACTGCCGAAGTGCGCGCGCAGGTGCCGATCCCGGTCGCCGCGTTCCTACTCAATGAAAAACGCAACTCGATCACCAAGATCGAACTGCGCACCCGTGCCCGTATCGTCATTCTGCCGAACGATCACCTCGAAACCCCGCACTTCGAAGTTCAGCGTCTGCGTGACGACAGCCCGGAAGCTGCGACCAACCAGTCCAGCTACGAAATCGCTGCTGCCGCTGCCGAAGTCGAAGAAGTCCAGCCAGCCGCTGCGACCCGCACCCTGGTTCGCCAGGAAGCCGCGGTCAAGACTGCTCCGGCCCGCGCCAACGCTCCGGTGCCGACCGAAGTCGCCGCGCCTGCCGCCGCTGCACCCGCTCCGGTTGCCGCGCCAGAGCCAAGCCTGTTCAAAGGCCTGGTGAAATCGCTGGTCAGCCTGTTCGCGACCAAAGAAGAGCCAGCCGCTCCGGTCGTCGTTGAAAAGCCGGCCACCGAGCGTCCAGCCCGCAACGAAGAGCGTCGCAACGGTCGTCAGCAGAGCCGCAACCGTAACGGTCGCCGCGATGAAGAGCGCAAGCCGCGCGAAGAACGTGCACCGCGTGAAGAGCGCGCACCACGTGAGCCGCGTGAAGAGCGTCAGCCTCGTGAAGCCCGTGAGCCGCGTGAAACCCGCACCGAAGCGCCAGCCGCTCGCGAAGAACGCGCACCACGCGCTCCGCGTGAAGAACGTGCACCACGTGCGCCACGTGAAGACCGCAAGCCACGTGGCGAGCGTGAAGAGCGTGTCCGTGAACTGCGCGAGCCACTGGACGCCGCTCCGGCCGCACCCGTAGCTGCTGCCGCTGCCGCTGTTGTCGCAGAAGAGCGTCCGGCCCGTCAGCCACGCGAAGAACGCGCACCACGCCCACCGCGTGAAGAGCGTCAACCACGTGCCGAACAGGCTGCTGCGGTAGCCGAAGAAGAAGTCATCACCGGCGAAGAGCAACTGTCGGAAGACGGTCAGGACAACGCCGAAGGCGATCGTCCACGTCGTCGCTCCCGTGGTCAGCGTCGTCGCAGCAACCGTCGCGAGCGTCAGCGTGATGCCAACGGCAACGTGATCGAAGGTTCGGAAGAGTCCGAGTCCGGCGAAAACGCTGAAACAGCACCAAGCGCTGCCGATCTGGCTGCCGGCCTGGCCGTGACAGCCGCTGTTGCCAGCAGCGTGATCAGCGCTCCAGCCGAAGCACAGGCACACGAGCAAGCTGAACGCGCCACCGCCGCCACCCTGGAAACTGCTCCAGTGGAAGCGCCGGTCGTTGAAGCCACCACCCCAGTGGAAGTGGTTGCTGCTCCGGAAGTCGAAGTGGCACCGGTTCGCGAAGCTCAGCCTCAGGCTGAAGTCGCTGCCGAGCCTGCTCCGGTTGTCGAAGCGCCAGTCGTGACCGCAGAGCCGGTTGCTGAAGCCGTCGCTGAAACTGTGACCGAAACCGTGCGTGAAGTTCGCGAAGAACAGACCGCCTTCAACTGGGTTGCCGAGCCTGCCGTCGCTGAAACGCCAGCGCCAGTAGCAGAAGAAGCCAAGGCCGCCGCGCCAGTGGTTGAAGTGGCCGAACCTGCTCCAGCGCCAGTGGTTGAAGCACCGGTCGTCGAAGCGCCTGTGGTTGCTGAAGCCCCTGCTCCAGTGGTTGAAGCCGCTCCGGTCAGCGCCCTGACGCCAAACGGCCGTGCGCCAAACGACCCACGTGAAGTGCGTCGCCGCAAGCGTGAAGCCGAGCGTCTGCAGAAGGAAGCCGAACTGGCTGCCGCTGCAGCTCCAGCTGCTGAAGTCGTAGAGGTTGCTGCTTCCGTGACTGAAGAAGCAGTGGTTGAGTCGGTGATCGCCGAAGCACCACGCTCCGTTCAGGACGCGGTCGAGCATCACCAAGAGGCCCAGGAAAAAGAACACGAGCCTAAACCGCTCGTCTGATTCCGAAAGCCAATAAAAAGCCCCGCCTGAGCAATCAGGCGGGGCTTTTTTATTCCATTTAGAAGATCAAAAGATCGCAGCCTTCGGCAGCTCCTACAGGTGATCACATCCCAAATGTAGGAGCTGCCGAAGGCTGCGATCTTTTGATCTGGCTTTTATTTGAACACCAACGCCTCAGGCACATCGATATCCCACAACACCCCGGGATCATCCACCGCTATCTCAATCACCCTGCCCTGCTTGAACAAAGGCCTGGCGCCGCGATCACCACTCAATGCCTGCAAGCCCGGCCCGAACGAACGCCCGAACCCCACCGGATGCCCAAATTCGCCCTCCTGCACCGGCACACTAACCGCGTCATCGGTCATTGCCGCCACCACCCGCTCAATACTCGACGGCAAAATAAACGGCATATCCCCCAGCACAATCAACCAGCCATCCGCCTCCGGACAAGCCGCAACGCCCGCCGCAATGCTGTCACCCATCCCGGTCGAATCAATCGAGACCACCTCACAGCCATAGGCCTGAGCCATGCGCATCGCCTGCGGCCGCGCTTCGGTGGTGACCAGCACCCGCTTGTCGAGACCGGCCGGCAGATTCAGCAATACCTGCTCGATCACCGAACGCACCGCACCATCACGCCCGGTGCAATCGGCCAGCAGCTTGTCCTTGTCGTCACCCGCAACCTGACGAAAGCGACTGCCCTCGCCCGCCGCCAACACAATCACTGCGATGGATCGACTCATGACGCCTCCACAACTTTCTTCTGTTTCAACTCAACGCCGTTCTTGATCGCGACGATCTCCGCCAACAACGACAGGGCAATCTCCGCCGGTGAATGGCTGCCGATGTGCAAACCGATCGGCCCGTGCAAACGGTTGATCGCCTCGGGTGACAAGCCCAACTGAGCCAGATTGTCCCGGCGCTTCTGACTGTTGACCCGCGATCCGAGTGCACCGACATAAAAGGCCGGCGAATCGAGTGCGGTGAGCAGCGCCATATCGTCCAGGCGTGGATCGTGGGTCAGCGCCACAATCGCCGTGCGCTCGTCCGTCTGAATGCTCAACACCGCGTCATCCGGCATGCCCGGGACAAAGCGACCGTGGTGCTCTTCCCAGCCGTAGACGAACTCGGTACGCGGATCGCAGATCAGCACTTCGAAATCCAGCAGCCGCGCCATGTCCGCCACGTAACGCGACAGCTGTCCGGCGCCGATCAACAACAGACGCCAGCGCGGACCATAAATGGCGCGTAGGGTCTTGCCTTCGAATTCGAGCACATCGGATTTGCTCGCCGCCGACAGCACAACCTCACCGGTTTCGATGTTCAGCTGACGGGCGACAATCTCATGGTTTTCACAACGCGCCAGCAACTCCGCGACCCACGCCGGATCACCGACCCGCTCCTCGGTCAGACGCAGCGTGCCGCCACAGGGCAAGCCGAAACGCGCCGCCTCCTCGCGAGTGACGCCATAGGTAATCAGTTGTACCGGCGGGCCGTCGCTGGCGATGCGCCCGTCGTGCAGGCGGGCAATCAAGTCATCCTCGACACAACCGCCCGACACCGAGCCGATCACCACGCCGTCCTCGCGCAACGCGAGCATCGCGCCGGGTGCCCGGGGCGCGGTGCCCCAGGTCTGCACCACGCTGAACAGCACCACTCGCTGCCCGGCGCGGCGCCACTCGAGCACGCTGCGCAGGACGTTGAGGTCGACGCTGTCCATCAGGCCGGTACCTGCTGTCGAGAGTGCCAGACCTGAAGTTTCAGGGTAATCATGGGTTCATCCGCAGAGGGTTTCGGCTATGGCCGGCAGTTTACGTCAACCCTGCGACCAACAAAAAAGCCCTGCATTTTCCATTCGTGCAGGGCTCTGGGTGCTGCTTGAAAGCGTAGCCTCAATAACGGTTCGGCTCCATTTCCAGCTCGACATTGAAACGTTCGGCAATATCTTTCTGGATGCGTTGCGCCAGATCGAGCAATTGCAGGCCGGTCGCGGAGCCGTAGTTGACCAGCACCAGCGCCTGCAATTTATGCACGCCAGCATCGGCCTCACGGAAACCCTTCCAGCCAGCGCGCTCGATCAACCAGCCGGCGGCCAGCTTCATTTGCCCGTTCGGTTGCGCATAGGCCACCAGATCCGGGTGCTGCGCCTTGATCTGCTCGACCAGCGCCGCCGACACCAGCGGATTCTTGAAGAAACTGCCGGCATTGCCGAGCACGGCCGGATCCGGCAATTTTTCGCTGCGGATACTGCAGATCGCGCGGCTGACGTCGGTGGGCGTCGGTTGCTCGATGCCCTGCTCGGTCAGGCGCTGACGCACCGGGCCGTACTCCAGATGCAGGTGGGCAGCTCGATCAAGTTTGAAGCGCACCCGCAGGATCAGCCAACGCCCCGGCTGCTGCTTGAACAGGCTGTCGCGGTAGGCAAAGTTGCATTCTTCCAGGCTGAAGTCGCGCAGCTCGCCGGTCTGACGATCCAGCGCGGTCAGCCCGGCGAACACATCCTTGATCTCGACGCCGTAGGCACCGATGTTCTGCATCGGCGCCGCGCCAACGGTGCCGGGAATCAGACTGAGGTTTTCCAGACCGGAAAATCCCAGCGCCAAGGTGTGTTGCACGAACGGATGCCACGGTTCGCCAGCTTCAGCCTCGATCACCACGCGGCTGCCGTCATCGCTGATCAGCCGAATGCCACGGCTGGCCATGCGCAGCACCAGCGCCGGGATATCAGCCGTCAGCAGCAGGTTGCTGCCGCCGCCGATCACCAGCAATGGCACGTCATGGGCAGTCGCATAGGCCAAGGCTTCGCGCACGTCGGCATCGCTGTGGGCCTCGGCGAACAACTGCGCGCGCACGTCCACGCCAAAACTGTTGAACGGTTTCAGCGAAATCTGGGGCTGCACCTGCAAACTCATAACCGGCCCTTCACTTCGATCAACAGTTGGTCACAGGCTGCTTCGATCAGATCCAGCACCTGCTCGAAACCCTGATCGCCGTCGTAGTACGGATCCGGCACTTCATCGACCACACCGGCATAACGGCGCAGGAACAGGTCAAGCTCGGCCTTGCCGGTGGACGGTTGCAGCGCCTTGAGGTTGCGCAGGTTGCTGCTGTCCATGGCCAGAATCAGGTCATAACTGGCGAAATCGGCACGGCTGACCTGCTGCGCACGTTGCGCCGACAGGTCGTAACCACGCAGTTTGGCCGCAGCCTGGCTGCGCTTGTCCGGCGGATTGCCGACATGCCAGTCACCGGTGCCGGCGGAGGCCACTTCGACCTGATCCGCCAGCCCCGCTTCGCGCAGTTTGTGGCGTAACACGCCTTCAGCGGTGGGCGAGCGGCAAATGTTGCCCAGGCACACGAACAGAACGCGCATCAGGCCTCCAGCAGGCGACGAACGCGCTCAAGATCTTCAGCGGTGTCGACACCGGTCGGCGGCGCGATCAATGCATCGGCCACATGAATCCGCACGCCGTGCCACAGAGCACGCAGTTGTTCGAGGGATTCAGTGTTTTCCAGCCAGCACGGGCCCCAGCTCACGAAGTCCTGAAGGAACCCGGCGCGGTAGGCATAAATGCCGATGTGACGACGGTACGGCACACCTTCCGGCAACTGCTGGCGATTTTTGGCGAACGCATCGCGGGCCCACGGCAAGGTCGCGCGACTGAAGGTCAGCGCCAGACCATTGAGGTCGCTGACGACCTTGACCACGTTCGGGTTGAACAGGGTTTCGACGTCTTCGATCGGCTCGGCCAGGGTGGCCATGCGCGCTTCGGTGTGGGCGGCGAGGTTGGCGGCAACCTGATCGATCACGCTTGGCGGGATCAGCGGCTCGTCACCCTGCACGTTGACCACGATCGCGTCAGGCTCGAGGCCCAGTTTGGCGGCGACTTCAGCCAGACGATCGGTGCCGGAATTGTGATCTTCACGGGTCAGCACCACTTCAGCGCCGAACGCCTTGCAGGCTTCGACGATGCGCGCATCGTCAGTCGCGACCACCACACGGCTGGCGCTGCTTTTGCTCGCCTGCTCCCAGACATGCTGGATCATCGGCTTGCCGGCGATATCCAGCAGCGGTTTGCCCGGCAGGCGGGTCGAGGCGTAACGCGACGGGATGACAACGGTGAAAGCAGTGGTCATTTATCCAGACGCTCGTCAGTGGTCAGGGTACGCGCTTCGCTTTCGAGCATCACCGGGATGCCGTCGCGGATCGGATAGGCCAGGCCGGCGCCCTTGCTGATCAATTCGGTCTTGTCGGCGCTGAGCTTGAGCGGGCCTTTGCAGACCGGGCACGCGAGGATGTCGAGCAATTTGGTGTCCATGAACATTCCCTGGATAAAGAGTTAAGGCAAAAGACGATCGGGCAACAGGCGCATCAACTGGGTGTCGAACCAGGCCACGAAGGCCGGTGACGGCACGGCATCGACGGCCAGATACCACCAATCGTCTGCTGCGAAGGCACGGCACTTCACCGCGTCCTTTTCGGTCATCACCAACGGCAATGACGGTGTGAAATTCAAGGCCTGCACGCTGTATTCGGCGTGGTCGGCAAACGCATGGGGGACTGCTCGCCAGTCTAGCGCTTCGAGGGTATTGAAGAAACGTTGCGGATTGCCGATCCCGGCCACTGCGTGCACCGCTTGACCAGGCGAAAAATGATCGAGCGGCTTGCGCTCGCCACTGCGCAGATTGACCAGCGCCGTCGCTTGCAGGCGAAACGCGAAGCCATCTTCGCGATCCGCAGTGGCACCGTTGAACAGCACGCCATCGACGCTTTGCAGGCGTTCGATCGGCTCGCGCAACGGACCGGCCGGCAGGCAGCGCTGGTTGCCCAAACCACGGGCGGCGTCGATCAGCACCAGCTCCAGATCCCGCGCCATACGGTAATGCTGCATGCCGTCGTCAGACAGGATCAGGTCCAGCGGTTCACTGGCGAGCAAGGCTTTGACCGCCGCGCTGCGATCAGGGTCGATCATCAGCGGTACGCCGGTGCGCTGCACGATCAACAGCGGCTCGTCGCCCGCAATGTCGGCGCTCTGCTCAGCGGTGACCCGCCACGGCAGTTGCGGGGGTTTGGCGCCATAACCTCGGCTGACCACACCAACCCGCAGACCGGCGCGTCGGCAATGGTCGATCAGCCACAGGATCATCGGTGTCTTGCCGGTGCCGCCCACCGTGATGTTGCCGACCACGATCAACGGCACCGGTGGCTGATAGATCTGGCCTTCACCGTCGAGAAAACGCTGACGCTTGTTGACCACCACGCGGCGGTAGAGCATTTCCAGCGGCCGCAGCAGTGTCAGGGCCGGATGCCCCTGATACCACGCGGCGAGCAAACGATCGGACAGGCTCATCAGGATTTGGGCGCCGCCTCGACCGTGGTCATGCGCAAATGGCTGAAACCGAGCTTGCCGGCCGCGTCCATGGCGGTGATCACCGATTGGTGTTGGGTCTTGCCGTCGGCACTGATCGACAACGGCATGTTGGTGTCACCGTTGGCTTCTTTCTGCATGGCTTCCATCAGCGTCGCCAGGTCGTTCTTCGGCAGAATCCTGTTGTTCACCGAGAACACGCCTTCGGCGCTGATCGCGACGTCCAACTGCTTGAGCTGCTGGTCTTCGGCGGGCGAACCACTGACCGATTCCGGCAGATCGACGCGCAACTGTGTCTCGCGGGTGAAGGTGGTGGTCACGACGAAAAACAGCAACAGGATGAACACCACGTCGATCAGCGACGCGAGGTTGATGTCGATCGTTTCCCGGGGTTTGCGACGGAATTTCACGCTTTGTCCCCGGCCAGATCGACGTCACGGTCGCCCTGCACCACTTCGACCAGTTTGATCGCTTCCTGCTCCATGCCCACCACCAGCTCATCGATGCGGCGCTGCAGGAAACGGTGGAAGAACACCGACGGAATACCGACCATCAGGCCCGCCGCCGTTGTGATCAGCGCCTTGGAGATACCGCCGGCCAATACCGAGGCGTTGGTGGTCATGCCGGAACCGGTGAAGGCGCTGAAAATGTCGATCATGCCCAGTACCGTGCCCAACAGGCCCAGCAACGGCGACATGGCGGCAATCGTGCCCAGCGCGTTGACGTAGCGTTCGAGCTCGTGAATCACCCGCGCGGCGGCTTCTTCGATGCATTCCTTCATGATCTCGCGACCATGCTTGGAGTTGGCCAGGCCCGCGGCGAGGATTTCACCCAACGGCGAATTGGCTCGCAGTTCCTTGAGTTTTTCTTTATTGAGCTGCTTGTCCTTGATCCAGACCCAGACCTGACCCAGCAGATGCTCGGGGGTGACGCGGCTGGCGCGCAGGGTCCACAGACGCTCGGCGACAATCGCCATGGCCGCGATGGAACTCAGAATGATCGGCAACATCATCCAGCCGCCGGATTTGACCAATTCCCACACAGTGACAGTCCCCTCGAAAAAGTGCGCCACTTTACCATACCGGTTCGCGATTAAGACCCGCTGCCCCGACGACCTGATGCCACATTCGGCGATCCCGCGATCAATGGTGTTTCAACGCCAGAAACGCCGTTGTTGACGCATCAGCCACGGCGCCTGAAAGCTGCCCAGGCGCAGCTGAATGGCGCCGTGCTGCGCGCTGTCGTAGATGCGCAGCCCTTGCTGACGATAACGCGCGAGCACCAGCGGGTGCGGATGACCGAACGAATTGCCCTGCCCCCGGGAGATCAGCACCGAATGCGGCTTCAATGCCCGAAGCAGCGCCATCGAGGAGGAACTGCGAC
Organism: Pseudomonas sp. RSB 5.4; assembly: GCF_037126175.1. NCBI lineage: Bacteria > Pseudomonadati > Pseudomonadota > Gammaproteobacteria > Pseudomonadales > Pseudomonadaceae > Pseudomonas > Pseudomonas sp. RSB 5.4. The sequence continues at coordinate 2,876,202 of NZ_CP146986.1, forward strand.
TGCCATGGTGCGGCGCCTGCAGCCAGTGCGTCGGCACGGCCAGCGGACTGTCGAGCAGAACCCGTTCGGCGGCGATGTCGATATCGCCGGTCAGCAGCAGACGCTCGCCATTGGCCTCGATCTGCAACACGCAGGAGCGCTGATTGCTGTCATTGGCGGCCGACCATTGCCACAGCTGAAAACGGACCCCGTCCCACTGCCACTGCCGCCCGGTTTCGCAGGCCTCGGCCCGCAGTATGGCGGGCAGGCCCGGCGGATCGCCGCTGATCACCCGAGTCACTTTCAAGCCCCGCGATACCGCCAGCGCACCACCGGCATGGTCGGCGTCGGCATGACTGAGCAGCATCAGATCGATGCGCTCGACCCCGAGTTTGTGCAGCGTCGGCAGCACTACTCGCTCACCCAGATCGAAATCGCCGAAGCGTGGACCGGCGTCATAGAGCAACGTGTGATGACGCGTACGGATCAGGATCGCCAGGCCCTGACCGACATCGAGCTGCCAGATATCGGCCAGCCCCTCGGCCACCCGCTCGCGAGGCGGCGCCACCAGAATCAGCAGCAACGGCCAGCCCAGCGGTCGTAATGGCACTCCGCGCGGCAACAGCAGCAAAAAGGCGCCGAGACTGCCGAGCAACAACGCCCACCACGGCAGCGACGGCGAGATCCACGCCGGCCAGGCCCCGGCAATCATCGACAAGCCGCGAAACAGCCAGTCGATCAAGCCACCCGCCAGCCACAACAACCCTGCACCGACATAAGGCACCGGCAACAACAGCGTGCCGAGCAGCGCCGGTGGCAGCACCAACAGGCTGACCCACGGCACCGCCAGCACATTCGCCAGTGGTCCGCTGAGGCTGATCGGCAGATTCAGCGCCAGCAGCACCGGGCACAGACCCAACGCGATCAGCCATTGCGCCCGCGTCCAGGTCTGCCACCATTTCCACGCACCGAGTCGACCACCGAAGGTGATAATCAAAATCCCCACAGCGGCGAACGACAACCATAAGCCGGGACGCAAACTGGCCAACGGGTCGAGCAACAGCACCGCATTCAACGCCAGTAACAGCGGCCACCACGCGCCGAGATGGCGAAATCGCAGACGCCACAGCAGTACCAGCCCGACCATCACACAGGCCCGTTGCACCGGCACATCAAACCCGGCAAGCAAGCCGTAGCCGAGCGCAGCGGCAAACGCCAGTCCGCAGGCCCAAGGCAGCCAAGGCCTGCGCAGCGGCCAACATCCGTAGCGCGCCAGCCCGGCGACCAGCAGATACATCACCGCCGCCAACATCCCGATGTGTTGGCCGGAAATCACCAGCAGATGCACGGTGCCGGTGTCCTGCAGGATCTGCCAGTCCTCGCGACTGAGCCCGGAGCCATCACCCAGCACCAGCGCCGCCAATGCACCAGCCCGCCCTTGTGCATCGACTGCCAGCAAGCGCTGGCGAATGCCGTCGCGCCACGCCCAGTTTGCCTCGGCAAGGCGCTGACCATCCTTGATCGTACCCGTCGCGCCGATGCGTTGCGCCAGCAGCCAGGCTTCGTAATCGAAGGCATCGGGATTGAGCAAACCACCGGGGCGCTTGAGTTTCACTGCCAGACGCCAGCGCTCGCCACTTTTGACCGCTGGCCCGGCGTACCACGCCAGACGCATCAACGACGGCAGCCTGTCGTGGCGCGAGCGGGCATCGGCCAACTCGAAACGCACCACGCCCTCGCTGGTTTGCGGCAAGCCGACCACACGCCCCTCGACCCAGCGGGTTTCACCGTCAAGTTGCGCCGGTAATCGCTCATCCAGCGCCCACTGCGCACTGACACAAGCCCAAGTGAAACCGAACAGCAGAAATGCCAAGGGATAGCTGCGAAACGGCAGCAACATCAGCCCCACCATGGGCAACAACATCATCAACCCGACCGGCGGTAAAACCGGCAAAAAACCTGCAACCAGCAAACCGGCTGCCAGCGCCATCATCCCTGTGCGCATAAGCCTGTCCTTGAGAGTCCCCTCACTATGCTTAGCTGGCGTGGAGCACAAGCGTCGTCAACAATTGTCACAAAGTCTGAATGGGCGCTTCGTAGAATCCAGACATACTTGCCGCCTTAACCGACCGAGAAGCCTTATGCCCCGGCGCTTATTCAAACGTTACATGCCCGACCCGACGAGCATCAGGGAACACAAATCCTTACGCTTTCTCGGCAAGTTGCTGCATGACCCGAACCTCTGGCACCTCAATCGTCACTCGGTAGCCCGAGCGATGGCCGTCGGCCTGTTCGCCGCGTTCCTGCCAATTCCGGCGCAGATGCTGGTAGCCGCCGCACTGGCAATCACCGTGCGCGGCAATATGCCGATTGCCGTCAGCCTCGTGTGGCTGACCAACCCGATCACCATGCCGGCGGTATTTTTCTGCACTTATCAGGCCGGGGCCTGGTTGATGAATGTGCCTGCCCGTACCCTGCCCGATTCGTTGACCTGGGAATGGGTCAGCGGAGAGCTCTCGACCATGTGGCAGCCGTTTTTGCTGGGGTCGGTGGTATGCGGACTGCTACTCGGCATCCTCGCCTACTTCACGGTGATGCTCTATTGGCGCTGGTGGGTGGCGCGGCAATGGGCGCGGCGCAAGAAAAACCGCATGCGCTGAATGCAAAACGGCCTCCGCAGTGGAGGCCGTTTTTTTGTAGCGCCTGAATAGGCCCCATCGCGAGCAGGCTCACTCCTACATTGGAACGCGCCCTTCTGTAGGAGTGAGCCTGCTCGCGATGGCAGCGACGCGGTTTCGGATCAGGTCCGCATCCCGCGACCACTCACCAGCAACCGCGCACAACCGAGATACAACACCACCGTCGCCACCAGCATGAAGGTGATCGCGATGCCGATCCGGATATCCGACACGCCAAGAATGCCGTAACGGAACGCGTTGACCATGTGCAGCACCGGGTTGGCCAGCGACACGGTCTGCCAGAACGGCGGCAGCAAGGTGATCGAGTAGAACACGCCACCGAGGTAGGTCAGCGGGGTCAGCACAAACGTCGGGATGATCGAAATGTCATCGAAGTTGCGCGCAAACACCGCGTTGATGAAGCCCAGCAGCGAGAAGATCGTCGCGGTCAGGATCACCACCAGCAAGGTCACGCCGAGGTGATGCACCTGCAGATGGGTGAAAAACAGCGACAGGATCGTCACGATGACCCCGACCATCAAGCCACGCAGCACGCCGCCAACGGTGTAGCCGATCAGGATGGTGTGCGGCGACACCGGCGAGACCATCAGTTCCTCGATGGATCGCTGGAACTTGCTGCCGAAGAAGCTCGACACCACGTTGCCGTAGGAGTTGGTGATCACCGACATCATGATCAGCCCCGGCACGATGTACTCCATGTAGGTGAAGCCACCCATGTCGCCGATCTGCCGACCAATCAGGTTACCGAAGATCACGAAATACAAAACCATGGTAATCGCCGGCGGCAGCAGCGTCTGCGGCCAGATCCGGGTAAAGCGGCGGACTTCCCGATACACGATGGTATTGAGGGCGACGAGGTTGGGACGGAACTCGGAACTCATACCGCCACCTTCGACAGATTCTTCTCTACCAGAGACACGAACAGCTCCTCGAGGCGATTGGTTTTGTTACGCAGGCTCAGCACTTCGATGTTCTGCTGCGCCAACTGGGTGAACAGCGCGGTGATACCCATGGATTTGTCGACCTGGACTTCCAGGGTATGGCCATCGAGCAACCGGGCGGGATAGCCGAGCAATTGCGGCGCGGCGTGCAAGTCGTTTTTCAGATCCAGCAGGAAGGTTTCGACGTGCAACTGGCCCAGCAGCTGTTTCATGCTGGTGTTCTCGACAATGGTGCCGTGGTCGATGATGCCGATGTTGCGGCACAGCTGCTCAGCCTCTTCCAGATAGTGCGTGGTGAGGATGATGGTGATGCCTTTCTGGTTCAGCTCGGTGAGGAACGTCCACATCGAGCGACGCAGTTCGATGTCGACGCCAGCGGTCGGCTCATCGAGGATCAGCAGGCGCGGCTCATGCACCAGGGCGCGGGCGATCATCAGTCGGCGCTTCATGCCGCCGGACAGCGAGCGCGAGGGCACATCGCGCTTGTCCCACAGGCCGAGCTGAGTCAGGTACTGCTCGGCGCGTTCCTTGGCGATTTTCGCCGGAATGCCGTAGTAACCGGCCTGGGTCACGACGATGTCGAAAGTCTTTTCGAACTGGTTGAAGTTGAACTCCTGGGGCACCACGCCGATCGAGCGCTTGAGCGCGGCGGGGTTCTTGTCCAGGTCGTGACCGAAGATATTCACCGTGCCGCTGGTCTTGTTGACCAGGGTCGAGAGAATGCCGATGGTCGTGGATTTGCCAGCGCCGTTAGGGCCGAGCAAGGCGAAAAAATCACCTTCGGCGACGTCCAGATCGATACCACTCAAGGCCTGGAACCCGTTGCCGTAGGTTTTGGTTAGCTGCCGGATGGACAGAGCGGAACTCATATCGGATTTACGCACCAAGAAGGGAAGAAGAGGAAAGATTGGGCCGGGCGGCGGACAAAACAACCACGGCGCGTGAACGCAATGGTGCTTGCCGCCGCCACACAAGTACAGTCAAGTGTGTCGATAGTTATTATCAAGTCAACGCGGTCATGACCGCTTTCTGATACGCCGGACGCTGCTTCAACCGTGCATACCAGGCTTCCAGATGCGGCTGCGAGGCACGCTCGATGGGCATCTCGAACCAGGCATAAATGAAACTGCCCAGCGGAATATCGCCCATGCCGATGTCGCTGCCGGACAGATACGGCTGGTGGGCGAGGGCCTGATCGGCCATGGACAGCAGCGCTGTGCACTCCTTGATCGCCGCGTTGATCGCCGGCCAGTCCTGCTTGTCTGCCGGTGTGCGCAATACGCCCCAGAACACCGTGCGAAACGGTCCGGCAAAACTGGAGGTGGTCCAGTCCATCCACTTGTCCGCGATGGCCCGGGCCTGCGGGTCAGCCGAGTACCACGCACTGTCTGGCGCATGTTTGGCCAGCAGATAACGCACGATGGCGTTGGATTCCCACAGCACGAAGCCGTCGTCCTCGATCACCGGTACCCGACCGTTCGGGTTCATCGCCCGATATTCGGGCGTATCAACCACTCCGAAGGCGCCACCGGCATCAATCGCCTCGTAGGCCAGGCCCAGCTCCTCGGCCGCCCACAGTGGTTTCCTGACATTCGATGAGTTTTTCCGTCCCCAGATCTTCAGCATGACCGCCTCTTTTCCAATGCGTGGGCGAGCAGCATACGCCGGATCAGGCACGGCTCAAATCACTCTGCAGATCGCCCAGCACCGTCGCCCGGTGTTCGCCGAACAGATGCGGGTAGCACTTTTCCAGGTGTTCGAAAAAGAATCGCTCCGGCACATCGGCGAACTGGCCGTGATCGACCAGATATTCCATCAGCAGCGCGCCGTCACGGTTGTACGGGTGGAAAACGCTGTCGTTGATCCCGTCGAATTCCAGCGGCGCAACGTTGAACAATTCGCAGAGCTTCTGGTTGAAGGCCGGTGTGGCTTTGACCCAGCGCTCGTTGAGAAACAGTTCGGTGTAGCCGTGCATGGCGAACACATCACTGCGCAACAGCTCCAGCAAACGCGGGGTCGACAGGTGACTCCTGACGTCGGCCAGACCAATGCGCGCGGGAATGCCGCAATGCCGCGCACACCCGGCGAGCAATGTGGCCTTGGGCACGCAATAACTTTCCCCGGCCCCCAGCGCGTAACTGCCGCACAAGGTCTGCGGGTCGAGGCTGAAGGTGTACGGGTTGTAGCGCACCGCTTCACGCACGGCGTAATAGAGACTGATCGCCTGCGCGAGCGGGTCGCGGCTGGCACCCCGGTGCTGTTCGGCGAACTCCACCACCGCCGGGTGGTCACTATCGATGAAGCGGCCGGGACTCAGATACTCGCGCATGACGATGTTCTCCTGGGTGAGCCCCGAGTCTAGCGACAGCTCAAGCACAGAGATAACGACGTTTCGGCCAAACATGGACGCAAAGACGCGGGAACGGCGAACGATTTCCCACGGATGTTGCCCACCGAACCTACGAAAACCATCCGGGGTTTCCCACAAGTTCAATCACCATGTTCTGACCAACCCGTTTTACAGATGCCGTCTAAGCTCTGGAGGGTCGGTTTGCCCTGGTTCACGGAGGATTACATATGCTGTTGTTGTGGATACTGGTTCTGATCGTCGGTGTGGCGTACCTCGCCCACCGTCGCATCGCCCCCCTGCCCGCGTTGGGTATCGTCGCCATTTACCTGCTGGCGATGGGCATTTTCAGCCATGCCCCGGGCTGGTTGCTGCTGGTGTTGTGGATCGTGCTTGCTGTGGTGGCCGTGCCGTTGCTACTGCCTGACCTGCGCCGCAAACACTTCACCGCGCCGCTGTTCAACTGGTTCCAGAAAACCCTGCCGCCGATGTCGCAGACCGAGCGCGACGCGATCGATGCCGGTACCGTCTGGTGGGACGGTGAACTGTTCAGCGGACGTCCGGACTGGGACAAACTGCTGTCCTATCCGAAAGCGCAACTGAGCGAAGAGGAACAAGCCTTCATCGACGGCCCGACCGAAGAACTCTGCGCAATGGTCACTGACTGGCAGATCGGCCAGTCGATGGATCTGCCACCCGAAGCCTGGAGCCACATCAAGGAGCACGGTTTCTTCGCCCTGATCATTCCCAAGGAGTTCGGCGGCAAGGGTTTTTCCGCCTACGCCCACTCGCAAGTGGCGATGAAACTCGCGACCCGCAGCGGCGACCTCGCCTCCACCGTAATGGTGCCCAACTCCCTCGGCCCGGCCGAACTGCTGCTGCACTACGGCACCGATGAGCAACGCAATCACTACCTGCCGCGGCTGGCGCGTGGCGACGACATTCCGTGCTTCGCCCTCACCGGCCCGCTGGCCGGTTCCGATGCTGGCGCCATGCCGGACACCGGGATCATCTGCAAAGGTGAATGGGAAGGCCAGGAAGTCATCGGTCTGCGCCTGAACTGGGAAAAACGCTACATCACCCTCGGCCCGGTCGCGACCCTGCTCGGTCTGGCCTTCAAGGCCTACGACCCGGAGCATCTGCTGGGCGACAAGGAAGACCTCGGTATCAGCCTGGCGCTGATCCCTACCGATACCGCCGGCGTGCAAATCGGTCGTCGTCACCTGCCACTGGGTGCCGCTTTCATGAACGGCCCGAACTCGGGCAAAGACGTGTTCATTCCACTGGACTTCCTCATCGGAGGCCAGGAAATGCTCGGCAAGGGCTGGATGATGCTGATGAACTGCCTGTCCGTCGGGCGTTCGATTTCGCTCCCGGCAGTCGGCACTGGCGCGGCCAAGTTCACCAGCCTGGTAACCGGTCAGTACGCGCAGATTCGTGAACAGTTCAACGTCCCGCTGTCAGCCTTCGAAGGCATTCAGGAAGCGATGGCGCGCATCGGCGGCAACGCCTGGATGATGGACGCGGCGCGCATGCTGACTGCCAACGCGGTGGATCTGGGGGAGAAACCATCGGTGCTGTCGGCGATCCTCAAGTACCACCTGACCGAACGCGGCCGCGAGTGCATCACCCACGCCATGGATGTGCACGGCGGCAAGGCGATCATCATGGGGCCGAAAAATTACCTCGGCCGTAGCTGGAACGGCGCGCCGATCTTCATCACCGTGGAAGGCGCGAACATCCTCTCGCGCAACTTGATGATCTTCGGTCAGGGCGCGATCCGCTGCCATCCGTTCGTCCTCAAGGAAATGGCCCTCGCCGGCCGTGAAGACAAAGACCAGGCACTGAAAGAGTTCGATGGCCTGCTGCTCAAGCACATCGGATTTGCGGTGGGTAACGCGGCCAGCACCCTGGTGCTGAACCTGGGCTTCGGCCACTTCGAACATGCGCCTGGGGACAGGATCAGCCAAGGTTATTTCCGCGCACTCAACCGTCAGGCCGCAGCATTTGCCATGCTCGCCGACTTCAGCATGATGTTGCTGGGCGGCGAACTGAAACGTCGCGAACGCCTGTCCGCGCGTCTGGGCGATGTATTGAGCAACCTGTATCTGGCCTCCGCCGCGCTCAAGCGTTATCACGACCTGGACTCCCCGGCGCATATGGAGCCGTTGTTCCGTTGGGCCATGGAAGAAAGCCTCGGTCAGTCGGAACGAGCGCTGGATGAACTGCTGAGCAACTTCCCGAACAAAGTGTTCGGCTATCTGTTGCGAGTAATCGTGTTCCCGTTCGGTCGTCGCCACAAAGGCCCTTCGGACAAACTGGGTGCCGAAGTGGCAGCTGTGATCGGTCGCGCCAAAGGCGATCCGACCCTCGAAGAACTGCTCGCCGGCTGCTATCGCCCACAGTCTGCCGACGATGCCGTCGGTGCTCTGCAACACGCCAGCGATCTGCTGACTGCCGCGCAACCGCTGCACAAGAAACTGCACACGGCGCTGAAAAGCGGTCAGGTCAAACCGGTGGCTGGCGAACACGCCATCGACGCTGCACTGGAGGCCGGGGTGTTGCAAGCGGCGGAAGCGCAGACCCTGCGCGATGCCGAAGCGGCACGGCGCAAGGTGATCGACGTCGATGATTTCGACAAGGAAGAGCTGAAGCTGGCTGAGGGTAAAGTCCGCTGATGCTGACGACCGTGTAGCTGTTTATTTATGAAAAACGGGCGCGAGAGCTTTATACTCCCGCGCCCGTTTTGCTCTTGAGGACTTATCTCGTGTCCAACGTCGTTGCCGATCATCTGGTTTTGCTCGACCATCTGCGCAGTATCCTGGTCGCCGTAGGTGAGGCCGAACAGGTTCCCGAAGAAAGCCATGCCTTGTTCCTGGAGCGCTTCGACGAACTGCTGGCGTCCCTGCCGATCGACCCGATCGAAAGCCAGTACCTGGGCCAGGACATCCTGACCCAAGTGATTACCCGTTATCCGCAAATTGCCCACCTGATTCCACGGGATCTGCTGTGGTTCTTCGCCGGCGACTGCCTGCACTACCTGTCAGATGAAGAAATCGATCTGTATCAGGCACTGGAAGAACGTCGCTACGAAGCCGAACAGAACGACGAACCGTTCGACTGGAATCAGGAAAAGCAGCTGATGGCGATGTCTGCACAAGACAGCAAGCACTAAGCTTCCAAAGAGCAAAAGATCGCAGCCTGCGGCAGCTCCTACACAATCCATGTAGGAGCTGCCGCAGGCTGCGATCTTTTGCTTTTAAAGCAGCCCCTCGCTCTCCGGTAATTCATACGCCATCGCCAGATTATTCGGCGCCCCCGCCTTCCCCGGCTTGCTCAACGTCGGCTCCTTCTCCAGGCACTCCACCAGATAATCGATGAATACCCGCAGCTTCGGCGGCAGGTAACGCGTCGGCGAATGCAGCAACCACAGCCCACCGTGATACGAAGCCAGGAACGTCCATTCCGGCAGCACCTGCACAATCAACTTCTGCTCCAAGGCATAGCGCGCGGTGAAGTACGGCAGGCTGCCGATACCGATGTGCTGCAACACTGCTCCCAGCCGCACGCCGGTGTGGTTGGCGGCATAGCGGCCACGCACGCCGACGGTTACCGCTTTACTGCCCTTCTTGAATTTCCAGCGTGCATCGCTCGGGGTTTCCCCCAGATAGATGCAACTGTGATCAAGCAGGTCATGCGGGTGGGTCGGGGTGCCGTGTTCGGCCAGGTATTGCGGGGTGGCGCAGAGCAAATGGTCGATGGTCAGCAACTGCCGCCCGACCAGCCCGGCCGGTGGTCGATCAGTGATGCGAATCGCCAGATCGACATGATCGTCAATCAAATCAACCTGCCGGTCTTCCAACAGCAACTCGACATCGACCTTGGGATAACGCCGCAGAAACTCGGGCATGTGCGGATGAATCACGAAACGCCCGACCGCTTTCGGCACACTGACCCGCACCAGCCCTTCCGCCTCGTGGGTGAACTGCCCGCTGATCTCCATCACCGATTTCGCGGCGCTGACCATCTCCTGACAGCGCTTGAACACTTCCTCGCCACCGTCACTCAAGCGCAATTTGCGGGTGGTGCGCTGCAACAAACGCGTGGCCAAGGCCTTCTCCAGCCGAGAAATGCTGCGGCTGATCGCGGACGGCGACGAACCGAGTTGGCGGGCAGCCTCGGAGAAGCTGCCGGTCTCCACGACCTTGACGAAAATCGCCATTTCACCGAGCAGTGGCAGCGGTAGATTGATGCTCACAGCGCACAAGTCCTTTGATGTTTGAACGGATTATCACGTTATTGCACGATTCATATAATAAAAATAGAAACTTTAATAAGGGCATGGAATATGACGCTTCGCCTCTTTTTCCATAGTGATGACCTCAAGGCTAATGTGGAAGTCCTCGACTGCACGCCCCACGAGAACGAATTTGCCGTGGTGCTGCGCGCCACCCTGTTTCACCCGCAAGGCGGTGGTCAGCCTTGTGATACCGGCATGATCGGCGAAAGCCAGGTGCTGCGCGTGGTGCAGGAGCCCGACCGGATCGTGCATTACGTCGATCGTCCGGTGAAACTGGGCATGACCTGTATTCACGTCGATGAACAACGTCGCCGCTACAACACCCGCATGCATTCTGCCGGGCATTTGATCGGGCATTTCGTCCAGGCCATGGGCTGGACACCGGTCAAGGCACACCACTGGCCAGACGAAGGCCGGGTGCAGTTCAAGCCGGGCGACGCAGCTCAGGAAGTCGACGCGCCAACCGTTCAATACGGAATAAGTCAGTGGATCGAACACGATCTGCCACGCCTGACCTCGCTGCGCGAGGGCGCGCGGGAAATCGGTTTTGGCGAACTGCCAGCCTACGGCTGCGGTGGCACCCATGTACGCAGCCTGAAGGATTTGGGCACAGTCACGATCGCCTCCCTTTCGCAGAAGAAAGGCACGTTATCCGTCCACTACAGCGTGGATTAAGCATCTCGGGCGTTGCTCCACGCAGCGTCCGACGCCGGGGGAACCGCAATCGCCGGTTCCGTTGACTATCGATAGATGGACCTAAAAACAATGATGCTAGACGTCGAGCGTCTCGATGAGACGTGCATAAAAAAACTGGCCAACGAAGAAGTCCTCGCCATCCGCGTCAAAGGCTTTTTGCCTGAGCCGCTGGCGATCCAGATTGGCGACAAGATTCTGGCTCCGGGCTTCGAGGGCTACATCAACGCGCCGAGCATCGGCCGGATCGGCATGGCATTTTACGAGGCGGAAAACCAGCCGTTGCTGATCGAGGACTACTTCGAACGCGCCGCCAGTAACATCGCCGAACTGCGCGAGCGTTGTGCGCCCTACTCCTCGCCGGTCGACACCCTGCGCTGCATGCTCGATGAGTCATGGCCGGCCGGTGCCCATCTGGAAAACCTCTACGGCCGCAAGATGTACGTCGGCCTGTCACGGGTGGTCAAACCCGGCGTGTGCTTTCTTGCCCATCACGACATTTTCGCCAAAGACGCCCCGGACAGCTTTCAGGCCCGCAGCCTGGAGGCGCAGTTCGCCTGCAACGTCTACCTGAACATGCCGACCGAAGGCGGCGCGCTGCAGATGTGGGACGACGACATCACCCCGGATCAGTTCGACGAGATGCGCGGTGACAGTTACGGCATCGACCCGGCGCTGCTCGGCCCACCGACCCTTGAAGTGCGGCCGCAACCGGGAGACTTCATCATGTTCAATTCGCGCTGCATGCACTCGGTCACCCCGGGCGTGGCGGATCCGCGACTGAGCCTTTCGTTCTTTGTCGGCTATCGCGGCAATGCTTCACCCCTGACCTTCTGGAGCTGAGATGTTATCGAACTACCTGGGCGAGTTTCTGGCGCTGGCCACCATTCACTTTCTGGCCGTGGTCGCTCCCGGCCCGGACTTCGCTGTCACCATCCGCCAGAGCGTACGCTTCGGCCGACTGGTGGGGATCTGCACCGCACTGGGGATCGGCGCCGGTATTTCCGTGCACGTTCTCTACACGTTGCTCGGCGTTGGCGCTCTGATGCACACCACACCGTGGTTGCTGACGGTGGCCAAGGTGATCGGTGGGGCGTACATCTTTTACCTCGGCATCAGCCTGATTCGCAGTAAACCGAAAACCACGCTTGAGGGCGAGAAAAGCACGGACGAACCACTGGTTGCGCAATCGCTGTTCAAGGCGTTCAGCACCGGTTTTCTGACCAATGCCACCAATCCCAAGGCCACGCTGTTTTTCCTGGCGATCTTCACCACCATCATCAGCGCCAGCACCCCGCTGGAAATCCAGGCGCTGTACGGGGTGTGGATGTGCTTCGTGAATGCGCTGTGGTTTGTGATCGTCGCGCTGTTTTTTTCCAGCAGCCGGGTGCGAACCCTGTTCATGCGCATGGGCCATTGGTTCGAACGCAGCATGGGCGTGATCCTGATTCTGTTCGCCGGCAGGCTGGTGCTGTCGATGTAAAAGCCGCGTTCAAAGCAAAGGCCCGATCGGTTGAACGCCGATCGGGCCTTTTTCGTTTGTGCGCCGCTTTTGCATTTCTGTGCGACGGATCCCACTTCAGGGGCTCCCCTTCAACACCTTCGCGGTGTTAGTTTGGAAAAGATTTGTTTCATCTTTCAAACACTTCCCACTCAACTGCCTGCAAAGGAATGCCCCTCGCAATGCATTTTCCCCTCAAGCGTCTGGCTGCTGCCAGCCTGGTTCTGGCCAGTCTCTCGTCGTTCACCCTGCCTGCTCAGGCCAACATCACCCCTGAGCAAAGCGCTGCGATCCTCAAGACCTTCAGCGATACGACGGTCAGCGATTTTCGTCAGTTTCTCGGTGCCGTAGCCAAGAGCGATCTGAGCAAGACCGACAACCTCGCCCCGGCGATCAATGGTTTTCTCGACAACAAGACCCTGAGCGCCGAACAGCAGAACGAGATCTATCGCCTGCTGGGCATCTACACCCGCGTGAAGTACGGCAAAGCCGCCCTCGAAACCCTGCGCGAGCTGGTGGAAATCCCGACCTTCCAGAAAGAAGGCGTGGCCCAGCACGACAATCCGGAGTTCATCAAGATCGCCGAAAAGATCAAGAACCTGGCCGAATCGTTCAACCTGAAGTTCCGCAACGTCGACAACCGCGTCTATGAAATTTCCCTCGACGGCAGCGGCGACGAAGTTGTGGGCATTCACGCCCATGCCGACGTGGTGCCGGTCACCCCGGAAAACTGGGTACTGAAAGACGGCACCAAACTCGATCCGTTCAAAGTCACACTGATCGGCGACCGCATGTATGGCCGCGGCACCGAGGACGACAAGAACGGCATCGTCGTCGCGATGTACGCGATGAAAGTGATCAAGGAAGAAAAGCTGCCGCTGGCACGCAACTTCAAACTGCTGGTGGACACCACCGAAGAAACCTCCGGCGACGCGATCCCGTATTACTTCGAACACAACCCGACGCCGAACTACAACATGGCGCTGGACGGCGGCTATCCGGTGGTCATCGCCGAAAAAGGCTACGGCATCGTCATGGCCAACTTCCCACTGCGCAAGGCTGAAGGCAGTGGCGCAGAAATCATCTCGATGACCGGCGGCCTGGCAACCAACCAGATTCCATCGGTTTCGGTTGCTACCCTCGTCACCGACAAGCCTGAGCAACTGGCGGCGAGCCTGCAAAAGGCCGGCAACGAGTACGCGAAAAAACACGGCGGCAACTTCGAAGTCGCGGCCAAGGTTGACGGCAAAGACGTCAAACTGACGATCACCGGCGTGTCCGCGCACTCCTCCGAGCCCGAGTCCGGCGTCAATCCGGTCGCGCGGATGCTCGACTTCATCAACAGCCTCGACGGCAAGGTGGCGCTCAAGCACAACCAGATCACCGACGCTGCACGCTATGCGTCCAACAACTGGGGCCTGGATTACCTGGGCAAGAAACTCGGCGTGGGTTTCTCCGATTCGTTCATGGGCCCGTTGACCACTTCCCTGACCTATGTGGGCGTGGACGACAAAGCCTTCAAACTGGCGGTCAACCTGCGCGTGCCGAAGGGTAAATCACCGGAGGTACTGAAGAAGGAAATCGCTGACAAACTCACGGCCTGGAGCAAGAAAACTCACGTCGCCGTGGACTTCACCTATTCGATCGCCGAACCGATGTACCGCAATCCGGAAGGCGAATGGGTGAAAGCACTGCTGGCGGTAGCCACTGAAAACCTGGGCATGAAGCACGAGTTCGGTACGTCTGCCGGCGCAACGTCGGTGCATGAATTGCCGAACGGCGTGCAATTCGGCCTGGCCCGACCTGAAGTCAAATACACCGGCCATACCGATGGCGAGTTCAAGACGGTTGACCAGTTCCTGCTGGACCTGCAGATCGTCACGGAAATGATGGGGCGTGTCGGACAACTGCCGAAGCTCTGATAAGACACGGGCCCGTGATTCAGCGGGCCTGACGTGAAAACAAAAAAGGACCCGAAGGTCCTTTTTTGTTGCGCGACAAATACTGCACAAACAAAAACGCCGATCATCACTGATCGGCGTTTTTGTGAAATTGGAGCGGGAAACGAGACTCGAACTCGCGACCCCGACCTTGGCAAGGTCGTGCTCTACCAACTGAGCTATTCCCGCAATGGCGTCCCCTAGGGGACTCGAACCCCTGTTACCGCCGTGAAAGGGCGGTGTCCTAGGCCACTAGACGAAGGGGACAGGCTACAACTTTCACTAATAAAAACGCCGCTCACTGAGCGGCACTTTTAGAATTTGGAGCGGGAAACGAGACTCGAACTCGCGACCCCGACCTTGGCAAGGTCGTGCTCTACCAACTGAGCTATTCCCGCAAATGGCGTCCCCTAGGGGACTCGAACCCCTGTTACCGCCGTGAAAGGGCGGTGTCCTAGGCCACTAGACGAAGGGGACACGCTACCCGGAACACATGGTGTGTGTTTCGGTGTCCAGATCCGCATCCGAAGACTTGGTTCTGGTTTCACTCAGCCCCGCCCGAAAGCAGTGCCGTTTAAAATTGGAGCGGGAAACGAGACTCGAACTCGCGACCCCGACCTTGGCAAGGTCGTGCTCTACCAACTGAGCTATTCCCGCATTGGCGTCCCCTAGGGGACTCGAACCCCTGTTACCGCCGTGAAAGGGCGGTGTCCTAGGCCACTAGACGAAGGGGACACGCTACAACATTCACTCCCTGCGGCGTTTCGCTGTGTGCTTTACGCTGCAAGTGGCGCGCATTCTATGGATGGTTTGAGAGGTAGTCAACCCCCGAATATAAATTTATTTAAATCAATGACTTCGACCTGCTTTACGGGAGCATTCGGGGTTTTCCGTCGCCCGACGATTGACGCCTATATTCCGCCACTCGCCAAGGCGTTATAGTCCACCGCTCAGTGATGGCAATCTGCACTTCCAGCGCCAGCATTCATATAAGCAGTGCGCAGCCGATACAGATTGAAGCTGCCGATCCAACTCGTCGAGCGGCGCTAGGCGCCTAAATGCCCAGCCACTAAACTCGCACGCGAACCCTATAAAGAGGTCTTACCGGTGACACCACTCATGATCACCCTGCTAGTCGTAGCCGGGATCGCAATTCTGATCGCCATTGGCTACATGAACCATGTGGTGGAAAACAACAAACTGGAGAAGGCCCGCACCAAGATCGAACTCAACGATCGCCTGCGCCGCTGCGGCGAACTGACCGAAACTTTCCCCGGCCAGTTCATGACCCCGGCGCTCAAGCTGTTGCTGACCCGTCTGGAACTGAACGTCTGCCAGCGCCTGCTGAACCTGGAAAAAACCAGCGCCACGACCAAAGCACGAATCACCGAACTGAGCGCACTGGTGGCCCAGGGCGAGTCGATCCCGGTCAACAACCCACCGGCACCGATCCTGACCGAAGCCAAAGCCAAGGACGTCCGCTTCCTGCTCGAAGCCCTGCACGGCCAGATCACCCGCGCCGCCCACGACGGCTTCCTGCCACCAAACGAAGCCAAACACTGGATCAAAGAAGTCCGCCACATCCTGGTCCTGCTGCACATCGAATTCTTCAACAACCTCGGCCAACAATCCCTGCAACAAAACCAGCCCGGCCAGGCCCGCCTCGCCTTCGAACGCGGCGTGCAATACCTGCGCAAACAGCAAGACCCGCAGATGTACTCGGAACAACTGCAATACCTGGAAAAACTGCTGGCCCGCGCCAACGCCCAGGTCATGGACAAGATTGCTCCAGTCGAAGGCGAAGTGAACCAGTTGACCGAAGGCCTCAAGGAAGTCGAAGCCGATGCGGACTGGAAAAAGAAAGTGATCTACGACTGATTGTCGAAAGTTGAGGAAAAGCCACCGAGAGGTGGCTTTTTTGTGAGTGATGGGCTGACTGCCATTGCGAACATTCAGTTAGAGATTGGTTGGCAGTCAGGCCACCTTCGCGAGCAAGCCCGCTCCCACAGTGGGCATGAGTTTATTCAGTTGGAGATTGGTCGGCTGTAGGGCCGCTATCGCCAGCAGGCTGGCTCCCACAGTGGGATTGAGGGAATTCAGTTGGAGAGTGGTTGGCTGTCAGGCCGTCTTCGCGAGCAAGCCCGCTCCCACAGTGGGATTGGGGGGAGTCAGTTGGAGATTGGTCGGCTGTCAGGCCGCCATCGCTGGCAAGCCAGCTCCCACAAGATCAAGATCAAGATCAAGATCAAAAGATCGCAGCCTTCGGCAGCTCCTACACAGGATGAGCGCAAGCTCGGCTGCAGCTCTTGATCTTGCCGTGCCGGCCCCATCGGCAGGCTGAGTGGAGGGGTTTATCCGGGGGTGGGAGCGCAGCGACGTTTGGCGCAGCCAAACACATCGAGAGGAGGTGCAGCGAAGCAAACCGGAGGCGATGCCCTCGGATGAATCCCGCAACGAAGGAACCCGAGCCTAAGCGAGGGCCGTACGCCGGGGCCAAGCCTTTTGCTTACTTTTCGGCGTCTGGAAAAGTGAGCCGCTGTAAGAGCGGAACCATAAGAAGCCGTTACCGCAGCAACGGATATTCACACCCCCCAACCAAGAACCTGGTCGGCCCAGAGGCCGCCAAGTCAAAGCCGAAAATGCCCAACCATCCCCTTGAGCTCCCCCCCCAACCGCGCCAGCTCAACACTCGAAACCGCATTCCCCCGCATCGCAATCGAAGACTGATCCGCACTCGCGCGAATACTCGTCACACTGCGATTGATCTCCTCAGCCACCGAACTCTGCTCCTCCGCCGCCGCCGCAATCTGCTGATTCATCTGCTGAATCAACGAAACCGCCGCCGCAATACTGCCCAGCGCACTCTCGGTCTGCAGCGCATCACTGACCGCCAGCTTCACCAATTCACCACTGCTCTGAATCTGCTGCACCGACGAATGCGCTGCCGAACGCAAAGCACTGACCAGCCGCTCGATCTCCTCGGTCGATTGCTGGGTACGCCGCGCCAACGCACGAACCTCATCAGCGACCACTGCAAACCCCCTGCCCTGCTCCCCGGCCCGCGCCGCCTCGATCGCAGCGTTGAGCGCCAGCAGATTGGTCTGCTCGGCCACGCTCTTGATCACATCCAGCACCGTGCCGATGTTCTGAATTTGCGCACTGAGGCTTTCGATGCTCGAACTGGCCGACGTCGCCGAATCCGCCAACTGCTCAATCCGCGCCATGCTCTGGCGCACCACTTGCTGCCCGCTCTCGACCTTGCCATCCGCCGTTTGCGCGGCCAGCGCCGCCTCCTCGGCATTACGCGCCACGTCATGCACGGTGGCGGTCATCTGATTCATGGCCGTGGCCACCTGCTCGGTCTCTTCCTTCTGGCTGTTGACCTCAAGGTTGGTCTGCTCGGTCACTGCGGACAGCGATTGCGCTGAACTGGCCAACTGTTCAATTCCCGCCTGCAAACCGCTGACGATCGTGCTCAGCCCGGCGCCCATCTGCTGCATCGCCACCATCAGCTGGCCAATTTCATCACGACGGGTGACCTCTACCCTCGCACTCAAATCCCCGGCCGCAATCTGCTGTGCGACCCGCATCACACTGCGCAACGGCGCGACGATCAACCGGGTAATGACCCACGCGGCAATCAACCCGACCAGCAACGCCAGCGCCGAAGAACCGATGATCAACACCGAGTTCTTCTTCAGTTCCGCCTGCATCGCGCCATCCTCTGCGCCATACGCCTGATCCACGCGCTCCATCACCTGAGCCGCGCGCTGGTGCAGTTGTTCGTAGACGGTTTTTTCCTGGGCCAGCAGGCCGGTGTACTCGGCGAGTTTGTCGTTGAAACCGGCGATGTGCCCGGACACTTCATTAAGGACTGTCAGGTAGCCCTCATCCTTGACCGTGGTCTTCAACTGCTCGGCCTGAGCCTGGGCCTGAGCGGCCTGCTCGATATTGCCCTTGCCGGCACTGTCGGCATCGCCCTTGCGGCTCTGGTCCAGACGAATCCGCGCCTCGTTCATCGCCTGCAGCATCAACCGCGACACCTGGCTGACCTGACTGGCCTGTTCGATGAACTGCGCGCCGTCCTTGCCTTCGGTGTCCTTCAAGGTATACGCGCCATCATCGGCCAGCCCGGCTTGCAGCACATCGAGATTGTTGGCCACGCTGGACACCGACCAACTGGCCATTTCCAGCGCCAGATCCTTGGCCTGGGTCAGCGAGACGAACTCATCGAAAGCCTTGCGATAGGCACCCAATGCCTGCTCGACATCGCCCATCACCGCCACGTTGGCCGGGGATTGCGCCTTGAGTTGCGCCGCCTGGGCCAGCAAACCGTCGACACCTTCATGCAAGGCATCGACGGTTTTCGGGTTGCTGTGCAGCGCATAGTCCTGCTCCAGCAGTCGCACCTTGAGCAACGCGCTGTTGAGTGACGACATCTGCTTCAGCCCATCGAAACGATGACTGATGGTCTGCAGAGACCAAACACCGATGGCAGCCACCAGCGCAGTCAACAGCAGCACCAGCACGAACCCGATACCCAGTTTCTTCGCCATACCGAGGTTGGCAAAACGTCCTTGCACGGCGGAAATCATTGCGCTTAGTCCCCTGCCAAAGTCTGTTGCCGAAGATTCGCAACGGCCATGGAGCAGCACAAGTCTCTGGCGTCGGAATAATGGCAAAAAGCTACGCACGCGTCGTTTTCAGAACGCTTGAGGTCGATTCACACGAGTGCTGCGAAAAAACTGTCGGGCGCGCGGATCACAGGCATAGGCGACGTTGATTCGCTGCCACTCACCGACTTCGCCACTCGGACTGAAAGCCCCCGGCGCACACAGGCGCACGCCACTGCACTGCGCCTGACTGTGCAAGCGGGCAAGATCGCTCAGCGGTGCGCGAGCCCAGATGAACAGCCCGCCGCACGGCTTGCCGAAAACCTCCCAGTCGGCATCTTCCAACGCCTGTAATGCGGCAATCCGATCAGTATTCAGGCGCTGACGCTGACGCTGGACCATTTTGCGATACGCCCCATTGGCCAGGAGACTGGCCAGCACCGCCTCGTTGAAGCTCGAGGAGCCCATGCTGCTGATCATCTTGACCCGCGCCAGACGCGCAATCAGCGAGGGTTCGGCGTACACGAACCCGACGCGCAGCGAGCTGCTGAGCGTCTTGGAAAAACTGCCGACATAGATCACTCGCTCATCGAGTGCCGCCAGGCGTGTGCCGTTACCATTGTGCAGGTCGGCGTAGACATCGTCTTCGATCACGCGCACATCGTGGGCGTTGCACAACTGCAGGATCTGTTGCGCCACGCCCAGTGTCAGACACGAGCCGGTGGGATTGTGGTGGTGGCTGTTGATGAACATCGCCACCGGCCGGAATTGCCTCAACAGCGTCTCCAGTGCCTGGGGATCAGGCCCGCTCGGGGTGCGACGCACTTCCAGCAATTGCACGCCATGCAGGCGCAACAGCTCGAACAACGGCGCGTACCCGGGGCTTTCGACTACGACGCAATCCCCGGACTTGAATAGCGTGCGTACCAGCAGATCGAGCGCGTGGCTGGCACCGGAAGTCGTCAGGACCTGTTCTTCCCGGGCCTGGACGCCGATCAGCCTGAGGCGCTTGACGATCTGCTCGCGCAGCGCCGGCAGCCCCAGCGGGCTGCTGTAATTGAACAGGCTCGCCATGTCGGTACGGGCCACCTCACGGATCGCGTAACTCAGGTCATCGGACTCCCGCCAGCTTTGCGGCAAGCCACCTTCGCCGAGCTTCAAACAGTTTTCTGCCGGCCCGCAGTCAATTCCGAGCAACCCGCTGCCGTGCGCGGCCACCATGAATCCGGCGCCCTGGCGCGAGGCCAGAATGCCTTGCGCCACCAAGCGCTCGCAGGCCTCCGCCACACACGACTGACTGAGCAGATTGGCACGCGCAATCTGCCTGACGGAGGGCAGCCGCGTGCTCGGCGCCACACCACTTCGCGAGATCCACTCGGTCATGCCATCAACAATCTGCTGTACGACCGGCACCATTGCCTGTCGGTCAATTCTCAATTCCATGAGCACGCAAACTCCTGTCCGTTTTGCTGGCGGCAGTAAATCACAGCCACGTCCTGCAGGCTGTGCGACAACGCCGTCAAAAGCGACCGTTCTAACCGCTTGATACAAATTGTTTAATGGTTTCACGGAACTGACAGGCAACAACGAGAAAACCCGCACGAAGGCGGGTTTTCCTGGGACTTGCGACAAGACGTCAGAAAGCCGTGACGCCGCCATCCACGGCCAGGGAATGACCGGTGGTGAACGCCGCGCCATCACTGCACAGATACAGCACGGCGCTGGCGATTTCCTCGACTTTGCCGATGCGTCCCACCGGGTGCATCGCATTGGCGAACTCGCCTTTCTTCGGATCGGCCTCGTAGGCGCGGCGGAACATATCGGTGTCGATCACTGCCGGGCATACGGCGTTGACGCGAATTTTCTTCTTCGCATATTCGATCGCCGCCGATTTGGTCAGGCCGATCACTGCGTGTTTCGACGCCGCATAAATGCTCATCTTCGGCGCCGCACCGAGCCCCGCCACCGACGCGGTGTTGACGATCGCCCCGCCGCCTTGAGCGAGCAACAACGGCAACTGGTACTTCATGCACAACCACACACCTTTGACGTTGACGCCCATGATCGCGTCGAACTCGTCCATCGAGCCGTCGGCCAGTTTGCCTTGCTCGATTTCGATCCCGGCATTGTTGAAGGCGTAGTCCAGGCGACCGTAAGTATTGATCACCTCGTCCATCAGATTCTTCACTTCGCTTTCGACGGTAACGTTGCAGCGCACGAAGGTCGCTTCGCCACCGGCTGTACGAATCAGCGCCACCGTCCCCTCGCCCCCTGCCGTGTCCAGATCGGCCACCACCACTTTCAAGCCTTCGGCGGCGAATGCCTGGGCGGTCGCCCGGCCGATACCGTTGGCCGCTCCGGTGACTACGACCACCTGGCCGGAAAACGTCATGCTCATTGTTATGTCCTCGAAGGGAGAGATGCAGGAGGTATTTGCAGAGTCGCAGCATAGCCACCGGGGCGCGCCCCACGTCAGCACTATCAGAAGGCTGTTTATGCCTTCATCCGTCGCAGTGATAAAACCTGTCGGGGGACTATCACTGCACTGGATCATTGCGCATTCGCCGCATCAGCCAACCTTGCAGCATTGGCGTCGAGGGTCTATCAACAAGGCTTCATCCAGTTCGAGTGCCTGCCATGACCAGCCAGACCAATCGCCAGTTCCTCCTCGCCAAACGCCCGGTGGGCGCGGCGACCCGTGAGACGTTTACTTATCAGGAAGTCCCGGTCGGCGAGCCGGGCGCAGGCCAGATACTGGTGAAAAACCAATACCTGTCCCTCGACCCGGCCATGCGCGGCTGGATGAACGAGGGCAAGTCCTACATCCCGCCGGTGGCGATTGGCGAGGTCATGCGCGCCTTGGGCGTAGGCCAGGTCATCGCTTCGAACAACCCGGGCTTTGCCGTCGGGGACTACGTCAACGGCGCCCTCGGCGTGCAGGATTATTTCCTTGGCGAACCCAGAGGTTTCTACAAAGTCGATCCGAAACTGGCGCCGCTGCCGGTGTATCTGTCGGCCCTTGGCATGACCGGCATGACCGCCTACTTCGCTTTGCTCGACGTGGGCGCACCGAAAGCCGGTGACACCGTGGTGTTGTCCGGGGCTGCCGGCGCGGTGGGCAGCATTGCCGGGCAGATCGCGAAGATCAAAGGTTGCCGGGTCGTCGGTATCGCCGGTGGTGCCGACAAGTGCAAATACCTGATCGATGAACTGGGCTTCGACGGCGCCATCGACTACAAACACGAGGACGTACTGGCCGGACTCAAGCGCGAGTGCCCAAAAGGGGTGGACGTGTACTTCGATAACGTCGGTGGCGACATCCTCGACGCAGTGCTCAGCCGCCTGGCCCCGAAAGCCCGGGTGGTGATCTGCGGCGCCATCAGCCAATACAACAACAAGGAAGCGGTCAAAGGCCCGGCCAACTACCTGTCATTGCTGGTCAACCGCGCACGTATGGAAGGCTTTGTGGTGATGGACTACGCCGCACAGTACGCCAGCGCCGCACAGGAAATGGCCGGCTGGATGGCCAAGGGGCAGCTCAAGAGCAAGGAAGACATCGTCGAAGGTCTGCAGACCTTTCCGGAGACGCTGATGAAGTTGTTCAGTGGGGAGAATTTCGGCAAGTTGGTGCTGAAGGTCTGAAACTTAACTCGACAACACCCTAAAACCACTGTGGGAGCGGGCTTGCTCGCGAAGAGGCCGTGTCAGTCGATATCAATTTCGACTGAACCACCGCATTCGCGAGCAAGCCCGCTCCCACATTGTTGGATCTTGCGTGTTTGATCAGGCGATTTCGGCCACGACCGAAGCCAGTGCCTTGGCCGGATCCGCCGCCTGGCTGATCGGACGGCCGATCACCAGATAATCGGAACCGGCATCCAGCGCCTGACGTGGCGTCAGGATACGGCGCTGGTCATCTTGCGCACTGCCCGCCGGACGAATCCCCGGGGTCACCAATTGCAGCGACGGGTGCGCCGACTTCAATGCGGTGGCTTCCAGCGCCGAGCACACCAGACCGTCCATCCCGGCCTTCTCGGCCAGCGCCGCCAGACGCAGCACTTGCTCCTGCGGTTCGATATCCAGACCGATACCGGCCAGGTCTTCACGTTCCATGCTGGTCAGCACGGTCACGCCGATCAGCAACGGTTGCGGGCCGCTGCGCTTGTCCAGCTCTTCACGGCAGGCGGCCATCATGCGCAGGCCACCGGAGCAATGCACGTTGACCATCCACACGCCCATCTCGGCAGCAGCTTTCACGGCCATCGCAGTGGTGTTGGGGATGTCATGGAATTTCAGGTCGAGGAACACCTCGAAGCCTTTGTCACGCAAGGTGCCGACGATTTCCGCGGCGCAACTGGTGAACAATTCCTTGCCCACTTTGACCCGGCACAGTTTCGGGTCCAACTGGTCGGCCAGCTTCAGTGCGGCGTCACGGGTAGGGAAATCCAGGGCGACGATGATAGGAGTCTGGCAGGCGGACATGGATGGGCTCTCAGGCAAGTCGAAATCGGCGCGCATTGTAGCGGAAGCGGCGGCGGCGCGGCACCCGATGATCGGTAAATCGTCGCCGCTGGCGTGATCAGCTTAGCCTGCGGCGTTATTGTGTCGAATGCGATACACAACCGACACGCGGCCAACAAGCGTGCGCGCTAGCCTCGCCAGCCGCAACACGTCCTTACATCAGCACTTCCCGCTTTACGGCCGGACGCCTATGCTGAAACCACCACCTCGCGCCCATCTTGTGGTTGGCGGGCCTACAGGCAGATGAACAGCCCCATGCACAACACCCAAACGACCGTGATTGATGAGCAGAAAGACGACAAGCGCTGGAGCATCCGCGCGCTGATCGTCGACGACGATGTGCCGATTCGCGAGCTGATGATCGACTACCTGGCCCGCTTCAACATCCACGCCAGCGGCGTCACCGACGGCGCGGCCATGCGCCAGGCGATGCAGGCCGAGCATTTCGACGTGGTGGTCCTCGACCTGATGTTGCCCGGCGAAGACGGCCTGTCGCTGTGCCGCTGGCTGCGCGCCGAATCGGACATCCCGATCCTGATGCTCACCGCCCGCTGCGAACCCACCGACCGCATCATCGGCCTCGAACTGGGCGCCGATGACTACATGGCCAAACCGTTCGAACCACGGGAACTGGTGGCGCGGATTCAGACCATCCTGCGCCGGGTACGTGACGATCGCACCGAACAGCGGGCCAACATCCGCTTCGACAACTGGCGCCTGAACAGCGTCCTGCGCCAGTTGATCGCCGACGATGGCCTGGTGGTGCCGTTGTCCAACGCCGAATTCCGCCTGCTCTGGGTCTTCATCGAACGCCCGCGCCGCGTACTCAGCCGCGAACAACTGCTGGACGCCGCCCGTGGCCGTTCGATCGAAGCGTTCGACCGCAGCATCGATTTGCTGGTGTCGCGCCTGCGGCAAAAACTCGGCGACGACCCGAAAGCCCCACAGTTGATCAAAACCGTGCGCGGTGAAGGTTACCTGTTCGACGCACGAGACATCGGCTGATGCGAGGGCGCTTCGACACGCTGTTCGGCCGCCTGTTTGGCATGCTGTTCGTGGCGATCGTCCTGGCGCACCTGCTGGCCTTTGCCTGGTTTCACCACTACGGCCCACCCCCACCGCCGCCCCCGCCGGAGTTTGCCGAGGGCGTCGACGGCCAACGGCCACCGCCGGATCCACGCTTCGCCCATCGCCCGCCGCGTCCGTGGTTCGGCGGGCCGCTGGTGCCGCTGACCTTCCAGTTCATCTCGTTGATGATCGCCGCGTGGTACGGCGCCAAACTGCTCAGCCGGCCGATCCAGCGCCTGAGCGACGCCGCCGAACGCCTCAGCGAAAACCTCGACAGCCCGCCGCTGGACGAGTCCGGCCCGCGTGAAGCCCGACAAGCCGCGAACACCTTCAACCTGATGCAACAACGCATTCGCGAACAGGTGCAGCAGCGAGCACGCATGCTCGGCGCCGTCTCCCACGACCTGCGCACGCCGCTGTCGCGGTTGAAGCTGCGCCTGGAACAGATCGACGACGAAAAACTGCAAGGCCAGATGCGCCAAGACCTCAACGACATGATCGGCATGCTCGACGCCACCCTCACCTACCTGCACGAACAGCGCACCAGCGAAGCGTTGCAGTTGATGGACGTGCAGGCGCTGGTCGAATCGCTGTGCGAAAACGCTCAGGATCAGGGCGCCGACGTTGACGTCAGCGGCCATTGCGCACCGTTGCAGGTGCAGCCGATGGCGCTGCGCTCGTGCATCAACAACCTGATGGACAACGCCCTGCGCTATGCGGGGCAGGCGCGCATCGAACTGCAGGATCAACGCGAGCAACTGCTGATCCGCGTGATCGACCACGGCCCGGGCATTGCCGAGGACAAGCGCGAGGCGGTGTTCGAACCGTTCTATCGCCTGGAAGGCTCGCGCAACCGCAACTCCGGCGGCGTCGGCCTGGGCATGACCATCGCCCGCGAGGCAGCGCAGCGTTTGGGTGGCCAGTTGAATCTGGAAGAGACCCCGGGTGGCGGCCTGACCGCAATCATCCGCCTGCCGCGCACTTAAGAAACACACCTATCCCCCTGTGGGAGCGGGCTTGCTCGCGAAAGCCGTGTGTCAGTCGACTTCTGTGTTGAATGATCGGCCGCCTTCGCGAGCAAGCCCGCTCCCACAGGTTTCAGTGGTGTTCACTCCATCGTGTATACCCATCGGTACAAATCCCAAATACCCAGGACAACTTGCCCCTTGAGTCTGCACAAGCCGGTATGCGGACCGGTTTGACAGTCCAAGGAGTGAGCCCATGATCGGTAGCGTCAGCAACTACACGAGCTATACCAGCACCAGCAGCAGCGCCCAGAACGCCCGCAGCCAGCAATTGCAAAAGGAACTGTTCGCCAAACTCGACAGCAACGGCGACGGCGCGGTGGATCAGGACGAACTGAAAAGTGCCCTGTCGCAGAAATCCGACGATGGCCTGCTGGTCAACCTGAGCAAGCAATTCGGCGATCTGGACAGCGACGACAGCGGCAGCGCCGAAGAAATGACCGCGATGGCGCCCCCGCCGCCTCCGCAGGATCAAGCCCCCAACACCGACCTCGCCGACGCGCTGATCAGCGCCCTCGATACCGATGGCGACGGCGCCATCAGCAGCGACGAACTGAGCACCGGCCTGACCAGCGCAGGCAGCAGCGCCGACAGCAACCAAATATTCTCGGCCCTGGACAAGAACAAGGACGGCACCGTCAGCCAGGACGAACTCTCCGCCAGCCTGACCCCACCACCTCCGCCCCCGCAACAAGTCTCCAGCGACGAACTGTTCAGCCAACTGGATGCCGATGGTGATGGCAACATCAGCGCTACCGAACTGAGCAGTGCCCTGCAGACCAGCGACAACACCTCGACAACCAGCACCGACACCAGCGCCGTGCTGCTCAAGGTGTTGGATAGCGACAGCAGCGGTGGCGTGAGCAGCGACGAACTGAAAGCCGCGCTACAAGCAGGTCGGGAACGCCCGCCCGAAGAGCAGACCGCCAGCACCCAGACCACCAGCGAAGCGCTGAACCGGATGATTGCCAACTTGAGCAAACAATACTCGCTCGACAATGCCGCGCCGGTGGGCAAATACCTGAATGTGGCGACCTGAGATGATGTCGTGATGGGTGATCGTTTCCATGCAGCGGTGTGGGAACGGTCATTTGGGTGTGGCCGTGAGAGGCTGGTTACCTGATATGCCTCTTCGCGAGCAGGCTCACTCCTACAATTGGATCGAGTCCAGGCAGTTAGAGGTTGGTTGGCTGTAAGGCCGCCATCGCTGGCAAGCCAACTCCCACAAGGATTGAGGCCATTCAGTTGCAGATTGGTCGGCTGTCAGGCCGCCATCGCCAGCAGGCTGGCTCCTACAAAAAAGCAAA
The DNA here is from genome assembly GCF_037126175.1 of Pseudomonas sp. RSB 5.4. Lineage (NCBI taxonomy): Bacteria > Pseudomonadati > Pseudomonadota > Gammaproteobacteria > Pseudomonadales > Pseudomonadaceae > Pseudomonas > Pseudomonas sp. RSB 5.4. The sequence continues at coordinate 2,903,136 of NZ_CP146986.1, forward strand.
AGCCGACCACATGCTTTTCACCACTCAACAGGATGAGCGCAAGCTCGGCTGCAGCTCTTGATCTTGATCCACAGGCCCCGTCGGCAGGCTGAGTGGACGGATTCATCCGGGGGTGGGAGCGCAGCGACCGTTCGACGAAGTCGAACACATCGAGAGGAGGTGCAGCGAAGCAAACCGGAGGCGATGCCCCCGGATGAATCACGTAGCGAAGGAACCCGAGCCACAGCGAGGGCCGAACGTCGGGGCAAGCGTTTTGGGTTACTTTTTAGGCGTTTGTAAAAAGTGACTCGCCGTAAGGGCCATCCCTTTCAAGGTCTTAGGTAAAATCCCCTGAAATTTCAGTCAGGGATCCCCCGAAGATGTGGACCGATGTTCTAGCTCGATTCGAAAAAAAAGCACCTGCCAGCGTCATGGCCAAGTTGGCGCTGGAGCAGGCTATTGCTCCTGAGTGGGTCGATCAGGTCTTCGAAGAACATCGGCAACGGCAGTATTCTCGTGAACTACTGTTCTCGACCATCATCAAGCTGATGTCCCTTGTTTCATTGGGTTTGAAGCCATCCCTGCACGCCGCCGCTCGGCAACTGGAAGATCTTCCTGTCAGCTTGGCAGCCCTCTACGACAAGATCAGTCGTACCGAACCTGCTCTGTTGCGCGCGCTGGTCACAGGCTGTGCACAACGCCTGACCCCAACCATCAAAGAGCTGGGTTGCACCACGATGCTGCCGGGCTGGCAGGTTCGGGTGGTGGACGGCAACCACTTGGCATCCACTGAGAAACGTCTGGGCGCTCTACGCCACGAGCGGGGTGCCGCTCGTCCTGGCTTTTCGGTGGTTGTCTACGACCCCGATCTCGATCAGGTCATCGACCTTCAGGCATGTGAGGATGCCTACGCAAGCGAGCGTATTTGTGTGCTGCCTCTATTGGCTGATGCCGAGCCGGGCCAGGTGTGGCTGGCTGATCGACTCTACTGCACGCTCCCGGTTATGGAAGCTTGTGAGCAGGTCCAGACATCCTTTGTCATTCGTCAGCAAGCCAAGCACCCACGCCTGATTCAAGAGGGTGAGTGGCAAGAGCCCGTAGCTGTGGAAACAGGCACTGTGCGCGAGCAGATCATCCACGTCAGAGGCGGTTACCAATGGCGGCGCGTGGAACTGACGCTTCATTCGCCAACAGACTCGGGTGACAGCAGCTTGATGTTCTGGAGCAATCTACCTGAGAGCATCAGTGCACAGCAGATCGCAGAACTCTATCGCCGCCGCTGGAGTATTGAGGGCATGTTCCAGCGACTGGAAGCGATCCTGGAAAGTGAAATCGAAACCCTTGGCAGCCCAAAGGCTGCCTTGCTCGGGTTCGCTACTGCGGTATTGGCATACAACGTCCTGGCCGTACTCAAACGAAGTGTCGAACAAGCCCATCGCGACACCCAGCCTGAAGGCTGGGAAGCCTCGACCTACCACTTGGCGGTCCAGGTCAGGAGTGGTTATGAGGGAATGCAGATTGCGCTGCCCTCGGAGTACCTTCCCGTTATCCCTGCGGAAAAACTGGCTCAGCGCTTGTTGGAACTAGCCAGAAACATCCAGCCAAAACAAGTTGCGAAAAGCCCCCGAGGCCCCAAGGTGCCCAAGCCCAAAACGTGGGTCCAAGGCACAGCGGTGCATGCTCATGTTTCAACGGACAGGGTAATCAAGGCCGCCAAAACGAAAAGACCTTGAAAGGGATGGCCGTAAGGGCGAAACCGCCAGCCGCCACACCCAAACCAACGGATATGCCCACAACCCCAAAAAAGCCAAGGCGCCTAAACCCGAGCCTGACTCTTACTCCAATCCGTCAACAAACTATAAGCCACCGCCAACAACGTAGGCCCAATAAACAACCCGATAAACCCAAAAGCAATCAACCCGCCAAACACCCCAAGCAACACAATCACCAACGGCAGATTCCCACCGCGGCTGATCAGATAAGGCTTCAACACGTTATCCACGCCACTGATGATGAACGTCCCCCAGATCCCGAGAAACACCGCCATCCCATACTCACCCTTCCACGCCAGCCAGGCTGTGGCCGGAATCCACACCAAGGGTGGCCCCATCGGAATCAGACTCAACAGAAAGGTCACGATCCCCAGCACCAGAGCCCCCGGAACCCCGGCAATCAGAAACCCGATCAACGCCAGAATCGCCTGCGCCGCCGCCGTACCGATCACCCCGTTGACCACCCGCTGCACCGTACCGGCCACCAACTCGATGTAATACCCCGCCCGCTCACCGATCAGCCGCTGCAGCAGGCTGTGAACGAACGCCGCCAATCGCGGCCCGTCGCGATAGAAAAAGAACACGAAGACAATGCTCAGGGTCAGCTCAAGGATGCCGCCACCGATCTGTGCACTGCGCGCCAGCAACCAGTTACCCACCTGCCCCAGGTAGGGCTTGATCGATACCATCAGCGCCGCGCCCTGCTCATCAATGCTGTTCCAGAGGCCCACCAGACGTTCGCCCACCAACGGGATAGTCCCGAGCCAGACCGGCGCCTCAGGCAGACCGTCGACCTGCACGTCCTTGATGAAGACCGTGGCGTCGCGTACGTGATCGGCCAGGTTGAACCCCAGCCACACCAGCGGCGCCGCCACCAGCAACATCCAGCCCAGAGTCAGAATGGCTGCGGCCAGCGATTCGCGGCCATTGAGCCAACGGGTCAACAGGCGCATCAGCGGCCAACTGGCAAAGGCCAGCACCGCACCCCAGAACAGCGCCGACCAGAACGGCGCCATCACCCACAGGCTGGCACCGAACAGCACCAGCAGGAGGATTTGCACCAACAGCCGATCGTTATTGAGCATGTAAAGTCTCGAAGAATTCAGTTCGTCAAAGAGTAGGCGAACACGCCACGCGCGCACGCCCGGTGCAGCTTATCGCAACAGATCGATGCGCAGGCCAGAGCCGTCGGCGCTCCCCGCCTCCATCCGCGCCGCGCGCACACCCTGGCCGATCAGCGCCTGCCGCCAGACCTCGGCCTTGGGTCCGGCAATCGTCACGCGCTGGGTGGTGTCGAGGTTCAAGCCACGGGAAATCAGCCGTAGCCAGGTGTCATCCGGATCGCCAACCAGTTTGGGAAAGTCCAGTTCGCCGGTGCTTTTGAGCTGTCGCAGCAACGTGGCCGACGTCGGCAGCAACTCGCCCAACGGTGCGCCCGCTTCAAACTGTTCGACATGCAGGTAGGCTTTGCGATTGCCGCGGGTGATGCTGTAGAGCGCCACCAGGGTGTTGTCCTTCGGCGCGGCCAGACGCAACAGCAGATAGGCCTGTTGCTCATCGGCGCCGTACAGCTTGGAATTGCCGAACACTTCATTGGCCCACAGGCTGCTTTCGCCGCAGTCGCGGGCCTGACACCAGAACAACAACTCGGCGTCCTGCTTTTGCAGGGCTTCGCGAGCGGCGGTGAAGGCTTCGGTGGCGGAATGCTCCGGGGGTAACTCATAGGTGACCGAGGTGGTCTGGCCACGCGCCGTGACCTGGCCGTCAAAACGCAACTGGCCGCTGATCTTGCGGATCGAGCCCAGCGGATAGATCCGTTCAAGCTCCACGGGAGGGCGATAGTCGACGATCTGCGCATCGGCCAGACGCGGCACGATCTGCAGATCCTGGCTGCCGGGCACGTCGGCGGCGAACGAAACGGAACTGAAGCAGCACAGCGCCAACAGACTGAGTGACCGCATAGTCAGGCTCATCGGATCGGCATGGCTTGGCGGGTCGGGTTCGCAGCGGTATAGAAATCCATCGTGGTTGTCTCCCATTTCAACCCGCCCAGCCTCGACAGTTGCCCGGTGCAAGTCAAGGAATGGCGAAGAAGCGATTGAAACAGTCTGCGACAAGGTCGGCACCGGACTCATCGTTCAGGTGCAAATGGTGCCCGCCCGCCAGCTGTTCCTGGCTAAAGGGTAGACGCTCCAGCAACTCCGGATGTTTGGCCAGCATGCCGTCGGCGGCGACCACCAGTTGCGCCGGGCAGGTGATGCGCTGGACGAAGGCCATTGCCTGCTCCTGAGTCAGGCGCAGCGGTGATGGCAGGGTCAGGCGATTGTCGGTGCGCCAGGTATAACCGCCGGGCACCGGCATCAGGCCGCGCTGTGCCAACAGTTCGGCGGCTTCGCGGCTGACCGCCACCAGCCCCTTCATCCGCGCTTCGATGGCACGATCGAGGGTGTTGTAGACCGGCTTGCGCTTCTCGCGCAGATCCAGCTGCGCTTGCAGGGCCATGCCCATGCGTTCGGCGGCATTTTCGCCTTTGTCCGTAGGAGGAATCACCCCGTCGATCAACGCCAGGTGAGTGATGCGCTCCGGCAACGAACCGGCCAGCACCAGCGAAACGATCGCGCCCATCGAATGCCCAAGCAGGCCGAAGCGTTTCCAGCCCAGTTGCTCGGCGACCTGCAACACGTCGTGCGCGTAATCCCACAGCGCATAACCGGCGCCATTCGGTCGATGCCCGGAATGCCCGTGCCCGGCCATGTCCAGCGCGATGATGCGCAGGCCTTTGAGCTTGGGGGCCAGGCGCGCGAAGCTGTTGGCGTTGTCGAGCCAGCCATGCAGGGCAATCACCGGCAGACCGTCCTCGGGACCGAACAAGTGCGCCGCCAGTTCGATATGCGGCAGGCTCAGGCGCACTTCTTCGAAGGTCGGGTTCATGCGCAATCCTTCTGTTGGCGGCGCTCCCAGCGCGTAAACAGCTCTTTGAGCAGGCGCGCCGTGTCTTGCGGACGCTCGAGCGGGAACATGTGCCCGCCGGGCATGCTCAGCGCTTCACCCTGCGGCAGGCGCCCGACGAATCGGGTGTGATGACGCATGACCACGCGGCTCTTGTGGCCACGCACCACGGCCAGCGGCACCTGCAATTGGCGCGTGCGGCCCGGACTGGTGTGCGGCACGCCGCGATAGATACTGATTTCGGTGGCGGGGTCGAAGCGCAGACGCAGCTTGTCGCCGACCGCATGCAGCCCGTGTTGCAGGTAGGCATCGAAACATTCCGGGTCGAAACCGCGAAACAGCGTCTTGCCGGCAAAATAGCTGCGCGCACTGTCGAGGTCGGCGAATTCTTCGCGCCGGCCCAACGTACGTCCGGCCGGGGTCAGTCTGTCGATGAAGCCGAAACGCTTGGCAGCGCGGATCACCCACTGATCGGTGCGGGTCAGTACCGGCGAGTCGAGCATGACCACACCGCGATACAACTCAGGGCAGCGCAACGCCGCGTGCAGGTGCAACACGCCACCAAACGAATGGCCGACGCCCCACACCGGTTGATCTTGCTGCTGTAAATGGTGGATCAGTTCGTCGACCAGGTTGTACCAGTTGTCGTCCGCCGGGAAACGCGGGTCATGGGCATGCTGTTCCAGATGCGCGACCCGATACTCGGGCGCCAGCGCCGCGAACAACTTGCCATAGGTGCCCGAGGGAAACCCGTTGGCGTGGGCGAAAAAGATCGGTTGCGACATGCCGGTAAATCCATGAGCGGAAAACATGCCGCTGATTGTCCGCAAGACCGCGCCCCGCAGCAATGACCGTAACTGCCAGGAATGATGACAGTCCGGTCATGGCGATGGCGCATCTGACCTCAGCGTGCCGGCGGTTGCTCACCCAATGGCACCACCGCCATGGTCAAACGCGACACACAACTGGCCTTGCCTTCATCGCTGGTCAGGCGGATGTCCCAGACATGTGTGGTGCGGCCGATGTGAATCGGTTTGGCCACTGCGCTCACCCGCCCGCTGCGCAAACCGCGCAAATGGTTGGCGTTGATCTCCAGCCCCACGCAGTAGAACTTGCTGGCATCGATGCACAGGTAGCTGGCCATCGAACCGACGGTTTCCGCCAGCACCACCGAGGCACCGCCATGCAGCAGACCGTAGGGTTGGTGGGTGCGGTGGTCGATGACCATGCTCGCCGTCAGCGATTCTTCGTCGAAGGACTCGAAACGGATATCCAGCACTTCGCCGATGGTGTTTTTCTGGATTGCGTTCAACTGCTCGATGTTCGGAGTGGTGCGCCACAAGGTCATCGCAGGCTTCCTTTGTTGTTTTGATCGTCGGTCAATCCTGCCACAGCACCGCCTCGCTGCGCGCGCTCCATTCTTCGAACCGTGCACCATAGGTGTCTTCGATGACATTGCGCTTGATCTTCAACGTCGGTGTAAGAAAGCCGTTCTCCACCGCCCAGCTGTCTTTGACCACCACCAGCCGCCGCAGACGCTCGTGCTTGTCGAGCCCGGCGTTGACCTCTTCCAGCAGCTTTTCCAGACTCGAATGCAGACTGCCCCGCGCTTCCTCCTGATTGACCACCGACAGTACACACAAGCCCAGCGGCGCACTCAGACCATCGCCAACCACGCAGACCTGTTCGATCCGCGAATGCACCGCCAGCCGGTTTTCAATCGGCGCCGGGGCCACATATTTGCCTTTGCTGGTCTTGAAGATTTCCTTGAGCCGGCCGGTCAGGCGCAAGCGCCCCTCGGCATCCTGCTCGCCCTTGTCGCCGGTACGCAGGAAGCCGTCCTCGGTCAGGGTCTCGGCAGTTTTCTGCGGCTCCTTGAAATAGCCGAGCATGTTTGCCTGACTGCGCACCTGCACTTCACCGGACTCGTCGATCCGCACCTCGACCTCCGGGCACGGCTTGCCGATCCAACCCTGTTTGTACTGGCCCGGAAGGCAGATGTGCGAGTAGCCACAACTCTCGGTCATGCCGTAGACCTCCAGCACATCGAGGCCGAGTTTCTGATACCAGTCGAGCAGGGTCTGCGGCACCGGTGCCGCGCCGGACAGGGCAACGCGCAAGGCATCAAGGCCCAGGCCGGCCAGCACCTTGTGCCCGACCCTCTTGCCAATGAATGGCAGGCCGAGCAGGAAATCCAGGCGCTTGGCGGGGATCTTGCCGTACACGCCCATCTGGAATTTGGTCCAGATGCGCGGCACGCCGAACATCGCGGTAGGTCGTGCACGCTTGAGGTCGGTGATAAAGGTGTCGAGACTTTCGGCAAAGAACACCGTTTGCCCGGTGTAGATCGAGGCCAGCTCAACGAACATTCGTTCGGCGACATGGCACAGCGGCAGGTACGACAGCAGCCGGTCTTGCTCGTTAAGCCCGAACAGTTGGGTGCCGCGAGTCGTGGCGAACCCCAGATTGGCAAAACTGTGCATCACACCTTTGGGCAACCCGGTGGTGCCGGAGGTGTAGATGATGGTTGCCAGTTGCTCCGCCGCAGGACACGGATCATCCTGGATCGGCGAGCTTTTTTGCAGGTCATCCCAACTGAAAGCGAACTCGCCGGGCGGATGCAGCGGCAGACTGATGGTTGGCAAATCAGCCGGTACACCGGCCGACATGCCCGGCCAGTCATCAAGTTTGCCGATGAACGCCAGCACACTTTCCGAATGCGTCAGGACCTGATTCACCGAGTCTGCCGTGAGGTTGGGATACAGCGGCACCGAGACGTGCCCGGCCATCCAGATCGCCAGATCGGCGATGATCCAGTGCGCGCAGTTTTTCGAGATCAGCGCAATGTGGCTGCCTTGCGGCAATTCCCGCGCGCGCAGCCAGTGCGCGGCGCAACGGGCCTGATGACCGACGTCGGCCCAGGTCAGGGTCTCGACCTGCCCGCCACCGATGGGCTGCACCAGAAAACGCTGGCGCGGGTGCCGGGCCTCACGCTCGTAAAACACGTCCAGCGGCAAACGGAATGCGGCAGACATGCGACTCGCTCCTGTTTTTTTGGTCTGGAGCAAGCGTAGTCAACCAAGCAAGTGCTTGGTTGGAAAATTCCAACAAATAATTTCAGCAGAAAATGAGGGCCCTGTGGGAGCGGGCTTGCTCGCGAATGCGGTCTATCAGTGACATTTACAGTGACTGACACAGCGCATTCGCGAGCAAGCCCGCTCCCACAAGGAATCAGCGTCAGGGGTGCTTGAGGCTGTTGAGGGTCATCGAGCCGATCAGCAGTTCAGGGCTTTCCAGCTCAGCCAGACCAGCAGTGCCGACCTTCTCCGGCGGATACCCGGCGCCATGCTGCAGATAGCTCAGCAGATTGCCCACCAACGGGTTGTGACTGACCAGCAGCACATCACTCACCGACACCAGTTGATCGGCCACCTTGTCCGGATCGTTCTCCGGCGTCAGCCAGCCGACCGTGCGAATCTCCGGCTCGAAACCCAGGGCTTCGCGGACAATCTGTGCGGTCTGTTGCGCACGCAGGTAAGGACTGGCGTAGATCGCCGTGAGCGGCTGACCAATCAGCCGGGCCGCACTCTTCAAGGCTTCTTGACGACCGTGCTCGGTCAGTTCCCGTTCGGAGTCAGGGCACGAGCCATAAGGCACCGCTTCACCGTGACGCAACACCCAGAGTTTCATAGCTTGGGTTCCTCATCACGGGCCGGGTGCGGCGCTGGCGGCACGGCGTGCGGTGCTTCGCCTTCAGGAGTACGCGGGGTTGGCCAGTCGGCGAACGGCCAGGGTTTCTGGTCGCTGTGAAAGCTGCCGAAACGGCCGATCTGCGCCAAAAACTGACTCAGGCTGTCGCCGAAATTCATCAGGCCGGCGCTCGGCGCGCCATAAATCAAACGATAGATCAGCTGCACCAGCACCACGGCCCCGAGGATGAACTGCGCCACTTGCCAGACCAGCACATAGACGATCATCCACAGCACCCGCAGGAGGATGGATTCGTACTTGGCTTCGGTTTTCGGATCGTTCATGGCTCGCTTCCTGTTGAATCAGTTGAAACCGCTGGTGGAAATAAAGTCGACGTCGGTTTTCGGCTCGGCCCGCATCAGTAGACCGATCACCTGCTCCAGCGTGCGTCCCTCAAACAGGATCGCATGCAGACCGGCGACCAGCGGCATATACACGCCCACCTCTTGGGACTTGGCCTTGAGCACCTTCAGGGTGTTCACGCCTTCGGCCACTTCGCCCAGGCGCGACACCGCCTCATCGAGGCTCAAGCCCTGACCGAGGGCAAACCCGACCTGGTAGTTGCGGCTCTTCGGCGACGAGCAGGTCACGATCAAATCCCCTACCCCGGCCAGACCGAGGAAGGTCATCGGGTTGGCGCCCTGGTTCACCGCGAACCGGGTCATCTCGGCCAGTGCGCGGGTGATCAGCATGCTCTTGGTGTTCTCGCCCATCTCCAGCGCCACCGCCATGCCGGCGATGATTGCGTAGACGTTTTTCAGTGCGCCGCCCAGCTCGACGCCGAATCGGTCAGCACTGGCGTAAACGCGGAAGGTGCGACCGTGCAGCGCCGCCTGCACCTGTTTGCACAAATCTTCGTCCTCGCTGGCGACCACGGTGGCGGTCAGCGCATGCTCGGCGATCTCCCGCGCCAGGTTCGGCCCGGACAGCACGCCAATGCGCGCCTGCGGGGCGATTTCTTCGAGGATCTGGCTCATCAGTTTGAAGGTGTGGGCTTCGATGCCCTTGGTCAGGCTGACCAGCATCTTGCCGCTCAGGCGCTCGGCGTGGGCGGCCAGCACCGTGCGCAATGCGCTCGAGGGCAGTGCGACGAAGCACAGCTCGCAGGCGTCGAGGGTTTCCTGCAGATCAGTGACGGCCGTCACCCCCGGAAGAATCTTGATGCCCTTGAGGTAACGCGGATTCTCGCGGTTGACCCGGATGGCCTCGGCCTGCTCGGGGTCACGCATCCACTGCCGGACTTGATGGCCGTTTTCGGCCAAGAGATTAGCCACGGCGGTACCAAAACTTCCGCCTCCCAGGACCGCAATCGGGCGCTGTTCAGTCATATGCAATCCGTTAATCCATACCAGTGGCGATGCCGGCATTATACGGGGCGACCGAAGCGCGGCCAGCCCCTGCGTCAATTACCGGCACTTGTAGGAAGAAGACCAATAAAACCGAGGAAAATGCCCGCATCGTGACTGGAAAAGTCACTGTCCTCGGTTAACATGCGCGCCAATTCTTTGTGATCAAGGCTGTGTTGTGTCTTTTGCCTCTGCCCCCTCGCGTTCGTCGCTGCTGCTGGCGCTGCTGTTCAGCCCGGTGTTGCAGGCGGACGACCTGTTTGTCGACAGCGAAACGCTGCCGCAGGTGCTGACGGCCACGCGCCTGAAACAGACGCCGGCGGAAGTGCCGGGGAGCATGACCGTCATCGACAGTGAGCTGATCAGTGCCAGTGGCGCGCGGGACATCAGCGAGTTGCTGCGGCTGGTGCCGGGGATGATGGTCGGCAACATCAGCGGCAATCAGGCGGCGGTCAACTATCACGGGACCAACGCCAGCGAAGCGCGACGCATGCAGGTGCTGATCGATGGCCGCTCGGTGTACCGCGCAGGCCTGGCCACGGTGGACTGGAGCGACATTCCGGTGGCCATGGAAGACATCGAACGCATCGAGGTTTTCCGTGGGCCGAACACCGTCAGCTACGGCGCCAATGCGCTGATGGCGGTGGTCAACATCATCACCCGCAACCCGGCGGACAGCCACGGCACGCGCCTGAAGGTCACCCGAGGCCAGCGCGGCATCAACGACTTCTATGCCAGCCAGGGCACGGGGTGGAATGGCGGCGACCTGCGTTTGTCGCTGTCCGGCCAGGAAGACGATGGCTTCGACAGCGACCGTACCGGCGCCGATTACCGTGACAGCCGCCGCTTGAACCGCTTCAGCCTCGCCGTCAGCCAGACCCTGAGCGACAACCAGAGCCTTGACTGGCAGGTCAACGCGAAGGACGGCAGCAATCAGCGGCCCTACACCTACCGCCCGGTGTTCTCGGGGATTACCGCTGCCGGGAACAATTCCGACGTGGTCGCCAAGGATTACGCCGGCTCGGTGCGCTGGAATCTCGACATCAATCCCGAACACAGCCTTTATATACAAGGTTCGGCCCAGCACTGGGATCGCCAGCAGGTGTGGCGCGCCTGTGATGCCGAAGTGTCGTTCAGCCCGCAGCTGACGCAGCTGTGGCAACTCAACCCGAACTACACCGAACGCCTGGCGCGCAACATCACCCGTTTCACTGGCCCCGGCCCGGAAACCGGAACGCCACAGGAAATGGCCCTGGCCAATCAGGTGCTCGACCAATGGCGCAACGGTGCCAGCCAGACCCTGTGTGGCGACATCGATCAAAGCGCCCGCGAGTCGCGCTACGATCTGGAATTGCAGGACACCCTCAGCCTGTCCGACAGCCTGCGACTGGTCAGCGGCATGAACTATCGTTACGACCGGGCCGATTCCGAAACCTACTTCAACGGCACACTGGACGACACCACCTGGCGCGCGTTCGGCCAACTGGAATGGCGCGCTAGTGAACACTGGCTGTTGCAGGGCGGCGCCATGTTCGAAAACACCCAACTGATCGGCAGTTCGCTGACGCCCAGATTTGCGGTCAACTATCTGATCAACCCGCGCCATGGTCTGCGCGCGGTGTACTCGGAGGCGATCCGTTCGCCAGACATGTTCGAGAACAACGTCAACTGGAGCTATCAGGTGAGCAACCTGCGGCCCTCGGCCTACGGTCAGTCCTCGGCGCGCTACTTCGTCAAGACCCGTGGCCCGGGCGATCTCGATCAGGAACACATGCGCTCGCGCGAACTGGGCTACAACGGCTATTTCGCCGAGCTGGGGCTGGCCGTGGACGTGAAGCTGTTCTACGACGAAATCACCGGGATGATCAGCGAGCCACTGCGCAACAACCAATACATCGCCAGCAACGCCAACAGCTCACGCTTTCGCGGCACCGAAACCCAGCTCGACTGGCGCCTGAGCATGATCGACCGCCTGCGCTTCACCTACGCCTTCGTCGACGCCGAAGCGAGCAATCCGCTGGATCAGCAATTCACCTCGCGCAACAGCGGTTCTGCCGGCTGGCTGCGCGATTGGGGCCACGGCTGGAACAGCGCCCTCTTCTATTACGGCGACAACGCGCTCAATGGCTACCGCTTCGAACGGGTCGACACGCGCATCGCCAAACGCCTCCCGCTGGGCAAGGCGCAACTGCAACTGGCCGGCGTGCTGCAACAACGGCTCGACAACGAACCGACCACTTTCGTCGACAACAATTACGACGAACGCCGGGTGCTGTACTTCAGCGCCGAGCTGGAGTTCTAGGGTGCGCTTCGGCACGGCAAACAAGACACCAACCCTGGGTCACTGGCTGGCCGGTGCGTGTCTGTTTTTGACCGCGTGGCTGCACGGCATGGCGGTGCAGGCCGCCGACATTCTGTTGACCGGCGCCGAAGAAAGTCCCGGTGTGCAGGCCTTCGTCCAGGCGTTGAGCGAGCTGCGCCCCACCGACAACGTACGTTTCCAGCCACTGGCCAGCCTGCCGGCACCGGGCAAGTTGCCGGCCAATCTGCGGATGATTCTGCTCGACCCGCCCAGCCTCGACTGGCGTCTGAAAGAGTCTCAGGGGCCGGCGACGCTGGTGTTGCGCATCAGTCGTCTGCAAGCGCGGCAACGCCTGGGTAGCGCACAACCGCCGCACTTGAGTCTGCTCTGGAGCGATCCACCGCTGGGGCGGCAATTGCAACTGATTCGGCGGATTCTGCCGCAGGTGCGGCGGGTCGGCGTGCTGTTCGACCAGCACAGCGAATTCCTGCTCAAGGAACTGCATCAGGCTGCGGCGCCGCTGAATCTGCAAATCGTCAGCCAGCGTTGGGACAACACCCAGGACAGTCGCCCGTTGCAAAGCGTGTTGAGAAACAGTGACGTGTTGCTGGGCCTCGACGATCCCGATCTGTACAACCCGAAAACCGCGAAAAACCTGCTGCTCAGCAGCTACTCCCGGCAAGTGGCGCTGATCGGGCCGAACGCGGCGTTCGTGCGTGCCGGCAGCCTCGCCAGCACTTACAGCGATCAGCCCGACTGGCTGGCGATCCTTGACCGGTTGCTCGATCGCCCCCCGGCGACGTGGCCGCGCTCGCTCTACCCCGATCGTTTCAAAGTCTCAAGTAATGTGCAGGTCGCTCGTTCCCTCGGTATCGAGCCAATCGATGAAGCGTCTGTTGCCCGCCAGTTGGCTGAAGGAGAAAGCCACCCATGAATCTGCGTCGCCGCTGGGACATCAACACCCGCACGCAATTGATCAGCCTCGGCCCGGCCCTGCTGCTCACGCTGCTGCTGATCAGTTTCTTTACCTTCGTGCGGATTCAGGATTTGCGTCAGGAGCTCAATCACACCGGGCAACTGATCGCCAATCAACTGGCGCCCGCCACCGAGTACGGGGTGATTTCCGGCAACAACGAAGTGCTGGAAAGCCTGCTCAAGGCAACTCTCGCAACACCGAACGTACGCTTTCTGGAAGTGCAGGACAGCGCCAACCGGATTCTGGCCTACGTTGAACAAGCCGCCGACGCGCACAACCGACCGCATCAGGTCGAGGTGTTCCAGGCCCCGGTGCGCCTGCAACGGATCGCCCTCAACAGCGATTTTTTCCACGACGCCAAAGCCAGCAACAACGTGACCAGCGAGGATTACCTGGGCCGGGTGATCGTCGGTCTGTCCAACGATGCCTTCAGTCAGCGCCAACAGGAAATTCTGCTCAAGGCCGGGATTCTGGCGTTGTTCGCCCTGCTCTTCACCTTTGTTCTGGCGCGGCGTCTGGCCGGCAGTCTGTCGGCGCCGATCCGCGATATCGGCAACGCGGTCAAGGCGATTCAGCAAGGCGATTACAAGACCCCGCTGCCGATCGTCGATGACACCGAGTTGGGCGCCCTGTCGCAGCACATCAACAACCTCGCCCAGGCACTGGAGCAGGCCAGCCGCGAACAGCATCAGGCGATGGCGCAACTGATCCAGACCCGTGAAGAAGCGGAAAAGGCCAACAACGCCAAATCCGATTTTCTGGCGATGATGAGCCATGAACTGCGCACACCGATGAACGGCGTGCTGGGCATGTTGCAGTTGCTGGAAACCACCGACATGACCGAGGAGCAGATCGAGTACGCGGCGCTCGCTTCCGAGTCCACCGAACACCTGCTGAAAGTCATCAACGACATTCTCGACTTCTCGCGGATCGAACGCTCGGAGCTGGAGCTTGAGCACATTCCGTTCAACCTCGCCGACCTGATCGGTGCTTGCGCCCAGTCGTTCCAGCACAGCGCGGTGCAACGTGGCCTCGCCCTGAACCTGCAGATTCCCGAGGACATGCGCGACTTGCAGGTGCAGGGCGACCCGACGCGGATCCGGCAGATTCTGGTCAATCTGGTGGGCAACGCCTTGAAGTTCACCGAGCGTGGCCGGGTCAGCATCGAGGCACAGTGGCAGTCGCTGGATCACGAGTTGCTGTGGTTCACCTGTTCGGTGCGCGACAGCGGCATCGGCATTTCGTCTGAGAGTCTGGAATTGATGTTCAACGCCTTCCAGCAGGCCGACAGTTCGATTTCCCGGCGCTATGGCGGCACCGGTCTCGGTTTGCCGATCGCCCGCACCCTGGCCGAACGCATGGGCGGCACGTTGCGGGCGCAGAGCGAAGAAGGCCTGGGTTCGGTGTTCACCCTGGAAATCCCGCTGGCGCTATATAAGCAGACGCTGCCCACACTGGCGGCGCCGCGCGCGGCCAATGGTAACGGGCATGGCGAGGGGCGCAATGTGTTGCTGGTGGAGGACAATCCGGTCAACCAGACCGTCATCGAAGCGATGCTGCGCAGCCTGGGCTTTACCGTCAGCGTCGCCACCGATGGCGCGCAAGCGGTGCGCAGTGCTGAAGGCAATGATTTCGAAGTGATTCTGATGGATTGCCGGCTGCCGATCATCGACGGCTACGAGGCGACCCGGCAGATCCGCCAACTGCCCGGACGCCGCGAGGTGCCGATCATCGCGCTGACCGCCAATGCGTTGCAGGGCGACCGCGAAACCTGCCTTTCGGCGGGCATGAACGATTACCTGGCGAAGCCGTTCAAACGCAATGACCTACAACAGATTCTGCAGCGCTGGGTGCAGTAGTGACGGTTTTTCGACCATCTGCGACTGGCGTGAAAAGCGAAAGTGCGGCAGTCTTAGGCACCCGAACGAGCCTCAAAAGAGGCTTGAATAAAAATTTCAGTGCACAAGTGTACATTCATGTCCTTGGTGCTGTGACTTTCACCACAACGCAATAGTCTATGAGTAGGCTGCCGGTACGAGGCATGAACGCGTCGATCGGCCGGGAAGATTTGCCCCACCTGCCGCATGGGATTATTGAGGAGCTCGCATGACCAAACAAAACGCCTTTACTCGGGAAGACCTGCTGCGCTGCAGTCGCGGTGAGCTGTTCGGCCCAGGTAACGCGCAACTGCCCGCCCCGAACATGCTGATGGTGGATCGCATCACCCTGATCAGCGAAGAAGGCGGCAAGTACGGCAAAGGTGAATTGGTCGCCGAGCTGGATATCAACCCTGACCTGTGGTTCTTCGCGTGCCACTTCGAGGGCGATCCGGTGATGCCGGGCTGCCTGGGTCTGGACGCCATGTGGCAACTGGTCGGCTTCTTCCTCGGCTGGCAAGGCCTGCCGGGCCGTGGTCGTGCGCTGGGTTCGGGCGAAGTGAAATTCTTCGGCCAGGTCCTGCCGACCGCCAAGAAAGTCACCTACAACATCCATATCAAACGCGTCCTCAAGGGCAAGCTGAACCTGGCCATCGCCGATGGTTCGGTGACTGTCGACGGTCGCGAAATCTACACCGCCGAAGGCCTTCGCGTCGGCGTTTTCACCTCCACTGACAACTTCTAAGGGTTATTCGCATGCGCCGCGTCGTTATCACTGGTCTGGGCATTGTTTCGTGCCTGGGCAATGACAAAGAGACCGTCTCCGCTAACCTGCGTGCAAGCCGCCCTGGCATCCGGTTCAACCCGGAATATGCTGAAATGGGTCTGCGTAGCCAGGTTTCCGGCTCCATCGACCTCAACCTTGAAGAACTGATCGATCGCAAGATCTATCGTTTCGTCGGCCACGCAGCGGCTTACGCCTACCTGGCCATGAAAGACGCCATTGCTGACTCCGGCCTGACCGAAGAGCAAGTGTCCAACCCGCGTACCGGCCTGATCGCCGGCTCCGGCGGCGCGTCGACCCTGAACCAGATGGAAGCGCTGGACATCCTGCGCGAGAAAGGCGTGAAGCGCGTCGGCCCATACCGTGTAACGCGGACCATGAGCAGCACCGTTTCCGCGTGCCTGGCCACACCGTTCAAGATCAAGGGCCTGAACTACTCCATCGCCTCTGCCTGCGCCACCAGTGCTCACTGCATCGGTACCGCCATGGAACAGATCCAGATGGGCAAGCAGGACATCGTCTTCGCCGGTGGCGGTGAAGAAGAGCACTGGAGCCAGTCGTTCCTGTTCGACGCGATGGGCGCCCTGTCCAGCAAGCGCAACGACACCCCGGAACAAGCTTCCCGCGCCTACGACGCCGACCGTGACGGTTTCGTCATCGCTGGCGGTGGCGGCATGGTTGTGGTTGAAGAGCTGGAACACGCGCTGGCCCGTGGCGCCAAGATCTACGCCGAAATCGTTGGCTACGGCGCAACGTCCGACGGCTACGACATGGTTGCCCCAAGTGGTGAAGGCGCGATCCGCTGCATGCAGATGGCAATGTCCACCGTCGACACCCCGATCGACTACCTGAACACCCACGGCACCTCGACTCCGGTCGGCGACGTCGCGGAAATGAAAGGTGTGCGTGAAGTGTTCGGCGACAAGGCGCCAGCGATCAGCTCGACCAAGAGCCTGTCCGGTCACTCCCTGGGCGCCGCCGGCGTTCACGAAGCGATCTACTGCATGCTGATGATGGAAGGCAACTTCATCGCCGGTTCCGCCAACATCGACGAGCTGGACCCTGAAGTGGCCGATCTGCCGGTGCTGACCAAGACCCGCGAGAACGCCACCATCAACACCGTGATGAGCAACAGCTTCGGCTTCGGCGGCACCAACGCCACGCTGGTGCTGAAGCGCTGGGAAGGCAAGTAATTCCCCGCTGCTGAGCTCCACATGAAAACGCCCCGACTGGTTCGGGGCGTTTTTTTTGGCCGGTTTGAAACCAGCAGCCACAGCGCAAAACCCTGTGGGAGCGGGCTTGCTCGCGAAAGCGTCGTGTCAGTCGACATCAGTCTGTCTGACATACCGCCTTCGCGAGCAAGCCCGCTCCCACAGAGGATGTCAGTGCGCCTGAAAATGAAACTTCTGTCATGCAACTTCCCGCCCTGCGACCGAATGTCGCGGATTACGCGGGCTGCAGCACTGTTGCAAAAACCGCAACAACACCTTGCACAAATCAAGCGTTTACTTAGCAAGCTAACAAATCATATAAAAGAGCCCTGCACACGCCTTGCTGCAGATAACTTGAGATTTGGAGCTAGCAGATGACTGTAAAAGTAACTGAACGCGACGATTCACACATGTCCCATGAAGGCGTAGCCGCCGGTGTACGGATCTGGGATGTGCATCAACAAGACTTGCTGGTCGGCATGTTCCACAACGAGATTGACGCCCACAACTACAAGGCCGAACTCGAACTGCAAGAACAGCAACGGGATCTGAAATCCGCTTAGGCGAATATTGAACCTGTGGCGAGGGAGCTTGCTCCCGCTGGGGCGCGAAGCGGCCCTGTTCTTCAACTCAAGAGCAGGGGCCTGCTACGCAGTCCAGCGGGAGCAAGCTCCCTCGCCACAGTTTGTTTTGTTACAGCTTTATCGATTTACCACATCAGATCATCAGGGATCTGGTAGGCCGCGTACGGATCATCCTCGGCTGCGACCTCTTCGGTCTGCACGTTGAGCTGCACAATGCGCTGCGGATCACGTTCCTGGATCTTCAGGGCCGCTTCACGGGGGATCACTTCGTAGCCACCGGCATGGTGCACGATCGCCAGCGAACCGTTGCTGAGCTTGTTGCGCATCAGCGTGTTGACGCAGATGCGCTTGACCTTCTTGTCGTCAACGAAGTTGTAGTAGTCCTCGGTGTTGAGCTTCGGCAGACGCGTCACTTCGATCAACTGCTTGACCTGCGCGGCACGGGCCTTGGCCTCGGCCTTCTCCTGCTGCTGACGGTTCAGCTCCTGGTCGCGCTTGACCTTCTCGGCCATGGCTTCCTGAGCGGCGCGCTGCTGCGAATCATCCAGCTCGGCCTGCCCCTTGTGGGCCAGGCGCTGTTGCTTCTGCTTGTCTTTGCTGACCTGCTTGGCCTGCTTTTGGTTGACCAGGCCTGCTTTGAGCAACTGGTCGCGAAGGGAAAGGCTCATTAATGCTTACTCACTTGGGCAACGGCTCAGCCGCAGCTGGGCACATTCTTTTCCTGGCGTTTGGCTTCACCCCACAGGGCGTCCAACTCTTCGAGGGTGCAATCTTCCATGGGACGACGGGTGTCGCGCAATGCCTGTTCGATAAATCGGAAACGTCGTTCGAACTTGGCGTTGGCACCGCGCAGCGCGGTTTCCGGATCGACCTTGAGATGCCGGGCCAGATTGACCACGGAAAACAGCAGGTCGCCGATCTCGTCAGCCACCGCTTTGGGATCGTTTTCGGACATGGCTTCGAGCACTTCGTCGAGCTCTTCGCGCACCTTGTCCAGCACCGGCAGTGCATCCGGCCAGTCGAAGCCGACCTGCCCGGCACGCTTTTGCAACTTGGCCGAACGCGACAGTGCCGGCAACGCGGCAGGCACGTCATCGAGCAGTGACAGCTGCTCGGGCACGGCGGATTTCTCCGCGCGTTCTTCGGCCTTGATCTCCTCCCAGCGCTGCTTGACCTGTTCTTCATTCAGCCGTGGCACATCCAGCGGCGCGTACAGATCGCCGGTGGGAAACACGTGCGGATGACGGCGGATCAGCTTGCGAGTGATGCTGTCGATCACTCCGGCAAATTCGAAGCGCCCTTCTTCCTTGGCCAACTGGCTGTAATAGACCACCTGGAACAGAAGATCACCCAGCTCGCCCTGCAAGTGATCGAAGTCGCCGCGTTCAATGGCGTCAGCCACTTCATAGGCTTCTTCGAGGGTATGCGGGACGATGGTCGCGTAGGTTTGCTTGATGTCCCACGGGCAACCGTACTGCGGGTCGCGCAGGCGATTCATCAGGTGGAGCAGGTCTTCAAGTGAATACATCTGTCATGCCTCTACACAAAACCAATGTGGGAGCGGGCTTGCTCGCGAATGCGGTGTGTCATTCAGCGTAAATATCGACTGACACGCCCTCTTCGCGAGCAAGCCCGCTCCCACATTCGAACGAAGCCATCTTCACGGAGTACGGTTACGCCGCGTCTCGATGATGTTCGGCAACTGCGAAATCCGCCCCAGCAAGCGCCCCAGCGCATCCAGCCCGGGAATCTCGATGGTCAGCGACATCAGCGCGGTGTTGTCTTCCTTGTTCGAGCGGGTGTTGACCGCCAGCACGTTGATCCGCTCGTTGAGCAGCACCTGCGAGACGTCCCGCAGCAGACCGGAACGGTCGTAGGCGCGGATGACGATGTCCACCGGATAGGTGAGCACCGGCACCGGGCCCCAACTGACCTGGATGATCCGCTCCGGCTCGCGCCCGGCCAGTTGCAGCACCGAGGCACAGTCCTGGCGGTGAATGCTCACGCCGCGGCCCTGGGTGATGTAGCCGACGATCGCGTCGCCCGGCAGCGGCTGGCAGCAGCCAGCCATTTGCGTCATCAGGTTGCCGACGCCCTGGATCTGGATATCGCCGCGCTTGCCCGGCTTGTAGCCGGTGGCCTTGCGCGGGATTAGCTCCAGCTGTTCGTTGCCGCGTTCCGGCTCGACCAGTTGCTGCGCCAGGTTGACCAGTTGCGCCAGACGCAGGTCGCCGGCACCGAGGGCGGCGAACATGTCTTCGGCGGTTTTCATGTTGGCCTTTTCGGCCAGCTTGTCGAAATCCACCGCCGGCAGACCGAGGCGATTGAGTTCGCGCTCGATCAGGGTTTTACCGGCCGCAACGTTCTGGTCACGCGCCTGCAACTTGAACCAGTGAACGATCTTCGCCCGCGCCCGCGAGGTGGTGACGTAGCCCAGGTTCGGGTTCAGCCAGTCGCGGCTCGGCGTACCGTGCTTGCTGGTGATGATCTCGACCTGCTCACCGGTCTGCAGGCTGTAGTTGAGCGGCACGATACGGCCGTTGATCTTCGCGCCACGGCAGTTGTGACCGATTTCGGTGTGCACGCGGTAGGCGAAGTCCAGCGGCGTCGCGCCTTTCGGCAAATCGATGGCGTGGCCGTCGGGGGTGAAGATGTACACCCGATCCGGTTCGATATCGACCCGCAGCTGTTCGGCCAGGCCACCGATATCGCCCAGCTCTTCGTGCCACTCGAGCACCTGCCGCAGCCAGGAGATTTTCTCTTCGTAGTGGTTGGAACCGGACTTGACGTCAGTGCCCTTGTAGCGCCAGTGTGCGCAGACGCCGAGCTCGGCCTCTTCGTGCATCGAGTGCGTACGGATCTGCACTTCGAGAACCTTGCCTTCCGGACCGATTACCGCCGTGTGCAGCGAGCGGTAGCCGTTCTCTTTCGGGTTGGCGATGTAGTCGTCGAACTCTTTCGGGATATGCCGCCACAGGGTGTGGACGATGCCGAGCGCGGTGTAGCAGTCGCGCATTTCCGGCACCAGCACGCGCACGGCGCGCACGTCGTAGATCTGGCTGAATTCCAGACCCTTGCGCTGCATTTTGCGCCAGATCGAATAGATGTGTTTGGCCCGGCCGCTGATGTCGGCGTCGACGCCGGTGGCCTGCAATTCGTCCTTGAGCTGGGTCATCACATCGCTGATGAACCGCTCACGGTCCAGCCGCCGCTCGTGGAGCAGCTTGGCGATCTGTTTGTATTGATCGGGTTCCAGGTAACGGAAGGACAGGTCCTCCAGCTCCCACTTGATATGACCGATGCCGAGCCGATGCGCGAGCGGCGCATAGATGTCGAAAACTTCCCGGGCGACGCGGTTACGCTTTTCGTCGTCGGCGGTTTTCACCGCACGAATGGCGCAGGTACGTTCGGCCAGTTTGATCAGCGCGACGCGAACGTCGTCGACCATTGCCACCAGCATCTTGCGCAGGTTTTCCACCTGGCCCTGAGTGCCCATCACCATCGACTGGCGCGGGCTGAGGCTGGCACTGATTGCCGCCATGCGCTGCACACCGTCGATCAGTTTGGCCACCACGGGACCGAAGCGCTGGCTGACCGCCGCGAGTTCGATCTGGCCTTCGCGGACGCCGCGATACAGCACCGCCGCGACCAGCGAGTCCTGGTCGAGCTTGAGGTCGGCGAGGATCTCGGCGATCTCAAGTCCCGTACTGAAACTGCCGCTGCCCTCGGCCCACAGATTCTTCGCGGCGTTGGACTGCTGTTCGGCCTCGCGAGCGAACTCGCAGGCTTCCTTCAAGGCTTCGCGATCCAGCGCCATGTCGACACTGACCGCGTGATCGAGCCAAGCCTCGAGATTGATACTGCCGTCAGTGTTGATCGGCTGGTGTGCTCTCACCTGTACCATGCTGCTTTACCTTCCCTACGACGCAGATTCAATGCGTCAAATCGCTGACCCCCAATGCCCGGATGCGCTCGCGGGGCTAAAGCGAGCGCCGCCCGGACAGGTCAGACGGATTCAGACGAGCCATCCTGGCTCGCTTCAAATAACGCCATGGCCTCGACATGCGCCGTCTGAGGAAACATATCGAGAATCCCGGCACGTTTTAACCGGTAGCCCTGCTTGATCAATTCGACCGTATCGCGCGCCAGAGTTGCAGGGTTGCACGACACATACACCAACCGTTTGGCACCCAGGGTCGCGAGCTTGCGCACCACCTCGAAAGCACCGTCACGCGGTGGGTCCAAGAGTACCGCAGAAAAGCCGTTTCCGATCCACTGAGCATCGGTCAAAGGCTGGGATAAATCGGCTTGAAAAAACTTTGTGTTATGCAAATTGTTACTAGCGGCGTTCGCAGCGGCACGGTCGACCATGGTCTGCACGCCCTCCACCGCCACCACTTCACGCACGCTTTTGGCCAGTGGCAAGGCGAAGTTGCCCAGACCGCAGAACAGGTCGAGCACGCGCTCGTCACCGGTCGGCTTCAGCCAGTCCAGCGCCTGCGCGACCATCGCCTCATTGACCCCGGCGTTGACCTGGATGAAATCCCCCGGCCGCCAGGCCAGATCCAGATCCCACTGCTCCAGGCGATAGCCCAGCGACTGCGTGGCATCCACCGGTTGTGGCTCGCCTTCGCCATGCAACCACAGTTGCGCTGCATGGAACTGGCAGAAATCCTTGAGGATCGTCAGGTCGGCTTCGGACAGTGGCGCCATGTGTCGCAGCAACACCGCCAGCGATGAACCGCTGAACAACTCGACATGCCCCAACGCCTGCGGTTTGCTCAAACGACGGAGCATCTCCGGCAAACGGGTCATGATCGGTTGCAAGGGCTGTACCAGCACCGGGCATTCGTTGATGGCGACGATGTCCTGGCTGCCGGCGGCGCGGAAACCCACTTCGAGCTTCTTCGCCTTCATGTCCCAACGTACGGCGATCCGCGCGCGGCGGCGATAGCCGAACTCCGGGCCGGTCAACGGCGCCGCCCATTCTTCAGGCTCGACCCCGGCGACCTTCGACAGCTGCTCGGCGAGCATGCGCTGTTTCAGGGCAAGCTGTTCGGCGTGGGGCAAGTGTTGAACACTGCAACCGCCGCAGCGACCGGCATGCTGACACGCTGCCGGGCGACGCAACTCACTGGCCTTGAACACCCGTTCGGTGCGCGCTTCGACCACTTTGCCGTGGGTGCCGAGCACCCGCGCCTCGACTTCTTCACCGGCGAGGGCGCCGAGGACGAACCAGGTGCGGCCTTCGAAAAACGCGATGCCGCGACCGTCATTGGCCAGGCGCTCGATATTCAAGCGCTGTTTTTTGCCGGTCGGGATTTGCGCGGCCTTGCTGCCGCCGGTGGGCTGGAAGCGCAGGCCTCTCTCGTGCTTGGCCATCAGTTGGGCGCGTCGAAAATGCCGGTCGACAGATAACGGTCGCCACGGTCGCAGATGATCGCGACGATCACCGCGTTTTCAACTTCCTTGGACAGGCGCAGCATCGCTGCCACCGCACCGCCCGAGGACACGCCACAAAAGATGCCTTCCTCGCGGGCCAGACGCCGGGTGACGTCCTCGGCTTCGCTTTGCGCCATGTCGACAATGCGGTCGACGCGGTCGGCCTGATAGATCTTCGGCAGGTATTCCTGCGGCCAGCGGCGGATGCCCGGAATGGCCGAGCCTTCCATCGGTTGCAGGCCAATGATCTGCACGCTGTCGCTCTGCTCTTTCAAGTAGCGCGACACGCCCATGATGGTGCCGGTGGTGCCCATCGAACTGACGAAATGGGTGATGGTGCCCTGGGTCTGACGCCAGATTTCCGGGCCAGTGGTGGTGTAGTGCGCCTCGGGATTATCGCCGTTGGCGAACTGATCGAGCACCTTGCCACGGCCTTCGGCTTCCATCCGCTGGGCGAGATCACGAGCGCCTTCCATGCCCTCTTCCTGACTGACCAGAATCAGCTCGGCACCGTAAGCGGTCATCGCCGCCTTGCGCTCGGCGCTGGAGTTGTCCGGCATGATCAGGATCATCTTGTAACCCTTGATCGCGGCGGCCATGGCCAGCGCAATCCCGGTGTTGCCCGAGGTCGCTTCGATCAGCGTGTCGCCGGCGTGAATCTGCCCGCGCAGTTCGGCACGGGTGATCATCGACAGCGCCGGACGGTCCTTGACCGAACCCGCCGGGTTGTTCCCTTCGAGCTTGAGCAACAGGGTGTTGCTGGTGGCACCGGGCAGGCGCTGCAAACGCACCAGCGGAGTGTTGCCGACGCAATCGGCGATGGTTGGGTACTGCAGGGTCATGGCGTATTCGCAATCCAGACGTGCGGGGGCGCCTATCATACCGGCAAACGTTCGCAGGCCATATCACGCAAAGTATGGTGCTTATGGTTTCTGGGAATAAGCAGATGAATGTCGCACCGGTGGTGCGACTTTTGAGTTCAGCGGTGAATCGAAGGGCCCCTTCGCGAGCAAGCCCGCTCCCACAGGAGGGTGACGGTGTTGGTTATACAGTTTGCGGACGACACACATCCACTGTGGGAGCGGGCTTGCTCGCGAAGGCGTCAGCCGTCACGCCGCCTCCATCGGCAATCAGCCGAAAATTCAAGCGCAACCCTGCCCCACCATTCTCCGCCCACAACATCCCACCCTGCCTTTGCACCGCATTCCTCGCAATGCTCAACCCCAGCCCAAACCCGCCATCCCCCGGGCGCGAGCCGTCGAGGCGGGTGAACGGCGAGAAGATCCGTTCCAGATCCGCTTCAGCCACACCGCCGCCTTGATCTTCCAGCCACAGATGCCAGTAATCGCCGTCACGCCGTCCATCGAGGCACACGATGCCGCCCTCAGGCGAATGACGAATGGCGTTGCGCAGAATGTTCTCCAGCGCCTGCGCCAAACTATTGAGATTACCGCGCACCCAGCACGACGACGGCACCGCGCACTGCAATTGCAGGCTCGGCCAGCCGCTTTCATAACAGGCGTTGTCGGTGAGCATTTCCCACAGCGCCTGAATCTGGATCGCCTCGTCCGGCAGCGGTGCACGCTCGGTGTCGAGCCAGGCCAGTTGCAGGGTGTCCTCGACCAGCCGTTGCATGCCATCGACTTCACGGCCGATGCGCTCGCGCAGTTGCCGCAGATCCTGTTCGCTTTCACTGGCCACCCGCAATCGACTCAGCGGCGTACGCAGCTCATGGGACAGATCGCGCAGCAGCTGCTGTTGCAAGGCAACGGTGGACTGCAGGCGCTCGGACATCGAGTCGAAGGCCCGCGCCAACTCGCCGAGTTCGTCCGGGCGCTCGGTAATGCCGCTCGACAGGCGCACATTCAATTGATCGGCGCGCCAGGCATTGGCCTGTTCGCGCAGGTTGTTCAGCGGCACCACCAGCAAGCGATACAGGCCGACGCACAGCAGCAAGGTGAACAGCCCCGGAATCACCCCGTTGGTGATCACCCTCCAGAACACCCGGTATTTACCCGGCAGAAAACGCTCGGGCAACTCGATCACCAGACTGCCGGCAGATGGATCCTGGGGAAACGGCACCCGCAGCCACGGCCGGCCTTGCTTGTGGATCGGCCAGTCGAGCCCGCGCAAAAAGGTCAGGTGCTGGATTTCTTGTTCACTCAGCGGATCGCTGCTCAACGACTGCAGATTGCGGTCTATCACTCCGACCCAACCCGCCTCGCGCAGCTCCATGCTCTGCAACCAGTTATCGATCCCGTCTCGCTCACCGCGCTGCCACGCCCGTTCGACTTCAGCGGCATAACGGCTCAGCGTGCCGCGCGCCTCGTCGGAGAGAAACTGGTTGCGCTCCTCCATGTAGCGGCCCCAGGACCAGCTCAGCCAGATCATCAGCAGACAGAACGCCACCAGCAGGCACGCCAGTTTCCAGAACAGCGAATGCCGGCCCGGCAGGTCAGAGATTTTCATCAGGCGCACTCAGCACGTAGCCCTTGCCCCACACCGTGCGCACTTCACGCTCGAGGTAACCGATGGCCTTGAGTTTGCGGCGGATCTGGCTGATGTGCATGTCGAGGCTGCGGTCGTGGGCCGCGTAACCGCGTTGCAGAACGTGCTGATAAAGGAAGGCCTTGCTCAGCACTTCTTCGTCGTTGCGATTGAGGGTTTCCAGCAGGCGGTATTCGCTGCGGGTCAGGCCGGCGGCTTGCGCGTTATAGAAAACCTCGCACTGTTCATCGTCAAAGCGCAGCGTGCCACTGGCCACCGACGGAGTAACTGCCGCCGGGCGCCGATCAAGGGCCACCCGCCGCAGAATCGCCTCGATGCGCACGTGCAGCTCGGCCATGCTGAACGGCTTTGGCAGATAATCATCGGCCCCCAGGCGAAAGCCACTGATGCGATCGGCCTCGGCACCCAGGGCAGACATCAGCAGCACCGGCGTCGAATGGCTCTGACGCAATTGGGTCAGCACATTCAGGCCATCGAGCCCCGGCAACAGTATGTCCATCAGCACCACATCGAACGGCTGGCGACGCGCGATGTTCAGCCCTTCCTGACCGTTCTGGCACCAGGTCACCTTAAAGCCGCTGCGCCCCAGATGTTCGTGAACATAGGCGCCCAGAACCGGGTCGTCCTCGATGGCAAGAATGCGTGGGAAATCGTTGGAGGCAAGCGTCATGAGTATCTGCAAATAATTCTCAGTTGGCCGATTATTCAAGATTGCCCGCCATCGGGCAACCCAAGGTTGACCTGGCGGACAAACGCGCCATGCGCCGTCGACCGATGACGACATCATTTTTCCGGAGATTGCCTGCCTGCAAATCGCTACACTGCGCCAATGTCGCGTGCCGGATGCACGTAAGAGTCAACAGTTCAGCGGGATGCAGGAGATGGGTGTGCTCAAGAAACTGGGAATCAAAGGTCGCGTATTGTTGCTGACCCTGTTGCCGACCAGCCTGATGGCATTGGTTCTCGGTGGTTATTTCACCTGGATGCAACAGTCCGACCTGCAGACCCAACTGATGCAGCGCGGTGAAATGATCGCCGAGCAACTGGCGCCGCTGGTGGCGCCCGCCATGGGCCACGGCAACACCGATCTGCTGGAACGCATCGCCACCCAGTCTCTCGAACAACCCGACGTACGCGCCGTCACCTTCCTCGCCCCCGACCGCACACCGCTGGCGCACGCCGGTCCGACCATGCTCAATCAGGCGCCCAGCGGCGACAGTGCGCAACTGCAACGGCGCAGCGGCAATGACGCCACCCGTTACCTGATGCCGGTGTTCGGCAAGCATCGCAATCTTGCCGGCGACGTGATTCCGCAAGAGTCCGATCGCCTGCTCGGCTGGGTCGAACTGGAGCTGTCGCACAACGGCATGCTGCTGCGCGGTTATCGCAGCCTGTTTGCCAGCCTGCTGTTGATTGCCGCTGGCCTTGCCGGCGCGGCCCTGCTCGCGTTGCGCATGGGCCGCACCATCAACCGCCCGCTGAGCCAGATCAAACACGCGGTCGCCCAGCTCAAGGACGGTCATCTGGAAACCCGCCTGCCACCGCTCGGCAGTCAGGAACTGGACGAGCTCGCCTCGGGCATCAACCGCATGGCCGGCACGCTGCAGAACGCTCGCGAAGAACTGCAGCACAGCGTCGATCAGGCCACCGAAGACGTGCGGCAGAATCTGGAAACCATCGAGATCCAGAACATCGAACTGGATCTGGCACGCAAAGAGGCGCTGGAGGCGAGCCGGATCAAATCCGAGTTCCTTGCCAACATGAGCCACGAGATCCGCACGCCGCTCAACGGCATTCTCGGTTTCACGCATCTGTTGCAGAAAAGCGAGCTGACCCCGCGCCAGCTCGACTATCTGGGCACCATCGAAAAGTCCGCCGACAGCCTGCTCGGGATCATCAACGAGATCCTCGATTTCTCGAAGATCGAGGCCGGCAAACTGGTGCTCGACCATATTCCATTCAACCTGCGCGACCTGTTGCAGGACACCCTGACCATCCTGGCGCCGGCAGCCCACGCCAAGCAATTGGAGCTGGTGAGTCTGGTCTATCGCGACACACCGCTGTCGCTGGTCGGTGACCCGCTGCGCCTGAAGCAGATCCTCACCAACCTGGTCAGCAATGCGATCAAGTTCACCCGCGAAGGCACCATCGTCGCCCGCGCCATGCTCGAAGAAGAACACGAAGACAGCGTGCAGCTGCGCATCAGCATTCAGGACACCGGCATCGGTCTGTCGAGTCAGGATGTGCGCGCGTTGTTCCAGGCGTTCAGTCAGGCCGACAACTCGTTGTCGCGTCAGCCTGGCGGTACCGGGCTGGGTCTGGTGATTTCCAAGCGCCTGATCGAACAGATGGGCGGCGAAATCGGCGTCGACAGCACCCCA
Source organism: Pseudomonas sp. RSB 5.4 (assembly GCF_037126175.1). Lineage (NCBI taxonomy): Bacteria > Pseudomonadati > Pseudomonadota > Gammaproteobacteria > Pseudomonadales > Pseudomonadaceae > Pseudomonas > Pseudomonas sp. RSB 5.4. Next base: position 2,930,997 of record NZ_CP146986.1, read on the forward strand.
GGCGAAGGTTCGGAATTCTGGATCAGCCTGAGCCTGCCCAAAGCCCGCGACGACAGCGAAGACCTGCCGGCCCCGCCGCTGCTCGGACGCCGTGTGGCCGTACTGGAAAATCACGAACTGGCGCGCCAGGCCTTGCAGCATCAACTGGAAGACTGTGGCCTCGACGTCACGCCGTTCAATACGCTGGAGAGCCTGACCAACGGCGTCACCGGCGCACACCAGACCGATCAGGCCATCGATCTTGCGGTGCTCGGCATCACCAGCAACGACATGCTCCCGGAGCGCCTGAACCAGCACATCTGGGATCTGGAGCATCTTGGTTGCAAGGTGCTGGTGCTGTGCCCGACCACCGAACAGACGCTGTTCCATCTCTCGGTACCGAACCCGCATAGCCAGTTGCAGGCCAAACCGGCCTGCACGCGCAAACTGCGCCGGGCGCTGGCCGATCTGGCCAACCCGCGCCAGCCGCGCAACGAGCCGGGCGAACCGCTGTCGAGCCGTGCACCGAAAGTCCTGTGCGTCGACGACAACCCGGCCAACCTGTTGCTGGTGCAGACCCTGCTCGAAGACATGGGCGCCAAGGTTCTGGCCGTGGAAAGCGGCTATGCGGCGGTCAAAGCGGTGCAGAGCGAATCCTTCGATCTGGTGCTGATGGACGTGCAGATGCCGGGCATGGACGGACGCCAGACCACCGAGACCATCCGCCAGTGGGAAAGCGAACGGCATTGCACGCCGTTGCCGATCGTCGCCCTCACCGCCCACGCCATGGCCAACGAAAAACGCGCCCTGCTGCAAAGCGGCATGGATGACTACCTGACCAAACCGATCAGCGAGCGGCAACTGGCGCAAGTGGTGCTGAAATGGACCGGTCTGGCCTTGCGTAATCAAGGCCCGGAGCGCGCCAGCGACAGCGCAGCAGGCAGTAATGAGCTGCCGGTGCTCGACCATGAGGAAGGCCTGCGCCTGGCCGCCGGCAAGGCGGACCTTGCCGCCGACATGCTGGCAATGCTGCTCGCCTCGCTGGAAGCCGACCGCGAAGCGATTCGTGCCGCCAGCGAAGCCCGTGATCAGAACGCATTGATTGAGCGCGTGCATCGCCTGCACGGCGCGACCCGATATTGTGGCGTGCCGCAATTGCGCGCGGCCTGTCAGCGCAGTGAAACCCTGCTCAAACAGGGCGATCCCAAAGCCGTGGTGGCGTTGGAAGAACTGGAGCGGGCGATCAATCGCCTCGCCACCCAAGCCAGGATCAGCGCCTGATCCACGGCAATGCCGGCAGCGGCAATCGCCGTTAAAGTGGTGGCCGTCAACGCTGACTCGCCACCCCGTTCCAGGAGGAATTGATGCGCACGATCGTCTTCAGCAGCCAGACCTATGACCGCGGCAGTTTCCTCGCCGTCGATTGCCCGGCCGGAATAGAACTGCACTTTCAGCCGGCCCGGCTCAGTCTTGACACCGCCGCCCTGGCCGAACAGCACGAGGTGGTCTGCGCCTTCATCAATGACGATCTCAGCGCGCCGGTGCTGGAGCGGCTGGCGGCCGGCGGCACGCGGCTGATCGCGCTGCGCTCGGCGGGCTACAACCATGTCGATCTGGTCGCGGCGAAACGCCTCGGGCTGTCCGTGGTGCGGGTTCCAGCCTACTCGCCGCATGCGGTGGCCGAACATGCGGTGGCGTTGATTCTGGCGCTCAACCGGCGCCTGCACCGTGCCTACAACCGCACCCGCGAAGGCGATTTCACGCTGCACGGCCTGACCGGTTTCGATCTGGTGGGCAAGACCGTCGGCATCGTCGGCACCGGGCAGATCGGCGCGACCTTCGCGAAAATCATGCACGGCTTCGGTTGTGAATTGCTGGCGTACGACCCGTATCCAAACCCCGAGGTTGTGGCCTTGGGCGCACGTTATCTGAGCCTGCCGGAATTGCTCGCGCAGTCGCGGATCATCAGCCTGCACTGCCCGCTCAACGCGCAGAGCAAACACTTGATCAACCGTGAGTCACTGGCACATCTGCAACCGGGGGCGATGCTGATCAACACCGGACGCGGCGGTCTGGTGGACACACCCGCGCTGATCGACGCCTTGAAGGACGGCCAGTTGGGCTATCTGGGCCTGGATGTGTATGAGGAAGAGGCGCAGCTGTTTTTCGAGGATCGCAGCGACTTGCCGTTGCAGGATGATGTGCTGGCGCGGCTGCTGACCTTCCCGAATGTGATCATCACCGCGCATCAGGCGTTTCTGACCCACGAGGCGCTGGGCGCGATTGCCGCGACCACCCTGCACAACATCGCGACCTGGGCTGCAGGCGCGCCGCAAAACCAGGTCGAAGGCTGAGGATTACCGGCTTATTTCGGCGACAGCGACGAGGCCAGGATCAGCAGGGCCAGCCAGCCAAAACCGAAAAAACGCTGCTTCATCGAATGACCGTTACGCAGCAGGAACCAGACAAAGACCATCGGCAACAGAAACACCATGATCTTCAACCAGCCTTCCACCGGACGCGAACCGTCGGCGTTGGGCTGAAGTTGAGGGATCGGCTCGGGCTGCCGACGACGGCGACCGACTGCTGCCGGTGTCACTTTCGGCGCGGGCTCCGGGGCTGGCGGCGGGACGAAGGCTTCAGGCACCGACTTGTTGCGCGGCAGACTGCCAAATGAAATCGTCGTCGCGGCAGCGGCGACCGTCGGCTGCTGCGGATTGTGCCCGTGTTGCTGCGCCATCGGAGCACCACAATGAATGCACGCCTTGACTTCAGAGCTGATGCTCCGCTTGCATTCATAACATTCGATCAGCGCCATGTTCCGTTCCCTCAGATTGAAGGGCGGCAGTTTGCCATGAGCGCCGAGCAATTTGAACCGGATCGAAGGTCACACACGTACGCCATCCTGCAATCCAGCCCGTGCTAGCATGTCGCGCAGATTTGGAGGACCCATGGTCGAACACGATTTCCGCTACACCCTGATGAACCCGCAACACACCCTCACCGAATGCCGCGCCCTCGTACCGGGCCGCTATCAGGTCACCGGCAACGGTGGCTCGATCCGTAACGGTGACGTTCTGTTGGTCACCCTCAAAGGCAGCAAGGCCTTGTCCATGCGCCTGACCGTCGACTCCGTGCGCCACCTGATCAATCCGCCGGGCCAATGGACCGCGATGACCACGGGCCCGGTATTCGGCGAACTGGCGATCCACACCTGGCAGGTCAACTGCGACAGCTGCGCCAAAGAGCTGAGCTTCGAGTTCGCGGTGGATGCCAAGCTGGGCAAGACTGCCGAGAAACCGGCCGCCACGGCGCGCATCGCCGAGCTGGGCTGGAAAGCCGTCGGCGACAAACACCTGTGCCCGAAATGCCAGGAGCCTGCGTGATGAAACGCCTTGCCCTGCCCCTGTTGGTCGGTGCCGGTCTGGTGGGCTGCGCCGCAGAGCCAGTGCAGTTGCAACAGAACCGCAGCTACATTCTGGAGTGGATCGGCGAGCGGCCATTGATGGATTACAGCCACCTGACCGTGACCCTCGGTGACGATGGCCGCGCGTATGGCAACGGCGGCTGCAACCACTGGTTCGCACCGTACACCCTCGAGGGTGACAAGCTGAGCTTCGGCCCGATCGGCAAGACCCGCAAACTCTGCGCCCCGGCGCTGATGGAGCAGGAACAACGCTTCCTGCAGGCGCTGCAAGGCGTCGAACGCTGGGACATCTCGCCGATCGAGCAGATGCGCTTCTGGCCGGCGGAAGGCAAGCCGCTGCGCTGGTGGCTGGAAGAGGGTTAACCCTCAAGAACGCCAAACCCTCACCCTAACCCTCTCCCAAAGGGAGAGGGAACTGATTGGGGGGTTCTGAAAGTGTGCGCCGACTTGAAGGATCTTCGCTGAATCCATAATCGACACGATCTTCCAGGTCGATGGAAGCGCCAGACACCTCGGTCAGCTCCCTCTCCTTCTGGGAGAGGGCTGGGGTGAGGGTTGCTCTTTAGAGGCAGCTCACTTTGTCGCCTGCAACGCCTGCAGCTTGGCCATCACCCCCGCCGCCGTCTGCTCGCCCATCAACTGCTCACGCACCTTGCCCTTGTTGTCGATGATGTAGGTCACCGGCAAGGCCTCACTGCGCGGCAGGTCGAACAGGTCCGCCGGATCCTGCGCCAGTACGGTGAACTTGATGCCCAGCTTCTCGCTGGCGCTCTTCAGGTCTTCACCCTGCACGTTGTCGAAGTTGACCCCGAACACCCCAATATTCTTGCTCTTGAGTTCGTCAGCCAAATGATTGAGTTCAGGAATTTCCGTGCGGCACGGGCCACACCATTCGGCCCAGTAATTGATAACTACCCATTGTTTATCCAGACGCTCGGACGCCACCTTCTGACCATTCTGGTCAATGCCGTAATCGTTGCCGCAGCCCCCCAGCATCAACGCCCCGATTATCGTCAATGCCGCTGCCAATCGCCGTGTCATGTCGTGTTCCCTGGTCAAAAATTGGATGCGCCTGCGACCCATCGCCTCTGAAGGTTCTGGATTGCGCGCTGCACAGTTAGAATAGCCGCCACTTTACGCCAGAAGCGACCCGCCATGACCGATCTGACGCTTTATCACAATCCGCGCTGCTCGAAATCCCGCGGCGCACTGGAACTTCTCGAGGCCCGTGGCCTGACCCCGAACGTGGTGCGTTACCTGGAAACGCCGCTGGACGCCGCGCAGATCAAGGCCTTGCTCGGCAAGCTCGGCATCAGCGCACGGCAACTGCTGCGCACGGGAGAAGATGAATACAAAATGCTTCAGCTGGCGGACACGAGCCTCAGCGAAGCGCAACTCATCGCCGCCATCGCCGAACACCCGAAACTGATGGAGCGGCCGATTCTCGAAGTCGGCGACAAGGCCGTGATCGGCCGTCCTCCGGAGCAGATCCTGGAGCTGTTGCCGTGAGCGCGCCATACATTCTGGTTCTGTATTACAGCCGCAACGGTTCGACCAACGAGATGGCCCGGCAGATCGCCCGCGGTGTCGAGCAGGCCGGCCTCGAAGCGCGCCTGCGTACCGTGCCGGCGATTTCCACCGAATGTGAGGCGGTCGCCCCACAGATCCCGGAAGAAGGTGCGCTCTACGCCACCCTCGACGATCTGAAGAACTGCGCTGGCCTCGCACTCGGCAGTCCGACGCGTTTCGGCAACATGGCCGCACCGCTCAAGTACTTCCTCGACGGCACCAGCAACTTGTGGCTGACCGGTGCACTGGTCGGTAAACCGGCCGGCGTGTTCACCTCCACCGCCAGCCTGCACGGCGGCCAGGAAACCACCCTGCTGTCGATGATGCTGCCGCTGTTGCACCACGGCATGCTGATCACCGGCCTGCCGTACAGCGAGTCGGCGCTGCTGGAAACCCAGGGCGGCGGCACGCCATATGGCGCCAGTCATCACGCTGGGGCCGATGGCAAGAAAGGTCTGGATCAGCACGAGATGGCGCTGTGTCGTGCACTCGGCGCACGCCTGGCGAAAACCGCGCAAAAACTGGAGGGCTGAGGGTGGCGAAGAAGGCGAAAATCCTGCCCTCGGTGGAGTGGCTCGAACCCCGCGTCAAGGCGATGCGGGCCCTCAGCCTGCTGTGCTTCTTCGGCCTCGCCGGGCTGCTCGCCGCTTACTACCTGGTATTCGCCGACCTGCATGGCGCCCGACCATGGGTGATTCTGCTGGTCGAGCTGATCCCGTGGCTGATCCTCGCGCCGGGGATGCTGATGGGCAACGCGCGTGCGCACTCGTGGATGTGTTTTGTGGTGAATCTGTATTTCATCAAGGGCGCATTGGCAGCGTATGACCCGAACCGGCAGCTGTTCGGGGTGCTGGAGATGGCCGCGAGCCTGGCGCTGTTCTGCTCGGCGCTGCTGTATGTGCGGTGGCGGTATCAGTTGAATCGCAAGCTGGCTGGCGAGGGCGAGATTTCCGTCGCCTGAGCTGACGCCTTCGCGAGCAAGCCCGCTCCCACAGTTTTTGTGTCGATCACAATATTGTGTTTCAACAAGGATCCTGTGGGAGCGGGCTTGCTCGCGAATGGGGCGACGCGTTATTAATGATTGACGGTGTAAGCCAGCATCATCGAAATCTGGCTCATCGGCCGCCCGCCACTCTGTTCATGCCACTGGTTGAACGCGTTCTGCACAATCGCCAGATCGCGCAGACTGGTCGGCACCTTGTCGACGATCTTCTGCGCATTCAGTGCCGCGACCACGTCATAGCTCGGCACAAAGGTGTCCTTGCCAACCATGCGCAAGAAGCGTGGCGCCGACAGCCCGCCCAACTGATGGCCGTGCTTTTTCAGGTAGGTCCACAGACCGACGATATCGGTCACCGGCCAGTCGGCGATCAGTGCGCCGAAACTGCCCTTCTCCTTCTCCACATCGAGAATGAACTGCGCATTGCGCGGCACGCTCTTGAGCTTGCCCAGGTGGCGGATGATTCGCGCGTCCTGCATCAGGCGTTCGAGGTGCTCGGCGCTCATCAGCACGACTTTTTCCGGATCGAACTTGAAAAACACTTCTTCGAAAGCCGGCCACTTGGCGTCCACCAGGCTGTGCTTGAGCCCGGCACGGAATACCCGCAGGGCCATGGTCGAGAGGTAACGATCGTCGCTGATCTTGCGCAATTGCGCGGGAGTCTTGGGAACGGGCAGATGGGCTTCCAGTTCAGCCGCCGAACCGAAGCGGTTCAGACAGTATTCGTGCAGCCACTTGTAATCGCGCATGCCCTCTCCTATTGAATGAAACGAAGAAACCCATGTGGGAGCGGGCCCTGTGGTGAGGGGATTTAGCGAAACGTCGCACCGCCCCGATGGGCTGCGCAGCAGCCCCAGCTTTTCTGGGGGCGCTTCGCGCCCCATCGGGGATAAATCCCCTCACCACAGGGCTCGCTCCCACCTGGAATGGGTTTACAGGTTGACGACGTTGACGAAGCGCGAAGCCGCCGTTTCGTCGATCTTCAGGCTGGTGAAGTCGAACAGGTTGCGGTCGGCCAGTTGCGACGGCACCACGTTCTGCAGACTGCGGAAGATGCTTTCAGTTCGGCCCGGAGTCTTGCGCTCCCAGTCCTGAAGCATTTCCTTGACCACCTGACGCTGCAGGTTTTCCTGCGAACCGCAGAGGTTGCACGGGATGATCGGGAATTCCTTGAAGTCCGAGTAAGCCTGGATGTCTTTCTCGTTGCAGTAGGCCAGCGGACGGATCACCACGTTACGGCCGTCGTCGGCACGCAGCTTCGGCGGCATCGCCTTGAGGGTGCCGTTGAAGAACATGTTGAGGAAGAACGTCTCGACGATGTCATCGCGATGGTGACCGAGGGCCATTTTGGTCGCGCCGATTTCGTCGGCGAAGGTGTACAGCGTGCCACGACGCAGGCGCGAGCACAGCGAGCAGGTGGTCTTGCCTTCCGGCACCAGCTCCTTGACCACCGAGTAGGTGTCCTTCTCGACGATGTGGTACTCGACGCCCAGCTCTTTCAGATAGGCCGGCAGCACATGCTCGGGAAAGCCCGGCTGCTTCTGATCCATGTTCACCGCGACGATCTCGAACTTGATCGGTGCAACCTTCTGCAGGTGCATCAGCACGTCGAGCATGGTGTAGCTGTCCTTGCCCCCGGACAGGCAGACCATGACCTTGTCGCCGTCTTCGATCATGTTGAAATCGGCGACCGCTTCGCCGGCCAGGCGGCGCAGGCGCTTTTGCAGTTTGTTCTGGTTGACCGTAAGAGTGCCCATGACGCGAAATCCGTGAGGTGTGACGAAAGGCGGGCATTTTACGCAAAAAACCCGCTGGGGGCGAAGGGCCGTGGGTCTGTCGCTTTCAACCGATCCCCTGTGGCGAGGGAGCTTGCTCCCGCTGGGGTGCGAAGCGCCCCCAAAACCTGCAGCCGCTATTTTCCTGACGCACCGAACCGCAAGGATTGGCGACTGCTACGCAGCCGAGCGGGAGCAAGCTCCCTCGCCACAGAGGTGATCCGGCCTTAAACGTGCAAGACCCTGCCGCGATTAGGCCCCCTGTTTACAGCGCGATTTGCTCTAAGCCCCTATCACCTGTGCGGTTAAGTCCTTTCTATACTGCGACATAAGGTCGCACACATCTGAAGACCTGTATTTGCTCGGCCACCTTGGCCCGTAGGCGCTCCGCTGGGGGGCGATGGCAATAACAAGAGGAGTGACTGGCATGATCCATCACGTAGTGGGACTTTTTACCCACCCCGATCAGGAATGGAAGGAAATCCGTGGCGACCAAGAGGAAAGCATCAGCCACATGTACCTGACGCACACGCTGATTCTGGCGGCGATTCCGGCCGTTTCGGCGTTTATCGGCACTACTCAGGTCGGCTGGGTGATCGGCAGCCGCGCGCCGGTGATGCTCACCGTCGAAAGCGCAATCTGGATGACGGTGATGTCGTACCTGGCGATGCTTGGCGGCGTCGCGGTGATGGGCGCGTTCGTGCACTGGATGGCCCGCACCTATGACGCCAATCCGAGCCTGGCCCGTTGCGTGGCCTTCGCCACCTACACCGCGACACCGTTGTTCGTCGGCGGGCTGGCGGCGCTGTATCCGCATATGTGGCTGGGGATGATCGTCGGCACGGCGGCCATCTGCTACACGGTTTATCTGCTGTATGTAGGGTTGCCGACGTTCATGAACATTCCGTCGGACGAAGGCTTCCTGTTTTCCAGCTCGGTGCTGGCGGTGGGTCTGGTGGTACTGGTGGCCATCATGGCGTTCACCGTGATTGTCTGGGGCCTCGGCGTGGGGCCGGTGTATACCAACTGAGATGCTTCACCCCCGAGAACAACAAGATCTGCCAATACAGGCCGCCGCAAGGCGGCCTTCTCGTTTGGCGGATGACCATTCGGCAGGTCAGCGATTCGCAAGTCCGGGACGTTGCGGCATACTCGACGCCTCTGGAGATCCATCAAGCATGCCCGAGCAACTCAATACCCGCGTCGAAGACTGTTACCAACTCGCTGAAGCCTTTTTCAAACGTCATTTCCAACGCCCCGTCGTCAGCCTCAAGCTGCGCGGGCAAAAAGCCGGTGTCGCGCATCTGCACGAGAACCTGCTGCGCTTCAACCCGCAGCTGTACCGGGAAAACACCGAACACTTCCTCAAGCAGACCGTGGCCCACGAAGTCGCGCACCTGATCGCCCATCAGCTGTTCGGCGACCGCATCCAGCCGCATGGCGAGGAGTGGCAACTGATCATGCGCGGGGTTTACGAACTGCCGCCTGATCGCTGCCACACTTACGCAATCAAACGCCGCAGCGTGACCCGCTATATCTACAAATGCCCGTGCGCCGACAGTGATTTTCCGTTTTCGGCGCAGCGCCATAGTCTGGTACGGCAGGGGCGACGGTATTTGTGCCGGCGCTGTCGCAACACCTTGGTGTTCAGTGGTGAGATGCGGGTGGAATAGTCGGTTTTTGTATTGCCCCGACTGGCCCCTTCGCGAGCAGGCTCGCTCCCACAGGGGGAACGCATTTCAAAATGTGGGAGCGGGCTTGCTCGCGAAGAGGGCGGCACAGACGCTAAAGAATCACCTTGGCACGCCGCAACTCGGCAATCCGCTCAGCATCAAACCCCAACTCCCCCAACACCTGCTCCGTATGCTGCCCCACCCCCGCACCAACATGTCGCGGCGCCGGCAGCGCCTCGGAGAACTTCAGCGGACAGGCAATCTGCGCCTGCGTCGTACCGTCCCCCCGCGGCACCTGGGTCACCAATTCACGCGCCTGCAACTGCGGATGCTGCACCGCCTCGCTCAGGTTCAATACCGGCTCGACACAGGCATCAACTCCGGCAAACAACTCGCACAGCTCGGCAAAGTCGTGTTTCTCGAATTCAACTTTCAGCGCGTCCTTCAATAACCGCTGCTGCTCGGGTTTCGGCGACAAGCCCTGCGCCGCCAGCTCCGGCCGGCCCAACGTCTGACACATTTGCTGCATGAACGCAGGTTCCAGACTGCCCACTGACAGCCAGCGCCCGTCGCGCGAGCGATAGTAGTCATAGAAGCTGCCGCCATTGAGCATCTGCTCTTCCCAATGCGGTTCCTCGCCACAGGCCAGATACCCGGCACCGGCCATGGCGTTCAGGCTGAAGGCGCAATCGGTCATGCTCACGTCCAGGTGCGTGCCCTGCCCTGTCTGCTGCCGGGCGATAACCGCCGCCAGCAGGCCGATCACGCCATGCAGCGACCCGCCAGCCACATCCGCCACCTGCATGCCCAGTGGCAACGGCCCGCTGTCGGCGCGGCCGGTGTAGCTGGCAAGCCCGGCCAGCGCCAGATAGTTGATGTCATGCCCGGCGCGGTCCTTGTACGGGCCGGTCTGGCCATAGCCGGTGATCGACACGTAAATCAGCTTCGGGTTGATCGCCTTCAGCGCCTCGTAACCCAAGCCCAGACGCTCCATCACACCGGGACGAAACTGCTCGAGGACGATGTCGTATTCAGTCAGCAACTGCCGGACCACCTCTAGCGCTTCAGGCTGCTTGAGGTCCAGCGCCAGACTGCGCTTGTTGCGGTTCAGGTAAGCGTGGCTGGCCGACATGCCCTGATCGTGCGGCGGCAGCACCCGCAGGAGATCCATGCGCGTCGGTGACTCAATGCGCAGCACCTCGGCGCCCATGTCCGCCAGCAACAGCGAGGCGAACGGCCCCGGCAGCAGGGTCGAGAAATCCAGAATTTTCAGTGAGGCCAGCGGCGCAGACATGGGCGATCTCCTTGGGCGATACACCCAGCCTAGGCAGCGCTGCCGAGCACGGCAATCACCGGATGCATCAGCGGCAGTGACCGTAATGCTCAAATCGCCGGCAATAAAAAACCTGCCGAGGCAGGTTCTTCAGTGCCTGTGTGGCGAGGGAGCTTGCTCCCGCTGGGGCGCGAAGCGGCCCCGCTCTTCAAAGAGGGGCCTGCTGCGCAGTCCGGCGGGAGCAAGCTCCCTCGCCACAAGGTAGTACCAAATTGCAGTTACTTGACGTTGCTCGGAGCCACGCCTTCAGCCACACCCAGGTCATCTTCCGGACGAGTATCAACGATACCGCGACCGCCCGAGGCCAGCTCGGATTGCAGTACGTCGGTGTCCAGCTCTTTGACCCACTTGGCGACGACGATGGTTGCCACGGCGTTGCCGACCAGGTTGGTCAGGGCGCGGGCTTCGGACATGAAACGGTCGATACCCAGAATCAGCGCCAGACCGGCCACCGGCAGGTGACCGACCGCCGACAGGGTGGCTGCCAGCACGATGAAGCCCGAACCGGTCACACCGGCCGCGCCTTTGGAGGACAGCAGCAACACCACCAGCAGGGTGATCTGGTGCGTGATGTCCATGTGCGTGTCGGTGGCCTGAGCAATGAACACCGCGGCCATGGTCAGGTAGATCGCGGTACCGTCGAGGTTGAACGAGTAACCGGTCGGGATCACCAGACCCACTACCGATTTCTTCGCCCCCAGACGCTCCATCTTGATCAGCATGCGTGGCAGTACCGATTCCGAAGACGAGGTACCGAGTACGATCAGCAGCTCCTCACGGATGTAGCGAATCATCTTCAGCACGCTGAAGCCGTGCATGCGGGCGATGGCACCCAGCACGATCAGGATGAACAGCACGCAAGTGATGTAGAAGCAGGCCATCAGTTGACCCAGCTGCACCAGCGAGCCGACACCGTAGGCACCGATGGTGAATGCCATCGCACCGAAGGCACCGATTGGCGCGAGCTTCATGATCATGTTGATGATGTTGAACATCACGTGGGCGAAGCGATCGATGAAGTCGAGGATCGGACGGCCGTAGTCACCCAGGCGATGCAGGGCGAAACCGAAGATCACCGAGAACATCAGCACTTGCAGGATGTCACCGGTGGCGAACGCGCCGACGATGGTGGTCGGGATCACGTTGAGCAGGAAGCCGACAACGCTCTGATCAGCACCTTGAGCCACGTAGGTGGCCACTTTCGAAGCGTCCAGCGTGCTGACGTCGATGTGCATGCCGTTGCCCGGCTGCACGATGTTGACCACGATCAGGCCGACCAGCAGCGCGATGGTCGAAACGATTTCGAAGTACAGGAGTGCGTAACCACCGGTCTTGCCGACCGATTTCATGCTTTGCATGCCGGCGATGCCGCTGACCACGGTGCAGAAGATGATCGGGGCAATGATCATCTTGATCAGTTTGATGAACCCGTCACCCAGCGGCTTTACCGCGACACCGAACTGCGGGTAGTAGTGACCGAGTGCAATACCGATGATGATTGCGACGATCACCTGGAAATACAGGGATTTGTACAGTGGCTGACGAGTCGTCATTGCAAGTTTCCTCAAGCGTCCTGCGGGCAACATCCATCTGTTGAGCGCAAAACCTGAATTGCGAACCCTCCTGCACTGGAGGGATTTGTTGTGTCGAGCGGCGCTTCTCCGGCGGGATAGACGCACACTTCTGTCGCTCTTATCGCAAACGCCGTGCCACATTGGTGCAATTCGCTACAAGCCTTTTGATATCAGGGAGTGCAGGGTAATTTTTGTCACTGCCCGGTGACGTAAGTGTGGCGGATTTCCGCCAACTCGTCGGCTCTCGTCCTACAATTTGGCGGAAATCCGCCTTGTTGCCATGCGCATGCCCCGGCTACCATCCGGCGCCAGAGGAAGGATCTGCCGCTTATGCGCGAACGCACCATCGCCAGCCATTTCGCCCGTGCCGCCCTCGGTGGCGCACGCCGTTCGGGCTTCGACTATTCGCTACTGCTGCAGCGACTGGGCATCAGTCCCGAGTTGCTGGATGAGCCGCGGGCGCGAATTGCACCGGAGCAATTCACCCAACTGATCCAGAGCCTGTGGCTGGCGCTGGATGATGAGTACCTGGGCTTCGGCAACGTACCGAGCAAACCCGGCAGCTTCGCGATGATGTGCCACGCCCTGATCCACTGCCGCAACCTGGAGAAGGCACTGCAACGCGGTTTATTGTTTTATAGCCTATTCCCGGGGGCCCCGCGCCTGGACCTGAGCCGCGAAGACGAATGGGTGCGCCTGAGCCTCGATGATTCGCAGCTATGGGACCCGGATCACTTTCTCAGCGAGAGCCTGCTGGTGATCTGGCATCGCCTCGGCAGTTGGCTGATCGGCCAGCGGATTCGTCTGGAGCAGGCCACTTTCAGTTATCCGAAACCGGCGCATGGTGCCGAGTACGACCTGCTGTTCCCCTGCCCGCTGGTGTTTGCCGAAGGCCGAAGCAGCCTGCTGTTTCACAGCCGCTACCTGCACATGCCGTTGTTGCAGGACGAACGCACCCTCAAGCACTTCCTTGAACGCTCCCCCGCCGACCTGCTGTCACGCCCGGACGACGGCGACAGTCTCAGCAGCCGCCTGCGCCGCTTGCTCAGTCGCGACAGCGCGCACTGGCCGGATCTGGAAGCGGTGGCCGCGCACCTGCACATCAGCCCGCAAACCCTGCGTCGGCATTTGCGTGAGGAAGGCACCAGTTTTCAGGAATTGAAGGATCAGTTGCGCCGCGACATCGCCATTTATCATCTGGGACGGGCGGATCTGTCGTTGCAACAGATTGCCGAGCAGTTGGGGTTTTCCGAGCCCTCGGCGTTTCACCGGGCGTTCAAGAAATGGACGGGGCTGACACCGGGGGCTTATCGGGCGCAGGAGCAGTAAGCCTCCGCAGAGTTTTACGCCGAGGCGGCAGGCCCCTTCGCGAGCAAGCTCGCTCCCACAGGGGAATGGCGAGCGCCGCCGATTCAATGTGGGAGCGAGCTTGCTCGCGAAGAGGCCCGAAAGGTGCCGACTAAACCGCAGGAAACTGAATCCTGAACGCCGCCCCGCCCATCGGCGAATCCCCGAGCATCAGTTTGGCGTTGTAGCTCTCGATAATGTCCTTGACCACCGCCAGCCCGATGCCCTGCCCGGGGTGCTGTCGATCCAGACGCTCGCCACGCTCGAGAATCCGCGCCCGTTGATTCGGCGGTACGCCCGGGCCGTCGTCTTCGATGCACAACTCGGTCCCGGCCAGACTCTCGCGAACGCTGATGCGCACTTCGCCCAGACACAGGCGATAGGCATTCTCCAGCAGGTTGCCCATCATCTCCAGCAAAGCGCCCTGCTCGATCGGCACATAGCAGTGCTCCGGCAGATCGAAGGCCACCCGCACACGTTTGTCGCGGTAGACCTTGTCCAGTGTGTCGCACAGGCTTTTGAGCACCGGCTGCAGCCGCACCTGGTGGCGTACCAGCCCGCTTTTGCGCAGGCTGGCGCGTTGCAGTTGGTAGCTGATCTGCTGACTCATGCGCTCGATCTGGGTTTGCAGCACCCAGGCTTGATCACGATCTTCGGGACGTTTCGCCATGTCTTCGCTGACCCCTTGCAACACCGCCAGAGGGGTTTTCAGGCTGTGCGCCAGATCATCGAGAGAGTCGCGGTAGCGGCTGCGCTGCTGGCGTTCGCTGAGCAGCAAACGGTTGAGCGAGCCGGTCAGGCGCAGCAGTTCGCGCGGGTGCTGTTCGGTGAGGCTTTCGCGGGTGCCGCTTTCGATTTCATCGAGTTCCTGGCTGAGCTGGCGCAGCGCCTTGAGGCCCCAGGTCAGGCCGATCCACAACAGCGCCAGCAACACCAGCAATGCGGCACCGAAGCCCAGATAGAGATTTTCGCGCAGGCCTTCGAGGGTGTTTTCGTATTCACGCACCGGTTGCAGGGCAACGATACTGAATGCGGCACTTTTACCGCCAAGCAGTTTGACTTCGACGTCGTAGACGAAGAACTCCTGACCGTCGCTCTCGCGGATCCGCGCGAACTCGTTACCCATGCCGTCGTAACGCGGCTTGTAGTTGATCTGCTCTTCCTGCGTGCCTTTCGAGCGCCAGACCAGTTTGCCTTCGCGATCGTAGATGTAGCCGAGCAAGCGGTTGTCGGTGAGGTTGAAACGCTCATCGGGCAATTGCGCCGGCATCATCAGGCGGCCGTTCTCGATGCGGGCGGCAGAGATCAGCGTGGTGGCGTCCGAAGCCAGCCGCTGCTCGATCGAGTCCTGCAACGCCAGGCTGAACGCGCCCTGCATGGCGGGGAGCAAGCCGAGCATGAACAACACCGCCAACGTGGTGGCGGCGAGCATCAAGCGAACGCGAAGAGAACGAATCAAGTGCAAGGCTCATTGAACAGATAGCCGAGACCGCGCACGGTATCGATCGGCTTGAACCCGCGCGTGCCTTCGAGCTTGCGGCGCAAGCGGCCGACCAGCACTTCGATCACGTTCGGATCGCGCTCGTCGTCGTCCGGATAGAGCTGCTCCATCAGGCGATCCTTGGGCACCACTTGCTGGTGGTGGCGCATCAGGTATTCGAGGATGCGGTATTCGTAGGCAGTCAGCGCCAGTGGCTCTTCATCCAGCGATGCCTGCTTGCGATTGAGGTCCAGCAACAGCGGTCCGGCGACGATGGTCGACTGGGTGAACCCGCTGGAGCGACGCAGCAAGGCGTTGAGTCGTGCATCGAGTTCTTCGAACTGGAACGGCTTGACCACGTAATCGTCGGCACCGGCGGCCAGGCCTTCGACCTTGTCCTGCCAGTTGCCGCGCGCAGTGAGGATCAGCACCGGAAACGTCTTGCCGGTCGAGCGCAACTGTCGGATCAAATCCAGACCGCCCATGCCCGGCAGACCGAGGTCGATGACCGCCAGATCGAAGTTGAACTGCCCGGTCTGGTACAGCGCCTCTTCGGCATTGGCCACGGACTCGACCACATGACCGCTCTCCGTCAGGCGGGTTTGCAGGTGATGGCGCAACAGCGCTTCATCTTCGACGACCAACAGTTTCATAACGCTCTCCCGGGTAAATCAAAAGCTCCAACTTCAACAGCATACCTGTGAGAGCGAGTCTGCTCGCGAAGGCGACGGCACGGGCGACGACTTTCTCATTGCTGTTCGACTGGATGCAAGGTTAGCAAGCCGCCCCTGTACCTGCCCTGAACGCTCGTTGAACCTGCACTGAATCAAATCGACTAGGCTGTCCTGACCACTTTCGATAAGGAGACCGACCATGCGCCTGTTCCTCGCCCTCGCCTTGCTCGCGGCCAGCAGTCTGGCCAACGCCGCGATCAAGACCCAGGAGATTCCCTACCAGAGTGCCGACGGCACCAAACTGATCGGCTACTACGCCTATGACGATGCGATCAAGGGCAAGCGCCCGGGGATCGTCGTGGTGCATGAATGGTGGGGGCTGAACGACTACGCCAAACGCCGCGCCCGCGACCTCGCCGAGCTGGGCTACAGCGCACTGGCGATCGATATGTACGGCGAAGGCAAGAACACCGAGCACCCCAAGGATGCAATGGCATTCATGCAGGCCGCGACCCAGGATGCCGCCGCCTCCAGCAAGCGCTTCGAGGCCGGGCTGAACCTGCTGAAAAAGCAGCCACAGACCGACGTGAATAAAATCGCCGCCATCGGTTACTGCTTCGGCGGCGGCGTGGTGCTCAACGCGGCGCGTCAGGGCGAGCCGCTGGCGGGCGTGGTGAGTTTCCACGGTGCACTGGCGACCACCACCCCGGCAACGCCCGGCAGTGTGAAGGCGAAGATTCTGGTCGAGCATGGTGCGCTGGACAGCATGGTCACCCCGGCCAACGTCACCGCATTCAAATCCGAGATGGACAAGGCCGGCGCCGACTACACATTCGTCAGCCTCGACGGCGCCAAGCATGGTTTCACCAATCCCGATGCCGATCGTTTGAGCCACGGTGAACACGGTGGCCCGGATATCGGCTACAACAAAGCGGCCGATGAAAAATCCTGGGCGGACATGAAAGCGTTCTTCCAGAAAATCTTTGGCTGACATTGCCCCTGTGGCGAGGGAGCTTGCTCCCGCTCGGCGGCAAAGCCGTCGCAAAAACCTGCCGATGCGGTTTACCTGACAGACCTCGTCCACAGTTTTGGGGGGCTTTGCCCCCAGCGGGAGCAAGCTCCCTCGCCACAAAAGTGTGCAGTCTCTACCCAGTCGCGGCTTCAACCGGCAAAATGCCCGCCATGAATTCCAGCCCGATCCTCCCCACCTGCTGCACCGCGCTCGACGCTCACTGGCCGTTGCCCAGCGTGCTGCGCGAGACCGTCCTGTTGAGCACCCGTTTCGACCCGAAACAATTGCTCGGCGACGACTTCCAGCGCAGTGCCATCGAGCCGCCGCCGAGCATTCAGCGTTCGGTTGCCAAGCGCCAGGCAGAGTTTCTTGCCGGGCGGATTTGCGCCCGGGCGGCGTTGCAGCAACTGGAAGGCTCAAGCGTGATTCCGGCGATTGGCGAAGACCGTGCACCGGTATGGCCGGCGCACATCTGCGGCTCGATCACCCACAGCACCGGGCGTGCGGCGGCGATTGTCGCCAACAAGCAGCATTGGCGTGGCTTGGGCATGGACCTGGAAAACCTGCTCGACACCGACCGCGCCGAACGCCTGGCCGGGGAGATCCTGACGCCTGCGGAACTGCAGCGCATGGCCGCCGGTTCGAGGGAACAACTAGCGTTGCTGGTGACGCTGACGTTTTCGGTGAAAGAAAGCCTGTTCAAGGCGTTGTACCCGATTGTGCAGAAGCGCTTTTATTTCGAGCACGCCGAGGTGCTGGAGTGGACAGAGCAAGGGCAGGTTCGGTTGCGTTTGCTGACTGACCTGTCTGCTGAATGGCGTAATGGCACCGAGCTGGAGGCGCAGTTTGGGGTGCAGGAGGGGCAGTTGTTGAGTCTGGTCAGCATTCCTGCCTGAGGATTTTTCAGCCTGTTCCGCCGCCTTCGCGAGCAAGCCCGCTCCCACCCTTGAAATGCATTCCCCTGTGGGAGCGGGCTTGCTCGCGAAGGCATCATCCCTGCCACCACAAAACTCAGCGGCGTTCCTGATTCCGCGGCCAACTCAGACTGAAGCAGGCCCCGCCCAGACTCTTGCTCTTGTTGATCAGCGCCCGGCCGTCATGCCAATGGATGATCCGCCGCACAATCGACAGCCCCAGCCCATGCCCGCCCGACGCCCGCGTACGGCTGTCATCCAGACGCAGAAACGGCGTGAAGATGCGCTCCCACGCCACCTCCGGCACGCCCGGCCCGTCATCCTCGACATCGACCCGGCAGCGCAACTGCCCGACCTGATAACTCACCGTGACTTTCGAGCGCGCATGGCGCATCGCGTTGCTCACCAGATTCTGCAACGCGCGGTGCAGGAAGCGCGGCTCGGCTTCGACCCAGGCGCCATCGTTGTCCGCCGCTGACAGGCACAACCCGCGCTGCACCGTGACCTCGGCACGCAACGGCGCCAGTTCTTCGATCACCTGATTGACCAGCGCATCGAGGTCGATGCGTTGAAAGGTCAGTGCCGGCGAGCCTTGCTCCAGCCGCGCGTAAGTGAGCATTTCGTCGACCAGCTTATCGAGATCCTCGATGTCGTGATCCATGCCCTCGCGGTACTTTTCCAGCGCCTGCGGGGTGGTGGCCGAGCCGATCATCTCCAGGCCGAAACGCAGGCGCGCCACCGGAGTACGCAACTCATGGGACACCGCGCGCACCAACTCGCGCTGGATTGCCAGCAACTGCTGCAAGTGCTCGGCCATGCCGTTGAACGCTGCCGCCAGCCGTCCTACCGAGTCAGCGCCCCGGGCCGGCACGCGGGTTTCCAGGCTGCCCTTGGCGATGCGCGTGGCCGCGGCTTCGAGGCCGCGCAAACGCCGTTCGAGCTGGCGCACCAACAGGTAAACGATCAGGCCGATCAGACTCAGGCCGAGTGCAGCGATCAGCACCAGCCATTGCGGCGGATACGGATTCATCTGATACAGCGGGCCGATTTCCAGCACCCACGGCGTGCCGACCATACCGGCAAACACCCGGATCGAGTCACCACCCTTGCCCAGCGCCATCACCGTGTCGCCCTCGGACACGCGGCGGCTCTGGTCTTCGTCCATGTCGGCCTCGTTGACCGTGACCAGTCGCAGATCAAAACCGAAGCCCTTCTCTTCCTTTAACTGCGCCAGCCGCTTGGGTTGTTCGCCCACCGGAAAACGCACCAGCTCATCGGCCAGCAGATAAATGGTCGCACGGGCCAGTTGTTCGCTGATCTGTTGCACGTCGCCGGTGAGCAGCAACTGTTCCTTGTCGCTGACCAGTCGATAGACCCGCGCCGCATGCGGGCCGGTCTGCTCCACCAACGCTTGACCGCGTTGCACCCGGGTGCGCTGTGACAAGTCCAGATCAGTCTCGGAAAACTTCTTCAGCGCCAGCGGAATCCCCAGCAGCCGCTCCCACACCAACAGCGCCCGATGGCGCTCGGTTTCGTTCATCGGTTGCAGGTTGTCGGCCATCAGCGAGAACGTACCGTGGGCGAGGCGCTCGCGGTACTGCTCGCTGCGCACCTGATTGAGCAGATGCAACGCCAGCACGCCGAGCACCGCCACCAGAATCAGCGCCGCGCACATGCCGCCGTAGATGCGCAGAAAAATCGAGTTCACAGCGCCAGGTCTACGCAGGCTTCAGGGACGAACAGATAGCCTTTGCTGCGGATAGTCTTGATCAGGCGCGGGTGGTCGGGGTCGTCGCCGATTTTCGGGCGAATGCGCGAGATACGCACATCGATCGAGCGGTCCTGGCCGTCGTAACCGATGCCCCGCAGCGCAGTAAAGATCTCTTCGCGAGAGAGGATTCGCCCGGCATTCGACACCAGCAGCCAGAGCAGGTCGAATTCGGCGCTGGTCAGTTCGATGCCGCTGTCACTGAGCCAGGCTTCGCGCAAGGCGTTGTCCACCACCAGCGGGCCGAATTGCAGGCGACGGCTTTTTTCCGCGACGGGTTCGGCTGTGTCACTGCGGCGCAGCAAGGCCTGAATCCGCGCCAGCAACAGCCGTGGACGCACCGGTTTGCACACGTAATCGTCGGCGCCGAGGTCGAGGCCCTGGATCTGGTCGGCATCGTCGGTCCGCGCGGTGAGCATCAGGATCGGCCCGTCATAACGGTCGCGCACCTTGCGGCAGATGCTCAGACCGTCTTCACCGGGCAGCATCAGGTCGAGGATCACCAGGTCCGGCTGCTCCTTGATGATCCGCGCCGCCGCCAGCGCGCCGTTGCCTTCAATCTCCACCTGCAATCCATTGGCTTGCAGGTATTCGCGGGTGAGTTCGGCCAGACGCTGGTCGTCCTCGACTATCAATACCTGCCAGGCTTCTTGCTCCACCAGTGACCTCTGCTTGCTGTTTTTATTAATAAAGGAAGAATGCTCGGCCTGACTCAATTCCCCTGTGGGAGCGGGCTTGCTCGCGAAGACGGCGGCACGGTCAACATGGATATTGCCTGACCCACCGCTTTCGCGAGCAAGCCCGCTCTCACATTTCTCCCGTCTTTTTGTCATCTTTCGGGAGGATAAGAATGGGTAAACACTGCCCGATTGTATAAACGGCGTACAACCAGAACACAAGTCGCCAAATGCGTTCGGACAACCCGGTTTTTTGTGATAGGGTTCGCGCCCTTAAAAATCCGCTGAAGCGTTTTTCCCGAGTGAAAAACAGTGACAAACGGTCTAGCTCAGCAGGTTCGCGGCCTACACGGGAATTCCTGGTTTCTTACACAATTTACGCACAGGCTTATCCACAGCTAGTACGTTGCAAGCCCCCTCGAAACGCATTATCTTGTAGCACGGCGCAAGGAGAGACCCTACATATAGGGTTTTCCGCTCAAACGCCCAACCACATTTCGGACCTGAAACTCAAGCGCTTTATTGCCGGTTTCCGGTTGAACCAAGCAAGTTTTTCAAAGCCCAAACCGCACTTGCGGATGGCACCGTTTTTTAGGTTGGAAACGACCGGAACGGTACGGGTGTTGCAGTCATGACTGTCACCCTGGAAGGAATCCGGCTCGAGCCCTGGCTCGCAGCCAAAAACTTCGGCAAGGATGCGGCGTCATTAGCCTTTTTCCTACTGGTCCGAAGTTGTTATGCCCGACGCCCGTCGGTTGTAGTGCTTCGGACCAGAACGGTGAGCACCATGATGGTGCCCAAACAAACATAGAGAATGTGGAGATCACCCCCCATGCAAACCGACACAACTCGCGAGAACCCGCAGGGCACCTTGCCGCAGGCCGCCGATTCGAATTCGGATCTGGCTGCCACCGCGCCTGGTCAACTGCGCGTGATCAAGCGTAATGGCACTGTCGTTCCTTACACCGATGACAAGATCACCGTCGCTATCACCAAAGCGTTTCTCGCAGTTGAGGGCGGCACCGCTGCCGCTTCGTCGCGAATCCACGACACCGTTGCCCGTCTGACCGAACAAGTCACCGCGACCTTCAAGCGTCGCATGCCGTCGGGCGGCACCATCCACATCGAAGAAATCCAGGACCAGGTCGAACTGGCCCTGATGCGTGCCGGCGAGCAGAAAGTCGCTCGCGACTACGTGATCTACCGTGACGGCCGTTCGAAAGAACGCGCTGCTCACGCTCCGGTCGAAGCTGCGGTCGACGCGCACCCGTCGATCCGTATTACCCGCGCCGACGGCAGCCTCGCGCCGCTGGACATGGGCCGCCTGAACACCATCGTCACCGAAGCCTGCGAAGGCCTGGCTGAAGTCGATGGCGACCTGATCCAGCGCGAAACCCTGAAGAACCTGTACGACGGCGTGGCCCTGAACGACGTCAACACCGCACTGGTGATGACCGCGCGTACCCTGGTTGAACGTGAGCCGAACTACTCGTTCGTGACCGCGCGCCTGCTGATGGACACCCTGCGTGCCGAAGGCCTGGGCTTCCTCGGTGTGGCCGAAAGCGCCACTCACCACGAAATGGCCGAGCTGTACGCCAAGGCGCTGCCGGCCTACGTTGCCAAAGGTATCGAGTTCGAACTGCTGAACCCTGTGCTGGCCACCTTCGACCTGGAAAAACTGGGCAAGGCGATCAACCACGAGCGTGATCAGCAATTCACCTACCTGGGCCTGCAGACCCTGTACGACCGTTACTTCATCCACAAGGATGGCGTGCGTTTCGAACTGCCGCAGATCTTCTTCATGCGCGTGGCCATGGGCCTGGCAATCGAAGAGAAGCAGAAAGAAGACCGTGCGATCGAGTTCTACAACCTGTTGTCGTCCTTCGACTACATGGCGTCGACTCCGACCCTGTTCAACGCCGGCACCCTGCGTCCACAGCTGTCGAGCTGCTACCTGACCACCGTTCCGGACGACCTGTCGGGCATCTACCACGCGATCCACGACAACGCCATGCTGTCGAAATTCGCTGGCGGCCTGGGCAACGACTGGACCCCGGTTCGCGCACTGGGCTCGTACATCAAGGGCACCAACGGCAAGTCGCAAGGCGTGGTGCCGTTCCTGAAAGTGGTGAACGACACCGCTGTAGCCGTCAACCAGGGTGGCAAGCGCAAAGGCGCTGTGTGTGCCTACCTGGAAACCTGGCACATGGACATCGAAGAGTTCATCGAGCTGCGCAAGAACACCGGTGATGATCGTCGTCGTACCCACGACATGAACACCGCCAACTGGATCCCTGACCTGTTCATGAAGCGTGTCTTCGACGACGGCAAGTGGACCCTGTTCTCGCCATCCGAAGTTCCGGACCTGCATGACCTGACCGGTAAAGCCTTCGAAGAGCGCTACGAGTACTACGAAGCCCTGACCGAGTACCCGGGCAAGGTCAAGCTGTTCAAGACCATCCAGGCCAAAGACCTGTGGCGCAAGATGCTCTCCATGCTGTTCGAAACCGGCCACCCATGGCTGACGTTCAAAGACCCGTGCAACCTGCGTAGCCCGCAGCAGCACGTCGGCGTGGTTCACAGCTCGAACCTGTGCACCGAGATCACCTTGAACACCAACAAGGACGAGATCGCCGTTTGCAACCTGGGCTCGATCAACCTGCCGAACCACATCGTCGACGGCAAGCTGGACACCGCCAAGCTGCAACGCACCGTGAACACTGCCGTACGCATGCTCGACAACGTGATCGACATCAACTACTACTCGGTGCCGCAAGCGAAGAACTCCAACTTCCGCCACCGTCCGGTCGGTCTGGGCATCATGGGTTTCCAGGACGCGCTGTATCTGCAGCACATCCCTTACGGTTCCGACGCTGCCGTCGAGTTCGCCGACAAGTCGATGGAAGCGGTCAGCTACTACGCGATCCAGGCGTCCTGCGACCTGGCAGACGAGCGTGGTGCCTACGAGACCTTCAACGGTTCGCTGTGGTCCAAAGGCATCCTGCCACTGGATTCGCAACAGATCCTGATCGAGCAACGTGGCCAGAAGTACATCGACGTTGACCTGAACGAAACCCTGGACTGGGCACCGGTTCGCGCCCGTGTTCAGAAAGGCATTCGTAACTCCAACATCATGGCCATCGCACCGACCGCAACCATCGCCAACATCACCGGCGTATCGCAGTCGATCGAACCGACCTACCAGAACCTGTATGTGAAATCGAACCTGTCGGGCGAATTCACCGTGATCAACCCGTACCTGGTTCGCGACCTCAAGGCGCGCGGTCTGTGGGACTCGGTCATGATCAACGACCTGAAGTACTACGACGGTTCGGTTCAGCAGATCGAGCGCATCCCGCAAGAACTCAAAGAGCTCTACGCGACCGCGTTCGAAGTGGACACCAAGTGGATCGTTGACGCCGCCAGCCGTCGTCAGAAGTGGATCGACCAGGCTCAGTCGCTGAACCTGTACATCGCCGGCGCATCGGGCAAGAAGCTCGACGTGACCTACCGCATGGCCTGGTACCGTGGTCTGAAAACCACCTACTACCTCCGTGCCCTGGCCGCGACCAGCACCGAGAAGTCGACCATCAACACCGGCAAGCTGAACGCTGTTTCCAGCGGCGGCAACCACGGCGACGATTCGGTTCTGGCCGCTCCGGCAGGTCCGGCTCCAGTGCCAAAGGCTTGCGCGATCGACGAGCCGGATTGCGAAGCTTGCCAATAAGCTGAGCTGAGTCAGGCGTTGCGAGGCGCCTGATCTCTCCAGGCAAAAGAAACCCCCGACAGACTTCTGGTTTGTCGGGGGTTTTCTTTTGCCCGCCATTTACCTGTAGGAGCTGTCGAGAGCAACGAGGCTACGATCTTTTGATCTTCAGTGCTGCTGCCAAAGACCAAAAGATCGCAGCCTTCGGCAGCTCCTACAGAGGATGAGTACATCTGGCAGGCTGGCCCCCACGCAAATCAACAGTCCACCGCATCCGCTTTTCACCACTCAACAGGATGAGCGCAAGCTCGGCTGCAGCTCTTGATCTTGCCGTACCGGCCCCTTCGGCAGGCTGAGTGGAGGGATTTATCCGGGGATGGGAGCGCAGCGACCGTTCGACGAAGTCGAACACATCGAGAGGAGGTGCAGCGAAGCAAACCGGAGGCGATGCCCCCGGATGAATCCCGCAGCGAAGGAACCCGAGCCTAAGCGAGGGCCGAACGCTGGGGCCCAGCCTTTTGGTTACTTTTTGGCGTCTGAAAAAGTGACTCGCCGCAAGGGCGAAACCGCCAGCCGCAGCACCCGAAGCAACGGATATTCACCCAATCAAAACAGCTGCCACCCAATAGCCGCCCACAAAAAAGCCCCTCAAAAAGAGGGGCTCTTGCACAACCAGAAACCGCAATCAGGTCATCTGAATGATGGTCTGCATGATGGTGCTCTGAGTCGAAATGGTCTTGGCGTTCGCCTGATAGTTGCTCTGGCCCTTGATCAGGTCCACCAGTTCGTTGGTCAGGTTAACGTTCGACTCTTCCAGCGAGTTGGACGCGATCGAACCGAGTGTACCGGTTTCCGGCGCATCGTAACCCGGGATACCCGAGGCGAACGTCTCTTTCCAGCTAGTACCGCCGACAGCCTGCAGGCCTTGTTCGTTGGTGAAGCTGGCCAGCGCAACCTGGCCGATGGCCTTGCTCTGGTTGTTGCTGAAGTTGGCGAACAGGGTACCGGTACCGTCGATGGTCAGGTTGGTGATCTGGCCAGTGGCGTAACCGTCCTGAGTCGGGATCGAACGCGCGGTATCAGCGTTAAACTGAGTGGTCTTGGCCATGGAAATGGTCACGCCATTGGTGTTGGCAGACGCGCCGTTAGGCGTGAATTTGCCGTTGGTCACGGTGCCCGGTACCCAGCCGGTCAGCTTCAAGTCGCTGCTGATAATCGGATTGGCCGGGTCCGCCGGGTTAGGCGTGCTGACCTGAGTGAGATTGCCAGAGCTGTCGAAGGTCAGTGTCGAAGCAACCGGAGGAGTGGCAGGATCGCTTGGATCGCTACCGGTAGCGTCCGGATTGCGCCCATCCACCAGGGTGTAAACCTTCCAGGTATTGTCATCAGTCTTCACAAAGTACTGATCCATGACGTGCGAGTTGCCCTGAGTGTCATAGATCGGGGTACTGAACGACTTGGTGTACGTCGCAAGCTTGGTCGGATCGAACACGACAGCGTTGGCGCCCGTATCGACGATTTTTGTTGCCGAGGAGTTCAGGTTGATGCTCGAAGTCACCAACGAAGTCGATTTCGGCGCCAGGTTCGAGGTGTCGATCTTCAGGTCGGTCAACACGCCGTTGATGATCTTGCCGTTGGCGTCCACACCGTAACCTTGCAGACGCGAGGTGTAGTCGGTGTTGGTGATATAGCCGGCATTGTCGACCTTGAACGTACCGGCACGGGTGTAAGTGATCGCGCCGTTGTTGCTCATGGTGAAGAAGCCGGAACCGTTGATGCCCATGTCCAACACGTTGCCAGTGTTGTTGATATCACCCTGGGTGAACTGCTGGGACACGTTGGCCAGGCGCACACCGTTGCCGATGACCTTGCTGCCGCTACCCAGGCGAGTGGCCGAGTAGACGTCTTCGAATTCTGCACGGGACGATTTGAAACCGGCGGTCGCGACGTTGGCGATGTTGTTGCCGGTCACGTCCAGTTGTTTGTTGGCTGCATAGAGACCGCTAAGGCCGATATTGAAAGACATATTCCACTCCTTTGTGCCGGTTAGTCGGCTCTATATACCAATGGTTTGTACTTTGGACAGGGCAACGGTGCCCTTGCCGGACAGGTTGAGCATCAGCTCGCCACCGGTCTGGCTGATGGTCACACTGTTGACCGTGGCTGGCAGATAGGTCGCCATATCGGTCGAGGTGCCATTGATCGAGGCGTTGGCCTTGACGGTGTAGGTACCGGTATTCACCAGGTTGCCGTCCTTGTCCTTGCCGTCCCAGGTGAAGCTCGCGCTGCCTGCGGCGCGACTGCCCAGATCGATGGTGCGAACGACCGTGCCGCTGCTGTCGGTAATGCTGACGGTGCCGCCGGCAATCGACGACGGAACGGTGACCGAACCGGTCATGCCTTTGCTCGGGTCGTCCAATTGAACGGTGTTGGTCTGCACGATCACGTTGCGGCCCACCAGCGACGACGCCTGCAGGGCCTGCGAGGAGTTGTAGTTGCCGGCCAGCGAGCTGACGGTGCTGTTAAGCGTGGTGATGCCTTCCAGGCTGCTGAACTGCGCCAACTGCGCAACGAACGCGCTGTTGTCCTGCGGGTCGAGCGGGTTCTGGTTTTTCAGCTGGGTGACCAGCAATTGCAGGAACGCATCCTTGCCCAGCGCCTGGCCGCCGGTGGAACTGTTAGTCGCAGAAGCAATGCCATCGGCGGTCGAACTGGTCTTCTTCGACGAGTTCGCCAGGATGTCATTCATGCTCAAGCTGCTGGTGGTATCGGAAACACTCATGGCAGTCGCCCCTTATTACTGACCGAGGGTCAGCACCTTCTGCATCATGGTTTTGGCGGTGTTCATCATTTCGGCGTTGGTCTGGAACGACCGGCTCGCGGAAATCATGTCAGCCATTTCTTCCACCACGTTGACGTTCGGGTAGTAGACGTAACCCTTGGCGTCAGCGGCCGGATGGTTCGGCTCGTAGCGCGCTTCGAGGTTGCTCTGGTCTTCGACCACGCCAAGCACCTGTACGCCCTGCCCTGCAGCGTCCTGGCTCTGGAACAGCGAGTTGCTGCCGCTGTTCTGGCCGCCCTGGAACATGGTGGCGAACACCGGGTGACGGGCGCGGTAAGTCTGGTCGATGCTCGACGAGACAGTTTCGGCGTTGGCTATGTTCGAAGCCACGGTGTTCAGACGCGTGGTTTGTGCGCTCATGCCGCTGCCGGCAATGTTGAAAACGCTAGACAGGGACATGGATTACTCTCCGCGCAGGGCTGACACCAGCCCTTTGAATTTGCTGTTGAGCAGAGTGAAGCTGGCCTGGAAGCCGACCGCGTTTTCCGCGTAATTCGACTGCTCGAGCTGAGCGTCCACGGTGTTCTGGTCGATCGAAGGCTGCATCGGCGTGCGATACATCAGCGACTCGTCGCCATTGCCCACGCCTTCAGCCTCGATGTGACGGCTGTTGGTCATGTTCAGGGCGATGGTGCCGTTGGCGTTCTTCTGGCTCTGTGCTTCGAGCACTTTGGAGAAGTCCAGATCCCGAGCCTTGTAGTTCGGGGTATCGGCGTTGGCGATGTTGTTGGCCAACACTTCGGCGCGCTGGGCGCGGAAGCCCAATGCCTTTTCGTGAATGCCGAGCGCTTTATCGAAGCTGATGCTCATGTCGGGAACCTTCGGGTGACCGGTTTTTCGTACCTGAGCTTTAGCAAGCCGCGTGCCAATGCGAGAAACCCCCGAAAACCGTGGCCTTGCGGGGCATTGGCAAAGCGGCAATGCCAGAAAAGCGGCAAACGGCTTCCGCTGGCTGCCGCTTTTCTGCCGCTTGCCCTCCCCTCCACCCACACCACAGACCCACTGTGGGAGCGGGCTTGCTCGCGAAAGCGTCGAGTCAGTCGATATCTGTTTTTCTGACACACTGCCTTCGCGAGCAAGCCCGCTCCCACAGGGGATTTGTGGTGTGTGAGGGAGATAATTCAGGCACAAAAAAACGGGAGCCCCTGAGGACTCCCGTTTTTTGTATTGCCGATGCAATCACTTCGCCTGGTAAATGATCCCCGGGCTGCACTGGACCATCTGGTAATGATCCGGCAAACCGTTCAGCGCTTCGGAAGCGCCGAGGAACAGATACCCGCCCGGCTTCAGCGTGCTGTGAATGCGCAACAGGATGTCTTTCTTCACCTCGGCGGAGAAGTAGATCAGCACGTTGCGGCAAAACACGATGTCGAACTTGCCAAGACTCGCATAGCTGTCGAGCAGGTTGAACGAGCGGAACTCCACGCGATTCTTGATCGGCGCCTTGACCGCCCAGCGTCCCGGCCCTTTCGGGTCGAAGTAGCGCTGCAGACGATCGGCGGACAAACCGCGACCGATCGCCAGACTGTCGTACTCGCCGGTCTTGCAGTTGTTCAGCATGCTGCCGGACAGGTCGGTGGCAACGATCTGCACACCCATCTTCAACTGACCGAGGTTGCTGCGCTCGAACTCATCGATCGACATCGACAGCGAATACGGTTCCTGACCCGACGAGCACGCCGCCGACCAGATCCGCAGACGCTGGTTGGGACTGGCTTTGATCGCCTCGGGCAGCACCTTGTTCTTCAAGACTTCAAACGGATAGGTGTCACGAAACCACAGGGTTTCGTTGGTCGTCATGGCATCGACCACCTGCTCGCGCAAACCGCTGCGCGGCTGGGTCTGGATGCGCTGTACCAGCTCACCCAGGGACTTGATGCCTTGCTGCTCCATCAGTTTGTTGAGACGGCTCGAGACCAGGTACTGCTTGTTTTCACCGAGCAAAATGCCACAGGCTTTTTCCAGGAAGACCCGGAACTGTTCGAAATCCAAATTACCCGTAGACAATGATGCCGCCTCTTAAATCGTGTTGACCGCCAGGGGCAGAAGGCCCCTAGCTGATATCTGCTGCTTTGATCCGGTCGACTACCCGGGATGCCAGGTCATCAGGACGGAATTTGGCCAGGAAGTCATCGGCACCGACTTTCTTGACCATCGCCTGATTGAATACCCCCGACAACGAAGTATGCAGGATGATATGAAGCTTTTGCATGCGCGGGTCGCTGCGGATCTCCGCCGTCAGGGTGTACCCGTCCATCTCCGGCATCTCGATGTCGGAAATCATCATCAGGAACTCTTCTTCCGGCTTCTTGCCCTCATCGACCAGCTTGCGCAGGTAATCCAGCGCCTGCTTGCCGTCGTTCAGCGCCACCACTTCGACACCGACCGTCTGCAGGCAACGCGTGACCTGCTTGCGCGCCACCGACGAGTCATCGACCGTCAATACCCGCAGCGACAACGCCTTGCTCTGGGTCTCGACATCGACCACACCGACCGAAATCGCCTCGGGGGTCGGCGCGACTTCCGCCAGCACCTTCTCGACGTCGATGATTTCGACTAACTGATTGTCGACTCGAGTCACAGCGGTCAGGTAATGATCGCGACCCGTGCCCTTGGGCGGCGGATGGATCTCTTCCCAGTTCATGTTGACGATGCGCTCCACCGAGCGGACCAGGAAACCCTGGGTCTTGGTGTTGTACTCCGTGATGATCACGAACGGATTTTTCTTGTCTTTCAACGCTCCGGAACCGGTCGCCATTGCCAGATCAAGGATCGGAATGGTCGCCCCCCGGATATTCGCCACCCCGCACACGACAGGACTGGACTTGGGCATCAACGTCAGGGACGGGCATTGCAGCACTTCCCGCACCTTGAACACGTTGATTCCGTAGAGCTGTTGACCGTCGAGACGGAACAACAACAGCTCCAGGCGATTCTGCCCTACCAGTTGCGTGCGCTGGTTCACCGAATCCATTACACCAGCCATGCCCAGACTCCTACACCAACGCCAAGTGTTGTTGCGACGCACATTCATTGCTAAACGGCACGGCGCTTGCTTTTTAACTCGTATGAACGCTCAAACGACATTTTTCCGACGCCTGACCTCCCGCACCCGCAAAGCGTTGTGCGCGACGTCTGCCGTCTGCTTGTTTTTCGCTGGCAGCCCTGCCGGTGCTGATACGGTTACCTTGCCTGACATGCTTATCGGCGTCACTCAGGGCTTTCTTGAGTTCACCGTAGAAGACTATCTGGCTACCAGTCAAACCGAAGGCCGCTACGAAATCGAGGTCAACCAGCTCGACCCACGTATGCGCATGCCTATGTGCGACAAGGAATTGACAGCGTCACTGGAGAGTCCGGCACGTCCGCTGGGCCGGGTCACGGTCAAGGTCCGTTGCGAGGGAAGCTCGCCCTGGACGGTGTTCGTGCCCGCTCAAGTCCGCCTGTTTCGCGAGATTGTCACCACCACCCGACCGCTCAAACGCGCCGGGATTATCGAGCCGCAGGACGTGACCTTGCGTGAACGCGACGTCAGCCAGATCAATCAGGGTTTCCTGACGTCGGTGGATGAAGCCATCGGGCAAAAATTAACCCGACCAACGGTCGCCGATCAGGTCATTACTCTGGTGCATCTGGAACAGGCTGAAGTGGTGCGCAAGGGCGATCAGGTGGTCATCATCGCCCGCAGCGGTACGCTCGCCGTACGCATGCCCGGCGAAGCCCTGGCCAACGGCGGTCTGAAGGAGCAGATCCGGGTGAAAAACCTGAACTCCAACCGGGTGATCAAGGCGCAGGTCATCGCGCCGGGCCAAGTGGAAGTGGCCATGTAAAACGCTCAAGCAGAAAACTGGCGCCGGCCTCGACGCTTCCCTAAACTGTGCCGAAGCAGGACA
This sequence comes from Pseudomonas sp. RSB 5.4, assembly GCF_037126175.1. Taxonomy (NCBI): domain Bacteria; kingdom Pseudomonadati; phylum Pseudomonadota; class Gammaproteobacteria; order Pseudomonadales; family Pseudomonadaceae; genus Pseudomonas; species Pseudomonas sp. RSB 5.4. The sequence goes on from NZ_CP146986.1 coordinate 2,961,640, forward strand.
CGCTTCGACGCATGCAGCTCATTGCAAATGAGCCTAAAGTTTTCCAGGGGATGGCCGAGAACATGGCAAGCGTCCAAATTCCCAGAGGTTTTTAACATGGTCATCGATTTCAGCCGTTTGAACAGCTCCTCGTCACTTACGGGCAGTACACGTACCAGCAACGCCAAGGAAACCGCCGATACCGGCACCTCCGCGCCGCTGAATACCCCGGCCGAAACGGCCAGTACCGTAAAAAGCGGGGAATCGGTACACCTCAGCAATGAGGCTCAACAGTTGCAGAAGGTCACTGACAAGCTGCGCGATCAGCCTGCCGTCGACAAAGCCCGAGTGGCCGAGTTGAAAGCAGCGATTGCCGATGGCAGCTATAAAGTCGACAGCAACCGTGTAGCCAGCAAACTGCTCAACTTCGAAGCCCAGCGCTAGGCTTTTGCCGGCGCCAGGCTTTTGGACGCTTAGAACCCAAGGCCAGCCATGCACGACACTAATTTATTGCAACTGATCACCGACGACTTTGCTCCAGCTCAACAATTGCTGGAGTTATTGCAAACCGAGTCCCTCGCCTTGCACGGTCGCGACATGCCCTTGCTCGAAGATATTCTGGCGCGCAAACAGGCATTGATCATTCTGCTTGAACAGCATGGCCGCAAGCGCAGCGAAATCCTCGCCAGCCTCAACCTGCCGCTCGATCGTCAGGGCCTGGAGCAACTGGCCAGCCAGTCGAGCATTGGCGATCAGTTGCTGTCCCAGAGCGACGTACTGACAGACCTGATTGCCCAGTGCCAGGCGGCCAATGTCAAAAACGGTCAGTCGATCCAGATTCAGCAGGCCACCACGGCCAATCAGCTGAAAATCCTCACCGGGGGCGAGCCACCAGCGTTGTATGACGCCACAGGCACTTTCGCCAAGCCCACCAAGCCGCGTACGCTCAGCCAGGCGTGAGCCATTCGATGTGCCTGCACTATCAACCCGCGAAACATGCTGGCAAAATGCTGGCTAGTCGTAGTCAAATTTTGTCTGGAGATTGAGAAAACGTGCCAAACGCCCTAAGCGCGGATGATACTCCGCAGCCACCAAAGGTGCTGACCACGCCCCTGGAAATCTCCAGCAACCTGCGCCAGCTGCAAGAAAGCCACGATCCGCTGATCATCACCTTTCACGAGCGCAGTCAGCGCTTCCAGAGCTACCTGATCAAGGTTGACCGGGAAACCGCGACGATTGCCCTGGACGAGATGATCCCGCGCGATGGCGAGCGTTTTCTGCTGGCCGGCGAACCGTTCAAGGTCGAAGGCTTTCACGAAGGCGTGCGCATCGCCTGGGAATGCAACGGCACGCTGAACATTGAAGAATCCGAAGGTGACCGCTTCTACACCGGCGAACTGCCGACCGAAGTGGTTTACCACCAGCGCCGCAACGCTTTTCGCGCGGCCCTGAAACTGACCGATCTGGTCAGCGTTGAACTCGGTGGCGAAAAGCTCAAGGCACCGCTCAACGGTAAACTGCTGGATATTTCCGCCACCGGTTGCAAGCTGCGCTTTGACGGCGACATCACCGATCGCCTGCAACTGGGCCAGGTTTATGACCGCATGATCGCCACCCCGCTGTTCGGCAATCAGCCGACTTCGGTCGAACTGCGTTATCTGCACTTCGAAGAAAAGCTCAACATCACCTTCGCCGGCCTGCGTTTCCACAACATCAGTGGTCAGGCGGCGCGCAACGTCGAGCGCTTCGTTTATCAACTGCAGCGTGAAGCACGCCGGTTCGATAAAGACGATCTGTGATTCGTACAGGCAAATAGAAAGGGCAGCCCCTCGCGGGACTGCCCTTTTTTATGCCAAAAATCTTTCTGCCAGCAACGGACACCTGTGGCGAGGGAGCTTGCTCCCGCTGGGGCGCGAAGCGCCCCCCCACCCTTTATCTGGCAAGCGGGGCCTGCTGCGCAGTCCAGCGGGAGCAAGCTCCCTCGCCACAGTTACAGTGTCTGCCTCTGAACAGCCTTACCCTCACCCGACTCAGGGTCTGGCCCCACTGATGTCCGGTGTCGGTTTATCACCCTCATCAGCCGAATCAGTTTCTGCCACAGCTTCAGGCTGAACCTCGGGTTCTGGCTCTGGCTCCGGCGTAACCGTGGTTTGCATCTGCTCCTGCACCACCTGCTCATCCACTCGCGGATCGAGCGCTGCCACCAGCGGCGAACTCGACATGCTGTCCGGCATCGCCACGTGATGCAGCGGTGCGTCGTCGACCTGATGCAGATTGGTCACGGCTTTCGGGCGAATGCGCCACACCAGCACCAGTGCAAAGAAGCTGAAGAACGCGTACAGACTCTGACTGCCGAACAGCTTCATCAGCACACCCGCCAGCAGCGGGCCGATACTCGCGCCGACACCGTAGGTCACCAGCAGCATCGCCGTCAGCGACACCCGGCGATCGCCCTCGACGTGGTCGTTGGAGAACGCCACCGCCAGCGGATACAGGCAGAACTGCACCAGCGAACAGAGGAAGCCAACCACAAACAGCACCTCCAGCGGCACTTGCGGCAGGATCGCCAACGGCAACGCTGCCACCGCCAGGAACCCGGCAAAGCAACGGATCAGCAGCGCCCGGTCATAACGGTCGGACAACCAGCCCAACGGCCACTGCACCAGCAGCCCGGCAAAAATGCAGCTACCCATGAACAGACCAACCTGCTCGGTCGACAGCCCCTGCTGCGACGCATACAGCGGCGCCAGACCGTAGAACGAGCCGATGATCAGACCGGCCCCCAGCACCGTGCTCAACGACTGCGGCACCCGCTTGATAAAGAAGCGCGGCTCCATCGGTGCCGGATGCAGTGGCGCCGGGTGGATCCGTCGAGTCAGCGCCACCGGCACCAGACACAAGGCAAAACACAGCGCGACCAGCATCAGCAGTTCCAGGCCGAGGCCCGGGTGCATGACCAGAATCAGCTGACCCAGCACCAGCCCCAGATACGAAGCGATCATGTAACCGCTGAACACCAGCCCGCGCTGGTTGGCGTCGGCCTGCTCGTTGAGCCAGCTCTCGATCACCATGTATTGGCACATCATGCCCAGACCGACGATGGTCCGCAGCACCAGCCATGCCGGCAGCCAGTCGACCAGACCATGTCCGAGCACCGCCGCGCCGACGATCCCGGCACACGCCGAATAAGCCCGAATGTGTCCGACCCGGGCGATCAGCCGGTGACCAATCTTGCCGCCCAGCACCAGTCCAAAATAGTTGGCCGCCATCAGCGCACCGACCCACAGCCCATCGACATGGTCAGCGGCCAGGCGCAAAGCCAGGTATGTAGATAGAAGGCCCGAGCCGATCAACATCATCAGCGAGGCGAAATACAGCGCTCGAAAGGATTTCCAGATTTGGCGCATCGGCGTTCCGAGCGGCTCCTTGCAGTAAGTATCGGGCTATCCAAACGATAGCCCGATGACGACAGTTCGTCAGGCCTGGGCTGCTAGAACACGCCGTTCCCAGGGAGTGATTTCATCAAAGAAGCTGGTCAACTCCATGGTCTTCGAAGCGATGTAGCCTTCGATGAACTCCTGTCCGAACAGTTCCCTGGCCAATTGGCTACGTTTCAGACGCTCGAGCGCGGCATGCAAGGTACACGGCAACGAAAGATTGTCCGGCACTTCGAATTCGCCCTGAATCGCAGCGCTCGGCTCCAGCTCATGCTCGATACCATGCAAGCCGGCGGCCAGGCTCGCGGCAATCGCCAGATACGGATTGGCATCGGCGCCAGGCAAACGATTTTCGACCCGCCGGGCCACCGGCGAACTGGCCGGAATCCGCAGCCCTGCCGCGCGATTGTCGTGGGACCAGCAGGCATTGTTCGGTGAAGCATACGGGTGACACAGACGCTGATAGGAGTTCACGTTCGGTGCAAACAGTGCGGTGAAATCAGCCATGCCCGCCTGCTGCCCGCCGATGAAATGGCGGAACATTGCGGTCGGCTGGCCGTTCTCGTCGCTGAACACGTTGTTGCCAGTGGCGATCTCGACGATGCTCTGGTGAATGTGCATCGAACTACCGGGCGTGTGTGCCAGCGGCTTGGCCATGCACACCACGCTCAGACCATGCTTGAGCGCGACTTCCTTGAGCAGGTGTTTGAACAGGAAAGTCTGGTCGGCCAGCAACAGCGGATCACCGTGCAGCAAGTTGATCTCGAACTGGCTGACGCCCATTTCATGCATGAAGGTATCGCGTGGCAGACCGAGGGCCGCCATGCATTTATAGACTTCGCTGAAGAACGGCCGCAGACCATTGTTGGAACTGACGCTGAACGCCGACTGACCATCCTCGCGGCGTCCATCCAGGCCTACCGGCGGACGGAACGGCTGAGTCGGATCGGTGTTCGGGGCGAAGACAAAAAATTCCAGCTCGGTCGCCACCACCGGCGCCAGACCGCGCGCAGCGTAACGGGCGATGACTTTTTTGAGTTGACCGCGGGTCGACAGATTGGAGCTTTCGCCGCTCAGTTCGTCGGCATCGCAGATGGCCAGGGCACGTGGCTCGTCGCTCCATGGCAGAGGATGAATCATGCTCGGCTCGGCCACCAGTGCCAGGTCGCCGTCATCGCTGCCGTAAAACCGCGCCGGCGGATAACCGCCCATGATGCATTGCAGCAGCACCCCCCGTGCCATCTGCAAACGCCGCCCTTCGAGGAAACCCTCGGCAGTCATCACTTTGCCGCGCGGCACACCGTTCAAATCCGGCGTGACACATTCAATCTCATCAATGCCGGTCAGTCGCTGCGCGAGTGAACGCTGGCCATCGGTTGTCATGACGCAATCCTTGTTATTGTGCGAGCCGCGAACGGCGACCCGTACAAAATAGGCTCCGGCTGTTCGGAATATCAAGCAGCGTCAAACAAAAACCCGGGTCACGGCAGATAAAGGCTGAACACCCCGCCACCCAGTGGTCCGCCATTGCGAATTTCGGTGTGCCCGACCACGCCATTGCGCTGATGCAACGCGGCAATCCGGTTGGCGAAATACAGACCCAACCCGGTGCTGCCACTGCTGTGATTGATGCCCTGCACGTAATCGGCCTGCCGCTCGAGCATCTCGGCCGGGTAACCGTCGCCGTCATCGTTGATGCTCAACACCAGTTGCCCGGCCTCGTCGCTGACGGTAATCAGCAGCGACTCGCGGGCATAACGAATCGCGTTGTTGATGCAGTTGCCCAACACTGAGGCAACCAACTCGCGATCGAAGAAACCCAACGGACTCAGCGGATCGACTTCATAGGTGGCGATGATCCCGCGACTGGCGAACACCTCTTGGTGCGATGCCAGTTGCGCCTCGATGAAATCATCAAGTTCGTGATACGCCGGTTGCAGCGGCATCTGGTTGACGCCGAGCTTGTACAGCCCGAGCAACTGCACCAGCATGCCGTTGAGGTGGGCGAACTCGAAATCGATCACACCCTGCTCGGCCCCACCGCGCTGCCCTTCGGGCAACCGCGCCAGCCACTGGCTGTGGGCCTGCATCAGCATCGCCAGCGAGTTTTTCATATCGTGAACGGTGGAGGCGATCACCGTGGAGAAATCCAGCGCCTGCTCGTCTTGGTTCATTCGCCAAACGCCTTGCTTTTCAGCTTCTGATAACGCGCATAACGCGCGTCGGTGTCGGGCATCAGGCCGACCATTTTCAGGCAGGCCCGACATTCTTCCAGCTCCGCCGACGGCACACTTGTGTCGGTGCCGTGCAGCAGCGACTGGGCCATGTTCAGCGCGATACTGATGTTCTTCGGTTGCATCTTCAGTGCCTTGCGGAACACCTCGCGTGCCTCCACCAGATTGCCGGTCTTGTACACGCGCACGCCCTGACGGTTGAGGTCGGCGGCGGCGTTGCTCGAACTGAGAATAGTCGGGTCGTCGGTGAGCTTGGCGATGTCTTTCATCACTGCCGGATCGTCACCGTAGATCTCCGCGCAGCTCTTGAGCATCGAAGTGCCCGCCTCGGCCTGCCCGAGCATCTGCAACTGCTTGGCAACCAGCAGCGCCGCCTCGGGACTCATGAACTGCTCCATGCCGTCGAGGCGCATCAGCGCTTGCTCGGTGAGCTTGTCGGCGGTCTCGGCATCGTTGAGCAGCAGACTGGTGGCCTTCATCAAGCGCGCACGAATCTGCAGGCCCGGGTCAGACGGGTTCTCTTTGGCGACGGCGCTGAGCGTGGTGTTGATCTCCAGCCGCGTGCGCGTGTCGAGACCGCGCTCACTGCCCTTGCTGATCAAGGCATGAGCCAGACCGAGGTTGCTTTCCGGGTCCTTGAACCGCGACTGCGCGCCCTGCGCCACGGCCTGGCGATAGGCCCGGGACGCGGTGTCAAAGTCTTCGTTGGCCATCGCCAGTTTGCCGAGCAACGCCTGCCGGCGCACCGCCAGCGGCGATAAGCGAATGGCCTCCTCCAGCACCCGCTGCGCGCCTTTGGTATCGCCCTCGGCGACCAGCACATCGGCCATGCCGTCGTACAGCGCCGGCATCATCGGGAACACCTTCAGCGCTTTTTCGTAGACACCCTTGGCCTGCGCCACTTGCCCACGCTTGAACAACAACTTGCCCAGCCCGGCAAATGCCCACGGCAACGGCCGGTCAGCGATGATGCTGTCGTAAAGGCGTTCAAGCGCTTCGTTCTGATTCATGTCACGCAGCGCATCGGCGCGATAACGCAGGCACAGCGGCGAATAACGGATGTCCTGCTTGCACAGCGCAATGCAGGCATTGAGCACCTCGACCGGTTTACCGCGATCAAGGGCTTGCAGAATCGGTTTGAGCAACGTCTTGCGCTGCTCCAGACGCTCCAGACGCTGCGCCAGGCCGGAGCGGTTGAACGGCTTGGTCAGGTAGGCATCCGGCTCATGCTCCAGGGCACTGAGCACCATCGCCTGACTGGTCTCGGCCGTCACCATGACAAACACCGCTTCATGGCTGATGAGCTTTTCCGACATCAGGTCTTCCAGCACCTGCTGGCCGTTCTTCTTGCCGTCACCGAGGTGGAAATCCTGCAGGATGAAGTCATAAGACTTCTGCGCACACATCTTCAGCGCCTGCTCGCCGGTATCGGCGGTATCCACGTCCTTGACCCCCAGCTCACGCAGCATCGAGCGTACGGAACTGCGGAAATCCGAGAAATCATCGACGATCAGAAAACTCTTTTGGTGATACGACAGCATCGAGGATTTCCAGGCAATTGAAGTAGGTGAACCGGGGGCGTTTTCACAGGCGCGCAGATGATAGCTGGAGGCCAAATGCTATCAAGCGATTTCGCGCGAGTCTGAGGTCGCCGAATGAGTTATCGGCAAGGAGTGGGGTTCTCTGAAGTGGAGGGGTTCAAGATTCCTTGTGCAGCGATTACCCTGCGCGCCGAGTCATCTTTTCACTACAGGGTTTATCTCGTGTACATCAAAGGACGTTGCATCGTGTCCGCCTGTGCGCTGCTGTTTTTCCAGCAGGCGATGGCGGGCGGAATGGATTGTGCAAAAGCGGCGAGTGCCGTGGAGAATGCTGTCTGTGCGGATAAAGGGTTGTATGCGCTGGATGCGCAGATGGGTGCGGCTTATCGGGAGCTGATGAAGATCTCCGGTGATGAGCAATCTGAACTCAAGCGCACACAACGGTTGTGGCTCAAGACACGTAATCAGTGCGAAGCGGATATTGCTTGCCTTGAACAAAGTTATCGTGGCCGGCTGAAGTTATTACAGGCGCACCAGATGGATGCCATTGCGCACAGACCGACCGGCATCGACAAACAGGTTCTGGAAGATCTGCAACGCAGCATTCAAGCGGCCAGCGAGGGCGGCAATCGCGAGGTGGCGGTTGAACGAGTGCTGGCTTCACTGGCTTTCAACTCTGAAGAGACATCGTTTTCAGGCGACTCCGACAAAGAAAACCCCAGCGAGCAAACGCACTTTCCAGCTTCGATTCCCAAAGACGTTACACCGGATGAATGGAAGGCACTGACCGCCACCGAACTCGATGCGGCAGCAGAAACCGGTCAAACCTCCTACTCGTTGCTGGACATGGACGGCGACGGGCAACGAGACCTGATCGTCCAGACTTACGCCGGTGGCACCGGCATGTTTACCTACGTGGAAACCTGGCGCCGAGACGGTGACCATTTTGTCAAAAGGTCTCCTGAGCCTGAAAGCGCGCTGTTCTATACCAATGATCGCGGAGCCAACCAATCGGCATACTGGATCAAGGCGCGGGGCAATATTTACCTCGCCTACCGCAACGGTGCCTACGGCGTTGATCACATCTACTTGCTCAATCCGTTGAAGATCAACCGTGAAGTGCCCACCGTGACGGTGCGATATGGCTACTACTTGAACGTGCTCACCACCCAACACAAGGATGACGGCACCAGCACCTTTGAGTTGGAGCCTGATCTGCGGCTTACGCTCAATCAGGCAATCACCAAGGCGAACGAAGCACGCCCCCATAAACCGGACACTCAGCGCACGCCTCTTTGCCCGATTCCTGCAACAGGCGCAGGCGAGAGCGATTACTACAGCTACGGCCCGGTGCATTACTCGGTGGAAGATGTTTTGGACCTGCCGGTGATTATCGGTAACGAATGCTACATCGGAAAACTGATTGACTGGTTTGGCAGCTACGACGAAAAACATGGCTTGTTCGCACAACTGGCACTGCGCAAACCGGACGTTGATACAGAGGGGCGCAGTTACGCGGTCAACGGGCGCCGGCATGTGATCGAGGTCAGCACCTCAATTGGCAAGGCCGACGGTGGAGCACTGAACTGAGCCACTTATCACGAGCATGAAAAAGCCCCGCCAGATCATCCTGTGCGGGGCTTTTTTGCGAGCCTTGGCGAGGCTCTGAAACGCAACAGGAAAGACTCAAAATTTCTAGCATCCTATCGTTCACCAGAAACGACTTTCCGCATTTGCGAACCATTCGGCCTGCCGCTAGGATGATGGCCATATGCCAAGAAATCGGTGTCGCGCATTTAGCGTAGAACAATGACCAATGGAGTGCTGATGAAAACCACCTATACTTTCGCGCTTGAAGGTCATAGCCGATTTATCTCGGAGGTAACAACAATCCGAGAAAATTATTTAGATCCTATGCTTGAAAGTGAAGACTGGGATTACTCGAGTAAGTCTTTTCAAGACATACCCTCTCTAAGATTGGACTTCAGACCAAAAGCGCTCGGCGGACTTGAAATTGCAGGTACGGTAATATTATTCCTTGGCACCTGCTTTGCAAAAAAAGTTTTTGACGAATTCTATGACCGCCTACTAAAGCGTCCTGTCGGCGCAATGGTGGACACAATAATAAAAAAAGTTAAGCTACCAGATCATGCGTACCTAGAATACCGAGATATAGTGTACTTTGAAGACATTGATACCTCCGTAGTGATTCGGCTATTGCTCAAAACCACAGAAGGCATAGATGTGGACTCGCTTCTACTAGAAGGCCACAAAGCAGCCCACCATTACCTCGAAGCTCATGGCAAGAAAGCGCAAATTCACTGCCATAAAATCGTCGATGGAAAGCTAGATGTTAATCCGAGTTTTTTCACTTCCCTAGATCACATCAAAGCGAGTGACAAAGAGCAACTGCAAAGCCAAAGAATTTTCTAAACACCAGCCCGCCAAATCGAAATCTTCAGAATTATACTCAACCACCAGGGATGAAGCGAATGACGCCAGGCTACATATATGTTCTTCAGAATGAGATTTTCGGTCCATACGTAGTAAAAATCGGTTTAACTAGATTCGAGCCGGATACGCGGGCTAAGCAAATTTACAATGGCTCGACGGGTGTGCCAATCCCTTTTGACATTGTCACCGCTTACTCTGTAGGTGACTGCAAGCAAGCAGAAACGGCCATTCACAAAAGGCTGAAGGCGTTTCGAATTCATGGTCGACGTGAATTCTTCCGAACAACTCCCTCGGTCGCAGCCTCCTTAGTCTATGAGACTTGCGCCCAAATCAACACAACGCTCGGGATAACGCCACCGAAACCGTACATGATCAAGTTACGAGAGCCTAAACTCACTAAATCCAACGTAGAAGCTATCGAACGTAGAATTTCAATTCCTGAAGATAGCCAAGAACCAGTCAGAATTGCCTACGATAAAATCAAAAGAGCTCCCGTCGGAACAAGTTCCTTATCATCCGACCAAGCTGACAGAATCAAAATAGTCGCAATGTTGCTTTCAAAAATATTTCCTTCTAAAGTGGAGGAGTGGTTAGAGGGCTTCACTCGTGACTCTAACCCTGAAAGAGAGCTTTGCGTGTGGGAGCATATAACAAAGGCTTACCTAACAATTGAAGAAATAGAAATTGCAAGCGACGATTTAAAAAACGAAGCATTTAGCTTACTTCTTCATCGTTCCACCGCCCCAACTGCCGAAGTGTTAGCTGAAGCAAAATTAAAATACATGAATAAAAAATCAGCGAAACGCTTACTGCAAGCGTACGAGCTGAAACCAAAGCCGCTAGTTATTCAAAAACGACATGATAGCTTTATGGACAACATTAAATCGTGATATCAGCTGATCTAGTGCAGGATTGAGTCCAGATGGGAGCAGATAGCTTTTGCGTGGCCAGCGCAATCAGCTTTGAGTGCATTTGAGTAGGAAACGATATGTAAAACTATGGTCTTTCGCAGCCGCTGGATAGTCAGCCGATAAACCGAAGGCTTTCCCTTATTGCTGATCGTGATGGGTTTGAAGCCAATTCAAATCCACTAGAGGCCATCCCATGAGCACAGCAAAGACCGCTCGAGGTCGACAACACAAACCGACTCGCTCAGAGGTAGCCGCGGCGTGGGGGGCGCCTGCGCGACGCAGCCAGCGAAGGAAGCATCCAGGTAATCGCAGGGAGCTAGCGTGCAGGTCTGTTTCAAACTGTACTTGGCGTGGTCTTTATCGCCATGAGCTCCGTAACGAACGGCGCAACCCTGGCACCAGGTATTGCACTCGCAGCCAGCGGAGTCATCCAGATGCTGAGCCCTCAAGCTACTGGCTTGAAGCAAAGCAACTCCCCTGAGAACGCTCCGTCCTATGCATTCGGCAGCGCCAAGAACACCACGGCGAGCGGCAACCCGGTGCCGATCTGCATCGGCGAACGCCGGTGGGGAGGCATGATTATCTCGACCTCGATCTATGCCGAAGACAAAACATAGGTGTTCAGCATTTGACTTCTCTCAAATGAAACCTACCGTCAACCTAAGGAATACGGACGAACGGCAAAAAATACTGTACATACAACCAGTGACAAAGATCTATCATTACGACTTAGCGCATTTTCGAATGCACGGAAATCCCACAGCTCAAGGATCGCTGAATGCTAGGTTTTTTGATGAAATTTGCACTTGTCGCGACCACTATTGCGCCGATTGGATTGACGCTGGCTTTCTTAGTTTATAAAGTACAACAAGATTGCCTGAAAGCACTCCTAGTCGCCGCGGTCTCGCTGGTTCTTTGCGGTATCTGTTTAGAGATCATAGTTGCTAGCTCAAAACGGCTTAATCGAACCACAATAACAGTGAGCTCTACCAAGCCAGCAGACAAAGAAATCTCAGGATACTTCGTCGCATACATGCTCCCTATTCTTGGCGGTGGATCTTACTTCGTAGACGCCGTCACATTTTCTTTCTTCGCAGCGACATTTTTTGTTTTCATCTGGGTTTCAAAAGCCTCCTATGCAAACCCCATACTCGCGCTATGCGGTTACAAATTTTTTGAAATTCAATTGAGCAACGGTGCAAATCTCTTATTGATCACGAGATCAAAAATACACGTCCCCTCCGAAGTAACTCACGTGCGATATGTAACTTCTCATACAGTTCTTGATGCGAGCAAGGAGCAATGAAATGGATTTATTCGTACTACTTCAAACCACGCCGCGAATTTTGCGCGTTATAACGACCGCACCTTTGCAAAACGATCTAAAAACTGAGGTTCGCCGCCAAATCAACTTCTTCACGGCAGACAAGGAAGAAATTGATTTTGACGCACGTTACAGACCACTCGATAACGAGTTACTTATCATTCGAAACTTCGATGACATTGACGGGGTCTTATCAGCCGTACGCAGCCCTCAAGACGTAGGCATTTGGGAGCCAACAGAGGAAGGGCTGTCAACGGTAAAGGCGCTTTTTGCGGGCGTTACCATAGATGGAAAAACTACTGTTATGTTACAGGCGTTCGATAAACGACAAGCTATTACCGCAGGTAGATTTTCTTTATTTTACGATCAAAATACATTTCGTCGCCTGACCGGCGTAGGTATGACACTAGACAACAAACCTACTGCTGTTTTAAGTCAGAATAGCGCTGCTACCGACCCAGCCGAATTGCGTTTTGTTAGCCTCCACAACGTACGAAGGCTCTTTGACATGGATGCTTACTACCACGAAAGCACCCAGGAAGAGGTTAACAACTTCTTTAACGCGGAAAAGTTTCACGGATTCAATGAGGAATGGCTTAATGCCAATCTAGACAATTGGATTCGCAAAAAAGTAACCTTCATAAATCAAGAGGGAATTCTTGAGCGCTGCACCCCTAGTGATATTAGAACTGCTGCAGCGGGCTTCGGAATAACTGTAGATATAGAAGAGTTTGGGGAGCAGTACAAACTTACATTTCCTGAAGACAAGCGGAGGCTAAAGGAACTCCTCCGTTTCTTAGACGAAGATATCTACCAATCTCCAATTTCTGGAAATAGATTCAAAACAAACTCAAAAACAAAAATTCAGGTTGTAGCTTAAGGTTTGAGCTGTGATCGGTTACCACCGCCTTCCGCTGGTCCGTCCTTTTGAGTATGCCCGAACTGATACGCGCAAATTCACGTTTATTTGCGCTTTCAGCTTGATAAGTAACACTCATAGTACAACAGTATTAGTAGAACACCTTAACTGATACGGACAGCACATCATGTTCATCCGCGCATACCTCCGAGCATCCACTGAAGAGCAGGACGCCGGCCGCGCCCGGGCATCGCTCGAGCAATTCGCCACTGACCACAACAAGGTAATTAGCGAGTGTGTACCTGGAGAATGTCAGCGGCGCATCGGCAGATCGGCCTGAACTGGTGCGCCTGCTCAAAGATGCGCGTAAGGGTGACGTCTTGCTGGTGGAGTCGATAGACCGCCTCTCGCGCCTTCCTGTTGAGGATTGGCAGAAGCTCAAGGCTGCGATCGACTCCAAAGGCTTGCGCATCGTTGCGCTCGATCTGCCGACCAGCCACCAGGGAATGCAGGACACCAAGCGCGATGAGTTCACCGGCCGAATGCTGGGCGCGATCAACTCGATGCTGGTAGAAATGATGGCCGCTATTGCGCGCAAGGATTACGAACAGCGCCGCGAGCGACAGGCTCAAGGCATCGAGAAGGCCAAGGCCGCGGGTAAGTACCAGGGGCGCCCCGTTGATGCTGATCTGCATAGGCGCGTGACCGAACTGCTCAGCGCCGGCTTGGGCATCCGTGCTACAGCCCGGCACGCTAATTGTTCAACCACAACCGTGCTTCGCATCAGAGACGCGGCATCAAGCTGAGATTCCTTGCAACAATTCCTTGATATGCACTGATCTGAGTCTGTTGAAGGCGAAGCCATCAAAGTGCTAGCGTCAGACCGACTGCGTCGGAGTGATGACGCGGTAGGCGATGTCTAGGGCGGCTGATTGACTTCCGGCCTACACCTCAAGAGGGCAAGGTCTTGCCTGCGATGGATAACGAAGGAAAGTAATCATGGGTCTTGAGTACAGGGACATGGATGTAGATGTCCGCGCAAATATGGTCAAAGAAGTAACATTCGATCTGGACAAAGGGACTATCTACACGAGCCCACGGCTGAACGAAGAAGGTATCCGACTTTGGCCTGACACCCTCAAAGAAGCAGCGGGAAACCACTCCGATGTATGGTTAGCGGGTCAAATCCGAGAGCAAAGATTGCTCAAAAGCCATGAAAATCGAGCTAAACCGAGCGGCGGATTTACCCAAGCACAAATACCGGTTACAGCCCCAGATACCCTTGCAGAAGGTGAGTTCAACCGATTTTATATTAGAGGGCTGTGCCTGAAGGCGCTGGCCGAAGATATCCCTTACCTCATTGCTTACCGAGCGCGCCCATCTGCAGCCCCCCGCGCAGAGTCTGAGGCGATAATCGGCAAGAAATTTGATCCGCAACAGCTACTTGATGATCTGCGTGCAACGACCGGTATCGATACCGTTTTGGGTCTGCCTCCCGGTCCGAACTCTGGACTGTCAGTAACCATCCCATAGTTATCGGTCGCAAAAAAGCCCCGATCAGGTACAACCGATCGGGGCTTTCTTTTGCCTGTTGCTGCCACCCTGCTGTCACCATTATTCTGGTGAACCGCGAAATGGCTGTAGGCCTTGAATTATATGGTGTCCCAGGGCAGGTTCGAACTGCCAACCTTCCCCTTAGGAGGGGGATGCTCTATCCGATTGAGCTACTGAGACACTGAGTTATCGCGGCCGGACACGGCGCGACGGACGGCGTGCATGTTAACGGCCGGCCCTTGATTTGTCATGTCGTCCGTGGGCTTTTTAAGTGTAGGCAGGCGCCTTGCAATGCTGCGGGAAGATTTACCGTGCAATTTGCACTCCCCCAAAGAGCCATCATTGCAGATTGCAACCCGCGCCTTGTGAAAAACCCTTCCAAATGCTTGTTTTTAAAGGACTTCACAGCGGTTAGACTGTTGGCACGACGGCTGCTATGTCTGTTCTCATAACAGAACAAACGGAGTCCGCCCCATGAACAGCACTCTCCTGCTCGCAAACGCAATCGCACTAGCGGTTTTGGTTGGCTTTCATTTTGTCCCCGAGAGTGCTGAACCGGTTGCTCAGCGTATGCCGCATTATTTGCAGGTGCAGAAAGCGCCGCAGTGGGCGGTGCTGAGCAATCAGAGCGACTTCGCGGCGCAGGCGGTCAATGAGCCTGAGCAAGCACTGCCGACGCGCGACACCGAACGTCTGGTTTTTTGAAATATCTTCAGGAGTACAGCATGTCCAAATCAGCCGCAGGGTTTCTGATCCTCGCCTTATTGAGTGGCGTTGTGCATTTTTCGCTGTTCGAGGAAACCGCAGTCACCCTTCCCCTGATTGGCTGCGGCGTATTTGCAGTGTTGTTTGTGCTGGCCCTGGTGGCCGGGCGCAAGATCAAATTTGATCCGGTGCTTCGTTAAGCCGGATCAAGTTCAGCAGTTGCTTAACGGCGTCCGCCAGGTCGCCCGAGTTGTCGATCAGATGCACGGGCAAATCAGTTGCCCTTCTGTCCTTGAACAGCGCATTGCGCGCCAGCCTCGCATCGATCTGCTCAGGCTTCTCCCGGCCACGCCTGAGCAGGCGTTCACGCAAGACCTCGTCCTTGACCGTCAGCAGCACCGGCAACAGTGTCGGGTAGCGCTCAAGCGCCTGACGCAGGTTGGCGCGTGAGCCGTTCACCAGTACGCATCGCCCAGCACGCAACCATTCGTCCATTTCTGCCGGGATGCCATAAGCCAGCCCATTGGCGTGCCAGGCCAGCGAGAAGCCCCCGGCTTGCTGGCGTAGCTCGAACTCTTCGGGCGTCACGCCGATAGCGTCCTCCCCCACGGATTCCGCTGATCGGGTAATTACTCGACGCATGACTTCGCAGTTCAACTCGCGCAAAGGCTCACGCGCGGCCTCGATCAGGCTGTCCTTGCCTGAACCGGAGGGCCCCATCAGATAAATAAGCTTGCCATCCATCCTGAAAACGCCCTCCGGCCGGTGTTTGCCCCTAGTAAATCGGCAAATTGCCACTATCCTGTACAGGTAAGGAACAAGGATCGAAAGCCGCATAGCATGCACGTTCTGACGTCTTTGGACATCAACAGATGTGCACCCGGAAGCGGTCATTGATGCGGACCAAGGCAAAGTTTTCAAACCAGTCCGCATTTCTGATAATTGGTGCTGGCATTACGCCTTTACCCAGCTCAATATTTGTCACAGAATTGACGCCAATGATCTGGCAATTTTGAGGCATGATGCGGGCCTCTTAACAATTCAGGTTGAACCATTTGGCGCGGATGCTTGTCCTACCACACATCCTGCGGCCAATCCCGAGAACCGCTCCCCTGAACTAACCGGTTAAATATATGCGCCCATTGAAACAGGCAATTTATTCCAGCCGTACGGCTGACAAGTTCGTCGTACGTCTGCCAGACGGGATGCGTGAACGCATTGCCGAGGTGGCTCGCAATCATCATCGCAGCATGAACTCCGAAATCATTGCGCGCCTTGAGCAGAGTCTTATTCAGGAAGGTGCACTGGGCGAAGAGTTGAGCATGCGCCTGGACAGCCCGGAGCTTTCGCTGCACGAGCGTGAGCTGCTGCAACGCTTCCGTCAGCTGTCGCACCGTCAACAGAACGCCCTGGTGTCGCTGATCGCTCACGACGCCGAAATGGCCGCAGACGCGTCCTGAGCCACACCGAACATCTCAAGCCAGCTTAAGTGCTGGCTTTTTTTTGCCCGGATTTTAACCACGACAATCCGAGGTAGACCTGTAATGAGGGGATTTATCCCCGATGGTACCAAGGCCTCTCCTGGGGTCGCTGCGCAACCCATCGGGGATAAATCCCCTCGCCACAGATAAATACACAGGCACAAAAAAGCCCGCCAATTGGCGGGCTTTTGCATTGCGGCGAATCAGAGCAGGAAGATAGTCGCCAACCCCAGAAAGATGAAGAAGCCACCGCTGTCGGTCATGGCCGTGATCATCACACTGGCGCCCATTGCCGGGTCGCGGCCCATCTTCGCCAGCGTCATCGGGATCAGCACCCCCATCAACGCTGCGAGCAGCAAATTGAGGGTCATCGCCGCCGTCATTACCACGCCCAGCGACCAACTGCCGTAGAGCAAGTAAGCGACCACACCGATCACCCCGCCCCAGACCAGACCGTTGATCAACGCCACCGCCAGCTCCTTGCGCATCAAGCGCGAGGTGTTGCCGGTGCTGACCTGGTCGAGCGCCATGGCGCGCACGATCATGGTGATCGTCTGGTTACCGGAGTTACCGCCAATACCCGCCACGATCGGCATCAGCGCCGCCAGCGCCACCAGCTTCTCGATCGAGCCCTCGAACAGGCCGATCACCCGCGAAGCGACAAAGGCAGTGATCAGGTTGATTGCCAGCCACGCCCAGCGGTTGCGCAGGGATTTCCAGACGGAGGCGAAGATGTCCTCCTCTTCCCGCAGACCCGCCATGTTGAGGACTTCGCTTTCGCTCTCCTCACGAATCAGGTCGACCATTTCGTCGATGGTCAGACGGCCAATCAGCTTGCCGTTCTTGTCGACCACCGGGGCCGAGATCAAGTCGTAACGTTCGAACGCCTGAGCAGCGTCATAGGCGTCTTCGTCCGGGTGAAAACTCACCGGATCGCTGGCCATGACTTCAGAAACCTGTTTGTCCGGATCGTTGACCAGCAGACGCTTGATCGGCAGCACACCCTTGAGCACGCCGTCGTAATCAACCACGAACAGTTTATCGGTGTGCCCCGGCAGCTCCTTGAGACGGCGCAGGTAACGCAGAACCACTTCGAGACTGACATCCTCACGGATGGTCACCATCTCGAAGTCCATCAGCGCACCGACCTGCTCCTCGTCATAGGACAGGGCCGAACGCACGCGCTCGCGTTGTTGCTGGTCTAGCGTCTCCATCAGCTCATGGACGACGTCTCGCGGCAGCTCGGAGGCCAGGTCAGCAAGTTCGTCGGCGTCCATGTCCTTGGCCGCAGCCAGGAGTTCGTGATCGTCCATGTCGGCGATCAGCGTTTCACGAACGGAGTCGGATACTTCGAGAAGAATGTCGCCGTCGCGATCAGCCTTGACCAGTTGCCAGAGCGTCAGACGATCGTCCAGCGGCAAGGCTTCAAGGATGTAGGCAACGTCGGCGGAGTGCAGATCATCGAGTTTGCGTTGCAGCTCGACGAGATTCTGCCGGTGAACCAGGTTCTCGACCCGGTCGTGATGCGCGCCTTCCTGGCGATGAGTCAGGTCTTCGACGACCTTCTGGCGCTGCAGCAGCTCAACGACCTGAGCCAGGCGATCCTGCAGGCTTTCCTGTGTTTTCTTTACTTCGATTTCGGACATAGGCGAACTCCACTCCCAGCAGCGGGGCACGCCGGAAGGATCAATCAGTCAATTCATGATTGGTGAAACGGGTTACTGAGTAACTACTGGGTAAGTCCATGGAGGTTTTCCATAAGCCCCGGCGGGGCTGACGGGCGCAATGATACACCGCCTGACAGTTTTAAACGTTAAAAAATCGCGGTCGAAACAAGCGCTTGCGCGACAAAGCTGAGCACTGTCCTGACCCGTGCAGATGCGACGACTCATCTTGAAAAGAAAACACACCGGCGCTGAAAAATGTAGCGACTACCCTTGAGCGTAGATCGTCATGGAGGACGTCGAATGCTATCCAGAACATTCCGTTTTGTAGTCGCCAGCCTGCTCTGCCTGCCGCCCGCCGGGGTTGCCAGCACCCTTCACCGATGCGAAGCACCCGACGGCGGCATCACCTTCACCACCCTGAGTTGTGCGAACGATGAGCAGCTCTCGCTGCAGCAAGTTAAGCCCTACTCGCCCGGATCTGTCGTGCCGATCATGCCGGAACACAACCACGAAGAAATATCCGGTATGACAATCAGGGGACGTGAACCAGGCATCGTTGGCCGCCTGGAGGACAAATGCGGCAACCTGATCAATGCCAGGCAGCGCCGCGCAGCGATCATCAATCAACGAGTGATTGCCGGCATGAGCCAACAGGATGTTGAAAGCGCTCTGGGCAAACCGGACAAGGTGAATATTCGAACGTCGACGACGAGCTATCGATACGACCTGAAACGAGGCCGCAGTGCTCAAGTCGATTTTGATGAGAAGGGATGCGTGAAAGGAAAAGCCAAATCGCAGACAACAAAAAAGCCCGCGTTAAACGCGGGTTTCTTGAATATGGTGCACTCGACAGGATTCGAACCTGTGACCGCTCGGTTCGTAGCCGAGTACTCTATCCAGCTGAGCTACGAGTGCATTTTGTGTTTTTAGACCAGACCACAACTGGTTGAAGCCGAGTTGCCTGTATTGCTACAAACGACTCTTAAATGGTGCACTCGACAGGATTCGAACCTGTGACCGCTCGGTTCGTAGCCGAGTACTCTATCCAGCTGAGCTACGAGTGCATTTGTGTTTTTAAACCAGACCACAACTGGCTGAAGCCGAGTTCTTTATATCGCTATAAACAACTCTTAAATGGTGCACTCGACAGGATTCGAACCTGTGACCGCTCGGTTCGTAGCCGAGTACTCTATCCAGCTGAGCTACGAGTGCATTTGTTGCGCCGCATTATAGCCCGTCTAATCTCTATTCCAACCACTTTTTCTAATAAATTCAACAACTTACAGAAAAAGCCAGATTACAACGTACTAAGCAAATAATGGCGGAGAACGGGGGATTCGAACCCCCGACACCCTTTTGAGGTGTACTCCCTTAGCAGGGGAGCGCCTTCGGCCACTCGGCCAGCTCTCCGCAACACGGGGCGTATATTAACCACCTTCTTCCCCGTTTGCAAACATAAAAATCGATAAAAATTAATGGCTTGGTTCTTCGTCCTTCTCTTTCTTTATACGCAGGTAAATTTCCTCACGGTGCACGGCAACCTCTTTCGGGGCGTTGACGCCGATACGCACTTGATTTCCTTTGACGCCGAGCACGGTCACGGTGATTTCGCCATCACCGATAATCAGGCTTTCTGCGCACCGACGAGTCAGAATCAGCATACCTTTCTCCTCACGCATTTCATTTCAGGGACAACAGTCTGCAAAAAAAAGGCACCCGACCTACAACCGGAGCGATCGTAGCCCTACATGCCTGAGTATTGACCAGCGCGAGCAAAAGAACAGTTCAGGGGCTCGCGCCATTCAAAAATAAAGGGCGCGGTCAGACCGCGCCCTTCAGGTGACCGGATTACTCGCCCTGACGGGCCGGAGCGTCCAGTTCGAAAGCCGTGTGCAGAGCGCGCACAGCCAGTTCCAGGTACTTCTCTTCGATCACCACGGAAACCTTGATTTCCGACGTCGAGATCATCTGGATGTTGATGCTTTCCTTGGCCAGGGATTCGAACATGCGGCTGGCCACGCCTGCGTGAGAACGCATGCCGACGCCGACGATCGAGACCTTGGCAATCTTGGTGTCGCCCACCACTTCCCGGGCACCGATCTCGCGAGCGGTGTTTTCCAGCACGGTCTGTGCGGCCTGGTAGTCGTTGCGGTGCACGGTGAAGGTGAAGTCGGTGGTGTTATCGTGCGCGACGTTCTGCACGATCATGTCGACTTCGATGTTCGCGGCACTGATCGGGCCGAGAATCTTGAACGCCACGCCCGGGGTGTCTGGCACGCCACGGATGGTCAGCTTGGCTTCATCGCGGTTGAAAGCGATGCCGGAAATGATCGGCTGTTCCATGGTTTCCTCTTCATCAATAGTAATGAGGGTACCCGGACCCTCCTTGAAGCTGTGCAGTACGCGCAGCGGAACGTTGTACTTGCCGGCGAATTCCACCGCACGGATCTGCAGCACCTTGGAACCGAGGCTGGCCATTTCCAGCATCTCTTCGAAGGTGATCTTGTCCAGACGCTGAGCGACCGGCACCACACGCGGGTCAGTGGTGTAGACACCATCGACGTCGGTGTAGATCTGGCACTCGTCAGCCTTTAATGCAGCCGCCAGTGCCACGCCCGTGGTGTCGGAACCGCCACGGCCGAGGGTGGTGATGTTGCCGTGCTCGTCGACGCCCTGGAAACCGGCGACAACCACCACGCGACCTGCTTTCAGATCACCGCGAATCTTCTGGTCATCAATCTGCAAGATACGCGCTTTATTGTGCGCACTGTCCGTCAGGATCCGCACCTGATTACCGGTGTACGACACCGCCGGCACACCACGCTTGATCAGCGCCATGGCCAACAGGGCAATCGTCACCTGCTCACCGGTGGAAACGATCACGTCCAGTTCACGCGGAACCGGTTGCGCGTCGCCACTGATTTGCTTGGCCAGATCGATCAGACGGTTGGTTTCGCCGCTCATTGCAGACAGCACAACCACCAGGTCATCGCCGGCATCGCGGAATTTCTTAACCTTGTCGGCGACCTGCTCGATTCTCTCGACAGTACCGACCGAGGTGCCTCCAAATTTCTGTACGATCAAAGCCATTTCAAAGCCGCCTCTGCCCATGAAGGGCGCCCAATAATCACTCGAACAGCCGCCGGGCCCGCCACTAGACTGCGGGCCCGACGGGCCGTCTTATAAACCCTGCTCGACGAATGGAACGGTCAGCGCCAGTGCGCCATCCAGTGCGCCGGCGTCGACACCGCCGCCCTGCGCCATGTCCGGACGACCACCGCCCTTCCCGCCCACTGCCGCAGCAGCCTGTTTCATCAAATCACCGGCTTTGAGTTGGCCAGTCAGGTCCTTGGTTACACCGGCAACCAGTACGACCTTTTCCTCATGGACACTGCCGAGCAGGATCACTGCGCGGCCGAGTTTGTTTTTCAGCTGATCGACCAGCGCCAGCAGCGCCTTGCCATCCTGACCATCCAGACGTGCGGCCAGAACCTTCACGCCCTTGACGTCGACTGCCGAGTTCGACAGATCGTCGCCCGCGGCGCTGGCAGCCTTGGCCTGCAACTGCTCGAGTTGCTTTTCCAGCGCGCGGTTGCGCTCCAGCACGGCCGACAGCTTGTCGATCAGATTGTCGCGGCTGCCCTTGACCAGGTTGGCCGCTTCCTTGAGTTGTTCTTCAGCAGCGTTCAAGTAGGCCAGTGCCGCAGCACCGGTGACTGCCTCGATACGACGCACGCCCGACGCCACACCGCCTTCGCTGATGATTTTCAGCAGGCCGATGTCGCCGGTACGGTTGGCGTGGATACCGCCACACAGCTCGACGGAGAAATCGCCGCCCATGCTCAGCACGCGCACGTTGTCGCCGTATTTCTCGCCGAACAGCGCCATTGCGCCTTTCTGCTTGGCGGTTTCGATGTCGGTTTCTTCGGTTTCAACCGCGGAGTTCTTGCGGATCTCGGCGTTGACGATGTCTTCCAGCGCCTTGATCTGCTCCGGCTTGATCGCTTCAAAGTGGCTGAAGTCGAAGCGCAGACGCTGGCTATCCACCAACGAACCCTTCTGCTGAACGTGCTCGCCCAGTACCTGACGCAGCGCAGCGTGCAGCAAGTGGGTGGCCGAGTGGTTCAGCGAGGTCGCGTGACGCACTTCGGCATCCACGTGAGTTTCCACCGGAGCGCCAATGGTCAGGCTGCCGGAATCCAGCACGCCGTGGTGCAGGAATGCGCCGCCAGTCTTGGTGGTGTCACGGACGTCGAAACGCGCGTTGCCCGCCTGCAGGAAACCGCAGTCGCCGATCTGGCCGCCGGATTCAGCGTAGAACGGCGTCTGATTCAGCACGATCACCGCCTCTTCGCCTTCACTCAAGACGTCGACCGACTGGCCATCTTTATAGATAGCGACGATTTTTGCCGAACCGCTGGTGTCGGTGTAACCGGTGAACTCGGTGGCCACATCAACCTTGACCAGCGTGTTGTAGTCCAGACCGAACGAGCTGGCCGAACGCGCACGCACACGCTGGGCTTCCATCTCACGCTCGAAGCCGACTTCGTCGACCGTCAGGCCGCGCTCGCGAGCGATGTCGGCGGTCAGGTCCATCGGGAAACCGTAGGTGTCGTAGAGTTTGAACACCACGTCGCCCGGCACCACGGTGCCTTTGAGTTCCAGCAGATCCTGCTCGAGGATCTTCAGGCCGTGCTCCAGGGTCTTGGAGAACTGTTCTTCTTCGGCCTTGAGTACGCGCTCGATGTTGCTCTGCTGCTTCTGCAGTTCCGGGAAGGCTTCGCCCATCTCGGCGACCAGCGCCGCCACGATCTTGTAGAAGAAGCTGCCGGTGGCGCCCAGCTTGTTGCCGTGACGGCAGGCGCGACGAATGATCCGGCGCAGCACGTAGCCGCGGCCTTCGTTGGACGGCAGCACGCCGTCGGCGATCAGGAAACCGCACGAACGGATGTGGTCGGACACCACTTTCAGCGACGACTGATCGCCATTTTCGCAGCCGATGGCATCAGCCGAGGCCTTCAGCAGGTTCTTGAACAGGTCGATGTCGTAGTTGGAATTGACGTGCTGCATCACCGCACTGATCCGCTCCAGGCCCATGCCGGTGTCGACCGACGGTGCTGGCAACGGATGCAACACGCCATCGGCGGTGCGGTTGAACTGCATGAACACGTTGTTCCAGATCTCGATGTAACGGTCGCCGTCTTCTTCCGGCGAACCCGGTGGGCCGCCCCAGATGTGGTCGCCGTGATCGTAGAAAATCTCGGTGCATGGGCCGCACGGGCCGGTATCGCCCATGGTCCAGAAGTTGTCGGAGGCGTAAGGCGCGCCTTTGTTGTCGCCGATACGGATCATGCGCTCGACCGGCACGCCGATCTGCTTGGTCCAGATGTCATACGCTTCGTCGTCGGAGGCGTAGACGGTGACCCAGAGTTTTTCCTTCGGCAGTTTCAGGACGCCGGTCAGGAAGGTCCAGGCGAAGGTAATCGCGTCGTGCTTGAAATAGTCACCGAAGCTGAAGTTACCGAGCATTTCGAAGAATGTGTGGTGACGAGCGGTATAACCGACGTTTTCCAGGTCGCTGTTCTTGCCACCGGCACGCACGCACTTCTGGCTGCTGGTTGCGCGGGTGTACGCGCGCTTTTCCTGGCCCAGGAAGCAGTCCTTGAACTGGTTCATCCCCGCGTTGGTGAACAGCAGGGTTGGGTCGTTGCCCGGAATCAAAGAGCTGGAGGCTACACGGGTGTGGCCTTGCTCTTCGAAGAAGCGAAGGAAGGCTTCACGGATTTCTGCGCTTTTCATTAGGTTCTTCCACGGAGGCTGCGGCCAAAGGCCTGTACGAAACGTCAACAGACGAAACGACGGCAAAGGGCCGCATTATATCGGCCCTTCGCGTGGGGTACAGCGTGTTTATACGATAGTAACGGTCAATTGGGCGGCTAACGCTGTCACTTGCGCGAAAACTCGACGAATGTCGCGATCACTTGCTCGATTTGCGAGCGACTGACGTCCATGTGCGTGACCATGCGCAAGCGCGCCGCGGCGCTCAACTTGATCCCGCGTTCGGCGGCAAACGCCTTGAGCGCTTCAGCCTGATCGCCCATTTGCACGTAAACCATGTTGGTCTGCACCGGCTCGACGCTGAACCCGGCCTCGCGCAAGCCTTCGGCCAAAAACTGTGCGTTGGCATGGTCATCCGCCAAGCGCTCGATATTGTGATCCAGCGCATACAGCCCCGCCGCCGCGAGCAACCCGGCCTGACGCATGCCGCCGCCAACCATTTTGCGCAGACGCCGGGCCTTGCCGATCAGTTGCTCAGTGCCACACAGCACCGAACCGACCGGCGCGCCGAGGCCCTTGGACAGGCACACCGACACCGAATCGAAATGCCGAGTGATTTCCCGGGCATCCACCCCGAGCTTGACCGCCGCGTTGTACAGCCGCGCGCCGTCCAGGTGCAACTGCAACCCATGGTCCTGAGTGAATTGGCGCGCCCGGGCCAGATACTCCAGCGGCAGCACCTTGCCTTGCATGGTGTTTTCCAGCGCCAGCAGACGGGTACGGGCGAAGTGAAAGTCGTCCGGCTTGATCGCTGCCGCCACGTGAGCCAGATCCAGCGAACCGTCGGCCTGCACTTCCAGCGGCTGCGGCTGGATCGAACCGAGCACCGCCGCGCCACCGCCCTCGTACTTGTAGGTGTGCGCCTGCTGGCCGACGATGTATTCGTCGCCACGTTCGCAGTGCGCCATCAGGCCCAGCAGATTGCTCATGGTGCCGGTTGGCACGAACAGCGCGGCGGCGAAGCCCAGGCGTTTTGCCAGTTCCGCCTCCAGACGATTGACCGTCGGATCTTCGCCGTACACATCGTCACCTGTAGCCGCCGCAGTCATCGCGTCGAGCATGGCAGGAGTCGGTTGGGTGACGGTGTCGCTGCGAAGATCGATAACGCTCATGAACCTGGCCTCTGGTCAGCAGGGGAAATCCCTTTTCGAAGGTGAATTACTGCGGTCATGGCGCCGATTAATCAACCCTTGAGTGAGAAAAAGCACATTACTTATTGAAAGGACGCAAACCTATGTGGGAGCGGGCTTGCTCGCGAAAGCGGTGTGTCAACCAGTCAATTTGCTGACTGACACACCGCCTTCGTCGGAACGCCGCCCGGAGCAAGCCCGCTCCCACAGGTTCTGTGCAAGGCCGGAAAATCTGTGATAAAAACGCTGCGCCGCCCGAGAAAGGGCGGCAAAAACGTTCTCAGGGCGGGGTGTAATTCCCCACCGGCGGTAATTGCGCGCAATGCGCATAGCCCGCGAGCGCTTGGCGACGACACGGCATTGGCGGTGATCGGCGGCAAGGTCAGCAGACCCGGTGTGATTCCGGGGCCGACGGTCATAGTCCGGATGAAGAGAGAACGGGATTGACGCCAAAGGGCCGCCCGCGCGCTTGTGTGCTCGTGCGTACCCTTGAATCCCTTTCGATTCATAACGCCCTGTTTTTCACACAAACAGGAGTCAGAACATGCAACCCACCGCTATCGACAGCAAAACCAAACACCCTCACGGCGAGCGCGTTGCGTTCATCCAGGCCTGCTGGCACAAGGAAATCGTCGACCAGAGCCGAAAAGGCTTCGTCGCCGAAATGCTGGCCCAGGGTTATCAGGAATCGGACATCGACTTTTTCGAAGTCGGCGGCGCCTTTGAAATGCCTCTGCACGCCAAGTTGCTGGCCAAGACCGGTCGCTATGCCGGCATCGTCGCGGCGGCGCTGGTCGTGGACGGCGGCATCTACCGTCACGAATTCGTTGCCCAGTCAGTGGTCAGCGGCCTGATGCAGGTGCAACTGGAAACCGAAGTGCCAGTGTTCTCGGTGTCCCTGACCCCGCATCACTTCCATGCCGGTGAAGAACATCAGAAATTCTTCTTCGAGCACTTCGTGCACAAGGGTCAGGAAGCGGCGCGGACTTGCGCGGATACGCTGCAGAAGGTTCGTGCGCTGCGTCGCACAGAGCCGCGTGCGGTCGCCGTCTGATAGACCATGAGTGAGGCTTTTGGTCTCACTCATTCCCCTGTGGGAGCGAGCTTGCTCGCGAAAGCGGACTGACAGCCAACTCAAATGTTGAATGCCAGATTGCATTCGCGAGCAAGCTCGCTCCCACAGGGTTATATATCAGACCGGAAATTGGGTCAGGCGAGATGTTCGTCGGTGGCCGGCACGATCAGGATGCCGGCACGCAAGCCGTTCTTGACCTTGGGATTGGGGAAGATGATCCGCGCGCCCTCCTCCTCGATGATCCAGCGGGTATTGGCCAGATCTTCGGCCAGCACATAACCCACATCCAGTTCGGAAAAGTTTTCGATGTCCGCCGGCAGGTTCAGGCGGAACGCATCGCTGTGCTTGATGATTTCCCGGGCGACGCTGAACAGCTGCAAACCGTCCAGGCCTTCTTCAGCCAGATCCGGCTCATTGCCTTCGATGATCTGCTTCAGGCGGGTTTCCAGACGTGAAACATCCACCCCTTCGTTCTGCCCGAACGGCCGCGCCTTGCCCAGCTCCAGGGTGAAGGACTCGGCCCCAAGCTTGTCGTAGGTGTAGGAGCTGAACACGATCGACGGCTTGTTCTGCAGCAACACCGCTTCCATCCCGGCAGCGCGCAGGCGCGCCAGTTCGCGGCGCGAATGCTGGCGACCTTCCTTCCACGGATACAGCGCGAACTGCTCGATCTTCGAACCACGAATGGCGGTATGCAGGTCGTAGTGCAGACGCTGACGATCCGCCAGGCTGAAGAAACTTGCCGCCAGCCGTTCCAGCTCGCAGGCGCGGATGGCTTCGGAACCGCTGGTTTGTTCATGCCGGCCGTTGAACAGCCGATTGACGTCCTGCTCGACGAAGCGCTCGCCTTTGCGAATCGCTTCCGGGTTGCCGAACAGGAACAGAATGCGTGCACGCGGCTTCAGATCGCCGCGAGCGATGTCATGCAGCAGCCGATCGAGCAACTCGATCGGCGCTGTTTCATTGCCGTGGATGCCTGCCGACAGCAGCAGGTCCAGGCCATTGTCGCGCGCTTCGGGTGGCCGGACTTCCAGCGCCCCCTCGCTCAACCAGCGCATGCGCACGCCTTCGACAGTCAGTTGAGTCTTCTCCGCCGGTTCGCGGCCGGCGAGGGTCAGTTCAAGCAGTTTGCCGAGGGCGAGCATAGAGCGGTTTCCTTAGTGGTCGTGGTTGCAATCCGGGCCGTGCACATGTTCCTCGTCATCGCCGAGGTCAGCCGGTTCCATTTCCAATTGCAGACTTACCAGATTAGTTGCCAATGGGCGCAGCAGCAGGTTGGCGTACTCTTCGTCACCTTCCTCGACGTCCACGCCGATCAGCAGTTGGCCACGGCCGTCCTGCTGGATCCACAGCTCTTTGCCTTGCCACATGACCGCGACGCGGGTGCACGAGGTTTGCAGTTGCGTGCCGTCGGTGTCTTCAAGGATCAGCTGCAGGGAATCGCTCATGTTTTTACTCTCTTGGGTAGACAAGCCGCGCGCCGCGTTCAGGCGACGCGCCGGCCATCAATTAATCTGGAATGGATAAACCGCGCCCAGTTTAAGGATTTGCGTCAGTTCATCCAGTGCCGTCCGGCATTCAAGCAGCAACTGCGGGTCCGCCAGATCGGTTTCGCTCAGGCGGTCGCGGTAGTGCTTTTCAACCCATGCGGTCAACGAACCGTACAACGGGGCCGTCATGATAACCCCTGGATTGACGGCCGCCAGCTCGGTTTCGTTGAGCGCGACGCGCAGTCGCAGGCACGCCGGGCCACCGCCGTTCTGCATGCTTTGCTTGAGGTCGAAGACTTTCACTTCGCGGATCAGGCCGCCGGAGCTGGTCAGCCCTTGCAGGTAGTTCCACACGCGCTCGTTGCCCCGGCACTCTTCCGGCACGATCAGCAGCATCGAACCGTCAGGACGCGACAGCAACTGACTGTTGAACAGGTAGGAGCGCACCGCGTCGTCGACGGTGACCGCCGAACGCGGCACACAGATCGACTGGAACTTGCCGCCGACCTTGGCCAGTTTGCCCTGCAACTCGGCCAGCATCTGCTCGGTGTCGAGGAACGCATCCTCGTGATAGAACAGCACCTCGCCGTTACCCACCGCGATCACGTCGTTGTGGAATACGCCCTGGTCGATCACCGCCGGGTTCTGCTGCGCGTAAACCACGCCTTCGTCACGCAGACCGTGCAGACGCGCCACCGCTTGCGAGGCTTCCAGAGTCTGGCGCGCCGGGTACTTCTGTGGCGCCGGGTAACGGGTGTCGAACGCGCTGCGACCGAACACGAAGAACTCGACACCAGCCTCGCCGTATTCACGGCAGAAACGCGTGTGGTTGGCCGCACCTTCGTCACCGAACTGCGCAACGGCTGGCAGTGCGGCGTGATGGGCGAAGTGCTGCTGATCGGCGAACATCGCGCCGAGCACGCGGCTGGTGGTCGGGTGTTCGATGCTGCGGTGGTATTTGCAGTTCAGGTTGGCGGCGGTGAAGTGCACGCGGCCGTCAGCGGTGTCGGCACTCGGGCTGACGGTAGCGGCGTTGGCCACCCACATGCTCGATGCCGAGCAACTGGCGACCAGCAACGGCATGGCTTCTTTCGCGGCGCGCTCGATCACTTGCGCGTCGCTGCCGCTGAAACCCAGACGGCGCAAAGCGGCCACGTCCGGACGCTCCTGCGGCGCCAGCACGCCTTGTTGAAAGCCCATTTCCATCAGCGCTTTCATCTTCGCCAGGCCTTGCAGCGCCGCTTCCTTCGGATTCGAAGATTGCTGGCTGTTGCTCTGGGACGCAACGTTGCCGTAGGACAGACCGCCGTAGTTATGGGTCGGCCCCACTAGACCGTCAAAATTGACTTCATAGGATTTCATCAGCGAGGCTCCACGAGAATCTGTTGTTATAGGCTTCAGTAACTATTCTTTGAGACCGCGGCGCGGCCATCGCTGGCAAGCCAGCTCCCACAGTGATCGCGTCGGACACAAAATGTGTGAACGCCTGCGATCCTGTGGGAGCTGGCTTGCCAGCGATTGGCATCACACCATTTTCACGCCAGGCGTCAGGGCCGCCGGCAGCGTCAGGCTCGGGGTTTCCAGCGACGCCACCGGGTACGCGCAGTAATCTGCGGCGTAGTAGGCGCTGGCGCGATGGTTGCCCGAAGCCCCGACACCGCCAAACGGCGCGCTGCTCGCCGCACCGGTCAGTTGCTTGTTCCAGTTGACGATGCCGGCGCGGCTTTCCAGCCAGAACTGCTGATAACGCGCCTCGGAATCTGACAGCAACCCCGCCGCCAGACCATAAGCGGTATCGTTGGCCTCAGCGATCGCCGCAGCAAAATCGGCGTAGCGAATCACCTGCAGCAACGGGCCGAACAGCTCTTCGTCCGGACGCTCGGCCACGGCGGTCACATCAAGAATGCCCGGGGTCAGCAATGCCGACTGCGCCTGCGGCTGAGTCATCTCCAGCAGCGACACCGCGCCATTGGCCAGCAGGTGTTGCTGGGCATCCATCAGTGCTTTCGCCGCGCCAAGGGAAATCACCGAGCCCATGAATGGCGCCGGCTGTTGATCGAACGCACCGACTTCAATCGTCGAGCTGACTTCCACCAGACGCTTGAGCAGGCTATCGCCCCACGCGCCTTGCGGCACCAACAGACGACGGGCACAGGTGCAGCGCTGACCGGCGGAGATGAAGGCCGACTGAATGATCGTGTACACCGCCGCGTCCAGATCAGCCACCTGATCAACCACCAGCGGATTGTTGCCACCCATTTCCAAAGCAAGAATCTTGTCCGGACGCCCGGCGAACTGCTGATGCAGGTGGTTGCCGGTGCGGCTGGAGCCGGTGAAGAACAGACCGTCGATGCTCGGGTTCGCCGCCAGCGCGATGCCGGTTTCGCGAGCACCTTGCAGCAGGTTCAACACACCGGCCGGCAGACCGGCTTCGATCCAGCACTTGACCGTCAGCTCGGCGACTTTCGGCGTCAGTTCGCTTGGCTTGAACAGCACGCTGTTGCCGGCCAGCAGTGCCGGCACAATGTGTCCGTTCGGCAAGTGGCCCGGGAAGTTGTAAGGGCCGAACACTGCAACCACACCGTGCGGCTTGTGGCGCAACACAGCAGTGGCGTCGCCCAGCGGGCCGCTCTTCTCGCCGGTACGCTCGCGGTAGCTCTGCACCGAGATCGCGATCTTGTTGACCATGCTGGTGACTTCAGTCGCGGCTTCCCACAGAGGCTTGCCGGTTTCCTCACCGATGGTGCGGGCCAATTCGTCGCTGTGGTTTTTCAGGGCAGCGGCGAAAGCTTCGAGCACGCTGATACGCTCGTCCAACGAACGCCGCGCCCAGCCCGGAAAGGCCTGACGCGCGGCCTGCACGGCGGACTCGACCTGAGCGGCGGTGGCGCCCTCCCCCGACCACAGCACTTGCTGGGTCACTGGGTTCAGCGACTGAAAGGCTTCGCCTTGACCGGCCAGCCATTCACCTGCGATGTATAGCGAATTCATTATTTCGACTCCCGAGCAGCAGACAACGCCACGGCGCGCACTTGATCGCCGGCGTTGAGTTGAAGACGTTTGGCGGTCTGCGGATCGACCACCAGCGTGCCAGCGGCCAGACGGGCCGGCGCAGCTGTGATGCGGCAATCTTCGCGCTTGCGGTTATGGATGATGAACGGCGTGGCGTCATCGCCCGGCGTACCGATCGCCAGCACCAGCGCTTCGCTGTCGCGGACTGCGCGGATTTTGCTGGTTTCGCACTCGATGGCCGGGCCGGCGTCGAAGATATCGACATAGCCTTGATAGCTGAAACCTTCACTTTTGAGCATCGCCAGCGCCGGCTCGGTGTCCGGGTGCACCTGGCCGATGACGTTGCGCGCATCCGGTGATAGGAAGCAGGTGTACAGCGGGAATTTCGGCATCAGTTCGGCGATGAACGCTTTGTTGCCAACCCCGGTCAGGTAATCGGCCTGGCTGAATTCCATCTTGAAGAAGTGCCGGCCCAGGCTCTCCCAGAACGGCGAACGCCCGGCCTCGTCGGAGACACCGCGCATCTCGGCGATGATCTTGTTGCCGAACAGCTCAGGGAACTCGGCGATGAACAGCATGCGCGCCTTGGACAGCATGCGACCGTTCAGACCGGTGCGGTAATCGGCGTGCAGGAACAGCGAGCACAGCTCGGAATTGCCGGTCAGGTCGTTGGCGAGGAACAGCGTCGGAATCTCGCGATAGATGTTCAACTCTTGCGAGGCGCTGACGGTCAGGCCAACGCGGAAGTTGTACCACGGCTCACGCAGACCGACCGCGCCAGCGATGGCGGAAATCCCCACCACGCGACCGTTGTCGTCTTCGAGCACGAACAGGTAGTCCGCGTCACCACGACCGGCTTCGCCGCGAAAGGTCTTCTCGGCCCAGCCGACCCGATGGGTCAGGCGTTCTTCGTTGGCCGGCAATGTGGTCAGGCCGGTGCCGGTGCTGCGGGCCAGGTCGATCAGCGCGGATAAATCGCTGCTGCGTACGGGACGAACAATCATGCTATCTCCTCAAACGGGCCGCCTTCGCCACCCGTGAAACTCGCTAAGGCGTTAAACCGCCACCAGGCGCACGCTGGCACCTTCACCGACGCCCAGGGCTTCGGCTGCTTCCAGATCCAGGGTCACCGGTTTGCCCGGCGCGTAATCGAGTTCCAGCAGCACCGCGCGGTAATCCTGCAACTGCGCGTTGGCCACCAGATACTGGCGCCCGGCGCCTTTGACCGGCTCGCCGATCTTCACTGGCACCACACGGCTCTGAGCGATCGAACGGATCCCCGAAACACGCGCATGCAGGGTCGGGCCACCGTCGAAAATGTCGATGTAGTGATCGGTCTCGAAGCCTTCGCGCATCAGGATGTCGAAGGTGATCTGCGCACGCGGATGCACCTGGCCCATCGCTTCTTGAGCGGAATCCGGCAGCAGCGGCACGTAGATCGGGTAATGCGGCATCAGCTCGGCGAGGAACGTGCGACTCTTCAGGCCACACAGGCGCTCGGCCTCGGCGTAGTTGAGGTCGAAGAAGTTACGACCGATCGCATCCCAGAACGGCGAGTCGCCGTTCTCGTCGCTGTAGCCGACGATCTCGGTCACCACCGAATCAGCGAAACGCTCCGGGTGGCTGGCGACGAACAGCAGACGGCCACGGGAGTTGAGCTCAGACCACGGCGAACCGACCAGCTCGCGTTGCACGTAGAAACTGGTCAGCAGGCTGTTACCAGTCAGGTCGTGGCATTGCGAGAGCACGTGGATCTTGTTGTGGATCTTCAGCTCGCGGGACGCGTGGACGAAGGTCTCGTTGCGGAAGCTGTAGAACGGCTCCGAGTAACCGGCCGAGGCGACGATCGCCGAGCAGCCGACCAGTTTGCCGGTGGCGGTGTCTTCGAGGACGA
Source organism: Pseudomonas sp. RSB 5.4 (assembly GCF_037126175.1). NCBI lineage: Bacteria > Pseudomonadati > Pseudomonadota > Gammaproteobacteria > Pseudomonadales > Pseudomonadaceae > Pseudomonas > Pseudomonas sp. RSB 5.4. The sequence continues at coordinate 2,994,225 of NZ_CP146986.1, forward strand.
AGAAGTAGCTCTCTTCACCGTTGAAGCTCACTTCGGCGGCGAACGAGGCTTCGCTTGCGGCGATCTTGTCGCTCAGGCGTTCCACGTCATCCGGCAAGGAAGTGACACCAATCGGACTGTCCGCAGCCAGACGCTGTACCTCGCCCAGATCAGCCATTTGCGCAGGGCGCATCACCAGCATGGTGTCACTCCTTTTCTCTTATAAAAATCACAGAAAAAACACCGAACATTGTGGGAGCGGGCTTGCTCGCGAATGCGGTGTATCAGTCAGCGTAGATGTCGACTGATACACCGCATTCGCGAGCAAGCCCGCTCCCACATTTGATATTGCCCGGTATCAAAAATTGGGTTCGACGCCCAAATCCTCGGGCGTCGAAGGGTCTATCAGGCTTGCGTCAGTGTTGCGGCGGCGCGTTCGAAGCGGTCCAGACCGGCGTCGATATCGGCATCTTCCACCACCAGGCTCGGGGCGAAACGAATCACGTCCGGGCCGGCTTGCAGAATCATCAGGCCTTCTTTTTCAGCGGCGTTGAAGATGTCCTTGGCCTTGCCTTTCCAGGCTTCGCTCAGCACACAACCGATCAACAGACCGAGACCACGCACCTGAGTGAACAGGCCGTACTTCTCGCCGATCTGCTGCAGGCGGGTCTTGAATTTGTCGTGCTTGGCGTTGACGCCGTTCAGCACCTCAGGGGTGTTGATCACGTCGATCACTGCCTCGGCAACGGCGCACGCCAGCGGGTTGCCGCCGTAAGTGGTGCCGTGTGTGCCGACGACCAGATGCTTGGCCAGCGCTTCGGTGGTCAGCATCGCAGCGATCGGGAAACCACCGCCCAGGCTCTTGGCGCTGGTCAGGATGTCCGGGGTCACGCCGTAATGCTGATAGGCGAACAGGTGGCCGGTACGGCCCATGCCGGTCTGCACTTCGTCGAACACCAGTAGCGCGTTGTTCGCGTCGCACAGTTCGCGGGCACCTTGCAGATAAGCCAGTTCGGCTGGCAGCACGCCGCCCTCGCCCTGGATCGGTTCCAGCACGACCGCACAGGTCTTGTCGGAAACCGCCGCTTTCAACGCGGCCAGATCGTTGTAAGGGACGTGGGTGATGCCGGTGATTTTCGGACCGAAACCGTCGGAGTACTTCGACTGGCCACCGACGTTGACGGTGAACAGGGTACGGCCGTGGAAGCTGTTGAGCGCGGCGATGATCTCGTACTTCTCGCTGCCGAAACGGTCGAACGCCACGCGACGGGCCAGCTTGAATGCGGCCTCGTTGGCTTCAGCGCCGGAGTTGCAGAAGAACACGCGCTCGGCGAACGTGGCGTCGATCAGCTTGTGCGCCAGGCGCAGGGCCGGTTCGTTGGTGAACACGTTGGACACGTGCCACAGCTTGTTCGCTTGCTCGGTCAAGGCACCGACCAGCGCTGGGTGCGCGTGACCCAAAACGTTGACGGCGATGCCGCCGGCGAAGTCGATCAGCTCGCGGCCGGCCTGGTCCCAGACGCGGGAACCGGCGCCACGCACCGGAATGAAAGCGGCAGGCGCGTAGTTGGGAACCATTACCTGGTCGAAATCGGCGCGTTGTACCGCAGCGTGCTCAACGGACATCGGAGTCTCCTGATGAGGGCCACCCGCCTGAAACTGGCGAGCGATGGGGGGATTGTAAGGACAGTTTTCAGCCCGGCCTTGCCGCCAAGCGACAACTTCTTATAGCGCAAACCCCGGAATTTCCCGGGTTTACGGCAATGCGACATATAGCGTCGCAAAGGCGCAGTTTAAACTGCACGCCGCCGTTTGCGCAGACGTACCGGGGATCTTAATCAAGAGAGTTTTGTGGCGTGCGGTATATATGTACCGCACATCGAATCAATGGCCGGTGTTTGCTAGAGACCTTTCTCAGGCAAACGGCCTCACCCCATGATTCAAGAAACTACACCCGCCCTCGCGGCACTGCCCGACACACTGCTGCTACCCCGGCAGGACGCACATTATCAACCGCTGCTCCAAGCCATCCCGACATGGTTGAGTCAGGCTGCAGCACACAAGCGCGCGGCTTTGAAAAGGGCCAGTCCGCTACTGCCCGCCAACCGCAAACAAGCATCACGCAACGAGCATGCAAAACTGCGCGCGCTGAATGCCGCGCACTGGACCGCACACAACCGCGTCGAACGAAGCCTTGCCCGGTTGCAGGACCCCAAAGCGTTCGCCGAACCGCTGCTGCGCGCCGAACTGGAAAAGCGCTTTGGCTTGAACCTGGATGTTCGGCAGACCTGCCTGCGCCTGTACCTGCCCGACCATGTTCCATGGCTACGCCTCAAATCCGGCGCCGCGCGTACCTGGACCGTCTCGCTGCTGGACGCCACGCTGCACAATTTTGAAAGCAGCGAGACCTCCGCTGACGCCTTTGAGTCCGCCTCGGGCTATGTCAGCCAGCCCTCGTCTGAAGGTCAGTTCAGCATGCTGCCGAACATCCTCAAGGCGATGCCGATCCCTGCCTTCACCCGCCTGTGTCGCGAACTGGATATCGGGCGCCGCTACAGCATTTATCTGCAAGACAATCTGGGCATCAGCAATCCGTTGGTCGCCGCCGTACTGCAACCGCAGGTTTGCACGAGTGACAAAGCCGCACTGGTCGCCGCCCTGCAAATGGCCTATATGCAAAAGCTGCTGGGAGCCGATGTCCATCGCCTGATTCTCGGGCTGCTCGATGGCTTGCAGCATTTGCGCCTCAATCGTCAGGCGTGGCATTGCCATGCGCTGACGATGATGAAAGTCAGCCTGACCGGCATCGTGCTGTTCGCGCCGAATCTTGAAGCTGCACACGCAGCAGCGCGAGTCGTGGCTTACATTCCCGATGACCCGCAACACCCGGTCAAGGAATACGCCAGTTCCGCTGCCTTCGCTGAGGAGCTGGCGCAACGCTTGCGCGATCCGGACTATCAGGTTTTCTTCAGTCGTTTCATCGACCATGCCGAGCGCGGCGCTTTCTTCGGTCAGTTGCGGGCCGTGCTCAGCCCTGTCACCTGGCAACCCGTGCCGGTCGGCGATCCCCGTCCCACCTGGCGCGAGCATCCAACCGTGCGGCCTGCTCTGCAGATCGTCGCGACCCCGATCCGGGGTGATCTGTGGGTGTATCTCTACCAGCGCAAGCTCGACAAGATGCTCAACGATGCCCGCGTCATCGCCGTCTCGACGGCCATGGTCGATCGCAAGGCGCGCTGGGCTCTCTGGGATTCTTTCACGGACATCGCACAGTCGTTGCTCAACCTCGTCGCGTTCGTCGCTTTGCCATTCGTGCCATTTCTCGGCGAGCTGATGCTTGCCTACACGGCCTACCAACTGCTCGACGAGACGTTCGAAAGCATCGTCGACTGGGCCGAAGGACAGTCCGGCGAAGCGTTCGCGCATTTGATGGGCATCGTGGAGTCCATGGTGCAGGTCGGCACTTTCGCCGCTGGCGGCGCTATCGCCGTCAGCGAGTTTCGCGCGCTATTGCCTGCCGATGTCGTGCAATTCATCGACCGCTTCATTCCGGTGAAAACGGTCAATGGCAAGACCCGCTACTGGAAACCCGACCTGCGCCCTTACGAGTGGTCTGGCACGCTGCCCAAAGACGTTCGAAGCGACGTGCTGGGTCTGCAAACCCACCAGGGCAAAAGCCTGCTGGCCCTTGAGGACAAGGTGTATGCCGTCAGCCTTGATCCCGAAACGGGCACCCACCGCATCGACCATCCAACGCGTCCCGAGGCTTACAAACCCGCACTCAGGCACAACACCGCAGGCGCCTGGCAAACCGAAATTGACCAGCCACTGGGTTGGAATCGGGCCACCGTGCTGAGCCGCAGCAGTACGCAGATGCAGCGCCTTCCTGCCGCTCTCCGGGAGCGCCTGCTGAACATCAGTGGCAGCGAGGAAAATAGCCTGCGCCAGATGCACGTCGAGCGCGAACAGTTGCCGCCATTGCTGAGTGACACCCTGTTGCGCTGGCAGATCGATCAGGACATTCAATTGTTCATCGAGCAGATTGGCAGCCCGCATGCCGAGGATTACCTCAAGGCTGACCCGGCCACTCAACTGCAACTGCTTTTCGACAACGGCGACTGGCCCGCTGACCGGGGCCTGCAATTGATCGATCGCCAGGGCAGAACCCTGTGGCGCAGCCCCGTCGCCGATGTGCCCTTCATACAAATCGAGGGCTCCCGACTGGACGACGGCAACCTGCTCAAGACCTGCCTGCAACGCCTGACAGAATCGCAAAGAAGGCGGTTATTGAGCGAAGCATCACATACGCCCGCTCCCTCGGCCGAAGCCCGCGCAACCCACCTGCGGCGCACCGTCGCCGAGCTGGCACAGCGCAAACGACAAAACCTGTTCGAAGATCGGTATCGCCAGTTGCAGCGCGGCGCCAGCCCGCTGGTACAGGTGCTGATGGATGCCGAACCCGGCCTGCCCAAGGCGTTGGCGCAATCGATACTGGAAACGGCAAGTGATGCCGAATACCTGCAATTACAGCGCGGAACACTCTCCGAAAGACTGGTCACCCTGACCCAGGAGACGGGTCTGCACGTGCGCGTAACCCGAGCCTTTGAAGGGCTGGAGCTGCAAGCGACAGTCAATAATCTGGATACCGATCGGCTGGCCCTCCATTCGCTGCCACGCTTGCCGGGCTGGTCGCAGACCATGCGACTGGAGCTCAGGCATTACACCTATAGCGGGCAACTGATCGACAGCCTCGGCGCACAGGATGCCCTCGTCCGTAAAGTGTTGGTACTGACCGAACAGGGCGACTATCAGCCGTTCGACGCTACCGGTGAGTCGCTCAGCGCGCCGGGATCACTGTATTCAACCCTGCTGCATGCCCTGCCCGACGCAGAACGTTCGGCGCTGAACATCCACATCACGCAAGACCTGAAGCTCAAGCAGCTGATTCGTGACCACGCGCTCGACCGTCAAGCGTTGCTGAACCTGTTGTCGCAAAATCCGATTCGCAAACCCGCTTACGACCCCACCGTGATGCGTCTGCGTGGCGGAACCAGCGGCTATCGGCGCATGCCCGTCAACACGCCGACGCTGCACGCCCATGCCCACTGGCTGCTGCCGCACTTGCTGCCTGAAGAACTCAACGCGTTCGTCGAGCGCCTGCAACGCCATCCGGACGGCCCACGAATCGAACTCAGCCGCTTGATCGCTGAACGCAACCGCCTCGACGCGATGCTGAATCCGTGGGCGGAGAGTGTTCCGCTCGTTCATCCAGAGACCGGCACCCGCCTCACCACCGAGCAATATGCGATCCAGCGCCATCGCCGGCGGCAGATGCGCGTCGACATCCTGGACTGCTGGAAGCAGCAGGTTTCCTTGCCGGAGAACACCGAGCAGACCATCGATCTGCGCCTGTCACAGCCGATCATGGGAGAGCTGCCAGCGCTGGAAGTGAACTTCAGTCACGTGGACTACCTGACCATCGAGGGGGTCGGCAGTACTCAGGGTGTACACAGCTTTCTGAACTGTTTCTCCGGCTTGCGTCGCCTGGCACTGCGCAACTTCCAGTTGGGCAACCTGCCGGAGTCGATCAGCCGGTCACCACAACTGCGCGAGCTGATTCTCAGCGACTGCGGCGTCACCCTGACAGCCGAGAGCCACACCACACTGGCGGCGTTGACTCAGCTGAGAACCCTGGACCTGTTCAGGAACCCGCTCGGACTCACCCCCAATGTCGAAAAAATGCCCCGACTCAATTACATCGATGTATCGGAGACCGGCATTTTTGAACTGCCACCCGGCCTGGTCACGCGCCCGCTCTTGCGCACTGCGCTGCTCAACGACAACCAGATCCGGTCGTTGCATCTCGCTCTCTTCGAACTGCCCAACAACGTTCCGGAAGGCTTCGATCTGAGCGGCAATCCGATTGCCAGCGCAGACCGGGAGCGCATCAAACGCCACTTCAACGACACCCGACAGGACTTCGGCGTAATGGCCGAACAGACTGATCTGTTGCGCGTACAAGCGCTGTACACGCAGATGGACCTTGAGCAGGCCAGTGAGTTTTTCTACCTGCTACCCGGCACCCTGGCCGAAGGTCGAAGCGAACTTGCACGGCTGGAGCTTGAATACAGCGACTTGAGTAGCAACCTCGCCGACTGGACGACCGACCACCCTGCCCTGCACCCGATCAGTGGCGAGCCCTTCACGATCGAGCAGGTGTTGAACGAGCGTGCAGCACGTCAGGAATTCAAATCCCTCATTGAGCAGTGCTGGCGACGGGAAACCGAGCAGGATGAACCGGATCAGAACCTCCAGCCACTGCATGACTTGAACCTGGCGACGATCATCTCCGGCGACTTACCCGTACTCAATGCGGATTTCAGCCATGTCACCCATTTGTACCTCAGAAGCCTGCCGGGCCAGACGTTCGGAGTGGACAAGTTTGTCGAGACGTTCGCCAGTCTCAGAGGACTGACGATCTACCAATATCGACTGGAACACATTCCGCCGGCCGTGTTTCGCATGACTGACCTGACCTATTTGTCGCTCTCACAGTGCGAGCTGACGATCACGCCGCAAAACGCCCTTGAGCTTGCGCAAATGGAGCGCCTGGATCACCTGGACCTGAGTGACAACCCGTTGGGCGAGACCCCGGATGTCAGCCAGATGACCCATCTGTCGACGCTGATGCTGGACAACAGCGGCATCACCAGCCTGCCGCCGGGCTTGCTGCAACTCGAACACCTGGAAATCGCCGACCTGAGCGACAACGCAATCACCCAGGTTCCCAGCGATATTCTGGAGTTGCCAGAAGAACGTGCAGAAAAATTCAGCCTGCGGGGCAATCCGCTCTCTGAGCTCAGCCTGCAACGGCTGATCGCCTACTTCAGAAAGCATCGCATCGATTTCGGCGTGGAGGACGTCATCGAACGAGCGGAAATGGAGGTGTCCACGTCCGAAGATTCCGGGGTCGATGAGTGACGGTCAGCGGTTTCTGCCGGGGTGCGTCAATTGCGCTCCGGCGGCACCGACGACAGTTCGAACGGACTGCTGCTGCGCCGCTGGTTGCGATCTTCCCGCGGCGTGGCGCCGAAGAAGTTGCGATAGGCGCTGGAGAAATGCGGCCCCGAGGAGAAACCGCAGGACAGGCCGATCTGGATGATCGACTTGCTGGTCTGCATCAACATCTGCCGGGCCTTGTTCAGGCGCAGTTCCAGGTAGTACTGGCTCGGCACGCGGTTGAGGTATTGCTTGAAGATCCGCTCCAGCTGCCGACGGGACACGCACACGTGCTGGGCGATTTCGTCGGTGGTCAGCGGCTCTTCGATGTTGGCTTCCATCAGCAACACGGCTTGCGTGAGCTTCGGATGGCTGGAACCGAGGCGGTTCTGCAATGGGATGCGCTGACGCTCGCCGCCCTCGCGGATGCGCTCGACCACCAGTTCTTCGGACACAGCACCGGCCAGTTCTGCCCCATGATCACGGGCCAGCACCGCCAGCAGCAGGTCGAGTACCGACATGCCGCCGCACGCGGTCAGGCGATCACGATCCCAGTCGAACAGGTGACTGGTGGCGATGACTTTCGGGAAGCGCTCGGCGAAATCGTCCTGCCAGCGCCAGTGCACGGCCGCGCGATAACCGTCGAGCAGACCGAGTTGCGCCAACGGATACACGCCTGCCGACAGACCACCGATCACGCAACCGGCCCGCACCAGTTGCTTGAGCGCGCTGCTGAGTGCCGGGGCCAGGGTGGTCGGCGGTTCGTCGGCGAGCAGGAACAGTTTCTGGAAGTTTTCCAGCTTGCCGGTCCAGGCCTCGCCCGGCAGTTGCCAGGCGCCTTCGGCCGTGGCTTCGGTGCTGGCTTCGGCCTGCAGGAACGACAGTTCGTAAACCACCTCCGGGTGCACCCGCTGAGCAACACGCAAGGCCTCCTCCGCCAGCGCCAGCGTCAGAGCTTTAGTGCTGGGCCAAATCAGGAAACCAATTCGATGGGCAGTCATGGGCGGGCAATCCGAAACGAAGAACGGTGATGAGGCAAGGGCCAATGCTAGCCCGTAATCGAAACTGTCGCAGATCCATTGTGGGAGCGGGCTTGCTCGCGAATGCGGTAGATCAGACACCAATGATGTCGACTGAAACACCGCTTTCGCGAGCAAGCCCGCTCCCACAGAGGGCCGAGCAAGTCTTCAGGTCGCGAAGCATGACCTAATTTGGTGCATAACGGGAGCGATTACTTGAGGCTACCCGACAGGAATTGTTGCAAGCGCTCGGATTGCGGATTGACCAGCACTTCGCGCGGGTTGCCGCTCTCTTCCACCACACCTTTGTGCAGGAACACCAACTGGTTCGACACTTCACGGGCGAAGCCCATTTCGTGCGTGACCACGACCATGGTGCGGCCTTCCTGAGCCAGCGCTTGCATCACTTTGAGTACGTCGCCAACCAGCTCCGGGTCGAGGGCCGAAGTCGGCTCGTCGAACAGCATCACTTCCGGTTCCATCGCCAGCGCACGGGCAATTGCCACACGTTGCTGCTCGCCACCGGACATGTGCCCCGGGAACGCGTCTTTGCGATGGGCCACGCCAACCTTGTTCAGGTAGTGCTCGGCCTTCTCGCGCGCTTCAGCCTTGGACACGCCCAGTACGTGGACCGGCGCTTCCATGATGTTTTCCAGCGCGGTCATGTGCGACCACAGGTTGAAATGCTGGAACACCATCGACAGGCGCGAACGCATGCGCTGCAGCTGTTTCGGATCAGCGGCTTTCAGCGCGCCGTCCTTGTTCGCCACCAGCTTCAGCTCTTCGTTGTTGAGCAGGATCTTGCCCGCGTGCGGCTGCTCAAGCAGGTTGATGCAGCGCAGGAAAGTACTTTTGCCGGAGCCACTGGAGCCGATGATGCTGATCACATCGCCGGCTGCCGCTTTCAGGGACACGCCCTTGAGCACTTCGTGACTGCCATAGCGTTTATGCAGGTCTTGGACTTCAAGTTTGTACATGCGGTCGGTTCTCACAAAAACAGTCAGTCAGTCGTTGAGCAAGCGCCCGTGACGCAGCGCTTCGCGCCCCGCCACCTTGGCCAGCCAGAAACCGGGTTGGGCATAGCGCAGCCGTTCAATGGCAAACAGCACCCCGGACGTACCAGCACACACCGTGCTGACCCGATCGGACACAGGGTCGATCACTTCGAAAATCTCATCCCCGGCTTCAACCCACTCGCCGGGTTTACGCAGAAAACTCACCACACCGGGGTGCGGTGCCAACAGCAATTCAGTGCCTTCGAACGGCATGCCTTCGCACGCTTCGTTGGCCGGTTTCGGCCACTCGCCCGTGATCAGGCCCTGCTCGGCAAGGAACGCCAGAATGCCTTCGGCCCAGGCCACCGCATCAGCGCGGTCGGTATTGGCCTGACCGCCGAGCTCGACGGTAGTCGCCAGGCACGCCAGCGGAATCTGCGCATCCGGGAACTGCCGCGACAGGCGCAGCCACGGCAACGAGCACGCTTCATCGAAGGAGCTGCCGCCGGAATCTTCCGCCAGCAACCCGACCTTCACATTCAGGTGCGCGGCCAGCGAACGCCACTGCGGCCAATGCTGCGGCAGCGCATACATGTGCAGCGCGGCTTCAGCGTCGCAATGCAGATCGAGCACCACGTCGGCGGTGCAGGCGTGGCTGAGCAAAACGCGCTGCATGCCTTGCAACTGGCTGCTCGCCTCGGGCAATGCCGCCAGATGATCAGCCATGGCCTGACGGATCAGGCGAATGTTGGCGTGCGGATCGTCACCGAGACGCTCGGCCAGCGCCGCCGCAACCGGCGCGCTCAGCTCGACGAAATCACGGTTGAAATTCTTGCCGCTGCCCGCCTCGAAACGCCCCTGATGATTGCCTTGCAGCAACTGGCCGAGGCCCAGCGGGTTGGCGACCGGCACCAGTTCGATCACACCGTTGAGCAGGCCCTGGGCTTCGAGCTCGCCAAGGCGCTTTTTCAGCTCCCAGGCGGTGCGCATGCCGGGCAGTTCGTCGGCGTGCAGGCTGGCCTGGATGTAAGCCTTGCGCTCGCCGCTGCCGAAGCGGAAGACCGAGATCTTGCGCTCGCTGCCCAGGTGGCTCCACGGCAATACGTGGTCGATGCGTTCCATATCAGTGCTTCCGCGGGGCCAGGTAGCTCAACCAGCGGCGCTCGGCCAGCTTGAACAGCTTCACCAGAATGAAGGTCAGGCACAGGTAGAACACGCCGGCGGTGATGTACGCCTCGAACGGCAGGTAGTACTGCGCGTTGACGGTACGGGCCGCGCCGGTGATGTCGATCAGGGTCACGATGGACGCCAGACTGGTGGTCTGCAGCATCATGATCACTTCGTTGCTGTACTGCGGCAGCGCCCGGCGCAGGGCCGATGGCAACAGAATGCGCTTGTACAGTTTGAAGCGCGACATGCCCATGGCCTTGGCGGCTTCAATCTCGCCGTTCGGCGTGGCCTTGAGGCTGCCGGCAATGATCTCGGCGGTGTAGGCGCTGGTGTTGATCGCGAACGCCAGGCACGCACAGAACGTCGCGCTGGACAGCCACGGCCACAAGAAGCTTTCACGTACTGCTTCGAACTGCGCCAGACCGTAGTAGATCAGGAACAGCTGCACCAGCATCGGCGTGCCGCGGATCACGTAGGTGTAGAGCCACGCGGCGCCATTGACGATCGGGTTCTTGGAGACGCGCATCAGGCCCAGCGGCAGTGCCGCCAACAGACCGAACAACAGCGACAGCGCGAGCAGTTTGAGGGTGGTCAGCAGGCCGCCGAGGTACAGCGGCATGGCCTCCCAAATGACGTTGTAGTCGAAGATCATAGATCAGCCGCCCTTACGCCTACCGAGTAGCGCTTCTCAAGGTGACGCAGCGCCAGCAACGAGACACTGGTGATCACCAGGTACATCGCCGCCACTGCGAGGAAGAAGGTGAAAGGCTCGCGGGTGGCATCCGCCGCCTGCTTGGCCTTGAACATCATGTCTTGCAGACCGACCACCGAAATCAGCGCGGTGGCCTTGGTCAGCACCAGCCAGTTGTTGGTGAAACCAGGGATCGCCAGACGAATCATCTGCGGCACCATCACCCGGAAGAACACCTGAAAACTGCTCATGCCGTACGCCATGCCCGCTTCGGCCTGGCCTTTGGGGATCGCCATGAACGCGCCACGGAACGTCTCCGACAGGTACGCACCGAAGATGAAACCGAGGGTGCCGATACCGGCGGCCAGCGGGTTCAGATCGATGTAGTCGTCATAACCGAGCATCGGCGCAACACGGTTGAGCAAGTCCTGACCGCCGTAAAAGATCAGCAGGATCAGCACCAGGTCGGGAATCCCGCGGATCACCGTGGAATACAGATCGCCCAGCCACGCCAGCCAACGAATCGGCGACAGGCGCAGCGCGACCCCGATCAGCCCGAGAACGATGGCCAGGGCCATGGACGACAAGGCGAGCTGAAGCGTCAGCCATGCGCCATCGAGGATGACAGCCCCGTAGCCTTTCAACATGATTCAGGTCCTCGAAAGTTGGGATGAAAAAATGGCGCAAACCGCAGAGATCCTGTTGCTTGCGCCATTTCTGACTTGTCGCAGAGACGTGTTACTTGCCGTAGATATCGAAGGCGAAGTATTTGTCCTGGATGGCTTTGTATTTACCGTTTTCACGGATGGCCGCGATGGCCGCGTTGATCTTGTCTTTCAGCGCGTCGCCCTTGCGCACAGCGATGCCCACGCCGTCGCCGAAGTATTTGACGTCGGTGAACTGCGGGCCAACGAAGGCGAAGCCTTTGCCGGAATCAGTGTTCAGGAAGCCGTCCTGCAACAGGGTGGCGTCAGCCACGGTACCGTCGAGACGACCAGCGGCCACGTCGAGGTAGATTTCGTTCTGCGAGCCGTATGGCTTGATCTCGGCACCCAGCGGGGCCAGGACTTCGCGAGCGAAACGCTCGTGGATCGAACCACGTTGCACACCGATGTTCTTGCCCTTGAGCTCAGACAGGTTGTCGCTGACAACGGTGCCTTGCTTCATGACCAGACGGGCCGGGGTGTTGTAGTACTTGTTGGTGAAGTCCACGGATTTCTTGCGGTCTTCAGTGATCGACATGGACGACAGGATCGCGTCGATCTTGCGCACTTTCAGTGCCGGGATCAGACCGTCGAACTCTTGCTCGACCCACACACACTTGACCTGCATCTGCTCGCACAGGGCGTTGCCGATGTCGTAGTCGAAACCGACGATGCTGCCATCCGGCGCTTTCGAAGCGAACGGAGGGTAAGCCGCTTCGATACCGATCTTCAGAGGTTTTTCATCAGCGAAGGAATTCAGCGACAGCACGGACAGTGCCAGGGCGCCAAGCAGCACAAGTTTCTTCATCTTGGGACTCCATCGGTAAAGGGCAAAAACGGCAGAGTGAGCGACAGCCCAATATGCGAATGGGTGAATCGGGAAAGCGGCGCAGCATCGGTGGGAAATTTCCCATTGAAACCCTCGAGGGTTTCAACGTCAGCCACGATGAGCGAGTGATCGGCATTCTAACGACAGGCCCGAAGCCGATATTTCTTCAATGCGACAACTAATTACAGATGCACAGAGAAACCCGCTTGAGCGCATTGACAGCCTTGCAAATTCATGCAAGAGCGAAAGACAGTGAACCGATCTATGCTGCAAATTGCGGGCCTATTATTCGCAAACCCTTCTAATCCGGCAAGCGCAGCGTTGTGTCTTATTTTTCACCGGGGGTTTTGAGGCTCTAAAACGGGGCATTGCGTTTCCCTTCGCCCCGCGGCGGGGCGGGCGGTTACACATTTGGTTACTCGGATGAGTGCGGGTAACAGCGGGAAAGGGCTTGCGCAGGAAATCGATAATTATTGGTTGGGTGGGCTGGGTTTCTGACAGAGGATACTGTGGCGTCTGACAGATTGCCTTCGCGAGCAAGCCCGCTCCCACAGTGGGCCTGCATTCTTTCAGACAGAATGCGATCAACCTGTGGGAGCGGGCTTGCTCGCGAAGGGGCCGGCCCTGCCACCCCAAAACTTCCAGACACAAAAAAGCCCCGCCCGGCATCACCGGACAGGGCTTCTACAGAGCTAACGCTTACGCCACATTCATCGTCTTATGCGTATCAATCAAATGCTGCACCACACCCGGATCCGCCAGGGTCGAGATATCCCCCAACCCATCGTACTCAGCCGTAGCAATCTTGCGCAGAATCCGCCGCATGATCTTGCCCGAACGGGTCTTCGGCAGCCCCGGCGCCCACTGGATCACGTCCGGCGAAGCAATCGGGCCGATCTCTTTGCGCACCCAGTTCTTCAGCTCCAGACGCAGTTGCTCACTCGGCTCTTCACCATTCTTCAAGGTGACGTAGACATAAATGCCCTGCCCCTTGATGTCGTGCGGCACACCGACCACCGCCGCTTCGGCGACTTTCGGGTGCGCAACCATCGCGCTTTCGATCTCGGCCGTACCCATACGGTGGCCGGAGACGTTGAGCACGTCGTCCACACGCCCGGTGATCCAGTAGTAACCATCGGCGTCACGACGCGCACCGTCACCGGTGAAGTACATGCCCCGGAAGGTCTTGAAGTAGGTGTCGACAAAACGGTCATGATCGCCATACAGCGTACGCGCCTGACCCGGCCACGAATCGAGAATCACCAGATTGCCCTCGGCCTCGCCCTCGATGATGTTGCCGAGGTTGTCGACCAGCGCCGGTACCACGCCGAAGAACGGACGTGCCGCCGACCCCGGCTTCAGCGCATGCGCCCCCGGCAGCGGGCTCATCATGTTGCCGCCGGTTTCGGTCTGCCACCAGGTATCAACGATCGGGCAACGCGACTTGCCGACATTCTTGTAGTACCAGTCCCAGGCTTCCGGGTTGATCGGCTCGCCGACCGAACCGAGCAGACGCAGACTGCTGCCATCCGCGCCTTCAACGGCGGCGGTGCCCGAAGCCATCATCGCGCGGATCGCGGTCGGCGCGGTGTAGAGGATGTTGACCTTGTGCTTGTCGACGATCTTCGCCACCCGGGTGATGTCCGGATAGTTCGGCACGCCTTCGAACAGCAGGGTGGTCGCGCCATTGGCCAGCGGGCCGTAGACGATGTAGCTGTGACCGGTGACCCAGCCGACGTCGGCGGTGCACCAGTAGATTTCGCCCGGACGGTAGTCGAACACGCGCTCGTGGGTCATCGCCGCGTACAACAGATAACCGCCGGTGGTGTGCTGCACGCCCTTCGGCTTGCCGGTGGAGCCGGAGGTGTAAAGGATGAACAGCGCCTCTTCAGCGCCCATCTCTTTCGGCGCGCAGACGGTGCCCGCCACTTTCATCAGGTCTTCGTACCAGATGTCGCGATGCTGGTTCCACTTGATGTCGCCACCGGTGCGCTTGCACACGATGACTTTCTGGATGCTGCTGGTTTCCGGATTGGTCAGCGCGTCGTCGACGTTGGCTTTCAGCGAGATCTTCTTGCCGGCGCGAATGCCTTCGTCAGCGGTGATCACCACTTTCGATTTGCAGTCGATGATCCGCCCCGCCAGCGCTTCCGGCGAGAAGCCGCCGAACACCACCGAGTGAATCGCGCCGATCCGGGTGCAGGCCAGCATGGCGACCACGGCTTCGGGGATCATCGGCATATAGATAGTCACCACGTCGCCGCGGTGCACGTCCTGACCACGCAGGGCGTTGGCCAGTTTGCAGACTTGTTCGTGGAGTTCGCGGTAGGTGATGTTGCGGCTTTCGGAAGGGTCATCGCCCTCCCAGATGATTGCGATCTGATCGCCGCGCTCGGCCAGATGACGGTCGAGGCAGTTGTAGGAAACGTTCAGGGTGCCGTCGGCGAACCATTTGATGTCGACATGGTGATCGTCGAAGGAAGTCTGCTTCACCGTGGTGAAAGGCTTGATCCAGTCGAGGCGCTTGGCTTGCTCGCGCCAGAAACCGTCAGGGTTGACTACCGACTGCTGGTACATGGCTTTGTAGGTCGCCTCGTCAGTCAGCGTATTGGCCAGAACCTCGGGACGAACGGGATACAGAGAAGCCGCACTCATCTTTCTTACCTCGGTGAAATAGTTGTTTTTGTATGACCCCGTTGTAGCCGGGCCGGGCCCATAGAACCATTCGACGATGGTAGTAACAAGCCCTGCGCCCTCAAGCCCCCCACCCCTGTAGGAGCTGCCGAAGGCTGCGATCTTTTGATCTTGCCCTTTAAAAACAGGATCAAAAGATCGCAGCCTTCGGCAGCTCCTACAGGGGATTTTTGGTGTTTTGCGGCGATTGTTACCAAAACCGCGAAAAGTGTTTATCAAAACCCCACCTGTTTACCCCCACCCCACCTCCCTAAAATCCGCAACGCCGACAAGGCAAACCGATTAACAACGTTACAGCCCCCACGAAGGCCGTTAATCAACTTATCCAAGTGATGAAGTTCCACACGCAACCCTAAAAAGGTTGCGTGACCCCACTCGACCTCAAAAAGGTAAATCTGAAATGAAAGCTTTATTGGTTCTGGCCCTCAGCAGTCTGTGCGCAACCGCCATGGCAGACGAGGTCCCGACTGATGTCGCACAGCAACAACCGGCTATCGAGGAATACACTTACTCGACTCACCTGGACATCGCCAACGTAGTGTCCATGAGCGAAGTTCCAAACGTCTGCGAAGTTGTTCCGATGAAAATGGAATACGACGATTCCAAGGGTCAGCGTCACATCCTGCGCTACAGCGTCATGGGTAACGGCTGCACCAATTGATGATTGAGACTGCACCGAATCGGACCGCTCAGCGCCTCATTTGAGGGTCGATTCCAGCCCGACTTCGGTCGGGCTCAGTTGTGTCTGGAGTCGTCAAAAATGCTTGCAAAACACTAGATGTAGTGAAAAACACGATTTTTTGTTCGTTTTTTGAGCAAATCCACAATCGCGAGATTTTTGCGAAAAAAAAATCTATCCCCGGCAAAGCCCTGTAAACCCGCACTCTCATCGAAAAACCAGCCTCCTCGACCGCTCCATGCGCGGATTCGCCTCAGCACAGCCGTGTTTTTTTCCCTATAATGCCGCCCTAATCGGGTCAGCAATATTCCCTTACAGGGAGCAAAAGCCATTCTGAAGCCCCGCAGCAGCGTCAACGCTGATCTGCGCCCGTCAGAGGCTCTCGGAAACCCGTACAAAATTCTGTTTTATTGCCTGCCTTAGCTGCTGCAAAAAACGATTCCTTAAGATCCAACGCGGTCTGTACGACCGTGTGAACAACCAACCAATCAGGTTTCACACGGGGCGACAGGCCCTCACGCAGGAGACGACACGTCATGCTGAGCTGGGACGAATTCGACAAAGAAGACAGTGAAGTAGCAACCGTGAAAGGCGCCAACGCCGGCCACGCTACTGAAGCCAACATGGACCGCCTCGACAGCGCCGGCGGTGCCGCAGCGCTGGAAGCCCGCGCCGTGACCGCCGACGACTCGGCCGCCGTGGCCCGCGCCAAGGCAGCACTGGATTCCCTCGACGTCGCCGAAGGCCTCGCCGAACTCGAAGGCGCCTCCGCCCGTGTCGCCGTTGACGAAAAGCGCATGATCAACTGCCGCGCCGACCTCAACCAACTCGTGCCTTTCAAGTACGACTGGGCCTGGCAGAAGTACCTGGACGGCTGCGCAAACCACTGGATGCCGCAAGAAGTCAACATGACCGCCGACATCGCCCTCTGGAAAAACCCGGAAGGCCTGACCGACGACGAGCGCCGCATCGTGATGCGCAACCTCGGCTTCTTCTCCACCGCCGACTCCCTGGTTGCCAACAACCTGGTCCTGGCCGTGTACCGCCTGATCACCAACCCGGAATGCCGCCAGTACATCCTGCGCCAGGCGTTCGAAGAGGCGATCCACACCCACGCCTACCAGTACTGCATCGAATCGCTGGCCATGGATGAAGGCGAGATCTTCAACATGTACCACGAGATCCCATCGGTCGCCAAAAAGGCAGCCTGGGGCCTGAAATACACCCGTTCGATCTCCGATCCGAAGTTCGAAACCGGCACCCCGGACACCGACAAAGAACTGCTGCGCAACCTGATCGCCTACTACTGCGTTCTGGAAGGCATCTTCTTCTACTGCGGCTTCACCCAGATCCTGTCCATGGGCCGCCGCAACAAAATGACCGGCGTCGCCGAGCAGTTCCAATACATCCTGCGCGACGAATCCATGCACCTGAACTTCGGCATCGACGTGATCAACCAGATCAAAATCGAAAACCCACACCTGTGGGATGCCGAAATGAAGGAAGAAGCGACCCAGATGATCCTGCAGGGTACGCAGCTGGAGATCGAATACGCGCGCGACACCATGCCTCGCGGCGTACTGGGCATGAACGCGGCGATGATGGAGGACTACCTGAAGTTCATCGCTAACCGTCGTTTGTCGCAGATTGGTTTGAAAGAGGAATACCCAGGGACGACTAACCCGTTCCCTTGGATGAGCGAGATTATGGACTTGAAGAAAGAGAAGAATTTCTTTGAGACTCGGGTTATTGAGTATCAGACTGGTGGTGCGTTGAGCTGGGATTAATGGTCTCGCTCGGCACGATTTGACGATTACTGGTTGAGTCGCCAAGTCGATAAAGCAAAAAGCCCCGATCTGATCGGGGCTTTTTTATGGACGATTCATATACAGGCTCACACCCAAACCACCAATTTAAGCTGTACCATTAACCAAGTACACTTCTCCATCATGATAAACAACTTCAGCATATTCAATAATTAATTTATCCAGGTCAGCCTCCGAAAGCCCAAGATATTCCTGCAACGAACCTATAATTATTTTACTCCGAGAAATGATAGACCTAATTAAATCTTGATCCCTCTCATTTATAAATACATTTTCTTTTGTAGCAGCAAGCGCCTCGAAATCTGACTTCAATAAAGGTAACAACCCAAGAGAGTAGGAAACTTTCTTCGCTTGGCCGACGGGAAGCCAAGCAAGTGTTTCCAAAAGAAAACCTGGATCTACCCAGATCCCTTTGTGAACCACTAAAGATGCAAATTTGAAGCTATCGTGAGGCCGACTCGCCCCTAGTCGCAGCCCTTTTTTCTGTTCAATAACGCCACTGGCGGTGGCTACGCGCTTAAGAATTAGTTCAATTGCAGGACGATTATAAGCGACAAAACGCGCCGTTTGATGGCGACGATCTAGCCAACGTATAACACTGTCCCTTATCGCTACTCCTAGAGCAACAACGACGGCTAAGAATGTTGCAATAGCCGCAAAGTCAATTTTTGACTCCACTGACCAAGGCCAGCCACGGAGCGCCACTAGCCCAAAAACCGCCATAACAACAAACGTAAAAAATGCTAATAACATCCTTCTCATAAGCCTACCTAGCTCAATACGTTACAGGATCCCCCCATGGAGCTTACACCACTACGTCACACTATCCAAAAACCATCATAGAGGGAGGTCATCTGAGTAAATAATCCTCGCCTAAATATGCCACATCGAGTGGTTTTTGGCATGATTCTCTGCGCCAGTCGATCTAATATTAAATTTCCGCCGCCTAGTCCCCCTAAAGTAGCGACCTGACCGCTCGCTTTCGTAAAAGACCTCTACTAAATCGGGAGTGGGCTAAGACAAGATCAGTAGTGGGAATATGCCCAGCCTTATACTTGTGGCTTCTTAAAACCTGGCACCTCGCCCCTAAGAAAGTTATCAAGTAGAAGTATTGGATATGCCTACGCCTCATCTTGATGAAGGAATTCGCTACGGTTTTATTTACGAAGTTATGCTTCCTATTCGAAAGACTGATAACGTCTGACACACGTTTCCCACAGTATTTATACGTCATAACCTTCATCTACACAGCCTCCTTCTCGAAAACGAACCTTGGTTCAGCGCACGCGACATTGGTCGTTAGATGGACGTACATATCAGTGATCGCTTGGTCGCAAGCTGGACAAGGATCAACACCGTTTTTTGTGGATTGATTATTACTAGCCTAAAAAGTTGTTGATGCTCAGCGAGCCCGGCGTAATTGCGCTGCTTGTATATCACTACGTCCCGGAAAAGCGGTTGTCGCGTGAGTGGCTTACTCATCTAGTGGTGCCTACGTTACGTGACTCGGAACACTCAATAAGTTCAGATCGGCCGATGTTGAGCTTGCGGAATTGGCGGAAATGTCCTTGAACCTGCTGCATTGGCAGGATGAGAGCTGGATTCGGCTACGCGATATGCCTTACCTGCTGAACGATAAGTCCCAACTGCGAACCACGGTGGTAAAGCCTTGGTGGCGGAGGGTTACGCAAAAATTTCGGTCTACAAAACATTCGCTGGGTTAGCGTTGTGCCTGTAGAGTTTCGCAAGACCCGTCGCTATTTTCTGTAGGAATTTTCCTAGACAGCCGTGATGGCCACTCAGTATCGTCCGAGGGTTTTCAACCCTCGGCGATTTTATGAGCGACAAGAAAAAAGATACTGATTGGACTGCTGTTGAGATTGAGGCGGCGGTTGATGCCTATCTGAAAATGTTTGCGCTTGAGCGAACCGGCAAAAAACTCAACAAAGCGCATGAGAATCGCCTACTGCGTGCATCTGCCTTGCAAAACCGCACCGAAGGCTCAGTTGAATTCCGTATGCAGAACATTTCTGCTGTTCTCTTGAGGATGCATAGGGAATACATCAAAGGGTACAAGCCAGCCAGAAACGTTGGGACGAACGTCGAGCCAGTCATCCGAGCAGTATTGATCGCGAAGGGAGTCACGCTTGGGGATCCAACTGTTCCGACTGCGGATGAAGAAGCACTAGAACAGAGAGCTCTGGCGCTAGAGAAACTAACTCTTGAAGACGAACCTGCGGGGATTGTTAAGCCGAAGCGCGCTCCCGCCCAAAGTACTGCATTTATACGTGATCCAAAGGTTAGAGCCTGGGTTCGTCAGAAAGCCAAAGGAATGTGTGAAGGGTGCGGTGAACCGGCGCCGTTCACTAAAAATGACTCTCCTTACCTTGAAGTTCATCACGTGAAGCATTTGGCGAATAAGGGCTCTGATCGAATCAGCAACGCTGTGGCACTTTGCCCGAACTGTCATCGACGCTGCCATCACTCGAATGACAGCAAAGAGTTCACCGAGTCGCTATATGCGAGGGTCAAACGGTTGAAGCGTGAGTAACTGAGCCAAAATTCTGTGGCGAGGGAGCTTGCTCCCGCTCGACTGCGGAGCAGTCGCCAGGCTCATGATTCTATCTGTCTAACCCATCGCATTTGCCAGTTTTGGGGCTGCTTCGCAGCCCAGCGGGAGCAAGCTCCCTCGCCACAGAGGGGATGTGCTGCCCGCAGTGGCGGGGTGAGAATTGAAATCCGGTTGATCCTGGAATCGCCAGCAGGCTAACTCCCGCAGGTTTTGCATCATCCTGAAAACAATCAGTGCAACCCGCCGCGCCTCCCGCTATTAATACCCCTCCCCCACTCAAGGATCCGAGCCCCGCCATGAAATTCAATCTCGCCTACTGCCTCAGCCTCGACGACAAGTTGTCGATCTATGACGTGCGCGATCTCAATTTCGATGAGACGGTGGCGTTCGATTCGGCCAAAGAGCATTTCCAGTGCCCCAACGATGCCTGTCGCGCCGCATTCGATGCAGCCAACGAGTTGGGCACGTTCAACGCCAAGAACGTGAATTACGTGCGCACGCCGCACTTCAAGAATCTGCCCACGACGCAGCATGTGGCGGCTTGTCCGTATATGAGTTTGAAGGCGTCGGCATCTGGCGTTGAGGCGGCGGATGGTGAGGTGGATGACGGGCGGGAGGAGCATTTTCCGTCGGAGTTGTTGCTGACGCGGCGTGAATATGTGCGCAAGCCTATTGCGCCAGCGGATGCGGCGGATGTGTTGCGGGATGATCCGGTGCGGGTGGCGCAGGTGAGTTCCAGGGAGTCGCCGGGGCGTGAGACGGCGCCGGACAAGACCAGTGTGTTCGCGCATCCGGTGGAGTGTTTTGTGTCGAACTTCGCCGACAAGGAGTTGCTCAAGCGCATGCCGTTGAAGATCGGCGAGCACACGGCGCCTTATGGCTCGTTCTTCAAGAAGATCGAGTATCTGACGGATAACAAGGGGCTGATTTACTGGGGCAAGATCAAGGAGATCAAGGATTACACCCAGAGTTTTCGCATCGATTTCGAGCAGAAGGTCTGGTTCAAGCAGGCGGATGAGGCGAAGAAGAAGCCGTATTCGGTGAACGTGTATTTGAGCAAGAAGTTGATCGACAACTACCGCAAGCGCAAGGCGTTTCTGGAAGAGATCAAGCATGCGATCGACAGCGACAAGGAGTTGTTCTGTTTCTTCTATGGCGTGACGCCGGAGTTGAAGCAGGTGCCGAGCAAGAAGAACCCCGAACAGACGTTCGGGGTGTTCAGTGCCAACATTGAGAACCTGGATCACTTTATTGTGCGGGAGGCGCCGGGGTTGGCGTGACGGTTAGCTTTTGGGCAATTGCAGTTTGGCTGCACCACGGTGCTGGTTGACCAGCGAGTACGGCAGCACTGACCAATCGGGGTTGTCGCAGTTACGTTGGTAACGGGCGAAGTAAGCGCCCAGGTAAATCCCCTTCGGCGTGAAGTGCCAGTTGGAATAGCCCCAGACACTTTCATCGGTGTAATCGCAGTTGCCATCGTCTTCGGCGGGCTTCTTCATTTCTTCGGGGTACAGCGTGGTGAACTGTTTGACCAGCCACGGCGCCATGACTTTCATCTGATCGTATTCGGTGGCCGCGTTTTTCGGTTCACCGATCCACAGCACATCTTTTAGTTTCAACAATTCGCCGGTGTGGACGTCGAGGTTGATTGGCGAACTGCCGAAATCCGGGTGGGCGCCGCCGCAGCTGTAACCGGTGGAGATGTCCAGGCTGACCACGTCGGGCGAGAGAAACTCGGGGGCAGCCCCTTGATCGAACTCGGCATATTCCCCGCCATCCATCATGCAGCGGTGATAGTCGATGACTTCAGTCCAGAGCCGTCCGAGCAGGTGGTTATTAATCCGCTGCTGCTCTTCTTTCGTATAGCCGGACTCGACACTGAACAACGATATCTTTGACTCAGGCTCCGTCCACCATTGCAGGTCGTAGCCCATGAAGTTTTCTTTCTTCTCCGGTTTGAGCTTGAGCCCCTGTAAGCGCAAATACTCGTAGGGATCGCTCTTCGGCAAAGTGCCAATAAAGGGCAGCGTAGTTGCGCTCGGCGCAGGAAGTTTGGCTTCGGTCAGTTGCACCGGCAGCTTTTTGCCCTTGGGGTTTTGCCATTCGCCCTGCCAACCATTGGCGGTGGATTTCAACTTCAGGGTTGGCTGCGGTTTGTCGTCGCCATAGCGGTTGTTGCCTTCAACAAGGTTCAACGTGCTGTCTTGCAGCGAGCCGCTGAGTTCCAGGTCGCGGTGATACTTCTCGTAGAAGTAGCGGCCGGTGACTTCGTCCTGCTGCGTGGTGTTGAGCTCCACCACAATCGGCATCTTGCCCAGCGTACCGGTGAACACGCGCCGGCCATCTTCGGCATGGGTGGTGGTGGAAATCAGTGTGAACAGCGCCGCAGCGTATGGCGCCAGGCGCAGCAGTCCCTTGAGCATGGATCGATCCCTGAATGAATGAGGCTGCGAAGTATGCAGAGGATGCGCGCAGGAATCGAGGCTCTACTTGAGCAGCATGCCCAGCATCACGACGATTAACAGACCGATATACACCCAAGCATGCACCCGATCCGGTATCCGCCCGATCCACGGCGTGGCCAAGCGAATCCCGACCAACGACCCCGCCGTCAACACCGCAAACGCCAGCAAGTCCACATACCCGACAAACCACGCGCCCAGATCCATCTTGCTGAAACCGGCCAGTGCCATGTAGGTCAGCGTTCCGGCCAATGCCACCGGCACGCTCAGCGGGTTCGCCATGGACGTGGCCTGGGACATGCTCAGTCCGCAGCGGCGCAACAGCGGCACGGTCATGACGCTTCCTCCTACACCGAGGAACGTGGCGATGGCGCCGATGCCTACACCGCCGCCGGATGTTTCTGTACTGCGGAGTCGGCGTGGGATGACGCCTTCGCTGCGGGTGAGGAAGCCGCGTCTGAGCAGGCAGTCGATGATGGTCACGCCGAGGTAGGCGATGAAGGCGTAGCGAATGATTTCGCCGCTGGCCCACACCGCGGCTATCGCGCCGATGATCGCGCCGAGGGCGATGAAGCCGCCGAGCGGCCACAGGTATTGGCGGATCAGGTTGCCGGCGCGGCGGTGTTTGTCGGTGGCGATCAGGGCGTTGACGATCATCACGCAGGTCGAAGTGGCGACGGCGATGTGCATTGCCGATTGGCCGATGGGGTCGTCGGCGCCGTGGCTGGCGCTGAGCATGCGGTAGAGCAGCGGCACGACGACGAAGCCGCCGCCGAAGCCGAACAGGACGGCGGTGATGCCGGTCAGGCAGCCGAAGAGAGTCAGCAGTAGGTAGAACATGGCGCGTCTTCCGGTGATGGCGAGCTGTCGACGATAGAGCGACGCGGCTTGGCCTGCTTCAGCAACTCAGCCAATAATGTTTGCGTTTACGCCAATCAACGGGACGCCCTCCATGCGCAATATTTCGATCAGTCAGTTGGATGACACGCCGCGCCCGGTGGTGGCGATCGGTACGGATTATTCCCACGGCCATCTGTTGCCATTTCATACACACCGGCGGGCGCAATTGCTGTACGGCGCGACCGGGGTGATGCAGGTTCGTACTCATGACGGCAACTGGGTAGTGCCGCCGCAACGGGCGGTGTGGATTCCGCCGGGAGTGGCGCATGAAGTGCTGATGCTCGGCGTGAGTACGCGCAGTTTGTACATCGAGCCGGGGGCGGTAGATTTGGGCCAGCGTTGTCAGGTGATCAGCGTTTCACCGTTGATGCGGCACTTGTTGATGGAAGCCGTGGAAGTGCCGCTGACTTATGACCTCGAAGGACGCGACGGCGTATTGATCGACCTGCTGCTGCATGAACTGGCGCGCAGTGCGCCCCTGCCCTTGCACATTCCGCTGCCGACTGACGGAAAGCTCCTGGCTTTGTGTCAGACCTTTCTGCTTCAGCCGAACACCCATCAGTCGCCGCAACACTGGGCCGAGCAGTTGCACATAAGCTTGCGCACCTTCAACAGATTGTTTCGGCAGCAGACCGGGTTGAGCTTCAGCCAATGGCGGCAACAGGCCTGCGTGGTGCTGGCGCTGGCGCGGTTGGCCGCCGGTGAGGCGGTGACGCGAATCGCCCTGGATTTCGGTTATGAAAGCCCGGCGGCATTCTCGACGATGTTCCGGCGCATCCTTGGACAGGCACCGTCCGTCTGGTTGGAGGCGGCGAATTAGGGCAAATCAAAAAATGCGTTTGATCCCGGCCGAAAACAACTGTACAAAAACACAGTACATTTTCAATCAGCACTCTCGAGCCCGGAGCACACCATGGCCTCTCTTGCGATGAACCACATCCTCGAACGCATTGCCCTTTTCCAGTTCACCCCGACGCACTGCGTCCAGGCCCGAGCGATGCTGGGCTGGAGCGTGGAACAGCTGTCGCGCGAAGCGGAGGTTGCGGTGGACGATATCCAGCGGTTTGAAGCGCAGCAGGACGTGGCGGATGCGGCGCGGTTGGCGTTGGCTTATCGGTTTGAGGCGCAGGGGCTGGTGTTTTTTCCGGGGTTTGCGCCGGGTCGCAGTGCGAGTATGGGCGCGCCATCGGAAGCAGTGGGGCGTGGGGATTATGCGATGGCTGAATAAGGACGTGGAAATTGAGTGAAATCGAAGAAAGCAAAGGTTGTGTTTATAAGGATCTGGAAGGCGTGGATGCGAGTGACATGCAAAATAAGGCCCGGCATGTCACACGATTAGCTGCACTCATAGAAACAGCTCCCGTGAGCAAAGCCGACGTAGCTCAAAGACTTGGTTTGAATCCGGAAAGTCTGGAAGAGATTCTCCGGGGGAAATTCCGCGACATAAACGTTTCCACGTTGGTGAGCTATGGGGACTTGATGTCGGAAAACAATCTCGAAAAATAAGGTTCGCCTCTATGGAGGCGAACCGGTTTTAACTCCTCAGGCGTTCTGCACCACCCCTTCACTCTCCCCTTCAACCGCCAACCACCACGCACTCCCGCGCTGCGGCTGCATAAGGTTGAACGCCTCGCCCATTTGCGGCGTGGTGATCGCAACACTGCGTTCCCAGGCCAGTGACAGGATGCGATCAAACGGTTCGTGCCAGGCGTGCATCGCCAGGTCGAAGGTGCCGTTGTGGATCGGAAACAGCCAACGGCCCTTGAGGTCGATGTGCGCTTGCAGGGTTTCTTCGGGTTGCATGTGCACGTGCGGCCATTCGACGTTGTAGGCGCCGGTTTCCATCAGGGTCAGGTCGAATGGGCCATACTGTTCGCCGATGCGTTTGAAGCCGTCGAAGTAGCCGCTGTCGCCGCTGAAGAAGATCCGCGTGTCGCCGTCGATCATCACCCACGAGGCCCAGAGGGTGCTGTTGCCGTCGAACAGGCCACGGCCGGAGAAATGCTGCGATGGGGTGGCGACGAAGCGGATGCCGGCAATTTCAGTGCCCTGCCACCAGTCGTATTGACGGACTTTGCTGGCGTCGATGCCCCACTTGATCAGGGTATCGCCGACGCCCAGCGGGGTCAGGAAGTAATTGGTTTTAGCCGCCAGGTTCAGTACCGCCTGGTAATCGAGGTGGTCGTAGTGGTTGTGCGACAGGATCACCGCTTCGATCGGCGGCAACTGGTCGATGCTGATCGGCGGCTGGTGAAAGCGTTTCGGGCCGGCCCATTGCACTGGCGAGGCGCGCTCGGCGAAGACCGGATCGGTGATCCAGAATTTGTCGCGCAGTTTCAGCAGCAAGGTCGAGTGTCCGAGGCGGTAGACGCTGTGGTTGGGGGCTGCCAGCAAGTCTTCACGCGTCAGCGCGTGCACCGGGATCGCAGCGGCGGGACGAGTATTGCGTGGCTTGTGAAAGATCATGTTCCACATGATCCGCAGCATTTTGCGCAGGCCTTCGCGTTGCACCGGCGCATGGTTACGGAACAGTCCTTGATCCTGGCGAGAGGCTTCAGGCGTGGAAGTTTGATCCGCAGGGAATTCTGGGTTGGCCATGACTGAGAGACTCCAGAAAAACCGCGCAATTCACGGTTTTTCACGGTGGGACGATAAATGGCCAAGGCACGCACGCATCAGCCGAACTGTCTGGTTTTTAGGTTGCGCGGATTAACGCAACATTACACTGGGCGGTGTAGTTTCTAGGTTGCATCAAACCGGATGACAAGTAAACTGCCAAGTGTAATCCCCCCCTTCTCTGCCGAAGCGTACTTATGACAGCTCCAAAGCGCCTCACCGACCGCAAACGCGAAGCCATCATTCAGGCGGCGATTGCCGAATTCCGTGCCAACGGGTTCGAGATCACCAGCATGGACAAGATCGCGGCCACCGCCGGGGTGTCGAAGCGCACGGTGTACAACCATTTCCCGAGCAAAGAAGAACTGTTCGCCGAAATTCTCAACCAGCTCTGGGCACGCATCACTGCCGAACAGGCCGTGACCTATCGCCCGGATCAGCCGCTGCGCGAGCAACTGCAGCAGATGTTGTTGGCTAAACTGCAGATGATGGCCGATGACAATTTTCTCGGTCTGGCGCGGGTGGCGATTGCCGCCACCATCCATTCTCCGGAGCGCGCGCAGGATATGGTGGCGCGCATGGGCGAGCGGGAAGAAGGCTTGACGGTGTGGATTCGCGCCGCTCAGGCGGATGGTCGGCTCAAAGCCGTTGATCCGGAGTTCGCCGCGCAGCAGGTGCAGGGGCTGTTGAAGTCGTTTGGTTTCTGGCCGCAGATTTCCATGGGCCAGGCGCCGCTGGATGCGGCAACACAACAAGCCGTGGCCGAGTCGGCAATGGAGATGTTTCTGGCGCGATACCATCTCTAGACCGCCCCTCTCCTGCACCCATCGCGATTAAATGGCTCGGAAGGACACTGATTATTCCCGCTGGAATAAATGACAATGTCCGACATTTGACCGACGAACGGTCAGCCTGAAAAAGACACTGCAAAGTATTTCAGGATGAATCTGGCGCAGGACATCATGGAAAACCAACGCGGCAAAGGCTTGTCATTTGCCAGACGCATCTATCTGCCCAGGGCCATCGGTCTGGGCGTCGGCTTTTTCAGCGTCGCGGCAGCGCTGTATCCGCTGCACATGCCGGCCTGGCTATGGGCGCTGCTGGTGTTAAACGGTTTTATCTGGCCGCATCTGGCCTTTCAGGTTTCGACCCGCTCGAACTTTCCCTACCACGCCGAACGTCGCAATCTGTTGTACGACTCGTTGTGCGGCGGCTTCTGGACCGCGTGTTTTCAGTTCAACCCGCTGACCACCGTGACCATCCTGTCGATGATGACCATGAACAATGTCGCCGCCGGGGGCCGACGCCTGTTCGTATTCGGTGCACTCGCCCAGTTCGCCGGGGTGCTGCTGGGCTGGGCAATTTTCGGTTTCAAGTTCAGCCTGACCATGACGCAGATCCAGGTCTGGGCCTGCCTGCCGATGCTCACCCTTTATCCACTGGCACTGGGCATGGTGTCTTATCAACTGGCGATCAAACTCGCCCAGCACAAACGAGCGTTGAGCGCCCTGAGCCGCACCGACAGCCTCACCGGGCTGCTCAATCACGGCGCCTGGAAAGATCTGCTGCACAGCAAATTCGAGCGCTGCCAGCAGCAGCACGTCCCGGACATTCTGGCGCTGATCGACATCGATCACTTCAAGACCATCAACGATAACTACGGGCACATCATTGGTGACGCTGTGCTACGCCATCTGGCCCGTGAACTCAAACTGCTGGCCGAAGGTGAACCGGCGGGCCGGTATGGCGGCGACGAGTTCTGCGTGATCCTGCCCGACCAACCACTGCTCAAGGCCGAGGCGCGGATGGAACAATTGCGCCAGGCCTTGCACCAGTACCGTCATCCCGATGTGCCGGAATTGCGGGTCAGCCTGAGTATCGGCCTGGCGCGCTTTCAGCCTTCCTACACCGATGCGATTGCCTGGCTGGATGACGCCGACAAGGCGCTGTACACCGCCAAACACACGGGGCGCAACACGATCAGCGTGGCGCTGGGTCGTCCGAGCTCAAACGACGCCAGCCAATTCAGCCTTTGAAAAAGCTCTACACATGTTGGCGCACTTTCTTGTACAAGATTAATTAGTTTGTATAAGATTGGCGCGTCAGCCTGGATGCTGGCACTTTGCAGTTAATGGCAAATGTTCATCCGGCATTTGCTCTGCCAGCGCGGAAACAGGGACACAAACCTCGTCTTTCCCTACTTCCAGGTACTGCTCACATGTTTTTCAATCGCCATCAGTCCGCTCTCAACGACCTTCAACACACCATCACCGAACAGAATGGCCTGCTCGAAGCCATCAACCGCTCCATGGCGGTGATCGAGTTCGACCTCGATGGCGTGGTGTTGAAGGCCAATGACAACTTCCTCAAAACCATGGGTTATCGCGCCGAACAGGTGATCGGCCAGCCTCATCGCTTGTTCTGCACCCCGGAGTTTGGCCGTAGCGCGCAATACACCGAATTGTGGTCGCGCCTGAAAAACGGCCAGTTCCAGGCCGGCACCTTCGAGCGCGTGGACAGCAAGGGGCAGCCGATCTGGCTCGAAGCCAACTACAACCCGATCAAGGATGCGTCGGGACGCGTGGTCAAAGTGGTCAAGTTCGCCATGAACGTAACGACCAAGGTGCAGCAGGAAAGCGAGGCCAACGCCAAGCTTCAGGCAATCGACCGGGCGATGGCGGTGATCGAATTCAACCTCGACGGCAGTATTCTCACAGCGAACCAGAATTTTCTGACGCGCATGGGTTACACCCTCGCCGAACTCAAGGGTAAACATCACCGCTTGTTCTGCCGACCGGAGCTGGTCAACAGCAGCGCCTATGAGGATTTCTGGCGGCGGCTGAACCAGGGTGAGTTGTTTCAGGGTCAGTTCGAGCGCGTCGACAAGCGCGGGCAGACTGTGTGGCTCGAGGCCAACTACAACCCGGTGTACGACGCCTCCGGGCGCCTGTGCAAAGTGGTGAAATTCGCCACGGACGTCACCGCCCGCGTCGAACAACATGAGCAGGATGCCCGCAGCGCCAGCGCGGCTTATCACATCTCCGTGGAAACCCGGAAAGTCGCCGAGCAAGGCACCCAGGTGATCCAGCAAGCGGCCAGTGAAATGCGGGAAATCGCTGACGACATCGCGCAGTCGTCGACCTTGATCGCGCAACTCGGCGAACGCTCGGAGCAGATCACGGCGATCGTCAACACGATCCGCGCGATTGCCGACCAGACCAACCTGCTGGCGCTCAATGCCGCCATTGAAGCGGCGCGCGCCGGGGATCAGGGCCGCGGCTTTGCGGTGGTGGCGGATGAGGTGCGGCAACTGGCGGCGCGCACCAGCGGCTCGACGGCGGAGATTTCCAGCATGATCGGGCTGATTCAGAGTGAAACCCGCCAGGCGATCAAAAGCATGGAAGGCACCCGAGGGCGGGCAGCACAAGGCGTTGAACTGGCGGATCAGGCCGGCAGCGTGATTCTGCAGATTCGCGATGGCGCCAGTGAAGCGGTGCAGGCAGTGAGCATGTTTGCCAATGAGCGGGCGCCGGGGTGATCGCGGTGCTGAGGCTTTGGACCGAGTCGCGGCCTTCGCGAGCAAGCCCGCTCCCACAGGGAAATGCATTCCAGGGTGGGAGCATGTTTGCCAATGAGCGGGCGCCGGGGTGATCGCGGTGTTGAGGCTTTGGACCGAGTCGCGGCCTTCGCGAGCAAGCCCGCTCCCACAGGGAAATGCGTTTCAGGGTGGGAGCGGGCTTGCTCGCGAAGGGGCCGTCAGCCTCGATGCAGGACTATAGTGACCTTCAGTCCCAAGTCCTGCCGAGCCGATCATGACCACAGAAAAACCCGACACGCCCGCCACTGCCCCAGTCGATCACCTGCGTTTCCACCGCACTCACGCCCACTTGAACACCACTTTCGGCAACGACAAGTTCGCCCTGCGCGCCGAGGCGTTCGCGCGATTCTTCGGCACGCCGACGTTTCTGGGCGCGCAAACCCTGATCGTGCTGTTATGGGTTGCACTCAACGTGACGGGCGTCACCACCTTCGACGTTTACCCGTTCATTCTTCTGAACCTCGCGTTCAGCCTGCAATCGGCCTATGCCGCACCGTTGATTCTGCTGGCACAAACCCGTCAGGCCGCGCGCGACAAGGCGCAAGCGGATGCCGATGCACAGCACCGCGAAGCGCTGGCGGAGGCCAACACCGAACGTCAGGCGCAGGCAGCGAAGACCACTGCGCAACTGCTCGAGTTGTTGGAGCAGAACACCCAGCTCACCAAAATGACCAAAAGCCTGACCGAACGCATTGAGGGTTTGACCCGCGAGTTGCACGAACACATTTGCCAGACTCGCCAGCCCTGATCACGCCAGTCGCAGCGCCCGCCCGAGTTCATCGAACAGCGTGACCACCGAGCGCAACGCCCGGCAGTCCGGGCGGGTGAGCAACCACAGCGCGGTGTCATAACCGTGCAGCGGTTCGCTCAAGGCCTGTAAACCCTCGGTCATCAGAAAGTCCGGCAACGCCGCCACGCCCAGCCCGGCACGCACCAGTTCAGTGACCGAAAGCATGCTGTTGCAGCGATAACTCGGGATCACGCCGGGCAACTGTTGGCGCCGCCAGGCGACGGTCGGGTGATCGGGCAAAAACTCGTCCGGAGCAATCCAGGTCAGCGCCGCCAGATCCGTCGCATCAACGTTTTGCAGGTAACGCGCACTGGCGCAGACCCGGTAGGAAATCTTCGCTAATTGCCGTCCCACCAGGTGCTCCGGCGGCGTACGCGTCAGGCGCAGGGCGATGTCGGCATCGCGGCGGCTGAGGTTGGCGAAATCGTTGGTGGTGCTCAGCTCGATGGTCAGCGCCGGATAGTTCGGCATGAACTGCGCCAACGCCGGTAGCAGCAGACCTTGCAGCACCGAATCGGTACAGGTCAGGCGCACCGTGCCGCTGACCACTTCGCCGCCCTGCTCCACGCCGATCCGCGCCGCTTCCAGTGCCTGCTCGGCGCGTTCGGCCTGCTCGGCCAAAGTCTGCGCGAGGGTGGTTGGCAGGTAACCGGCGCGGCTCTTTTCGAACAATTGCTGACCCAGCGCTGACTCCAGACGACGCACCGCGCGAAACACCGTCGACACATCGACCCTGAGCAACTGCGACGCCCGGGCCAGAGAGCCGCCACGCACCAAAGCGAGGATCAGCGCCAGATCCGGGTAGTCGAGCCGATAGTGCGTCGCTGCATTGATCACTTGGGGAAACGCCAATATTGAGTGCGTGAACGCCAATCTATAGTGAGCCCCAGTGATCGACAACTGCACACAGAGATTCATCACTCACTCAAATCAAGGAAATCCCATGGACGCCATTTCCATCGCCCTGATCGGCGATCACGACCCCCAAGTCACCGCCCACCAGGCAATCCCCGTTGCCCTCGGCCTGATCGCCGAGCAGAGCGGCCGCGATGTGCAATTCGAATGGCTGCCCACCGAGCAGATCCACGCCGATGCTCCGCTGCAAAACTTCGACGGTTTCTGGTGCGTCCCGGCCAGTCCCTACAAGAGTGAAGCTGGCGCACTCAGGGCCATCCGTTATGCCCGCGAACAACAGCGCCCTTTCCTCGGCACCTGCGGCGGTTTTCAGCATGCGGTGCTGGAATTTTCCCGCAATGTGCTGGGCTGGGCCGATGCCGAGCATGGTGAAACGTCGCCGGACTCGCAGCGAGCGGTGCTCACGCCGCTGACCTGCTCATTGGTGGAAGCGGTGGACAGCATTCATCTGGTCGCCGGCTCGTTGATTGCCAAGGCGTACGAAACGTCGGAGATTCATGAAGGTTATCGCTGTCGCTACGGTGTGAATCCGCAGTTCGAACGAGAATTGCTGACTCATCAGCTACACGCCGTGGGGCACGATTCGGCGGGCGACTTGCGGGCGATCGAATTGAAAGACCATGTGTTTTATGTCGCCACGCTGTTCCAGCCGGAACGCGCCGCGCTCAAGGGCCAGATCCCGCCACTGGTACGGGCGTTCGTCGAAGCGTGCGTGGAGCAGCGCCCATGAAACCGGACGAAACCTGTTTCGCAGTGATTTTCACCTCGACCCGCACCGAGGGTGACAATGGTTACGCCGCGGCGTCCGAGCGCATGATGGAACTGGTCAGCGAGCAACCGGGGTTTCTTGGCATTGATTCGATTCGCGGGGAGGACGGGGTCGGGATCACCATTTCGTACTGGCAGAGCGAGGCGGCGATTCTGGCCTGGCGCGAGCATCCCGAGCACCGGGTGATTCAGGCGCGTGGGCGGGCGGAGTGGTATTCGAAATTTCAGACGCGGGTGTGTCGGGTGGAGCGGGAATACCGGTTTGGGCAGTGACGATGGCGGCGTGCTGACTGGCCTCTTCGCGAGCAAGCCCGCTCCCACAGGTACAGCGTTTGGGCTTTGAATTTGGTTGTGTTCGCACTGGCCTCATCGCTGGCAAGCCAGCTCCCACAGAAATTTGTGAACGCCACAGATCCAATGTGGGAGCGAGCCTGCTCGCGAAGAGGCCGCAACAGCCACTACAAAAACTTCAGCCTTTCACCAGACTGCGCACCGCCACAATCTCCGGCACCTCAACCTTGCTCATGTACACCCGCAACGGCTCGGTGATGTTGATCCGGTCATCAATGTTCTGATCCAGCAACAACTGGATCAGCTCACGCTTCAGGGTCATGGTCGTATCCGAAACCCGCGCCCAGACAAATTCGCTGGTGGGAATGATGCCGTCATCGGCGACGTCCATGCCGAACGAGTCTTCGCTGAAACGCACGATGTACTGGCCGGTCTTGCGGTTGAGGCCGACAAAGCCCTTGAGGTCATCGGCGGCCTGACAGATGAGTTGGGAAGTGATGCGCATGGTAAACCTCACGAAAAATCATCGATGGTTTACACGCAGGGCAAAAGACTCGGCCCGCCCTCTGCCGGGGCGTCTGCCACGGGCAAGCGTACTGCAAACCGCGCCACAAAAGTGCAGGAAAAATCGCTTTTAATACGTTTATGTCGGTCTGGCGATAGCACGCAATCGATTCAGTTGTTAAAAGGTACGTCTTTGAAAATGCCCTGCGAAAGGAACTCGAACATGCCCGCCACTTTCACCAAAAGCGCTCTCATGCTGAGCCTGATGCTCGGTTTCGGCCAGGCCCACGCCGCCGCCCAGACCAACATCGACGCGCTGGCCGCCGCCCATGGCATCCCGCATCCAGCCGTGATCGCCCACCGTGGCGCATCCTTCGATGCACCGGAGTCCACCGCCGCGTCCTACAAACTGGCCCGCGACCTCGGCGCCGATTACCTGGAAATGGACCTGCAACGCAGCAAGGACGGCGTGTTGTTTGCGCTGCACGACAACAACCTGCAACGCACTACTGATGTCGCCAGCAAGTTCCCTGAGCGCAAAGACAGCCCGGCCAATGCCTTCACCATGGCCGAACTGAAAACCCTCGACGCCGGCAGCTGGTACAACAAGGCCTACCCGGATCGCGCGCGTCCGACCTACGCCGGCCTGAAGATCCTGACCCTCGACGAAATCATCGACATCGCCCAGGCCAACCCGCAGCACAAGCCGGGCCTGTACATCGAAACCAAGGAGCCGCAGCTGTTTCCCGGCATCGAGCATGACCTCAAAGAGAAGCTGCAGGATCGCGGCTGGCTGAGCCCGGCCGGTTCGAAACTGGCCAAGAGCGAACTCGGCGTCGGCCAGGGCAAAGGCAAGGTGATCCTGCAGACCTTCGAGAAAAACAGCCTCGAATTGCTGCAAAAGGAAATGCCGCAAGTGCCGAAAATCCTCCTGCTGTGGGTTGGCGAAGGCAGCATCGAGCCGAAGTCGAAAGTGACCTTTGCCGAGTCCGGCGAGAAGGACAAGAACGTGTTCTACGGCAAGCAAGAGCCGAAGTCCGAAGCCGAATTCAAACAATGGGTGGATTTCGCCAAGTCGCAGGGCGCCATCGGCACCGGCCCGTCGGCCAAGCTGACCAAGGGCGGCGACCAGAGCTATTCGGATCTGGTGCAACCGTGGATGAATAAATACACCCACGACCAAGGCATGCTGGTGCACGTCTACACCGTCGATGAGCCGGTGGACTTCGAGAAAGTCATGGCGGCGGGTGTCGACGGCATCTTCACCAACCGCGCCAGCGAACTGTTGAAGTTCTACAAGCGCTCGGCGGCGGCCAGTGTTGATCAGGTGTTGAAGAACAACGGGTTCTGAGTGAACACGCACACCGAGTGGACAGGCCGCCTCTGGCTGGGGCACGACTATGGCCTGATCCACGGAGTGTCGGGGCGCACCGCGCCCCATTCCCACTACGCCCACCAGATCATCCTCGCTCCCGAGCGTCCGGCCACCGTGCTGCTGGACGGCACGCCTGTCACCGCCTCCCCGCTGCTGATTGCTTCCAATGTGCGCCACGCGATTGTCGACGCGCCGGATCCGCTGTTTACCGTTTACGCCGAACCGCTGCTGTTTGATGCGCAGACGCTTGTCGATCGACTGTCTGCCGCCGAACTGTCGCTGCCCGCACTTGATCGCGCGATACGCCAATGTCCGCGCCGCTCGCTGAGCGATCCACGCATCGAACGCGCACTGGCTGCCATCGATGCTTCGCTGATCGACAAAGTCGCGGCGCGCGCCGTGGCTGACGCCGCACATGTGTCGCTGAGTCAGTTGCAGCGGCTGTTCGTCAGTCAGGTCGGTCTGCCGGTGCGCCGACTGGTGCTGTGGCGCCGCTTGCGCCTGGCGATGGCGGCGATTCTGCTGGGCAGCCCAGTGACCGATGCGGCACATTCGGCGGGGTTTGCCGATTCGGCGCACTTCTCGCGCAGCGTGAAAAAACTCTTCGGCGTCACCGCGTGTCAGGCGTTGCGGCGTATCGATTTGCAACTGCTGGACTGACTCAACGGCGCAGCGCTGGCGGCACCACTGGCTCGCGACTCAACGTGACCGTCGCAAACGGATCAAGCAATTGCGCGGCGTAGTCACGGGGAAAATCCGGGCGGCTGCCAATTCCCAGATCACCCTGGCGGATCTGATAGTCCGGGGTGTAGAAACCGGTGCCCAACAGCCAGTCCCACAGCGTAAAAAACAGCCCGAAATTGACGTCCCCGGCCCGCCCGTACTTCATGTGATGAAAGCGGTGCAGCGGCGCCCAGGCGAAAATCCGGCGCAGTGGCCCCATGCGGATATCGACATTCGAGTGCTGCAAGAGCAGTTGAATGGCAATGGCAAACGCCAGTAACGCCGCGACCTGCGAGGGAATGCCCAGCACCAGCAACGGTAGCAGCCCCGACGTCGCTTCCAGCAGTTGATGCAGCGGATGTTTCATCAAACCGTTGAAACCATACAGTCGCTCGACACTGTGATGCACCGCGTGCAGCCGCCATAGCCACGTCACGCGGTGGCTGGCGTAATGCATCAGGCTGATCCCGGCGTCGGCAATGAATATCGCCAGCGCCAGCTGCAGCCATAACGGCCACTCTCGCGGCCATGCGCCGTCAATCGCAAAAAGCGTTACCAGGCCCGGCAATGCCAGCAGGCCCAGTGCATTCAGTGCTTCGTTGACTAATGCGTGCAGGATGTCGCGGCGCCGGTCACCGGCCGGATGGTTCCAGCCCGGCTCATAGGGCAGCGACCATTCGGCAACAAACGAAACGAGCAGCGCGCTGACAAACAGCGGCAACAAGCACAACGTCGACACTTCCGACACCCAAACTCCGAACCCGATGAATCCGCCCCAGAACACTGGCGCGTACAACCCGGCAACCTTGCGTTTCATGTGCACCTCCGTTGATCGAAGGCACAGCATGCGAGCGCGCGGCGAACGGCAATTGAACAAACGACGCAATCGAACAAGGCCAATTAAGGGTGAATTAAGTTGCGCTGGTTAGTCTGGCCCCACTGAAACAGATCAACCCCATTCGATACCCAAGGAACGAAACGATGAAAACTTTGACTGCCCTGTTCACCGCCG
The DNA here is from genome assembly GCF_037126175.1 of Pseudomonas sp. RSB 5.4. Taxonomy (NCBI): domain Bacteria; kingdom Pseudomonadati; phylum Pseudomonadota; class Gammaproteobacteria; order Pseudomonadales; family Pseudomonadaceae; genus Pseudomonas; species Pseudomonas sp. RSB 5.4. The sequence continues at coordinate 3,030,336 of NZ_CP146986.1, forward strand.
CCGCTCTGACCCTGACCGCCGGCCTGGCCCAGGCTGATGTGCGCGTCGACCAGATCCCGCAACTGGTGAAGGAAGGCAAGATCAAGTCGCTGGAGTCGATGAACGCCGAAGCGCTGAAACTGCACCCGGGTGCGACCATCACCGACACCGACCTGGATAACCACTTCAACGGTTACGAATACGAAGTCGAGCTGAAAACCGCCGATGGCAAAGAGTTTGACGTCGACTTCGATGCCACCACCGGCAAGGTGCTGAGCAACAAACTAGACACCTGATACAACTCCACCCGAAAGCCGCACGATCACCGATCGTGCGGCTTTTTTGCGTCCGTTTGCCGGCAAATCACGCGGATGCAGCCTGAAGGGATGCCAAAACCGCCATCAGACCGCTAGTATGGCCCCCAATCAATCAACCAATGCAGCCGGGAACGATGGCATGGGGCAGAGCAAAGCAGCAGACATCGCCACCATCGGACGCATTAGCGCGGTGCCGGCCATCCTTCAGGTGATCCGCGAACTGACCGGGATGCGTTTTGCCGCCGTGGCGCGGGTCACCGAGGACTCGTGGACCACGTGTGCGGTGCTCGATCAACTGGAATTCGGCCTGCAAGTCGGCGGCGAACTGGATGTGGTCACCACCCTGTGCCACGAGATCCGCCAGTCACATGTCTCGGTGGTGATCGACAAGGCCAGCGAAGACCCGCTCTACCGTGATCACCACACCCCGCGCCTGTACAAATTCGAGAGCTATATTTCGGTGCCGGTGTTCCGCACTGACGGACGGTTCTTCGGCACCATTTGCGCCCTCGACCCGATCCCGGCGCAGCTCAGGTCCAGCACCATCCAGAGCACCATGGAGTCTTTCGCGCGGATGCTCGCGTTGCAGATCGAAGCAGAAGAAAACGCGCAACGCACCGAAACAGCGCTGTTGCAGGAGCGCGAAACCGCCGAGCTGCGAGAACAGTTCATCGCCGTGCTCGGCCATGACTTGCGCAACCCGTTGTTCGCCATCAGCGCCGGCGCCGAAATGCTCCTGCGCAAACATCCGGAACCGGCCATCGAGGGGCGGGTGCGTAATATCCTTGGCAGCGCGCAACGGGCGACGCGGCTGGTGGATGACGTACTCGACTTTGCTCGCGGGCGCTTGGGCAAAGGCATTCCGGTGGATATCCAGCCCTGCACGGACCTGACCGAAGCGGTGCAGCAGGTGGTGACGGAGATCCGCAACGTGCATCCCGGACGTACGATCAGTGCGTCCATTGGCGACTTGCAGGGTGTGCACTGCGACCGTGGACGGATTGCCCAGCTGCTGTCGAATCTGCTGGCCAATGCCGTGGCCCATGGCGACCCGACCGGGGATATCGAAGTCATCGCTCAGGTCGAGCAAGGTGCGTTGATGCTGGCGGTGAAAAATCAGGGGCATATTCCCGATGCGGTCCTGCCGCACCTGTTCCAGCCTTACTCGCGCCCGACCGGCAGCGCGCCCCAGGCCGGGCTCGGTCTGGGGCTGTACATCGCCAGCCAGATCGCCCAGTCCCACGGCGGGCATTTGCATGTCGCGTCCACCGCCCAAAGCGGCACGCTGTTCACCTTCAGCCTGCCGACAATCTGAAACACACCACAGATCCCTGTGGGAGCGGGCTTGCTCGCGAAGGCGTCGTGTCAGTCAATATTTTCAGTGACTGATACACCGCATTCGCGAGCAAGCCCGCTCCCACATTGGATTTTCAGTGCCTTTTGGAATCAGGCCGAAGTGCTGACCAGCGAACCCGAGCTGCTCGACCCGGAATCCTGCAACGCCTGCAACAACGCCGCCGTCGCGGTCTGCAGCGAAGCCGAGGTACTGGAGATTTGCGACTCGGCGGAGGCCACGTCGGCAGCCTTGGCATCAGCGTCTTCCTGCTTGGCCTGAGCCGCTTGCAGCGCCTGCTGCTGTTCCTGCAATTGCTTTTGCAGCTCGGCGATCTGCTTGCGCAGTTCTTTCACCGAATCCGACTCACCGCTGCTGTCGGAACTGCTGTCGCCCGCCGGAGCCGCGCCACCGCCGGCCGCCACTTTGCTGGTATCGGCGCTGACGCCCGCGCTGCTGGTTGCACTGGTTGAGGTGTCGTCACTGGCGTCGCTGATCTTGGTTTTGCTGGTGGCGGTGGTGACGGTCTGATTGATTGAAACAGAGGTGATGCTGACCATGGGATGGCTCCAATGCCGGTTATAGATAACCGGCCATCGGCGGCAGTCGCACGGATTTGAGATCGACTGTGTACCGACTCGGTAACCGAACCGGTACACGTCGGCTGACGTCAGGCGCTCAGGCGCGCGGTGACTTCATTGAGTTGCCCGGACAGGCCATGCAGATTCTGGCTGGCGCTTTCGGTGCGCTGCACGCTGTTGAGGTTGGTGCTGGCGATCGAGGTGATCTCGGTCAGGTTGCGCGAGATGTCTTCGGCCACCGAGGTTTGCTCTTCGGCAGCAGTGGCGATCTGGCGGTTCATGTCGCGGATCGCTTCCACGGCGTGGGTGATGCGCTCCAGCATGGCGCCGGCCTGGGTCACTTGCTCGACACTTTCGTCGCTGCGCGTCTGACCGCTTTCGATCGCTTGCGCCGCGTCCACGGCACCGGTCTGCACGTTCTGAATGATCTGGTTGATCTCGATGATCGACTCCGCCGTACGCTGCGCCAGGTTGCGCACCTCGTCGGCGACCACCGCAAAACCACGCCCGGCCTCGCCGGCCCGTGCCGCTTCAATCGCGGCGTTGAGCGCCAGCAGGTTGGTCTGCTCGGCGATGCCGCGGATCACTTCCAGCACCTTGCCGATGCGCCCGCTGTCGGCTTCCAGACGACGGATCACCTCTGCGGTGTTGGCGATTTCGCCACGCATCCGGGTGATGCTGTGGATGGTGCTCTGCATGACCTTTTCACCCTGCTGGGCGGACTGGTCGGCATCGTCGGCAGCCCGCGCCGCATCGGCGGCATGCCGGGCGACTTCCTGGGCGGTGGCGGACATTTCGTTCATTGCCGTGGCCACCTGATCGGTGCGGTTGAACTGCTCGTTGGTACCGCCGGCCATGGTTGTAGCGATGGCGTTCAGCTCGCCGCTGGCGCTGTCCAGATCACTGGCGCTGCGTTGCAGTTGGGTGAAGGTTTCGGCGAGAAAATCACGCAGGGTATTCGCCGCGGCAGCAAGGTTGCCCAACTCGTCCTGACGGTCGTTGGCGACGCGTTCGGCGAGGCGCCCACGGCTCAATTGGGTGACGTAATCGATCAGCTTGCGGATCGGGTCGATCAGGTTGCGGTTGACCAGCCACAGGCTCAGCAAACCGATCAGCAGACCAGAACCGAGCATCACCAGAATCCCCAGCAGCACAGTACGGTCGGCGCTTTCGCTGATGCTGGCCGACAACACATCACCCTGTTTGCGCAGCTCGGCCACCAGTTCGCTCATCTGATCGCTGGTGGCGCGGTCCACACCTTTGACGGCGCTGTCGCCGGCCGTTGGATCGCCACCGGCAGCGACGTAGGCATCGCGGCCTTTCTGGTAGGCGCTGCCGAGTTGGCGGTGCTCTTCACGCAGACGCTCGATGCGGGTTTTCAGCGCCGGCTCAAGGCCTTTCTGGCCGGCCAGTTCACCGAGAATGTTTTGCACATCGCGCTGACGATCTTCGAACTGGCCCCAGTACTTGGCCAGGTCCGTCGGTTGCTTGCCGCGCAGCAAGACGTTTTTCCACTCCTGCACCTGCACTTTGAATTGCAGGTTGGCCTCGTCGATCAGTTGCGAGGTGTGCAACGGGCCGGCGATCAACTGGCTGTAGTTCTGCACGCCGTTGGACAGGAAATGAAAGCAGGCCAGTGCGATCAACAGCATCGCCAGCAGGCTGCCGCCCAGCAGGGCGAGAATTTGTGCTCTCAAGGATTTTTGCAGCATCGCGAGATACTCAGGACAGGGATGAGGCACGCCCGGTAAGGCGTGGAATTTTGCCGGACATCCGTGTCGGCGAGCCTTGGCTCATGGCCAAGCGCGCGCAACGTAACCTAAGCGTGATCGGCGTACCAGAGCGCTTCTTGAAGAAAATCCGACCATTGGTAGGTGAATTAAGAGACTGTGATCGACCCTGGCACAGGGTGGGAGCGGGCTTGCTCGCGAAAGCGGCGTGTCATCCACATCATCACTCAATGATCATCCGCATTCGGGAGCAAGCCCCCTCCCACAGGATTGCCGGTAATGATCACGATCACTGTCATTTTGCAGTCACACAAGCGTCATGCGTGATTGCGATGATGCGGCTCAGTGAACCTGCCATTCCGCGACCGACACCCCTCATCGCAGCGAGCCTCCATGAATCACAGCCTCGATATCAGTCATCGCGATCCTGATTTGTTCGGTTTGCTTTACGGCTTCCGTTTTCGTCCCGGTGAACGTGGCCGCGAAGTCGATTCGGCGACCGCCCTGCGTTGTCTGCAAGACGACAGCGACAGTGATGAATTCCTCTGGCTGCACCTGAACCTGGCGCACGCCGCGTGCGAGCGCTGGATGAAAAGTCATCTGCAATTGCCCGAAGAGTTTTTCGAAGCGTTGCACGAAGGTTCGCGCTCGACGCGTATCGAGCACGTCGACTCGGCGTTATTGGCAGTGGTCAACGACGTGGTGTTCAACCTCAGCAGCATGGTTTCCTCGGACGTGTCGACGCTGTGGGTCTGCGTGCGCAGCAAACTGATCGTCAGCGCACGCCTGCAACCGCTGCACTCGGTGGACAAATTGCGTTCGTCGGTGAAGGCCGGCGAATGCTTTCGCTCGCCGTCGGAACTGCTGGTGCACTTGCTGCGCGATCAGGGCGAAGTGCTGACGCAGATCGTGCGCAAGACCAGCATGAGCGTCGATCAGGTCGAGGACGAATTGCTCTCCTCACGCCTGTCGACCAACCGCGCCGAACTCGGCGCCAACCGCCGGGTGCTGGTGCGCCTGCAACGCCTGTTGGCGCTGGAGCCGGGTTCGCTGCTGCGCCTGCTCAACCGTCCGCCGCCGTGGCTGCAGAAGGAAGACGTCAAGGAGCTGCGCAAATCCACCGAGGAGTTCGCGCTGATCATCAACGACCTCACCGCCCTCGGCGAGCGGATCAAACTGCTCCAGGAAGAAATCGCCGCCAACCTCAACGAACAGAGCAACCGCACCCTGTTCACCCTGACCGTGGTCACGGTGCTGGCGCTGCCGATCAACATCATCGCCGGTTTCTTCGGCATGAACGTGGGGGGCGTGCCGCTGGCAGGTGATCCGGAGGGGTTCTGGATTCTGGTGGCGCTGGTGGTGACGTTTACCGCGATTGCCGGGCGTTGGGCGTTTCGCAAGCGTGGGGATTATTAAGAGCAAAAGATCGCAACCTTCGGCGGGGTGACACCGTCCCCTGTGGCGAGGGAGCTTGCTCCCGCTCGGCTGCGCAGCAGTCGTAAATCAGTCAACGCGGGCTCACTGATACATTCATGTGAATGGGTTTCGGGGGCGCTTCGCACCCCAGCGGGAGCAAGCTCCCTCGCCACAGGGGGTATCTCTCGGCTTTAGATCAGTGGTAGGGCTAATAAAGCAAACACTGACCTGCCGCAGTCTCTCTGTAATATTTAGCAACGATCATGACCGACATTCCTTCCCTCGCTCAGGATTGTCCGCTCATGGCTACTCCCTCCCTGACCGCCCGCCAGGCCTCTGCCCCCAGTGGCAGGCCAGCCCTCGACAAGAAAACCGGCCCGTTCACCTACGTGATCTTTTTCGCGGTGCTCGCGATGGGGATGCTGTTCACCGCTTACAGCCTGATGCACGACATGCATGAGCTGGGCACCACCGTCACCACCTGGACCCCGTTTCTGCTGCTCGGCGTGGCGCTGCTGATTGCGCTGGGCTTTGAGTTCGTCAACGGTTTCCACGACACCGCCAACGCGGTCGCGACAGTGATTTACACCCACTCGCTGCCGCCGAACGTGGCGGTGGTCTGGTCGGGATTCTTCAATTTCCTCGGGGTGCTGCTGTCCAGCGGCGCCGTAGCGTTCGGCATCATCGCCCTGCTGCCGGTGGAACTGATTCTGCAGGTCGGTTCGTCCGCCGGTTTCGCGATGATCTTCGCCCTGTTGATCGCGGCGATCCTGTGGAACCTCGGCACCTGGTGGCTGGGCTTGCCGGCCTCCTCTTCCCACACACTGATCGGCTCGATCATCGGCGTCGGCGTCGCCAATGCCTTGATGCACGGGCGCGACGGCACCAGCGGCGTGGACTGGGCGCAGGCGACTAAGATCGGTTACGCCCTGCTGCTGTCGCCGTTGGTGGGCTTCGGCTGCGCGGCGCTGTTGCTGCTGGCCATGCGCGCCTTCATCAAGAATCGCGCGCTGTACAAAGCGCCGGAAGGCAACAACCCGCCACCGTGGTGGATTCGCGGTCTGCTGATCGCCACCTGCACCGGCGTGTCCTTCGCCCACGGCTCCAACGACGGGCAGAAAGGCATGGGCCTGATCATGCTGATTCTGGTCGGCACCTTGCCCATGGCCTACGCCTTGAACCGCACCATGCCCGCCGATCAGGCGTTGCAGTTCGCTGCCGTCGCCGAAGTCACCCAGCAAGCGCTGGTGAAAAATACCCCGCTGCCAGCCCCGGTCGATCCGCGCCCGGTGCTGTCCGATTACGTGCGCAGCAAGCAAGCCACCCCGCAACTGATCCCCGCCCTCGCCGCCCTCACCGGGCACATTGGCGAAGAGGTCAAAGGCTATGGCTCGCTGTCGAAAGTCCCGGCCGAAGCCATGGGCAACGTGCGTAACGACATGTACCTGGCCAGCGAAAGCATTCGCCTGATGGACAAGAACAAGGTCGGCAACTTCGACGCCGACACCACTGACAAACTGCAGCTGTTCAAGCAGCAGATCGACAACGCCACGCGCTTCATTCCGCTGTGGGTAAAGATCGCCGTGGCCATCGCCCTGGGCCTCGGCACCATGGTCGGCTGGAAACGCATTGTGGTGACGGTCGGCGAGAAGATCGGCAAGACTCACCTGACCTACGCCCAGGGCGCCTCGGCGGAAACCGTGGCGATGCTGACCATCGGCGCGGCGGACATGTTCGGTTTGCCGGTGTCGACCACCCACGTGTTGTCATCGGGTGTGGCCGGGACCATGGTTGCCAATGGCGGCGGGCTGCAGATGAAGACCATCCGCAACCTGCTGATGGCGTGGGTGCTGACCTTGCCGGCGGCGATTCTGCTGTCGGGCAGCCTGTACTGGCTGTTCACCCAGATTTTCTGACCCCACAAATCCCCTGTAGGAGCTGCGGCACGCTGCGATCTTTTGATCTTGTTTTTAAAAAGCAAAATCAAAAGATCGCAGCCTTCGGCAGCTCCTACATTTGGATTTGTGTTGTTGGCTAGAGCGTCGAACGAATCACCTCCCCCAACCAATCCATGAACACCCGCACCCGCAGCGGCAAGTGCCGTTGCCGCGCATACAGGATTGAAATGCCCATCGCCGGCGCCGTGAATTGCGGCAGTACGGTCAGCAGTTCACCATTGTCCAGATGCGGCTGCATGCCGGTGCGCGGCACCTGGATCAGGCCGAAACCGCCGAGGCACGCCGACTCATAGGCATCAGTGCTGTTGACCGTGACACTGCCCGCCATCGGCAGGCGCCGCACCTGTCCGTCCTGTTCATACACAAAACCTTCCGAGCGCGAACCGAGCACGCCGACGTAGTGCACCAGCCGATGCTGCGCCAGATCCTCCAGCGTCTGCGGTACGCCATAGCGTTCGAGGTAAGCGGGGCTGGCGCAGTTGATCATCGGAAAGTCGCCCAGATGCCGCGCCACCACCGACTGATCCGGCTGCGCGCCGATGCGCACCACGCAATCGAAACCCTCGCTGAGCAGATCGACGCGACGGTCGGTACTGCTGATTTCCAATTCCAGATTCGGGTGGCGCGCCATGAACTCAGGCAGCAGCGGCATGATCAAGCGGCGCGCGAGAATGTTCGGCATATCGACACGAATCCGCCCGGTGAGCGACGCTGGATCCTGCCGAAACAGCCCCTCGATCTCGTCCATATGCGACAGCAGATCCTTGCTGCGTTCGTACAGCACCAGGCCGTCCTGAGTCGCCTGCACCTTGCGCGTGGTGCGTTGCAGCAAGCGTGTGCCGAGTAGGGTTTCCAGGGCCTGCACGTGCTCGGACACGGTCGAGCGTGGCAGCCCGAGACTCTCGCCGGCCAAGGTGAAACTCAACAGTTCGCTGACCCGGACGAAGGTGCGCAGCAGTTCCAGTTTGTTCATCAGGACACCCGTTGATTGTTCGACGGAGTCGATCAGTGATTCCGGTTTCAGTCTGTTTATCACCCAATGGCGGATAAATAAACTTTGCTCATCACCACTCACCGCAATCGAGGATTTCACATGAGCCGCAAAATCGCATTGATCACCGGCGCCAGCCGAGGCCTTGGCAAGAACGCCGCACTGCACCTCGCCGCGCAGGGCGTGGACATCATCGGCACCTACAACAGCCGCGCCGATGAAGCCCAGGCACTGGTCGCAGAACTGGAACAACGCGGCGCCAAAGCCGTGATGCTGCAACTGGACGTTGGCCGCAGCGAAACCTTTGCCGATTTCGCCTCGCGGGTTGCGCAAGCGCTGCAGCAACTGGAGCGTCCGCGCTTCGACTTCCTGATCAACAACGCCGGGATCGGTGTTCACGCGCTGTTCGCCGAAACCACTCCGGAACAGTTCGACCTGCTGATGAACATCCAGCTCAAAGGGCCGTTCTTCCTGACCCAGCAACTGCTGCCGCTGATCAATGACGGCGGGCGCATCATCAACATCTCCAGCGGCCTGACCCGCTTCAGCCTGCCGGGCTACGCCGCCTACGCGGCGATGAAAGGCGCGATGGAAGTGCTGACCCGCTATCAGGCCAAAGAGCTGGGCGCGCGGCAGATCGGCGTGAACATTCTCGCGCCGGGCGCGATCGAGACTGACTTTGGTGGCGGTGCGGTGCGCGACAACGCGGCGTTGAACGCGATGGTCGCGAGCAATACCGCACTGGGTCGCGCCGGGCAACCGGATGATATTGGTGGTGCGTTGTCGATGTTGCTGGCGCCGGGCGCGCAGTGGATCAACGGGCAGCGGGTCGAGGCATCGGGCGGGATGTTCCTCTAAATCCCCCATTCACTAAAAACTTTCTTGGTGAGAGCCTCTGTGGCGAGGGGATTTATCCCCGATGGACTGCGCAGCAGGCCCTTCTTTTCTGGATAAAAAGAAGGGCCGCTACGCGCCCCATCGGGGATAAATCCCCTCGCCACAGGTTTTGCATTCGCCACAGGTTGTGCTTATCCCGCGCATACCCGGCGGGTCACGAGGCGCTCGCGCACCACGTCATACCCCCAGTGATACACATAGGTGTACGGCAGGAAAAACAGCAGCACGCCGATGTCCAGCAAGAACGCCTGCCACAGGCTGACCGACAGCCACCAGGCAATCAGCGGCACGCCCATCACAATCAACCCGCCTTCAAACAACAGCGCGTGGACCACCCGCGTCCAGGCGTTGTGCGCGACGTTCAGGCGCTTGAGCATGCGGTCGAAAAAACCGTTGAACAGCACGTTCCACGCCAGCGCCAGCAGAGCGATCAGCACGGTTACGGCGCCCATGTCCAACAGGGGCTTGTCCATAATCCACGCCAGCAACGGCGTGCAGATCAGGATCGCCAGAAACTCGAAACCGATGGCCTGAAAGATACGTTCAGCAATGGATTTGTTAGCCGTCATGGCCTGATTCCTTGAGTGAAGAGAGTTGCCATGATCGGCCCTCACACCGATACTTCATAACCAATAACCATCGATCAAGGCGATAGTTCATGGCTTCGCAGGAAGTGCTGGTGGCGTTTGTCCAGGCCGCCACTCAGGGTTCGTTTTCGGCGGCAGCGCGCAAACTGGGGCGCAGTCAGTCGACCATCAGTGCGGCAGTGGCGAGCCTGGAGATCGATCTGGATCTGGTGCTGTTCGACCGCAGCAGCCGCAAACCGACCCTGACCCCGGCTGGCCATGTGATGCTGCAACGGGCCGAGGCGATTCTGGCGGCCACCAGTCGTCTGCAAATGACCGCCCGGCAACTGGCCGAAGGCGTCGAACCGAAGCTGACGGTGGCGATTTCCGACACCTATCAATCGGCGCGTTTCGAGGCGGCGCTGGTCGGCTTCGAACAGCGTTATCCGGACCTGGAACTGGAATGCCTGATCGCCGAGTGCGACGACCTGATCGAGTTGGTTCAGCGTGGCCGCGCGCACCTGGCGTTTGCCGAAATGCAGGACACCTATCCACCAGATCTGGTGACCTCGACCGTCGCCGAGCGCACGGACCTGGCGCTGTTCGTCAAACGTGATCATGTGTTGACCGGCATCGAATGTGTCGATCAGCAGGTGCTGGAGCAGCATCGCGAGTTACGCCTGGCGACCATCGTCAATCCCTATGACAGCCGGGCGAAGGGCCGGGTATGGTCGGCGCCGAGTTACCTGATGCTGATGGAAATGGCGGAAATGGGCTTCGGCTGGGCGGCGTTGCCGCGCTGGCTGGTGGCGCGCTTCGGCAACGACACGCTGGTGGAGTTGACGGTGCGTGGCTGGCCGCGGCCGGTGTATGTCGATGCATTGTGGTCGCGGCTGTATCCGCCGGGGCCGGCGGGGAGTTGGTTGCTGAGCAAAATGCTGGAATAGGTGGTGCGCCCCTTCGCGAGCAGGCTCGCTCCCACAAGGATTTTGTGAACACCACAGATCCAATGTGGAAGCGAGCCTGCTCGCGAAAGCGATCGGTCAGGCCGCTGCAATTTCCACCGGCCGGTTCTCCTGAAAATATCCCTGCAACCCACGCATCGCCGGCAACTCCAGCGCCTGCGCCGCGTAGCACAAGCCGACCCGGCGAGTCGGCGCCGGCAAGTGCAGCGCACGTACCACCACCCGTGCATGCCCGCTGACGAGCGACTGCGGCAACATCGCCACGCCGACACCCGCCGCGACCATGTGCAGCGCCTGTTGCAACGAGCCGGCATGCCCCGCCACCGCCTCCGGCGAGCGCCCGTACAACGCCATCAAGCGCTGATGCGACGGATGCTGCGGGCAGGTGATCCAGTCTTCAATCGGCGCCCATCCGGCCTGCGCCACCGCCATCGGATGCTCCAGCGGCAGCGCCATCACATAGGGTTCTTCCCACAGCGGCAGGAACAGTTCGTCCTCGCAGCACATCTCCTCCACCGCCAGCCGCCCGTCACCGTGACAACCCTCCTCCAGCGTCAGCAGCAGATTGGGCAAGGCCTGATGGGCCATGCGCACGAAGGCTTCGATGTGGCTGGCGGCGATGTCGCCTTCGATGCCGAGGGTCAGCGGCGCGCGGTTCTCGCCGCCGCGAAACATCCGGCTCAAGGCTTCCGACTCGGCAACCATGCGTCGCGCCTGCGGGTACAGCAACCGCGCCTCGGCGCTGACCTCGACCCCACGCGGTTGACGCACGAACAGCGTCGCGCCGAGTTCTTCTTCAAGCTGCCTGATGGTCACCGACAGGGTCGGCTGACTGATGAACAAGCGTTGTGCCGCTGCGGTGATGTTGCGTTCTTCGAACACCGCGAGGAAGGCTTTGAGGTGACGGATATCCATAGGTGATTCCGATGACAGACAGAGGAATAAGGCATTTTTCAGCCGAGAACGCGCTAAATATACTGCGCCCAGCATTCAGTCATTTGATTTTCTTATTTCAGGAGTTCAACCATGGGCAAGCCATTGATCATCATCACCGGGGCCAGTTCGGGCATTGGCGAAGCGGCGGCCAGACGCTTGAGCGCTGCCGGTCATCCGCTGTTGCTGCTGGCGCGCCGGATTGAGCGCCTGCAGGCACTGGAGCTTCCGCACAGCCTCAGCCGTCAGGTCGACATCACTGATCGCGCCGCACTGCTCGCGGCAGTCGCCGAAGCAGAAGCAGAATTCGGCCCGGCCGACGCGCTGATCAACAACGCCGGCGTGATGCTGCTGGGGGCGATGAGCGAGCAGGATCCGGCGCAGTGGGAGCAGATGCTCGACGTCAATGTGAAGGGTCTGCTCAACGGCGTGCATGCCGTCGTCGCCGGGATGGTCGAACGCAAGCACGGCACGATCATCAATGTCAGCTCGGTGGCCGGGCGCAAGACTTTCCCGAATCACGTCGCGTATGTCGGCACCAAGTTCGCGGTGCATGGTTTGTCGGAAAACCTGCGCGAAGAACTGGCGCCGCACAACGTGCGCGTGACCACCATTGCACCGGGTGCGGTGGAGACCGAATTGCTCAGCCACACCACCGATGAGGCGATCAAGACCGGCTATCAGGCGTGGAAGCAGGAGATGGGCGGCACGGTATTGAGCGCCGAGGATGTGGCGACGGCGATTGCCTATGCGTATGAGCAGCCGCAGGGCGTGTGCATTCGCGAGATCGTGCTGGCTGCGACCCGGCAGCAGGCCTGATGGTTTGAGGTCGGCTGCACTGGACCCTTCGCGAGCAAGCCCGCTCCCACAGTTGACCGCGTTCCAACTGTGGGAGCGGGCTTGCTCGCGAAAGGGCCGGCATTGCGAATGAACATCTCGGATCAATCCAGTTCGCTAAGCCGCCCCTCGATAAACCGCCGCTCCGGCTCCTGCCGGGTCAGTTCCAGGACTCGCAAATAAGCCGCCCGCGCCTGCTCGACCCGACCCAACTGCCGACAAAACTCCGCCCGCGCCGAATGCGCCAGGTGGTAATCCTGCAACTCGCCGCGATCCAGTATCCCCTCGATCAGCGCCAGCCCTGCCAACGCCCCATCGCGCTTGGCCACCGCCACCGCACGGTTCAACTCGATCACCGGCGACGGCGACGCCCGCAACAACACGTCATACAGCCCCACGATCTGCAGCCAATCCGTTTCCGCCGCTGACGGCGCTTCGGCGTGCACCGCCGCTATTGCCGCTTGCAGACAATACGGCCCGAAGCGTCGGGTGGTCAGCGCCCGCTCCACCAGCGCGCAGCCTTCGGCGATCAACCCGGCATCCCAGTGCGAACGATCCTGGTCATCCAGCAGCACCAGTTCACCACTGGGCGAAGTGCGCGCCGGCCGACGTGACTCGTGCAACAGCATCAGCGCGAGCAAGCCCATGACCTCCGGTTCCGGCAGCAGCTCCATCAGCAACCGCCCGAGCCGGATCGCCTCGCGGGTCAGCTCTTCACGCGTCACCTCCGCCCCCATCGACGCCGAATAGCCTTCGTTGAACACCAGATAAATCACCCGCAACACGCTGTCTAGGCGCTCAGGCAATTCGCTCAGGCTGGGGACTTGATAAGGGATTTTCGCATCGCGAATCTTGGCCTTGGCGCGGACGATGCGCTGGGCAATCGCCGCCGGCGCCGAGAGAAACGCGCGGGCGATTTCCTCGGTGGTCAGGTCGCAGACTTCACGCAGGGTCAGCGGCACTTGCGCATCTGCCGCCAGCGCCGGGTGACAGCAGGTGAAGATCAGCCGCAGGCGGTCGTCTTCCACGTCTTCGCCACTCCAGTCGGCCTGCTCCAGTTCTTCGAGCTGCGCCAGCAACAGCGGCTGCGAGGCCTTGAAGCGGGCGCGGCGGCGCAACACATCGATGGCCTTGAAGCGCCCGGTGGACACCAGCCAGGCGCGCGGACTGTCCGGCACGCCATCGCGCTGCCAGCGCTCGACTGCGACGAAGAACGCCTCGTGCAGGGCTTCTTCGGCGAGATCGAAATCCCCCAGCAGGCGAATCAGCGTCGCCAGAATGCGCCGCGATTCTTCGCGATAGACCTGCTCGACCCGCGCCCGGACGTCAGACATTCAACTGCCGGACCGGGCGCACTTCGACGCTGCCGACCCGGGCCGCCGGAATATGCCCGGCGACCTGAATCGCTTCGTTCAGATCCTTGGCGTCGATCAGGTAAAACCCGGCCAGTTGCTCCTTGGTTTCAGCGAACGGGCCATCGGTGATCGACAGCTTGCCGTTGCGCATACGCACCGTGGTCGCGGTCTGCACCGACTCCAGCGCTTCGGCCGCGACCATCCGCCCGCTGCCCTGAATCGACTCGGCGTAGGCCCAGCATTCGGCGTCCTCCGGACTGTCGGGCAGCGTGTGCAACAGGCGCTCATCGCTGTAGACCAGGCATAGATACTTCATGGCTTTCTCCTGAATCGAACGGATCAACTATGGCTGAAGATCAGGGCTGCACATCGAACAGCGTGGCGCCGCTCATCGGATCGAACGGTGCCGACCAGTGCTCGTGAGCGATTTTCCACGTCCCGCCGACCTGCCGATAGCACGCGGTGGCGCGCATCCAGCAGCTCTGGGTTTCGCCCTTGTCGTTGGTGCCGCCGCAATGCGTTACCCAATGGGCAAACGCGAGGTTGTCGGCAGTCTCGATGGCGATCTCGTGGAACTCGAAAACGTGCGGGCCGGAACACATCTCCATGCAGGCTTCCCAGTGCGCGCGGTAGGCCGCTTTGCCCTTGAATTGCAGGGCCTTGATCGCGTCGAAGGAGAGAATGTCATCGGCATACAACGCCATGACCTTCTCGACGTTCTTGGTCATCACCGCTTCGCGGTAAGTGTTGATCAGTGCCTGGATTTCAGTCTGTGCGCTCATGGTGTTCTCCGTGGTTTTTGTGGTGAAGACACCTTTAGTCGTTCGGCCATCGAGCAGATCGACAGACGAAACAAAACATTTCCGCCGAAGACAAAATCGCTAGAATCCGAGGCTCATCTTTTGTAGGAAAAAGGAAATTCCCGTGTCAGCCCAACTCGTGCCGTACGACAGCCTGAACGCCTTGCAGCGTCAGCAAGTCGAGGCGATTGAAATTCATCCCGAGCAGATCAAATTCTCCGGCGACATTCACGGCGCGTTGCACACGCTGCTGTCCAAACCCGGTCCTGGCGTAAAAGGTTTCGCGCTGCTGGCCGATCAGGTGCCGGTGGCGTTTCTGCTGCTCAAGCGCCCGCCCGTGTTGCCGGACTGGGCCGACGAACACAGCGCCACCCTGCATGCCTTGCAGGTCGATCACCGCGCGCAAGGCAAGGGTTACGGCAAGGCCTGCCTGCAAGCGTTGCCCGACGTGGCGCGTGAAGCATGGCCGGAGATCAAGGGGCTGGAACTGTCGGTGGACGCTGATAACGATGCGGCGATTGCGCTGTACGCCAGATACGGTTTCGTCGACAGCGGCGAAGCGTACAAGGGCCGGATCGGGTACGAGCGGCGCATGGGGCTGTTTTTCTAAAATCATCAAGGGATGCACGACGATGTTACGGCCTGCCCACGACCGAAAAAAGTACGTGATCCCCTTGTAGGAGCTGCCGCAGGCTGCGATCTTTTGATCTTGATCTTCTTAACAGCAAGATCAAAAGATCGCAGCCTTCGGCAGCTCCTACAGTTTTGAATGGTGTTGGCTTATAGGGTCAGGATCATCTCGTGCCACGCCATCCCGCCATGGTCTGACTCCGACGGCTTGATATAGGCAAAGCCAAACCCGGCATACAGCGGAATGTGCTTCTCTTTGCACATCAGGTGAATCGTCGCTTTGTCCATCCCGCGCATGCGCTCGATGAACTCGGCCATCAGCCGCTTGGCCAGGCCCTGCCCCTGATAGTCCGGGTGCACCACCACCGACATGATGACCACGTTCGGGCCCTTCGGATCATGGCCGATCAATTCCTTGAACGCCTCGTCCGACATCTGCACGTCGAACGCCGCGCCCGAGTTGATGAAACCGGCGACCACGCCGTCCACTTCGGCGACGATGAAACCCTCTGGCCACGTGGCAATGCGCGTGGCGATCTTTTCGCGGGTGGCGGCTTCATCGCCTTCGTAGGCAACGGTTTCGATGGCGTAGCAGCGATCCAGGTCGGCGGCGGTGACGTTGCGGATGACGGTGTTCATGGCAGCTCGAAAATCAGCGGAGAAAAGTGCGCAAAGCATAAAGGAATAAGGTGTTCATATCGATCTGCACGGGGGGCGTAAAGCCTGCGTATAAGCGCTTTTCTTCGTGCGGGCGGCGGGCTATTTCTGCGGTGTGTCTCTGATCACCCTTGAGGGGAACCGCTTATGAGCAGCGTTGAAATCGGCCTGTTGATGGTGTTGGGCATCAGTACGTTCGGCTTTATCACCCTGGGCATTGACCTGTTGCGGGCGCGACGGGTGGGCAAGGGTAAACGCGGTTGAAAACATGAGGCGGATCAGTGATCCGCCTCATGTTTTATGGCTCAGACCTTGGTATCGACCGGCACGCAGATTTCCAGTTTGCCGGTGTGCAGTCGCGGATTGAAATCGGCGCTGTAGCGTTCCAGCTCCGGGGCATTCAGTTCCACGTAGTGAGAGGTCGGCAGCCAGGTCTTGTAGATGTATTGCAAGGTCTGCGGCAACTGATCGAGCGGGCCCTTGTGCTCAAACACCGCGTACTGCCGGGGCAGCACTTCAACCCACTGGTAGATCTTCTGGTCGAGGTCATCGAGCTTGCTGATTTCCACCCCGGCGATGTAATCAAAACCGCCCTTGCCGTCGAAATTGCTGCAGACGCCGTAGGTCACTTCGTTTTTTTGTCCCTGTATCTTTCCCAGGTGCGGCAAGAACTTTTCCCACAGCGCAGGGATGTCCTTGGCGGTGTCCTGGGTAAATCGACCACGAAATCCTGCGATCAGCAGGAAGTGTCCATGTTCGAAGCGAGGTTCAGCCACTTCGACGCGTTTTTGCTCATCCATGACTCGACTCCTGGAACAAAAGAAGGGGTTCGGCTGCTGAGTATAGAAGCCAAACCCGATTCGCAATGTTACAAGGCGTGCAGCTGGTCGGCGGCCCCGGAGCCAACGAACTCGTTATAACCGGATACGATCACGTAAACCGCGAAATAGCAGAAGATCGCCGCCGATGCCATGTAGGAATAGCGCAACAGCTTGTCACCCAGCAGCTTGCCGCCGTGGCTCGCGGCGAAGCACAGACCGGCCGACCACAGCAGCCCGGCGCACAGGAAACCGCCGAGAAACAACGCCGAGCTCAGCGGGCCGCCGCCACCGGAGCGGGCGATCAGGGTGCCGCCAACCGCGGCGAACCACAGAATCGCGCTGGGCGAGGACATGGCGAGGAAGATCCCGCGAAAGAACTCCTTGCGATGCGAGTTCTGCCCCACTTCCGCCGTCGCCGCCAACTGCGCCTCGTGGTGAATCGCCGAATAGATCATCTTCGCCGCAAAGTAGATCAGCAGCGCCGACCCGCCGATCCACAGCACCCAGCGCACGGTTTCGTACTGCAACAGCACGGTCATCCCGGCCAGCGCCAGCACCGCGTAGATCAGGTCGCCGACGCAGGTGCCGAGGCCCAGCGCGAAGCCCTGAAAGTAACCGCGCTGCATCGCCAACGTGATCATTGCGATGTTGGCCACGCCGATATCCAGGCACAGCGAGAGGCTCAGCAAGAAGCCGCTGGTGAATTCCATTAAGCATTTCCTTGGAAAAATTATTGTCGTGCACGCTGGACAGTCCGCCATCGCTGCCCTTATCTTCCGCCACAGGTCACCGCAGTGACCAGCGTCGCTCGGACGGTTCCGGGCGCTTACGTTATCCGAGGCAACAATGGCTGAACAAGGTTCGCCGCGCCGCTTTGCGCGCATTGATCGACTCCCCCCTTACGTTTTCAACATCACCGCCGAGCTGAAGATGGCCGCGCGGCGTCGTGGTGAAGACATCATCGACTTGAGCATGGGCAACCCCGACGGGGCCACACCGCCGCACATCGTCGAAAAACTGGTGCAGGTTGCACAGCGCGAAGACACCCACGGGTACTCCACGTCCAAAGGCATTCCGCGTCTGCGTCGGGCGATTTCCAACTGGTACAAGGAACGCTACGCGGTCGATATCGATCCGGAAAGCGAAGCCATTGTCACCATCGGTTCCAAGGAAGGCCTGGCGCACTTGATGCTGGCGACCCTGGATCAGGGCGACACGGTACTGGTGCCGAACCCGAGCTACCCGATTCACATCTACGGCGCAGTGATTGCCGGCGCCCAGGTGCGTTCGGTGCCGCTGGTGCCCGGCGTAGACTTTTTCGCTGAGCTGGAACGGGCCATCCGTGGCTCGATCCCGAAACCGAAGATGATGATCCTCGGCTTCCCGTCCAACCCCACCGCGCAATGCGTGGAGCTGGATTTCTTCGAACGGGTGATCGCCCTCGCCAAACAGTACGACGTACTGGTGGTGCACGACCTGGCCTACGCCGACATCGTCTACGACGGCTGGAAAGCCCCGTCGATCATGCAGGTGCCCGGCGCCAAGGACATCGCGGTGGAGTTTTTCACCCTGTCCAAGAGCTACAACATGGCCGGCTGGCGCATCGGCTTCATGGTCGGCAACCCGGAGCTGGTCAACGCGCTGGCGCGGATCAAGAGCTACCACGACTACGGCACCTTCACCCCGCTGCAAGTGGCGGCGATTGCCGCGCTGGAAGGCGATCAGCAATGCGTGCGCGATATCGCCGAGCAGTATCGCCAGCGTCGCAACGTGCTGGTCAAAGGCCTGCATGAGCTGGGCTGGATGGTCGAGAATCCGAAGGCTTCGATGTACGTCTGGGCGAAGATTCCCGAGGCTTATGCGCACCTCGGTTCGCTGGAATTTGCCAAGAAGCTGCTGGCCGAGGCCAAGGTCTGTGTCTCGCCGGGGGTGGGTTTTGGTGAGTATGGTGATGATCACGTGCGCTTCGCGCTGATCGAAAACCAGGACCGGATTCGTCAGGCAGTGCGCGGGATTCGCGGGATGTTCCGGGCGGATGGATTAGCACCGAAAGCCGTCTGACAACACGTCACACTGTGGGAGCGGGCTTGCCCGCGAATGCGGTGGTTCAGACAACATTGATGTCGACTGACACGACGCCTTCGCGGGCAAGCCCGCTCCCACAGGGGTAATGTATTGAGCCTGATACCGTCACCCACAAAAAAACCGCATCGCTGCGGTTTTTTTGTGTCTGCAAGAAGCTGCTTAGACGAACAGCGACAACAGCAGGATAAAGCCCAACGCAACCACCGACAGGATGGTTTCCATCGCGGTCCAGGTCTTGAAGGTTTCGGCCACGGTCATGTTGAAGTACTGCTTCACCAGCCAGAAACCGGCGTCGTTCACGTGGGACAGGATCAGCGAACCGGCGCCGGTGGCCAGCACCAGCAGTTCACGGTTGACGCCCGGGATCATTCCCACCACCGGCACCACGATGCCCGCGCCAGTGATGGTCGCCACGGTGGCCGAACCGGTGGCGATACGAATCACCGCCGCCACCAGCCACGCCAGCAGGATCGGCGAGATCTGCGCGCTGACCGCCATGTGGCCGATCACGTCGCCCACGCCGCTGGTCACCAGCATCTGCTTGAAGCCGCCACCGGCACCGATGATCAGGATGATCGCGGCGGTCGGCGCCAGGCTCGCGTCCAGCCACTTGAGGATCTGCTGCGAACCGATGCCCTGCTTGTGGCCAAAGGTGTACAGCGACAGCAGCAACGCCAGCAGCAGTGCGGAGATCGGGTGACCGATCATGTCCATCCAGGTGCGGAAGAAGTGACCGTCCGGCAGCGCCACGTCAGCGAAGGTTTTCAGCAGCATCAGGAACACCGGCAGCAGCACGGTGATCAGGGTGATGCTGAAGCTTGGCAGCTTGGCCGATTCGTCGTTCTCACGGGCCAGTTGATCGACCAGGTCCTGATTCGGCGTGCCGGGAATGTGCTTGGCAATGAACGTACCGAAGATCGGACCGGCAATGATTGCAGTCGGCAGCGCGACGATCAGACCGTAGAGAATGGTCTTGCCGATGTCGGCGCCAAATACCCCGATCGCCAGCAGCGGGCCCGGGTGCGGTGGCACCAGACCGTGTACCGCAGACAGACCGGCGAGCAGCGGGATACCGATCTTGATGATCGACACACCGGTACGCCGGGCGACGATGAACACCAACGGAATCAGCAACACGAAGCCGATTTCGAAGAACAGCGGAATACCCACCAGGAACGCGGCGAACATCATCGCCCACTGGACCCGTTCCTTGCCAAAGGCGCGGATCAGGGTCTGGGCGATCTGATCGGCACCACCGGATTCGGCCATCATTTTGCCGAGCATGGTGCCCAGCGCGAGGATGATCCCGACGAAACCGAGCACGCCACCGAAGCCGTCCTGGAACGCCTTGATGATGGTGCCGATCGGCATGCCGGACGTCAGCCCGAGAAAGGCAGCGGCAATGGTCAGGGAGATGAAGGGGTGAATCTTGAACTTGGTAATCAGGACAATCAGCCCGATTACCGTGACCACTGCATCGAGCAGCAGAAACGTGTCGTGGGACATGCCAAACATTGGGGGTGTCTCCTGGCTTGTTGTTGTTATTAAAGCGGGTTGAACAGAAATCGTGAGGACTGCGCTATCTGCATGAACACACTCATACCGCCTGTTTCAGACCATGGGCCTGCCACCAGACGTGGGCTTGCGCGGCAAGCTCTTCAACACTGTGGATCGAAGCATTCAGCGCCAGGGTCAGCGGCTCGCCGACCGGCGATTCGAGGGTGGCGAACTGGCTTTCGATCAGCGTCGCCGGCATGAAGTGGCCCGGGCGATGCGATACGCGGTCGGCGGCCACTTCCGGGGTCAGCTCCAGGAACACGAAGCCCAGGCCCGGCAAGGCACTGCGCAGCACTTCGCGATAACTGTGTTTGAGGGCCGAGCAGGTCAGCACCGGACGCTCGCCAAGGGCGTCGACACGGCGCAGTTCATCGCACAGGCTGTCGAGCCAGCCGGCACGGTCGTCGTCGTTCAGGGGGATCCCCGCGCTCATCTTTTCGATGTTGGCGGCCGGATGAAAAGTATCGCCTTCAATGGCAGTGGCGCCGCTCAATTGGCACAGGGCCTCGCTGACGCACGTCTTGCCGCAACCGGCAACGCCCATGATGACCAGGGCGGTGATGGGATGACTCATATAACACCTCAGCGCGCAGACAGCGCTACCTTTGCTAGCTATGACTCTAGTGCACAGGCAGAAGTTGCCGACGCCTTCTTGTCGTTTTTTTGGGTTGCAGCAGGTTTGCGCCCCAACGCCAAAAAGCGAGATCAGGCAGGACCTCGCTTACGCATTTGCAGCTGCATCAGGACAGCGCTACCTTAGTGCCTTGATTTTTGTTTGGCAAGCCGCCCGATGACCACCCCTAAAAACGATAAAAACACTCGCACCACCGGCCGTCCCACCCTTAATGAAGTTGCCCGCCTCGCCGGCGTGAGCCCGATTACCGCCTCCCGTGCCCTGCGCGGGGTCAGCACCGTGGCCACCGAGTTGGTGGAAAAAGTGCAGAAAGCCGCGCTCGAACTCAACTACGTGGTCAACCCTGCCGCCCGCGCACTGGCCTCGGCGCAGAGCCATTCGGTGGTGGTCCTGGTGCCGTCGCTGTCCAACCTGTTGTTCATCGATACGCTGGAAGCCATTCATCGGGTACTCACGCCCAAGGGCTTCGAAGTGCTGATCGGCAACTTCCACTACTCACGCGATGAAGAAGAAAACCTGTTGCGCAACTACATGGCCTATCAGCCGCGCGGTTTGCTGCTGACCGGCTTCGACCGCACTGAAAGTTCACGGCGGATGATCGAGGCCAGCAACATTCCCTGCGTGTACATGATGGAACTGGACAGCGCCGCCGGGGTGAATTGCGTGGGCTTCTCCCAGCTCAATGCCGGCGAAACCGCTGCCGAACATTTGCTCTCTCGTGGGCGCAAGCGTCTGGCCTATATCGGCGCACAACTCGATCAGCGCACTTTGTTGCGCGGCGAAGGTTTCCGCAAAGCCCTGCAAAAGGCCGGTCGCTACGACCCGGATCTGGAAGTGCTGACCCCGCGCTCCTCGTCTGTTGGCCTGGGCGGCGAGCTGTTCCTGCAACTGCTGGCGGCGCATCCGGATGTCGATGCGATCTTCTTTGGTAACGACGACCTCGCGCAGGGTGCGCTGCTGGAAGCGTTGCGCAACGGGATCAGGATCCCCGAGCAGGTGGCGATCCTCGGCTTCAATGACTTGCCGATGTCCGAACACATGGTGCCGCGCCTGAGCAGCATCAACACCCCGCGCGAGGCAATCGGCCGGCGCGCGGCGGAGCAGATGTTGACGTTGATGGCCGGCAACAGCGTGGCGCGACCGGTTGAGGATATGGGCTTTGAACTGAAGATTCGCGAGAGTACTTGACCTCTGAAATCCCTCGGATGGTCACAAATGCCAAGGTGAAACCCAATCTCCCTGTGGGAGCGGGCTTGCTCGCGAAGGCGGTGTGCCAGATAAGCAAATGCCAGCTGACACGACGCCTTCGCGAGCAAGCCCGCTCCTACAGAGGGTTTGTGTTGGGCTCAGTGACCGAGCAATTCGACGAGGGCCAACGCGCCCTTCTGCAGCGGCTGGCTCTTGAGCCACACCGCGTGCACCGGCAGCACCAGGCCATTCTCGATATTGCGGAAATTCAGTCGCTTCAAGCGCCCGCTGTCCAGCCACGGCTGCACCACCGACAACGGAAAATTGCCCCAGCCCAGTCCCGCCTCGACCATCTCCAGCGCCGCCTCCAGGGTGTCGGTGCGCCAGTGCGATTCGGCCACCAGCGGTCGGGTCTCGCTGATCGGCAAGTCGCGGCTGGCGACGACGATCTGCCGCACATGCACCAGGTCTTCGAGAAACAGATCTTGCCCCTGCAACAACGGACTGTCCGCCGCCAGCGTGGCGATCATCCGTTCGCTGCCGACAAACTGAAAACGCTCCAGTACGTTCATGCTCAACCCGGCAAACGCCAGACAGACGCTGACGCGACCACTGTGCAGCATCGCCAGCACGTCGTCCTGCGGTGCGGTCAGCACTTCAATGTCGAGCAGCGGATGGCGCTCGGCAATCACCTTGATCGCGGCGAGCAAGCGGCGCCGGTCGATATCCGCCACCACTCCAATCGACAGCTTGCTCTCCAGTCCCAGCGACAGCTCCACTGCGTGCACCTGCAGTTGCTTGAGCTGCTCGGCGATCAGCCGCGCATGCGGCACCAGTGACAGCGCCATCGCGGTCGGTTGGGGTTCGCGATGGCTGCGGTCGAACAAGGGATAGCCAAGCTCCGCCTCCAGATTGCCGATGCCCATGCTGACTGCCGAAGGCACCCGGCCCAAAGCGCGGGCAGCAGCGGAGAACGAGCCACGCTCGATCACCGCCAGAAACAGTTCGATGCTGTCGCTATTGAAATTCACTTCACCTACCTATCACCAAAACTGAAAGCTGCTGACTTTTTCTGTCATGTCTATTGAAGCTATCTTTCGCCGTCTTCGCCAGTTCCGCTGGCCAACACGTTGCAACAAAGAGGCAAATCCCCATGCAAGGCGTCAAACGCAAACTGGTCTACGTGTCGCTCTACGAAGTGATCGGCATGACCTTCTCGGCCCTCGGTCTGGCGCTGTTGTCCGGCACTTCGCCCGGCAGCACAGGCCCGCTGGCGGTGATCATCACCACCATCGCGGTGACCTGGAATTTCATCTACACCTCGCTGTTCGAGCACTGGGAAAGCCGCCAGAAGTCGCGCACCCGCACGGTCAAACGGCGCATCGCCCACGCCGTGGGTTTTCAACTGACGCTGATCGTGTTCCTGATTCCGCTGATCGCCTGGTGGATGAACATCAGTCTGGTGCAGGCGTTCCTGCTGGATCTGGCACTGATCATCTTCATCCCGTGCTACACGTTTGCCTTCAACTGGCTGTTCGATCGCCTCTTCGGCTTGCCGGCCTCAGCGCTGCCCGATTCGGCCGCTGCGGCATAAATCGTTAATTCGTAAGCAGTTATTGCAAAAAATCGGCGGTATTCCCGGGAAAACCGCCGATATTCACAACCCCTCCACTCCGGTAGCAGGCTAAGCTTTTCCATCAATAAAAAATGGATCAGCCGATGACTGCTCATGCCCCCGCCCCCGCGCAACGCGACGGCATCGACCCGATACGCGCCGCCGAGATTTCCGCCCGCATCGACCGCCTCCCTGCCGTCGCCACGATCTGGCGTCTGGTGGCGCTGTTGTCGATCGGCGGCTTCTTCGAACTCTACGACCTGTTCCAGACCGCCTACATCAGCCCAGGGCTGATCCGCGACGGGATCTTTGCCACCGGCAATCAGGGCGTGTTCGGTTTCTCCGATCAGGCGGCCTTCGCTTCCGCGACCTTCCTCGGCCTGTTCCTCGGCGCCAGTCTGCTCAGTCCGTTGGCTGACCGTTTCGGCCGCCGCGCAATCTTCACTTTTGCGCTGGTCTGGTACACGGTGGCCACGGTGCTGATGGGCGTTCAAAGCTCGGCGCTGGGCATTATCTGCATGCGTTTTCTGGTGGGCATCGGCCTCGGGATCGAGCTGGTGACCATCGACGCCTACCTCTCGGAACTGGTGCCCAAACGCATGCGCAGTTCGGCGTTTGCCTTCGCGTTTTTCGTGCAGTTTCTCTCGGTGCCGGCGGTAGCACTCATGTCCTGGTGGCTGGTGCCGCAGGCGCCGTTCGGTGTGTCCGGTTGGCGTTGGGTGGTATTGGCGAGTGCGGTGTTTGCGCTGTTCATCTGGTGGCTGCGCAAGCGTCTGCCGGAGTCGCCGCGCTGGCTGGCGCAGCATGGGCGGTTCGATGAAGCGAACAGAATTCTCGACAACATCGAAACACGCTGCGAGAAGGATCACCGCCAACCGCTGGATGCCCCCGAAGCCGTCCCGGTGGATGTCGAAGGCAAGGGTCGTTTCGCCGATATCTGGCAACCACCGTATCGCCGTCGGGCACTGATGCTGATCGTCTTTCACGTGTTCCAGGCGATCGGTTTCTTCGGTTTCGGCAACTGGTTGCCGGCGC
This sequence comes from Pseudomonas sp. RSB 5.4, assembly GCF_037126175.1. Lineage (NCBI taxonomy): Bacteria > Pseudomonadati > Pseudomonadota > Gammaproteobacteria > Pseudomonadales > Pseudomonadaceae > Pseudomonas > Pseudomonas sp. RSB 5.4. The sequence goes on from NZ_CP146986.1 coordinate 3,055,216, forward strand.
TGCTTTCCGGCCAGGGCGTCAGCGTCACCCACAGCCTGATGTACGCGTTCATCATCACCCTCGCCTACCCGCTCGGGCCGTTGCTGTTCGTTAAGTTTGCCAACCGTTTCGAGAACAAATGGCAGATCGTCGGCTCGGCCCTCGGCGCGATGACCTTCGGCACTCTGTTCGCGTTGCAGACCAGCGCCTTCGGCCTGATCTTCTGCGGGGTGATGATCACCTTTTGCAATGCGTGGCTGAGCTTCAGTTATCACTCGTACCAGAGCGAACTGTTCCCGACCAACATCCGCGCCCGGGCGGTGGGCTTCTGTTATTCGTTCAGTCGCTTGTCGACGGTGTTCAGCAGCCTGTTGATCGGGCTGTTCCTCGACCACTTCGGCACGCCCGGGGTGCTCGCGTTCATCGTCAGCAGCATGCTGATCGTGATGCTGACCATCGGCTGGTTCGGCCCGCGCACGCGCAATCTGGCGCTGGAAAACATTGCCCATCGCTGACGGCCGCACGGTCATCCTCTGCCGCCTGACGGCAAGGGATGACCGCTTTGTTGCGCATGCCAGAGCAGCAACTCCTTGAAATAGTGGAATTTGCTGCAAAGGCACGGTAATTGCTCGGATACGCCCGTCAGCAATTATCCAAAGGTCTCCATCATGATGTTGGTCAGTGCCAAACAGCAGCAGCTCATCCACCTGCCCAAGCGGCTGGCGGAAGACGCGACCACGACCGCCGCTGCCGGTCTGCAAAGCGGCCTGCACGGCGCCATGCTGCAATCGCTGCAGAATCAGACCCAGTCGCAAGCCACCGATGCGACTTCAACGGTCCAGGATTCGGCCACGCAGATCGCCTCTCAGCAAGTGGCCGCCGCCACGCGCATCAGCGATAACGTCGACGAAGCCTTCGCCAAGACCCGCGTCGGCCTGCAAACCACCGACGCCACGGCTGCCGGCAGCACTACCGGCACCTCGGCCACCGACGCGTTCAAGGACTACATGAGCAAGTCGCCGGAACAGCGTCTGCGTGACAGTGTCCTTCAGAGCATGGGCCTCACCGAAGACGACATCAAAGCCATGCCGCCGGAGAAGCAGCAGGCCATCGGCAAGGAGATCGCCGAGCGCCTGCAGGACAAGATGAAACTGGCGCAGTCGGACAAAGAAAACAGCAATGACGTCAAGGACAGCGACAAACTGGCGAACAAGTTTCTCGCTTCGCTGTGATCTGAAGGTCGCTTAGAAACCAATGTAGGAGTGAGCCTGCTCGCGAATGCGGTGTGTCAGTCACTGGATCAGTAACTGATGTACCGCAATCGCGAGCAGGCTCACTCCTACAGTTGTTGAGGGGTGTCAGTTCAGTTGCAACGTATCGTTGAACTGGCTGATCGCATCCACCACATGCCGTGATCCCTGCTGAATCTCCAGAATCACCTCCCCCGCCTCATTCGCCAGTTCCACACCCAGCCCGGTGCGGCTCAGGCTCGACTGCATGCTCGACACCGCACTCAGCGACAGGTCGTGGTTTTTGCGCACCACTTCGACAATCTCCAGGGTCGCCTGACTGGTACGCGCCGCGAGGCTGCGCACCTCATCCGCCACCACCGCGAACCCGCGCCCGTGCTCACCGGCCCGGGCCGCTTCGATCGCGGCGTTGAGCGCCAGCAGGTTGGTCTGATCGGCGATCCCGCGAATGGTCTGGACGATGCTGCCGATGATGTCCGACTGTTTGCTCACCGCATCGATGCTCAGCGCCGCTTCGTTGAGGTCGCGGGAAATGTCCTGAATGATCTGCACGGTTTGCTGCACCACCTGTGAGCCTTTTTGCGCGCAGGCGTCGTTTTGTACCGAAGTGCTGTGGGCCGATTCCGCGGCGTTCTGCAAGGTAGTCATCTGCTGGGTGATGTCGCTGGCGAACTTCACCACTTTGTACAAACGGCCCTTGGTGTCGAACAGCGGGTTGTACGAGGCTTCGAGATAAACCATCTGCCCGGACTTGTTCTTGCGCTCGAAACGGTGCGAGTGATATTCGCCGCGATTGAGCGATGCCCAGAATGCCTTGTATTGCGCCGACTCGGATTCGGCACGGTGGCAGAACATACTGTGGTGATGACCAACGATTTCGTTGAGCGAGTACTGCATGGTTTTCAGAAAGTTGTCATTGGCGGTAATCACATTGCCTTCCGGGGTGAACTCGATCACCGCCATCGAACGGCTGATCGCCGCCAGCATGCTTTCTTCTTCGTGCTCTTTGTTGACCCGGGCGGTGATGTCCGAGGCCACCTTGATCACACTTCGAACCTGTTTGTCGGGACCATAAACCGGCATGTAACTGGCTTCGAGCCAGATTTCCCTGCCGCTCTTGTTCAAGCGCAGGAACGTGCCGCTGATCGGTTCACCCCGGGCCAGATCGCGCCACAACTTTGCGTATTCCTCGCTGCGGTAAAACGCTTCTTCGCAAAAGATCCGATGATGTTTGCCGCGCACTTCCTCGGCGCCGTAACCCATGGTCTTGCAGAAGTTTTCGTTGGCATCCAGAACAATGCCTTCGGGGGTAAATTCGATCATCGCCATCGAACGGCTGATCGCTTCGAGCTTGGCGTTGGCTTCGGTCAAGGCGCAGCTGAAACGCTCGATTTCCTGCAGGTCAGCCTTGTGATGTAGGTTGAACATGGTTGTATCACCTTCCGCGCGGTCTTTTGATTTGATGAAAGTCAGGTCTTTCAGAATCCACCACTACGTTCCACAGAACAGGCACACGCATTCCTCCACGGGAGGAAGTTGTCAGGTGATAAATGACGTTCAATCGGAGTGTCCATGCCGCGACGCTCTAATCAAGACATCCTTCTCTTGATAGCCCGCGAGCGGGCCAGCCCTAACGTGTCGAAGAACTTCCATTTAATGATTGCTCCTTGTTGTTACAGATCGGTGCCTTGATTGCGCACTCTGACAGGCTAATCAGCGGCGGCCGGGGTTGGCCGACACAGTTAGTTACAGGAGAGCATAGACAGCGCAATACCGCGCGCAAGGCCATTAGTCGGCCAGTATCTGGCACTTTTTGCACAAGAATCGGTTCAGCGCCCGGACGTCATCAGCGGATTGGCAACCAGATCCAGCAATGCCTGCACCGCCGCCGATGCGGCCTGTCCCGGGGGTAATACCAGTGAAAATACCCGTTCGATACGTGGTTGCAGGGCAATCACGCGCAAGCCCTGACGATCGGCCGGCAAGGTCATTTCCGGCACCAGGGTCACACCGAGGTTTTCCCGCACCAACGTGAAGGCGCTGCTCCATTCGCGCACCTCGACCCGCACGTCCTGCAGCTGCAACCCGGCTTCGGCGGCGAGGCTGCGGGCGTTGGTCGAGCAACCGCCGGTGGCCAGCACAAAGGGCTGCGCCGTCAGTTCTTGCAGGCTGACGCCCTGCTCGGTTCCTCGCAGCACCAGCGGATGCCCTGCCGGCACCACCGCTACCCATTCATCCCGACCCAATGGCCCGGCATTGCGCTCGGGTGCCGGGTTGAGCACCACGCCAACATCCACCAGACCGGCCGCGAGCAGGGTTTCGACCTCATCGTCACTGACCTCCAGCGCCACCACTTCGATCCCCGGGTACAGCCGATTGAACTGGCGCAGCAGCGGCGGCAGAAAACTCGCCAGCACCATGGGGAAACTCGCCAGGCGGATCGTCCCGCGCAGCATCGGGCGAACGCTATCGACAGTCTGGCGAATGGTCTCCAACGCACCGAGCATCAGCCGCGCCTGCTCGATCACCGGCAAGCCAATGGCGGTCGGCAAGGTCTGGCGACTTTCGCGGCTGAACAGCTGCACGCCGAGGGTTTCCTCCATCAGCGCCAAAGCCTGGCTGGCGCCGGACTGGGTCATGCCGACCCGCTCGGCAGCACGGGTGATGTTGCCGTGATCCGCTACGGCGACCACCAGCCGCCAATGCATCAGGTTCATCATGCCAGTAGCTGTCCTTATGGCAGGTTTCTGAAAGATTAATTTTACCGAGGGTGCGGCGCACTATGACACTGGCGCCAAATCCCTACCAGAGAACTGCCGATGAAGCTGTATTACGCCCCGCAAGCCTGTTCGCTGGCGCCGCACATTGTGCTGCGCGAACTGATGCTGCCTTTCGTGCTGATCCGCGTCGACAACCGCAGCAAGCGCACGGCCAGCGGCGAAGACTTTCTTGCGATCAACCCCAAGGGTTACGTCGCGGCATTGCAACTGGACAACGGCGCGGTACTGACCGAGGGGGCGGTGATCCTGCAGTATCTGGCGGATCTGCAACCGCAATCAGGGCTGGCCCCGGCGCCCGGCAGTTTCGAACGGCTGCGTTTGCAGGAGTGGTTGAATTTCATTTCGAGCGAGATCCACGGCGGCTTCGGCGCACTGTTCGATGAGCGTCTGCCGGCCGAACCGATCAAGGAGAAGTTGTTCAAGCGTTTTGCCGTGTTGGTCGCGGTGCTGGAGCAGCAGGAGTATCTGCTGCCGAGCGGTTTTAGCGTCGCGGATGCGTTGTTGTTTGTGGTGCTTCGCTGGGCCGGGTTGTTCGGGATTGAGCTGGCGCAGTGGCCGGCGCTGGCGCGGTTTCAGGCGCGGATTGAGCGGCGACCGACCGTGATCGCGGCGTTGGCGGCGGAAGCGGTGTAGGTCTTTAGATCATTCGCGAGCAAGCTCGCTCCCACACTGGATTCGGGCAAGCCACAGACCCAGTGTGGGAGCGAGCTTGCTCGCGAAGGCGTCCGTTCAAACAACGCAGATCAACCGGCAGAAACTCAAAGCCCCGCCGTCACCTTGCTCGCCACCTCCCCCGGCACCCACGCCTTCCACACCTGCGGCTGATCGCGCAAAAACGCTTCGGCGACCTGCCGCGGTGGCTGGCGCTTTTCGCTCATTCCGGCCAGGGTCTGGTTCAGCAGATCGATCGGCAAATCGACTTTCTCGAAGAACGACACCAGTTCCGGATACTGCGCCTTGAACGGTGCCGACACGCCAATCGCCAGGCTTGCGGGCATCGAGCGGGTGCCCTTGGGATTCGGGTTGTTGGCATCGGCCAGGGTCTTCCAGGCTTCGGCATCGAACGGCGGCTCTTCGAGCTTCACCAGTTTGAATCGCCCGAGCAGCGGTGTCGGCGACCAGTAGTAGAACAGCACCGGTTTGCCGCGTTTGATCGACGACGCCACCTCGGCATCCAGCGCCGCGCCGGAGCCGGTGCGGAAGTTGACGTAGCTGTCGGTCAGCGCATAGGCCTTGAGTTTCTGGCTGTTGACGATCTCCGAAGTCCAGCCGGTCGGGCTGTTGAGGAAACGTCCGCGGCTCGGGTCTTCCGGGTCGCGGAACACGTCCTTGTAGCGCGGTAGATCGGCCACCGATTTCAGCTCCGGGGCCAACGGTTTGATCCCGCGTTCGGGATCGCCCTTGATCACGTATTCCGGCACCCACCAGCCCTCGGTCGCGCCTTTGACGGTATCGCCCAGACCGAAGACCTTGCCTTCATTGGCCGCCTTGACCCACGCCGGACTGCGCCCGGCCCATTCCTCGCCGATCACCTGAATATCGTTTTTCGCCAACGCCGCTTCCAGGCTGACGGTGCTGCCCGGCAGCGTATCGGTCGGGTAGCCGTAGCCTTTTTCGACGATCAGGCGCAGCACTTCGGTGATGAAACTGCCGCTCTCCCAAGTGATGTCACCGAAGTGGATCGGTGCGGTTTTTTCCGCCGCCGAAACAGCGCCGACGCTCAGGCTCAGCGCCAGTAACGAACGGCCGAGCAGGGTTTTGATCGATCTCATGCGGACCTCTTGTCTGTCAGGATTTGGTTGGCGCTGTGGCGGTCGCACAGGGCCTGGGAGCGGGTCATGTAAACGCTGACCGAACGTTGCGAGATGCCCAGTTCGGCGGCGATTTGCGGGTAAGTCAGGCCATCGATCCGCGCCAGCAGAAAGGTCGAGCGGACTTTGCCCGGCAGGCGTTGCAGGCTGTGATCGAGGCGCTTGAGGGTCTGGCTCAGTTGGGCGATTTCTTCAGGCGAGGTCGCGAACTCGACGTCGATCTGCTGCGCATGCCGGCGCTCCAGATCCACCCGGCGCCAGCGCTGATAAAGCAAGCGCTGAGCAATCGTGGTGAGCATCGCGCGGGGTTCGCGAATCGCCGTGATACTGGGCGCCTGAAGCAATTGCGCGAAGGTTTCGGCAGCGATGTCTTCCGCGCCTGCGGCGTCGTGCAGCTGTCGGCGCAGGTACGTGCACAGCCAGCGGTAATGGGCGCGGAACAGAGCGTCGAGATGATAGCGGTGAGCGGTGTCGGCGCCGGACATAAGGGCTCCTGGGTAAGGGTCGCTGAATGTCCGGTGATCCGGTGGCGCGATCCTAGCAAGGCGCCTTATGCATTAATAATATTTATATTTCATTTTTATATTCTTTTTGGAGATATAAGAGCAACAGATCGCAGCCTTCGGCAGCTCCTACAATTGGAAAGCGTTCAACCTGTAGGAGCTGCCGAAGGCTGCGATCTTTAGCGCAAGCGGCCATAGCCCAATTCTTCAGCCTCACGCAGATAGTCGAGCACAACCCGATAATCGCTTTCACTGGCCGGCAGCACCTCAGGCAATCCCAACGTCTGCGCCACATCCGGCAACTCACGCAACGCCTGATTCATAACCCGGCGCAACTGTTCGATCTGCTCATCAGTAGCGGTAGCGACCGTGATAAACGGCAACGTCGGGCTCAACGCACTGCGCGCCACAACCCGCAAACCGCTGACTTCTTCCGGCGCATGCTGAGCGAGATAGGCGTAGGTCACGCTGTCGATAGCCGCCAGATCGGCTTGACCGTCCCGCAACCAGCGCAGACTCTCGCGGTGCGCGCCACTGATGCCGACCGCGCCGAAGAACTGCCCGTCGCGGTGCAGCGGCGCCAGACAATGGCGCAACAGGTTCATGCCGCTGTTGGAGTCGTCACTGTTGATCACCCCGCGACTGCCACGAAAATCCGCCAGGGTTTCGCGCGAATCGTCAACACGGCTGAGGATCAGGCTGCAATGATTGCCGGCAGTGGCGTCGGGCAATTCGTAGCGCGGGCGACCGACGATGCGTACTTGACCGCGCAGCAAGGTCATCAAGGGATAGCCGCAGGTCTGGGTCAGCAGCAGATCAGGCGACAACCAGAGTTCGCTCAACGACAAGCCTTCAGCGCTCAGGCGAGCATGCCCAAGTTGCTTGAGAATGCGCGCAATCCAGCGCTCATTGGCCGCGCGGATGGGTTCGGGGGCGGTGTACATCAGCAGTTCGAGATGGTGTTGGGTCATACACGTTATTTCCCTGCAAATACTTACCCCTGTGGGAGCGGCGGTGCGACGATTCGACTTGCTCGCGAAAGCGGTGTGTCAGACACCAGACATGTCACTGTTCTACCGCATTCGCGAGCAAGCCCGCTCCCACAGGGGTTTGGTGGTGTTCTTGAGATTAGTGGAAAGGATGCTGCGGACTGTCGATCGGTCTGAACCCGTGCTGCCGCCACAACTGCCCATAACCCTGCACCAGAAACCCGCCACTGCGCGCCACCCATTGCTCGCGGCGCATACGGTAGGCCCGAGGCAAGTCATACCACGCCAGCCCCGGCAGATCGTGATGCACCAGATGAAAATTCAGATTCAGAAACAGCCAGCGCCACGGCCAGCCGGCTTCGTTGAGCACCGTGCGCTGTTCCGGTTGTGCATGCGGACGGTGTTCATAGTAGGAGCGGATCATCGCGATCGACAGCGCCGGCACACTGATCAGCAGCAGGTAATGCCAGACCGGCAGCACGCTGTAGCGAGCGATGAACCACAGCATCAGTACAGTCATGGCTCCGTGGGTCAGCCACATGAGCCAGGCCTGACGCTCGCGGTTTTTCAGCCGTTGCAGTTCTTCGGCGGCCAGCGCGATCAATCCCAGCGGGGCACCAATGATGAACCGGCCGATTACGGTTTTATTCAGCCAGTGCAGGCTGCGTTCAAACAGCGAACTGCCCTGCCAGCGTGCTGCCGTGAGGTAGCGACTTTCCGGATCAATGCCGGGCACGGTCAGGTCTTCATCGCGGTGATGCAGCAGATGGCTGTCGCGGTAGAGCGTGTACGGATACCACACCGCAAAGGGTGCGTAGCCGAGGATTTTATTGAAAAGCACCGATCGGGTTGGATGCCCATGCAGCAATTCATGCTGCACCGACAGCCACAGCACCAGCAGCGGAATCAGCAACAAGGTGCTCAAGCCGCGACCCAGCCAGGCGCTATTGAGGATGATGGTGAACCAGCCGCCATACACGCCGATCAACAGCAGCCACGTCGGCCACTCGGTGCGGGCGGTGAAGCGCTGGCGCAGGGTTTCGATCTGCTGGCGATGGTCGGCATCGAAGTAATTCGGCATGGCGTGGCTCGGAACGGGAATCTTCCCCTTCTGTGCAACGGAGCCGAGCAATCTTGCAGATTATTTTTGCGTTGAAACGGGAGCCCGGGGGACGGGCTCCCGAAGGACGGGATCAATGACCGAAAATATCGACTTTCTTGGCTTTCTTCTCTGCACGCTTTTCAATCGCCGTCTTCACCGGTTTCTTCTTCGCGGCTTTCTTTGAATCCATACCTTTGGACATGATGCGTACTCCACTCACAGGGATGTAGGCTCAGGTATACACCTATCGCGCGGCGCGCGTTCTTTTATAATCGGCGCTTTGCCCGCCGCCAGTCCGATCCCATGCCCGATACCCGCTACGTCCTGCTCGATGAGCCTTTGTGGCCGTTGATGAACAAGTTTTACCGCAGCCACCAATCGTCGATGAAGGCGGTGCGCGATGCGCAGTTGTGGGTGGCCCGTCGCGAGGACATCGTTGCCGCATTGTGCTTGCGGCCGGTGGCGGGCGGGTACTGGTTGACCGGGTTGTTTGTTGATCCGGGTTGCCGTGAGCAAGGGATCGCCGGGCAGTTGATCGCGGCGGCGGTGAAGGATTTGCAGGAGCCGGTGTGGCTGTTCTGTCATCCGGACTTGCGCGGGTTTTACGAGCGGCGCGGTTTCAGCTTCGATCCCGCCCTGCCCTACGCACTGGTCGAACGGTTGAGCCGGTATGCGCGGAGCAAGCCGATGATTGCGATGGGGCTGACACCGCATTCAATCTGAGATCACAGATACCCTTGTGGGAGCGGGCTTGCTCGCGAAGGCGTCGTGTCAGTCGCTGCATCAATTGACTGATACGACGCCTTCGCGAGCAAGCCCGCTCCCACATTGGGATAGAGGTGTTCTCAGGATCAGTCGTCGGCTGCGGGATCGAGATCCGGGAACATCACTTCGGTAAAGCCGAACTTGCTGAAATCGGTAATCCGCGACGGATACAAGCGACCGATCAGGTGATCACACTCGTGCTGCACCACCCGCGCATGAAAGCCCGACGCCACGCGCACGATCGGTTCGCCCTTGGGATCGAACCCTTCGTAGCGAATCTGCTGATAACGATCCACCGCGCCACGCAGGCCGGGTACCGACAGGCAGCCTTCGAAGCCCTCCTCCGTCAGCGGACTCAATGGTGTGATCAGCGGATTGATCAGAATCGTCTGCGGCACTGCTTCGGCGTCCGGGTAGCGTTCGCTGTGCTCGAAACCGAAGATCACCAGTTGCAGGTCGACGCCGATCTGCGGCGCGGCCAGGCCGACGCCACCGACACTTTCCATGGTCTGGAACATGTCATCGATCAGTTGCCACAGCTCGGGGCTGTCGAACATTTCCGGGGGCACCGGCGGAGCGATGCGCAGCAGGCGTTCATCGCCCATTTTCAGGATTTCACGGATCATGATCAGACTTCGTCGGTATTCGGTTTCAGCGACTGGTCGCGCCCAAGCCCTGAAACGTGTTGTTTGGGATGTTCATCGAGTTCGCCGGGGACTTTCTCGCCCTCGTTCTTGCCCTCGCTGGACATGTGTTCGATCACCGCGTTCATCTCCGCCCCAAGCAGCAGCACGGCGGCGGAAATATAGAAATACAGCAACAGCACGATGATCGCGCCGATGCTGCCATACATCGCGTTGTAGTTGGCGAAGGTTTTGACGTAGAACGCGAACCCCAACGAAGCCACGATCCACACCACCACCGCCAGCACCGAGCCTGGAGTGATGAAGCGGAATTCCTGTTTGACGTCGGGCATCACGTAGTAGATCAGGGCCACGGCGACCATCATCAGAATCACGATCACTGGCCAGCGGGCAATCGTCCACACGGTGACAATGAAATCTTCAAGGCCCACCTGCGCGGCAATCCAGCCCATCACTTGCGGCCCGAGCACCATCAGTGCAGCCGCCACCAGCAACATGCCGGCAATGCCGACGGTGTAGAAAATCGACAGCGGGAAGCGCTTCCAGATCGGCCGGCCCTCGACCACGTCGTAAGCGGCGTTCATCGCGCTCATCATCAGCCGCACGCCGGCAGATGCCGTGTACAGGGCGATGACGATACCGATCGAGAGCAAGCCGCCTTTGGACTGCTGCAGCTGATCGATGACCGGGTTGACCTGTTCCAGCGCCTGCGGTGGCAGCACCAGTTCCGATTGCAGACGCAGCCAGGTGAAGAAATCCGGCAGGTGCAGGAAACCGATCAGGGCAATCAGGAACAGAATGAACGGGAACAGCGAGAACAGCATCTGGTAGGCCAGTGCCGAGGCGTAGGTCGACATCTCGTCGTCGACGAATTCAGTCACCGTGCGCACCATCACCCGGTGCAGTGGCAGACCTTTCATGTCCGGAAAAATCATTCGCGTCTCCTTTCGCCGCATTACAGGTTGAAGTCGTGGCGACTCAGGGGCGGTTTTTTACATCAAGGTAGCTCACTTGGCGACCCTTGGTGGCTCGCGCAAGCTTTTGACACAAGAACGGCCATCCCTGGATGGCCGCTCGTGTGTTGCGCTCAAGGCTGGATTACGCCTTGTCGACACCTTTTTTGATGGCGTCTTTGGCTTTGCCGACTGCTTGCTGGGCTTCGCCTTTTTTCTCTTGAACCTTGCCTTCGGCTTGCAGCTTGGTGTTGTCGGTGGCTTTACCGACGCCTTGCTTGACGTTGCCGACTGCTTCGTTGGCCATGCCTTTTACTTTATCGCCTGTGCTACTCATGGTGTTTCTCCTTGGTGCAATTAGGGGGAAAAGTCAGTACGTAATGATTGACCGGGCAGGTTTGCCACGAGTTTCATTTATTTTTGCTGTTCATTTCGTCGTGCAATGCAGGTTGGGCTTTATGTTTGCCCTTCAAGCCCCGAGAATGCGCACCTATGGGCGCCGCGCGCCAACGATCAGATCCCGCAGGAATGTTATGAAACTCGATAAAAAGCAGGCCATTGCCCGTCGCAACCAGGAACTGGGCGGCGCTGTGCTCGGCACCAACAACTGTCACTTCGCCGAACTGAACCGCAACCGCAACATCTGGTGGTTCGACCTGCCGGTCTCGCGCCTGGCCGTCGGTCAATACGAGTGGATTCACCTGCTGATGCACACCCCGGCCACCGACGAACTGCTGCACCTGAAAGTGCCGACGGTGTTCCTGCGGGAAAAGCTCGAAGGTCTGGTGATTCGCAACGAAGGCAAGCGCAAGGCCGCGTTGAGCCTGGAATTGAGTGCGGACAAGGATTCGTATCTGCAGGACATGCGTCCGACGGGAACCAACGTAAACTTCGCGCCGTTCCGCCAGTAACCGAAAAGCTTCGCGAGCAAGCCCGCTCCCACATTTGACTGTATTCCAACTGGAGGAACGCGGTTGAATGTGGGAGCGGGCTTGCTCGCGAAGGCGGCATCACAGTCACTACAAATTCACCACCTATTCCAACAAAAAGCCCCGCATTTGCGGGGCTTTTTGCTTTAGGCGGCGGACTTGGCCTTGATCTTCTTCAGCTCTTCGTCACGCAACTCGCGGCGCAGAATCTTGCCGACGTTGGTGGTCGGCAGCGCATCGCGGAATTCCACCGAGCGCGGCACTTTGTAACCGGTGACGTTGGCGCGCATGTGCTCCATGACGGTTTCCTTGGTCAGGGTCACGCCCGGCTTGGCCACGATGAAAATCTTGATCGCTTCACCCGACTTCTCGTCCGGCACGCCGATGGCCGCGCACTGCAACACGCCCGGCAGGGTTGCCAGCACGTCTTCCAGCTCGTTGGGGTAAACGTTGAAACCGGAGACCAGGATCATGTCTTTCTTGCGATCGACAATGCGCATGTAGCCATCGGGCTGGATCAGCGCGATGTCACCGGTCTTCAGCCAGCCTTCGCTGTCGAGGATCTCGTCGGTGGCTTCCTGACGCTGCCAGTAGCCCTTCATCACTTGCGGGCCCTTGACGCACAGCTCGCCGATTTCGCCCATTGGCTGCTCGACACCGGCATCGTCGATGACTTTGCACAGGGTTGACGGCACCGGAATGCCGATGGTGCCGATCTGGATGTTCTGGATCGGGTTGACCGTGGCCACCGGGCTGGTTTCGGTCATGCCGTAACCTTCGCAGATCGAGCAACCGGTCACCGCTTTCCAGCGCTCGGCCGCGGCCAGTTGCAGGGCCATGCCGCCGGACAGGGTGACTTTCAGATTGGAGAAATCCAGCTTGCGGAAACCTTCGTTGTTGCACAGCGCGACGAACAGCGTGTTGAGGCCGACGAAACCGCTGAACTTCCACTTCGACAGTTCCTTGACCATCGCCGGCAGGTCGCGCGGGTTGCTGATCAGGATGTTGTGGTTGCCGATCAGCATCATCGCCATGCAATGAAAGGTGAACGCATAGATGTGGTACAGCGGCAGCGGGGTGATCAGGATCTCGCAACCTTCATTGAGGTTGGAGCCCATCAGCGCCTTGCACTGCAGCATGTTGGCGACGAGGTTGCGATGGGTCAGCATCGCGCCCTTGGCCACGCCGGTGGTGCCGCCGGTGTATTGCAGCACCGCGACATCACTGCTGTGCGGGTTGGCTTCGGCCACCGGCTGGCCCTGGCCCTTGCTCAGCACGTCGTTGAACTTGACGGCTTTGGGCAGGTGATAGGCCGGCACCATTTTCTTCACGTACTTGATCACGCTGTTGATCAGCAGGCGCTTGACCGGCGGCAGCAGGTCGGCGACTTCGGTGACGATGACGTGTTTGACGCCGGTTTTTGGCACCACGGCTTCCGCCAGGTGCGCCATGTTGGCCAGGCAGACCAGCGCTTTGGCGCCGGAGTCATTGAATTGGTGTTCCATTTCCCGCGCGGTGTACAGCGGGTTGGTGTTGACCACGATCAGCCCGGCGCGGATCGCACCGAAGACGGCCACCGGGTACTGCAGAACGTTGGGCAGTTGCACGGCGATTCGATCACCGGGCTGCAAGTCGGTATGCTGTTGCAGATACGCGGCAAACGCACCGGACAATTCGTACAGTTCACCGTAGGTGATTGTCTTGCCCAGGTTGCTGAAAGCCGGTTTGTTGGCGAAGCGTTGGCAGGATTGCTTCAACACTGCCTGAATATTCGGGTACTCGTCTGGATTGATGTCGGCAGCAATTCCAGCCGGGTATTTATCCTTCCAAAAGTCTTCGATCATGGAAGCCCACTCCTCAGCAACGCGAATTCTTCACCGCATTTGATGCGATTATTATTGGTGTGTGTTTTGTATTGGTGAATCTGGCTTTCATACAGGCCGAGAAGTCACAAAGCGCGCCGAGAGTAGCAGCTTTGCCGAGGGCCGACTAGAGCCAAAAGCGGCCTTCATGGTCACTTTAATGACTCAAGACTTTCTAACAGTCATTTTAGAGCAAAAATCCTATATCAGCCTGAAAGCCCCGGTTTTCCGGGACTTCACCGGCCAAAAAGCATCGCGGGCAAGCCCGCTCTCACAAGGTTGATGGAGATCCCTGTGGGAGCGTGGCTTGCCCGCGATCCGCGCAACGCGCGGCCATTCACCGATCAGGCGATATCGCGCAACTCCCGCCGCAGAATCTTGCCGACCGGTGTCATCGGCAACGACTCACGCAATACGATGTGTTTCGGCACTTTGTAAGCGGTGAAATTCTCTTTGCAGTACGCCTTCAACTCCTCGAGGCTGATCCCGGTTTCCCGCGCCACCACAAACAGTTTCACCGCCTCGCCCGAACGCTCGTCCGGCACGCCGATCACCGCGCAGTTGGCGACTTTCGGGTGGGCCATGACCACGTCTTCGATCTCGTTGGGGTACACGTTGAAACCGGAGACGATGATCATGTCCTTCTTACGGTCGACGATGCGCACGAACCCGTCCGGGTCGATCACCGCGATATCACCGGACTTGAACCAGCCCTCGGCATCCAGCACTTCGGCAGTGGCTTCGGGTTTGTGCCAGTAGCCTTTCATGATCTGCGGGCCTTTGATGCACAACTCGCCACGCTCGCCCATCGGTTGCTCGACACCCTCGTCATCGATGACCTTCAGCAGCGTACCCGGCACCGGCAGACCGACGGTGCCCAGCCGCGACTGGTCGCCATACGGGTTGGTGCAGGCCACCGGCGACGTTTCGGTGAGGCCGTAACCTTCGGTGATGCGGCAACCGGTGATCTGCTCCCAGCGCTCGGCGGTGGCCTTGACCAGCGCAGTACCGCCGGAGTTGGTCAGCTTGAGGCTGGAGAAGTCCAGGGTCTTGAAGTCCGGGTGATCCATCAGCGCGACGAACAACGTATTCAGGCCAAGCAACGCCGAGAAACGCCAGTTCTTCAACTCCTTGATGAAGCCTGCGATGTCTCGCGGATTGGTGATCAGCACGTTGTGGTTGCCCGACACCATCATGCACATGCAATTCGCGGTGAAGGCATAGATGTGGTACAGCGGCAGCGGCGCCACCATCACCTCCTGCCCTTCGCGCAGCAATGGCTGCCCGTCAGGCCCCAGTTGCGCAAGACACGCGCGCACTTGCTGCATGTTCGCCACGAGGTTGCCGTGGGTCAGCATCGCGCCCTTGGCCAGGCCGGTGGTGCCGCCGGTGTATTGCAACACGGCAATGTCGTCGAGACCGACTTTCAGCGGCTTGATCCCCAGACCACGGCCCAGGCGCAGCGCACTCTTGAACGAGATGGCCTGGGGCAGCGAATAGGCCGGGACCATTTTCTTAACTTTGCTGACCACGGTGTTGACCAGCCAGCCCTTGGCGGTGGGCATCAGGTCGCCCATCTTCGCTTCGATCAGGTATTGAATGTCAGTGTCCGGCAGCACTTCCTGGACCTTCTGCCCGAACATGTTCAGGTACACCAGCGCCCGGGCACCGGAGTCCTTGAACTGGTGGCGCATCTCGCGCGCGGTGTACAGCGGGTTGGTGTTGACCACGATCAGCCCGGCGCGCAAGGCGCCGAACACGGCAATCGGATATTGCAGTACGTTGGGCATCTGCACCGCGATGCGGTCCCCTGGTACCAGATCGGTGTGGGCTTGCAGGTAACCGGCGAACGCTGCGCTGTAGCGCTCGAGTTCAGCGTAGGTCAGGGTCACGCCCATATTGCTGAAGGCCGGCCGATCGGCGAATTTCTTGCAGGAACGCTCAAACACCTCGATCACCGACTTGAACTCGCCCATGTCGATGTCCAGTGGTACGCCGGCGGGGCGTTTGTCATTCCAGAAATCAGGTTGCATTGTTCTTGTCCTCTTTACCTGAATCGATCCGGGAGCCGCTTTCCTGTGGTTTCGCGCAGCCCCCTAAAGGGCAGAAAGCAAAAAGCGGAGCTTCACGGACACTAGCAGCTATGGCCAGTGAGGCAAATATGGGCGTAGTCGTCATTGATCGTATGAATCTTCCTGCCGTGGCGTGAGCTGATCGGACGCGCTATACAATGCTACGACTGCGGGCCGTTACCGCTCGATAAAAGGAATTGCCATGATCCACCACGCCTTCTGGCTGGACGCGAGTGACCGCAGCCGCCTGTTCGTCAACCAGTGGTTGCCGGCCGCGCCCTTGAAAGCGCTGATCCTGCTGGCCCACGGCATGGCCGAACACAGCGCGCGCTACGAGCGGCTGGCGAATGCGTTCTGTGAACAAGGCTACGGTGTGTACGCCCCGGATCTGCGCGGCCATGGCAAAACCGCCGAACACGGGACACTCGGGCATTTCGCCGATGACGACGGCTGGTGCAAGGTGATCGGCGATCTGGCCAATCTCAATCAGCACATCGGCCAGCAGCATCCCGAGGTACCGATCATCCTGCTCGGACACAGCATGGGCAGCTACCTCGCTCAGGGTTACCTGCTGCATCACAGCGCCAGCCTGCACGGTGCGATTCTCAGCGGCTCGAATTTCCAGCCAGTGGCGCTTTACGGTGCGGCGCGGCAGATCGCCCGATTCGAAAAACTGCGTCAGGGTGGCAAGGGCCGCAGTGCGCTGATCGAGTGGTTGTCGTTCGGCTCGTTCAACAAAAAATTCAAACCGGCGCGCACGCCGTTCGACTGGCTGAGCCGCGACCCGGTTGAAGTCGACAAGTACGTCGCCGATCCGCTGTGCGGCTTTCGCTGCACCAATCAGCTATGGATCGACTTGCTCGGTGGCTTGCAGCAGATCAGCAAAGCGTCCAATCTCGCCCAGATCGACCCGGGCCTGCCGCTGCTGGTAATCGGCGGTGAATGTGATCCGGTGAGCGAAGGCAAGCGTCTGACAGATCTGGCCGAGGCGTTGCGCTCGGCCGGCAGCCAGAACCTGCAACTGCAGATCTACCCGCAGGCGCGGCACGAATTGTTCAATGAAACCAATCGCGACGAAGTGATTGCCGATGTGCTGGCCTGGATCGACCAGGCGCTGAGCCATCGTCGCCCTCAACGCAGCGAATAATTTTTTGTGGATTCACTTTAATCCGTCACAGGAATCAATACCGATGACCCAGGTTACCAACATCCCTTACGAAGCCCTCGAAGTCGGCCAGACCGCCAGCTATAGCAAGACCGTCGAAGAGCGCGACATTCAGCTGTTCGCCGCGATGTCGGGCGACCACAACCCGGTGCACCTGGATGCCGAGTTCGCCGCGGCCAGCATGTTCAAGGAGCGTATCGCCCACGGCATGTTCAGCGGTGCGCTGATCAGCGCTGCCGTGGCGTGCGAACTGCCTGGGCCCGGCACCATCTACATCGGTCAGCAGATGAGCTTTCAGAAGCCAGTGAAAATTGGCGACACCCTGACCGTGCGCCTGGAAATCCTCGAGAAGCTGCCGAAGTTTCGCGTACGCATCGCCACTCGCGTGTTCAACCAGCGTGATGAACTGGTAGTGGATGGCGAGGCCGAAATTCTGGCGCCGCGTAAACAACAGACCGTGACCCTGCCGACTCTGCCGGCGATCAGCATCGGCTGATCATCAGGTACACAAAAAACAAAAGTGGGAGCGGGCTTGCTCGCGAAGCAGTTATGTCAGCAACATCATCGTTGCATGACACAGCGCTTTCGCGAGCAAGCCCGCTCCCACAGTTTTCCCAGCGTGGCTTACGAACGAGCGCGAGCCTGGTTACGCAGGGCTTTCACTTGGTCGTGATTGCGTTGTACGCCGTGGTACTGACGCTCGACCAGGTCACGAATACCCACGAGGCTGTGCTTGTTGATTTTCTCGATGGCTTCACGATAAGCCTTCAGCGCATGGTCTTCACCGCGCTCGGCTTCGTTGAGCACCGCTTCTTCATCTTTGCCCGTGAACATGGCTTTGACGTCGACCCAGCGACGGTGCAGGTCACCGCTGACGCTGGTAGAAGTTTCCGGATCACCGCCCAGTTTACGCACTTCAGCCTGCAGTTCAGCGGCGGCAGTCGCGCAATCGGCAGAACGGGTCACGAACAGAGTCTTGAGTTCTGGGTGCTTGATGTCTTCAGCGCAAGTCTTGAACCCTTCCTGGCCGTCCTTGCAGGTTTCGATCAGGTCGTTGAGTACAGAGATGGCTTCTTTATTCATATCAGTCATTTTTCAATTCCTTGCGGTTGGTTGAAGATGCAAGGGTTATTGCAGTGTGCGTGCCAGCTTTTTCAAAAATAAATATCACTTAAAAATCAATAAGTTAAAGATAGTTGAACTATCTGTATCACGGTTATTTGCATGAACTGTCATTTGGCCTGCATGCAGAATGCCTGTATTTTCCAGACTGTTTCGAACCCAGATGATTGCCACTGATGAATCCTGAAAAGCTTGAACTACTGATCACCCGTGAAATGCCCTTCGGCAAGTACAAGGGCCGGATCATTGCCGACCTGCCAGGGCCTTATCTGAACTGGTTTGCCCGCGAAGGCTTTCCTCACGGCGAACTCGGCGGACTGCTGGCGCTGATGCAGGAAATCGACCATAACGGCCTGTCGGACCTGCTCGAACCGCTACGCGCCAAACACGGCAAACCTGCCCCGCGCCACTGATGCGCCCTCCTCCTAGAGCCTCGACCATGCCTGACAACACCCGCCGCGCCCGTGACGAAGCTTTCTGGCAGACCTTCGCTGATCGCTACGAAGCGCAGACCGGCCCGCTGAACCTGGAGAACGGTTACTTCGGACGCATGTCGCGCACGGTGATCGAGGACTACCAGCGCAACATCGAAATGATCAACACCAGCAACTCGGTGTATGTGCGCCAACGTTTTGAACAGTACGACAGCCTCGACATCCGTGCGCAACTGGCCGAGTTGATCGGCGTGCGCGCGCAGAGCGTGGCCTTCACCCGCAACGCCAGCGATGCGCTGCAATCGCTGATCCGCAATTACAATCGCCTGCTACCCGGCGATCAGGTGCTGATCAGCGACCTGGAGTACGACACGGTCAAGGGCGCCATGCGCTGGCTGGCGCGGCATCGCGGCGTCGATGTGATCGAGATCAACCATGCGCATCCGGCCAGTTTCGACAGTCTGCTGGACAGCTACCGCGAAACTTTCATCCGCTATCCGAAACTCAAGCTGATGGCCCTGACCCATGTCACCCACCGCACCGGGCTGGTGATGCCAGTGCAGGCCATCGCCGCGCTGGCGAAACAACATGGCGTGGACATCATCCTCGACGGCGCTCACGCCCTCGGCCAGATCGACTTCAATCTCGAAGCAATGGGCATCGCCTTCGCCGGCTTCAACCTGCACAAGTGGATTGGCGCACCGCTGACCCTGGGCTTTCTG
Organism: Pseudomonas sp. RSB 5.4; assembly: GCF_037126175.1. NCBI lineage: Bacteria > Pseudomonadati > Pseudomonadota > Gammaproteobacteria > Pseudomonadales > Pseudomonadaceae > Pseudomonas > Pseudomonas sp. RSB 5.4. The sequence continues at coordinate 3,074,298 of NZ_CP146986.1, forward strand.
TACATCGCCCCGCAGCGTCTGGCCGACATCGATCCGGACATGGGCGAAATGCACTTCCCCGCCAGCGATATCCGCGCGCGCACGCCGTACAGCACGCCGAACATTCCGGCACTGATGACTTTGCCGCTGGTATTCGAGGAACACCGTTCGCTCGGGGGCGCCGCAGCCAAAGGCGCACGCCTCAATTACCTGCGCAACCTGTGGGTCAGCGCGGTGCGGCACTTGCCAGGGATCGAGGTCATGACCCCGGACGATCCGCGCCTGTATTGCGGGATCACCTCGATGCGTTTCACTCGCTACACCGATCAACAGGCAATGGTCGAGCGCCTGCTCAACGAGTACAAGCTGTTCACCGTGGTGCGCAACGGCGCAGCGAGCGGGCCGAGCATCCGTATCACGCCGGGGCTGACCACCACTGCGGATGACATGCAGTTGCTGACCCGCGCGCTCAACGAACTGCGCTGATCGCTCACACGGTGTACTTGTCGAAGTCCTCGGGTTTGATCTGCGACGAGGCGGCAAAGGTGTCGATACCGATGGTCAGGTGGCCGAAGAAACCGTCCTCGTGAGAGTCACGACCGATCGGCCACACGGTCAGGGTCGAATCTTCGCCACCCATGTTGCTGTAGTAGCTGTCATCGGCGTTGTTCAAGGGTGCCGAGGCACGCCCGCGATAGTCCCGGGCATTGAGCACCGCGCGTGACACCACTTCGGGGAAATACAGCTGGCCGACCCAGGCCACGTTGCGCTCCGCCAGATATTCAGTGCCGGCGACAATGCGCACTGCCACATGAATGTGCAGCGCTCGCCCGGCATAGAACCCCGGATAGATCGTGGTGAATCGTGCTCGTCCCTGTTGATCGCAGAACTGGCTGCCGCGCAGGTAGGTGTCATCGTCGGTACGCGGCACTGAGCCGATGGCATCGGAATCGACCTCCTGATCCGGATTGATCCGGCTCCAACCCGAATAGGCGCCCCGAGCATTGCAGTGCCAGATGTCCACCAGCGCCCCGCTCACCGGCTCGCCGGTCATCGCGTCGACGATGCTCAGGCGCAACAGCAAGGGCAGCCCTTCGGCGCCTTCGCTGATGTTGCGCCGCAGCAGTTTTGGATTGCGGAAATACGGCCCGGCGATCTGTTCGGGGGCCAACTGATAGATCGATGATGACGGTGCGGTTGAAGTATCTCGTTCCATGACGCGTTCTCTCTTCCATAAGAGAACGCAGATTAACGGCGCACGAGCGCCGCAGTGCGGTAACTATGTATCGCGCCATTTCTCGGGGCAAAAAAAACGGTGCACCGACCAAGCGCACCGTAAAGCCGTAGAACACACAACGAAGTGTCAGGTAAAACGTTTAGTCCAGCAGCGCCAGGGCCTCGGCGGTGCATTCCTGAATGCGCGCCCAATCGCCGTTCTTGATCCACTCGGGATCGAGCATCCAGCTGCCGCCCACGCACATGACGTTTTTCAGCGCCATGTAACTCTTGATGTTGGCCGGGCCGACGCCACCGGTCGGGCAGAATTTCACTTCGCCGAACGGACCGCCGAGGGCCTTGATGGCTGCCACGCCGCCGCTGACTTCCGCCGGGAACAGCTTGAAGCGGCGGTAACCCAGGCCATAGCCTTCCATGATGCCGGAGGCGTTGCTGATGCCGGGCAACAGCGGAATCGGGCTGTCGACGCTGGCTTCGAGCAGGTCACGGGTGATGCCCGGGGTGACGATGAACTGCGAACCTGCCGCTTCCGCCGCCGCGAGCATGTTGCGATCCAGTACGGTGCCGGCACCGGTCACCAGCTCCGGACGCTGCTCACGCAGGATCTGGATCGCCTTGAGCCCGAACTGCGAGCGCAGGGTCACTTCCAGCGCGGTCAGGCCACCGGCGGCCAGCGCGTCGGCCAATGGCAGCACGTCCTGTTCACGGGCGATGGTGATCACTGGCAGGATCCGCGCCTTGGCGCAGAGGCTGTCGATCAGGGCAACTTTGTCCGCCATGGAAACGGTCGGGGATGGATTTTTCATAGCGGCTGATCCTTGGCTCATGGGCACCAGTAAATCTCTAACGTAGGTTGCAGAAACGCGCGTACCGGCATGGCCGCGACGTCGTCGGATGCCAGCGCGGCATTCAGGGTGGTCAGTTTCGACTGACCGGAAATCGACAGGATCTTGTGCTTTGCCGAAGCCAGCAGCGCGCGGCTCATGGTCAGGCGTTGACGCGGCACGCTCGGCGCCAGCATCGGCCAGCAGCGACGAGTGCCGTCGATCTGCAAGGCTTCGGTCAGGTTCGGGCTGTCGGGGAACAGCGACGCGGTGTGACCGTCATCACCCATGCCCAGCACCAGCACGTCGATCGGCGGCAACTCGCCCAGCAGACGATCGGCGTGCTCCGCAGCCTGCTCGACGTTGGCCGCCGCGCTATAAAGGCTTAAGAACGTTGCCTTGGCCGCCGGCCCTTTGAGCAGATACTGCTTGAGCAGGCCGGCATTGCTGTCGGCATGCTCCACCGGCACCCAGCGCTCGTCGGCAAGGGTCACGACGACCTTCGACCAGTCCAGCTCCTGCTTGGCCAGGTGCTGGAAAAACGCCACCGGACTGCGACCGCCAGAGACCACCAGCACCGCGTTGCCGCGTGCAGCGATGGCATCGCTCAGTTGCTTGGCGACGTTCAGCGCCAGACCTTCAGCCAACAGCACCGGGCTCTTGAATGGGTGAGCGTGCACGCCCGCAGGCAGTTTCACATCAGATATCGCCATACCACGACCTCCCGTCCCGCGTGATCAGTGCAATCGAGCTCATCGGCCCCCACGACCCGGCCGCATACGGCTTGGGCGCGTCACCGGATTTTTTCCAGCCGGCGATCAACTGGTCACACCACTTCCACGCGGCTTCGATTTCATCTTTACGGACAAACAGGTTCTGATTGCCGTTCATCACTTCCAGCAACAACCGCTCGTAGGCATCGGGGATCCGTGCGCTGCGCCAGGTGTCGGAGAAATTCAGTTGCAGCGGCCCGCTGCGCAGTTGCATGCCCTTGTCCAGGCCCTGCTCCTTGGTCATCACACGCAAGGAAATGCCTTCGTCCGGTTGCAGACGGATGATCAGTTTGTTGCTGATCTGCAGGCGCTGTTCCGGCGCAAAGATGTAGTGCGACGGTTCCTTGAAGTGGATGACGATCTGCGACAGCTTCTGTGGCATGCGCTTGCCGGTACGCAGGTAGAACGGCACGCCGGCCCAGCGCCAGTTGCGGATGTCGGCACGCAGGGCGACGAAGGTTTCGGTGTCGCTCTGGGTGTTGGAATTCGGTTCTTCGAGGTAACCCGGAACGGATTTGCCTTCGCTGTGGCCGGCGATGTACTGGCCGCGCACCACCTGAGTGGTCAGGCCTTCCGGGCTGATCGGCGCCAGGGCCTTGAGCACTTTGACTTTTTCGTCACGGATGCTGTCGGCGGACAGGTCGGCGGGCGGGTCCATGGCGATCAGGCACAGCAGCTGCAACAGGTGATTCTGGATCATGTCGCGCAGTTGGCCGGCCTTGTCGAAGTAGCCCCAACGGCCTTCGATGCCGACCTTTTCGGCCACGGTGATTTCCACGTGGGAGATGTAATTCTGGTTCCACTGGGTTTCGAACAGGCTGTTGGCGAAACGCAGGGCGATCAGGTTCTGGACGGTCTCCTTGCCCAGGTAGTGGTCGATGCGGTAGGTGCGGTTCTCCGGGAAGAACTGCGCCACGGCGTCGTTCACTTTGCGCGAGGATTCCAGATCGGAGCCGATTGGCTTTTCCAGCACCACACGGGTGTTTTCTGCCAGACCGACTTTAGCCAGGTTCTCGCAGATCGCGCCGTACACCGCTGCCGGTGTGGCGAAGTAGGCAATCATGCGTTGCGTGGTGCCGGCGGCTTCGGCCAGCGCCACATAGTCTTCAGCCTTGAGGAAGTCGACGTGCAGGTAGCTCAGGCGCGCCAGAAAGCGCTCGGCCACGGCCTCGTCCAGCTCTTTGCCGACGTAACGGCGCAATTCGGCGGCGATGAACGCCATGTGCTGCTGCTCGGAACCGGGTTCACGGGCCAGCGCGATGATGCGCGTGTCTTCGTGCAACAGGTCGGCGCCATCGAGGTGATAAAGGGCAGGAAACAGCTTGCGCAGGGCCAGATCGCCCAGAGCGCCGAACAAGGCAAAGGTGCACGGTTCAACCGTAATCGAAGGCATGATGTTTGTTCTTTTATCAAGTTAAGCTACAAATACCTTTTTTCAAGGCATCACTCAAGGGAAAATGTAGTAATAACCACAACATTTTCGCAAAATACAGATTCCGAGTGGTGGTCGGTCGGAGCCATCAGTAGGATAGGCCACCGTTACGGGCCATATCAAAGGCCCAATTTGCATAGCCCGGCGCACCTTTGCGCAGGTGAATTAGGAATTCCATATGGACCGCGTGCGAAATTTACTGGAACAGATCCAGAGTCGCCTTGAAGAGCTGAACAAGGCCGAACGCAAAGTCGCCGAGGTGATCCTGCTCAACCCGCAGCAGGCCACCCGCTTCAGCATCGCCGCCCTCGCCCAGGCCGCATCGGTGAGCGAGCCGACGGTCAACCGTTTCTGCCGTTCGTTCGGCGTCAGCGGTTACCCTGAACTCAAGTTGCAACTGGCGCAGAGCCTGGCCAGTGGCGCGGCGTATGTCAGCCGTGCGGTGGAGGCCGATGACAATCCCGAGGCGTACACGCAGAAGATTTTCGGCAGCGCCATCGCCTCGCTGGACAGCGCTTGTCAGGCGCTCGATCCGAACCTGATCAGCCGCGCCGTCGACCTGTTGATTCAGGCGCGGCAGATCCACTTCTTCGGCCTCGGTGCTTCGGCCCCGGTGGCGCTGGATGCGCAGCACAAATTCTTCCGTTTCAACCTCGCCGTCACCGCGCATGCGGATGTGCTGATGCAGCGAATGATTGCTTCGGTGGCGCACACTGGCGAGCTGTTCGTGATCATTTCCTACACTGGCCGCACCCGCGAACTGGTGGAAGTGGCGCGCATCGCCCGGGAAAACGGCGCTTCGGTGCTGGGCCTGACCGCCGAGAATTCGCCGCTCGCCAAGGCCAGTACCCTGAGCCTGAACATTCCGCTGCCGGAAGACACCGACATCTATATGCCGATGACTTCGCGGATCATTCAGTTGACGGTGCTGGATGTGTTGGCGACCGGTATGACCTTGCGTCGCGGGGTGGATTTCCAGCCGCATCTGCGCAAGATCAAGGAGAGCTTGAATGCCAGCCGGTATCCGGTGGGTGACGAGTTCAACTGATCCAAATTCTCGGCTGAATGATCCGGCCTCTTCGCGAGCAAGCCCGCTCCCACAGGTGATCGGGTTCCTTCAATTGGAATGCCATCTACTGTGGGAGCGGGCTTGCTCGCGAAGGCGTCAGCCGACTCACCTCAAATCTAGGCCGCAGCCCACGCCTGCAAACTCAAATGCGCCTTCTCTCCCGGCGCCAGATGCAGGCTGTCGGTGCCCCCCGCCGCCGCTTCGACACAGACAAACTCCGTCACTTCATCCCAACTCACGCCCAACAGCGGTCGCGAGCCCGGATGCCAGACCACGGTGTCGCCGCTGTCACCGGTATCGATGCACAACTCGCGCTGCCAGGCGTGATCCTTGAGCTGTAATTCGCCGTCGTGCTGGAACACCCGCTGACAACCACCATCGACCCGCAACTCGCCTTCCTGCTGGCAGGACTGGCGGCTCAACTGGTCGTAACCTTGCGCGCCTTCGAGGCCAGACAGCGCTATCTCACCGACATCGCCAATACGCCAGTAAGCGTGCAAAGCCTGGCTCAACTGGCACGGCATGTCGTCCTGATGCTCGGTGCTCAGGCGTAATTCCATGCGTTCACCGAGGTGCGCGTGCAGGTCGACCTGCCACTCGCACAACTGCAATTGCCAGTGCAGGCGCACGCCATCTTCGGTGCTGCTGCTGTCGAGCAGCTTCCAGTCGAGCAGTCGTGCCCAGCCATGGGATGGCCAGGCATTTTCGCTCGGATGGCGGCCATACCACGGCCAGCACACCGGCACGCCGCCACGAATGGCGCCAACGTGCGGCCACTTCGCCGCACACCACAACCACGGTTTCTGCCCGCGTGGCTGAAAGTGCAGCAACTGCGCGCCCTGCCGACTGAACACCGCCTGACACAGCGGATGGTCGATCACCAGCACATCGCGCATCTGATAGCGCTCCCAGGCAAACACTGGTCGTTCGCGCAGGGATTTGAAGAAGCGTTGCAGCGGATGCTCATGCATTGGCCACGGTCCTGAAAATCATGGGGGTACTCAACAATCCACATTGCTCTTGTGGCGAGGGAGCTTGCTCCCGCTGGGCTGCGAAGCGGCCCCGAAACCTTTCACTGCGGTGTGTCATTTAAACCTCATCATCAGGATTTACGACTGCTGCGCAGCCGAGCGGGAGCAAGCTCCCTCGCCACAAATGGGTACGACACAAACCTTGTATACGAGTGTGTCGCAAAAAAAAGCGGACAGCCTTGGCTGTCCGCAAATATGCGCACATAGAGAGGAGCTTATCGCAGACGCGTTAGAACACCGACTGAATTTTCAGGCCAGCGACCAATGCGTTGTCCACGGCATCAACACCACCCGGGTGAGTGATGTATTGCAGGTTAGGACGCACCGTCAGCCAGTTGGTGACGTGGAAGCCGTAGTTGATCTCGTAGTTGTATTCGGTATCACGAATCGGCGAGAACACCGGATTGTCGTAGTCCGAAACACCGTTGGAAGCGTTCAGCAGTTCAGCGTTTTTCTTCACGTCATCGTTGACGTGGATACGCGCCGCGCCGATGCCGACGTCATCCTTCGGACGCGCGTCGAACGGGCCTTTGTAGACAAACATCACCGACTGGTAGTTGTCGATGAAGTTGGTGTCCTTGTCGTGGAACGTGGCGTTGGCCGCGATGTTCAGACCGCGCGATGCATCACCATTGTGGCTGGTGAGTTGCTGTTGCGCGACGAACCAGTAGCCGTGTTTGCTGCTGTGGGTCTTGTACGCGTCACCGGTGGTCGCCGCGTCGAAACCGTTGACGTCTTCGCGGACGTCATTGGCATCCGCCGTGCTCTTGTAGTAACCGATACGGTATTCGCCCGGCAGGCTGTTGACCTTCGGCGACCAGACCAGCTCGACGGGCAATACGGTACCGGCAGTACCGCTGCCGCTGAGCTTGAAGCCGTTGCCGTGTTCCAGTTGCGACGGGTTCTGGTTGTACGCACCGATCTGAGCGTAGAGCTCGTCATTGATGTTGTACTTCACGCGGATCGCGGCCTGGCTGACGGGCCAGTTGTACCAGATGTTCGTCGCCCAGTTACCGACCTGCGAGCCGCAGAACGCCAGGTTCTGGAAGTCGCACGGGAAGGTGTTGAAGTCTTCGCCTTCACCGAAGTAACCGGCCTTGACGTCGAGTTTGTTGTCGAAGAACTGGTGCTGAATCCACAACTGGGTCAGACGCACCATGTGGCCACGACCGTAGACTTCCTGCGAGGACGACAGGGTGCCCGCACGCGGATCGCCAACACGGTCGTTGGAAATGTTTTCGCCATTACGATTGGTCAGCTGGATCTTGGCCTGAGTGTTGTCCCAGCCCCAGAGTTTTTGCAGGTCCAGCGCCACGCCCAGACCGAACTGATCGCTGTAGCGACCGGTCTTGTCGTCGTTGTAGCCGCCATGCAGGTTGGCGCCCATTTCCCCAACGTAGTCAGCCTTGATGTCGATACCTTGCTCGATCAGCTTGGTACGCTCGCCACCCCAGTCGCCGGTCATCCATTTCGAATCGGAGCTGAATGCATCGTCAGCCATTGCATTGCCGGCCAGCACCAATGCCGCCGCAGCTGACACTTGGCAGATCAACCGGGCATTGACGTGTTTCTTTTTCATCCCTACATCCTCGTCTTTATTGTTATTAACTGTTTTTTTCCAACGTGGTTTACATAAAAAGTGCGGCGAACGACAGGCCGAACACCACTTTTCCCCTGTGGGAGCGGGCTTGCTCGCGAAGGCGTCATGTCAGTCGCCATGTGTGCTGCCTGACACTCCGTTTTCGCGAGCAAGCCCGCTCCCACATTTTTGATCTTCAGCGACCCTTGAATTGGGCGACGTTCGCCGACCGCGCTTCGGTCTGCGCCTGGCCCGAAACGCCCAGACGCTCGCCAGTCTTGGCATCGAACAACAACACTTTCGACGGATCGAATTGCAGTGTCAGGGTCTCGCCCACCTGCGGTGCCACGTCCGGTGCCAGACGGCAGCAGACCTTGGTTTCATTCAGGTTGACGAACACCAGGGTGTCCGGACCGGTCGGTTCGGTGACCTGCACTTCGGCCTTGATGCTCGGCAGGCCATTGCCCTCGCCGCTCGCCAGAACGATCTGTTCCGGGCGCAGGCCGAGGATCACTTCGCGATCTTCCAGACCGGCGTCCTGCATGCTCATCGGCAACTCGCAACGGGCCTGGCCGCTGTCGAGCAGTGCCAGCAGACGACCGTCCTTGCGTTGCAGGCGCAGCGGGATGAAGTTCATCGGCGGCGAACCGATGAAGCTCGCCACGAACAGGTTGGCCGGATCGTTGTAGATCTCTTTCGGCGTGCCGAACTGCTGGATGATCCCGTCCTTCATCACCGCCACTTTGTCGCCCAGGGTCATCGCTTCGATCTGGTCGTGGGTCACGTAGACCGTGGTGGTTTTCAGGCGCTGGTGCATCAGTTTCATTTCGGTGCGCATCTCGACGCGCAGCTTGGCGTCGAGGTTGGACAGCGGTTCGTCGAACAGATAGATCTTCGGCCGCCGCGCCAGTGCCCGGCCCATCGCCACACGCTGTTGCTGACCACCGGAGAGCTGGCCCGGCTTGCGGTTGAGCAGGTGTTCGATCTGCAGCAGCTTGGCCACACGCGCGACTTCTTCGTCGATCGCCGACTGCGGCATCTTGCGGATCTTCAGACCGAACTCGATGTTCTCGCGCACGCTCATGGTCGGGTACAGCGCGTAGGACTGGAACACCATAGCGATGTCGCGATCCTTCGGGCTCATGCCGCTGACGTCCTGGTCGCCGATCATGATCGCGCCGCCGGTGATGGTCTCGAGGCCGGCGATGCAGTTCATCAGGGTCGACTTGCCGCAGCCCGACGGGCCGACGAGGATCAGGAACTCACCGTCCTTGATCGACAGTTCGATGTTCTTCAGGGTGTCCGGCAGGCCGGCACCGTAGGTCTTGTTGACGTTGCGAAGTTCGAGCGTTGCCATGATTACCCCTTGACTGCGCCGGCCGTCAGCCCGCGCACGAAATACTTGCCTGCGACCACATAGACCAGCAGGGTCGGCAGGCCGGCGATCATCGCCGCTGCCATATCCACGTTGTATTCCTTGGCCCCGGTGCTGGTGTTGACCAGGTTATTCAGCGCCACCGTGATCGGTTGCGAATCACCGCTGGAGAACACCACACCGAACAGGAAGTCGTTCCAGATCTGGGTGAACTGCCAGATCAGGCAGACCATGATGATCGGGGTCGACATCGGCAGAATGATCCGCCGGAAAATCGTGAAGAAACCCGCGCCATCCAGACGCGCAGCCTTGACCAGCGCATCGGGAATACTCACGTAGTAGTTACGGAAGAACAGCGTAGTAAACGCCAGACCATAGACTATGTGGACGAACACCAACCCCGTCGTGGTGCTGGCCAGGCCCATCTTGCCGAGGGTGAACGACGCTGGCAGCAGCACGGTCTGGAACGGCAGGAAGCAGCCGAACAGCAGCAGACCGAAGAACAGCTGCGAACCACGGAAGCGCCACATCGACAACACGTAACCGTTCAGCGCGCCGATGGCGGTGGAGATGACCACGGCCGGCACGGTGATCTTGATCGAGTTCCAGAAGTAACCGTCAACCGTGGCCCAGGCCTTGACCCAGCCGATGCCGCTGACCACGGTCGGCCAGCTCAGCAGGTTGCCGGTGCTGATGTCTTCCGGGGTCTTGAAGCTGGTCAGCAGCATCACCACCAGCGGAATCAGGTACAGCAGGACCGCGAGGATCAGCACCGCGTAGATCGCGACGCGACTCAGGCTGAAGGCAGGTTTGGCAGCGAGACTAGTCATGACGCTTGGTCCTCAGCTCGGAGTACAGGTAAGGCACGATGATCGCGAGAATCGCACCGAGCATCAGAATCGCACTGGCCGAGCCCATGCCCATCTGGCCGCGACTGAAGGTGAAGGAATACATGAACATCGCCGGCAGGTCGGAGGAATAACCCGGGCCACCGGCCGTCATCGCCGCGACCAGGTCGAAGCTCTTGATCGCGATGTGCGCCAGAATCATTACCGCACTGAAGAACACCGGACGCAGGCTTGGCAGCACGACTTTCCAGTAGATGGTCGGCATGCTCGCGCCATCGATCTGTGCGGCACGGATGATCGACTGATCAACGCCACGCAGGCCGGCGAGGAACATCGCCATGATGAAGCCCGAGGCTTGCCACACGGCGGCGATCACCAGGCAGTAGACCACGCGATCCGGGTCGATCAGCCAGTCCAGACGGAAGCCTTCCCAGCCCCAGTCACGCAACAATTTGTCCAGGCCCATGCCCGGGTTGAGCAGCCATTTCCACGCGGTACCGGTGACGATCATCGAGAGCGCCATCGGGTACAGGTAAATGGTGCGGATAAAGCCTTCGCGACGGATGCGCTGGTCGAGGAACACCGCCAACAGCACGCCGATCACCAGGGTGATGCCAATGAACATGCCACCGAACACCGCGAGGTTCTTGCTCGCGACCCACCAACGGTCGTTGTCGAACAGCCGTGCGTATTGCGCCAGGCCGGCCCACTTGTAGTTGGGCAGAAACGTCGAGGTGGTGAACGACAGCACGAACGTCCACAGGATGTAGCCATAGAAGCCCACCAGCACGATGAACATGCTCGGCGCCAGCACCAGTTTCGGTAGCCAGCGCTGCAGTGCATCGAACGGCGAGGCTTTGCTGAACACAGCAACAGAACTCATGGGGAAATCCAGTACGAGGGTAGAAAATTCACACACTTTCCCCTTGTGGGAGCGAGCTTGCTCGCGAAGGCGTCCTGTCAGTTGATATTTCGATTGCCTGACACTCCGCTTTCGCGAGCAAGCTCGCTCCCACAGGGGCTGCGGTGCTGATGCTTATTTGGCCGACTGAACCGCCGCGCCCAGCTTCTTGGCCGCATCGGCCGGATCGGCTTTCGGGTCGTTGATGTAGTTGGTCACCACATCAAAGAACGCGCCCTGCACCGCCAGCGTGGTCGCCATGTTGTGCGCCATGCTCGGCTGCAGGCCGCCCGTCTTGGCGTCTGCCAGGAAGTCCTTGGCAGCGGTCTGCGCGCAGGAGTCGAAACCGAGTTTGTCCATGTTGTTCAACATGTCGTTACGCACCGGGATCGAGCCTTTGTTGATGCTGAAGACTTTCTGGAAGTTTTCACCCAGCACCACTTTGGCGATGTCCTGCTGACCGGCCGCCGTGCCTTTGTCTTTCTGCTTGAACACCGCCAGGGAGTCGATGTTGTAGGTGAACGCCTTGTCGGTGCCCGGGAAGGCTACGCACTCGTAATCCTTGCCGGCGACTTTCTTGGCAGCAGTCCACTCGGACTTGGCCCAGTCACCCATGATCTGCATGCCGGCCTTGCCGTTGATGACTTTGGCCGCTTCCAGGTTCCAGTCCTGGCCTTTGCCGTCGACGTCCATGTAGGTCGCGACTTTCTTCAGCTCGGTCAGCGCCTTGACCATCTCGGGGCCGGTCAGCGCTTTGTTGTCCAGATCGACCAGGGCTTTCTTGTAACCATCAACGCCCATGACCGAGAGCACCACGGCTTCGAACACGGTGCTGTCCTGCCAAGGCTGACCGCCGTGGGCCAGCGGGATGAAGCCCGCAGCCTTGAGCTTGTCGCCGGCGGCGTAGAATTCTTCGAGGGTGGTCGGGTTCTTGGTGATGCCGGCTTTCTTGAAGACTTCCGGGTTGATCCACAGCCAGTTCACTCGGTGAATGTTCACCGGTACGGCCACGTAATCACCGTCGTACTTCACGGTATCGGAGACTTTCTTGTCGAGCAGGCTGTCCCACTTCTCTTCTTTGGCCACGTCTTTCAGGACGTCGGTGTCGAGCAGACCGGTGGAGGCCCATTCCTGAATGTCCGGGCCTTTGATCTGGGCGACGCCCGGCGGGTTGCCGGCAACCGCACGGCTTTTCAGCACGGTCATGGCCGTGGCACCGCCACCGCCGGCGACAGCGCCGTCTTTCCAGGTAAAGCCGTCTTTTTCGACTTGGGCCTTGAGCACATCGACAGCGGCTTTTTCGCCACCGGACGTCCACCAGTGCACGACTTCGACCGAACCTTTGGATTCGGCAGCGGACACACTGAGGGGCAGAATTGCGAGCGGGAACAGGGAGGCGACAGAAATGACAGTAGCGAGGCGAGAAATCGCATTCATCTGAGATGTACCTTTCTTGTTGTTATGCATGCAAGTCTGGTGCTTGCGCTGCACAGGAGTTTAAACAGGGCGTTTCCCCCCGCAGGTAACGAAGGGACGCGCAAATGTCACCACATGGTTACACAGGAACGGACCGAGATAATTGCGCCAGAGCCGTTGCCATACTCGGTGACAAGGGTAGACGAGGGATCAGCACCGCCTGCCAGGCGTGGTACAGATCGGGTTTGCCCGGCCAGATATCGGCGCTCGGACGGTTTTGCGGATCGAGTTCGTGATGCCAACTGCCGTCGCAGCGATCGATGAAATACATCTCGCAGAATTCCCAGAACTGGCGGTACCAGATTTCGTATTGCTGATCGCCAGTGCGTTTGAGCAAGGCACTGGCGGCGGCGCTGGCCTCGGCATGGGTCCAGTGCAAACGGTGACGCACCACGGCTTGGTTGTCCCAGTCGAGGGTGTAGACGATCCCCGGGGCGCCATCGACGTCCCAGCCGTTTCGGCAGTTCTGTTCGAAAAGTTTTTGCGCATCGGTCGCCAGCCAGCCCGGCGTGAGCATCCCGGCCTGGACCCGCGCCGCTTCGAGGTGCAGCAGCAGCCGCGCCCACTCGAAACCGTGGCCCGGGGTGGTGCCGTAAGGGCGGAAGCCGTCGGCCGGATTGTCGCGGTTGTATTCGCGCAGCGGTTGCCAGTCGCGATCGAAGTGCTCGATGACCATGTAGCCGTTGGCGGCGGCGTGACCGTGAATCACTCGCTCGACGATGCGTTGCGCACGCACCAGCCAGCGCGGGTCTTCGGTGACATCGGCCAGCGCGAGGAATGCTTCGGTGGCGTGCATGTTGCTGTTGGCGCCGCGATAGGCTTCTTCTTCGCGCCAGTCGCGATTGAAGAATTCGCGCATCGCGCCCTCTTCTTCGCTCCAGAAATAGGTGTCGATGATGTCGATCGCATCATCCAGCAGCGCCTGGGCGCCGGGACGTTGCGCAACCACCGCAGAACTGGCCGCGAGCGCAACGAAAGCATGCAGATAGGCGTTCTTGCCGGTGTTGCCGTCGCGATGTTCGGCGACCGCAAACCAGCCGCCGTGCAGCGCATCCCGCAGCGGCCCGCGCAGGGCCGCGATGCCGTGATCGACCAGTTCGGCAAACCCCGGCAGCCCCTGAATATGGGCCATGGCGAAACTGTGGGTCATGCGCGCGGTGTTCATGGTTTCGGCTTGCGCGCTCGCCGGCAAACGGCCGCGCTCGTCGAGGTTGCCGAAACCTTCGGGCAGTCTGGAAGCCTTGGCGAATGCCAGCAGACGCAGGCCTTCGTCGCCGAGCCATTGCTGGTGAGCAGGGGCGTTCAGCCAACTGCTGAAGCCTGGGTGGAAAAGATCCATGGGTGGCCTTTTTTGTTGTTATGACTGCGGGGAGTCTAAACAACGGGCCGCGGTGGGCTTGTAACGAAGGGGGCGGGTTTTGTCACCAGCCTGTGACATAGATCAGAAGTGAAACCTGTGGCGAGGGAGCTTGCTCCCGCTGTGGCGCGAAGCGGCACCCAAAAGACGGCCTGCTGCGCAGTCCAGCGGGAGCAAGCTCCCTCGCCACAGGGGTGGTATCAGTCAACACTGCGCGGCAACTGCAACGTCACCCGCAACCCACCCTCACGCAGATTCTGCAACGTCACTTCACCGCCATGGCTGTGAGCGATGTTGCGCGCAATGCCCAGGCCCAGCCCATAACCCTGCTGCTGCCCGGCCAAGCGAAAGTGCGGCTCGAACACCTGCTCCAACCGCTGCTCCGGTACGCCCGGGCCTTCGTCGTCGACGTGCAGGACAAACGCGCGCTCATCGTCATCGATGTGCAGATGCGCGTTCTGCCCGTACTTCAGCGCATTGTCGATCAGGTTGCCGATGCAGCGCTTCAACGCCAAAGGCTTGCCCGGATACGCCGCCAGCGCCTTGCCTTGCTGGGTCACGCGGCCATTGCCGTTGGGCGCCAGATACGGCTCCACCAGACAATCGAGCACATGATTGAGATCCACCGGCTCGATGTTCTCGTGGATGTCGGTGTCTTTCACGCATTGCAGCGCGCCTTTGACCAGCAACTCAAGTTCATCCAGATCGCGGCCGAACTTGGCTTGCAGCTTCTCGTCTTCGAGCAGTTCGACGCGCAAGCGCAGACGGGTGATCGGTGTGCGCAGGTCATGGGAAATCGCGCTGAACAACTGGCTGCGTTCGGTCAGGTAACGGCTGATGCGCTCGCGCATGGTGTTGAACGCACGGCCCACTTCCACCACTTCGCTGCCGCCGCCCTCGGCCACCGGCTCGACATCGGCGCCCAGCGACAGATCCCGCGCCGCCCGCGCCAGACGCTTGAGCGGCCGGCTCTGCCAGTGCACCAGCAGGCCGATGAACAGCAGCAAAAAGCCGCTGGTAAGGACGATGAACCACACCTGCTGCGCCGGCAGGCCTTGTTCTTCGAGGCTGGTGTAAGGTTCGGGCAGCAACGACGCGATGTACAGCCACTCGCCCGGCGCCATCTGAATCTGCGTCACCAGCACCGGCGGATTCACCGGTTCCAGGGTCAACGCGTAATGCGCCCACGAGCGCGGCAGCTCATCGAGTTTCAGCCCGGCATTGAAGATCCGCAAATCCTCGGGGCTGACGAAGGTCACCGAGATATCAGTGTCATGGCCCAGCGACTGACGCAGCACTTCGTCCACTGCTTCAATCACCGCCGCCTTGCGCGGGGTGATCGCCAGCACGTCCATACCCAGCGGCTTGTCGTTGAGCGTCACCACAAACCGGGTGCCGCCCATGCTGCGCAACTGGTCGAGTACCAGCGGCCGGTACGCCACCGGCAACGAGCGAAAATAACTGACGCTGGCGGTCATCGAATGGGCCAGGCTGCGGGCGCTGGTGACCAGGCCTTCGAGCTGGGTCGCGCGCAGTTGCGAGACCCAGATCACGCTCGACAACGTCTGCGCGAACAGCACCGCCAACAGGGTCAACAGCAGCATCCGCCCGAGCAGCGAACGCGGCACCGGGACTTTGCTGGCGAGCCGGCGCAGCGACTCAGTGACCATTGCCGGCAACCACATTGGCTGCCAGTTGGTAGCCGCTGCCGCGCACGGTGCGGATCAGTCGTGGCGGTTTTTCCGTGTCGCGCAGACGTTGGCGCAAGCGGCTGACGGCCATGTCGACAATCCGGTCGAGCGGCATCAGGTCGCGGCCACGGGTGGCGTTGCCGATGGTGTCACGGTCAAGGATTTCCTGCGGATGGTCGAGAAACAACTTCAGCAGCGCGAAGTCGGCACCGGAGAGAATCACTTCTTCGCCGTCGGTGTGGAACAGTCGATGGCTGACCATGTCCAGCCGCCACTCGTCGAACGCCAGCACGTCGCTGCCGCTGCGTTCCTGACCGAACTGCGCACGTCGCAACAGCGCCTTGATTCGGGCTTGCAGCTCGCGGGGACTGAAGGGTTTGCCGAGGTAATCATCAGCGCCGAGCTCCAGCCCGATCACGCGGTCGGCTTCGTCGGAACTGGCGGTCAGCATGATGATCGGCACCTGCGCCTGACGCGGATGCTGGCGCACCCAGCGGCACAGGCTGAAACCGTCTTCGTCGGGCAGCATCACATCGAGGATCACCAGATCGCTGGGCGCCTCGTTGAGTGCCTGGCGAAAACTGGCGCCATCGGCTGTGGCCCGCACCTGGAACCCGGCGCGGGTCAGGTAGGTTTCCAGCAACTCGCGTATTTCCTGGTCGTCATCGACCAACAATATCGACTTGTTGACTGAGCTCACTTCGAAGGCATCCTTGTTGTTGGAATTGGGGCGGATTATGCCTTAAGCACTGATTTTACAAACACCACAAAACACCTGTAGGAACAAAACCTGTGGCGAGGGGATTTATCCCCGATGGGTTGCGCAGCGACCCTGGAAAAGCAGGGCCTGCTTCGCAGGCCATCGGGGATGAATCCCCTCGCCACAAAGGCTCACTCCTACAGTTTGATTGCATTTCAGGTCGGGATTGCTTGCTCCAGTGCCACACCGGCACCCACCAGCCCGGAATACGGCGCCGTCACCAGCCACACCGGGATGCCCTTGAAGTAATCGCTCATGCAGCCCTTGTCGGCGAAGCTGCGGGCAAAACCGCTGTTGACGAAGAAATCGGCAAAGCGCGGAATCACCCCGCCTACGATGTACACGCCGCCACGACCACCGGTGGTCAGCACGTTGTTGCCCGCCACACGACCGAGCCAGCAGCAGAACTGCTCCAGCACTTCCAGGGCAATCGGGTCACCGGCGAGACCGGCTGCGGTGATTGCTTCCGGCGTATCAAGCTTTGGTTCATGTCCGTCCACTGCGCAGATCGCACGGTAGACTCGCGGCAAACCGCCACCGCTCAGTGCGGTCTCAGCGCTGACATGACCGATCTCGTTGTGGATGTGCTGCCACAGCTGGGTTTCACGCGGGCTGCTCAGCGGCAGGTCGACGTGACCGCCCTCCCCCGGCAACGCGGCAAACCGCCCTTCGCCCAGATCGAGCAAGGTGCCAACGCCCAGGCCAGTGCCTGGACCGATCACCACCGCCGGGCGCAACGGCTCCGGCGTGCCTTCGCAGACCACGCGGAATTCGCCGGGCTGCAAACGGGTCATGCCCAGCGCCATCGCCGAGAAGTCGTTGATCAGCAGCAGTTGCTCGACCTGCAAGGTCTTGCAGAATGCCGTGCGGCTCAGGCGCCAGTGGTTGTTGGTGAACTTGAATTCATCACCACTCACCGGCCCAGCCACCGACAGGCACACCGAACCGATCGAACCCGGCGCCAGACCGAGGCCGCTCAGGTAGAGGCTGATCGCCTCTTCCGGGCTGGCGTGGTCGGCTGTCGCCAGCACCTGAACCGATTCCAGTTGCTGGTTTTTCCACAACGCGAACCGCGCGTTGGTGCCTCCGATATCACCGACCAAAGCCAGTTTCAATTAAGCGTCTCCAGGGCAGAAGTGAAGGCGCTGGCGCCCTGCTCCGCCGAGCTGAAGGCCAAACGCATGAAGCCAAACAGTTCGCGACCGCTACCGATGTTGTTGCCTAACAGGCCTTTGGCAGGTTCGCGCGCTGCAAATTCGGCGGCGTCGACCTTGAGTTCCAAAGTGCCTTTGACGCCATCGACGCGGATGATATCGCCCTCTTGCACCCGCGCCAAAGCACCACCGACATAAGCTTCGGGGCTGACGTGAATCGCCGCCGGGATTTTCCCCGACGCGCCGGACATGCGCCCGTCGGTCACCAGCGCGACTTTGAAACCGCGATCCTGCAGCACGCCGAGGAACGGCGTCATCTTGTGCAGTTCCGGCATGCCGTTGGAGCGCGGGCCCTGGAAGCGCATGACCGCGACAAAATCCTTCTCCAGCAGACCGGCCTTGAACGCATCGGCCAAGTCCTGCTGATCCTGGAACACCATGGCCGGTGCTTCGACGATCTGGTTTTCCAGCGCCACGGCGGAGACTTTCATCACCCCGCGACCAAGGTTGCCTTCCATCACCCGCAGACCGCCCTCCGGCGAGAATGCACGGGCAACCGGGCGCAGGATGTTTTCGTCGAGGCTTTCGATCGGGCCTTCGCGCCACACCAGCTCACCGTTATCGAGGAACGGCTCTTTGGTGTAGCGGCTCAGACCGTGGCCAAGCACGGTGTTGACGTCTTCGTGCAACAGGCCCGCCTCAAGCAGCTCACGGATCAGGAACGACATACCGCCAGCGGCCTGGAAGTGGTTGATGTCGGCTTTGCCGTTCGGGTAGACGTGGCTCAGGGTCGGCACAACTTCGGAGAGGTCGGCCATATCCTGCCAAGTCAATTGGATACCCGCAGCCATGGCGATGGCCGGCATGTGCAGGGTGTGGTTGGTCGAGCCGCCGGTGGCGTGCAGCGCGACGATCGAGTTGACCAGCGCCTTCTCGTCGACGATTTCGCCGATCGGCATGAAGTTGCCGTTCTGTTTGGTCAGACGCGTGACCTGATGCGCGGCTTCGCGGGTCAGGGCATCACGCAGCGGGGTGTTCGGGTTGACGAACGACGCGCCCGGCAAGTGCAGGCCCATGACTTCCATCAGCAACTGGTTGGTGTTGGCGGTGCCGTAAAAGGTGCAAGTGCCCGGGCTGTGGTAGGACTTCATCTCCGATTCCAGCAGCTCTTCGCGGGTAGCCTTACCTTCGGCGTACTTCTGCCGCACGTCGGCTTTTTCCTTGTTGGAAATCCCCGAGACCATCGGCCCGCCCGGAACGAAAATCGTCGGCAGATGGCCGAAACGCAGGGAGCCCATCATCAGGCCCGGCACAATCTTGTCGCAGATGCCGAGCATCAGCGCGCCGTCGAACATGTTGTGCGACAGCGCCACCGCCGTGGACATGGCGATCACTTCGCGGCTCGGCAGGCTCAGCTCCATGCCCGGCTCGCCCTGGGTCACGCCATCGCACATCGCTGGCGTACCGCCGGCGAACTGGCCTACCGAACCGATTTCGCGCAGGGCGTTTTTGATCTGCTGGGGAAAGACTTCGTACGGCTGGTGCGCCGAGAGCATGTCGTTATACGAAGAAACGATGGCGATGTTCGCCGAGTTCATCATCCGCAAGCTGTGCTTGTCTTCGCTGCCACACCCGGCCACGCCGTGGGCGAAGTTGGCGCATTGCAGCTTGCCGCGCATCGGCCCGTCAGTCGCGGCGCCGCGAATCAGTGCAAGGTAAGCCTGACGCGTGGCGCGGCTGCGGGCGATAAGCCGTTCGGTGACCTCAAGAACGCGGGGATGCATGTGTAGAACTCCAGGCTAACGGATGTGGCGACCTGATTGTCTATGCTGATCAAACGCCGTTGTTGTTGGAATGACAGACGGTTTTTTTGACCATTCGGACCAGTTGATTCAGGTCACTCGTTGTAGATAAAACAAAATATTGCCACTAAAAAGGCTTGTTTTCTATTTTTATGCGAATAATCTTGTAATTCCAACAACAAAACGACGGCGGCGCTGTTCAATGACTCTTCGAATCGCAATCAATGGTTTTGGCCGCATCGGCCGTAATGTCCTGCGCGCACTGTATACCCAAGGCTATCGACAGGATTTGCAGATCGTCGCCATCAATGATCTGGGCGACAGCTCGATCAATGCCCATCTGCTCAAATACGACACCGTTCACGGCACATTCGACGCCGAAGTGGCCCATGACAATGAGAGCCTGACGGTCAACGGCGACCGCATTTCGGTCAGCGCGATTCGCAACCCGGCCGACCTGCCATGGGCGGCGGAAAAAATCGACGTAGTGTTCGAATGCACCGGTCTGTTCACCGACCGCGCCAAAGCGGCTGCGCATCTTACTGCCGGCGCCCGCAAAGTCATCATCTCGGCCCCGGCCAAGGGCGCCGACGCCACCGTCGTTTACGGCGTCAACCACGACATTCTGCGCCAGTCGCACCAGATCATCTCTAACGCTTCGTGCACCACCAACTGCCTGGCGCCGGTGGCGCAGGTGCTGCACCGCGAGTTGGGTATTGAAAACGGCTTGATGACCACCATTCATGCCTACACCAACGACCAGAATCTGACCGACGTCTACCACACCGACCCGTACCGCGCGCGTTCGGCCACGCAGAACATGATCCCGAGCAAGACCGGCGCCGCCGAAGCGGTAGGCCTGGTGCTGCCGGAACTGGCGGGCAAACTGACCGGCATGGCCGTGCGGGTGCCGGTGATCAATGTGTCGCTGGTGGACCTGACGGTGCAGTTGAAGAAGGAAGCCACGGCCGAGGAAGTCAACGCACTGATGAAGGCTGCCAGCCAGCACTCGAAAATTCTCGGTTACAACACGTTGCCGCTGGTTTCCAGCGACTTCAACCACAACCCGTTGTCGTCGATCTTCGACGCCAACCACACCAAAGTCAGCGGCAAACTGCTGAAGGTGCTGGCGTGGTACGACAATGAGTGGGGCTTCTCCAACCGCATGCTGGATAACTGCCTGGCGCTCTGCAACGCGGAATAATCCCCTATCCTTGTGGGAGCGAGCTTGCTCGCGAAAGCGGTGGGTCAGTCGCTAGTTGAATTGCCTGACACTACGCCTTCGCGAGCGAGCTCGCTCCCACAAGGTTTTTCGCTGTATTCAAAATCAAGGCTTGACCACTCAACTGGATGATAAGCATTATCATTCGCTCGAAATGGATCAGGTTCCCCCGTGAGTCAATCGCGCTTCAATCATGTCTTTCTCTCTCAGCGCACGTCCCTGCTGCGCACGATCGAGCGCATGGTCAACAACCACAGCACCGCCGAAGACCTGTTGCAGGAAACCTACCTGCGCGTGACGCGGGCGTTGAGCGAGCGCGCCATCGATCACCTTGAACCCTTCGTGTTTCAGACCGCGCGCAATCTGGCGCTGGATCACCTGCGCGCGCGCAAGATCCATTCGCGGACCATGGTCGATGACGTGCCGCAGGACGTGGTGCACAGCGTCGCCGCCCCCGCCAGCAGCGCCGAAGACGCCGCCCACGCCGAACAATTGCTGGAGCGCCTGAACGTGAGCCTCAGTCAACTCAGCCCGCGTCAGCAGCAGATTTTCATCCTCAGCCGCCTGCACGGGCACAGCTACCAGGAAATCGCCGACGAGCTGAATGTGTCCCTCAGCACCGTGCAGAAGGAACTCAAGCTGATCATGTCGATCTGCATCGGTGTCGCCGAGCGCTTGAATGGCGCCTGAGGTTGCAGGCGATTTCAGTCAGCAGCGTCGACTGCACTGATCATCGGGCTTTGCTACCCTTGCCCGACTTTTACGCTTCACTAAAAAAACAGCCGTGCACAGACACTGCCGAGGACACACCGTGACGGACACCCACCGCCCGCCTTCGCCCGCAACGGCGCAGGACGCCGCCCGTGCAATGGACCAGGCTCTGGACTGGCTCATCGTGCTGGGCAGTGCGGACGAAGAGCAGACCCGGCAATTTCACGCATGGCTGGCGGCCGATCCGTTGAATGCCGAGGCGTTCGCCAAGGCTCAGGCGATCTGGGACGGACCGCAAGTAGTGCGGTGTGCGCAGAGTCTCGCGGCGAAGCCGGCGAAAGTCACGTTGCTCAAACGTCTGCGTCCGCACTGGAAACCGTTGGCGACTGCTGCGGTGCTGGTGCTCGGTCTGTTCAGTTTCAGCAACCTGCCGATGCGCCTTCAGGCCGATCATCTGACCGTGGTCGGCGAGCGTCAGCGCCTGCAGCTGGAGGACGGTTCCAAGGTGCTGCTCAACACCAACTCGGCATTCTCCAGCACCATCAACGAGCGCCAGCGCGTGGCGCGACTGTATCAGGGCGAAGCGTTTTTCGAGGTAGCGGCCAACCGGGCTCAGCCGCTGGAAATCGATGCCGGCCCGGTGCAGGCCAGCGTGCGCGACACTGCGTTCGCCGTGCGCTATCTGGACGGCGTGGCGCAGGTCAATGTGCAACGCGGCGATGTCGATCTGCGCGCCACGCACAACGATGCGCGAGTGCGTTTGAGCGCAGGCGAAAGCATCCGCATCGGGCCCAACGGTTTCGATCGCCCGGGCAAGCTCGATGCCGCGACCGACCTGGCCTGGGTCCAGGGCCGACTGGTGTTCGAGAACTGCCCGTTGAATCAGGTGCTGGCCGAACTGCGCCGCTACTACCCGGGCTGGATCATCAACACCAACGAACAGTTGGCCGACGTCAACGTCACCGGCAACTACCGCCTCGACCAGCCGCTGGACGTGGTGCGCTCCCTCGCCCACATCACCTCGGCGCGCCTGCAGGAATTCCCCGCGCTGGTGATCCTGAACTAAATGAGAATTATTTTTACTCGATAGCGAAAGCCCGTTCGTCTCGTTATAGCCAATGCAATTGATTCGCATCTTCGGAGGCGGATCAGCACCTATAAAGATTCGTGCGACACGGAGCGCTATCGATGTCCTCTCGCCTTACCCGCCAGACTGCTTCCCCTTCCCGCGTATTGTCGTTGCTGACAGCCGCCATCCTCATGGCCGGCACTGCACCGCTGATGGCTGCCACCGAACAACCGGCGCGCAACATGGGTGATTATTCGTTCTCGATCGGCCAGCAACCGCTGGTGTCGGCGCTCAATGCCTTCACCACTGTCACCGGTTGGCAGGTCGGCTTGCCGGCAGAATTGGGTCAGGGCGTATCGTCGCCGGGTGTGCGCGGTTCGCTGCCGCCGGAAAAAGCCCTGGAGCGCCTGTTGGTGGGGACCAACCTGAGCTTCCGCAAGCTGAGCAACAACAACGTGGTGCTGGAAAAGCGCAACAACAGCGGCGCACTCAATCTGGATCAGGTGACCATCAGCGCCACCCGCCAGGAACAATCGGTCAGCAGCGTGCCGGCCACCGTCACCGTGCAGACCCGCCAGGATCTGGATCGCAACAACGTCAACACCATCAAGGATCTGGTGCGCTACGAGCCGGGCGTGTCGGTCGGCGGCGCCGGCCAGCGTGGCGGTATCAGCGGCTATAACATCCGTGGCATCGACGGCGACCGCATCCTGACGCAGGTTGACGGCGTCGAAGTGCCGGACGGTTTCTTCAATGGCCCGTACGCCAAGACCCAGCGCAATTACGTCGACCCGGAAATCGTCAAACGCGTGGAAATCCTCCGTGGCCCGGCCTCGGTGCTGTACGGCAGCAACGCCATTGGTGGCGCCGTCAGCTACTACACCCTCGACCCGGACGACATCATCAAGCCCGGCAAAGACGTCGGCGCTCGCCTCAAAACCGGTTACAGCTCCGCCGATGAGAGCTGGCTGAAATCCGCCACCGTCGCTGGTCGTGCCGAGCAGTTCGACGGCTTGCTGCACTTCAGCCAGCGCGACGGTCACGAAACCGATTCCTACGGCAGCAACAACGGCACTGGCCTCGAGCGCACCGCCGCCAACCCGGAAGACGTCAAAGCGACCAACGTACTGGCGAAGATCGGCTGGAACTACAACGAAGGTTCGCGCCTGGGCCTGACCTACGAGAAGTACAAGGACGATCGCGACACCGATCAGAAAAGCGCCTACGGCGGCCCGTACTTCAATGGCGCGCCGACCATTCCCAACAGCATGCTGCCCGGCGGCATGTACCAGTGGCGTACCGGCAACGACACCATCACCCGCGAGCGTTTCGGCCTGGAGCACAGCTTCGCCCTCGACAGCCTGCTGGCCGATAACGTGAAGTGGAGCCTCAATCACCAGATCGCCAAGACCGACCAGAGCACCGAAGAGTTCTACTACCCGATGACCCGTAAAGTGCTGCGCACCCGCGACACGATCTACGAGGAAAAACAGTGGGTGTTCGATGCGCAACTGGACAAGGCGTTTGCCATCGGTGACACCGATCACGTGCTGACCTACGGCACCACGATCAAACAGCAGAAAGTCACCGGTTCGCGCAGCGGCGACGGCAAGTGCCTGGCAGTCGGTCGTGGCTGCACCGCCATCGGCGCCACCAGCGCGGCGGATGTGCTGAAAAAATCCAGCGACTTCCCGGACCCGACCATCAACACCTACAGCCTGTTCGCCCAGGATCAGATCAGCTGGAACAAGTGGACCTTCCTGCCGGGTCTGCGCTACGACTACACCCAGCTCAAGCCGCACATCACTCAGGAATTCCTCAACACCGTGGCCGCCGATGGCAACGGCACGGTCAGCGACGAGAACAAGACCTGGCACAAAGTCTCGCCCAAGTTCGGCCTGACCTACGCCCTGACCGACAATTACACCTGGTACGGCCAGTACGCCGAAGGTTTCCGTACACCGACGGCGAAAGCGCTGTACGGGCGCTTCGAAAACAGCACCACCGGCTACAACGTGGCGCCGAACCCGAACCTGGAACCGGAAAAAAGCAAAAGCTATGAAACCGGTCTGCGCGGCAACTTCGAGCAAGGCTCGTTCGACGTGGCAGTGTTCTATAACAAGTACCGCGATTTCATCAACGAAGACGCGGTCACCCCCGGCTACGACGAGCTGACCTTCCAGTCGAGCAACATCAAGCACGCGACCATCAAGGGCGCCGAAGTCAAAGGTCGTCTGAACCTCGATGCGTTCGGTGCGCCGCAAGGCCTCTACACCCAGGGCTCGATCGCTTACGCCTACGGTCGCAACAACGACAACGGCGAACCGCTCAACAGCGTCAATCCGCTGACCGGCGTGTTCGGCCTGGGTTACGACCAGGACAACTACGGCGGCCTGCTGAGCTGGACCGTGGTGAAGAAAAAGGATCGCGTCGACGACAGCAACTTCAAGTCGCCGGATGGCGTCAGCAGCCAGTTCAAGACCCCGGGCTTCGGCATTCTCGATCTGGCCGGCTACTACAAAGTCACCGACGACGTCACCGTCAGCGGCGGCATCTACAACCTGACCGACAAGAAATACTGGCTGTGGGATGACGTGCGCGGTTACGACAGCGTCGGCGAAGCCTCGGTGACGCAACCGGCCAACCTCGATCGTCTGACCCAACCGGGCCGCAACTTCGCGATCAATCTGGTCTGGGACATCTGATCCGGACGGCCCTGCGACGCGCATTGTTCAGCGCATCGCAGGGCTTTTTTTACGGTTTGGCACCTGCCCGTTCGTCTCGTTATCAAGCGCCTCTTTTATCAAGGACACCCCATGACCACATCGGAAAAAGCCCTGCGTTCACAACGCCTGAACCAGATCACCCACGAGCCGCACAGCAAGCTCGACGCCCTGGTCAAGGCCCACGCGCCGTTCGAAACCCGCGCCAACTTCGCGCGTTTCGTGGTCGCGCAATACCTGTTCCAGTCGGAGTTGGTAGACCTGTACAACGACGCCGAACTGGCTGCCATCGTCCCGGATCTGCCGGCCCGTTGCCGCGCCGAAGCGGCCAAGGCCGACCTGGCGGATCTGGACACCGACATCCCGGCACCGGTGGCCGGTGCGCTGAAAAACCCGACCAAGGCTCGCGCCCTCGGCTGGATCTTCGTCTCCGAAGGTTCGAAGCTCGGCGCCGCGTTCCTGATCAAACGCGCGGTGGCGCTGGACCTCAGCGAAACCTTCGGCGCCCGTCACCTGGGCGAGCCGGAAGGCGGTCGTGCCGAAGGCTGGAAAAGCTTCGTGCGCACCCTCGACTCGCTGCAGTTCACTGCCGAGGAAGAAGCCGAAGTCGAGCAAGGCGCGATCGACGCGTTCAACCGCTTCACCGTGCTGCTGGAACAGGCTTACGCGACCGCAGCCGAACCGGCCTGACACAACACAAATCCCCTTGTGGGAGCGGGCTTGCTCGCGAATGCGCTGTGTCAGTCACCTGATATGTCACTGACACAGCGCATTCGCGAGCAAGCCCGCTCCCACATGGGAACAGCGCTAGCCTGTAGAATCCCCCGTTTCGCCTCACAGCAATCCCGAGCCCATGCCGCAACCCGCCTCGTCAAAACTCGCCCGCCTGCTGTTCGGCCTGCTGGCCTATGTCAGCCTCGGCATTGGCCTGATCGCCATCGTCGTGCCCGGCCTGCCGACCACCGAGTTCATCCTGCTCGCCGCCTGGGCCGCGACCCGCAGCTCGCCGCGCCTGAGTGCCTGGCTGGAAAATCATCGGCTGTTCGGGCCGATCCTGAGCAACTGGCGCAACGGCAAGATCATCGCGCGCAAGGCCAAGGTCAGCGCCACCGTCAGCATGCTGCTGTGCGCGACGCTGATGCTGGTGATGCTCGATCACGGCTGGCCGGTGTATCTGGCGATTGCCGGGATGAGTCTGGGCAATCTGTGGATCTGGTCACGCCCGGAAGCGCTCCCGCCCCCCGCCTGACCGCCCGCTATTTTTGGCAAATGAGCTTTTGTGGTGAGGGGATTCATCCCCGATGGCTGCGAAGCAGCCACTTATCAAGCATCTGCGGAGCGTCAGTGAAAACCGGGTTTCAGGTTTTGGGCCTGCTGCGCAGTCCATCGGGGATGAATCCCCTCACCACAAAGCCTCATCACCCGCAGCACTCCGGCGTTCATCAGGCTGAAACTTCCCTGTAATTAATCGCCTTTTCAGCACAATCCCCTGCGCAAACGTTTAGCGCTGACCGTTCGTCGGCAAGCGCCTCATGCGCCCTCGCTGCACGCCGATGAGCAATGCATGGCGCTGAATGGATTTGGCGAACCGGGTAGTTCATCCCGTGGCCACCTGCTCATTCATTCACGAGATCGCCCCATGTTCGACTCTCTCTCCATTCGCCTGAAAATCGTCCTGCTCTCCGGTCTGTGCCTGCTCGGCGTGGTTGCGCTGATCGTCGGCATAAACATTTACCAGACCAACCAGAACGACGAAGTGGTCAGCGACTCCAGCAGCAAGATGCTCACCGCGAGTGTGCAGAACCTGTTGCAGGCCAAGGCGGCCGAGCAGGCGGTGCGAGTACAGAAGACCTTTGGCGAAAGCCTGACGGTGATCACCGCCCTGGCCGACCAGATCAAGGACATGCGCGTGATGGCCGCCAAGCGTTCGCTGGAGGCTGGTGCCCTGCGTGAAGAGTTGAATCAGAGCCTGAAAACCGCGTTCGAGCGCAACGACAAGGTGCTCGGCATCTGGCTCGCTTTCGAACCCAACGGCCTCGATGGCAAGGACAGCGAATTCGTCAACGATGCGGCGCGCCAGTCCAACGAAGCCGGGCGTTTTGCGACCTACTGGAGCCGCGCCGCCGGCTCGGCGCTGAACACGATCATGGTCGAAGAAGACATGACCAAGACCACCCTCAGCGTCAGCGGCACGCCGTACAACAGCTGGTACACCTGCCCTCGCGACAACAAGCGTACCTGCCTGCTCGACCCGTACGCCGACACCGTCGGGACCAAGGAAATGTTGATGACCACCATTTCCGTGCCGTTGATCGTCGACGGCAAGGCCATCGGCGTGGTCGGCGTCGACATCGCCCTCGATGCCCTGCAAGCGGCGGCGCTCGACTCGCAGCGCGACCTGTTCAACGGCGCCGGGCACATGCTGATCGTCTCCGGCAGCGGCGTGCTCGGTGCGGACAGTTCCGATGCGAAGAAAGTCGGCAAACAAATCAGCGAAACGCTCGGTGCCGAAGGCAAGGATGTCCTGCAACTGGTCAGCAGCGGCACGCCGAAAATTCTCGAACAGGGCGACCTGATTCGCGCCGTGTACCCGGTCGATCCGATTGGTAACTCGCGGGCCTGGGGCGTGGTCATCGACCTGCCGAAACAGGTGCTGCTGGCCGATTCGGTCAAGCTGCAAGCGGTGCTCGACGATGCGCAGAAAACCGGGGTGATCACCGCGTTGCTGGTGGCGGTAGTCGCTGGTCTGATTGGCCTGCTGCTGATCTGGCTCACCGCGTCGGGCGTGACCCGGCCGATCAACAGCGTTGCTGAAATGCTGAAGAACATCGCCAGCGGTGAAGGCGACCTGACCCAGCGCCTGAACTACAGCAAGAAAGATGAACTGGGCGAACTGGTGAACTGGTTCAACCGCTTCCTCGACAAGCTGCAACCGACCATCGCCCAGATCAAACAGAGCATCACCGAAGCGCGTGGCACTGCTGATCAGTCCTCGGAAATCGCCCGCCAGACCAGCGAAGGCATGCAGGTGCAGTTCCGCGAAATCGATCAGGTCGCCACCGCGTCCAACGAAATGAGCGCCACCGCGCATGACGTCGCCAACAGCGCGTCGAACGCGGCCAACGCCGCCAAGGGTGCCGATCAGTCGGCCAAGGACGGCATGTCGATCATCGAGCGCAGCACCCGCGACATCAATCAACTGGCCGATGAAGTCAGCAAAGCGGTGACCGAAGTCGAAGCACTGGCGGTCAACAGCGAGCAGATCGGTTCGGTGCTGGAAGTCATCCGCAGCATCGCCGAACAGACCAACCTGCTGGCGCTCAACGCCGCCATCGAAGCCGCCCGCGCCGGGGAAAGCGGTCGTGGTTTCGCGGTGGTAGCCGATGAAGTGCGCAACCTCGCCAAGCGCACTCAGGATTCGGTGGAAGAAATCCGCATCGTCATCGAACGCATCCAGACCGGCACCCGTGGCGTGGTCGCGACCATGCATTCGAGCCAGACTCAGGCGCACAACAACGCCGGGCAGATCCGTCAGGCGGTGGACGCGCTGGGCAAGATCAGCGATGCGGTGACGGTGATCAGCGACATGAACCTGCAGATCGCCAGCGCCGCCGAACAGCAGAGCGCCGTGGCCGAAGAGGTCAATCGCAACGTTTCGGCGATTCGCACCGTGACTGAGACGCTGACCGAACAGGCCACTGAATCGGCGGCGATCAGCAGCCAGCTCAACGCCCTGGCCAGTCAACAGATGAAATTGATGGATCAGTTCCGCGTTTAACGCCACACCGTTGAGCCCTGTGGGAGCGAGCTTGCTCGCGAATGCGGTCTACCATTCAATGATGATGCTGAATGTGATGACCTCTTCGCGAGCAAGCTCGCTCCCACAGGGTAAGTATTCACCCGCTGGCGTTTTCATCTGCCCCGACATTTTTTTGCACTATCATCGCCCTCTCTCCCGGAGGGCCTTCGATGACTGATTTACTCACGTCCATTCAAGCCGCACTCGGCTTGCCCAAAACGCCGATTCCGTTCACCAACAGCGGCGCCCTGCCCTCGGCGTTCGCCGTCACCGATCTGGCCTGCGCGAGCATCGCCGCTGCCGCTCAGGCCGTCAGCGAACTGCTCCGGCAACAGACCGGGCACTTGCCCGCCGTGGAAGTTGATCGGCGTCTGGCCTCGTTCTGGTTCGCTTCTTCCATCCGCCCCATGGGCTGGGATTTACCGCCGCTGTGGGACCCGATCGCCGGCGACTACGCGACCCGCGACGGCTGGATCCGCCTGCACACCAACGCCCCGCATCACCGCGCCGCAGCCGAAAGCGTGCTCGGTGCCTGCGCCGATCGTGCAGCGATGGCGGCGAAAGTCGCGCAATGGAGCGGCGCCGATCTGGAGCAAGCGATAGTCGACGCCAAGGGCTGCGCCGCCGAAATGCGCAGTTGGGCGCAGTGGCAGCAACACCCGCAGGGGCTGGCAGTAAACGCCGAGCCGCTGGTGCACTTCAGTGCCGATCACCAACAGATCGCGCAACCCTGGGCAGGCTCAGTCGCGCAACCATTGGCCGGGCTCAAAGTGCTGGACCTGACCCGCGTGCTCGCTGGCCCCACCGCAAGCCGTTTTCTCGCCGGCCTCGGCGCCAATGTGCTGCGCATCGACCCGCCGAGCTGGAACGAGCCGGGCGTGGTGCCGGAAGTCACCCTGGGCAAACGTTGTGCGCGACTGGATCTGCAGCAACCGGCCGATCGTGCATTGTTCGAAAACCTGTTGAAAGACGCCGACATCCTCCTGCACGGCTACCGCGCCGATGCCCTGGAACATCTCGGCTTCGGCGCCGAACGCCGCCGACAACTGGCGCCGGGGCTGATCGACGTCAGCCTCAACGCCTATGGCTGGAGCGGCCCGTGGCACAACCGCCGCGGCTTCGACAGCCTGGTGCAGATGAGCAGCGGCATCGCCGAAGCCGGGCAGCGCTGGAAACAGGCTGACAAACCGACGCCGTTGCCGGTGCAGGCGCTGGATCACGGCACCGGGTATTTGATGGCGGCGAGTGCGATCCGACTTTTGACCGAACGTTTAAGGACCGGTCAGGGTGGCTCTGCGCGCCTGTCACTGGCGCGTACGGCCAAGCTGTTGATCGAACAGGGGCCGGGGTCGAGCGATCCGTTACGCGCCGAAGATGAGCAGGACCAAAGCCTGTCGCTGGAACAGACACCGTGGGGGCCAGCGCACCGCTTGCTGGCACCGCTGAAGATCAGCGAGACCCCGCTGCAATGGGCGTTGCCGGCCAGCGAATTGGGTTCACATCGCCCGCAATGGTGATGACCATTCGCGCCCTTTCGCGAGCAAGCCCGCTCCCACAGGTGAAATGCGTTCCCCTGTGGGAGCGGGCTTGCTCGCGAAGACGGCTGCACCGACAACACTGATTCAGGCTCAATCCGCCCGACTCAAAGACGTCCACAACACCTGCGCCGCATACCCCCGACAGGGTCGCCAGACTTCAGCTCGATCAGCCAATTCCCGCGCTGTCGGCCGCACACCTTCCAGCACTTCCAGCGCCCGCAGCAACCCGACATCGCCATGAGGAAAGCCAT
The DNA here is from genome assembly GCF_037126175.1 of Pseudomonas sp. RSB 5.4. Lineage (NCBI taxonomy): Bacteria > Pseudomonadati > Pseudomonadota > Gammaproteobacteria > Pseudomonadales > Pseudomonadaceae > Pseudomonas > Pseudomonas sp. RSB 5.4. Next base: position 3,104,898 of record NZ_CP146986.1, read on the forward strand.
CCATATCGCGCAACTGCCGCAGTGCGATGTACTGCGCCGTCCACTCGCCAATCCCGTGCAACGCCAACAGCCGTGCCACCCCGCCCTCGCGTCCCGGCGCGAACAACAGCGGATCATCGAGCAGCGCCTGCGCCACGCCCGACAACGTTCGCCCGCGACTTTTCGGCATGCCCAGCGCCGCCAGATCTGCTGTCGCCAACACACTCGCCTGAGGGAAAACATGACTCACACCCGGCAGCGCCGAGCGTAATGGCGCACCATATTGCGCCACAAGTTTGCCCGCCAAGCGAATCGCAGCCACCACGGTAATCTGCTGGCCGAGCACCGCGCGAAACGCCAGCTCCAGACCGTCCCACGCCCCCGGTACCCGCAGCCCCGGGCGCTCGGCGATCAATCGTGCCAGCAATGGATCTTTCGCCAGATGCCCTTGCATCACTGCCAGATCGGCGTCCAGATCAAACAGCCGGCGCAACCTTGCAACAATCTGCGGCAGCAGCGCCGGATCAGGAAAATCCAGTTCGACCTCCAGCGCATCGCCCGTGCCAGGCCAAATCGAAACCGTGCCATGCACACCGTTCAAACCGATGCTGCGCGAATACACACCATCAGCCACGGTCTCCATCCCGACCACCGCCCGCGCTGCAAGAAAACCGAGCATAGCCTCCCAGTCATACGGCGGCTGGTACGCAAGCCTCAACCTCACAACGCTAACAATCCGCTGTACAAGCCATAGGCCGCCAGCCCCGCGCCAATCACCACACAAGTAAAAATGCCCTTCTCGACATGAGTGAACAGCGGCTCGCCCTGCTCATGCTTGGCCTTGGCAAACAGCACCACCCCCGGTGCATACAGCAGCGCCGACAGCAGCAGGTATTTCACCCCGCCGGCATACAACAGCCACACCGCGTAGCACAGGGCGATGCCGCCAATCAGCAAGTCCTTGGTGCGTTCGGCCGAGGCATGTTCGTAGGTTTCGCCGCGCCCGCTGAGCAACACCGCATACGCCGCCGACCACAGATACGGCACCAGAATCATCGACGAAGCGAGGTAGATCAGGCTGGTGTAGGTGCCGGCAGAAAACAGTGTGATGAGCAGGAATAGCTGAATCATCACGTTGGTCAGCCACAACGCATTGACCGGCACATGGTTGGCGTTTTCCTTTTTCAGGAACGCCGGCATGGTCTTGTCCCGGGCCGTGGCGAAGAGGATTTCGGCGCACAGCAGCGCCCATGACAGCAATGCGCCAAGCAGCGACACCGCCAGACCGAGGCTGATCAGCAGCGCGCCCCACGGCCCGACGATGTGTTCCAGCACCGCCGCCAGCGACGGGTTTTGCAACCTGGCCAATTCGGGCTGGCTCATGATCCCCAGCGACAGCACGTTGACCAGCACCAGCAGCGCCAGCACCCCGAGGAAACCGATCACCGTGGCGCGCCCGACATCGGTGCGTTTCTCCGCCCGCGCCGAATAGACGCTGGCGCCCTCGATGCCGATAAACACGAACACCGTCACCAGCATCATGTTGCGCACCTGATCCATCACCCCGCCAAAGCTCGGGTTGCTGCGGCCCCAGATGTCGCGGGTAAAGATATCGGCCTTGAACGCCACCGCCGCGATGACGATGAACATGATCAGCGGCACGATCTTGGCGACCGTGGTCACCTGATTGATGAACGCCGCCTCCTTGATCCCGCGCATCACCAGAAAATGCACGGCCCACAACAGCACCGACGCACAGCCGATGGCAACCGGCGTATTGCCTTGGCCGAATACCGGAAAGAAGTAACCGAGCGTGCTGAACAGCAACACGAAATAGCCGACGTTGCCCAGCCAGGCGCTGATCCAGTAACCCCACGCCGACGAAAACCCCATGTAATCGCCAAACCCGGCCTTGGCGTAGGCATAGACCCCGGAATCCAGCTCGGGCTTGCGGTTGGCCAGGGTCTGGAACACGAACGCCAGGGTCAGCATGCCGATGGCGGTGATGCCCCAGCCGATCAGGATTGCTCCGGCATCGGCGCGGGCGGCCATGTTCTGTGGCAAGGAAAAAATCCCGCCACCAATCATCGAACCCACCACTAGGGCGATCAACGCACCCAGTCGCAGCTTTTGCGTCGGTTGCGACATTCTTGTCTCCCTTCATTCATTTGTAACAACTATTAACTAAACGCCTAATACCACACGACGTTTATCAGGTAATACCGAGAAATACCCAGTTATATATAGCGACTGAAGCTAACGCCTAGCACGCTAAGACAGTTTTGTGCGCGAATCCTAATAAATCAATTCTGTACTGAAAACAGATGGCGAAAATTTGCCAAAAGCTGAAAAAGAACTAGCGTGTTAATTCGAAAGTAATAAGAGCAATTCCCAACCACATCAGGCAAAAGCCTCTAGGACGGGCTTTCCAGGCGATAGCGTCATGCCTCCAGTTGTTTCATAAGTCATTCATTAACAATGGAATGTGGCCATGCACTGATCTATGTCAGCTGATTGAACAGACAACAGATCTACGCTGTGAACTCTTCTCTCCTGCAATGGAGTCATGCAATGTCTGAAGCTCCCGGAAAACTACGACTAGGTGCACTGGTTGCCTTGGTAGTCGGTTCAATGATCGGTGGCGGGATATTCTCCTTGCCACAAAACATGGCCGCCAGCGCCGACGTCGGCGCGGTACTGATTGGTTGGGCCATCACCGCTGTCGGCATGCTCACCCTCGCTTTCGTCTTTCAAACCCTCGCCAATCGCAAGCCTGACCTTGACGGCGGTGTCTACGCCTACGCCAAGGCCGGTTTCGGCGACTACATGGGTTTCTCGTCCGCCTGGGGTTACTGGATCAGTGCCTGGTTGGGCAACGTCGGTTACTTCGTTCTGCTGTTCAGCACCCTCGGCTACTTTTTCCCGATATTCGGTGAAGGCAACACGGTTGCCGCCGTCATTGGCGCCTCGGTGCTGCTGTGGGCCGTGCACTTTCTGGTGCTGCGCGGGATCAAGGAAGCGGCGTTCATCAACCTCGTGACCACCGTCGCCAAGGTCGTGCCGCTGCTGCTGTTCGTGCTGATCGCGATCTTCGCCTTCAAACTGGACATCTTCACCGCCGACATCTGGGGTGTGAAAAACCCGGATCTGGGCAGCGTGATGAACCAGGTGCGCAACATGATGCTGGTCACCGTGTGGGTGTTCATCGGCATCGAGGGCGCGAGCATCTTCTCGGCGCGGGCGGAAAAACGCTCCGACGTCGGCAAGGCAACCGTCATCGGTTTCATCACCGTGCTGCTGTTCCTGGTGCTGGTCAACGTGCTGTCGCTGGGCATCATGACCCAGCCGGAACTGGCCAAATTGCAGAACCCGTCGATGGCCGCCGTGCTGGAACACGTGGTTGGTCACTGGGGTGCGGTGCTGATCAGCGTCGGCTTGATCATCTCGCTGCTGGGGGCGCTGCTGTCGTGGGTGCTGCTGTGTGCAGAGATCATGTTCGCCGCCGCCAAAGACCACACCATGCCGGAGTTTTTGCGCCGCGAGAACGCCAACCACGTACCGGTCAACGCCCTGTGGCTGACCAACGCGATGGTCCAGCTGTTCCTGATCATCACCCTGTTTTCGGCCAGCACTTACCTGTCGCTGATCTACCTCGCCACCTCGATGATTCTGGTGCCGTACCTGTGGTCGGCGGCCTATGCCCTGCTACTGGCGGTGCGCGGCGAAAGCTACGAAGGCTTCGCGGCCGAACGACGCAAGGATCTGATTATCGGCGGCATCGCGCTGATCTACGCGGTGTGGCTGCTGTATGCCGGCGGGGTCAAGTATCTGCTGCTCTCGGCCCTGCTCTACGCACCCGGCGCGATCCTGTTCGCCAAGGCCAAGCTGGAACTCAAACAACCGATTTTCACTAACGTCGAGAAGCTGATTTTCGCCGCAGTGGTCGTGGGTGCCCTGGTGGCTGCCTACGGCCTCTACGACGGCTTCCTGACCCTGTAACACCTGACTGATTTGTAATCTGGAGGATCACTGCAATGACCACGGAAAAAGTTAAGTACGGCGTCCATTCCGAAGCCGGCAAACTGCGCAAAGTCATGGTTTGCTCCCCAGGTCTGGCCCACCAGCGCCTGACCCCGAACAACTGCGATGAACTGCTGTTCGATGACGTGCTGTGGGTCGCCCAGGCCAAGCGCGACCACTTCGACTTCGTGACCAAAATGCGTGAACGCGGGATCGACGTGCTGGAAATGCACAACCTGCTGACTGATATCGTCGCCAACCCCGAAGCGCTGGATTGGATTCTCGAGCGCAAGGTCACCGCCGACTCGGTGGGCCTGGGCCTGATCAGCGAAGTCAAATCCTGGCTGAAGAGCCTGGAGCCACGGCACATCGCCGAATTCCTGATTGGCGGCGTGTCCGCCGATGATCTGCCGGACAGCTTCGGTGGCAAGACCATCCAGATGTTCCGCGACTTCCTCGGCCACTCCAGCTTCATCCTGCCGCCGCTGCCCAACACCCAGTTCACCCGCGACACCACTTGCTGGATCTACGGTGGCGTGACGCTGAACCCGATGTACTGGCCGGCGCGACGTCAGGAAACCCTGCTGGCCACCGCCATCTACAAATTCCACCCGCAATTCACCAACGCCGACTTCGAGATCTGGTACGGCGACCCGGACAAGGATCACGGCAGCTCGACCCTCGAAGGCGGCGACGTGATGCCGATCGGCAACGGCGTGGTGTTGATCGGTATGGGCGAACGCTCGTCGCGTCAGGCCATCGGTCAACTGGCGCTGAACCTGTTCAAGAACAAAGCGGTGGAAAAAGTCATCGTCGCCGGCCTGCCGAAGTCCCGTGCAGCGATGCACCTGGACACCGTGTTCAGCTTCTGCGACCGCGACCTGGTGACGATCTTCCCGGAAGTGGTGAACCAGATCGTCGCGTTCACCCTGCGGCCTGACGAAAGCAAACAGGGCGGCATCGACATTCGCCGCGAAGAAACCAACTTCCTCGACACCGTGGCCAAAGCCCTCAACCTGCCGAAACTGCGCGTGGTGGAAACCGGCGGCAACAGCTTCGCTGCCGAACGCGAGCAATGGGACGACGGCAACAACGTGGTGGCCGTGGAACCGGGCGTGGTCATCGGCTACGACCGCAACACCTACACCAACACCCTGCTGCGCAAGGCAGGCGTCGAGGTCATCACAATCAGTGCTGGCGAACTCGGTCGTGGTCGCGGCGGCGGCCACTGCATGACCTGCCCGATCATCCGCGACCCAATCGATTACTAAACGACCATCTCCCCGGCCGCACTCACCCTGTAGCGGCCGGGCCGATTACCGAATCCAAGGAGAATCATCATGGCGTTCAACATCCACAACCGTAACCTGCTCAGCCTGGAACACCACACCCCACGTGAGCTGCGTTACCTGCTCGACCTGTCCCGCGATCTGAAACGCGCGAAATACACTGGCACCGAGCAGCAACACCTGAAGGGCAACAACATCGCCCTGATCTTCGAAAAAACCTCGACCCGCACCCGTTGCGCATTCGAAGTGGCGGCCTACGACCAGGGCGCCAACGTCACCTACATCGACCCGAATTCCTCGCAGATCGGCCACAAGGAAAGCATGAAAGACACGGCCCGCGTGCTGGGTCGCATGTACGACGCCATCGAATACCGTGGCTTCAAACAGGAAATCGTCGAAGAGCTGGCGAAGTTCGCCGGGGTGCCGGTGTTCAACGGCCTGACCGATGAATATCACCCAACACAAATGATCGCCGACGTGCTGACCATGCGTGAGCACGCCGACAAGCCGATCCACGAAATCAGCTACGCCTACCTCGGCGACGCGCGCAACAACATGGGCAACTCGCTGCTGCTGGTCGGCGCCAAGCTCGGCATGGACGTGCGCATCTGCGCGCCGAAAGCCCTGTGGCCGCATGACGATCTGGTCGATCGCTGCAAGAAATACGCGGAAGAATCCGGCGCCCGCATCACCCTGACTGAAGACCCGAAAGCCGCAGTCAAAGGCGTCGACTTCATCCACACCGACGTCTGGGTGTCGATGGGCGAACCGGTCGAGGCATGGGCCGAACGTATCCAGCAACTGCTGCCGTACCAGGTCAACAAAGAGCTGATGAAAGCCACCGGCAACCCACGCACCAAGTTCATGCACTGCCTGCCGGCGTTCCACAACAGCGATACCAAAGTCGGCAAACAGATCGCCGAGCAGTACCCGCACCTGGCCAACGGCATCGAAGTGACCGACGACGTGTTCGAGTCGCCAGCCTGCATCGCCTTCGAGCAAGCGGAAAACCGCATGCACACAATCAAAGCGATTCTGGTCTCGACCCTGGCTGATCTGTAACTGAAACAGCTCCCACTGAAGGAACCAAATCCAAATGTGGGAGCGGGCTTGCTCGCGAAAGCGGTGTGTCATTCAACAGTGATGTCGATTGACCCGCCGCCTTCGGGAGCAAGCCCCCTCCCACAAAGGCCCGCGGTTCTGGCATTACGACCGAGTCGTTTGCCTCTCCTCTGATTAGAAGGACATGCACCATGCGTATCGTCGTAGCTCTGGGCGGTAACGCCCTGCTCCGTCGTGGCGAGCCGATGACCGCTGACAACCAGCGCGCCAACATCCGCATCGCCACCGAGCAAATCGCCAAGATCCATCCCGGCAACCAACTGGTCATCGCCCACGGTAATGGCCCGCAAGTCGGCCTGCTGTCGCTGCAGGCGGCGGCCTACACCTCCGTCACCCCTTACCCGCTGGACGTGCTCGGTGCCGAAACCGAAGGCATGATCGGCTACATCATCGAACAGGAACTGGGCAACCTGCTGGACTTTGAAGTGCCGTTCGCCACCCTGCTGACCCAGGTTGAAGTCGACGCCAAGGACCCGGCCTTCCAGAACCCGAGCAAGCCGATCGGCCCGGTCTACGAGAAAGCCGAAGCGGAAAAACTCGCCGCCGAAAAAGGCTGGGCGATTGCCGCCGACGGCGACAAATTCCGTCGAGTGGTGGCCAGTCCACGGCCGAAACGCATCTTCGAGATTCGTCCGATCAAGTGGCTGCTGGACAAGGGCAGCATCGTCATCTGCGCTGGCGGCGGCGGGATTCCGACCATGTACGACGAGCACCGCAACCTCAAGGGCATCGAGGCGGTGATCGACAAGGACCTGTGCTCGTCGCTGCTCGCCGAGCAACTGGAAGCCGACTTGCTGGTCATCGCCACCGACGTCAACGCGGCGTTCATCGATTACGGCAAGCCGACACAGAAAGCCATCGCCGAAGCGCACCCGGACGAACTGGAACGCCTGGGTTTCGCCGCCGGCTCCATGGGGCCGAAGGTGCAGGCAGCCTGCGAATTCGCGCGCCATACTGGCAAGGTCGCGGTGATCGGTTCGCTCGCGGACATCGAAGCGATCGTCCAGGGCACCGCCGGTACGCGCGTCAGCACGGCGAAGCCGGGCATCAGCTATCGATAACTAGAAACTCCGAGGGCAGGCTTAGGGTCTGCCCTTCTCCCATGCCTTGAAAGGAGAAACCCATGGCCATATTCGAACCGGGTCATTTGCACATCGAGCGGCACGCGTTGAACGACGATGATGTCAGTTACGACCTGTGCATCGACTATGAAGTGTTCACCGATCCCAAAGAAGGCAAAGGGATGCAGTTCACCCTGCACGGCAAAATCCAGGGCAAGGACATGAAAGAAACCTTCTTCCTGCCCAAGGACCAGGCCTACAACTTCGCCAGGGACATAACGAGAATCGCCGAGAAATACGGCATTCCCAAGACCCACAGCAGCATCGGATCGCAGCACAAACATTACGACCTGATGTTTGAAGATGTACGGGTGCAGCTGAATATGAAGTCCGGGGATCCGGTCAAACCGGAACACCTCGAATAACCCGAACACAGCACATTTCCCCTGTGGGAGCGGGCTTGCTCGCGAAGGCGCCGGGTCAGTCACCATTTATGCAGTCTGACCTGGCGCCTTCGCGAGCAAGCCCGCTCCCACAAGGTATCTGTGTAGCGCTGCCAATCGTTGCAGATTTCACCATTGCCCCGCCCCAAGGCATACTTGCCACCCTCCGCACTGCAGAACACTGAACCGCCCCATGCGTATCCACGTCAGCTTCATCGACCGCGTCGGCATCACCCAGGAAGTCCTGGCTATCCTCGGTGGACGCAATCTCAATCTGGATGCGGTGGAGATGATCCCGCCCAACGTCTACATCGACGCCCCGACCTTGAGCCCGCAAGTGCTCGAAGAACTCAAAGATGCGTTGTTTCGCGTACTCGGTGTTGAAGCGGTGACGGTGGTCGACATTCTCCCCGGCCAGCGTCGGCACTTGCAGCTCGACGCGTTGCTCGCGGCGATGACCGATCCCGTGCTCGCCCTCGACAGCGCCGGCAAGGTGTTGCTGGCCAACCCGGCACTGATCGCGTTGTACGGGCGTGAACCGGCGGGCGAAAGTGTCTCTGAGCTGTTCAACGATCCCGGTCTGCTGGAAACCCTGCTCGAACAAGGCTTCCGTCTGCCGCTGCGCGAGATTACCGTCAATGGCCAGACTCTGCTGCTCGACGCTACACCGATCACCGACGCCGGCGCCCTGCTGACCCTGTATCAGCCGAACCGCATCGGCGAACAGCTCTCGGCGTTGCACCATGACCATGCCGAAGGTTTCGATGCGCTGCTCGGCGAGTCCCCGGCGATCCGCACCCTCAAGGCCCGCGCGCAACGAGTCGCCGCCCTCGACGCACCGCTGTTGATTCAAGGTGAAACCGGCACCGGCAAAGAACTGGTAGCCCGCGCCTGTCACGCGATCAGTGCGCGGCACAGTGCGCCGTTCCTCGCGCTGAACTGCGCGGCCCTGCCGGAAAACCTCGCCGAGAGCGAGTTGTTCGGCTACGCCCCCGGCGCCTTCACTGGCGCGCAACGTGGCGGCAAACCGGGGCTGATGGAACTGGCAAACCAGGGCACGGTGTTTCTCGACGAGATTGGCGAGATGTCGCCGTACTTGCAGGCCAAGCTGCTGCGTTTTTTGAACGACGGCAGCTTCCGTCGAGTGGGCGGTGATCGCGAGGTGAAGGTCAACGTGCGGATCCTCAGCGCCACGCACCGCGACCTGGAGAAAATGGTCAGCGAAGGGCTGTTCCGCGAAGACCTGTTCTATCGTCTCAACGTGCTCAACGTCGAAGTGCCGCCGCTGCGTGAACGCGGTCAGGACATCCTGCTGCTGGCGCGCTATTTCATGCAGCAGGCCTGTGCGCAGATCCAGCGCCCCGTGTGCCGTCTGGCCCCCGGCACCTATCCGGCGCTGCTCGGCAACCGCTGGCCGGGCAACGTGCGGCAGTTGCAGAACGTGATCTTCCGCGCGGCGGCGATCTGCGAAAGCAGTCTGGTCGACATCGGCGATCTCGATATCGCCGGCACCTCGGTGGCGCGGCAGGCCGACAGCGACGTCGACAGCCTCGAACAGGCCGTGGAATCCTTCGAAAAATCGCTGCTGGAAAAACTCTACGTCAGCTACCCCTCGACCCGCCAACTGGCCAGCCGCCTGCAGACCTCGCACACGGCGATCGCCCATCGACTGCGCAAATACGGCATTCCCAACAAACCGTAAGCCGCACGCGGTCAAAAATGTGGGAGCGGGCTTGCTCGCGAATGCGGTAGGTCATTCAACAGTGATGTCGACTGATCTGACGCCTTCGCGAGCAAGCCCGCTCCCACAGGGGGATAAGTGACGGATTCGAAATCCGTTCAAAAGCGACTTCCATCTGTACTGAAAGCGCTACAGCGGAACGATATCGCTACACCGTCCTCCGATCACCGCTGTGCAAGGCTTTGATCCGCTTCAGCTTTTCTCCCCGCCCCAAGCTGTAGCGATTTCGCTACAGACACTCGATTCCGACCACTCCTAAAAACAGCCAACTATCTGATTTATATAAATAAATCCAAGATGGCCGCGTTCTTGCTAAGTAACCGCTCATAAAATCAGGGCTTTCCCGCCCAAGCCTTCCACCGCGTCCACCAGACGAGTCTGGCCCCCTTAGGAGTTTCCATGAGCGAGTTGCGTTTTACTGAAGATCACGAATGGCTGCGCACCGAAGCTGACGGCAGCGTCACTGTCGGCATCACCGCTTTCGCGCAGAACGCCCTGGGCGACGTGGTGTTCGTGCAACTGCCTGAGCTGCAGGCTTACGAAAAAGGCGCCGAAGCCGCCACCGTGGAATCGGTCAAGGCCGCCAGCGGCGTGTACATGCCCCTCGACGGTGAAGTCGTGGAAGTGAACCCGGCACTGGACGGCAGCCCGGAACTGGTCAATGAAGATCCGTTGGGCGAAGGCTGGTTTTTCCGCTTCCAGCCAAGCGACGCCGCCGCTGTAGCGAAATTGCTGGATCAAGACGCCTACGACCGTTTGATCAAAGCCCAAGCCGAAGCCTGAGGAGTAGCGAAATGACCCAAGTAAACCTCGGCACTGCCAACGAATTCATCGCCCGTCACATCGGCCCGCGCGCCGGTGACGAGCAAGCCATGCTCAACAGCCTCGGCTTCGACTCGCTCGAAGCCCTGAGCGCCAGCGTCATCCCGGAAAGCATCAAGGGCACCAGCGTGCTCGGCCTGGACGACGGTCTGAGCGAAGCCGATGCACTGGCGATGATCAAATCGATTGCCGGCAAAAACCAACTGTTCAAGACCTACATCGGCCAGGGCTACTACAACTGCCACACGCCGTCGCCGATCCTGCGCAACCTGTTGGAAAACCCGGCCTGGTACACCGCTTACACCCCGTACCAGCCGGAAATTTCCCAGGGCCGTCTCGAAGCGCTGCTGAACTTCCAGACCCTGATCAGCGACCTCACCGGCCTGCCGATCGCCAACGCCTCGTTGCTCGACGAAGCCACCGCCGCTGCCGAAGCCATGACCTTCTGCAAACGCCTGAGCAAGAACAAGGGCAGCCACCAGTTCTTCGCCTCGATCCACAGCCACCCGCAAACCCTCGACGTGCTGCGCACCCGTGCAGAGCCGCTGGGCATCGACGTGGTGGTCGGCGATGAGCGTGAACTGAGCGACGTCACGCCGTTCTTCGGCGCACTGCTGCAATACCCGGCGAGTAACGGTGATGTATTCGACTACCGCGAACTGACCGAGCGTTTCCACGCCGCCAACGCGCTGGTGGCCGTGGCCGCTGATCTGCTGGCTCTGACGCTGCTGACCGCTCCGGGCGAGTTCGGCGCCGACGTCGCCATCGGTTCCGCGCAACGCTTCGGCGTGCCGCTGGGCTTCGGTGGCCCGCACGCGGCTTATTTCTCCACCAAGGATGCGTTCAAGCGCGACATGCCGGGCCGTCTGGTCGGCGTGTCGGTTGACCGTTTCGGCAAGCCGGCCCTGCGTCTGGCGATGCAGACCCGCGAGCAACATATCCGCCGCGAGAAGGCCACTTCTAACATCTGCACCGCGCAGGTGCTGCTGGCCAACATCGCCAGCATGTACGCCGTGTACCACGGCCCGAAAGGCCTGACGCAGATCGCCAACCGCGTGCATCACCTGACCGCGATTCTGGCCAAGGGCCTGAGCGCACTGGGCGCGAAAGTCGAGCAGACAAGCTTCTTCGACACCCTGACCCTCGCCACCGGTGCACACACCGCCGCCCTGCACGACAAGGCACACGCCGCGCAGATCAACCTGCGAGTCATCGATGCCGAGCGTCTGGGCCTGTCGGTGGACGAAACCACCACCCAGGCTGACATCGAAACCCTATGGAGGCTGTTCGCCGACGGCAAGACCCTGCCGGACTTCGCTGCGCTGGCCGCTTCGGTGCAAAGCACCATCCCGGCGGCGCTGGTGCGTCAGTCGCCGATCCTCAGCCACCCGGTGTTCAATCGTTATCACTCGGAAACCGAGCTGATGCGCTACCTGCGCAAACTGGCGGACAAGGACCTGGCACTGGATCGCACCATGATCCCGCTGGGCTCGTGCACCATGAAACTCAACGCCGCCAGCGAAATGATCCCGGTGACCTGGGCCGAATTCGGGGCCCTGCACCCGTTCGCCCCAGCCGCACAGAGCGCCGGTTATCAGCAACTGACCGACGAACTGGAAGCGATGCTCTGCGCCGCCACCGGTTACGACGCGATCTCGCTGCAACCGAACGCCGGTTCGCAGGGTGAATACGCAGGCCTCTTGGCGATTCGCGCTTACCACCAGAGCCGTGGCGACGAGCGCCGCGACATCTGCCTGATCCCGTCGTCGGCCCACGGCACCAACCCGGCCACCGCCAACATGGCCGGCATGCGCGTGGTGGTGACCGCGTGCGATGCGCGTGGCAACGTCGACATCGAAGACCTGCGCGCCAAGGCCATCGAGCACCGCGAACACCTCGCGGCGCTGATGATCACCTACCCGTCGACCCACGGCGTGTTCGAAGAAGGCATCCGCGAAATCTGCGGAATCATTCACGACAACGGCGGCCAGGTGTACATCGACGGCGCCAACATGAACGCGATGGTCGGCCTCTGCGCACCGGGCAAGTTCGGCGGCGATGTCAGCCACCTGAATCTGCACAAAACCTTCTGCATTCCGCACGGCGGTGGCGGCCCGGGCGTAGGCCCGATTGGCGTCAAGTCGCACCTGACCCCGTTCCTGCCGGGTCACGGCCAGATGGCACGCAAGGAGGGCGCGGTCTGTGCAGCGCCGTTCGGCAGCGCAAGCATTCTGCCGATCACCTGGATGTACATTCGCATGATGGGCGGCGCCGGTCTGAAGCGTGCTTCGCAACTGGCGATCCTCAATGCCAACTACATTTCCCGTCGCCTCGAAGAGCACTATCCAGTGCTGTACACCGGCAGCAACGGTCTGGTGGCGCACGAATGCATCCTCGACCTGCGTCCACTCAAAGACAGCAGCGGCATCAGCGTCGATGACGTTGCCAAGCGCCTGATCGACTTCGGTTTCCATGCGCCGACCATGTCGTTCCCGGTGGCCGGTACGCTGATGATCGAGCCGACCGAAAGCGAATCCAAGGAAGAACTGGACCGCTTCTGCGACGCCATGATCCGCATCCGCGAAGAAATCCGCGCGGTGGAAAACGGCACGCTGGACAAGGACGACAACCCGCTGAAAAACGCTCCGCACACCGCAGCGGAGCTGGTCGGCGAGTGGACCCATCCGTACAGCCGCGAGCAGGCGGTGTATCCGGTGGCGTCGTTGGTCGAAGGCAAATACTGGCCGCCGGTCGGCCGCGTCGACAACGTGTTCGGCGACCGCAACCTGGTCTGCGCCTGCCCGTCGATCGAAAGCTACGCTTAACCGAAGGAGGGGCAGATTTACCTGCCCCGATTTCAGCAAAACCATAGATCCCAATGTGGGAGCGGGCTTGCTCGCGAATGCGGCGTATCAATCGCCATCAATGTTGCCTGACACACCGCATTCGCGAGCAAGCCCGCTCCCACAGGGGATTTGTGTCCAGCCTCGAGCTTGCGCCAATTCCTATAACAAGAAACCGGAGAACCACTCATGTCGTTAAGCGTGTTCGACCTGTTCAAGATTGGCATCGGCCCTTCCAGCTCCCACACCGTCGGCCCGATGCGAGCCGCTGCGCGCTTCGCCGAAGGCCTGCGCCGCGACGACCTGCTGCCTGCAACGAACTCCGTCAAAGTCGAGCTGTACGGCTCGCTTGGCGCCACCGGCAAGGGGCACGGCAGCGATAAAGCCGTGCTGCTTGGCCTTGAAGGTGAACACCCGGACACCGTCGATACCGAAACCGTCGCCGCGCGTCTGCAGGAAATTCGCGGCAATGGCAGGCTGAATCTGCTCGGCGAACACAGCATCACGTTCAACGAGAAAGAACACCTGGCGATGATTCGCAAGCCGTTGGCCTATCACCCCAACGGCATGATCTTTCGCGCCTTCGATGCGGCGGGCATTCAGATCCGCAGCCGCGAGTACTACTCGGTTGGCGGTGGTTTTGTGGTCGATGAAGACGCGGCCGGGGCCGACCGCATCGTTGAAGACGCCACCCCGCTGACCTTCCCGTTCAAAAGTGCCAAAGACTTGCTCGGCCATTGCGCCACCTACGGGCTGTCGATCAGCCAGGTGATGCTGACCAACGAAAGCGCCTGGCGCCCGGAGGCGGAGACGCGCGCCGGTCTGCTGAAAATCTGGCAAGTGATGCAGGACTGCGTTGCCGCTGGCTGTCGCAACGAAGGCATTCTGCCGGGCGGGCTGAAGGTCAAACGCCGGGCGGCGGCATTGCACCGGCAACTGTGCAAGAACCCGGAATCGGCGCTGCGCGACCCGCTGTCCGTGCTCGACTGGGTCAACCTCTACGCCCTCGCCGTCAACGAAGAAAACGCCAACGGCGGCCGCGTGGTCACCGCGCCGACCAACGGTGCGGCGGGGATCATCCCGGCGGTGCTGCATTACTACATGCGGTTTATCCCGGGGGCGAACGATGACGGGGTGGTGCGCTTTCTGCTGACCGCCGCCGCCATCGGCATTCTGTACAAGGAAAACGCCTCGATCTCCGGCGCCGAAGTCGGCTGTCAGGGCGAAGTCGGCGTGGCCTGCTCAATGGCGGCCGGCGCGTTGTGCGAAGTCCTCGGAGGCAGCGTGCAGCAAGTGGAAAACGCTGCGGAAATCGGCATGGAACACAACCTCGGCCTGACCTGCGACCCGATTGGCGGGCTGGTGCAGGTGCCGTGCATCGAGCGCAACGCTATGGGCTCGGTGAAAGCGATCAACGCGGTGCGCATGGCCATGCGCGGTGACGGGCAACACTTCGTTTCCCTCGACAAGGTCATCCGCACCATGCGCCAGACCGGCGCCGACATGAAAAGCAAATACAAAGAGACCGCCCGCGGCGGTCTGGCGGTCAACATTATCGAATGCTGATGCTCACGCATCGGCGGCTGCATATTTTTCAGGAGTTGAAGATGTCCACCGAACAACTGTCGAAAACCCCGTTGCACGCTCTGCACATCGAACTCGGCGCCCGTATGGTGCCGTTCGCCGGCTACGACATGCCGGTGCAATACCCGCTGGGCGTGATGAAGGAACACCAGCACACCCGCGAGCAGGCCGGGCTGTTCGATGTCTCGCACATGGGCCAGATCCGCCTGACCGGCGCCAATGCCGCCAAGGCTCTGGAAACCCTGGTACCGGTGGACATCATCGACCTGCCAGTGGGCATGCAGCGCTATGCGATGTTCACCAACGACAGCGGCGGCATTCTCGACGATTTGATGGTCGCCAATCTGGGCAACGACGAGCTGTTTCTGGTGGTCAACGCCGCGTGCAAGGATCAGGATCTCGCGCATTTGCAACAACACATCGGCGACCAGTGCACCATTACGGAGCTGTTCGAAGCCCGCGCCCTGCTGGCGTTACAAGGCCCGGCGGCGGTCAGCGTGCTGGCGCGTCTTGCGCCAGAGGTGGCGAAGATGACCTTCATGCAGTTCAATCGCGTGCAACTGCTGGGCGTGGATTGCTTCGTCAGCCGCTCGGGTTACACCGGTGAAGACGGTTTCGAAATCTCGGTGCCCGCCGCCGATGCGGAAAAACTCGCCCGCGCTTTGCTCGCTGAACCGGAAGTCCAGGCCATCGGCCTCGGCGCCCGCGACTCGCTGCGCCTGGAAGCCGGCCTGTGCCTGTACGGCCACGACATGAATACCGACACTACCCCGATCGAAGCCAGCCTGTTGTGGGCGATCTCCAAGCCACGCCGTGCCGATGGCGCGCGCGCCGGTGGTTTCCCGGGTGCGGAGCAGGTATTTGCCCAACAGCAGAACGGTGTTGCGCGCAAACGCGTCGGCCTGCTGCCGCAGGAACGTACGCCAGTGCGTGAAGGCGCAGAAATCGTCAACGAAGCAGGCGAGATCATCGGCAGCGTGTGCAGCGGTGGCTTCGGCCCGACGCTGGGCGGTCCATTGGCGATGGGTTACCTCGATAGCGCTTATGTCACTCTCGACACACCAGTCTGGGCCATCGTTCGTGGGAAAAAGGTGCAAATGCTTGTAAGCAAAATGCCATTTGTTCCACAACGCTACTATCGTGGTTGATTGACTGTTTCTATAAGTAACGCGATTGCGTTATGCGTGCACTAATGTGTAACGCAATCGCCACAAAAAAGTGCATTTTCTAACATCTGATTCGATTATGAACTTTACTTATAACGTTCGAAAACTTTTGAACAAGCTAATCGTCTAAGCCGCACTAGCAGACTGACTAACTGCCAGCAGGAACAGTAAAACCGGGGCCTTCGCGGGGCTTGTTTTTTCTCCCGTAGTTGGCGTAGAGTTTGTTCACTGTGTTTGCATGGGTCAGCTTGGAATCGTGACCTGGGCAGTAGCCTACAAAGTTAGCTACATCCCGCTCGACGTCTTCTTACTCTCCTGCAACCAGCCCCAGTACTCTTTCATGAGAAAGAGACTGTCATCAATTTATGCGTCAAAGGATATAAGAAATGTCGACACGTCAGAGCGGTACCGTCAAGTGGTTTAACGACGAGAAAGGTTTTGGTTTTATCACTCCAGAAAGCGGTCCGGATCTGTTCGTGCATTTCCGCGCCATTCAGGGCAACGGCTTCAAGAGCCTGAAAGAAGGCCAGAAAGTGACCTTCGTTGCTGTGCAGGGCCAGAAAGGCATGCAGGCTGATGAAGTACAAGCAGAAGGCTAATCTTCTGTAACGAAAAAGCCCCTGATATTGATATCAGGGGCTTTTTTGTGCGCGCGAATCCGTAAAATGGCGCTTCATTTTGCGTCCAGAGGCTGCCATGTCGAAAAACCTGCTCACTCCCCAGGGCGACTTTCCTGCTGTTGGCCTCGGCCGCCGCTTGGCAGCCATGTTCTATGACTTCCTGCTGTGCACCGCCCTGCTGATCGTTACCGGCTTCGTTTACAAGTTGATCCAGGCAGCGATCATCGGTGAAGAACGCCTGCGCGTACTGACCGACGCCGGAAAAATGGATGGCGATCCGCTGTATTCCACGGTGCTGCTGTTGGTGCTGTTTGCGTTCTTCGCCAAGTTCTGGACTCACGGCGGACAGACACTGGGCATGCAGGTGTGGGGCATACGTGTGCAGAACGCCGATGGCAGCGCGATCAGCCTGTGGCAAGCGCTGCTGCGGTTTATGGTGTCGATCGCTTCGTGGCTGTGCGCAGGACTTGGATTCTTCTGGTCGCTGTACGACAAGCAGAAGCGCACCTGGCACGACATCTATTCCGATACCCGCGTGGTGCGGATTCCGAAGAAGAGCAAATAAATTCCAGACGCCAGATACCAATGTGGGAGCGGGCTTGCTCGCGAAGGCGGTGTATCAGTCACCTTTTGCATCGACTGATACACCGCCTTCGCGAGCAAGCCCGCTCCCACAGGTTTTGCGTGTTGCCTCAACGAGCTTAAGCGTTACCCGCCAGCTTCATCCGCGCCGCCTGAGTGAAATCCAGCATGCGTTTCAACGGGCGGATCGCCTGCGGAATCAACGCCGGATCGACAAAGATCTCGTTCGTCCCTTCCTTCAGGCTCTTGAGAGTGCGCTCAAGGGTGTTCATGGCCATCCACGGGCAATGTGCGCAACTGCGGCACGCTGCGCCGTTACCGGCGGTTGGCGCCTCGATGAAGACCTTGTCCGGGCACAACTGCTGCATCTTGTAGAAGATGCCGCGGTCGGTGGCGACGATCAGGGTCTTGTTCGGCAGGCTTTGCGCGGCAGCGATCAACTGACTGGTGGAACCTACGGCGTCGGCCAGTTCGATCACCGAGGTCGGCGACTCGGGGTGCACCAAAATCGCGGCGTCCGGGTACAGCGCTTTCATGTCTTCGAGCTGCTTGGACTTGAATTCCTCGTGGACGATGCAGGCACCGTCCCACAACAGCATGTCGGCGCCGGTCTTGCGTTGAATGTAGGTGCCCAGGTGCTTGTCCGGGCCCCAGATAATGGTCTCGCCGTTGTCCATCAGGCTTTCGACGATCTCCAGCGCACAGCTCGACGTCACTACCCAGTCAGCCCGGGCTTTGACGGCGGCCGAGGTGTTGGCGTACACCACCACCGTGCGCTCCGGATGCTGATCGCAGAACGCCGAGAACTCGTCCACCGGGCACCCCAGGTCCAGCGAGCAGGTCGCGTCCAGGGTCGGCATCAGCACGCGTTTTTCCGGGTTGAGGATCTTCGCGGTCTCGCCCATGAACTTCACGCCGGCGACCACTACGGTCTTGGCCGGATGGGCATTGCCGAAGCGGGCCATCTCCAGGGAGTCGGACACACAGCCACCGGTTTCTTCGGCCAGGGCCTGAATCACCGGATCGCAATAGAAGTGGGCAACCAGCACCGCGTCCTGAGCCTTGAGCTCAGCGGCGATGGCGGAACGGTAGTAGGCCTCTTCCTCGGCACTCAGCGGTTTAGGCTGTTTGGCATCGAGGTGGGCTTGAACCAGAAGGCGTTCGGAAATCTGCGTCATGTTCGCAAGACCTGCAGGCGCTTTCGCGCGAAAGTCGAGTATACACCCGGCTCCGGACCGCTTGAGGGTACCGCCGGGAGAGTGAGTTTTTATCAGGCACGGACAGCGTTGAAGCTGCGCAAGGCTACAGAATATCCCGTTGATACAAAAGATGATTCTGACCTGTGTCAGCGCAGGCGATGATGAAAGGAGCGGTGCCCGAATCGCAGGCAAAAAAAAAACCCGGAAATCCTCACTTTCGTGGGCCTTCCGGATTTTCTAAACCGCCAAATATGGTGGGTCGTGTGGGATTCGAACCTACGACCAATTGGTTAAAAGCCAACTGCTCTACCAACTGAGCTAACGACCCGCTGTGTGGTGGCGCGTATAATACTGATTTTTAAGGACTATTCAACACCTTTTTGAAAAAAATCAAAAATAAGGTGTTGGATCGCTTACACCGGCCGCTGCGAAGCCTTCTGCACGCAGGCGGCAGCTGTCGCATTTGCCGCACGCACGGCCTTCATCGTCCGCCTGATAGCAGGATACGGTCAGGCCATAATCCACACCGAGCTTCACGCCAGCCTGAACGATCTGCGCCTTGCTCAGGTTCTGCAGCGGCGCCTGAATGCGGAAGCCGTTGCCTTCCACGCCGGCCTTGGTCGCCAGGTTGGCCATGCGCTCGAACGACTCGATGAACTCGGGACGGCAATCCGGGTAACCGGAATAGTCCACCGCGTTGACGCCGATAAAGATGTCACGCGCACCGAGCACTTCAGCCCAGCCCAGCGCCAGCGACAGGAACACGGTGTTGCGCGCCGGCACGTAGGTCACCGGAATGCCCTCGCCCAGTTCTTCCGGAATGTCGATGCTGGTGTCGGTCAGCGCCGAGCCGCCCATGCCGTTCAGATTCAGACCGATCACTTTGTGCTCGACCACACCCAGATCGCGGGCAACACGTGCGGCGGCGTGCAATTCAGCGTGAGAGCGCTGACCGTAATCGAAGCTCATGGTGTAGCAGGCGTAACCTTCAGCCCGGGCCATCGCCACGACCGTAGCCGAATCCAGACCACCCGACAGCAGGATTACCGCACGTTTTTCATTAGTGTTCAGTTGTTCAGTCATATCAGCGCCCCGGCTCGTCATTCCATAGATATTTATGCAGCTGCAATTGCAGCCGCACCGGCAGGTTGTCTGCCACCACCCAGTCCGCCAGATCCCTGGCATTGAGGTCATGATGACTTGGGGAAAACAGCACTTCTCCCGCACGTCGATCGAGACCGTACTGGATCAGCTTCGAGACCGCCCAGTCATAGTCGTCCCGCGAGCAGATGACAAACTTCACCTGATCGTTGGGCGTCAGCAGTTCGATATTTTCGTAGCGGTTGCGATGCGCCTCCTTAGAGTCCGGCGTCTTCAAGTCGACTACGCGACTGACGCGCGAATCTACCGCCGAGATGTCGAGCGCACCACTGGTTTCCAGTGACACTTCGTAACCGGCATCGCACAACTGTTTAAGCAAAGGGATGGCGTTCGGCTGTGCGAGCGGCTCACCGCCGGTCACACAGACATAGCGCGGACGATATCCGGCCACTTGCTCGAGGATGTCGTCGAGGGTGCGGATCGTACCGCCGCTGAACGCATAGGCACTGTCGCAGTATTGGCAACGCAACGGGCAACCGGTCAGGCGCACAAAAACCGTGGGCAGCCCGGCAGTCCGTGTTTCCCCCTGCAACGAGTAGAAAACTTCGGTAATTCTCAATGTGTCTTGCATAGTCGCCACGGGCGTAACAGCTAAACAGGCTGTCCGCCTCCGTCAGGCACTTCAAGCAACCCCGCCAACGCGTAGATCACCAGAAGCGTGTTTCAGAAAAAGGGCGTGAATTCTAACGAAAAAACCCGCGACAAGCGCGGGTTTCTTCCAAACGGGTCAAACACACTTACATGCGTTGCAGATCGCGTTGGGCCAACTGAGCCGCAGAGGTACCCGGGTATTGGGAAACCACCTGCTGCAGAATGCCTTTGACCTTGTCGGTGTGACCGAGGCGGCGCTCTACGTCAGCCAGCTTGTACAGCGAATCCGGCACTTTGGCGTGCTTGGGATAGAGCTGCGAAACCTTGGCAAAAGCCTGACCTGCACCTTGCAGATCGCCCTTGGCCAGGTTCACTTCACCCAACCAGTATTGGGCGTTGCCCGCGTACTGGCTGTTCGGGTATTTGCGCAGGAATGCCGAGAAAGCCTGGCTGGCCTTGTCGAAATCCTTGGCTTTGATCAGGTCGAAAGCGGCATCGTAATACAGCTTTTCCTTGGCCGGATCACCCGGTTCGCTACTCGCAGCAGGTGCCTGGGCGGCAGCAGCCCCGGCGCCAGCGGCAGCACCGGCAGCAGCACTTGCATCGCCACCGGCAGAAGAA
The DNA here is from genome assembly GCF_037126175.1 of Pseudomonas sp. RSB 5.4. Lineage (NCBI taxonomy): Bacteria > Pseudomonadati > Pseudomonadota > Gammaproteobacteria > Pseudomonadales > Pseudomonadaceae > Pseudomonas > Pseudomonas sp. RSB 5.4. The sequence goes on from NZ_CP146986.1 coordinate 3,125,742, forward strand.
TTCTCAGGAGTCGCGGCAGGTGCAGCACCGGATCCTATGCGCCGATCAAGATCCTGGTATCGCTCCAGGGATTCCTGCTTCATGCGCGCAACCTGATTCTGCAGTTCTTCGATCACGCCTTGCTGGCGCGATATCTGATCCTGCATCTGTTGCAGTTGGTTGAACAGCATGCCCTGTGCCGAGGCAGGGGCCGAAGCCGCTCCCCCGGCATAGGCGCCGTTCGTACCGTAACCCGCAGGCGGATAACTGCTCCCGCTATTGTTATAACCGGAGTTGTCATCGACCACAGGAACCGCAGCCCACACCGCAAGCGGCGCGAGACTGAGAGCCAGGACAGTTACAGCACGACGGCACGTTCGCATATCGAATTACTTACGCAGTTCGACGCGACGGTTTTGAGCCCAGGACTGCTCGTCGTTGCCGGTAGCAACTGGACGCTCTTCGCCGTAGGAAACCAGTTCCAGCTGAGCTGGGGAAACACCTTGCAGTACCAGGTAGCGCTGAACGGCTTTCGCACGACGCTCGCCCAGTGCCATGTTGTACTCACGAGTACCACGTTCGTCGGTGTTGCCTTCCAGAACAACGCGAGCGCCGTTTGCTTTCAGGTCTTTGGCGTGAACGTCCAGAGCGCGCATGGCTTCTGGCTTCAGGTCCGAGCTGTCGTATTCGAAGTAGAAGGTGGTGATTGCGCGCAGAGCAGCTTCTTCGCTCAGGGAACCGTCAACGGCACCAGTGTTTGCGCCGTAACCAGCGTTTGGATCAACAGCGCCTTCACCGGCGTTGTCGCCGCCTTTGGACGAGCAACCTACAGCTACAGCCATGGCCAGAGCCAGCGCAGCAAATTTACCAAACTTCAGCATTTCCATCGTGAAACTCCTAATGAACCCCAGTGTGTTAAGTAAAACGTAAAGCGCCGCGTCAGTTCAGGTAAGGGGACCAGGACGGTTCTCTGACTTCGCCTTGTGCGGTAGGAAGCGGGAGCCTCACGCGTCCATTAATGGACACGAGCATCAAGACTCCCCGGCCCTGCTGGCGGGTGGCGTAGATTACCATGGTGCCGTTGGGCGCAACAGTAGGTGACTCGTCCAGAGTGCTATCAGTGAGGATCTTTACACTACCTCGCTGCAAATCCTGGGCCGCCACCTTGAAGTTGGTGAAACCATCCTGGCGATGGATCATCACCAGAGTCTTTTCATCAGCCGACAGCTTCGGGTTGGCGTTGTAGTTGCCAATGAACGTCACACGCTCGGCACCACCGCCGCTGGCGCTGGTTTTGTAAATCTGCGGCTTGCCACCACGGTCCGAGGTGAAGTAGATGGTCGAACCATCCTTGCCCCAGTACGGTTCGGTGTTAATGCCAGGACCTGCCGTCACACGAGTGATCTGACGCGAACCCAGGTTCATCACATAGATGTCCGGGTTGCCGTCTTTCGACAGGACGAAAGCCAGGCGATTGCCATCCGGCGACCAGGCTGGCGCGCCATTCAGGCCTTCGAAGTTGGTGATCTGCTCACGGCGACCGGTGTCGATGTTCTGCATGAAGATCCGTGGACGCTTCTGCTCGAACGACACATAGGCGATGCGCTTGCCATCCGGCGCGAAACGCGGCGACAGGATCGGCTCGCGCGACTGCAGCAGGGTCACGGCACGTGCACCGTCGTAGTCCGAACGCTGCAGGGTGTAGCGAGTGTTCTTCTCGGAGAAACGCTCGGCTGTCACGTACAGCAGACGAGTCGAAAACGCACCTTTGATACCGGTGAGTTTTTCGAACGACTGGTCCGAGATGAAGTGCGCCATGTCACGCAGTTGCTCGGTGGTACCGGACACACTGCCGTCAGCCACTTTCTGCTCGGTGGCCACGTTGAACAGTGCCCACTGCACCTGCAGGCGACCGCCCGCCGGAGCAATGCTGCCGACCATCATGTATTGAGCACCCACCGCCTTCCAGTCACGGAAAATGATTTCGCTCGGCTGGCTTGGCTGGCTGATCATGTTTTGCTTTGGAATCGGCGAGTAGTAGCCCGAGTTCCGCAAATCGTTACCAATGATTTCTGCCATGTCATCCGGCAACACGGCACCGCCCTGCATACCGAACGGAACGACGGCGATCGGAGTCGCCCGATCGCTGCCGCTGGTGACCAGAATGTTCTTTTCATCCGCCATCGCGATCCCTGCCATGCAGCAGATCACGACCAGCATTCCTCGAAGAAGGTTTCTCACAAGGCTAGATCCTCAGGTGTGAATGTCATCTTGAATGAACGATACGGAGCGAAATCGCTCGGCTTCATTCCCTGCATTTCCGTCAAACGTCCAATATTCTTCACTGCCGCGACTGCTGAAGCATCGAACGGACCGTCGCCACTGGACTTGGCCACGCTGACCGAAGTCACCGTACCGTCCGGCAACATGCCGATTTGCAGCACGACCGTCATGCCTTTGCGTGCCGAAGGAGGACGCGCCCAACCTTCCGCTGCTCGCGCACGAATCAGGTCATCGAAACTGCCCGCGACTTCGTCACCCTGCTCATCGGCCAAGGCCTGCTGACGCTGCGGCGTGTCGGAAAGCAAATCTGCCAGGGCCTGAGCCTTTTTCTCTTCGGCGGATTTACGTGCCGCTTCCTGCGATTTCTTCTTCGCAGCATCGGCAGCAGCTTTCTTCTTCGCTTCGTCGGCGACTTTCTTCTTCGCCTCTTCAGCTTCAGCTTTTTTCTTGGCGTCTTCGGCGGCTTTCTTCTTCGCGTCTTCGACGATCTTCTTCTTGGCTTCTTCCGCGGCCTCTTTCTTGGCCTCTTCTTTAGCCTCTTCTTCGGCTTTCTTCTTGGCTATATCAGCCAATTGTTTCTCTTCTGCCTTCTTGGCCTCGGCTTTCTTCGCATCGTCGGCTTTCTTGGCTTCATCAGCCTTTTTCGCCTCGTCCGCTTTCTTCGCCTGATCGGCCTTCTTGGCTTCCTCGGCCTTTTGAGCCGCTTCTTCTTTCTTTTGTTCCGCAGCCTTCACCGCTTCCTGCTCGACCTTTTTCTGTTCCATCTGCTCGACTTCGGTCTGGCGCGCGGCGGATTTCTTCGCCTCACCCGCAATCTTCTGATTGGTCTGGGTGGTTGCCTGACTTTTCGATTTCAGCTGGTACAGGGTCGCCTGGACAATCGGCTTGGCCGGCGGCAACTCCGGTGTGAAGGCGAAACTGACGAACAGCATGCCGAACACCAGCACGTGCAGGACAATTGCCAGAACACTAGGCCAGAAGTAGCTTTCCGAGGCGGACGGCTCTCGCTGTTGCTGCATCAGGGGGCCTCGGTAATCAAACCAACATTACCGACCCCGGCTTTCTGCAACCCGCCCATGGCCCCCATGACGGAGCCGTAGTCGACCGACTTGTCGCCACGAATAAAGACCTGGGTACGCTTGCCACCTTCGGTGCCGGCACGAATGATCTTGGTCACCGCGTCAGTCATCTGCGGCAGCGTCATTGCCCTGTCCTGCTGCTTTTCAGTGTCGACTTCGCTGCCAAGGTTCCAGTAGTAGGTCTTGTCAGCCTTGATCGAAATGGTCAGCACCTGAGTGTTGTTGTCCTGCGGCAAGGCTTCGCTGGAAACCTTGGGCAGATCCACTTTCACGCCCTGATTGAGCATCGGCGCGGTCACCATGAAGATAACCAGCAGCACCAGCATCACGTCGATGTATGGCACCACGTTCATCTCGGCGACCGGCTTGCGCTTGTTTCGGGCTCGAGCGATTAAAGCCATCGGGAAATACCTGCTTATTCTTCGCTGGTGTGCACTTTGCGGTGCAGGATCGCCTGGAACTCATCGGCGAAGGTGTAGTAGCGGCTCAGCAAAGTTTCGCTGCGGGCAGAGAAACGGTTGTAAGCGATAACGGCCGGGATCGCGGCGAACAGACCGATCGCGGTGGCAATCAGGGCTTCGGCGATACCCGGGGCCACGGTGGCCAGGGTCGCTTGCTGGGCCTGAGCCAGACCACGGAAGGAGTTCATGATGCCCCACACGGTACCGAACAGACCGATGTACGGGCTGACCGAACCGACAGTGGCGAGGAACGGCAGGCTCTGCTCCAGTTTCTCTTCTTCACGGGAGATGGCGACGCGCATGGCACGCGCCACACCTTCCATTACTGCTTCAGGGTCAACACCTGGCTGCTGACGCAGACGGGAGAATTCCTTGAAACCGGCACGGAAGATCTGCTCCACGCCCGAATCCGGATCCGGGTTGCTGCCGGCCTGACGGTACAGCTTGGACAGATCGATACCCGACCAGAAGCGCTCTTCGAAGCTCTCCAGGGCGCGTCGACCGGCGCGCAACAGATTGCTGCGCTGAAAGATCATGATCCATGAGGTCACCGATGCGGCCACCAGGGTCAACATTACCAACTGCACCACGATGCTGGCATTGCTGACCAGGCTCCACATGGAGGAATGGTCGACGACGTTAGCTTCCACGCTTTATCTCCTGCTTTGAGTGTGTACCCGTGCCGCCCGCGTCGGCAAAGGCCGCACGCAAGGATTCGGGCATGGCCCGGGGTTTCAAACTGTCGGTGCGCACACAGGCCACCAGAAACTGCCCTTCACAGAGCAGCGCATTATCCGTGGCCCGCCTGACCTGCTGTTTAAAGCGCAGGCTGGCACGGTTCAATTCGATTACATCAGCGCTTACCAACAGTTCGTCGTCCAGTCGCGCCGGCGCGTGGTAGCGCGCTTCGCTGGAATGCACGACAAACAACAGGTCCTCCCCTGCCAGTTCCGACTGGGCAAAGCCCAGCGTCCGGAGCCGCTCGGTTCGAGCCCGTTCCATAAACTTGAGGTAATTAACGTAATACACGATGCCGCCGGCATCGGTGTCCTCGTAATAAACGCGACAACGATGTGCGAACGGCTCAAGCCCGTTTTGCGCGCGCATACTCTAGTGCTTACTCCTCGGGTTGCCAATCCGGACAGGCAACTGTTTTTTCAGTGTTTAAGGCTTTACCGCAAAAGTACCGTCCTGTGACAGTACAAACGCTGAATAAATCGCCAATAAATGTGTATTAATCGTCCAAGGCATCGAGAAACTCGTCTGCCACGGGCATTTCGCCCATTCGTGACGGAATGTTTAAACCGAAGTGCAGATACGCATGCCGTGTCACCACCCTGCCCCGTGGCGTGCGCATGATGTAGCCCTGCTGGATCAGGTACGGCTCCAGCACGTCTTCAATGGTATGACGCTCTTCGCTGATCGCCGCCGCGAGGCTGTCGATGCCTACCGGACCGCCATCGAACTTCTCGATCATGGTCAGCAGCAAGCGCCGGTCCTGATGGTCGAAACCGTGTTCATCGACGTCCAGCAGGTTCAACGCCAGATCGGCCACCGACTTGGTGATATGGCCCTTGGCGCGCACTTCGGCAAAATCGCGCACCCGACGCAGTAGACGGTTTGCGATTCGCGGCGTACCACGGGCACGACGAGCGATTTCGAAAGAACCCTCCGGATCCAGTGGCAGACCGAGAATAGCCGCAGACCGACTGACAATCGTCGCCAGATCCGCCGTGCTGTAGAACTCCAGACGCTGGACGATACCGAAGCGGTCACGCAACGGGTTGGTCAGCATGCCGGCACGAGTAGTAGCGCCCACCAGAGTGAACGGCGGCAGATCCAGCTTGATCGAGCGCGCCGCCGGCCCTTCGCCGATCATGATGTCGAGCTGGAAGTCTTCCATCGCCGGGTACAGCACTTCTTCAACGATGGGCGACAGACGATGGATTTCGTCGATGAACAGCACGTCGTGCGGCTCAAGATTGGTCAGCAGTGCCGCCAGGTCGCCCGGACGCTCAAGTACCGGGCCGGACGTGCTCTTGATCGACACGCCCATTTCCTGAGCAATGATATTGGCCAGGGTGGTTTTACCCAGACCCGGCGGGCCGAAGATCAACGTGTGATCCAGCGATTCACTGCGACCACGCGCCGCCTGAATGAACAGCTCCATCTGCTCGCGGACAGTCGGCTGGCCAATGTAGTCAGCCAGGCTGACCGGGCGAATGGCCCGGTCCTGGACTTCTTCGCGCTCACGCGGGCTGTGCGCGGCGGCGATCAGACGATCAGCTTCAATCACTTAAATCATTCCCTTCAGGGCGCGGCGGATCAGGTCTTCACTGCTCAAATTCTTGTCCTTGATGGCGGTAATCGCCTTGCTCGCTTCCTGCGGTTTGTAGCCCAGAGAAATCAGCGCGCTGACCGCATCGTTTTCAGCGGTATTGACCGGCGCCGGGCCGTCCGGCTGATTCGGCACCAGGGCGAACATGGCGGGTGAGGTTTCCCAGGCCTTGAAGCGATCCTTCAATTCGACCAGCAGACGCTCGGCAGTTTTCTTGCCAACCCCCGGTACCTTGGTCAGCGCCGAAGTGTCCTGGGATTGCACGCAGCGGATCAGTTCATCGACTTCCAGGCTCGACATCAAGGCCAGGGCCAGTTTCGGTCCGACACCATTGAGACGGATCAACTCACGAAAAAAGTCTCGCTCACGCTTGCCGGCGAAACCATAGAGTAACTGCGCGTCTTCGCGTACGACCAAATGGGTGTGCAGCGTCAGCGGTTCACCGACCGACGGCAGACGATAAAGGGTGGTCATGGGCACTTCCAGCTCATACCCGAGGCCGTTTACATCCAGAATCAGGTGCGGCGGCTGTTTCTCAGCCAAGGTGCCGCGCAAGCGTCCAATCACGTTTCAGATCCTTGAGCGTTGGCCAGCCGTGGGCTGGCGACAGATGGAAGGCGGGAATCGGGCCGACGACCCAGGCGCGAAATCCGCATTCCGCAAAAATGATTGCTGATGCTATCAGAGACGCAGGCGCCCGCCACGACTGCGTGCGGTTCCCAGGCCATGCGGCAGCAGGCTGGAACGGGTGTGCGCGTGACAAATCGCGATGGCCAGGGCATCCGAGGCATCGATCTGCGGTTTGCTGGTCAGCTTGAGCATGTGCATGACCATCATCTGCACCTGTTCCTTATTGGCGGCACCGGTGCCGACCACGGCTTGCTTGACCTGGGTTGCGGTGTACTCGGCAATCTCCAGGCTTTCCTCGGCACCGGCAACGATTGCCGCACCGCGAGCCTGGCCGAGCTTGAGGGCCGAATCGGCGTTTTTCGCCATGAACACTTTTTCGATGCCCATGGTCACCGGGCCATAGGTCTGAATGATTTCACGCACGCCGCGATAAACGATTTGCAGCCGCTCATGCAGCTCGCCGGCGCCGGTACGGATGCAGCCGGAGGCCACGTAGATGCAGCCGCCGCGGCCGGTATCGCGAACAACCCCGTAACCGGTGATGCGCGAGCCGGGGTCGATACCCAGAATTAAAGTCATAACGCCTGCGGATTCGGTAGAAACACGAAAATCAAAACAGCGAATAACCAATGTGGCAGCGGGCTTGCTCGCGAATGCGGCGTGTCATTCAGCATTGATGCTTGCTGATTCGCCGCATTCGCGAGCAAGCCCGCTCCCACATTGAAGCCTAGTCGCTCTTAACCGAGCTGAGCGGCCACATCTTCCGGAATGTCCGCGTTGGAGTAGACGTTCTGCACGTCATCCAGATCCTCGAGCATGTCGATCAGCTTGAGCACCTTCTCCGCGCCTTCCAGATCCAGTTCGGCACTGGTGGTCGGCTGCATGACGATTTCTGCGTCGTCCCCCTTGAACCCGGCCGCTTCCAGCGCGTTACGCACGGCATAGAAGCTGGTGAACGAGGTGAACACGTCGATCGAGCCGTCTTCATGGCTGACCACGTCGTCGGCATCGGCTTCCAGCGCCGCTTCGGTCAGCGCGTCTTCATCGACGCCCGGGGCAAAGCTGATCTGGCCCTTGCGTTCGAACAGATACGCAACCGAACCGTCGGTACCGAGGTTGCCGCCACATTTGCTGAACGCATGGCGCACGGCAGCTGCGGTACGGTTGCGATTGTCGGTCATGCACTCGACCATCACCGCCACGCCGCCCGGGCCGTAACCTTCATAGGTCAGTTCTTCAACGTTGTCCGCTTCGGTCGCACCGGCGCCACGCGCAACGGCGCGGTCGATGATGTCACGGCTCATGTTCGCACCCAGCGCCTTGTCCAGGGCCAGGCGCAGACGCGGGTTGGAACCCGGATCGCCGCCGCCCTGACGGGCCGCAACGGTCAGCTCACGGATCCACTTGGTGAAGATCTTGCCTCTCTTGGCATCCTGACGTTCTTTGCGGTGCTTGATGTTCGCCCACTTGGAATGACCTGCCATAACTCGCTCCGAATTCTCTTGAAACGTTGCCCGCCCTGCTCATGCAGCGGCCAGCAAACAAAAAATCTCGACCTGCTCTCTATAGATAGAAAAAAGGCGCATCCGAAGATGCGCCTTCAGGCCCGTCTTACTCAGCCTTTGGCGTTTCACGCAAACGAATGTGCAGCTCGCGCAGTGCCTTGGCATCCACCACACCCGGCGCTTGCGTCATGACGTCCGCAGCACTCTGGGTTTTCGGGAAGGCGATCACTTCACGGATCGACTGGGCGCCGGTCATCAGCATCACCAGACGATCCAGACCGAAGGCCAGACCACCGTGCGGCGGTGCACCGTATTTCAGTGCGTCGAGCAGGAAGCCGAACTTCTCTTCCTGTTCCGCCTCATTGATACCCAACAGGCGGAAGACCGCTTGCTGCATTTCCTTGCGGTGGATACGGATCGAACCACCACCCAGCTCGGTACCGTTGAGCACCATGTCGTAGGCGCGGGACAGAGCGCCGGCCGGGTTGGCTTCCAGCTCTTCAGGGGAGCACTTCGGTGCGGTGAACGGGTGGTGCAGCGCAGAGAAGCTGCCGTCGTCGTTCTCTTCGAACATCGGGAAATCGACGACCCACATTGGCGCCCACTTGCAGGTCAGCAGGTCGAGGTCGTGGCCGAGTTTGATACGCAGCGCGCCCAGGGCTTCGCTGACGATCTTGGCCTTGTCGGCGCCGAAGAACACGATGTCACCGTCAACTGCGCCGACGCGATCGAGGATCACGTTCAGGTTGGCTTCAGGGATGTTTTTCACGATCGGCGATTGCAGGCCTTCAACACCGGCAGCGCGCTCGTTGACCTTGATGTACGCCAGGCCCTTGGCACCGTAGATGCCGACGAACTTGGTGTAGTCGTCGATCTGCTTGCGCGGCATGCTCGCCCCGCCTGGAACGCGCAGTGCAGCGATACGGCATTTCGGATCGTTGGCCGGGCCGCTGAAGACCTTGAATTCGACTTCTTTGAGTTGATCGGCGACGTCGACCAGTTCCAGCGGGTTACGCAGGTCCGGCTTGTCGGAACCGTAACGGCGCATGGCTTCTTCGAAGGTCATGTGCGGGAATTCGCCGAATTCCAGATCCAGCACTTCCTTGAACAGGTTGCGGATCATGCCTTCGGTCAGGCCCATGATGTCTTTTTCGTCGAGGAAGCTGGTCTCGATGTCGATCTGAGTGAACTCAGGCTGACGGTCGGCACGCAGGTCTTCGTCGCGGAAGCACTTGGCGATCTGGTAGTAACGGTCGAAACCGGCAACCATCAGCAGTTGCTTGAACAGCTGAGGCGATTGCGGCAGCGCGAAGAACGAACCGGCGTGAGTACGGCTCGGCACCAGGTAGTCGCGGGCGCCTTCCGGGGTAGCACGGGTCAGGATCGGTGTTTCGACGTCGAGGAAACCGTTCTCGTCGAGGAAGCGACGGATGCTGGTGGTCATGCGCGAACGCAGACGCAGCTTCTCGGCCATTTCCGGACGACGCAGGTCCAGGAAGCGGTAGCGCAGGCGGGTTTCTTCGCCGACGTCGGAGTATTCGTTGAGCGGGAACGGCGGGGTTTCCGACTCGTTCAGCACTTCCAGCTCGTAGCCCAGCACTTCGATCATGCCCGACGCCATGTTGGCGTTGGTCGCACCGGCCGGACGCAGACGCACCTTGCCGGTGATCTTCACGACGTATTCGCTGCGCACGCGATCAGCGGCGGCGAAGCTCTCGGCGCGATCCGGATCGAACACCACCTGAGCCAGACCATCACGATCACGGATATCGAGGAAAATCACCCCGCCGTGGTCGCGACGACGGTGAACCCATCCGCAAAGGGTAATTTCCTGGCCTTCCAGGCTTTCGTTCAGTTGGCCGCAATAATGGCTGCGCATCATGGTAGTGGTTTCGCTTCTCGTAATTCGAAATTCGGTGGAGATCCCGTCGCACTCAAGCACTGCGAAATCTCACGCGTGTCGTTCGACCTGGGCCTGAACCCTAGTCAGATTTGTCGCCACCGGCCAGATTCTTCTTGGCTCCGGTCTTGAAATCGGTTTCGTACCAACCGCTGCCGCTGAGGCGAAAACCCGGCATGGACAGCTGTTTCTTGAGCTCTGGCGCCTGACAGGCAGGGCAGTCGACCAGCGGTGCCTCGCTGATCTTTTGAATGGCTTCCAACTGATGACCACAGGAAGCACATTGATAATCGTACATCGGCATGGAGGTGTCTCGGCGATCAGATTGCCACCGCGCGCAGGGCTTTGCGGCGAAAGAGCGGGATTATATCCATTAAATGCGGGCTGTGCAGCCGTAAGACTGCACAGCCCGCCACGTCATTTCAAGTATTGGCCGTTCAGGGCATGACGGCCGTCGGGGTATCCCGCAGACCATTCATCACACACACCACCCGCACCAGACCGCTGAAGTTTTTCACCCCGCCGTGGCGCAGGTGCACCTGACGGTCAACGTGGGACAGCAACGTACTGACCGAACAGCCATTGTGCCCGGCCATCTCACCGAGAATGTTCCAGTAAACCTGCTCGAGCCTCAAGCACGTGGCAAACCCGTTCAAGCGCACTGACCTTGCCAGCGGCCGGATCAACTCGAAGTCGAAATCGCTGACAAACGGGTCGACCTTCATTTCCTGCTGCGAACCGACATGTTCGCTTCGCCTGTCTCCACCTACCATATCGCTGACACTCCTTTGCCATCGCTGCTTTTTATAAAGACAACATCCTGTGTCTTCATAAAAACGCAGACGCAAAGTCAGCGCCAGACGACTAGTTGCCCAGCTGCGTAGGATAAGCCGACATGTTCGGTAAGATTTGAAACAGCGCGCGGACATCTACCACCCCGGGACATCCGCGCACCGGACTATCAGGTCTCGAGCAACGCACGCAGCATCCACGCGGTCTTCTCATGCACCTGCATACGCTGGGTCAGCAGGTCGGCCGTCGGCTCGTCACTGACTTTGTCCAGAAGCGGGAAGATGCCGCGAGCGGTGCGCGTCACCGCTTCCTGACCCTCGACCAATTGCTTGATCATGTCCTCGGCGCTTGGCACGCCGACTTCTTCCTTGATAGAGGAAAGACGCGCGTAAGTCGCGTAGGCGCCCGGTGCCGGAAATCCCAGGGCCCGAATGCGCTCGGCGATCAGGTCCACGGCCAGCGCCAGCTCGTTGTATTGCTCTTCGAACATCAGATGCAGGGTCCTGAACATGGGACCGGTGACGTTCCAGTGGAAGTTATGGGTTTTCAGATACAGCACGTAGGTGTCCGACAGCAGCCGCGACAGCCCCTCGACGATGGACTTGCGGTCTTCTTCACTGATACCGATATCGATTGCCATGTTTACCCCCTAAGGCGATTGAATTCATCCAACAGGTGCAGACCCACTCTAGCAAGGCAGGCGCCACCTCGCAGCCGGCAATCTTCGCTCGCCGTGCGACAAATCGACCGGGCCGGTGCCGCTGGCCGGGGTAATTTGAGTAGCTGCAGGCTTTGCTGTTAAATAGGCAGTGTGTCGCTACGCCCCATTTTTCAGGGGTGTCGTGCATAGGCTGATGCCGGGCACGTGTCCAACGCCTCTTTATTGTTCCGAAGCGAACCGTGCGCCTTCAGCTCTTCCTTGTGAGCCGTCATAACGTGAGCCAATCAAAATGTTGAAAATCGTCCACCTGCTAATGGGCGCAGCGGCCTTGCTGCTGTCGTTCATACCTAGCTTGAAATCCGAAGCCGTTCCTTACCTGCAACAACCCGATGCACTTTACCTGGCCTTTTTCGGCCTGCTGAACCTGGTCATCGCTCCAGTGATCCCTTACTGGAACAAAGGCCCGCGCCAGCATCTGCAAAATCTGGTCAGCGCTCTTCTCGTGCTGACTGTCGTCCTGCAAACCCTGACCCTGATCGCACCGATGCCTGTCATCGCCGGTCAACCGGCAGTGTTGTTCAGCCTGGTGATCGCCCTGGTTGCCGTGGTTGTGCACCTGGCCGTGAGCTTCTACAAATCTTCACCGGCTGCCGCACCTGTCAGCTATGACATGAGCAACCGCGATACCGGTACCGTCAAGTGGTTCAACACGTCCAAAGGCTTCGGCTTTATCTCCCGGGATTCCGGCGATGATATTTTCGTGCACTTTCGTGCAATCCGTGGCGAAGGCCACCGGGTACTGGTCGAAGGCCAGCGCGTTGAGTTCTCGGTGATGAACCGGGATAAAGGCCTGCAAGCCGAGGATGTGATCGCCGCCCTGCCGCGTCGCTGATCCAAGGCAAGAAAAAACCGCGAGCAGCCTGGCTGATCGCGGTTTTTTTACGCCGTTACAAAAGCGTCGACATCAGTAGTGTGGCGGTGGGGCCTCTTCCTCGAAAGCATCGAACTGCCCAACCATTTCTTCCTGACGCTTGAGTACCGCAGCCATTTGCAGTTGCAGGCGCTCGATCACGCGCTGCTGCGCCACCAGTTCGTCGTTCAACGCCTGAATGGTGTCATCCTGAAAGGCCAGGCGGCTTTCCAGATCGGTAACGCGCTCTTCAAGGCTCATCGCTCAATCCTCCAGAAACGTGAAGTGCTCAGTCAGCACCAGGCGCAGCCGTTCACGGATGGCCGCAACCTCCTCGGCGCCATAGGTTTTGGCCGGGTGTTTGCCCCAGACCGGCGCTGGCCATGCCGCATCGTCACGCTTGCGCACGATCACATGCATATGCAGCTGGCTGACAACGTTGCCCAGGGTAGCGACGTTCAGCTTGTCGGCATCGAACAGGTCCTTGAGCAGCTCGGCCAGCGCCGTGGTTTCCTGCCACAACTGCTGCTGGTCGGCGACATCCAACTGAAACAACTCACTGATATCGTCGCGACGAGGCACCAGGATGAACCACGGGTAATTGGCGTCGTTGGACAGCAGCAGTCGGCAGAGCGGGAAGTCGCCGATGGTCAGGGTGTCCTGTTGAAGTCGTGAATCTAAAGCAAACACTGCGTGCACTCCCGGCTGATCTACATATTCAGCTTAGCGGCCACCCAGACAGGCAACGCACCAAGCGACAGGCAGGCAGCATACCTGCGAATGCGCCGGGCTTCACGATGAGTGCACTCGACCAGGCCACCACAGCCCTGACAAGAGACAACTACAAAGAATGTGCACCATCCCGGAGCCTGAACCGGCCTCGAACGCGAGCAACTAGCTGAAACAGCCTTGGCCATCCGGTGACAGACTCACCGCAAGCTGTATGAATCCGGTACAGCCTGTAAATTTTTTGCACCAAAACCGCACAGTGCGTCTACGCTGAGTGCGTCGGGCATCCGCCAAATACTCACTGACGGGGTGAACCGGTAACGTTTTTGGTTGTCACGCCGCCATGCGAACGTGACAACACGATGCAAAGGTATGCGTCAAGCCCCTGATACAAAAGGGCTTGAACCCCCGTTTTTATGCGGTTTTTACGGCTACAGGCAGGTGTTCAGAAAAATAAACGTGGCAACCCTGCACTTTGTGCACGCTTGTTGCATCAGTACACACATGGTCTATAAGCGCGCCACCGGAAGTGGCAGCTGGAGACCAACCAATACGGTGGCAGGGTTGCCCCAATGGAGATTCAAGTGTTTTGCCAGGGACTCTTTTTTACCGATGCAAAAAGGCCCAGAAACAGCGATAAAGTTGTCAGCCCGGCTGCATGGGTAACGTGAATTTGCGACATCAACCCAGCTGTTTGCGACGTCGTCGTAAAGATCATGAAAGGTTGTATGAGCAAGTATCGCCAACATTGTCGGCGTGATATAAGTTTGCGCCGACACAAAAAGAAAGAGCCGCCCAGATAATAAAACAGGTGGGACGGCAGTACTCTTCTAAAACCAAAGGAGCAAATCACGATGCGCGTGATGAAGTGGAGCACAATCGCACTGGCTGTTGCAGCAGCAGCCAGCACTCAATTGGCTACGGCCGCCCCGTTTGTTAGTGACCAGGCAGAAGCCAAAGGTTTCGTTGAAGATGCAAAACTCACCGAAACGTTGAAGAACTACTACTTCAACCGCGACAAGAAAGACGAAGCCAATGATCAGATCGACTGGACACAGGGTTTCCTGGGCAACTTCAGCTCTGGCTACACCCAAGGTACTGTCGGTGTTGGTGTTGATGCATTTGGTTACCTGGGCATCAAGCTGGATGGCGGCGACGGCACTGTCGGTTCGGGCAACACCAGCGTCGACTCCCAGGGCCGCGTCCAGAACAACTTGGGCAAAGCCGGTGCAGCAATCAAGGCCCGCATCTCCAAAACCGAGTTGAAATTCGGTGAGTTCCAGCCAAGCACCTCTCCAGTATTCGCTGTCGGCGGCTCGCGTCTGATTCCTCAGACCGCTACCGGCTTCCAACTGCAGAGCAGCGAAGTCCAGAACCTGGATCTGGAAGCAGGTCACTTCTACTCGGCCTCCAGCCAGGACGAGATGAACAGCGACGGCGAACTGCACTCGCAATACTCCAGCACCACCCGTAACCCTGTTACCGGCAAGACCATGGACTTCGCCGGCGGCAAGTACGGCATAACCGACAACCTGAGCGTGTCGCTCTACGGTTCGAAGTTCAAGGACATCTGGAACCAGTACTACTCCAACGTGAACCTCACCACCCCGATCAGTGGTGATACTTCGCTGAACACCGACTTCAACATCTACCGCACCACCGACACTGGTAAGTCCAATGCCGGCGACATCAACAACACCACGTTCTCCTTGGCGACTGCGCTCTCGTTCCTGAAAGCTCATACCGTTACCCTGGCCTTCCAGAAGGTTCACGGTGACACGCCATTCGACTACGTCGGTGTGGGTGACAACAACCGCGGTGGCGATTCGATCTTCCTGGCCAACTCCGTCCAGTACTCCGACTTCAACGGTCCGAACGAGAAGTCTGCACAAGTTCGTTACGACCTGAAAATGGCCGAGTACGGCGTACCGGGTCTGAGCTTCATGGCTCGCTATGTTAAAGGCTGGGATATCGACGGCGACAAAATGGCGATTGACAGCCCATACCGTTCGTACGGTTACGGTGAAGATGGCAAACATCACGAAACCAACCTTGAAGCCAAGTACGTAGTTCAGACCGGCCCGGCCAAAGATCTGTCCTTCCGTATCCGTCAGGCATGGCACCGTGGCAACACCGACCAGGCTGAAGGCAATATCAACGAGTTCCGCCTGATCACCGAATACCCACTGAACATCCTGTAATTGTCAGTGGTTAGTTTGGAAGCATAAAAAAAGGCCCATCTTCGGATGGGCCTTTTTTATTGCCTGTCACTTGTAATAAATGCCTGACCAACAAGTCAGGCATTTAATTAGCAACCTATCATTACACCGCGGATTCCTGAACCACACGAATCACCCGCTGTGGAAACGGAATATCAATACCGGCTGTCTTCAAACGATCACGCGACTGTTCATTAAACATGAACATCACATCCCAATAGTCTGCAGTTTTAACCCACACACGCAGGGACACAGTGATCGAACTGTCACCCAGAGTCGAAATGACCGCTTGTGGCGCAGGGTCCTGCAGAATGCGATCGTCCTTGGCCAGATCCAGCAGCACCTGACGCGCCTTTTGCAGATCCGCTTCGTAATCCACACCCACGTCAAACACCACTTTGCGGGTTGGTTGACGGTTGGTGTTGGTGATGATGCCGTTCGACAGATTGCCGTTCGGGACAATGATGGTCTTGTTGTCACCGGTACGCAGCACGGTGTGGAAAATCTGGATGCTGTCGACCGTACCCGCCACGCCTTGCGCTTCGATCCAGTCACCGATACGGAACGGACGGAACAGCAGAATCAACACGCCGCCGGCGAAGTTCGCCAGACTGCCCTGCAATGCCAGGCCGATCGCCAGACCCGCAGCACCAATCGCGGCGACGAACGAGGTGGTTTCGACACCGATCATCGAGGCCACGCTGACGATCAGCAGCACCTTGAGAATGATGTTCGCCAGGCTGCTGATGAAGCCTTGCAGTGCCAGGTCGGCATTGCGCAGGGCCAGCAGACCGCCGAGCTTTTGCGTGACCTTGTTGATCAGCCACCAGCCGATGGCCAGGGTAATCACTGCCAGCAGCACGCGACTGCCGTATTCCATGATCATCGGAATCCACGCCTGGGACGCCTTGACCAGGTTGTCTACCTCTGCATTCAAATCCATCTTCCATCTCCTGATGTCCGGCTACCCGGGGCTGTACACAAATTAAAAGTGGGAGCGGGCTTGCTCGCGAAAGCGGTGTGTCATTCAACAATGAGTTGCCTGACACACCGCTTTCGCGAGCAAGCCCGCTCCCACAGCCATCTGACCGGACTTAGTCGCGGAAGTTGTTGAACTGCAATGGCATGCCGAATTCCTTGGCGCGCAGGGCCGCGATGGCTTCCTGCAGGTCATCGCGCTTCTTGCCGGTCACACGCACCTGCTCGCCCTGAATGGCGGCCTGTACCTTGAGCTTGGCGTCCTTGATGTGAGCGACGATCTTCTTCGCCAGCTCCTTGTCGATGCCTTCCTTGAGGATCGCGTCCTGCTTCATCAGCTTGCCCGAGGCGTAAGCGTCTTTTACTTCAAGGCACTGCACATCGATCTTGCGCTTGGTCAGGGCCAGCTTCAGGATCTCGATCATCGCTTCCAGCTGGAACCCGGCTTCAGCGGTCAGGTTGACGGTCAGGTCCTTTTCCTTGAACTCGAAGCTGCCTTTGCCTTTCAGGTCATAGCGACGATCGAGTTCCTTCACGGCGTTCTCGACCGCGTTGGTCAGCTCGTGTTTGTCCAGTTCGGATACCACGTCGAACGACGGCATGTAGTCTCTCCAATAAAAAGGCGCGCTCGATCAGGATGGAGCGCGCTTGGCTTGCGGTTAAAATCCGGCTCATTATAACGGGTCTTTTCCCACCGATACGGCGAGCCTTGCATGCCAGTACCTTACCGAGTGAAAAACTGATGTCCACCCCCTGGCACGTTCTCGGCGCCGGCAGCCTCGGCACCCTGTGGGCCACGCGTCTGGCCCGGGCCGGGCTGCCGGTGCGGCTGATCGTGCGGGATGCCGAGCGCTTGCGCAGCTATCAGGCGGCCGGCGGTCTGACGCTGGTCGAACACGGCGCAGCCACGACCTATGCCGTCCCCGCGCAAACGGCGGACGCCCCGGAGCCGATCCGCCGCCTGCTGGTCGCCTGCAAGGCCTATGACGCCGAGAGCGCGGTCGCCCGCCTCGCCCCGCGCCTGAGCGCAGATGCCGAGCTGATCCTGTTGCAGAACGGCCTCGGCAGTCAGGACGCCGTCGCAGCGCAGGTACCGCAGGCACGCTGCATCAGCGCTTCCAGCACCGAAGGCGCGTTCCGCGACGGCGACTGGCGCGTGGTGTTTGCCGGCCACGGTTTCACCTGGCTGGGCGATGCCAGCCATCCGGTAGCGCCAATCTGGCTGGACGATCTTGATGCGGCGAAAATCCCCCATGAGTGGAGCACCGACATCCTCACCCGGCTGTGGCGCAAACTGGCGCTCAATTGCGCGATCAATCCGCTGACCGTGCTCCACGATTGCCGTAACGGCGGGCTGGAGCAGCATCAATGCGAAGTCGCCACGCTGTGCAACGAGCTGGCCGAGTTGCTGGAGCACTGCGGTCAACCGGCCGCGGCGGTCAATCTGCAACAGGAAGTCGAGCGGGTGATCCACGCCACCGCAGCCAATTACTCGTCGATGTATCAGGACGTGGCCAACCAGCGCCGCACCGAAATCAGTTACCTGCTGGGCCACGCCTGCAAAGTCGCCACCCGTCACCAGTTGAACCTGCCGCACCTCAATCAATTGCAGCAGCGTCTGGTCAGCCATCTGCACAGCCTTGGATTGCCCAGCGACTGAGCAGCGGCTACGCTGCCCACTTGTTCCTTTGCCGTGATAAACCTGATGCCATTGCGCCAGCGCCTTGAAAACCTGCCGGTCGGCCAGAAACTGCTGGCCGCCCTGCTGGTGTTGTTGACCACCGTCCTGCTGGTCGCCAACCTGACCTTTATCAGCGCCGCCTATTACATCTCCCAGGAAAGCATGGCGCCACAGGCCCTGCAGACCATAGGCCGACTGGTGTCCAACCCGAGCCTGGTGTCGCAAGCCCTCGAGTCGCCGCAAAGCGCCGAACGCCTGCTCAAGGAACTCGACAGTTATT
This sequence comes from Pseudomonas sp. RSB 5.4, assembly GCF_037126175.1. Classification (NCBI taxonomy): domain Bacteria; kingdom Pseudomonadati; phylum Pseudomonadota; class Gammaproteobacteria; order Pseudomonadales; family Pseudomonadaceae; genus Pseudomonas; species Pseudomonas sp. RSB 5.4. The sequence goes on from NZ_CP146986.1 coordinate 3,144,167, forward strand.
CGCCGCTGCGCGCAGCGGCTTTGTACGACGGCAAGGGTGACCGGATCGCCCAGGTGCAGCGTGGCGAAAAACTCAATCTGCCGGAGCGCTTTCGGCACGTCGAAGCCTGGCAACTCACCGAGTTTCGCAGCAACCAATTGATCACCCTGCCCCGCCCCGGCACCGCGCCTGGGCATCTGCTGCTGGTCGCCAGCAGTGAACTGCCGATGGCGTTCTACACCGGTACCCTGACCGCCAGTCTCGGCATCCTGATTTTCAGTGTGCTGCTGTGGCTGGTGATTGCGCGGCAGATCAAACGCCTGATCACCCGCCCGATCCATGAGCTGGAAGAGCTGTCGCGGCAGGTCACTCGCGAAGAAAACTACGCCCTGCGCGCTTCACGCGGTAACCACGACGAGATCGGCAGCCTCGCCGAAGCGTTCAACACCATGCTCTCGCGCATCGAAGCCCGCGAGCAGCAGCTCAAGCGTGCCCGCGACGACTCGCAGGCAGCTTACGATCAGGCTCAAGGTCTGGCTGAGGAAACCCGCCACACCAACCGCAAGCTGGAACTGGAAGTCCAGGTGCGCAGCAAGATCGAGAAGAAGCTCACCGGTTTCCAGAACTACCTCAACAGCATCATCGACTCCATGCCCTCGGCGCTGATCGCTCTCGATGAGCAGCTCTACGTGACCCAATGGAACCAGGAGGCCAGCGCCCTCTCCGGGACGCGCCTGGATGAGGCGCTGAACCAGCCGATCTTCCTCGCCTTCGAACCGCTCAAGCCGTTTCTGCCACAACTGAAGCAAACGGTCGAAGAACACACCGTGGCGAAGATCGAACGGGTGACCTGGTTCAAGGATGACGAACCCAAACACTACGCCCTGACCTTTTACCCGCTGATGGGCGGTGCCGGGCGTGGTGTGGTGATCCGTATCGACGACATCACCCAGCGCCTGTCGCTGGAAGAAATGATGGTGCAGTCGGAAAAAATGCTCTCGGTCGGCGGCCTCGCCGCCGGCATGGCCCATGAGATCAACAACCCGCTGGGCGCGATCCTGCACAACGTGCAGAACATTCGCCGGCGGCTGTCGGCGGATCTGCCGAAGAACCTCGAAACCGCCGAACAGCTCGGCATCGAACTGGACACGGTCAACCGATACCTGCAAAGCCGCGAAGTACCGAAATTGCTCGATGGCATCCAGCAGGCCGGTGCCCGCGCGGCAAAAATCGTCACGCACATGCTCAGCTTCAGCCGCCGCAGCACCCGGCAAATGGCCCCGTGCGATCTGCCCGCGCTGATCGATCAGGCTGTAGAAATTGCCGGCAACGACTTCGATCTGGCGATCGGTTTCGACTTCAAGGGCCAGGCGATCATCCGCCAGTTCGACCCGGCGCTCGGCCCGGTGCCGGGCACCGCCAACGAACTGGAACAAGTGTTGCTCAATCTGCTGAAAAACGCCGCGCAAGCCATTCACCAGCGCGAAGACGACAGTGAGCCGGGGCGGATCATTTTGCGCACCAAACTGAACCCGCCATGGGCCGAGATTCAGGTCGAGGACAACGGCATCGGCATGAGCGAGAGCGTGCGCAAGCGCACCTTCGAGCCGTTCTTCACCACCAAGGAAATCGGCCAGGGCACCGGCCTTGGGCTGTCGGTGTCGTACTTCATCATCACCAACAACCACAAAGGCCAGATGGAAGTGCAATCGGCGCCCGGTCAGGGCACCTGCTTCACCCTGCGCCTGCCGCTGGCACAACCGGCGGCCATTGCCGCCGAAACCAATCAACTACAGAGGTAACCCATGGGCTTTCGCTTGTCGAAGATCTACACCCGCACTGGCGATACCGGCGAAACCGGCCTGGGCGATGGCCGCCGCGTGCCCAAGGATCACCCGCGCATCGAAGCGATTGGCGAGGTCGATACGCTGAACAGTCAGGTCGGCGTGCTGCTGGCCGGGCTGATCGCCGAGCGCGAGGCGTTTCCGGGATTGAATGAGCTGATCGACGTGCTCGCGCCTTGCCAGCACCGCTTGTTCGACCTGGGGGGTGAGCTGGCAATGCCTGAGTATCAGGCGCTGAACGCGGCGGAAATCGAGCGCCTGGAAGCGGCGATTGATGTGTGGAATGAGGAATTGGGGCCGCTGGAGAATTTCATTCTGCCCGGCGGTTCGCTGCTGATTGCCCAGGCCCATGTGTGCCGCAGTCTGGCGCGCAGTGCCGAGCGGCGTTGTCAGCATTTGAACGCGCTCGAGCCGTTGGCCGGGGTTGGTCTGGCGTACATCAATCGGTTGTCGGACTTGTTGTTTGTGGCAGCGCGGTTGATTGCGCGGCGGCAGAGGGTGGCGGAGATTTTGTGGCAACCTGCTGCAAAACCTTTAGAAATCTAGCGCCTGAACGGACGCCTTCGCGAGCAAGCCCGCTCCCACAGTTGACCGCGTTACTTCAGTTGGAACGCGGTCAACTGTAGGAGTGAGCCTGCTCGCGATGAGGCCGGTAGCCTTTAAACAGAATCAGGCCAGAACGCCCGAATCCCCGCCACACCCTGAGCCCCAACACTCCAAGCCTTCTCACGCTCCGCCGGGCCAACGCCACCAAGCAAGAACACCGGCTTGCCAAAGCCCTCAATCAACGTCGAAGCCTGCTCCCAGCCCAACGGCTGCGCATCCGGGTGGGTCAAGGTCGGCTGAACCGGCGACAGCGTGACGAAATCCACGCCCATCTGCTCGGCCAGCGCCAGCTCTTCAGCGTTATGGCAGGACGCCGCCAACCAGCGCTCTGCCGGTAACGGCCGGCCCGCTGCGGCGTATTTGCGCAATTGCGCGGCGGTGATGTGCCAACCGGCAGACGGGAAATCGCCGAGCCATTCGAACGGCCCCTTGATCATCAACTGCGCCTTGCCGGCGCAGAGGCCGACGGCATCCACCGCCAGATCGCGGTATTTGGGGTCATAACCGTTCGGCGCGCGCAACTGGATCAGCTTGATCCCGCCGGCAATCGCCTTCTGGATGCCGCGCAGCAAGGCCGGGGCTTCCAGATCTTCCGGGGTGATCAGGTATTCAGCGGGAAGGCGCGCTGCGGCAACGATCGGCTGATTGGCCGCCGGAAACTCATAGTTCAGCAGATCCTTGGCGGTTACCCAGGCCAGTGGCTGGCCCTCGGCACCGTGCGGCTCACCGGTAAACCGGGAGACTTCCCAGACATCCAGCAACACCTGTTTGTCCGGGTAATCGTGGCGAACCTTGATCAGTGGACGAGCCGCGCCGACAACAATGCCCAGCTCTTCCTGCAGCTCGCGGGCCAGGGCGCTTTCGACGGATTCGTCAGCCTCGACCTTGCCGCCGGGAAATTCCCACAGGCCACCCTGATGCTGGGTGTCGGCACGGCGGGCGATGAGGATTTTGCCGCTGTCGTCACGAATGACGGCAGCCGCGACGTGTACGCGTTTCACGGATTCAACTCCTCCAGTCCAGCCTTCTGCCACGCCTTGAAGGCGGGCCATTGGTAGACGGTTTCAACATAGGCTTGATCAACCGCCGGCAACTGCACCTGGTAGGTACGCAGACGCACGGCAATCGGTGCGAAGAACGCGTCAGCCAGACTCACTCGGCCAAACAGATACGGCCCAGGCTCAGTGGCCGCCGAGCGGCATTCGGCCCACAGCGCGAGCATGCGCTCGATATCGACCTTCACTTCCGGCGGCACCGGATCAAGCGGGGCGTCGTGGTTCAGGTTGAACGGCATATGATTGCGCATGGCGAAAAAGCCGCTGTGCATCTGCGCGCAGGCGGACCGCGCCTGGGCACGGGCATAAACATCGCTCGGCCAGAGCTGCTCGGACGGAAACTGCTCGGCCAGGTATTCGGCGATCGCCAGAGAATCGGCAATGGTGCCGCGAGAGGTTTGCAGCAGCGGCACCTTGGCCGTCGGCGAATGCTTGAGCAGCCGCTCGCGGGTATCGGGCTTGCCGAGCTTGATCAGTTCTTCGGTGTAGGGAGCGCCGGTCAGTTCCAGCGCCAGGGCGGCGCGCAGGGACCAGGAGGACAGCAGTTTGTCGCCGATGATCAGGTGCAGGGACATGGTGTGGCGCCTTTTCGTCAGTGGAAAGCTTCAAGACTTGTAGTGACTGGACCGACGCGTTCGCGGGCAAGCCCGCTCCCACAATGGTTTCTGTCGTACACCGCAGAACCCTGTGGGAGCGGGCTTGCCCGCGAAGAGGCCGGCACATTCAACATTGATGTTGCCTGCTCGCGATGGCGGCGACTCGGTCTCAGATTAAATCAGGTACGGTACTCGGCGTTGATCTTCACGTATTCATGCGACAGGTCGGTGGTCCAGATGGTTTCGCTGCAATCGCCGCGACCCAGCTCGATACGGATGGTGATCTCTTCCTGCTGCATCACCGCCGAGCCTTGCGCCTCAGTGTAGGTGCTTGCGCGCGCGCCACGGCTGGCAATACACACATCGCCGAGGAACACGTCGATCTTGCTCACATCCAGATTCGGCACACCGGCACGGCCGACAGCGGCGAGAATACGGCCCCAGTTCGGGTCGGAGGCGAACAGCGCGGTCTTGATCAGCGGCGAGTGGGCCACGGTGTAACCGACGTCGAGGCATTCCTGATGATTGCCGCCGCCGTTGACTTCAACGGTGACGAACTTGGTCGCGCCTTCGCCGTCACGCACGATGGCCTGGGCCACGTCCATGCACACTTCGAACACTGCCTGTTTCAGCTTGTTGAACAGCTCGCCTTCGGCGCGGGTGATTTCCGGCAACGCAGCCTTGCCGGTGGCGATCAGCATGCAGCAGTCGTTGGTCGAAGTATCGCCATCGATGGTGATGCGGTTGAATGACTTGTTCGCACCGTCGAGCATCAGGTTGTGCAGCACATCGCGGGAGACTTTGGCGTCGGTGGCGATGTAGCCGAGCATGGTCGCCATGTTCGGGCGGATCATGCCTGCGCCTTTGCTGATACCGGTGACGGTGATGGTCACGCCGTCATGCTGGAACTGGCGGCTGGCACCCTTGGGCAGGGTGTCGGTGGTCATGATGCCGGTGGCGGCCGCTGCCCAGTTGTTTTCCGACAGGTCATCCAGTGCGGCCTGCAGCGCGCCTTCGATCTTCTCGACCGGCAGTGGCTCGCCGATCACGCCGGTGGAGTACGGCAGGATCTGGCTGGCATCGACACCGGTCAGCTCGGCGAGTCTGGCGGTGGTGCGCTCGGCAGCCGCCAGGCCTGGCTCACCGGTACCGGCGTTGGCGTTACCGGTGTTGGTCAGCAAGTAACGCACGTCGTTCTGCACACGTTTTTTCGCCAGGATCACCGGCGCGGCGCAAAAGGCGTTCAGCGTGAACACGCCGGCCACGGTCGAACCCTCGGCGCAGCGCATCACTACCACATCCTTGCGCCCGGGGCGCTTGATGCCGGCCGAGGCAATACCGAGTTCAAAACCGGCAACCGGGTGCAACGTTGGCAAAGGACCAAGACCAACAGCCATGAATGCGCTCCTTACTCAATGATGTCAGCACCGCTTCCTGCTGTTTTCGACAAGAAGGCGGCGGATTAAATGGCAAAACGCCGCGACGGCAGGAGCCGGTCGCGGCGCGGGTATTTCAGCGATTGAAACGGGGTTTACTGGATCTGCCCGTGGCAATGCTTGAATTTCTTGCCCGAACCGCAGTAGCACAGTTCGTTGCGGCCCAGCTTCTGCTCGTTGCGAACCGGAGCGGTGGCGAGGGCCACATCGACCTCTTCACCCAACACTTCCGGTTGATCAAGACCAGGGGCCTCGGCGTGTTCGAACTGCATGCGGGCGGCCAGTGCTTCGGCTTCCTGACGCAGGCGTTGCTCTTCGGCTTCCGGATCTTCGCGGCGCACCTGAACGTGCGACAGCACACGGATCGAGTCGCGCTTGATCGAATCCAGCAGCTCGGAGAACAGCGTGAACGACTCGCGCTTGTATTCCTGCTTCGGGTTCTTCTGGGCGTAGCCACGCAGGTGGATGCCGTGACGCAGGTGATCCATGGTCGACAGGTGGTCTTTCCACAGGTCGTCGAGAACGCGCAGGACGATCTGCTTCTCGAACGAGCGCAGTGCTTCGGCACCGGCCTGATCTTCTTTCTCGTTGTACGCGGCCATCAGCTCGACCATCAGCTTCTCGCGCAGCGTCTCTTCGTACAGGTGATCGTCTTCGTCGAGCCATTGCTGGATCGGCAGTTTCACCCCGAAGTCGCTTTCCAGCGAAGCTTCCAGACCGGCCACGTCCCATTGCTCTGGCAGCGATTGCGGCGGAATGTGTGCGCTGACGGTGGCGTTGAGCACGTCCTGACGGAAATCGGCGATGGTTTCACCGATGTTGTCGGCGGCCAGCAACGTGTTACGCATGTGATAAATCACTTTACGCTGTTCGTTGTTGACGTCGTCGAACTCGAGCAGTTGCTTGCGGATGTCGAAGTTGCGACCTTCGACCTTGCGCTGCGCCTTCTCGATCGCGTTGGTCACCATGCGGTGCTCGATCGCTTCGCCAGGCTGCATGCCCAGGGCTTTCATGAAGTTCTTCACCCGGTCAGAGGCGAAGATGCGCATCAGGCTGTCTTCCAGCGACAGGTAGAAGCGGCTGGAACCGGCGTCGCCCTGACGACCGGCACGGCCACGCAGCTGGTTGTCGATACGACGGGATTCGTGACGCTCGGAGGCGATGACCTGCAGACCGCCGGACTCCAGCACTTGCTGGTGACGCTTCTGCCAGTCGGCCTTGATCTGGGCGATCTGCTCGGGGCTCGGGTTTTCCAGCGCCGCGACTTCCACTTCCCAGTTACCGCCCAGCAGGATGTCGGTACCACGACCGGCCATGTTGGTAGCGATGGTCAGGGCGCCCGGACGACCGGCTTGCGCGATGATCTCGGCTTCTTTTTCGTGGAACTTGGCGTTCAGTACCTTGTGCTCGATGCCTTCCTTGCTGAGCAGGTTGGACACGTGCTCGGAAGTTTCGATGGTCGCGGTACCCACCAGGATCGGACGGCCCTGGGCCATGCCTTCCTTGATGTCGTTGATGATCGCCGCGTATTTCTCTTCGGCGGTCAGGAACACCAGGTCGTTGTAGTCTTTACGCGCCAACGGCTTGTTCGGCGGAATGACCATGACCTGCAGGCCATAGATCTGGTGGAATTCGAACGCTTCGGTGTCGGCGGTACCGGTCATGCCGGACAGCTTGGTGTACAGACGGAAGTAGTTCTGGAACGTGGTCGAAGCCAGAGTCTGGCTCTCGGCCTGAATGTTCAGACCTTCCTTGGCTTCGATGGCCTGGTGCAGGCCTTCGGACAGACGACGGCCCGGCATGGTACGACCGGTGTGTTCGTCGACCAGCACGACCTGGCCGTCCTGCACGATGTATTCGACGTTGCGATGGAACAGCTTGTGCGCACGCAGACCCGAGTAGACGTGGGTCAGCAGGCCCAGGTTATGCGCCGAGTACAGGCTCTCGCCTTCGGCCAGCAGGCCGACGCCGGTGAGCATTTCTTCGATGAACTGGTGACCGGCTTCGTTGAGTTCGACCTGACGGGTCTTCTCGTCGATGGTGTAGTGACCGGCCTTGGTGACCTGGCCTTCGACTTCTTCCACATGCAGTTCCAGCTGCGGGATCAGTTTGTTGATCTCCATGTACAGCTTGGAACTGTCCTCGGCCTGACCGGAAATGATCAGCGGGGTACGGGCTTCGTCGATGAGGATGGAGTCGACTTCGTCGATCACGGCAAAATTGAGTTCGCGCTGGAATTTCTCTTCCATGCTGAACGCCATGTTGTCGCGCAGGTAGTCGAACCCGAATTCGTTGTTGGTACCGTAGGTGATGTCGGCAGCGTAGGCGGCGCGCTTCTCTTCCGGCGGCTGGAACGGCGTCACGACGCCGACGGTCAGGCCGAGGAATTCGTAGAGCGGACGCATCCAGTTGGCGTCACGGCGGGCCAGGTAGTCGTTCACGGTCACAACGTGCACGCCCTTGCCGGACAGCGCGTTGAGGTAAACGCCCAGGGTTGCCACGAGGGTTTTACCCTCACCGGTACGCATTTCGGCAATCATGCCTTCATGCAAGGTCATGCCGCCGATCAACTGGACGTCGAAGTGGCGCATGCCCATGACGCGCTTGCCCGCTTCACGGGCGACCGCGAAGGCTTCAGGCAACAGCTTGTCGAGGGATTCCCCTTTGGCGATACGGGCCTTGAACTCATTGGTCTTGGCGCGCAACTGATCGTCCGAAAGGGCCACCATTTGCTCTTCGAAGGCATTGACGAGCTGCACCGTCTTGAGCATGCGTTTGACTTCACGCTCGTTCTTGCTTCCAAAAAGTTTCTTTAACAAAGGCGCAAACATATCGGCAGGATCTTCCACACTAAAGGGATGGAGGGCGGCCCCGTGAGTCGCCCGTGCAGCCCTCATGGCCGCATGCGAACGAGCATTCTACCCGGAAACGGTGGTGAGGAAAGTGGCGATATTCCACGATGCTGGCACTGCGCTTTGACGGGGCTCACTTAAAATAAGGGCGTTTTGCTCAACTTCAACCCATCAAGGGACGAAGTTAGTCGTTGATTTAATGGGTAAAGCAGGGACAAAAGCAATGGGCGAGTGGTTCCGTTGCTTTCTGCTACCATGGCGCTTCTGTTACCTCAGGTGTTCGAACATGGCATTTCGCCCCCTTACAGCCAGGGCACCCGCCGCTCTGCTTCGCGAAGCCAAACCCCTCAAGGCTCTGCTCGGCCATGCCCAACGCCTGGGGCATCTGCAGCGCCTGCTCGAAAGCCAGCTGCAACCTGCCGCCCGCGAACATTGCCACGTGGCCAAGTGGCGCGAAGGCCAATTGACGCTGGTGGTGACTGACGGACACTGGGCGACGCGCCTGCGCTACCAGCAAAAACGCCTGCAACGCCAACTGCAACTGTTCGAAGAATTCGCCAACCTGACGCGCATCCAGTTCCGCGTGCAACCGCCGCTGGTCCAGCGCCGGGCAAGCGGACACTCGATGGATCTGTCGACGGATGCCGCGCAGACGATTCAGTCAACGGCGGACGGGATCAGCGATCCCGCTCTGCGTGCGGCACTTGAGCGCCTGGCGGCACACGCCAAAGACAAATCCTGATCTCAATCCAGAAAACTGCCACTTATCCAATGTGGGAGCGGGCTTGCTCGCGAAGGCGTCCTTTCAGTCAACATTATTGTTAACTGGCAGCCCGCTTTCGCGAGCAAGCCCGCTCCCACAGTTTGGCTCAACGCCGTTTGCTGCCACCGAGCAACGAGCCCATCAAGCCGCGCACCAGTTGTTTACCCAGATTATTGGCCGCCTGGCGCATCGCCGACTTCAGCGCTTGCCCCGCCGCCGTCCCCAGAAACTCCCCGGCACGATCGGCCAGGCTCGGTTCCTCGGCTGCCGGCTTGCCGGCCGGTGTTTCTGCCGGCGGCGCCAGATCCTTGCGGCCCATCAGGATTTCGTACGCCGACTCACGATCAATCGGCTTGTCATAACGGCCCTTGAACGGCGAGCCGGCAATCAGCATCGTGCGCTCGGTTTCGCTCAACGGCCCGATCCGCGATTGCGGCGGTGCCACCAACACCCGCTGGACCATTTCCGGTGTTCCCTTCTCGGCAAGCGAACCGACCAACGCTTCGCCGATGCCGAGCTCCGTCAGCACCGACAAGGTGTCAAACGCCGGATTTGGCCGAAAACCATCCGCCACCGCACGCAGGGATTTCTGTTCCTTGGCGGTGAACGCGCGCAAGCCGTGCTGGATCCGCAGACCGAGTTGCGCCAGCACGCTGTCCGGCAAATCACTCGGCGACTGAGTAACGAAATACACCCCGACGCCCTTGGAGCGGATCAATCGCACCACTTGCTCAAGCCGGTCCTGCAACGCCTTGGGCGTATCGCCGAACAACAGGTGCGCCTCATCGAAGAACAACGCCAGCAGCGGTTTGTCGGCATCGCCGCGCTCCGGCAACTGCTCGAACAACTCGGCCAGCAGCCACAGCAGAAAGGTCGCGTAGACCTTCGGCGCTTCGTGGACCAGGCGGCTGGCATCGAGCAAATGAATGCGCCCACGGCCATCGGCGGCCGGTTGCAGAATGTCTTCCAGTTGCAGCGCCGGTTCGCCGAACAAGGCTTCAGCGCCCTGCTGCTCCAGGGTCGCCAGCCGACGCAACAGCGCCTGACTGGAACCGGTGGTCATCAGCGCGGCGTCTTCGCCGAGCAGCTGCGGATTGTCCTTGAGGTGATTGAGCAGCGCCTTGAGGTCTTTCAGGTCCAGCAGCAACAGGCCTTCGCGGTCCGCTACTTTAAAGGCCGCGTACAGCGCGGCCTGCTGGCTGTCGGTCAGCTCCAGCAGGCTGCCGATCAGCAACGGGCCCATTTCACTCAACGTAGTGCGCAACGGATGACCGGATTCGCCGTGAATGTCCCACAACGTCACCGGATAGGCCTGCGGCTTGTAATCGAGCCAAGGCATGCCGGCGATGCGCTCGGCGACCTTGCCCTGCGGATTGCCGGCAGCACCCAGCCCGCACAGGTCGCCCTTGATGTCAGCGGCGAACACCGCGACGCCGGCATCACTGAATGCTTCGGCAAGACGCTGCAAAGTCACGGTCTTGCCAGTCCCGGTCGCACCGGCGATCAGCCCGTGGCGGTTCGCCAGGCGCATGGCCTGAGCAATCGGTTGCCCCGCCAGATCGGCGCCGATAACGAGTTGCGATGTGTCAGGCATTTTGTCACCTATGGTTAATCTTTAATCCGGTATGGCCGATAGATAAAGGCGAGAACCTGACTGAAAAGTCGGTCGGACATTTCCCTAAGGAGAGTCGGAAATATCAGTTTGTTTCACCCTTGCCCATATTGCGCGCCTTTATAAAAGCACGCCCAGGACATTAAGACCTTAGCGGAACCCCAAGCCATGAACAAAAATCTGCGCTTCAGCCATAAAATTTTGCTTGCCGCCGGCCTCATCGTCATCGCCGCTTTCGCCTCGTTCACGCTGTACAACGACTGGCTGCAACGCAACGCGATCCGCGCTGACCTGAACAACTATCTCAACGAGATGGGCGAAGTCACTGCCGATAACATCCAGACCTGGCTCAACGGGCGCATTCTGCTGGTCGAGAACGCCGCCCAGAACATCGCCATCAATCCGGAACCCGCCAACGTCGCCAGCCTGCTGGAACAGAAATCCCTGACCTCGACGTTCATGGCCACTTACCTCGGCGATGCCACCGGTCACTTCACCATCCGCCCGGACGTGAAGATGCCGGACGGCTTCGATCCACGGGTGCGCCCTTGGTACAAAGGGGCCGAGAGCAGCAGCGCGTCGACCCTGACCGAGCCGTACATCGACGCCGCCACCGGGCAGTTGATCATCTCCATCGCCACCGCCTCGAAAAAGGCCGGCCAGAGCGTTGGCGTGGTGGGCGGTGACCTGAGCCTGCAAACCCTGGTCGACACCCTCACCGCCCGGGACTTCTCCGGCATGGGCTACGCGTTCCTGGTCAGCGCCGACGGCAAGATCCTGGTGCACCCGGACAAGGCGCTGGTGATGAAGTCGCTGAAAGAAGCCTATCCGCAGGACACCCCGCGCATCAGCAGCGACTTCAGTGAAATCACCGTCGATGGCAAGACCCGCATCGTCAGCTTCACCCCGATCAAAGGCCTGCCTTCGGTCAACTGGTACATCGGTTTGTCGGTGGACAAGGACAAAGCCTTCGCGATGCTCAGTGAGTTCCGCACCTCGGCGGTGATTGCCACGGTGATTGCGGTGGTCATCATCATCGCGCTGCTGGGCATGCTGATTCGCCTGCTGATCCAGCCACTGCACGTCATGACCCGCGCCATGGAAGACATCGCTGACGGTGAAGGCGACCTGACCAAGCGCCTGACCATCGTCAATAACGATGAATTCGGTGTGTTGGGTACCGCATTCAACCGTTTCGTCGAGCGTATTCACGGCTCGATCCGCGAAGTGTCTTCGGCCACCGGGCAAGTCAACGAGGTCGCGTTGCGCGTGGTCGCGGCGTCCAACTCGTCGATGTACAACTCCGATCAGCAAGCCTCGCGCACCAGCAGCGTCGCCGCCGCGATCAATCAGTTGGGCGCCGCCGCCCAGGAAATCGCCCGCAACGCCGCGCAAGCTTCGAACCAGGCCAGTGACGCCCGCGGCCTCGCCGAAGACGGCCAGCAAGTGGTGGATCGCAGCATCAAGGCGATGAATCAACTGTCGAGCATGCTCAGCGCCTCCAGCAGCAACATCGAGTCGCTGAACAGCAAAACCGTGAACATCGGGCAGATTCTGGAAGTGATCACCAGCATCTCCCAGCAGACCAACCTGCTGGCGCTTAACGCGGCGATCGAAGCGGCGCGGGCCGGTGAGGCCGGACGCGGCTTTGCCGTGGTCGCCGACGAAGTGCGCAACCTGGCGCACCGCACCCAGGAATCGGCGCAGCAGGTGCAGACCATGATCGAGGAGCTGCAGGTCGGCGCCCGTGAATCGGTGAGCACCATGAGCGACAGTCAGCGCCACAGCCAGGACAGCGTGGAAATCGCCAACCTCGCCGGCGAACGCCTCAACAGCGTGACCCAGCGCATCGGCGAAATCGACGGGATGAACCAGTCGGTAGCGACCGCGACCGAGGAGCAGACCGCGGTGGTCGAGTCGATCAACGTCGACATCACCGAGATCAACACGCTGAACCAGGAAGGCGTCGAGAACCTGCAGGCGACGTTGCGCGCGTGCTCGGATCTGGAACAGCAGGCTTCGCGGCTGAAGCAGTTGGTCGGTAGCTTCAGAATTTAAGGCGCTGCCACTGGCCTCTTCGCGAGCAAGCCCGCTCCCACATTGGATCTTCGGTGTTCACACATTGTGAGTTCCACCAAAAACCACTGTGGGAGCGAGCCTGCTCGCGAAGGCATCCTGTCAAACACCACAACCCCTCGCAGACACTCCCCCCCCCCCCGCGCATATCACCTACAACACCCTGTTCTCCCACATTGGATCTGTGTCGTTTGCAGATCCCCGTGGGAGCGAGCTTGCTCGCGAAGGCGTCCTGTCAAACACCACACCCCCTCCCTGACACTCCCCCCGCGCATATCACCTACAACACCCTGTTCTCCCACATTGGATCTGTGTCGTTTGCAGATCCCTGTGGGAGCGAGCCTGCTCGCGAAAGCATCTTGTCAAACACCACAACCCCTCCCTGATACTCCCCCCGCGCATATCGCCTACAACACCCTGTTCTCCCACATTGGATCTGTGTCGTTTGCAGATCCCTGTGGGAGCGGGCTTGCTCGCGAAGGCGTCCTGTCAAACACCACCCCCCTCCCTGACACTCCCCCCGCGCAATCCCGACCGAACATCTATTCTGGATAAAGGTCAACCAAGGGAGAGCAACACAGCGGAGGGTTCGTCATTGTGCACATCGCCGACATCACCATGTTCTACGCCCCGGCCAGCGGCGGCGTACGCACCTATCTGGACGCCAAGCATCGTCGGCTGGGCGTCAAACCGGGCATTCGCCACAGCCTGCTGATCCCCGGCGCACACTTTAGTGAACACGATGGCGTCTACACGGTGCCCGCGCCTGCACTGCCGTTTGGCAAAGGCTATCGCTTCCCGCTGCGTCTGGCGCCGTGGCGCAATGTCCTGCAGGATTTGCAGCCCGACCTGATCGAAGTCGGCGACCCGTACCTGACTGCCTGGGCAGCGCTGGATGCACGACGCCAACTGGATGTGCCGGTGATCGGCTTTTATCACTCGGATCTGCCGCTATTGGTCAGCAACCGCATGGGCCATTGGGTCACGCCGAATGTCGAGGCGTATGTCACCAAACTCTACGGCAATTTCGACCGGGTGCTGGCGCCGAGCCAGGTCATGGCCGACAAACTCACCGGGCTGGGGGTGCGCAATGTCTTTGTGCAGCCACTGGGGGTGGATCTGCAAACCTTTCACCCCGACGCCCGCGACAACGGTCTGCGCGCCGAACTGGGGATTGCCGAAGACACCCGTCTGCTGATCTTTGCCGGGCGCGGCTCCAAAGAGAAGAACCTGCCGGTGCTGCTCAAATGCATGCGACGCCTCGGCCCGCGCTATCACCTGTTGCTGGTCGGCTCATCGATGCCCGCCGTGGTCCCGGACAATGTCAGCGTGATCGACGGGTTCTGCCCGGCCGCCACCGTGGCGCGATTAATGGCCAGCGCCGACGCCCTGCTGCATGCCGGCGATCAGGAAACCTTCGGTCTGGTGATCCTCGAAGCCATGGCCTGCGGGATTCCGGTGGTCGCAGTGGCGGCCGGGGCGTTCGAGGAAATCATCAACCAGAACTGCGGCTTGCTGTGCGCACCGAACAACCCACAAGCCATGGCCAATGCCGTGCGCGAATTGTTCAGTCGCGGCTGCGTGAAACTCGGCCAGCAGGCGCGGCAACACGTCGAAAGGCATTATTCCTGGGACAGTGTGGTCGACAGCCTGCTCGGTCATTATCACGCGGTCCTCGGCCATTCCTGGCCTCGGGTGGCCAATGGCTGATCCCCTGAACCGCCGCGCCGTGTTGCTGGTGCTGCACGACGTAGCACCGTCGACGTGGGCGGATTATCAGCCATTCGTCGAAGCCGTCGATGCGCTGGGCGGCGTGCCGATGACCTGGTTGGTGGTACCGAATTTCCATGGGCGCGATGCTCTTGAAGCGCATCCGGCGTTCTGTCGCAGGCTCGGCGAGCGGGTGGCCCGTGGCGATGAACTGGCCTTGCACGGTTTTTACCATGACGACCGCGAGCCGGCGCCGACCACGCCCCGCGACTGGTTCATGCGCCGGATCTACACCCACGAAGGCGAGTTCTATCACCTGTCCCGCGAAGCCGCGCTTGCGCGACTGCGTGCCGGTATCGAGTTGTTCCAGCGCTACGACTGGCCGTTACACGGTTTCGTCGCCCCGGCCTGGCTGATGAGCGAGGGTACGCGCCAGGCCTTGCGCGAGTTGCCGTTGCACTACACCAGCGATCCGCAGCATCTTTATTGCCTGCCGGATTTCACCTCGATCGATGCTCCCGGTCTGGTGTGGAGCGCCCGCAGTGCCTGGCGCCGTGGCCTGTCGAAAGTCCTCAGCGACCAACGCGAGCAGCGCTGGCGTCAGGCCCCGGTGATTCGCCTCGGCCTGCACCCGGTGGATATACGCTACCGTTACTCGCGAAACTACTGGCTGCAAACCCTCAAACGCCTGCTCGCCGAAGGACGCATGCCGATGACCAAGATTGACTGGCTGGCGCAACAGCGCGGGCAACTCGGGCACGCCGCATGAGCCGCGGCATTCTGTTGTTGATCGGCCTGCTCGCGGCGCTGCTGATTCCGCTGCTGCTCGGTGGCAATGAAATCTGGTCACGCCTGCAAAGCTTTCCGCTGCCATGGCTGCTGGTGCTGTTCGGCATGATCCTGCTCTGCTGGGGTATCAACACCCTGCGCTTGCGGCTGTTACTGGGCGATCAACGAGATCGCGTCTCACCGCTGAAGAGTCTCGGGGTGGTGATGGCCGCCGAGTTTGCCTATTGCGCCACCCCCGGTGGCAGCGGCGGTCCGCTGACCATCATGGCCCTGCTGGCCCGTTGCGGCGTGCGCCCGGCGCGGGGCAGCGCGGTGTTTGCGATGGATCAGTTGAGCGATCTGCTGTTCTTTCTCTGCGCCTTGAGCGCAATTCTGATCTACGCGCTGTTCCAGCACCTGAGCGACCGTATGGAATGGCTGCTGATGGTCAGTGCCGTGTCGTTATTCGGCGGCCTGATCGGTTGTGCACTGTTGGCGCGCTATCATCGCGCACTGATTCGCCTGAGCGGGCGCCTGTTGGCCCGCATGAACGTCGAGCACAGCACCCGCCGACGCTGGGCGCGCAAGCTCTTGCACTTTCTTGCAGCGTTCACCGATACCCTGAAATTGCCGTGGCAGACCTTGAGCAAAGTGTTTGCGTTGACGTGCGTGCATTGGCTGCTGCGTTACAGCGTGCTGTATCTGGCGCTGCGCGGGCTGGGTGCGGACTTGCAGTGGGCCTGGAGCTTTCTGGTGCAGATGCTGTCGCTGGGTGCGGGCCAGTTCACGCTGTTGCCGGGGGGCGCAGGCGCGGCGGAATTGACCTCGGCGGCGCTGCTGGCGCCCATGGTCGGCAAATCCACAGCGGCGGCGGCAATCCTGATCTGGCGGGCAGTGACGTTCTATTTCTATCTGCTGGTGGGTGGCCCGGTGTTTGTGCTGATGCTGGGACGACCGTTGCTCAAGAAATTGATGAAGGTCAGACAGGCTTCTTAGGTTCGTCCAGCTGTTCTTTCATTTGCTCCCATAATTCGGCAGCCCCGGGAAACTCTGTCCCGTCCTCCGGCGTCATGTCTTCGGGATCATACCTGCTCAAACACCCCTCACCCACGGTGGCCGGCGCTTTGGAAGTGGCTTTGTCCAGTGGATCGCTCATGGGCAGTTCCTCAGGGATGAAATGAAAAAGGGCCTGGACGATTGAACGCCCAGACCCTTGATTTTTCAACCGCAGACTTTCAGACCGATCAGAACACCACGGTCTTGTTGCCGTGCACCAGCACGCGGTCTTCGAGGTGATAGCGCAGACCACGGGCCAACACCATCTTCTCGACGTCACGGCCGAAACGCACCATGTCTTCGATGCTGTCGCTGTGGCTGACGCGTACCACGTCCTGCTCGATGATCGGGCCGGCATCCAGCTCTTCGGTCACGTAGTGGCAGGTCGCGCCGATCAGCTTCACGCCGCGCAGCGACGCCTGATGGTACGGCTTGGCACCGACGAACGACGGCAGGAAGCTGTGGTGAATGTTGATCACCTTGTGTGCGTATTCGCGGCACAGGGCCGGCGGCAGGATCTGCATGTAGCGCGCCAGCACCACCACTTCGGCGTCGTGCTGCTTGACCAGACGCGAGACTTCGGCGAAGGCCGGCTCCTTGTCCTGCGGATTGACCGGGACATGGTAATAAGGAATGCCATGCCACTCGACCATGCTGCGCAGGTCATTGTGGTTGGAAATCACGCAGGAGATTTCGCAATCGAGCTCGTCGCTGTGCCAGCGGTGCAGCAAGTCTGCCAGACAGTGGGATTCGCGGCTGGCCATCAGCACTACGCGTTTCTTCTGTTCGGTATCGGTAATGCGCCAGTCCATCGAGAACTCTTCGGCGATCGGCGCAAACTTCTCGCGCAGTACTTCAATACCGAACGGCAGCGAATCGGCACGGATCTCGTGACGCATGAAGAACCAGCCGTTCTGATTATCCGAGTGGTGGCTCGCTTCGGTGATCCAACCGTTGTGGGATGCCAGAAAGTTACTGACTTTGGCAACGATGCCAACGCGGTCAGGGCAGGAAATCACCAACCGAAAGGTGCGCATGGGGGAAAAACTCCAGAACTTCGCAAAGGCGGCCATTCTAGCGACTGTGCGCGGAAACTGCAGTATTGATGACCACATGTCCGCAGGCAGGCCCGATTAGCGACGCCTGACGCCACGCGCGGCGAAACGATAGTCCTGCAGTGAAGCTGTTCGGCCAGATAATTGTGAATATTCGTGATGACTGCATCACATTATTTAAATGACCATTCAATTTACCGGTTATTCCTTGCAACTAATTCAAATAAAAAATCCGGTTAAATGTTTACTTGATGAAACAGCCTGACTATTATTGCGGCACTGTCCCCTGCCATTCAACACATCCGCATAAGGTAGTTACCATGTCCTTGATCAACGAATATCGCGCCACCGAAGAAGCAATCAAAGAGCTGCAAGCCCGTTTGAAGAACCTGTCGCAAGACGACAAATTGCAAGCCGAGCTGGAATTCGAAGGCAAACTGCGCACCCTGATGGGCGAATACTCCAAGTCCCTGCGCGACATCATCGCCCTGCTGGATCCGGAATCGAAAACCAAAGGCACCCGTGGCGCCGCAGTAAAAACTACCGGCACCAAGCGCGCGCGCAAAGTTAAACAATACAAAAACCCGCACAACGGCGAAGTCATCGAAACCAAAGGTGGCAACCACAAGACTCTGAAAGAGTGGAAAGCCAAGTGGGGCGGTGACGTGGTTGAAGGCTGGGCTACCCTGCTGGGCTAAGCCGCAACGCCTGCCGCAGACTGATTCTGCGACCCATGAAAAACGCCAGCATACGCTGGCGTTTTTTTATGCCCGGCATTTCATGGGCACACTATGTTCGATTTCAAAGATTCAAACGTTTGCGCAATGCCTCGACATAATTCTGCCACTCATTGAGCACTTGATTCTGTATCGGCGTAGCACTAAGCGCCCATTGCTGCGCGGCCTCGGCAAAAGATTGCAGGGTATTAGGCGCGCCCATTTGCGGCTCGGACAAACGCTGCTGACAGAATATTCTCCAGCGTTCTTGCTCCTCGGAATTCAACGTATCGGGAAAGTTGCGTGCGCGATATCGAAAGAGTAATTCCGGCAGACGTTCATCATCGAACGGCCAGTGTTCTTGCGCTAATTGTGCCGGATCCGCCGTCCTCACTTGCTCACATAGACGCCGGTCACGATCACCGATAAATCCATCGTACAACTGCTGTTCCGGATCTTCGCTCGGCGTGAAGTCTTCGCTGGCGTAAATCGCCGCGACTTTATCTTTCCAAACTTGTTGTGCGTCACTTAGCCGCAGCGCACGTGCCTGATACAGCGCCATGTCCAGGCCCAGGCGCTGCTGATCGTCGGCGCGCAATACCGACAACGGCGCCACCACCGGGCAGCGATTGATGTGAATCAGTTTCAGCGGCACCGGCAGTTCACCTTCGGCGAGGTCGTCGCGGCGAGTGTACAGGCGCTGGCGCAGGGTTTCGGCGTCCAGATCCAGCAAGCCTTGCGGATCAAGGTGCAGGTCACAGACGATCAGCGCATTGCGATTGCGCGGATGCCAGGCCAATGGCAGCACCACACCGACATAGTGCCGCGCCGCCGAAAAGCGTCCGGAGATATGCACCAGCGGCTGCAATAGACGAATCTGATCCATGACCTTCTGCTTGCTGCGCAGTTGAAACAGCCAGTCATACAACTTCGGCTGTTTCTCGCGGATCAACCGCGCCAGCGCGATGGTGGCGCGCACGTCCGACAGCGCTTCGTGCGCATGCCCGTGGTCGATATGGTTGGCGGCCGTAAGACGTTCGAGCTTGAGGGTGACCTTGCCTTCGTCATCGGTCGGCCAGACCAGGCCATCGGGGCGCAACGCATACGCGGCACGCACCACATCGATCAGGTCCCAGCGACTGTTGCCGCCCTGCCATTCACGGGCATACGGGTCGAAGAAATTGCGGTACAGGCTGTAGCGGGTCATCTCGTCGTCGAAACGCAAGGTGTTGTAACCCGCGCCGCAAGTGCCGGGCGCCGCCAGTTGCGCATGCACACGGGTCATGAAATCGGCTTCGCTCAGGCCGTGCTCGGCGAGTTGCCCCGGGGTAATGCCGGTGATCGCGCAGGCCGCCGGGTGCGGCAGGATGTCTTCGCTGGGCTGGCAGTAGAGGTTGACCGGTTCGTCGATTTCATTGAGGTCGTGGTCGGTGCGAATCCCGGCGACCTGCAGCGGGCGGTCGTTGCGCGGATTGATGCCGGTGGTTTCGTAGTCGTACCAGAAGATTGAAGTCACGGGCGGTTCCTGAACTGAAGATCGGCAAAGTCTAGGCGTTGAACCCGCATCGCGGCCAGCGCTGTGTCATTCAAGCCGCGCGCACCACACGATGTGCAATACATAGTGATGTCGTTTTCCCCCAAGAGGCTGCTAGCATCGGACAGACCTCGCCTCCCGATCCGGCCCCATCAGGTAGCCCATGCTCGAGAACACAGCAGCGCCACGGAAAGCACCGCTGAACCCGCCACTCGATACCCGCTATCAAGTGGAAACCCCGGAGGGCATCGACCTGCCGTTGCGCCCGGCCGGGCTGATGGTGCGCAGCCTCGCCTTCAGCATCGACCTGGGCATTCGCGGAGCCATCCTCGGCGTGCTGTTCCTGCTGCTGGCATTTCTCGGTCAGCTCGGCATGGGCCTGGGTTCGCTGCTGCTGTTTGCCGTCAGTTGGTGGTACATGGTGCTGTTCGAAGTGCTGCGTCAGGGCCGTTCGCCGGGCAAGCAGTGGATGGGCCTGCGGGTGATCCACGATGACGGCACACCGATCGGCTGGTCGGCCTCGCTGCTGCGTAACCTGCTGCGTTTCGTCGACATGCTGCCGTTCGGTTATTTCCTCGGGGCGATCAGTTGCCTGCAGCACCCGACCTTCAAACGCCTGGGCGACATCGCCGCCGGCACCCTGGTGGTCTACAGCGAACGCCCACTCGCACGCCCGCAACTGCCCGACGCCCAGCCGCGTCGCTCGCCCGTCCCGCTCACCCTCAGCGAACAACGCGCCCTGCTCGCCTTCGCCGAACGCCAAGGCGAACTGTCCCCAGCGCGGGTCAACGAGCTGGCCGCGCTGCTCGCCCAGCCGCTGCACATCTCGGCGCCCAAAGCGGTCAGCGAACTCAACGGTATCGCCCGCGGCTTGTTGGGGCCGACATGAAGCAGAGTCTTTTCGAAACTCGCCACAAGGCCGAATGGGAGCGCTTCACGCTGGCGCTTGAACGCCTCGAACATGGCAGGGACACCTCGCAAGTGGCCACTTTCCCCAAGGCTTATCGACGCCTGTGCCAGCATCTGGCGCTGGCACAGGAGCGCGGCTACAGCAGTTTTCTGACCGACTCGCTGCAACAACTGGTGTTGCGCGGCCATCAGCAGCTTTACCGGCACCGCACTCGTTTCGGCGCCAACCTGCTGGGTTTCATCCTCGCTGACTTCCCTCGACTGGTGCGTGCCGAATGGCCGTTCGTGCTGGCCGCCGGCCTAGTGTTTTTCGGCAGCCTGATCGGTTTTGCCTTGCTGGTGTATGCCTTTCCCGAACGGGTCTACAACCTGATCCCCGCCGAACAGGTGCGCGAGATGCAGAGCATGTACGACCCGGTGGCCGGGCACCTCGGGCGTTCGGCCGAACGGGCGGCCAGTGAAGACTGGGTGATGTTCGGCTATTACGTGATGCACAACATCGGCATCGCCTTCCAGACCTTCGCCAGCGGTTTGCTGCTGGGCGTGGGCAGCGCGTTTTTCCTGCTCTATAACGGCTTGATCATCGGCGCGGTGGCCGGGCATCTGACTGAAATCGGTTTCGGGCAGACGTTCTGGTCGTTCGTGATCGGCCACGGGGCTTTCGAGCTGAGCGCCATTGCCCTGGCGGGTGCCGCCGGCCTGAAACTCGGCTGGGCGTTGATCGCGCCCGGACGCCTGACGCGCGGTGAAGCACTGAAAACCGCCGCGCGCACAAGCGTGCTGCTGGTGTGCGGGGTCATGCTGTTCCTGCTGATCGCGGCGTTCATCGAAGCGTACTGGTCGTCGCGGACCGGGGTCACACCGCCGATCAAATATGCGGTCGGTGCCGCGTTGTGGATCGCCGTGGCGGCCTATCTGCTGTTCGCCGGAAGGACCCGCCATGCGCCTGAGTGATGCCACTGTAGCGATCCGCCCACGCAGCACCTGGGAAGCCATGGACCTGGGTGTGCTCATGAGCCAGCAGCATCGTCGGCTGCTGATGACCAGTTGGGCCATCGTCACCCTGCCGCTGTTCGTCGTGCTCAGTCTGCTGCTATGGGATTCGCCGTCGCTGGCGGTGTTGATTTTCTGGTGGCTGAAACCGGCCTACGAACGCCTGCCGCTGTACATCCTGTCCAAGGCCCTGTTCGGCGAAACGCCCACTCTGAAACAGGCCCTGCGCGAATTTCCGCGACTGCTCAAACCACAACTGCTGGCCAGCCTGACCTGGCGCCGTCTGAGCCTGAGTCGAAGCTTTCTGCTGCCGGTGGTGCAACTCGAAGGCCTCGACGGCAACGCCCGCCAGCAACGCTTGCAGGTGTTGCTGCAACGCAATGCCGGCGCTGCGCAATGGCTGACGATCATCGGCATGCATCTGGAGACCGCGCTGTGGATCGGCCTGATGGTGCTGTTCTACATGCTGCTGCCAGAGCAGATTGAAACCGACTGGGACTGGCAATCGCTGATCCTCGACGCCGATCACCATTGGCGTTGGCTGGAACACCTGACCAACGCCTTCTACGCGCTGGTGTTGGTGGTCTGGGAACCGATTTATGTCGCCTGCGGCTTCAGCCTGTATCTGAACCGTCGTACCGCACTGGAAGCGTGGGACATCGAGCTGGTATTCCGTCGTTTGCGCCAGCGCTTGAACAGCAGCGCTCTGGGTTTGCTGTTGGTGGTCTGTCTTTTGCTGCCGGCGGTGCCACCCGTATGGGCTGCAGCCGATCCCGCCAGCGCACCGGAGGCACCCCGCCTGCAGCACCAACCGCTGACCAGTCAGGCTGCGCACGACAGCATCAAGGCGCTGCTCGAGCAACCACCGTTCAAGAACAAGGAAAGCGTGACCCGCTACCGCTTTGGCGACGACCCGGCCACCCCGGCCGAGGGCAAACCCGGCGAGCCACCGCAATGGCTGAAAACCCTGCTCGGCTGGCTCGACGGTCAACACTTCAATGCCTTGGCGGTGTTGATCGAAGTGCTGCTGTGGGGCGCGTTGCTCACGGCCGTCGGCTGGCTGATCTGGCGCTACCGCGAGTTCCTGCGCACCTTCGTCAGTCGCCGGACGAAGTTGCGCGCCCGCGTCAGGCCACCTGCGCCGCAACAAGCATTTGGCCTGGACCTGACCCCGCAATCCTTGCCCGACGACATCGCCGCCAGCGCCGAAAAACTCTGGCAGACCCAGCCGCGCGCGGCGCTGGGCCTGCTCTATCGCGGCTTGCTCAGCCGTCTGCTGCACGATTTTGCCCTGACCTTGAAACCTGCCGACACCGAGCATCAGGTGCTGCTGCGGGTCGAGCAATTGCAGCGCCCTGAACTGCTGGCGTTCAGTCGCACGCTGACGCTGCACTGGCAGAACATGGCCTACGGGCACCGCGTGCCGGCGGCACATCTGCAACAGGAACTGTGTGACGGCTGGCGCGCCTTGTTCGAGCAGGGAGCGCGCCCTTGAACCGGCGCAACGCGTGGCTGCTCGGCGGGCTGATGGTCGCCCTGCTCGCGGCGTTGAGCGTTTATCTGTACCTCAAGGCGCGGCCCTATCAGGAAGTGATCGATCACGGCCCCTCGCCCCAGGCGCAGGCCAATCCTTTTCTGGCGGCAGAAATGTTTTTGCGCGAGCGCGGCCTCAACGTCGGCCACGCCGAAACGCTGGCGGTGCTGCCCGACATCGATCCGCGTCGGCACACCTTGCTGTTGTTCGGCGAACGTTCGCGCATGACCCCGCGGCAGGTCGATCAGGTGTTGAACTGGGCCCGCGCCGGTGGGCGGCTGGTGTTCGTCGCCGAAGCCCTGTGGGATGAGCAGGCCAGACAAAGCGCTGACCTGTTGCTGGACCGGGTGCAGTTGCACCAGTCCCTGAGCAAGGATCTCAAGGAGCCGCCGGCGGAACTGGCCGATGATCCGTACCCGAACCTGACCAAACTCTATCTGGAAGACGAGGACGCGCCGGCCTACGCCGGTTTCGACACCGCGTTCCATCTGGAAGACCCGAAGAATCTCGCCCAGGCCTGGGCCAACAGCGCCAAGGCCACGCACATGATGCAGCTGGCGTACGGCCTCGGCTCGGTCACCGTGGTCACCGATGCCGAGTTGTGGAAGACCCCGGCCATCAGCAAACACGACAACGCCTGGCTGCTCTGGTACCTGAGCGCCGACACCGACGTCACGCTGATTTTCAACACGCTACACGAGGGGCTGCCGAGCTTGCTCTGGCGTTATTTCCCGCAAGCCATCGTCGCCCTGCTGGCGCTGATCGGTCTGGCCCTGTGGCACCTCGGTGTGCGCCACGGACCTTTGCAGGCACCCGCTCAGCGTGGCCGTCGCCAGTTGCAGGAACACCTGCGCGCCAGTGCCGATTTCATCCTGCGCCACAACGGTCAGCACACGCTGTTGCAAGCCCTGCAACAGGACGTGCTGCGCCGCGCCCGCCGCCGGTATCCCGGTTTCGACCAATTGAACGTGGCCGAGCAATGGCTGGTGCTGTCGCGCCTGACCCGTCAGCCGACCCGCGCCATCAGCCAGGCCCTGAGCCCGGTGTCGAAACAGCGCATGAGCAGCGCTGATTTCAGTCGCCTGGTGGCCCACCTGCAAACCTTGAGGAACACATCGTGAGTGAACAGATCGAGCCCGGCAGCGCCAGCCACGCCGCCCAGCAACGCCAGCGTGCCAGCCAGTTGGCACAAGCGGTGCGCGGCGAATTGCAGAAGGCCCTGATCGGCCAGAACAGCGTGATCGACGATGTGCTGACCGCGTTGATCGCCGGCGGCCACGTGCTGCTCGAAGGCGTTCCGGGGCTGGGCAAGACTTTGCTGGTGCGGGCGCTGGCGCGTTGCTTCGGCGGCGAGTTCGCGCGCATCCAGTTCACCCCGGACCTGATGCCCAGCGACGTCACCGGCCACGCGGTGTACGACCTGCACACCGAGCAGTTCAAGCTGCGCAAGGGGCCGCTGTTCACCAACCTGTTGCTGGCCGACGAGATCAACCGCGCACCGGCGAAAACCCAGGCGGCGTTGCTCGAAGCGATGCAGGAGCGCCAGGTCACCCTCGAAGGTCGGGCGCTGCCGATCGCCCAGCCGTTCATGGTGCTCGCCACGCAAAACCCGATCGAGCAGGAAGGCACTTATCCATTGCCGGAAGCCGAGCTCGACCGCTTCATGCTCAAGGTGCGCATGGATTACCCGGAGGCCGAGCAGGAGTTGAATATGGTGCGTCAGGTCAGCCGCTCGACCCGCGCCGACATGCTCGATGTGCAGCCGCTGCGCACCGTGTTGCAGGCCAAGGATGTGCAGGCCTTGCAACGCATCGCCAGCGACTTGCCGATCGACGATCAAGTGCTGGATTACGCGGTACGGCTGGCACGCAGCACCCGCTCCTGGCCCGGCCTGACCCTCGGCGCCGGGCCGCGAGCCTCGATTGCGCTGGTGCGATGCGCCCGCGCCCGGGCGTTGCTGCGCGGTGGCGAGTTCGTGATCCCCGACGACATCAAGGGCTGCGCGCTCTCGGTGCTGCGCCATCGGGTGCGAGTGGCGCCGGAGCTGGACATCGAAGGTCTGCAGGTCGATCAGGTGCTGCAGCAATTGCTCGACCAAGTGCCGGCGCCGCGCCTGTGAAACCGTCACGCCTGCTGCTGATCTGGCTCGCTGTTCTGCTGGCCGTCGGCACGCTGCTGGGCACGCTGCAAGCCCTCGACATCGACGTGCCCGCCACGCTGTTGTCGATCAACTGGGGTTTGCTCCTGGCCCTGCTGGTGCTGGCGATCATCGATGCGCTGCGCCTGAACAACCTGCCCTCGCCGCGCATTCAGCGGCAGGCGCCCGGCAGTCTGGCACTCGGCCGTTGGAGCGAGGTGCGGCTGCAGCTCAACCATGACTTCAACGAGCCGGTCGTGGTGGAGATTTTCGACCACGTGCCACAGGGCCTGAGCTTCGAAAACCTGCCGCTGACGGTCGAACTGCAGCCTGGGCAATTCAGCGAGGTCGGCTATCGCCTGCGCCCGCTCAAGCGCGGACACTTCAGCTTCGAACATTGCGAAATCAACCTGCCCAGCCCGTTCGGTCTGTGGACAGGCAAACGCCTGCTGGAAGTCAGCAGTGAGATCCGCGTCTACCCGGACTTTGCAAAGCTCTACGGCGGACAATTGCTGGCGGTGGACAACTGGCTCAGCCAGCTCGGTGTGCGCCAGCGCCAACGTCGCGGGCAGGGTCAGGAATTTCATCAGTTGCGCGAATTTCGCGAAGGCGACAGCCTGCGCCAGATCGACTGGAAAGCCACCGCCCGCCAGCGCACGCCGATTGCCCGCGAGTATGAAGACGAGCGGGATCAACAGATCATGTTCATGCTCGATTGCGGGCGGCAAATGCGCAGCCAGGATGGCGAGCTGTCGCATTTCGACCATGCGCTGAATGCGTGTCTGCTGCTGAGCCATGTCGCGCTGCGTCAGGGCGATGCCGTAGGGCTGAGCACATTCGCCGTCGCGCAACCGCGTTTTCTTGCACCGATAAAGGGTGCCAGTCAGCTCAAGGTCCTGCTCAACGCCGTTTATGATCTGGACAGCAGTCAGCGTCCTGCCGACTATTCGACCGCGACCAATCAGCTGTTGGCCCGGCAGAAGCGCCGGGCGCTGATCGTGCTGCTGACCAACTTGCGTGACGAGGACACCGAAGACCTTCTCGCCAGCGTCAAACGTCTGAGCCAGCAACATCAAGTGTTGGTGGTCAGCCTGCGCGAGGAAGCCCTCGACCGCGTGCGCAATGCCCCGGTCCAAACACTGCCCGAAGCACTGGCCTATTGCGGCACGGTGGATTACCTCAATGCCCGGGCCGAGCTGCATGAGCAGTTGAATGCTCATGCAGTTCAGGGGCTGGATGTGCGCCCCGACGAATTGAGCATAAGACTGGTCAATCGTTACCTGGACTGGAAGCGCGCAGGGGTTATTTAGGGTTGCCGGATTACCAGTACAGATGCAGAGGCCTTTTCAGGTTGACCAACGGGGTTTCGAACTTCCACTTTAAAGCTGACCACACCCGGCTCATGAGCCCAGTACTCCGCGATGATCTCTCCGGTGGCCCCTGTGTAGCTTAGCTTGAAGGCTTCGCCGTTCATGCTGGTATAGCATTCTCGTCTGGGCAATGGCTGGCCGGAAACACTTGAAACCACAGTGCCTCTGAACTGCGCGACCGAGCCCGCGTTAATCGGACTTTTCAATTCGCGCAAATCCCTGATTGTGGCATGGTCAGGATGCGAAGCAGGATCCAACACTTTGATGTTCAGACTTCGGCTGCTTTCGACTTCCGCCAGGATGCTGGCCGTTAGCGTTATGTCACCGATAACCATGGGTTCGGCCAACAGATACGCTTTGCCATCCACCTGCGTCACGGAAGGCGCAATGATCTGTGAACCAAGGCTCCAGGAAACGGACGCTTGCTCAAACGGCCCTCCGGAATGCCGGCCTTCGACAAGGGCCCATATTGGTAATGTTTCTCCCTGATAGACGCTCGATGCGTCCGAGTGTAACTCCACCAATACCGGCTCATCTTCCATGACTTCGACCCACGATTGAGCAGAATCCCAACCGCCCAATCCACCACGCACCATGGCCTCCAGAACACCGCTACGCAACGGCAATTTAAACGTTGTCCGTGCTCTGCCTTGGGCGTCGCTCCGAGCACTGGCAATCGTTGCTCTCGGCAGATTCCACATGACTTCAATGCCTGCGAGAGGCAGGCCGGTCAATGCCGAAATCACTGTAGCCATCGCCTCGACTTCCTCAGTGGGGTATCCCTGCGCAGGCTCCACCACGACGTCGACAATTTCGCGGGGGACACTCAGTGAATAGGAGATCGAGATGGACTCCGAATAAACCGCATCCCCCACCGTCGCCGTCAGCACCGCCGCACCCAGCGTCTGCGGTTTGAAGCGCACAGTGGCGACACCATAAAAGTCGGTCAGACTGGTGACCGTCCCCAGATCTTCGTTGCGCCAGGTCACCCATACTCCGGCGATACCTTGACCGGAAATGGACGACACCACTGTCACCTGCTCAACCAGTTCCTGCTCCCATTCCAGTACTTGCTGAACGCTACTACTAGTGAGGAGTTTCCACACCTGCGCGCCCTCTCCCAGCGACATCGCGTTGGCCGGTGACAGATTGGCCAGGCGCTCGGCTCCCAGGCGCAGCGCGAAGCCACCGTCTGTCAGGTCGGCGCAACGCAGGGAATAGCGCAAACCGATTGCCGAGGGCCGGCGCGATGCGCCGAGCGCAGGTTCGAAACTCAGGCCCAGTTCCGCAGGGCCGGTGCCGGTCAAGCCCAAGGTCAGTTCCCGATCGAGCAACGGGCTGTCATCCGGGAGCAGTACTTCGATGGCATGTGAGCCATTGCGTCGCGGAAAGTAGGTGTGACTGCCCCATGGATGTTCATCATGCCCATCGAAACGCACCCGCACATCCTCCCAGGGGTTACGGGCAAGCGCCTTGAAGGACAGGGCACGTTGCTCTTCGTAGCCATCGAACGGGCTGTGCACATTGGCCACGACGTTCTGCTGACCGGGACTGCTCGGCACCAGGCCAAACCCGGACCAACCCAGTGCATCGCTGACGACGCTGTCTGAACTGTCAGCGGACTTCCACTGCACCGCGACCTGCGCCACCGCTTGCCCGGTGAACGCCGAAACCACCCTGGCCCAGCTCCAGGCTTTATCCTTGCCGATGACGGGGTCAACCGCTGACTCACGCCAGTCTTCGATTCGCAGCTTGTTGTGAGCGAGCTGCATCGGATTGGTGCTCATGGAGCGATCCAGGGCAGACAAGAAAAGCCCGACACTAAAGGCGCCGGAGACCTTGCTCGAGGTGAAATCCAGCCACCAGCCAACACCACCGTCACTGATTATTTGAGCTTGATCGAGGGGCGGTTCAATGCTCGCTTCCAGATCATCAGCCGGCGTGCCTTGCCACACCAGCGTTGCCTGCAAACCCACCAGCGGGCTCAAGGCCTTGGGCAGATAGCGCAAGTTGTGCCTGGCGCCAATGCACGGGAACAGAGTCTGACTCGCGGCAGTGGCGGTCACTTGATCCAGCATCAGCGTCAATTCATCCGTCAGTTGCGTGGAAATCAACCGACCAAACAATTCCCGGGGCGATGCAAGCCCCGGGGTGCTCAAGGCCAGACTGAACAGGCTGCTGGTACTCGATGCGATCTGCGAACTGAAGCGCCATTCCAGCCCCGATGGCACAAGCATCAGCGGCTTGCCGATATCCGAGACGGTCAAGCCGATCCCCGGCAGCTCGCCACGCCATTGCAGCGTGATCATCTGTCCAATCAGCGAACTGCCGGGCGTGGGCTGTATCCGCAGGGTGTGCGGCTCTCCGCGCCAGCACAGCAAGCCCAATTCGTTCAGGTCGACCTCATTGCCGTCGAACAGGATCTTGATCTTGCCTTTCCAGTGACTGCTCTGCAGCGCCCTTACTGCAAACGGTCGCTCCACCGGCACTGCTTCGTCATGCGCCCGCACGCGGGCGGTCACCTCCAGCTCCCCGGAGCGGCTCGGTTGATACAGCACGCTGGCCCAGCCACCGATCCCCGACCGGGTGGCAATCGTGCCTTCGGGTGTCTGCCAGTCCACCCGTGCATTGTTGACCGGATCGCCGTCGCCGCTGGCGACCATATGCACCACTTGCACACGCAACAGCACGCTCTCGCCTTCGTCCACCACGGGAAACTTGTTGGCCTCCTGAACGTCGCCAATGCGCACCAGATTGCGTGCCAGTGACATCGGTTTCCTGTCTGAACGCAGCAGTAACTTCGAGCACGACAGCTGCAACTGGAAACGCCCGTCGAGCTCGTCCCGGCAGATCAGTTCCCAGTTGAGATCCGCGGTACCGACGGGGACGAATGCCCCCAGCTCGGGACGGACCTGTACGCCTAACTGTGCAGGGGAATCTCCTTCCCAGTGCACTGCCAATTCGGTGCCGCGCAACACTTCAGGCACCCGAACACTCAGTTGATAGGTCGAGCCACGGTTGGGATAACCGGTCTTTTGCGCCCAAGGCAAGGCGTTGCCTTCTGCCACCGCCATTACGTCCTTCCATGGATCAGTCGCCAGCACCTGAACGTCCAGCGTCGTGGTCTCGACTCCGCTGGCATAGTAGGGGCTTGCCACCGAGGCCTGGATAACAAGCTTGCCAGCGACCGTTGGCAGGTAATCGAAATACGCCCAGCCCTCGGCGTCGGTCGGTGTCGTGCTCAGCACCCCCAGCCCCTCACTCGCCCAGGTCACCGTGCGCCCCGCCAGAAACTGACCGGTGTACCAGGAGGCCACTTGCACCCCCAGACGCACCGATTGCGTCAACTCCAACACCGGGAAATACGCAGCTTCCAGCACCTCGCGAAACACCAGCCGATGATGCCCCAGCGAGACCTGCATCGAGTAAGGCTGGGCGGTGTACTGATTCACCAATTGCACTGTGAACAGGTAAGGATCCTGGGCACCGATCAACGGACACTGCAGGGTCCACGGTGAATCCAGTGGTTGATCCACACCCCAGTCAGGCGTCGCAATAACGGCGCCTTGTGGATTGTCATCGCTCACCAACGCAGCCTTGGTGTGCAGCCAGGGGCTGTCGGGGTCGAGTCCGAACGCAAGCTGGTGCTGGAAGCTGCCGTTCGCGCCCAGACAGAGGCAAACCAGCTTGCCGGGTGACAATTGCTCCGCGTCTACCTGCACCATCTGCGTCCGCGCGGGCTCAAGTTCCACGTCCAGGCGAATGCGGGTGATGACAACCTTCAGGTGATAGTCCTCGGGATCAGCATTACGCGGAGCGACCACTGTGAAGCGAATCTGCTCCTGGCGCTGCAACGGCAAATCGAGCGGAGCGTTGTAGGCCGTCGGTTTGAAAACCAGCGGCTGCCCGCTGTCGATTCGGGCCTGATCCTCTGCAAGGTTGCGCGGACTGCCAGGTGGCAACGGGATTTCTTTCAACAGGGCGCCGTCTCCAGCGCAGATGAGCATTCTGCCCGGTTCGGTATGCCGTGTTTCATACAGGAAACTCAGCACATACCTGGCGTTCGCAGCCGGGTCTACAGGTACGGTGACCTGCTGAGAGACAGAGGCAAGGTTACCCGCCGCAAGCACCCTGATCTGTTGATCTTCATAGACCTCGCCTTCAACTGAAATTTCACGTGGATTGGCGCCCCTTTCCCAGAACTCCAGAGCCTCACGGAAATCACCATTGCGCAGCACACTTTCATTAGCCTGAATGACGGGTTCAACCATGATGGGCTGCTCCGTTGGTCTTGCCTGACTGGCGGGAAGTCATCGCCCGGGTGACCAGGTCTTTGACGGCGAGGGTAAACGTCGGCTCGCCGGCCTTGGCCGTGTAGCGGACGCGCACAATGATGTCGGTGAGTGATTCGAGCATCGACGCTTGCCGCTCGCTCTGGGGCCAGGGAAAGTGCAATTGCCAGCGCGAGATCGCTCCGGTGTTCTCGAACGGGTTGAGCAAGCCATCATCCGGTTTGCCGGCGTTCATGCCGGTGTCGGCGATCCCCACCGATAAACCGATCTGCTGGCCACTGCGCAGATTGAACAGCACCTCGACCGGTGCCACTTTGCCCGCCGGCTGATGCAGGTACTCGACTGAGCGCGCCGAGGCCTGGGTAGCGGTCATGCTGCCGACCTGCAGCAGCGTCGCCTGCACATCCTGATAAGGTCCGACCAGTACGGGCAGATCAACCTCGACCAGATTGAGCAGCCGGCAATACTCGCCCGGGTGATCGCGATCGAATGACAACTGCGTCAGCTGGAACTCCAGCATGCCCTTGTCGATCAATTCGTCCCGTGCCTGGGTCCAGTCGGAGAATCCTGTCTGCGGATCAACCTGGTCATCGAACAGCCGTCGCAACGAAACGGTCTTGACCCGCTCCAGACGACGCTCATGACTTTGCAGGTACAGGCGATCCATGCGCAGCAGGTATTCGCGCAAGTGTTCACCGGCGGTCAGTCCGTGACGGTTGTCCAGCCAGACCTGCGGCAACGCCTCAGCGGTTTCGTAATCGCCGGTTTCAGCACTCAACGACGATCGGGCACTCAGGCACAGACTGACCACCGCATCGTAAGCCTGATAGTGCAGGGCCTTGAGCTGGCCCAGCAGCCAGCCGAACAACTCTGCATTGGTCGCGCGTTTCTTCAGGTAGTTGTAGAGCACCAATGCCTGACCGTTGGCCCGCAGGGTTTGCTCCAGACTCGTTCTGGCCGCCTCCAGGGCGAATGTCTGCGCAGTGATCTGCTCGGCGATTGCCCCGACCTCGGCCAGTGCCTGATCTCGTTGCAACTCCCACTCTCTGCGGCGCAGGCGGTAGCTTTCGGTGATGGCTTGTTTATCTGCGTCGACCTGCAACAGCATCGCGCCGATTTCCAGACCGAAAACCACGGCATCGGCGATTTTTTCCGGACGATGGCCACCGTTGGCCATGCCGAAAATACTCGGCAGGGCCCCCACGACCGCGCCGCCGCTCTTGATCGCGTGCGTCCCGGCATTCATCCATTTGACGGCCTGCAGTTTTTCCATGACCTGGTATTCGGCGTCGCTGATGTGTTCGTCGTACCAGGCTTTGTATCGATCGGCTCGTTGCTGGGCCATGGCCTGACTCTGGCCGAGGGCCGTGAGGCTGGCTTCAAGCTGGGCAATGGATTGCTCTTGAACCGTGCGGGCGTAGTCGCCCAGCTCCTTGAGGTGCTCTTGCTGCAGTTCTTCCTGTTCCGCCCGGTCGCGCTGTTCCAGCAGACGCAATACCTGGCTGCCGTACTCCTGCAGTGTCTGCACGGCGCGCAACGCCGCCTCGTAGCTGACGCGCCAGCGAAAGGCGCCCACCACCAGACGTCCGCCCATCGGCCGCGGCAGACCCACCCCACCGGCGGCCAGATCGCGCAACAACTGGTTGGGATCGGTGGGAGGACTGAACAGCGGAACGTCCAGTGGTTTGCCGTCCAGGGTCAGGTTGTTGCGCAAGTTGCTCAGGCGCTGCCCCGGCAAGTCGAACAGCTCAAGCAATTGCTCATTGATCGGCAGTTTGAACGGCTCGTTCGCCAGCAGTCCCATCATCGGTGACGCTTCGGCAGCGGGAGGAATGTCAGCCAGGGAAAACAGCAGTTCCTGCTCGAACTGCGCAAGCGCCGGACGGCTCACGCTCTGATTCAACAAGGCGCCTACGGTCTGTGCTTGCCAGCGGGTGACTGCCCGGGCAGAAGGCGGCTTGCCCATCAGAAACTGCGCCTGCACGTAACACAGTTTCGCCGCCACCAGCGCATCGCGGGTGAGCTGTCGGTAGTACCAGTCGCCCCACGCCACCAGGTTCTTCACGTACTCGGTGAACACCAGAATCTGGTAGTGCTGGGGTGCTCCATAGGCGATCGCATCCGGGTCGGTGGGCATCAGTGTTTCGTGCCCCACATTCCCGGCGCTCGCCAGAGGGCGGCAGCGCCAGTATTCAGGCCTCGGCGGCACGTCTACCGGGTTTTCCGGGTTCTGCGGATCCTGCAAATCTTGCGAGTCTTGCGGATCAAACACGTAATGCGACCAGCTCTGCGCTTCCAGATAGCGATCCTCGGCCCGCAGACGGGCCGCCACCAGATGCGGCAGATGAAAAAACAGCTCCCAGAAATACAGACCGTTGGCCCCGTCGAACGCACCGTTCGGCTCGGCGATCGCCCCTGCGGCCGGAGGCGGTTCCGTCAGGAACTGGGTGTCCCAGTGCAGTACAGCATCTACGGAAATATTGCTCAAATGCACCAGATACGGGCCGAACAGTGAGTTCAAGCGTGTGCGTGGCAACATTCCGGGCTGCCTGAAACCGATGAATTGCGCCGCATCCAGCGCGTTTTTTTCCAGCGTCGGCGGTACAAAGCGGGGGATATTGAGCAGCGAGACAATAAAGGTCTTGCTGCCTTGAGTGGCGTTGCTCAAGGAGAACTCGCCCCCCCCGGTAAACCCTCCTTTCACGCGCTTGAGTTGCATCCATTCCGTGGCCCATCCGCCTGCAAGCGGTTTTGATGCCTTTAGAGGTGCAGGATCGCCGTCAGCGCCATTGATGAGTTTCAGCTCGAACTCGGCGGATCCGCTGACAACTCCACTCCTCGCCCGGCACAGCGCCCTGACCCAGAGAAAATCTTCTGTACCGACCTCCGAAAACACCGCCTGCAGCCCGTAATAAGCCGTCAAATCCCCCGAGGTCTGAGTCTTGATTGCGACCACCGGCTGATTTTTCGGCGTCAGCGGATGCTGCAAGGTCAGGATATCGGTGAAGCGATGAGTGGCCAGGTGATCGAGCCAGCTGCCGTCGTCTTCGGCCAACGGACGAAAGAGCACATCACGGGTTGCGCGCACCCTCAGCGCCGCCGTGCCGGTCTTGTCGTTGGTAAGCAATACACCCAGTCGTCCATTGGGGTGAATGAGGTCATCGGCCAACGTCGTCGCGAGCAACCGGGCACCCGCGCTGTTGTCGCTGTCCTGGTCAGCGCTATACAAGCTCAGGGGTGCCGACCATTCTGCGTTCTGGCTCATGAACGCCAGGTTGATGTCCAGCTTGTGTGGCAGGTAGCTCTCGTCATCCTTGGCACGCACCTCTTCACGCCATTCGGCCCAAACCAGACACAAGCGTCCGCCCCAAAATAACGGCCGCATATCCAGAACCCTATTCCCCACCGGAATGTCGACAGGTTGCCATTCACTCCATGCCGCCGGGTTGACCGGATTGCCGGAAGCGGTGAGCTCGATGTCGGCCTTGCGCCAGAAATACTGAAACGGCTGCACCCGCTGCCGGCCGACGAAATAATAAGTTGCACGGCTAGCCGAATCGCCGTCCAGACAAGCGCTGATGACGTCCAGGTTGCAGGTCTGCTCGAATACCTTGAGGTATTCCTGCAAGGCACGCTGCACCGAATCGCCGTTCAGCCGCGTTTGATTCAAGTCATTTTCCAGTGCCTTGAACAGACGGGTCTTGCGCTGCCGCACAAAGGGGTTGATGAAGTTTTCCGGATAGACCGCGATCAGCGCCAGCGCCGCCCAGTCGGGGTAATTGCTGTACAGCTCCCAGAGTTTCAGGTGCTCTGTCGGGAAAACAGTTTTTTCGTAACCCGGCTCGAGCTTGCGATAGGCCGCATGAATGAATTGCTGCGCGCAACTGGTCGCCTCGGCGACCCACGAACTTTGCACCGGGTAGTTGTCCAGCGGGTCCATGCGCAACAGCTCGAACAGATCCTGCGGCGTTTTCACGAAGGAGTACTTTTGTATGGCAGCCTTGCCGATGCAGTACTCGACCAAGGCTGTGCGGCGTTTTTCCAACAATGGAGCCAGATTGCGTTGAGTCATGGTCTTGTCCTGCATCCTGAGGTGAACGCTGCGTCAACCAACACGGTCATTGGTGAATCAGCAATTCGTTGAAGGTGATAGGGTCAAAATCTGTTGACCTGTCATTGGCCTCGCAACGCACGCTGAAAATGAACTTGCCGCCGGACGTGCTGGACACGTAGACCCGTGTAACCCCCTCGAAGTCGGCATGATTCTGCTCGGGGCGAATCACCACCGAGCCGCTGCTGCCGTTGGCAGGTTCGGCGTACCAGCGCACCAGACGGTTGCGCCCGGGGTTTCGATATTCGTCGCGCAGCGTGGCGTACAGCTCGACTTCCTGCCCTGCCGTAACCGGCTCCTGCGGCACCTGGGCCTTCAAGGGTGCCGGGAAGAACAGCGTCTCGGCGTCATCGGAAATATTGATGGTCGGGGCCTGTTGCGCATCGATCAGGTCAAGCCAGAACAGTGGCGTTTCCTGCCCCATGACCTTGCCCGGCAGATACTCGACAGTCACCTTTCCGTCGGTCTCAGTGGCCCTGGTCGCAATCGTACCGAGGCTCACTTGCCAGTACACATTGACGCCACTCAGTGGCTGGTTGTCGGCGTCCTTGAGGGTCACGGTCAACAGGACTTTCTCGCCAGGTTTACCGGCCACCACCTCGGTCTTGTCCACGACACAGGTCATGGTGACCAGCGGTTGCACAACCTCATCGGCGAAGGTAACCACCGCCTCGCGGGTGTCTGAGAGGCTAAGCAGCGCGCGCTCGGCGGCGGTACGATAAGCGGCCTTGTCTACGTCCTCCGGCAGATTTCCCACGAGAAAAATCGTCAGGGCGTCCATGCCGCTATGCCGGGCCAATACACGGATGCGCATCAGCAAATCGAGCTGGGGCAAAGTCTTGAGAATCTTCAATTCAGGGTCGATGCGGCTGACGCACTCGCGCACCTCCTGCACACTCCAGTCGAAAAACGCCGCCAGCCGCAACGCTGCCGCGTCCTGCGCGAGCCGCAACGCATCGCCTGTCAAAGGGGTGGGCAATGCGTTGACCTGACGCAGATAGTCGAGCAGTTTGCCCGCCGGCTGCTCGCTCAACTCGAAGGCCCGACCCAGCGCACTCAGGTAATACAAGGTGCGGATCGACAGCAGGTGCCGGTCGTCCTGAGCCATCCAGGCCTTGTGGCCGTATTGCAGAAAGTCTTCGAGCGACACCGCAGACAGTTCCAGCTTGCTCGCCACCGCACTGCGACGTCGCACATCAGCCAGCAAGCTCAGCAGCGGGTCAGGTTGCTCGGCAGTGCGCCTGAGCGCATCAACTGCATCAAGATCGGCACGCTCGCTGACCAGCGACAACAACTGATAAACCGTGGCCTGCGCCCAGGTCAGCACGAGCAATCCGCGTTCGCTGTCAAGACCGGTGTACACCGCCAGGCACTCCCGAACGACCGAGACCTGCGCTTCCCGCGCCTTCAACAACACGCCGAGCATTCGCTCTACGAGAATGCCCCGCTCACTGGCGTCGCCCTCGCCCAGCCCTTCCCTGATTGCCTGGTCGAACGTTTCCCGGGCGAGTTTCAGGTAATCGGCCTCGGATGATTGCGGGTCGATGACCAGACCCGCAGGGTCGACCAGTACGGTCAACAGTCGCAGCCAGTCCAGCCCCTCCAGCGAGGGAACACCAGCCATCGACAGTCCGGCGTTGTTGAACAGCGCGGCAGGCAGCAGGTTGCGGATCTGCTCGAACAACTGCTGCTCAGCCTGCGTGGCAACTGCCAGAGCCTGCAGCGGTGCCACTTGCTGCAGCATCCACAGCACGGGGAGCTCGCGATCCCTGCACCAGGACACGCACGAGTGCAGGGCATAAATCAGATTGAGCACGTCCGGTGTGGTTTCGCTTTTGAGCCCTGTGTACACCCGCGGCAAGCCTGCCAGGCCGTCAACCCAACTCTCGCCGCCCAACAGCGTCAGCATCAGCACGCCTTCGACCGGGGTAATGCCCAGCAGCCGTGGCAACTTCACCAACCGGTAGAAACTTGAAATGACTGCCGGAGTACGCTCCAGCCTGCCGCTGCCCCTGTGCGCCCGTTCGATCGCTACTGCCAGGTAGGCATAAGTCTGCAGATCGATGCCCAATCCGCTGCACAACTGGCTGATCGTCAGCTCCGCTACCCCCTGCTCCGGCAGTGTCGCAAACGTTGCGCCGTCCAGCACCAGGGGCTGGCGATAGTTGCCTTGGCCATTGAAAGTGCGATCAAACAGTGACAGCACATTGGCACGACCGTAAATCGAGATTTCATCGATGAATGCCGCGAAGTCTTCTGCGGAACAGCCATAGCGTTCACGCAGCGACTGAAACAAGCCCAACGCATGCACCTGATGGGTGGAAATCAACCACGGATTTGCCAGCTTCGCAGGACGGGCCTCTGCCCTGATCGCCGCCGTCAACAGCGCATCCACCTGCTCGCAGGGCAACTCCAGCCATCGATCCAGACGCAACTTGCGATTCATTCGTTCATAGCGGTCAATGATGGCCGGGTCTTGTGTCAAACGATGCAGAAAGGCTTCGCTGTCTTCCCTGTAATCAATGTCGAGCGCCGGGCTGGTCGCGGCGTTGATATAGACCGAGCCGGATCGCTGGCTCTCGTCAGCGCCCGGTTGCTCGCTGTCATACACGCTGACGTTGGCCGAACGCGTCGGGGCGAATTCGCGAATCGACAGCAACGCCTCGATCTCCCGGGTGTCCAGCCCCGTACGCTCGCCAAAGAATTTCACCTGATTGAGGTTTAGCCACTCGGTCCCAGGCGCTCCATAGTTGCGTTGGTAATAGTCGTCCCTTGCGTCGGTATCGCCAGTTTCTATCGGAGCCTCCGTCAGCAATTCACGCTGATAAGGCCCCAGCCGCGACGCATGGGTAAAGGCACGCCCGGCATCGTTGTCCCACGCCTCGGGCTGCAGGAAATAGGGATAGGCCAGATCCACCATGTGGGCGATATTGCCCACCGACAGACCATGTTCGCGGGCGACAAAATCAAGCGTGACCCAATGCTGGTAGTACGGCAGGCCGTTGGGGTAACGGGTCTGGATCAGCGCATCCTCGAGGTCTGTATCGTCATCGTTTTCCTCGATAAACGTTTCGAGCACCGGGACGATAATGTCCAGCGCCGACACCGCCTGATGCACGGCATTGAAGTCGACCAACAGCTTTTTCAGGTCCTGACGGCGGTCATGCAAATCGAGTTTTCCCTCGCCGCCAACGGCATGGATTTTCTCCTCGATCCAGCGCAATAACTCGATCAGGTAAGCCACTGGGGATGCAATTGACTCCAGCGCCTGCGGTGGGCACAACTCATCGAAATTGGTCGAGAACAAACCCTCGTAGCTCGGCCCTGCGACCATCGACAACAAACCACTGTCGGGACGCGTGACCCGGGCTTGCGAACCGCGCAACGAGTGTTCGATGAACTGGCGCCGGACAAACACAGCCAGGCTGTTGGCCCTGCGTAAAAACGCCTGCGCGTCGCCGGGGGTCATCCGGTAATGGCTGACCAGCCCCTGCACGCCTTGCTCGACCAGCGGAAAAATCGAACCGCCGTTTTCAAGGTAATCACAAAAATCGGCATAGGTTTCGCGCTGTTCATCGTTGAACACTTGCCTCAGCAACTGCTGCACTGGGCGGATCACAGGCTCGGTCATGGTCGTGCTCCCGGTGGAATCGAAGTCACCTCGAAACGCTCGCTTTCAACCCAGTCGGAAACGGTCGAGCCATCCGCAGCGTCGGTGATCGTCTGTTGGAATCGGCACCAGTAGCCGCCAGGAAGCAGGGGGTGCGTCGCCTCGCCGCGCCAGCCTTGAGCGGTGACGACAACGCCTGCACTCAACGCGGTTTCAGGGTTGTACCAAGGCACGACGCGCCCGACGCCCGTGCGGCCTTTACCGAGGAAGCTAAGCGGATTTTCTTTCCAGCTTCCCGGCGTCGGCTCATCGATAGCAGGCAGGTAAGTGCCCAGCTCTACTGGATGTGGAGCCGAGGGGGCAGACTCGAAGCCATCACACGAGGACACCGCCACCAGCTCCGCGGTGCCGCCGGACTGCCCCGCTTCAAGGGTCAGCGACCAAGTACGATCCTCAAGTACCGGAGTGCTTGCGCGCACCGTGCCCTTGCTGCTGGTCAGTTTCACCGCAACCATGTCGCGTGGATGACCGAAGCCGGACACAACAACCCGACGACCGACGTGCACGCCCCGCCCGGGGCTCTCGATAACCGGCGCAGCGGGCACCACTTTGTAAGTGCGCGGGGGGCTTTCCTTCGACTCATGAGTGTCGAAGAATTGCCGGGCCTTCAGGGTGTAGTTGCCGACCGGCAGCGTTACTTCGGCATGCCATTTGCCCTCGGCGTCGACCGGGACTTTGTCGAGCAGGATTTCGCTCGGACTTTCACGCCAGATCGTCACCTGCCCAAGGGGTTCGCCGGTGCCCGAAAGCGTCGAGGTGCGCGCCAGCGATTGATTCTCCTCCGGCACCGTGATGACCGGCGGCACTAACACGACAAAATAGCTGCGCACATCACTGCGAGAAGATGGTCTGTCAGCGATGGTTTGCGCAGCATCTATCTGATATTTGCGGAACTCGAGTTTTTCCAGCTCGATGAACCAGGCGCCATGAGCGGTCAGCCGTTTTGGCGCCCCCAGCGGCCGGTCGAATTGCGCATCACGCAACTGCAACGTGGCACCGCTATAGCCGTTGTCGCCGCGCACGGTCATTTTGTAGTGGGTATCTGCGTTTTCATCCGGCTCGGTGATGACCGGTTTCTCCGGGCTGACCGAGAACGTTTGCGAAGCCGGCGGTGACGGTTGCCCGGCAACGGTCTGAATGACCGTCACCCTGTGCTCCTTGTCCGGAGCGAACCCGGCGTCGCGTTTAAAGGTCCATGTGCCGCTGGCTCCATCAGGTTTGTGCTCGACCGCACTGTCGCTGTACTTCAGGCTCAGTGTCGCGCCGGGCCAGCAGGTGCCGGAGATTTTCGGTGAGAGTCCATCGTCTTCGACGGCAGTGATGACGGGGGCCAGCAGCGGCACGGTGATGCTCATTTCCACCGGATCGGACGCGAAGGCGTCCTTGGACTGCACCACCAATACGATTCTGGTGGTATTCGGCTGCCAGGGTGTCGCTGCCTCTGCCGTCCAGCCCTGGCCCGTCACGGGCGCGGGTGGAGCAATGGCAGCGCCGGTCTGCTTGTCCGTCACTTGCACTGTGGCGCCGACTATCCCTCTGCCGGTGATCCGCGGCTTGTAGGCGACCACGGTATAAGTCAGCTCAGTCGGCGGTGGGAAACGGTCGATATTGATGACCAGCTCAACAGCTTCCGAGACTGCTGCACCGAGCTTCTGCACCACACGAACGGTGCGGGTCGAACCCGGTGTCCACGCCTCGAAAGCACGGGTCGACCAGCCCTGATTCGTGACCTGCGCCGGGGGAGCAAGCGCAGCGCCGGTCGCCTTGTCGGTGACCTCGACAGTTGCCCCTGCAACACCTTCGCCGATGAAGGTCGGGGTGTAGAGCTCATTGGTGTATCTCACTGCAGAGGGCGGTGGAAGTTTCGATGAAGCCTTGAACAGGTATTCCTGCGAGGGAATCCAGCCGCCGGCGTTATCGGAAACCCTTTGCACGACTTTCAGATCGTAGTCGCCGATGGGCCAGTTCTGTGAAGTCGTTCTCCAACTGCCTGCGGTCACGACTACGGCAGGTGGCGGTGTCGCACCTGCCGGACCTCGGACAATCGTGATCTCGACCGTGGCGCCGGTAAAACCTGCGCCGAAAAACTCGATGGTGGTGAGGGTCGGGTAGGTGGCGCTGACGGACGTCAATGCTGGAGGGCGGACTTTGAACAGCCGCGCCACACTGCGCTCCGACTCATGATCGCCTTTGAATTGCTTGGCAACCAGAGAAACAGGCCCGGGAAGTAACGTGACGGACGCGCTCCATAGCTCTCCAGTCAACACATTGCTCTGGCCCACTTGGGTGGAACCCAGGTCTTCAAACAAAACAACTCTAGCTCCTGCTTCGCCCTTGTTACCTGACACAGTAAAAGTCGTTGCTTGCATTGAAGCATTCGCGGGAGAGGTTATTGCAGGTATGGCCGGCCGCAAGTCGACCGTTACCGGAACCTTGTTCGAATATCCGATGCGCGTACCCTGGAAGCTCGATTCAGCATGAAAAACAAAACGACCTTCGGGCAAATCCTTAGTGAGCCTGACTATCCATGAGCCGTTTCTGACGGTTGCCTGACCGTAGGAACCACCCAGCGCGCCCTCTCTGTAAACCGTGACCGTTACGCCTTCGTTGGGCCCTGTCCCAGAGACTTCCGGTCTGGGTTCACGTATCACATCATTTTCTTTAGGCAGCGTGATCAGCGCAGGATCATAGACGACTGTAAAGGGGTAGCTCGTACGCCCAGTGTC
Source organism: Pseudomonas sp. RSB 5.4 (assembly GCF_037126175.1). Taxonomy (NCBI): domain Bacteria; kingdom Pseudomonadati; phylum Pseudomonadota; class Gammaproteobacteria; order Pseudomonadales; family Pseudomonadaceae; genus Pseudomonas; species Pseudomonas sp. RSB 5.4. Next base: position 3,185,567 of record NZ_CP146986.1, read on the forward strand.
TTGCCCCCCCCAAGGGATGTAGTACTCGACAGAGACTGTGTGCGGCCCCGGATTGAGGTCCGTCGTATGTTGATAGGTCCAGTAACCTGGGGTTGGCACAATTGCCCGGGAACTCGAACCGTTATCAAAAGAAACCAGAACAACCGCCGAAGCCCTGGGGTCTTTGGTACCGCTGACAAGTGGCCTCGCCCCCAACTCGGCGCCACTCTGGAAAGACGTAACCTGTGGTTTGGTTGCGATGTCAAACGACACGAACCCCCACGGTTGCCATTCGTTCCTGATTCTCGCTCGGAAACCGAAAAAGCCCCTGCCGGCACGGCTGGCGGCCGGCACGCTTCTGAACAATACACCCAATTCATTCGTATACCCCGTATACCGCTGACCACCATACTGATCGTCCAACTGGTATTCATGAGTACCCCATTCGCCCGCCTCAATATGAAAATACACGGGGGTTACCAGCGCGTAACCATCCATAGGCTTATGAAAAACAGGCGAAGGTCGCGCCATCAAGGGTTCATCGACATTAGCCGCAGGAGTGATTTCGGAGTTAGTGCCAAGACCGGGTTGTTCATTATCGTCTGCCATGAGAGCGCTCTCGGGTGATGCCAACATTGGTAGGGCGTAACGAATTGATACGCCTGAAGCGCCTGGTCGCCTACCTGTAAAATCTGACAGTGCCGACGAACGGTAATGAGTATTTCGCGGTATTTCTTCAGTGTGCCGAGAGGCTACAACGCCTTGCGCCTTTGCCTACAGATCCGCCAGAATCCGCCGGCTTGTGCGCCTTGCCGATGCCCCGTAACGTGGTCCGTGCCGCTGCCAATCAGTGGTCGGGTTTAGTCGTCCGGGGGTTTCACCAATGTGCATAAGCGTCATCAAGTCGGGTATTCCCTATCCCCGCACTCGATGGTGGCTGTTCGCAGGGCGCCTTCGGGCGCGCCGGTTCTTGGTGATGCTTTCCCCCGGTCGACTAACCTGCGTTCAGCCGCCACCCTCTCGTTTAGTCGCGAGATCGTGCTGGCATCACTTAAGGGAAAATCACCGTGTTCAAACCAACTCCGAATCCACCCGAAACAAATCCAGCCGAAACCTCGCCCTACGAATCCCCCGATTCCCGAAAACTCCACGAAGCCGCCGAGCGCGCTCTCGATCACTACCTCAAACCCGAACCGTCCTCGCGCAACTCCGTGGATCGCGGCATGCAGATGTTCCGCGTCGCGCCCGACATCAATCCCGAAGCCATCGCCATCCAGACCTACGAAACCTTTTCGTCGGTGAGCATTCTGCTGCTGGATCTGGCGGACAGCCTGGAAGACAAACCACGGCATCTGGCGATGGCGATTTATCAGTTGAGCGAGATGGGGTTGTTGCTGGCGGAGAAGACGCTGGACAGTGAGCGGGCGATTGCTGTGGGTTAGCCTGTAGTCAGACGTTGTCTGGGCTGACGCCTTCGCGGGCAAGCCCGCTCCCACAGGGATTTGTGGTGTGCACAAATTCCTTGATCAACCGGACACTGTGGGAGTGGGCTTGCCCGCGATGGCAATCGTGCGAGCGCCACCGAAGTCAGGCCGAGGCCGGCAATGGCTGAAAGCTGAAATACTGACGCAGCGCCTCGACCAGTTGCGCATATTCCGGGGGTGGACGCTGCAGGCTGAACCCGGCGTCGTAATGCAGGGGCGTCGCGTCTTCCTGACACCACAGGCAGCTCGCATTGAGGTCGATCACCTGTTGGCAACCATCGCTGGCGGGGATTTTCAGACGCAGATGGAATTCGGCACCGATCATCATCGGCAACTGGCTGATGAGCATCAGCCCGTCTTCAGACACGTTGCCCAGAAAGCCGATGGGTTTGTCGGTGACGCTGTTGAACACTCTGAGGAAGTACGGCAACTGATGCCGTTCGATTCGGCGGTCGGTAAACATGCGCAGTTCGCCATGCAAGGCTCCATCACAGAGCCGCACCTTTGCTTCGGAACGCGCCTGTATGGCAGCCGCGCTCTCCCCGCTTCCGGTGGGATGGTCGCCAATACGCCATCGCCTCAACAACGACCAGTCGCAGGTGTTGCCCCGGCCCAAAGTCAGGCTCTGAACCGGATCACTGGACTATAGCTCAGCCTGTACAGTCGGCCAGATTTTGTATGACAACCACCATCAGAAACGCTGTGCCGGTACCACCGCTGCCGAACTGCGGGTCGGATAATGGCCCAGGCTCTGCAGGGTTTCCAGGCGCGCACGGGCGCGGAAGGCGTATTCGCTGGTAGGGTACGAGGCGATGATGAACTGGTAGGTCTGCGCCGCGTCGATGTACATTTTTTGCCGTTCCAGGCATTGGCCGCGCATCATCGACACTTCCGGCCACACATAAGGACGCGCCCGGCTGTCGCGCTCGACCTTGGACAGTTCGAGCATCACCTGCTCGCAATTGCCCCGGTCATAGGCGCTGTAGGCGTTGTTCAGATGGTGGTTCATCGCCCAACGGGTACATCCCGTGGCGGCAAGGGCGCTGAGGGCAAGGGCGGCAATGGGCAACAATCGCATGGGGGGTTCTCCTGTCTTGAGTTCTGTATCGACCCCTGGTCGGAAATCTTCAGGCGCGTTTGTCCCAAAGTTGCCACGTTCAATAAAGAAAACGATAAGTAGTGCATTCGAACAATGACTACACCCTCGGAGCATAGTAGCCTTCGCTGGCGCTTGAACTCAGGAGTCTTTGCATGTCCGTCCGTCGTACCAAAATCGTCGCTACCCTTGGCCCGGCCAGTAACTCGCCGGAAGTTCTCGAACAGCTGATTCTGGCTGGTCTGGACGTCGCCCGTCTGAACTTCTCCCACGGCACCCCCGACGAGCACAAGGCTCGCGCGAAGCTGGTGCGTGACCTCGCCGCCAAGCACGGCCGCTTCGTCGCCCTGCTGGGTGACCTGCAAGGCCCGAAAATCCGTATCGCCAAATTCGCCAACAAGCGCATCGAGCTGAAGATCGGTGACAAGTTCACCTTCTCCACCAGCCATCCGCTGACCGAAGGCAACCAGCAAGTGGTCGGCATCGACTACCCGGATCTGGTGAAAGACTGCGGCGTGGGCGACGAGCTGCTGCTCGACGACGGCCGCGTAGTGATGCGCGTCGAAACCGCCACCGCTACCGAGCTGCACTGTGTCGTGACCATCGGCGGCCCGCTGTCCGACCACAAAGGCATCAACCGTCGCGGTGGCGGCCTGACCGCGCCGGCCCTGACTGAAAAAGACAAGGCCGACATCAAGCTCGCCGCCGAAATGGAAGTCGACTACCTCGCCGTGTCCTTCCCGCGTGACGCCGCCGACATGAACTACGCCCGTCAACTGCGCGACGAAGCCGGCGGCACTGCCTGGCTGGTGGCGAAGATCGAACGCGCCGAAGCCGTGGCCGATGACGAAACCCTCGACGGCCTGATCAAGGCGTCCGACGCAGTGATGGTTGCCCGTGGCGACCTCGGTGTGGAAATCGGCGACGCCGAGTTGGTGGGCATTCAGAAGAAGATCATTCTGCACGCACGCCGCCACAACAAAGCGGTGATCGTGGCGACCCAGATGATGGAGTCGATGATCCAGAACCCGATGCCGACCCGCGCCGAAGTGTCCGACGTGGCCAACGCCGTGCTCGACTACACCGACGCCGTGATGCTCTCGGCTGAATCCGCCGCTGGCCAGTACCCGCTGGAAGCTGTGCAGGCGATGGCACGCATCTGCGTCGGCGCTGAAAAGCACCCGACCGGCAAGACCTCCAGCCACCGTATCGGCAAAGAGTTCGAGCGTTGCGACGAAAGCATCGCCCTGGCGACCATGTACACCGCCAACCACTTCCCGGGCGTGAAAGCGATCATCGCCCTGACTGAAAGCGGCTACACCCCGTTGATCATGTCGCGCATCCGTTCTTCGGTGCCGATCTACGCGTTCACCCCGCACCGCGAAGCCCAGGCTCGCGCAGCGATGTTCCGTGGCGTGTACACCGTGCCATTCGACCCGGCCTCGCTGGCACCGAACGAAGTCAGCCAGAAGGCAATCGACGAGCTGGTCAAGCGCGGCGTTGTGGAAAAAGGCGACTGGGTCATCCTGACCAAGGGCGACAGCTACCACACCACCGGCGGCACCAACGGCATGAAAATCCTGCACGTGGGCGACCCACAGGTCTGAGTGATCAGCTGAAAAAACAAAGCCCCGGCATGTGAGTGCCGGGGCTTTTTGCATTCTGATCCTGAGGTTTTATTGGCCGACCCGGCCTCTTCGCGAGCAAGCCCGCTCCCACAGTGGGAATGCATTCCAATTGTGGGAGCTCACTGGCTCTGACAGGGAAATGCATTCCAATTGTGGGAGCGGGCTTGCTCGCGAAGGGGCCAGGCCGGTCAGCGAAAATCTCAATGGCGTTTGATAAACCCGGTCAACGCCGCCAATGCCTCCGGCGAGCGCAAGCGTTGGGTGAACAACACGCCCTCCTCTTCGATCACTTTACGGATCAACTCGCGCTCCGGCGCTTTGAGCAATTGCTTGCTGATGCGCACCGCCTCTGCGGGCAGCTCATCGAAGCGCAAGGCCATTTCCCGCGCCTTGCTCAATGCCGCTTCGCCGCTGCCCAATGCCTCGGTGGCAATGCCCCACTGCGCCGCCTGTTCACCGCTGAAACCCTCGCCGAGCAGCAACAGCTCTGCCGCTTTGGCATGCCCGAGCAACCGCGGCAGGATCAGGCTGGAGCCGAATTCCGGGCACAGCCCCAGATTGACGAACGGCATACGCAGCCGTGCATCGCGGCTGACATAAACCAGATCGCAATGCAGCAACAACGTGGTGCCAATGCCCACCGCTGCCCCAGCCACCGCGGCGATCACCGGTTTGCGGCATTCGAGAAGGTTGAGCATGAAGTGGAACACCGGGCTGTCGAGGTCGCTCGGCGGTTGCTGGATGAAGTCGGCGATGTCGTTGCCGGCGGTGAAGCACTCGGCGCTGCCGGTGATCAGCACGGCGTTGATTTCAGGATCGCTGTCGGCCTGCCTCAAGGCCTCGGCGAGGCGACTGTACATCGCGCGGGTCAGGGCGTTTTTCTTGTCCGGGCGGTTGAGGCGCAGGGTGAGCAAACCGCGTTCGCGTTCCAGCAGGATGGCTTCGGTCATGGCGTGTCTCAACATGGCTGGTTACAAGGTTCATCTGTGGCGAGGGAGCTTGTCGGATCGCCGCACCGTCCCGCTTGAGTGCGCAGCGCTCACAGGCTTTTGGGGCCGCTGCGCGGCCTAGCGGGAGCAAGTTCCCTCGCCACAGAAGCGCCCTCAACCAGAGAAGGATCTGCGCTCAACCGCGGGCCAGAAACACATCCGCCAGCAGTTGATTACGCGGCAGTCCGGCCAGGTACAGACGTTTGGCAAAGGCGTCGACACTGGCGCTTGAGCCGCAGACTAAGGCCAGGGTCTGCCGGGAAACAAGGCGCAGTTGCGCCAAAGCGGCGGCTGAGTCGGCCGCCGTCCACAGCTCGACGCTGAGGTTTTCGCGCTGCGCAGCAAGCGCCGCCAGGGGTTTGGCCAGATAGTGCTCGCGCGCGTCATGGGCCAGGTGAATGACGCGGATGGCGCCTTGGTGATCCTGGCGCAAGGCTTCGCGCAGCACGCCGAACAACGGGCCCAGCCCGGTGCCGGCCGCCAGCAACCACAAGGGTCGGGTGTGCCAGTCCGGGTCGTAATGCAGCGCGCCACCGCGCAATTCGCCGAGGCGGATCGGATCGCCGATCTGCAGGCGCCGCGCCGCATCGCTGAATTCGCCGGGCTGGCGGCAGTCGAGGTGAAATTCGAGAAAACGGTCTTCCTGCGGCAAGCTCGCCAGCGAATACGGCCGGGCGATGTGGTTGATCCACAGCACCAGATGCTGCCCGGCGGCGTAGCGCAGCGGACGTTGCGGGGTCAGGCGCAAACGCAGGACGTTGTCGCTGAGCCAGTCCAGCGCCTCGACCACCGCCGGGCGCCCGTCGCTGATCGGGTCGAAGGTGTGCACCTCCAAGTTTTCCGTGACCTGACACTGACAGGCCAGTCGCCAGCCCTCCTGACGCTGTTCGGCGCTCAGGGCATCCGGGCGGCTGTCGGCGGGCAAGCCGTTCACACACTGCACCAGGCAGGCATGGCAACTGCCGGCGCGGCAGCTGTAAGGCACCACGACGCCGTTCTGGTTAAGGGCGTCGAGCAGATTGCTGCCCGCCGCCACCGACCATTGCCGGTCACCAACCCGAAGTTCAGGCATCCACGTTCTCCCACGCCGCCGCACAGCGATTGCGCCCGTCGCGCTTGGCCCGGTACAGCGCCTGATCGGCACGCTGCAAGGCGTCGTCCAGATCATCGCCCAGTTCCAGCAGGGTCATGCCTGCCGACAGGCTGAGGTTACGCACGTTCAGGCCCACCAGTTCAACGTCGGTGAAAGCAATGCGCAGGCGTTCACAGCAAGCAGTCAAACGCTCGGCATCGCAGTCGGGCAGCAACACCACGAATTCCTCGCCACCGTAACGCGCCAGCACGTCGCCATCACGCAGACAGGCACCCGCCACGCCGGCGAACGCCTGCAACACCTGATCGCCGGCGGCATGGCCGTGCAGGTCGTTGATGCGTTTGAAGTGGTCGAGGTCGATCAGCGCCAGACCATGCACCACGCCCGGCTCCATCTCATCCAGTTCACGTGACGCCAGGCGCAGAAAATGCCGGCGATTGAACAGTCCGGTCAGCTCGTCGGTGGCCACCAGATCTTCGAGCTGGCGCATCATCCCGCGCAGGGTGTCCTGATGCGCCTGCAAGGCAAACCGGCGCTGGCGCATGCGTTGCCGTGAAACCTGAACGAAGCGTGCGTAAATCACCAGCCACGCCAGCACCATCGCCAGAATGCACACCTGCAACGCCGCCAGCGCCGGATCCGGCAGACGGAAGTGATAGCCATCCCAGAGGGTGATTGCACAGAAACTGAAGAACACCAGCAGCGCACAGCGAATGAACGCGCGCCGGGATAAATGGAACAGACCGAACAGCAGGATCAGCACGTAAAACACCAGAAACGCGCCGCGTGCTTCATCCAGGTGCGCGATCAGCCAGGTCTGCCAGCCGAGCCCGAGCAACACTTGCGCTTCCGTCATGCTCGGGTCGGAAAAGCGCTGGTTGCGCCCGGACCAGAACAGCGCAAACAGCGTGGCCTGGCAGATGACCACCAACGCGCTGCCGATGGCCACGCTGTTCAACGATTGCGGGTAATGCCCGGTAAAAAACGCCAGCCACAGCAGCAGCAAAGCCAATCCGTAAGTGGCGGCCGCGAGGGCAAAGCGCTTGAGCAAAAGGCGTTGAATGGCGTTATGGGTCAATCGTTGACTCACCGTGCGATAGGAGGCTGACCGAGTGTCCTACTCTACAGACCGGATGCCACTTTAGAGGGGCGGTCGATAAATGACCACCGATTTTCGGGCTCGAAAATTGACGTCAAAAGTGTGGCCTCAAAAGCCCCTCACCCTAGCCCTCTCCCCGAGGGAGAGGGAACTGACCGCATTGTTTATTTGAGATACGCCGACCTGATACATCATGCCGAACTCAGGTTTTGAATTCGCCACAAATCGGCTCCCTTCCCCCCTCTCCCCCTTGGGGGAGAGGGCTGGGGTGAGGGGGTGGGTATTGAAGTGCAAACCCGATGTTCGATATTCGCCCAACCATGCGACCAACGAATGACTGCCGGCGCGTGTATGCCCGGAAGAGGCGCGGTATACTGCCGCGCCTTTTTAGCGTCGCGCCAGCAGCCCCGGCGTGCCTTGAAAGGTGCTTGCGACCGACCGATGCACCCAAGCCGCAGGCACCTTATTGAATGTTCCCGTCTTTTAGAGGAGCGCGACTCATGACCGTGATCAAGCAAGACGACCTGATTCAGAGCGTTGCCGACGCCCTGCAGTTCATTTCCTATTACCACCCCGTGGATTTCATCCAGGCGATGCACGAAGCCTACCTGCGCGAAGAATCGCCAGCGGCCCGTGATTCGATCGCGCAGATCCTGATCAACTCGCGCATGTGCGCCACCGGCCACCGGCCGATCTGCCAGGACACCGGCATCGTCACCGTGTTCGTGCGGGTGGGCATGGACGTACGTTGGGATGGCGCGACCATGAGCCTGGACGACATGATCAACGAAGGCGTGCGCCGCGCCTACAACCTGCCGGAAAACGTTCTGCGTGCCTCGATCCTCGCCGACCCGGCGGGCGCTCGCAAAAACACCAAGGACAACACCCCGGCAGTCATCCACTACTCCATCGTCCCGGGCAACACCGTGGAAGTGGACGTGGCGGCCAAGGGCGGCGGTTCCGAGAACAAGTCGAAAATGGCCATGCTCAACCCGTCCGACTCGATCGTTGACTGGGTGCTGAAGACCGTTCCGACCATGGGCGCCGGCTGGTGCCCACCGGGCATGCTGGGCATCGGCATCGGCGGCACCGCCGAGAAAGCCGCGGTGATGGCCAAGGAAGTGTTGATGGAATCCATCGACATTCACGAACTGAAAGCCCGTGGCCCGCAGAACCGCATCGAAGAGATCCGTCTCGAGCTGTTCGAGAAGGTCAACCAGTTGGGCATCGGCGCCCAGGGCCTCGGTGGCCTGACCACCGTGCTCGACGTGAAGATCATGGACTACCCGACCCACGCCGCCTCGCTGCCGGTGTGCATGATCCCGAACTGCGCCGCCACCCGTCACGCGCACTTCGTGCTCGACGGTTCCGGCCCGGCATCGCTGGAAGCGCCATCGCTGGACGCCTACCCGGAAATCGTCTGGGAAGCCGGCCCGTCGGCCCGTCGCGTCAACCTCGACACCCTGACCCCGGAAGAAGTGCAGAGCTGGAAGCCGGGCGAAACCGTCCTGCTCAACGGCAAGATGCTCACCGGTCGCGACGCGGCGCACAAGCGCATGGTCGAGATGCTGAACAAGGGTGAAACCCTGCCGGTGGATCTCAAGGGTCGCTTCATCTACTACGTCGGCCCGGTTGATCCGGTCGGTGACGAAGTGGTTGGCCCGGCAGGTCCGACCACCGCGACGCGGATGGACAAGTTCACCCGTCAGATCCTTGAGCAGACCGGCCTGCTGGGCATGATCGGCAAATCCGAGCGTGGCCCGACCGCGATCGAAGCGATCAAGGACAACAAGGCCGTGTACCTGATGGCCGTGGGCGGCGCCGCTTACCTGGTGGCCCAGGCGATCAAGAAGTCCAAGGTGCTGGCCTTCGCCGAACTGGGCATGGAAGCGATCTACGAGTTCGAGGTCAAGGACATGCCAGTCACCGTCGCGGTGGACAGCAACGGTGAGTCGGTTCACATCACCGGCCCGGCGATCTGGCAACAGAAGATCGCCGAAAGCCTGGCGGTAGAAGTGCAGTAAGCGTTTCGCAGCCGTAAACAAGGCCGGCCCGTCATACGACGGGCCGGCCTTTTTTGTGCGCGCATGCCCGTGTGGCCGCCCTGCACATTAATGGCTATTTGGCACCTGTCAGATCTGACAGGTTACGAAATGTCCACTTGTTGGTAGCGTCTGGCCACGCACGTGCTTCGCGTGTGCAATGGATCCGACCATGGCTGATCAAGAGCTGAGTATCATCACCCCGTCCATCGCCAGCAGTGCGTCGATCACCATGATCGGCAAAAGCTGGGGGGCGGTTGGCGCCACTGGCGCGGCTTCCTTTGAACTGCCACTGCCGCTGTCCTCCGGTCGTGGCTGGGACCCACGGCTGTTACTGAGTTACAGCAATCAGGCCGGCAACGGGCCGTTCGGCATCGGCTGGAGTCTGGGTATTGGTCAGATCAGCCGTCGTACCGCAAAAGGGGTACCGCGTTATAGCGATCTCGATGAAATCATCGGTGACGATGGTGAGGTGTGGCTGCCGGAACTCAACGATGACGGCACACTAAAGTCGCGCCTTGAAAATTCCTACAACGGAATTGAAATCGGCTATCACAACGTGGTGCGTTACTGGTCGCGGGTCGAACGTGACTTTGCGCTCCGCGAGCGCTGGCAACGTGCGACAAAAACGGCAGCCGAGCCACCCTTCTGGCTGATCCACGGCGCAGACGGCTCATTGCAGGTGTACGGCAAGACCAGCGCCTCGCGCCGCGCCGATCCGGACGATCCACTACGCGTCGGCAGCTGGCTGCTATGCGAGAGCATGAACCCGCATGGCGAGCATATTTGCTTCGATTACCTGGCCGATGATCAGGACCCCGACCCGATTCACGATTATCGCGCTCAGCGCTACTTGCGCGCGGTGTTCTATGGCAACGTCACTGCCAGCCAGCATTTGTATAGTTGGACCGTGGATGATCCGGCCGAACTGGATTGGCATTTCCACCTGGTGTTCGACTACGGCGAGCGCACCCGCTCACTGACAGAGGCTCCGGTGTACGGTGGCGACAGTCTGGCAGTCTGGGATAAACGTCGGGATCCGTTCTCCACCTTCGGGCAGGGTTTCGAGCTGGGCACACGGCGCCTTTGCCGACAAATCCTGATGTTCCACAACTTCTCGCGACCTGTCGGTGAGGAGCCGCTGCTGGTGCAGCGGCTGCTGCTGGAATACCCGTTGCCCTCTGATCCGTGGACTTACAACCGGATCACCGCCGCTCATTATCAGGCCTTCGATGCCAGCGGCGCGCTGGAGACGACACCGCCGGTGGAGTTTGATTACTCGCCCTTCGAGATCAACAAAGCCCCGACCCGGATGTTCGCCGAAGACAACATGCCGGGTATTGAGGATGGGCAGTTTTATCAGTGCGTGGATCTGTACGGCGAAGGTGTACCGGGTTTTCTCTGCCGCGACGATCAGTGGTGGTATTACCGCGAACCGCGACGTGCAACGTCTGGACCAGACGCCATCACCTATGCGACCTGGAATGAACTGGAACGGATCCCGATGGCCAGGCGCGACGCCGCCGCCCAGCAGATCTTGCTCGACCTGATCGGCAACGGGCGGCTGGACTGGATCGTTGCCCAACCGGGCAGCAGCGGGTATCGCACGTTGAATGCCGACCGCAGTTGGGCACCGTTCATCGAGTTTGCCGGTATGCCGCTGGAGTTTTTCAACACTCTTTCGCAGCTCGGTGACCTGGTCGGTGATGGCCTCAACTCGCTGGCACTGATCGGTCCGCGCGCGGTGCGCTTGTATGCCAATCGACGGGAGCAGGGTTTTTCCAGCGCCGAAGAGGTGCCTCGCAAAGTCGATGAGGACAGTTTGCCGCTGTTCGGCAACGCGCCCACAGAACTGGTGCTTTTGGGCAACATGCTCGGCAGTGACATGAGCGAGCTGTGCCGGATCCGCCACAACGAAATCAAATGCTGGCCCAATCTGGGGCATGGCAAATTCGGCGAAGGCCGGATGATCAGTGCCCTGCCCTTCCTGTATGACGAATTCAACGTCGAGCAAGTGCGAATCGCCGACATCGACGGCTCTGGTGCGCCGGCCCTGTTTTATCTGAAAAGCGCCGGCTTCGAGATCTACCTCAATCGTGGCGGCAATGGCCTGGAACAAACGCCGGTCTTCGTGCCGTGGCCGGAAGGCGTGAGCTACGACCGCCTGTGTCAGGTCAGTTTCGCCGACCTGCAAGGCCTGGGTTGTGCCAGCCTGATCCTGACGGTGCCGCACATGAACCCGCAGCACTGGCGCTACGACTTTGTCGCGGCCAAGCCTTACTTGCTGACCGCTACCAACAACAACATGGGCTGCGCCACGCAGGTGGTCTACCGCAGCTCAGCCCAGGAGTGGCTGGACGAAAAACAGCAGTGGCTTACCGACCATCCCGACCAAACGCCGGTGTGCCATCTACCGTTCGCGGTTCAAGTCGTCAGCCGGCAACGCCAGCTGGATGAAATTACCGGTAATTGCCTGACGCAATCATGCCTCTATCGCGAAGGCGTCTACGACAGCATCGAGCGTGAATTTCGGGGCTTCGGTTACCGGGAACAGACCGACAGCGAACGTGCCACAGGCGATGAAGAACTCGGGTTCACAGCACCGGTGCGCATCTGTACCTGGTACCTGACCGGGCAGGCGATGGACCGGCCAAGACACGGCTACTTCAACGGTGACAGTGAGGCCGCTGACCTGCGACCAACAGTCTTCAGCCGCTATCACGACAGTGATGAATACGATGAACCGGTCACGCCAGACGACGAAGACGTACGCTATAAAATCGCACGCGCGCTGGTCGGTGCCGTCGCCCGCATCGAAACCTGGACCGGTACTGACGAGCCAGCCAATGCACGGCTCTACGCCGTAGAAGAATTTCGTTACCTGGTGCGTAATGTCCAGCCCGCCGACTTGCGAGAGCCGGCAGGCGTGCTGCTGGTACAGCCCCTGGAAAAAATCAGCTATCAGTACGATGGTTTCATTGACGACCCGTTATGCCGCCATGAAGTCTTGATCAACAGCAGCAAATACGGCCACGCCACGCACAGCCTGACCATCAGCTATGCGCGACGGCGTCTGCCCGGCGATCCACCGCCCTTCAGCGACCCGGACGAGCAACAGTGGTGGCAGGACGCGCATGATCCGGCGCAGCAGTTTTTTTATCTCAACGAAACGCGCGCGAATGCGATTGATCTGGACGAGAAGCTCTATGAATGGCGACTGGGCCTGCCTTGGCAGCAGCGCAGCAACGCGCTGGTAATGCCCAAAGGTGATCTGCCATCGGGCCTCAGTCCGCAACAGGTGACATGGGATTTACTCAAGGAACATGTTCGCTCGCCCGAGTGGAACGCCCTCCGGGTGCTGACCGGGCAAACCGTACAGCGCTATTACAAAACGATAGATGGCAGCTTGTTGCCCGACGGCTCAGCCGACTTCGAAGCGCTGACCGCGCCGATGGAACTGGCGCAGTTTGACCAGACTGCCCTTGCCGCCTACGACGTTCTGCCGCCCCCGTTCGATATCCTGCAGGAGCTGGCGCAAATCGGTTACACACCGATGCCGCTGCTGTTCGAAGACACGGCGGTAAACGCGGACGCAGAAAGCCTCTGGTCCGCGCATTACAACTACGCGAAATACGCCGCTGCCAAGGAATTCTTCCGGGTACTTGAATACCGCGAAACCCTGAGCCACGGCTGGACCAAGGCGCAGTACGACGAGTATCGCCTGCTGATCATCAGCGTCGAACTGCCGGATGGCTGCATCACCCGCTGCGAATACGACTACCACGCCCTGCAGCCGGTGCGCATCATTGATGCCAACGAGAACATTCAGGAAGCGCTTTACGAACCTTCCGGCCAACCGTTGGCGACCAGTTTCCACGGCACCGAAAACGCTGTCGCCGCCGGTTTCCGCCCGCTCAGCGAATACGTGCGCCCGGTAGATCCAGGTCCGGATGCTGCCATTGCCGACCCGCAAGCAGCCGTGCAAAAAGCTGCCAGTACCTTGCGCAAGAATTTGTTCAGCTGGATGGGACAGTTGCCTGCGGCGGTCAATGCGACGCCGCAGCTGCTTGACCAATGGCTGGCCAGCGGCGATGTGTTGCCGAGCCTGCACATTCGCACCAGCGCACGCCGAAGGCTGGCGCAGTTGACGTCGCCGACTCCCGCCGAACAGGCACTGCGCGAACTCATCGGCATGATTGCGCGCATACCGGTGCACAGCGTGGTGCTTAGCGCCGACCGCTACCCCGATGACTCCGTGGCAGCCCAAGTGCAGATCATCATCAGCTACGTGGACGGCTTTGGCCGAGCGTTGCAAACCCTGCAACGGGTCGAGCCCGGAATCGCCTATGCGGTGGCTGCCGATGGGTCGCTGATCGTTGATCGCGGGCAGTTGCGCGAGGAGCACGCCGCGTCGCGCTGGCGAGTCAGTGCACGGGTCGAATACAACAACAAGGGGCTGGCGGTACGGCAGTTCCGGCCGTTTTTTGCCGACACCCATGGCTACGTCAATGATCAATCCCTGCGACGGTACGGTTACTTCGATCAACTGTTCTATGACCCGCTCGGGCGTCCGGTCAAGCTGATCAACGCCAAGGGCTATTTTTCTCTCGAGGGCTACCATCCGTGGTATCAGACCAAACATGATTTCAACGACACCGACGAATCCGCTGAGCCGGAATCGACATCACCATGGACGCTGCACTGATGAACGCCAACCTCCATCGGCGCACGCCGTCGCTCGTCGTGATCGACAGTCGCGGCTTGCCGTTGCGTCAGGTTGCCTATCTGCGCGCGCTGGCCGGTGCGACTGCCGAGGCTTTGGTGACGCGCCAGCAGCACGATATTGCCGGGCGTCTGGTGGCACAGTTCGATCCGCGCCTGAGCGCTCCGAGCGTTATCAGCATTCATGACCTCAACGGCCAGCCACTCAAGGTCAGCAGCGTCGATGCCGGCTGGCGCCTGAGCCTGCCCGGGCTGGCCGGACAAGCCTTGCAGCGCTGGGACGCGCGCGGTGTGCACTGGAGCAGCCGCTACGATGAGTTGCTGCGCCTGGTGGCGATCAGCAACAGCGCCGAGCCGCTCAGTGACACCTTCACCTATGCCGATGCCAGTGCCCAGGCCGATCACAATCAGCGCGGACAATTGCTGGAACAGGTCGACCCGTCCGGCAGCCTGCACCTGGGCAGCTACAGCCTGACCGGTCAGCCACTGCGCGAAAGCCGCACCTTTGCCGACGCCCGGGTGTTTGTCAGCCAGCGTCATGTCAGCCCGCTGGGCGCAGTGCTGGAACAGACCGACGCTGGCGGCCACCGCCAGCAATCGCGCTACGACGTCGCCGGTCAGCTCAAGCAGTTGCAACTGCTGCTGGCCGGCGACGACGACTGGCAGGACGTGTTGCTCGACATGCACTTCAACGCCGTCGGACAAATCATCGAACAACAGACCGGCAATGGCATCGTCAGCCACTGGGACTACGAGCCAACCACTGGGCGTCTGCAGCGGCACTGGGCGCAAAAAGGTGCGCAGCCGCCCCTGCAGGACATCAGCTATGAATACGATCCGGTCGGCAACCCGACACGCATCCTCGACAACGCGTTCACGCCCAGCCACTTCGCCAACCAGCGGGTCGACGGCGAACGTGCGTTCCGTTACGACTCGCTGTATCGCCTGATCAGCGCCAGCGGTTACGACGACGCGGCCCCCAGCGACCTCCCCGGCCGACCGCAGCCGAGCGACCCCAACGACCGGCGCAATTACCTGCAGACCTACCGCTACGATAACGGCGGCAACCTGACGCAACTGTGCCATGTACGCGACGGTGCCTGTCAGACCCGTCAGATGCGTATCGACCCTGCAAGCAATCGCGGTGTGCGCTGGAAAGAAGGTGATCCCGCACCGGATTTCGATCAGCTATTCGACCGTCACGGCAACCTGATGGCCCTGCAACCGGGACAGGCACTGCGCTGGGACGCCCGCGATCAACTGGCCTCGGTGACCCTGGTTCACCGCGAAAACGGCCTGGATGACGCCGAGTTCTATCAATACAGCCAAGGCGCGCGCGTCTACAAACGCCATGACACCTACAGCGGTTCCAACCGGCATTTCCACGAGGTGCGCTATCTGCCCGGACTGGAGATCCGCAGCCAGGACAACGGTGAGGAGCTGCACGTCATCAGCCTCGCCGCCGGCGCAGGCCATGTCAGTTGTCTGCATTGGCTCAGCGGCAAACCGCCGGGCATCGCCGACAACCAGTTGCGTTACACCCTCGATGATCACCTGGGCTCGTGCGTGATGGAACTGGACCAGCAGGCACGCCTGATCAGCCACGAAGGCTATTACCCGTTCGGCGCGACCGCGTGGATGAGCGCCGACTCGGCTGTCGAGGTTGACTACAAGACACTGCGCTATTCAGGCAAGGAAATGGATGTCAGCGGGTTGTATTACTACGGTGCGCGGTATTACGCGACATGGTTGCAACGCTGGGTCAGTGCGGATCCGGCATGGGATGTGGACGGGCTGAATCTGTTTGAATTCGTTGGCAATAATCCGCTGCGCTATTTCGATGCGCAGGGGCACCAGCGAACCTCATCCGAGCTATTAGCAGTCGTGGCGGACTATGAGAATTTGCTCGCCACTGTCACAAAAGAACTGGATAAATCGATCTATCAATTCAACCACTTGAACTCCGTCAAGGATATCTACCTCTCCAGTGGCAAGAAGGCTGCCCTGACCCTGCTCAATGTTCTGGCCTCCTCCCTCACCGCAGCTACAGCGTTTGCCGGCGGTACGGTCGCAGGAACATTGCTGACGTTTAACCCGGTCACAGGCGTCGCCATTGGTATAGGCACCGCAGCACTGGCCGCTGACATTACAGGCGCACAAATCGACAAACTCGGCGAGGACAACGCTTTCGGCTATGCACTTTTGCCCGATAGTGCAGATTACGACGTGGGTCGTCTGAACATGGAAGCCAAACCCAAAAGCTGGAGGTCGAGAATAAAATCCGTGTTCTCAAAATATGCCCCGGACAGTATCGACGGAAACAAGGAAATATTAATTGCAGGCGGCATCGGAGCCGCTGATACGCTAACGGGCGGCACTCATCTGGAAAAACTTCTGGCCTTCTTCCGTCTCAGTGTCGAAGTGACCGAAGCACTCAATGATTCGCTGGGGCAACGCGACCTGGATCTGGTTGAACAAGGTATAGAACTGGTCGCCGACCACCTCAATTCCCGCAAGGAACTGTCGGACCAGGCACTGGAAGACCTGGAAGGTCTCGGTCGAGAAAACATAGCCACGGCACAGGGCACCCGCTACCGTCTCGCGCAGAGTGAAACCGCCGTTCTGAGCAAGATGAATCGTGTCCTTGAGTTACTGCCTAGAGTGTCTGCACACATGCAACAGAAAAGAGCGGCCTGAAATGAATCACTGCACGCAGGTGCGCGCATGAATCCTTCAGTGCACTGGCGAACACCTGCTCTGTCGGCTCACGATCCCAGAGGGCTGCCGGTCAGAAACGTTGCTTACCTGCGGGCGGTGACGGGTGCCCAAGTCGAATCCCAGATCACCCGCCAACG
Source organism: Pseudomonas sp. RSB 5.4 (assembly GCF_037126175.1). Taxonomy (NCBI): domain Bacteria; kingdom Pseudomonadati; phylum Pseudomonadota; class Gammaproteobacteria; order Pseudomonadales; family Pseudomonadaceae; genus Pseudomonas; species Pseudomonas sp. RSB 5.4. The sequence goes on from NZ_CP146986.1 coordinate 3,202,554, forward strand.
CCACGCCCCCAACGGTCGCCTGATCGAACAATGGGACCCGTGCCTCCCGGTGCCCTGCCTGACCACGGCCTACCGTCTGGGCGGCGAACCACTGAAAGTCAACAGCGTCGATTCCGGCTGGCGCGTAAATCTGCCCGGTCTGGCCGGTGAGGTGCTGCAACACCACGACCAGCGCGGCCCGCAATGGCGCTATCGCTACGATCCGATGATGCGGTTGATCGCCGTCGATCAAGACGCGCAAGTCAATGTCGAGCGTTATACCTATGCCGACCACGATGCCGACCCGGGATATAACCTGCGCGGTGAGCTGAGCGAAAGCGCCGACCCGGGCGCCACGGTGGTGATCGACGGCTACAGTCAGCAGGGCAAGGCAGTGAGTGAGACCCGTACGCTGTCGGGCGAGACGGCGGCTTTCATCACTCGTATGGATTTCGATGCGCACGGCAATGTGGTGCAAGTCACCGACGCCGGTGGTCACCGGCAATGCTCGGGCTACGATGTCGCCGGCCAGTTACGTCAGGTATCGCTGTGGATAGCCGGAGCTGATGCGGCACAGCCGGTGGTCGACGCAGCCACGTACAACGCCTCCGGCCAACCACTTGAACAACTGGCCGGCAATGGTGTTCGCAGCCGCCGCGTGTACGATCCCGCTGACGGTCGCCTGCTGAATCTGCTGGCCTGCAAGGATCAGGAAAAACCGCTGCAGGATTTGCACTACACCTATGACCCGATCGGTAATGTCCTGCGTATCGAGGACCGCACCCTGGCCACGGTGTATTTCGCCAATCAGCGCGTCGATGGTGATCGTCACTTTGTCTACGATTCGTTGTATCGACTGAGCGAAAGTCGTGGCTTCGAGGGCCAGATCCCGCAACAGTCACCAGGTTTGCCGCAACCGATCGAGCCCATCGACCCGGGACGGCGTTTTAACTACAGCGAGCAGTATCACTACGACGCGGGAAATAACCTCGTCGAACTGGTGCATGTGCGCAAAGGCCACAACTTCACGCAACAGATGAAAATCGCCCCCGACAGCAATCGGGGGCTGCGCTGCCAACCCGCCGACCCCGAACCGGTGTTCGGCGACTACTTTGACCGCCACGGCAACCAGCTGAAACTGCAGCACGGCGGCCTGCCACTGGAGTGGGACAGTTACGATCAACTGGCCCGCGCCACCCTGCTGCAACACAGCAACGGCCTGCCCGACGACGATGAAATCTACCGCTACAGCCAGGGTCAGCGCGTCTCCAAATGCACGCTGAGCCATACGCCGTCGCTCACCCATCGCCGCGAGGTGCGTTACCTGCCAGGTCTGGAAATCCACAGCCGCAGCGACGGCCAGCAACTGCATGTCATCGTGCTGCCGGGCGTGCGTTGCCTGCACTGGCTCAGTGGCCGACCGCCCGGCATCGAAGCGGATCAATTGCGCTACAGCCTTGATGACCATCTCGGTTCTTGCGCGCTGGAACTGGATCGGCATGCAGGCGTGATCAGCCTGGAGCATTACTACGCGTTCGGTGGAACAGCCTGGCTGGCGACTCGCTCGGCGTTGGAAGTCAGCTATAAAACCATCCGCTATTCAGGCCGGGAAATGGACAGCAGTGGCCTTTATTACTACGGCGCACGCTATTACGCAGCGTGGTTGCAGCGCTGGATCTGCGCTGACCCGGCAATGGATATCGACGGGTTGAATCTGTATGCGTTTGTCGCCAACAACCCGATTGGCCACATCGACACTGACGGCCAGAGCTTGGACAGTTTTCTCGAAACACCCGCTCAGCGCGATCAGAGAAAGGCACTGAGCGCAGAGAAAGAGCGACGTTACCGGGCTCGGGATAACCTGTCACAACAGGTCGGACGTCACCTGAACATTCTGGCGCTGTCGCTGCGCCGTGGTCTGGATGCCCAGCAACAGGTACTCAATCAGCGCTCGCCAGCGCAATTGACAGGTGCCGCCCTGCGTCGCACCGGTGTGCATGTGACAGGACAAATTGTGGCCTACGGTGGCGGCATTCTGGTCGGCATGGGCGCTCAGGCGCTGGGCGCCGTCGCTCCCGGCGCGGGCAACGTCGTTGGGGTCGCAATGGGCATTGGCGCGAAGAAACTGATCAGTGGATTGTGGGATTACGCCGCCGAGCGCACCGGCGCCAGTGCCTCTATCAAATTCAAGGCCAGCCGCCTGTCCAAGGAAAAAATTGTCGGGAAAGCCGAATATAAAACCATGGCACCGATCGAGTACCTGCAGCAAAAGTACGCAAAAATGATCCCCGATACGCAGAAGGGAGCGCTCAAGGCCTCCAAGGAAGCGACGTCCACCCTGATAAGTGTCGGTGCCAAGGAAATACTGCCGCAAGCCGCCGCCGAAATCAGCGCCACGGCGAGTGCACTTTTGGGTGCGGTTGAAATAGCCCATGAATTCGCCGGAGCCAGCCAAGAGCTCAGCGCTGAAAAAACTGCCAAGGGCATCGCCAATGTGAGTGGGTTGATCGATTATTTGTCCGCCAACATGCTCGACATTGAAAACGCCTTCGAAGCCGGTGGCTTCACGGCAATAAATACCTATGGGCTATTGGGCCGAAACGAAGGCGATACACCGCAAAATCTATGGCATGCCACGGCGGCCGTGATCAACGAGCTGGAATACACGCGCACCATGCTGCGCTCCAGATCCAGTCAGTTCACTGCAGTCTGATCCTGAGGCGTGAAGCGAACAGGATCGCCGGCCTCCATGCTATCGTGCCCGCCCGTCCCTTTATCCATTAGCCCAGCATGCTGCCGACTTCCCGTACCCTGCGTTTGTCGTTGTACACCCTGCTGATCATTGCTGGTGCGGCCATCGCCGCGACCCTTGCCATCCGCCACGCCGAACGTCAGGCGCTGGAGGAAGACGCCACCCGCGCCAGCCAGCAATTAGCGCTGTATGCCAACTCGCTGCACACCCTGATCGACCGCTATCGCGCCCTGCCCGCCGTGCTCGCGCTGGACCCGCAATTGCGCGGGGCGCTGGCCGGGCCGGTGGGCGCCGAACAACAGAACGCGTTGAATCTGAAGCTGGAGCAGATCAACGGCGCGGCGCAGTCCTCGACCCTCGAACTGCTCGATCACACCGGCCTCGCGGTGGCCGCCAGCAACTGGCGTCTGCCGAGCAGTTACGTCGGCCACAACTACGGTTTTCGTCCGTACTTCAGCCAGACCCGCACGCAGGGCAGCGGGCGCTTTTATGCGGTGGGCGTGACCAGCGGCATCCCCGGTTATTTTCTGTCCAGCGCGGTGCTCGGTGACAACGCCGAATTCCTCGGCGCGATGGTGGTCAAGCTCGAGTTCCCCGAGCTTGAGCGCGAATGGAGCCAAGGCAGCGACACGCTGCTGGTCAGCGATGCACGCGGGATCATCTTCATCGCCAACCAGCCTGGCTGGCGCTATCGCTCGTTGCGGCCGCTGGACAGCCGCGACATGGCCGAAATCAAGCGCACGCGGCAGTACGACAAACAATCGCTGATCCCGCTGACGCATTTGTCCCTGCGTCACTTCGACGACAACAGCGACCTGCGTCGGGTCGAAGGCCCGGACGGAACGGCGGATTACTTGTGGGAATCACTGCCGCTGGCCGCCGAAGGCTGGACCCTGCACCTGTTGCGGCGCCCGCAAGTGGCCTTCGAAGACTTGCGCAACGCCGGGCTGGCCGCGGCAGGAGTGTGGCTGGCGCTGGTGTTCCTGCTATTGTTCCTCAATCAGCGCTGGCGCCTGTCGAAAGTCCGTCAGCGCAACCGCGAGGAACTCGAACAGCTGGTCGAAGAACGCACCCGCGATCTGCGCACCGCACAGGATGGGCTGGTGCAATCGGCCAAGCTTGCCGCGCTGGGGCAGATGTCCGCCGCTCTCGCCCACGAAATCAATCAACCGCTGACCGCGCAACGCATGCAACTGGCGACGCTACGCTTGCTGCTCGAGCACGGCCGCGTCGATGATGCGTACAAGGCGCTCAAACCGGTGGACGACATGCTCACGCGCATGGCGTCGCTCACCGGCCACCTGAAAACCTTCGCCCGCAAGAGCCCCAGCGGCCTGCGCGAACGGCTGGATCTGGCGACCGTGGTTGATCAATCGCTGCAACTGCTCGACGCCCGCCTGCGCGACGAACAGGTCAGTCTGGTGCTGCACCTGACGCGTCCGGCCTGGGTGCGGGGTGACGCGATCCGCCTCGAGCAGGTGCTGATCAACCTGCTGCGCAATGCCCTCGATGCGATGCAGGGCAAACCGTGCAAGCGTCTGGAAATCCGCCTGGAGGCCGACGAGCAACTGTGGCGCCTGAGCGTGATCGACAACGGCGGCGGGATTGCCGAACAGCACTTGAACCAGGTGTTCGACCCGTTCTTCACCACCAAACCGGTGGGTGACGGTCTGGGCCTGGGGCTGGCGGTATCCTTTGCCATCGTGCATGAATCCGGCGGGCGTCTGAGCGTTGAAAATGGCGAGGCCGGCGCGGTGTTCAGCCTGACCCTGCCGATCGATCTGGAGGCACACATCTGATGCTCAACTCGGTGATGGTGGTCGATGACGAAAGCAGCATTCGCAGCGCTGTGGAGCAATGGCTGAGCCTGTCGGGGTTCGCGGTGCAGCTGTTCAGCCGCGCCGAAGATTGCCTTGCCGCACTGCCCAGCCACTTCCCCGGGGTGATCCTCAGCGATGTGCGCATGCCTGGGCTCAGTGGTCTGCAGTTGCTGGCCGAAGTGCAGCGCCGTGACAGCGATTTGCCGGTGATACTGCTGACCGGTCACGGCGATGTGCCGATGGCGGTCGAAGCCATGCGTGACGGCGCCTACGACTTTCTGGAAAAGCCGTTCAGCCCGGAAACCCTGCTCGGCAGCTTGCGCCGGGCACTCGACAAGCGGCGACTGGTATTGGAAAACCGCGCCCTGCACGAGCAGGCCGACCACCGCGCCAGACTCGATGCGACGCTGCTCGGCGTGTCCCGTGGCATGCAGACCTTGCGCCGACAGGTGCTGGATCTGGCAGCGTTGCCGGTCAACGTGTTGATCCGTGGCGAAACCGGCAGCGGCAAGGAATTGATCGCGCGTTGCCTGCATGATTTCGGCCCGCGCGCCGACAAGCCCTTCGTGGCGCTGAACTGCGCAGCGATCCCCGAGCAGTTGTTCGAAGCGGAATTGTTCGGCCATGAAAGCGGCGCATTCACCGGAGCGTCCGGCAAGCGCATCGGCAAGCTGGAATACGCCGACGGCGGCACGCTGTTTCTCGATGAGATCGAAAGCATGCCGCTGGCCCAGCAAGTGAAACTGCTGCGGGTGTTGCAGGAGCAGAAGCTGGAGCGGCTGGGGTCGAACCAGAGCATTCGCGTCGATCTGCGGATCGTCGCCGCGACCAAGCCTGATCTGCTGGATGAGGCCCGCGCCGGACGTTTTCGCGAAGACCTGGCGTATCGTCTGAACGTCGCCGAACTGCGACTGCCACCGCTGCGTGATCGGCGCGAAGACATTCCGCTGCTGTTCGAATCGTTCGCCTTCAGCGCTGCCCAGCGTCTGGGCCGCACCCTGCCGCCACTCACCGGGGCGCAATTGAGTCACCTGCTCAGCCACGACTGGCCGGGCAACGTGCGCGAACTGGCGAACGTCGCCGAGCGGCAGGTGCTGGGGCTGGATGAGCCGGTGCAAGGCATCGACCCGGGCCAGTCGCTCGCGGCGCAGCAGGAAGCGTTTGAAGCGCAGTGCCTGCGCGCGGCGCTGACCCGGCACAAGGGTGATGTGAAAGCGGTGCTGGAAGAGTTGCAGCTGCCGCGCCGGACCTTCAATGAAAAGCTGCAGCGGCATGGGTTGAGTCGCGAGATGTTTGTCAGCCCATAAGATCAAAAGATCGCAGCCTTCGGCAGCTCCTACAGGGAATCTGTAGGCGACTCTGAAACTGTAGGAGCTGCCGAAGGCTGCGATCTTTTGAGCGATTTTCCGCTCAATCAAATCAGGCAATAAGCGGATTTCCGCTCATCAACTCCCGCCACCCCCTCTAAACCGCCCCTCTCCCCGTTGGCACAGCTCCTGCTATAGCCCCGGCAGGCTGCGTTTCTACGCGCTCCACAAAAACAATTAAACGAAGGATCCTTCAATGGATAACTCCAACGCCCTGCCCCTTGGGTCGGCTGCCGCGCCCGCCAAACAAAGAACCACCGCCAGCCGGATCAAATCGATCTTCAGCGGCTCGGTCGGCAACATGGTCGAGTGGTACGACTGGTACGTCTACGCCGCCTTCTCGCTGTACTTCGCCAAGACCTTCTTCCCCGCCGGTTCCACCACCGCGCAACTGATGAACACCGCCGCGATCTTCGCCGTGGGCTTCCTGATGCGCCCGATCGGTGGCTGGCTGATGGGCCTGTACGCCGACAAGGTCGGTCGCAAGAAAGCCCTGATGGCTTCGGTCTACCTGATGTGCTTCGGCTCCTTGCTGATCGCCCTCAGCCCGAACTACGAAACCATCGGCATCGGCGCGCCGATCCTGCTGGTCTTCGCCCGACTGCTGCAAGGCCTGTCGGTCGGCGGCGAATACGGCACCTCGGCCACCTACCTCTCGGAGATGGCGACCAAGGAACGTCGCGGTTTCTTCTCCAGCTTCCAGTACGTGACCCTGATCTCCGGCCAGCTCATCGCGCTGGGCGTGCTGATCGTGCTGCAGAACATGCTGACCACCGAACAGCTGTATGCGTGGGGCTGGCGTATTCCGTTCGCCATCGGCGCACTGTGTGCGATCGTTGCGCTGTACCTGCGTCGCGGCATGGAAGAAACCGAGTCGTTCACCAAGAAAGAGAAGTCCAAGGAAAGCGCGATGCGCACCTTGATGCGTCACCCGAAAGAACTGCTGACCGTGGTCGGCCTGACCATGGGCGGTACGCTGGCGTTCTACACCTACACCACCTACATGCAGAAATACCTGGTGAACACCGTCGGCATGAGCATCTCCGACTCGACCACCATTTCCGCCGCCACGCTGTTCCTGTTCATGTGCCTGCAACCGATCATCGGCGGCCTGTCCGATAAAATCGGTCGTCGTCCGATCCTGATCGCCTTCGGCGTGCTCGGTACAATCTTCACCGTGCCGATCCTGATGACCCTGCACACCATCCAGACCTGGTGGGGCGCGTTCTTCCTGATCATGGCGGCACTGATCATCGTCAGCGGCTACACCTCGATCAACGCCGTGGTGAAAGCTGAACTGTTCCCGACCGAAATCCGCGCGCTGGGCGTCGGCCTGCCGTATGCACTGACCGTGTCGATCTTCGGCGGCACCGCCGAATACATCGCGCTGTGGTTCAAGAGCATCGGCATGGAGACCGGTTACTACTGGTACGTGACCGCGTGTATCGCAGTGTCGCTGCTGGTGTACATCACCATGAAAGACACGCAGAAACACTCGCGGATCGTGACTGACTGATCGGGTTTTCACAGCCACTGCAACGGTGGCTGTGATGGCCTCATCGCGAGCAGGCTCACTCCTACATTAATTGGTGTACGCCGCCCTGCTCGCGATTGGGGCGACTCGGTATCAGCTCAACTCGGCTACCGGCGGCTTGCCATAACGCTTCTGCGCATACGACGCGCCAACAATCATCACCAGCAGAATGCCCGCCAGCACCGCCGACGAGCCGATGGTGCCGAAGTCCAGGCCACCCTTTTCATGGGACTTGGTCATCAGGTCGCCCAGGGTTGCACCGAACGGCCGGGTCAGCACGAACGCCACCCAGAACAACAGCACCGACGAAATCTTCGTGAAGTATTTGAGCGCCACGACCACGGCAATGGTCGAGCCGATCAGCAGCGCGCCACCGGCAAAACCCAGGCCCGAATCATCGGCCAGGTAGTCACCGAGCGCCGTGCCCAGGGTGTTGGAAAACAGAATCGCCATCCAGTAGAACATTTCGCCACGGAAGGTCTGCACCTTGCTGACGTTCAACGAGTCGCCGCTCAGGCGCCAGGCCGTGAAGATCGCCAACAGAATCGCAATCAGGATCATCGATCCGGTGGCGTAGCCCAGTTCAAGGGTGCGATCCATGAAGTCGGACATGGTGGTGCCGGCGGTGCTGGTCGACAGAATCACGATCCAGTACAGCAGCGGCTTGTAGGTCTTGGCCATCAACTGGGTGACCAGGGTCAGCACAAACACGCTGATCAGGATCAACGAGCTCAGGGCGTAACCAACGTTGAGGGTCATCGAGAGCAAATCCCCCGCGGTTTCCCCCAAGGTCGTCGCGCAGATTTTCATGACCCAGAACGCCAGGGTGATTTGAGGCAGTTTGTTCATCGCAAGCAAAGCTCCAGTGTGGGACGGCCGGTTCTTGGTTTTCTGGCCGCGGGCAGACTGGCGTTGCGCCGGTGAAAAAGCGGTCGGCAACAGATGAAAAATCCGTCATATCGAGAAAAACAGCGATTAATCCCCCATTAATGCTGCCCTTGCATCCTGCATACACCTGATCGATTACCTGCGCGGCGTTCGCTCCAGAGACTGGAAGCCATTTAATGCGTCGCCCTTAATATCTATTTAATCGATTGCTTTTAGCATTAATTTGCGCTTTTCAATCAATTTAGTTGGCGTAGCATTAAACCCATGCAAGACACATCCGCCAACGAACCTGGAGTAAAGAACATGAAAACCAAACTGATCCTCGCCCTGACCCTGTCCGTACTGGCCGCCAACACCTTCGCTGCCGATGGCTCGGACAAAACCAAATCCTCCGACTTTATTACCGGCGGTTCCGCCGTCATCGAAACCAGCCACTCGGGCACTTACGCCGCAGATGGTTTTGATAAAACCAACATCGGCAAAACCGTTGCAGCTGACGGCTTCGACAAGACCGGTACTGCTGCAGCCATCAGCTAAGTATGAGCAGTTCTTCCACAGCCCGGCTTCGGCCGGGCTTAGTCATTTCTGAAACATCACATATTCTCAAATCCCCCAAATCCCCCAAATCCCCTGTAGGAGCTGCCGCAGGCTGCGATCTTTTGATTTTGTTTTTAAGATCAAGATCAAAAGATCGCAGCCTGCGGCAGCTCCTACAGGGGGATCAGCGTTTGACTGGAAATACGCGGAGCGTCCTTGCACTATGGCCGCATCCGAAACGCAGCCTCAGGAATTCATTCACCATGTCCGATGACATCCACTACTACGAACCCGCCAATGGCCACGGCCTGCCCCACGATCCGTTCAACGCCATCGTCGGCCCGCGCCCCATCGGCTGGATTTCTTCGCAGGATGCCCACGGCCAGCTGAATCTGGCGCCTTACAGCTTCTTCAACGCGTTCAACTACATTCCGCCGATCATTGGTTTTTCCAGTGTCGGGCGCAAAGACAGCCTGAACAACATCGAGCAGACCGGTGAATTCGCCTGGAACCTCGCCACCCGGCCGCTGGCCGAGCAGATGAACCAGAGCTGCGCGATGGTCGCGCCTGAGGTCAACGAGTTTGAATTGGCCGGGCTGACGCCGGTAGCGTCGAAGGTGATTGCGGTGCCACGAGTAGCCGAAAGCCCGGTGTCCTTCGAGTGCAAGGTCACACAGATCATTCAGTTGCAGCGTGCCGATGGCGAAACCGTGCCGAGCTGGCTGATTCTCGGCGAAGTGGTCGCCGTGCATATCGCCAAATGGCTGTTGAAGGACGGGATCTACGACACCGCCGCGGCAGAACCGATTCTGCGCGGCGGCGGGCCGGCGGATTACTTCCAGTTGGGGCCTGAAGCCCTGTTCAAGATGTGGCGCCCGGGTGCGGGCAAGTAAGCGCAGTTACCAGATCAGCTCGGCGTCATCGGTGACACCCTTGAGGCGGTCCAGCTCCTGGGTCGCCGCGTCATCGGCAGCGATGGCGCCGGGAAACACCTGATCACCCAGCAGTTTGTGGAAGCGTGGCGCACCGCCATCGACCAGGGCCTTGACCGCGATTGCCGCGTGATAACCCTTGTTGCCGCCCAACTCGACGGGGACGACTGCGGAGACTGCTTCGAAGTGTTCAAACTCTTTACGTGCCATGGCACACATCCTGGCTCAGACGAATAAGCCGGACATTAAACCCTCAACCGGCGAGTTTGTGTATCGGTGCCGGACATTGTCCGAGCGCCTGCGCCGCTGACACCTCTTTGAAGGTCTGGAAATCCAGGCTGTTGACCACCAGATCCTGGACCAACTCGGCAAAGATCTGCATCGACGGGCTGTTGAAATACGCGGTCATCGCCTGTTGATGGCTCCAGAAACCGGAGACCAGCCACAGCTCCGGATCGCATTGCGAATGCTGCAGGGCAAAGCTCAGGCAACCGGGGGCGGCGCGCGACGGTTCGATCAAGGCACTGAGGCGCACACCGAGTTCAGCGGAGCGTCCGGCGCGCGCTCGAACGAAGGCCATATGACTGACGGGAATCTGCTTGGACATGTTCAACCCTCCCAGGGAGTCGCGTGGCAGCCGGGGGACGGGCTGCGACAGGATCCAAGGTTAAGGGCCGCGCACAAGGCGCCGTTAGTCGATTCCTGCCGCTGCGTTGCACAATCCTGCGAGACTGCACAAAAGTCCGGCAACCACCACTAAAACCCTGTCACACCCCTGTCATACGCGTTTTGTGTAGGAGCTGCCGCAGGCTGCGATCTTTTGACTTTCGCTTTTAAAATCAAAAGATCGCAGCCTGCGGCAGCTCCTACAGGGGTATTCGCCGCAAGGGGTAAGGTGGCGGTCGCGGGCTGATGGCCGACGCGCAAAACCAGCCCATGCAGAATCAGGCAAGCATTTGACAGGATGTGTCTACCGCTCGCGCTTGCACAAACTTATGCTCTGCCCCATTCCAGATCCCTTGCCGAGGATGCCGTGCATGACGTCATTCGATCGTTTCCAAGCCCCGCCCGATGCCGACATGGAAAAACAGCGCGCAGAACTCGCGGCGATCATCCGTCGCAACACCACCGACGATGGCAGTTATGCGACCGCCATCGGCTCGCTGTTCATGTCGCGCCACACCCAATCCCACGACTTCGCCCCGGTACTCGCGCAACCGGCGCTGTGCATCATGGCTCAGGGTCGTAAAGAGGTGCGGCTGGCGGATGAGTACTTCAATTACGATCCGCTGAATTACCTGGTGGTCTCGGTCTCGATGCCGCTCAGCGGACGGGTGGTGAATGTCTCGCCGGAGGAGCCGATCCTCGCTGTGCGCCTGGACATCGACCCGGCGGAAATCACCGCACTGATCGCCGACGCCGGCCCGATGGGTGTGCCGACCCGGCCCACGGGACGCGGTCTGTATGTCGAGCAGATCGACAGTGCGATGCTCGACGCGGTGCTGCGGCTGGCGCGCCTGCTCGACGCGCCGAAAGACATCGCCATGCTCGCGCCGCTGATTCGCCGGGAGATTCTCTATCGCCTGCTGCGCAGTCCGCAGGGTCATCGCTTGTATGAAATCGCGATTGCCAACAGCCAGAGCCACCGCATCAGCCAGGCGATCAAATGGCTCAACGGCAACTTCGAGCAGCCGCTGCGCATCGATGATCTGGCGAAGGAAGTGAACCTCAGCGTCTCGACCCTGCATCACCGTTTCAAGGCAATGACGGCGATGAGTCCGTTGCAGTACCAGAAGCAGCTACGCCTGCAAGAGGCGCGACGCCTGATGCTGGCTGAAGGGCTGGAAGCGTCGGCCGCGGGCTATCGAGTCGGGTATGAAAGTCCGTCGCAGTTCAGCCGCGAGTACAGCCGCTTGTTTGGCGCGCCGCCGTTGCGGGATCTGGCGCGGTTGCGGCAGTCGGTCTGATCCGGAATCTGCTCTGCTGCGGCTGACGCTTTCGCGAGCAAGCCCGCTCCCACAGTGGACTAGTGTTGATCACACATCCAATGTGGGAGCGAGCTTGCTCGCGAAGAGGCCGGAATGCTCAGCAAAAAATCCGGATCAGATCGCTAAGACCCGACACGCCGTTCAGAGCGCCCGGATCACGTGCTTGATTTCCTGAAAAGCGGCCAGGCCCCACGGCCCCAATTCACGGCCGATGCTGCTCTGCTTGTAGCCACCCCAGGCGGTCTGCGGGAAGATCACCTGCGGCGCATTGATCCACACCAGCCCGGCCTGCAACGCATTCGCCACCCGATCTGCCGCAGCCGCATCGCGAGTCACCACACTGGCGACCAGCCCAAACTGGCTGTCGTTGGCCAAGGCAATCGCCTCGGCTTCTGAAGAGAAGCTGCGTACGCAGAGCACCGGGCCAAAGATCTCTTCACACCACAACGCACTGTCGAGGGGCACTTCGGTGAACACCGTCGGCTGCAGGAAATACCCGCGTGGCAGATCCGCCGGACGATTGCCGCCGCAGATCAATTTCGCCCCGGCGCTCAAGCCGCGATCGATGTGGCCGAGCACGCGCTGGTACTGCGCCTGATTGACCAGCGCGCCCATCTCCACTTCAGGATCGAACGGATCGGCCACGCGGATTTTTTCCGCGCGGGCCTGCAAACGGATCAGGAATTCGTCGGCCAGCTCATCGGCGACCAACACCCGACTGGTGGCCGAGCACATCTGCCCGGCGTTGAAGAATCCGCCGCCACAGGCCAGCTCCACCGCCAGTTCCAGATCGGCATCAGCCAGCACCAGCAGCGAAGATTTGCCCCCCAGTTCCAGGCTCACGCCCTTCACGGTTTCGGCGGCGCGTTGCATCACTTGCACGCCGACCGCGTTGCTGCCAGTGAAGGAGATCTTGGCGATGCGCGGATCCGCCGACAGCGGCGCACCGACCGCCAGACCGGTGCCGCACACCAGGTTGAACACGCCTTGGGGCAGACCGGATTCGGCGATGATCGCCGCCAGTTCCAGCTCCGGCAGCGGCGTGACTTCCGACGGTTTCAGCACCACACAGCAACCGGCGGCCAGCGCCGGCGCGAGTTTCCACGCGGTGGTGACCATCGGGAAATTCCACGGCACGATCAGCCCGACCACACCACACGGCTCACGCCGCAGACGCGCACTGAAGTCGTCGCTGGGCAGCACCACGTTGCTGTCCTGTTGCGCATCGAGACCTTCGGCGAGTTCGGCGTAATACTCGAACGTGGCGATCACGTCATCGACGTCGATGGACGCTTCGAACTGCGGTTTACCGTTGTTGCTCGACTGCAGCTGCATCAGGTGATCGCGACCGTTGCGCACGCCATTGGCGATGTTGCGCAGGATCGCACCACGTTCGGCACCGCTGGTTTTCGACCAGCTCTTGAACGCTTCAGTGGCTGCGCTGACGGCCAGATCAACCGCGCTTTCATCGCCGCCATTGACCGTGGTCAGCAGCGCTTCGGTGGCCGGGTTGATCACCCGCAGATGCTCGCGACCGGCGGACCATTGGCCGTTGATGTACAGGCCATCGAGTGTGGTTGGGAAATTGATCATTTGGCCACCGCCTGCATCCATTGAGTCTGGTCGATTTCAATCAGGGTCGGGCCCTGACGATCAGTGGCTGCACGCAGCGCACCACGCAGCTGTTCAACCGAGCTGATCGCTTCGGCGGCGCAGCCCAGGGCCTTGGCGACGCCGATGAAATCCGGGGTGTAGATATCGACGCCAACTGGCTCGATGGCACGGTTGACCATGTACTTCTTGATCTCTTCGTAGCCCTGGTTATTCCACAGCAGGACGATCACCGGCGTGCGCGCCTCAACCGCACTGGCCAGTTCCGGCAGGGTGAACTGCAAACCGCCATCGCCGATCAGGCACACCACTGGCGGGCGCGCGCCGCCCTTGATGCTGCCGCCGAGCCATGCGCCGATCGCCGCCGGCAAGGCGTAACCGAGGGTGCCGTAACCGGTGGACGAATTGAACCAGCGGCGCGGGTGATCCGGGTTGAACGTGAGGTTGCCGGTGTACACCGGTTGCGTGGAATCGCCGACGAACACCGCATCCGGCAGTTCATCAAGCACAGTGTCGAGAAAGAGGGTCTGGGCCAGGGTCGGCGCATCCCAGCTTGCGGCCAGTTCAGTGCGCAGTTGTGCGGCGCGAACCTGGCCCCAATCGCTGCTGCGTTCGGCGAGTTCTTGCTGTGCCAGCGCACTGAGCAGCGCTTGCGCGGCGTTGCGCGAATCGGCGACCAACGCCACGTGCGGCGGATAGTTGCGCACGGTCTGATCGGCGTCGATGTCGATGCGCAGCAACTTGCCGGGGATCTCGAAACCACCGGCGAAGGTGACGTCGTAATCGGTCTCCGCCAGCTCGGTGCCGATCGCCAGCACCACGTCGGCATCGGCCACCAGTGCACGGGTCGCGACCAGCGTTTGCGTCGAGCCGATCAGCAGCGGGTGGCTCGACGGCAACATGCCTTTGGCGTTGATGGTCAGTGCTACGGGGGCATCGAGGCGCTCGGCCAGTCGGGTCAGCTCAGGTGCGGCGTCGATGGCTCCGCCGCCAGCGAGAATCAGCGGACGCCTGGCGTTGGCCAGCAGCTCAGTCATGCGGCTGACGGCACTCGGTGCCGCACCGGCACGATCGATGCTCACCGGAACGCTGCCGAGCAATTCATCGGCCTCCTCGACCAGCACGTCCAGCGGAATTTCGATGTGCACCGGACGCGGGCGCCCGGCCTGGAACAGGGCGAAGGCACGCGCCAGCACGCCCGGCAATTCCGCAGCGGACATCAGGGTGTGAGAGAACGCAGCGACACCGCCGACCAGCGCGCTCTGGTTCGGCAACTCATGGAGCTTGCCACGACCGCCGCCCAACTGGCTGCGGGTCTGCACGCTGGAGATCACCAGCATCGGGATCGAGTCGGCGTAGGCCTGGCCCATCGCGGTGGTGATGTTGGTCATGCCCGGGCCGGTGATGATGAAGCACACACCCGGTTTGCCGCTGGTGCGCGCATAGCCGTCAGCCATGAAACCGGCACCCTGTTCATGCCGTGGAGTGACGTGGTTGATGCGCGAACGGGCCAGGCCGCGATACAGCTCAACGGTGTGCACCCCGGGAATGCCGAACACCTGCTCGACCCCGTAATCCTCGAGTAACTTGACCAGTACTTCGCCACACGTCGCCATGCCGATTGCCCTTCTTGTTGTTCAATACGCCGTGCCAGTGTGGGAGCGAGCTTGCTCGCGAAAGCGGTGTATCAGCCACATTGATGCTGAATAGAAAACCGTATTCGCGGGCAAGCTCGCTCCCACATCGATCCGGGTGGAATGGGCTCATTGAACGGGCGGCGAGTAGCGGCAACAATCGATTAAAAGTCATACTAGCCATGTCCTCACGTCATACCTCGGATCACCATGAAACGACTGCCTCCCCTGCCCGCCCTGCACACGTTTCTGATCACTGCGCAGTGCTGCAACTTCACCCGGGCGGCCGAGCAGTTGCACATCACCCAGGGCGCAGTGAGCCGGCAGATCGCCGGGCTGGAGGATCATCTCGGTTATGAGTTGTTCATTCGTCTGGCCCGAGGCCTTGAGCTGACCGCTGAAGGACGTGAGTGGCTGCCACGGGTGGAGAAGATCTTTGGCCTGATCAGCGAAGCGACCGAGCAGATCGGTCTCAAGCGGCAAACCCTGCAACTCAAGGCGCCGAGCTGCGTGATGCGCTGGCTGGTGCCGCGCCTGCTGCAGTGGCAAAAGGAACGCCCGGATGTGCCGGTCAAACTGACCACCACACTGGCCCACGGCGTGGACTTTCAGCGTGAGCCATTCGATGCCGCGGTGATCTACGGCACGCCGCCGGACAATTCGTCGACCGCCCTGCATCTGTTCGATGAACAACTGACGCCAGTCTGTTCGCCAGCGCTATTGAAGGGCCCACCGGCGCTGAGCGAACCGGCCGATCTGCAACAGCATCTGCTGCTGCATCCCACCCACGATATCCAGGACTGGACCGTGTGGCTGACAGCCGCCGGGTTGCAATTGAGCAATGTCGACACGGGGCAGCATTTCGAGACGCTGGATCAGGCGATGTCGATGGCCTCCCACGGGACGGGTGTGGCGATTGGCGACTGGTCGCTGATCGGCGATGACCTGCGCGCGGGGCGGCTGGTGATGCCGTTTGAGTTGAAGGTGAAGACGGGGCTGGGGTACTACGTGGTGATGCCGCAGGGTGGGGAAGCATCGCCGCAGTTGGAGGAGTTGATGATCTGGCTGGTGGAACAGGCGCATACCCGCTGAAACAAACAAATACCCCTGTGGGAGCGGGCTTGCTCGCGAAGGCGGAGTGTCAGTCACTTCAAATGTCGCTGACACACCGCCTTCGCGAGCAAGCCCGCTCCCGCATTTGTTCCGCGTCGTTGCTTAGTAGCCGACCGTAAACCGCTGACGCGAATGCTTCGGCGTTTCCACTTCGTCGATCAGCGCGATCGCGTAATCGGCGAAGGTGATCCAGCTACGACCTTCGGCACTCACCAGCAAGTGATCCTTGCCGACGCGGAAGGTGCCGGTGCGCTCACCTTCGACAAACTCTGCCGATGGCGAGAGGAAGGTCCAGTCCAGATCCTGCTCCTGACGCAAGGCATCGAGAAACGCTGCCCCCGCACTGGCCTCGGTTTTGTATTCGGCGGGGAAACCCGCGCTGTCGATCACTCGGGTGTCGTCCGGCAGCAACAGCGAACCGGCACCCCCGACCACCAGCAGACGCTTCACGCCAGCCTGCTTCACCGGGCCGACCACGGCACTGGCCGGTACGGTGGCGAAATGCGCGGCGCTGATCACCACGTCGTGACCGGCGACGGCCGCTTGCAGCGCCGCCGAATCCAGCACATCGACATTCTTGCTGACCACACCGGCACGGTTGCCGATCTTCGAGGTATCGCGGGCGATGGCGGTGACGCTATGGCCGCGACGCAGGGCTTCTTCCAGCAGTTGGCTACCGGCACGGCCGGTGGCACCAATGATTGCGATCTTGCTCATGACATTCTCCAGTTGGCTTGAGAGTTTCAACGACGGCATAAATCTAATCTTGAAGCGGTATTCCCTGTGGCGAGGGAGCTTGCTCCCGCTGGAGGGCGAAGCACTCCCCGCCCGTTTCAGATACAACGCATTGGCAGGTTTACGCCTGCTGCGCAGGCGGGCGGGAGCAAGCTCCCTCGCCACAAAAGTCCTCTCGACCTCTGTTTCAGATCAATCGGGTTACCACTTCATCTCGCCCTTGGCGACTTTGGCGCTCAGCTCCAGCGAGCTTTCTTCGCCGAGTTTCGGGTAGCGTTTTTGCATGGCCTTGATCAGTGCGGCGGAATCTTTGGCCTTGGCGGTTTCTTCGTCGAAAGCCTTAATGTAGTCGGCGGTGAATTTCACGCTGGCCAGCGAGCGGCTGCTCTCGCCCAGATAGTGACCCGGCACCACGGTTTTCGGCTTCAGGGTTTCGATCGAGTGCAGGGTTTGCAGCCAGTCGGCGTGGGATTGCGCGGTCTGAGTGTCGGCCATCCACACATGGATATTCTCGGCAACCACGACGCCACCGACCACAGCCTTGAGCGACGGAATCCACACGAAGCTGCGATCCGGTTGTTTGCCTTCAAGTCCCACCACCTGCAACTTCTGCCCTTCGAGCATCAGGCTGTCGCCCTTGAGCACGCCCGGCACGATGGTTTTGGCCGGCACGTCGGCGCCCATTTTCGGGCCCCAGAAGGCGAGTTTGCCGTCGACGGTCTGCTTGATGTGATCGACGGTCGGCTGCGAGGCCAGCACGGTGGCGTCGGGGAAAGCCTGAGTCAGGGTGTCGAGGCCGAAGTAGTAATCCGGGTCACCGTGGCTGATGTAGATGGTGGTCAAGTGCTTGCCGCTGGCGCGGATCTTTTCCACCACCTGCTCGGCCTGGGCCTTGCCGAATTGCGCGTCGACCAGGATCGCGTCTTTCTCGCCGCTGACCAGCACCGAAGTCACCGGGAAAATCGCGTTGGTGCCCGGGTTGTAGACATCCAGGGTCAGGTTGGCGGCAGCGGCGTGGGCCGCGAAACCGAGGGTGGCGGTGGCGAGCAAAACGCGTTTAAGGGAAGTGAAGCCGATCATCTGTTGCTCCGTGGTCCGAATGCCGTGGTTGGCGATGGGACAGAGCTTAGTTGCCTGACTCGGTACAAAAAATGCGATGCTTGGACATAGTTTGTTTCTGAAAGCGGGCAAATCATGGATCGTCTTCAAGCAATGCGGGTGTTTGTCACGGTGGTGGATCTGGGCAGCCAGTCGGCGGCCGCCGATCATCTGGACCTGTCACGGCCGGTGGTGTCGCGCTATCTGGCGGAGCTGGAAGACTGGGTCGGCGCGCGTCTGATGCACCGCACCACGCGCAAGTTGAGCCTGACCGCCGCCGGCAGTGAAATCCTGCCGCGCTGCCGGCAGATGCTCGAACTCTCGACGGATATGCAGGCAGCAGTCAGTGAACCGCACGATGCACCGCGAGGATTGCTACGTATCAGCGTCAGCACCTCGTTCGGCCAGGCGCAACTGGCCGATGCGATGGCGGCGTACGTCAAACGTTACCCCGGGGTCAGCATCGATCTGCAGATGCTCGACCGTACGGTGAACCTGGTGGATGAGCGCATCGACCTGGCGATCCGCACCAGCAATGACCTCGATCCGAACCTGATCGCCCGACGCCTGACCGTGTGCCGCTCGGTGGTCTGCGCCGCACCGGCTTATCTGCGCGATAACCCGCCACCGCAGCGGGTCGAGGACCTGAGCCGACACAACTGCCTCACGCACTCGTATTTCGGCAAGAGCCTGTGGCATTTCGAGGAGGATGGCGAACCGGTGTCGGTGCCGGTACAGGGCAACATCAGCGCCAATGAAGCCAGCACCCTTTTGCGGGCGACGCTGGCCGGCGCGGGGGTGGCGATGCTGCCGACCTATCAGGCCGGGGTGCATGTGCATGCCGGTGAACTGGTACGTCTGCTGCCGGATGCCGAGCCACGACAGATGAACATCTACGCGGTGTATGCGTCACGCAAACACATGCCGGCGGCGCTGCGCAGCATGCTGGATTTTCTCGTCGAACGATTCCCGGAAAATCCCAAATGGGATATGGGCCTGTAAATCCGGTATTCCTGTGGGAGCGGGCTTGCTCGCGAATGCGTCGTGTCAGTCGAGGGCAATCCAGACTGACACACCGCCTTCGCGAGCAAGCCCGCTCCCACAGGTGTCATCCGTGTGCTGAAGGTATGTCACCTACGCGGGAGCCGTGGCTGGCAACTCTGTACCGCTGACCTATGCTGAAAGTAATACCGCAGGGTATGCGTTCAGAGGTCAACGCCATGAACATCAGAACAAGAAGGTACTTCGCGATTTTCATCACCTGCGCCGCCACGCTGGCGCTGTACGGCACCGCGGCCTGGCGGGTCGAGCAACTGCGACAACTGCCCCGCGAGTTCGCAAGTTGCAATTTCGAGCGCTGCATTCCGCATAACGCGACGCTCAATGCGTTGCGCTGATTGACCTGAGCTGGCATGCAGTCTTGTGGGAGGGGGCTTGCTCCCGAATGCGGTGTGTCATTCAGCATTGATGCAAACTGATAGACCGCTTTCGGGAGCAAGCCCCCTCCCACAGGAGACCGCAGCGTTTACAAGATCACTGCTCGGCCTTCAGCCGGTCGCGGAAGGCCTTTGGCGATATCCCCACCCGGCGCCGGAACAGGCGCGTGAAGTTGGTCGGATCGGAAAACCCCAACAACTCCGACATCTCGTAAATGGTCATGCTGGTGTAGGTCAGCAAACGTTTGGCTTCCAGCAACTGGCGTTCGTGCATGATCTGCAGCGCCGGCTGCCCTGCCAGTTCCCGGCAGGTGCCGTTGAGGTGCGACACCGAAATCCCCAGGCGATGGGCGAGGTCTTCGACCTTCACATGCTGGCGGTAAGTCTCCTCCACCAATTGAATGAACCCGTTGAGGTATTCGCGCTGGCGTTGCGGTCGCTGGCTGGCGTTATGGCGCACGATCGCCTGTCGGCTGACCCAGACCATGATCACGCTGACCAGCGAATGCATGAGCATTTCCCGCGCTGGCTGATGGCCGTTGTACTCGGCCTGCAACGCTGAAAACAGGCTGTTCAGGTACTCCGCATCCTTGCCCGCCGGATAGTGCTCGGCCTGGGCCAGTGCGTGCACCGAATTGCCCAGTTGCGCCTGCAAGTGATTGATCAACGGATTGGCGAGGGTGACGACGAATCCTTCGACGTCCTCGGAAAAGCGGAAACCATGCACCGACAACGGTGGCAGGACTTGAATGGCGGGTTCGTTGAGCTGCGTGCGTTGACCTTCGATTTCAAGCTCTGCCTGACCTTTGAAGACGAAGAGCAACTGGCACAAATCGGCGTGGCGGTGGGGTTTGATTTCCCATTGATGTTCGCGGCTGCGTTTGGAAATGGTTTCACAGTGCAGCAAGTCAGGGGTCGGCCAGTCCAGGCTTTCACCGTAGAGCTTGAACACCGGAATCGAAGGCAGGTCAGGCTTGTTCATCACTTCAATCCAGGCCTCGAGGTTGCGGGCGATAATCGCACCGATTGGCAGAATGTACAGGTATCGGCTCAGTTTTCACCTTCAATTGACAGACCCGCAAGGGAAAAATGCAAGCACTCGATCCATAAAAATCATTCACCGGCTCCCGTCGCGTGAAGCTTGCGAGTCATAAAAACAATGAAAACGCTGAAAACCCAAGTCGCCATCATCGGCGCCGGTCCGTCCGGATTGCTCCTCGGTCAGTTGCTGCACAATGCTGGCATCGACACCCTGATTGTCGAACGCCAGACACCCGATTACGTGCTCGGGCGAATTCGCGCCGGGGTGCTTGAACAAGGCATGGTAGAGCTGTTGCGTCAGGCCGGCGTGGGTGCGCGCATGGATGCCGAAGGGTTGGTGCACACCGGCTTCGATCTGGCATTGGATGGACGTCTGGCACACATCGATCTGCAGGGTTTGACCGGCGGAAAAACCGTGATGGTTTACGGCCAGACCGAAGTCACTCGCGACCTGATGGCCGCTCGTCGGGAGGCCGGGGCGCTGTCGTTTTATGAAGTGAGCGATGTCGTTCCTCACGGCATGAAAAGCGACGAGGCCTTTATTACTTTCGAAAAGGACGGTGAAACCTGGCGCGTCGATTGCGATTACATCGCCGGTTGCGATGGTTTTCACGGCGTGGCCCGGCAGTCGATTCCCGAAGACTGCCTGAAGATTTTCGAGCGGGTCTATCCGTTCGGCTGGCTGGGGATTCTCGCGGACACCCCGCCGGTGCACGATGAGCTGGTGTACGCCCGTCACGAACGCGGCTTCGCCCTGTGCAGCATGCGTTCGGCCACGCGCACCCGTTACTACCTGCAAGTGCCGGCCGAGGAAAACGTCGCCGACTGGTCCGACGAGCGCTTTTGGGCTGAGCTGAAAACCCGTCTGCCCGCCGCGCTTGCCGAAAAACTGGTGACTGGCCCGTCGATTGAAAAAAGCATCGCGCCGCTGCGCAGTTTTGTTGTCGAGCCGATGCAGTACGGGCGGATGTTTCTGCTCGGCGACGCCGCGCACATTGTGCCGCCCACCGGCGCCAAGGGCTTGAATCTGGCCGCCAGCGATGTCAGCACTTTGTTCAATATCCTGCTGAAGGTTTACCGCGAAGGACGCACGGACTTGTTGGAGAAATACTCGGAAATCTGCCTGCGCCGGGTATGGAAAGCCGAACGCTTTTCCTGGTGGATGACCTCGATGCTGCATCGCTTCGACGAACACGATGATTTCAGTCAGCGCATCAGCGCCTCGGAACTGGACTACTTTGTCAGTTCAGAAGCGGGGCGAAAAACCATTGCAGAAAATTACGTCGGACTTCCTTATGAGGCTATCGAATAGCTTCCTACCGACTTACACTGGCGAGCATTCCCGCTCGCCTGACGATCTGCGGGACTCTCACTGCCCGCAGGTTTCGCCCGTGACCAATCTTCACCAGCCTGAAACACCCAAACCGGCCATTCGCAGCGTGCTGGTCGCGCTGATGCTGGCGATCTTTCTCGGCGCGCTGGACCAGACCATCGTCGCCGTCTCGATGCCCGCCATCTCCGCACAATTCAAGGATGTCAGCCTGCTGGCCTGGGTGATTTCCGGGTACATGGTGGCGATGACCGTGGCCGTGCCGATCTACGGCAAGCTCGGCGACCTGTACGGGCGGCGCAAACTGATGCTGTTCGGCATGGGCCTGTTCACCCTCGCCTCGCTGTTTTGCGGCATGGCGCAAAGCATGGAACAACTGGTGCTGGCGCGGATTCTCCAGGGCATCGGCGCCGGCGGGATGATTTCGGTCAGTCAGGCGATCATCGGCGACATCGTCCCGCCCCGCGAACGCGGCCGTTATCAGGGTTACTTCAGCAGCATGTACGCGGTCGCCAGCGTCGCCGGGCCGGTGCTCGGTGGCTACATGACCGAATACCTGTCGTGGCGCTGGGTGTTCCTGATCAACCTGCCGCTGGGGCTTGGCGCCTGGTGGGTTGCCAATCGCAACCTCCGCGGGCTGCCGATTCCGCAGCGCAAGCCGATCATCGACTACCTCGGCACGCTGCTGATGATCATCGGTTTGACCGCCCTGCTGCTGGGCATCACTCAGGTCGGTCAGGGCCATTCGTGGCGCAGCAGCGAAGTGCTCGGCTTGTTTGCCTGTGCAGTGCTGGTCCTGGCGGTGTTCGTCTGGCATGAGCGCCGGGCGCGTGAGCCGCTGCTGCCGATGCACCTGTTCACCAACCGCAATGCGTTGCTGTGCTGGTGCACGATTTTCTTCACCAGTTTCCAAGCGATCTCGCTGATCGTGCTGATGCCGTTGCGCTTCCAGAGCGTCACCGGCGCCGGGGCCGATGCGGCGGCGTTGCACTTGCTGCCGCTGGCGATGGGGCTGCCGATTGGCGCTTATTTCGCCGGACGCCGCACCTCGGTCACCGGCCGTTATAAACCACAGATTCTGACTGGCGCGCTGCTGATGCCGATCTCGATTCTCGGCATGGCGTTCAGCCCACCGGACGCGACGCTGGTCAGCAGCCTGTTCATGCTGCTCAGCGGGATTGCCGGCGGCATGCAGTTCCCGACCTCACTGGTGGGCACGCAGAACTCGGTGGATCAGCGCGACATCGGCGTCGCCACCAGCACCACCAACCTGTTCCGCTCGCTGGGCGGCGCGGTGGGCGTGGCGTTGATGTCGGCGCTGTTGCTGGCCTTTTTGCAGGACTCGAGTTTTGCCCATCTGGCGAGCAACGCGCTGATCAGCGAGGGGCATTCGGGCAATGTGCTGCTCGACGGTTTGAACGCCGCCCCGGGTGATGCACAGAACGCCTTGCGCGCCGAGCTTTCTGTGACGTTCCGCCATTTGCTGTGGGTGAGTACGGCGGTATCGCTGCTGGGGCTGGCGGCGGCAATTGCGATGCCGAACAAGTTGCTGCGCGGGCGGGAGCACGGCGCCAAATAACAGCAACATCGCTAAACCCTGTAGGAGTGAGCCTGCTCGCGATGAGGGTGTGTCAGTCGACATCACTGTTGAATGACACTCCCTCATCGCGAGCAGGCTCACTCCTACAAAGGCAGTTCACTCAGGGGCTGTAGTAACCCACCGCCACCAGAAAATGCCCGACCTTTTTCAGGTAGGCATGCTTGTCCTCGACCTTGCCGGTCACCGGATTTTTCCAGCGGTATTCGTATTCGCCGTCATCCTGCTTGGCGATCAGCGCCAGAATCGGCTCGCCCACCGGTTTGCCTTCCGGGTCGTTGATCTTGCTGAAATCGGTATTGATCAAGCGCAGGTTGGTGCCGTGAGCAACGTAGCGCTGGGTGTTCAAATCGACGACGAACACATACAAGTCATCCTGCAGATAACCGCCCTTGAGCGAGTTGATGGCCGTCAGGGTGCCCTTCTCGTTTTTCCCCAGATCGGTTGCAGCCTTGTCGAGGAGTGCCTTGGCCTGTTCGGCTGAAGCACGCGGCAGGTAATAACCGACCGCCAGAATCCGCTGACCGATGCGCTGGTAATACACATGTTTGCGCTCGACCTTGCCGTCCGCCCAGTTCTGCCAGCGGTATTCGGCCTGTTGAATGCCGTTGCCTTCCGGCACCAGCAAGGCGTCCTTGAAGGCTTTCTGCAAATCCGGCGCAAGCACCTCGCTGACGTCACGGCCGATCAACGCTGAGGATGGGCCGCCACTGGCGAGCATCACGCCTTTGGTATCGACCACAAACACGTAGCGATCCTTGTCGACAAACTCGCCCTGACGGCTGAACGCGGCGAAGGCCTTGTCACCATTGTCGTGGTAATAGGCCAGGGCCTTTTCCAGCAGCGCAATGGCGGCCTTGCTGTCATCCTTTTGCGCGGTGGCAGCGTTGACCTGCGCTCCCCCCACAAAAAGCATCACACCGAGCCACGCCACTTTATGCAAAAAACCCATAACGCATCCCTCGTTCTTGTTGGTGTTTCAAGAGCGTAGACGGCTTGGGGTAGGAAGGCGGTCGAAGATGAATCCAGAAGTTGCGGTATCCCCTGTGGCGAGGGAGCTTGCTCCCGCTCGGCTGCGAAGCAGTCGCAAAACCTGCAAATGCGCTCTACCTGAACGAAAGCAGGGGAGCGCTTCGCACTCCAGCGGGAGCAAGCTCCCTCGCCACAAAGGTTCCTGACTCCGGCCCTATGGCCGGGCATTGATCTGCTGCTGCAGGTTCTGGATCTGCGCCTGCAGGGTGTTGATGTTGCGGGTCATCTGGCCGCGGAATGCGTCGAACTCGGCGGTATTGCCGCCACCCTGCGCAGCGGCCGGGCGGTTGTCCTGTTCACTCTTGAGGACGATGATTTCCTGCTCCAGACGCTCGATCGCCGCGCTCGGGTTACCTTGCTTCTTCAACGCGGCAATATCGGCACTCAGGCTCTTGAGTTGCGCATCGAACTTGCCGGTGTCGACCGGGGCGCTTTTCAGGGTTGCCAGTTCCGCACTCAGGGCTTTGATTTGAGCCTGCAACTGGGTATTGGCGTTCTGTTGTTCGGTGGTCTGCGCGGTCATCTGCGCCAGACGCTTGTCCAGATCGCTGGTCTGACCGACCACGCCTTGCTGCTGTTTACTCTGATCCAGCAACTGGGTTTCCAGCTGTTTGATCTGCTGCTTCAAGGCTTCGCTGTCGCTGTTGACGTTGCTCTGGCTGGCGACGACCTTGCCGGAAATATCCTGCAGGCGCCCCGCCGCTTCCTCGCTGATGCGCGCAAAGCTTTCCTGGGTGGCCACCAGTTGCTGCTCCATCAGCGAAATCTGCTGGAAGCTCCACCAGGCCAGACCGATGAAAGCAAAGAACAGCGCGCCAACCAGCGCCCACAACGGCCCGGTGCTCGCGGCCTTGACCTTGACCACCGGCGGCGTGCGCGAATGCACGGAAGTGCGGGCGGTCGGCGGAATGTCATCGTCGTCAAAGGTGTCGGCCCGCAGGCTCGGTACATCGTCGAAATCGTCGTTGGCATCGTTACGCATGGACATTGAGGCAACCTTTGTGGAACGCGGTGATGGCTGAATGCTGCGAAGTATAACCGCCGCAGCCGCAGGGATTGACCCTCAAGCGGCAGTGCGGTTCATTGCCGGCCGGGCGACTTGTATCAACGGATGTCCTGAGCTTTCCACCAGCCACAGAACTCGTCGAGGGCCGACCACAGGCTGACTTTCGGATCGTAGTCCAGATAATGCCGGGCGCGACTGATGTCGAGGGTGAAATTTTTCTTCATGACCTGCATGCCCAGCCGCGACAGGGTCGGCTCCGGGCGTCCCGGCCAGAGTTTGCACACGCCTTCGTTGAGCGCCGCAACACTGTAGGCCAGACCGTACGAGCGGTATTTAGTGACCTGCGGCACTTCCATTTTGCGCATCACATAATTGACCACATCCCACAACGGCACCGGCGCGCCATTGCTGATGTTGTAGGCCTTGCCCAACGCGGAACCGGCCGCCAGCAGGCTGCTGAGCAGCGCCTCGTTGAGGTTCTGCACGCTGGTGAAATCGACCTTGTTCAGACCGTCGCCGATGATCGCCAGACGCCCCTTGCGCTGCATGTTCAGCAGGCGCGGGAAGATGCTCATGTCGCCGGCACCGGTGACGAAACGCGGGCGCAGGGCGATGGTTTCGAGGCCGAACTCCTGGGCGCCGAAGACCTTTTGCTCGGCCAGATATTTGGTCGCCGCGTAGTGATGCTTGAAGCGCTTGGGCACTTGCTCCTCGGTCAGGCCGAGGTGATCGCGGCCATCGAAGTAGATCGACGGCGACGACAGATGCACCAGCCGCCGCACGCGCTGCTTGAGGCAGGCTTCGACGACGTTTTCGGTAACCTGCACGTTGCCCTGATGAAAGTCCTGATAACGCCCCCACAAGCCGACGGCACCGGCACAGTGCACCACGGCTTCGACGTCGGCGCAGAGTTCGCGCACCAGATCCGCATCGGTGAGATCGCCCGGGACGAACTCGGCGCCACGGCGCACCAGATGCTCGACGCTCTCGGCCCGGCGACCGTTGACCCGCACGTCCAGGCCCTGCTCCAGGGCGAAACGCGCAAAGCGTCCGCCAATGAAGCCGCTTGCGCCGGTGACCAGAATTTTCATGTAACGCTCCGATGTCTTTCGTTTACCTGATACGTCTGTCTTGACGCTGACCGTCAGCCCAAGGGCACCAGCCATCGTGGTGAAGAACGTAGCAATTGTTCGGTCAGCAAGCCCAGCAACTGACCGCCATTGCGCCAATGATGCCAGTACAACGGCACATCGATCGGTTTATCTGGCAACAGTTCGCGCAAAGTCCCGCGTTGCAACTGCTCGCGCACTTGCAGTTCCGGCACCAGTCCCCAACCGAACCCGGCTTCGGTCAGACGCACAAAACCTTCGGATGACGGGCACAAGTGGTGCTCGAAACCACCGTCGACACCAAGCGATGCGAGGTAGCGATGCTGGAGGAAATCGTCCGGCCCGAACACCAGCGCCGGGGTACGCGGCAACTGTTCGGCACGCACGCCATCGGGAAAATGCCGTTCGATGAACGCCGGACTGGCCAGCGCCCGATAGCGCATCGCCCCGAGCAACACACTGCGCGCACCGGCCACCGGGCGTTCGTTGGCACAGACACACGCCGCGACTTCTCCGGCACGCATGCGCTTGAGGCCGACGGTCTGATCTTCCACCACCAGATCCAGCAATAAATGCTGCTCGGCGCAGAAATCGCCCACGGCTTCGGCCCACCAGGTGGCGAGGCTGTCGGCGTTGAGGGCGATGCGCAAACGCTCCGGCACGCCCTCTTCGTCGAGCGCCGGCACCAGGGTCTGCAAGTCACGCTCAAGCAGGCGCACCTGCTGCACATGGTTGAGCAGCCGCCGGCCAATCTCGGTCGGCGACGGCGGTGTGCCGCGCACCAGCACCGGTTGGCCGACCCGCGCTTCCAGCAGTTTGATCCGCTGGGAAATCGCCGATTGCGACAAGCCCAGCACCTGTGCGGCGCGTTCGAATCCGGCCTGCTCGACCACAGCGGCCAGCGCGGAAAGCAATTTATAGTCGAACATCAGTTTTCCTAATGAGCGATCAGCACTATTGGTTTTTCTTATACAGCTTTCGACCGGAGAATAGCCAGCAAGCACTCTTTATCAAGGAACACTGCAATGGCTGGCGAAACCTCACTCACGACGTTGCTGCGCAGCATGAGCCCGCAGCTCAATGCCGGCGAATACGTGTTCTGCACCCTGCGTGACGCTCAGTTGCCCGACGGTCTGGAGATTGTCGGCAGCTTTCGTGAACAGGAAGGCCTGACCGTGATCCTCGAACGCTCTCAGGCGGAACACGCCGGGTTCAGTTTCGATTATGTCGCGGCGTGGATCACCCTCAACGTGCATTCGGCACTGGAAGCGGTCGGCCTCACCGCTGCGTTCGCCAGCGCACTGGGCAAGGCCGGGATCAGTTGCAACGTGATCGCCGGTTACTACCACGACCACTTGTTTGTCGGACAGGCCGACGCCGAACGCGCCATGCACGTGCTGCGCGATCTCGCAGCCAACGCGGAGTAATCGTTATGTGGCAAAGCTATGTGAACGGCCTGCTGGTGGCGTTCGGGTTGATCATGGCGATCGGCACGCAGAATGCTTTTGTATTGGCTCAAAGTCTGCGGCGCGAACATCACCTGCCGGTGGCGGCGTTGTGTGTGGCGTGCGATGCGCTGCTGGTGGCGGCCGGGGTTTTCGGCCTGGCCACGGTGTTGGCGCAGAACCCGACATTGCTCGCAGTGGCGCGCTGGGGCGGCGCCGTCTTTCTGATCTGGTACGGCAGCCAGGCGCTGCGCCGGGCGTTCTCGAAACAGAGTCTGGATCAGGGCGAAAACCACACCGTACGCTCGTTGCGCGCGGTGATGCTCAGCGCGCTGGCAGTGACGTTGCTCAATCCGCACGTTTATCTGGACACGGTGTTGCTGATCGGCTCGCTCGGTGCGCAGCAGTCGGTGCCGGGGGCTTATGTCGTGGGCGCGGCGAGTGCGTCGCTGCTGTGGTTTTTCACTCTTGCACTGGGTGCCGCATGGCTTGCGCCATGGCTGGCAAGGCCGAGTACCTGGCGGATTCTCGATCTGGTGGTGGCGTTGATGATGTTTACAGTCGCAGGGCAATTGATATTGACGCAGTGATTTATTCCAAACAGCTCTGGAACCTCTATCCCACACAGTTGTTGCGTGGTTAAGCCTTGACCCCGGTGCTATGATCCGAACCCTGCGCCGCAAAGAGTAAAAACTCGTCGGTGCATTTCTGGCCGCCCGTGATCGGCCTTGCGCTCACCGCAACAGACCTGATTAGGAGAATCATCATGGCTTTCGAATTGCCGCCGCTGCCTTACGCACACGATGCCCTGCAGCCGCACATTTCCAAGGAAACCCTGGAATTTCACCACGACAAGCACCACAACACCTATGTCGTGAACCTGAACAACCTGGTGCCAGGCACCGAGTTCGAAGGCAAGACCCTGGAAGAGATCGTCAAGACTTCCTCGGGCGGCATCTTCAACAACGCCGCTCAGGTCTGGAACCACACTTTCTACTGGAACTGCCTGGCGCCAAACGCCGGCGGTCAACCAACCGGCGCACTGGCTGAAGCCATCAATGCGGCTTTCGGTTCGTTCGACAAGTTCAAGGAAGAGTTCAGCAAAACCTCGATCGGCACCTTCGGTTCCGGCTGGGGCTGGCTGGTGAAGAAGGCTGACGGTTCCCTGGCTCTGGCCAGCACCATCGGCGCCGGCAACCCGCTGACCAGCGGCGACACCCCGCTGCTGACCTGCGACGTCTGGGAACACGCTTACTACATCGACTACCGCAACCTGCGTCCGAAGTACGTTGAAGCGTTCTGGAACCTGGTCAACTGGAAGTTCGTTGCTGAGCAGTTCGAAGGCAAAACCTTCACCGCTTAAGCTGCGCGCCAGATAAAAAACCCGGCTATGGCCGGGTTTTTTTATGCCTTTGATTTCTGTAGGAGCTGCCGAAGGTTCGGGCCGCGTTCGGACGATCTTTTGATCTTGTTTTTACAATCAACTTCAAAAGATCGCAGCCTGCGGCAGCTCCTACAGGGAATAGCGTTTTTCTCACGATGAACGCTGGCTCCGGCCGCTTGCTGGTGCAGCACAGCGAGCTACCATCAAATCAGTGAAAATTTGTTCCGCACCGCTCAAGTTGAGGGCCGAAACTACCGACACAGTACAAATAGAGCTGAGACTCCAGACAGCAGCATTTCGGCCAAGGCCACGGGCAAATGTTCCGGGGCTTGATTGTCCCTTTGACTGCCAACACGGGATTGCCAATACTCATGGCAACTTGACGCTACCCGCACGGAACAAGGAATAACCCTTTGAAGCTGGAACTCAAGAACAGCTTGTCGGTGAAGTTGCTCCGGGTCGTGCTCCTTTCGGCATTGATCGTCGGCGTAGTCTTGAGCTGCGCCCAGATCGTTTTCGATGCCTATAAAACCCGCCAGGCGGTGGCCGGCGATGCGCAGCGCATCCTCGACATGTTCCGTGATCCCTCGACTCAGGCCGTGTACAGCCTGGACCGGGAAATGGGCATGCAGGTGATCGAAGGCCTGTTCCAGGACGACGCCGTGCGCCAGGCCTCCATCGGCCATCCCAACGAAGCCATGCTCGCGCAAAAATCCCGCGAGTTGCAGCACTCCAACAGCCGTTGGCTGACCGATCTGATCCTCGGTCAGGAACGCACCTTCACCACCCAACTGGTCGGCCGCGGCCCGTACAGCGAGTATTACGGCGACCTGAGCATCACCCTCGACACCGCCACCTATGGCGAGAGTTTCATCGTCAGTTCGGTGATCATTTTCATTTCCGGCGTGTTGCGCGCCCTGGCCATGGGCCTGGTGCTGTATCTGGTCTATCACTGGCTGCTGACCAAGCCGCTGTCGCGGATCATCGAGCACCTGACCGAAATCAATCCCGATCGCCCCAGCGAGCACAAGATTCCGCAGATCAAGGGCAACGAGAAGAACGAACTCGGCATCTGGATCAACACCGCCAACCAGTTGCTTGAATCCATCGAACGCAACACGCACCTGCGCCACGAAGCGGAAAACAGCCTGCTGCGCATGGCTCAGTACGACTTCCTCACCGGTCTGCCGAACCGCCAGCAATTGCAGCAGCAACTGGACAAGATTCTGGTCGACGCCGGCAAGCTGCAACGTCGGGTCGCGGTGTTGTGCGTGGGGCTGGACGATTTCAAAGGGATCAACGAGCAGTTCAGCTACCAGACCGGCGACCAGTTGCTGCTGGCGCTGGCCGACCGCCTGCGCGGCCATAGCGGTCGCCTGGGTGCCCTCGCCCGTCTGGGCGGCGACCAGTTTGCGCTGGTGCAGGCCGATATCGAACAACCTTACGAAGCGGCAGAGCTGGCGCAAAGCATCCTCGATGATCTGGAAGCGGCGTTTGCCCTCGACCATCAGGAAATCCGCCTGCGCGCAACCATCGGCATCACCCTGTTCCCCGAGGACGGCGACAGCACCGAGAAGCTGTTGCAGAAGGCCGAGCAGACCATGACGCTGGCCAAGACCCGTTCGCGCAATCGCTATCAGTTCTACATCGCCAGCGTCGACAGCGAGATGCGTCGCCGTCGCGAACTGGAAAAAGACCTGCGTGACGCGCTGATTCGCGATCAGTTCTACCTCGTCTATCAACCGCAGATCAGCTACCGCGATCACCGCGTGGTCGGGGTCGAAGCGCTGATTCGCTGGCAGCACCCGGAGCACGGTCTGGTGCCGCCGGACCTGTTTATCCCGCTGGCCGAGCAGAACGGCACGATCATCGCCATCGGCGAATGGGTGCTGGATCAGGCCTGCAAGCAATTGCGCGAATGGCACGATCAGGGCTTCGTCGATCTGCGCATGGCGGTCAACCTGTCCACCGTGCAACTGCACCACGCCGAGTTGCCGCGAGTGGTTAACAACCTGCTGCAGATCTACCGCCTGCCGCCGCGCAGCCTGGAGCTGGAAGTCACCGAAACCGGCCTGATGGAAGACATCAGCACCGCCGCCCAACATCTGCTGAGCCTGCGTCGTTCCGGGGCGCTGATCGCCATCGACGACTTCGGCACCGGCTACTCATCACTGAGTTATCTGAAAAGCCTGCCGCTGGACAAGATCAAGATCGACAAGAGCTTCGTTCAGGATCTGCTGGATGACGACGATGATGCGACCATCGTTCGCGCGATCATTCAACTGGGCAAGAGCCTGGGCATGCAGGTGATCGCCGAAGGCGTGGAAACCGCCGAGCAGGAGTCCTACATCATCTCCGAAGGCTGTCACGAAGGTCAGGGTTACCACTACAGCAAACCGCTGCCTGCCCGGGAACTGACTGCCTACCTCAAGCAAGCCCAGCGCAGCAACGCGGCTATTTTATAAAGTCAAAAGATCGCAGCCTGCGGCAGCTCCTGCAGGGAGCGCATTCCCCTGTAGGAGCTGTCGAGTGAAACGAAGCTGCGATCTTTTGATCTGCGCCATCACACCGGCGTAAACAAGAAATATTTCCAGCCACAGCCCTTTACACATAATGCGAAAGATTTGCATTATGTCGCAGCTTTGCGCACCCCCGCGCCCTGTCCATTCATTTACCGAAGCAGGATGTTCGCCATGATTCGTATGCCTCTGGCTACCGCCAGTCTGCTGGCCATCGCTATTTCCCTCGCCGGTTGCGGCGAAGGCAAAGACAAGGCGGCCGCTGCGGCCACGCCGACTCCAGCCGCCAGCACCGCTGCCGCTGCTCCTGCCGCAGCCGGGAAAGTCGACGAAGCCGCCGCCAAGGCTGTGGTCGCGCACTACACCGACATGGTCTTCGCCGTCTACAGCGATGCCGAATCCACCGCGAAAACCCTGCAGACCGCCGTAGACGCCTTCCTCGCCAAGCCGAATGCCGAGACGCTGAAAGCCGCCCGTGAAGCGTGGATCGCCGCACGCGTACCTTACCTGCAGAGCGAAGTATTCCGATTCGGCAACACCATCATCGACGACTGGGAAGGTCAGGTGAACGCCTGGCCTCTGGACGAAGGCCTGATCGACTACGTCGACAAATCCTACGAGCACGCACTGGGTAACCCGGGTGCCAACGCCAATATCATCGCCAACACTGAAATCCAGGTCGGCGAAGACAAGGTCGATGTCAAAGACATCACCCCGGAAAAACTCGCCAGCCTGAACGAGTTGGGCGGTTCCGAAGCCAACGTCGCCACCGGCTACCACGCTATCGAATTCCTGCTCTGGGGCCAGGACCTGAACGGCACCGGCCCGGGCGCCGGCAACCGTCCTGCTTCCGACTACCTGGAAGGCGCGGGCGCCACCGGCGGTCACAACGATCGTCGTCGTGCGTACCTCAAAGCGGTGACCCAACTGCTGGTCAGCGATCTGGAAGAAATGGTCGGTAACTGGAAGCCGAACGTGGCTGACAACTACCGCGCCACCCTGGAAGCCGAGCCTGCCGAAACCGGCCTGCGCAAAATGCTGTTCGGCATGGGCAGTCTGTCGCTGGGTGAACTGGCGGGCGAGCGCATGAAAGTATCCCTGGAAGCCAACTCCCCGGAAGACGAACAGGATTGCTTCAGCGACAACACCCACAACTCGCACTTCTACGATGCCAAAGGCATTCGTAACGTGTACCTGGGCGAATACACCCGCACCGACGGCACCAAGATGACCGGTGCCAGCCTGTCGTCGCTGGTGGCCAAGGCCGACCCGGCTGCCGACAACGCGCTGAAAGCCGATCTGGCCGCTACCGAAGCCAAGATCCAGGTCATGGTCGATCACGCCAACAAGGGTGAGCACTACGATCAGTTGATCGCTGCGGGCAATACCGCTGGCAACCAGATCGTGCGTGATGCCATCGCTGCGCTGGTCAAGCAGACCGGTTCGATCGAAGCGGCTGCCGGCAAGCTGGGCATCAGCGACCTGAACCCGGACAACGCTGATCACGAGTTCTGATCACGCGCGTTCGACTGAAAAAGGCGACCTCCGGGTCGCCTTTTTCATGCCTGCCATACACAAAACCCTGTGGGAGCGGGCTTGCTCGCGAAAGCGGTGTATCAGTCAATTCATCTGTGTCTGACCCACCGCTTTCGCGAGCAAGCCCTCTCCCACAAGGGGGACTGCGTTTTTCCAAATCACTGCCGCAAATCAAGCAAACGATAATTCCTCTTATTCAAACTCACTCGCCCTGTTAGACTTTGCGCCTTTGTTTTCGCCCGTCCGCAGGATGTCTGATGCCCTCGCTGCTTCTTCGCTTGTCCGCACTGTTTCTGGCCCTGGGCCTGAGTGCCTGCGATGACGCCCCGCGTTTTACCAAGGCTGAGCCCGGTGAAGCGCGTTCGGGTGGGGCGGCGACCGTGCGCAAGACCGATCAGAACGCTTTCTCCCTGCCCTCGGCCAACCTGCCGCCGTCGCGCCGGGTCGACTTCAGCGTCGGCAACAGCTTCTTCCGCAGCCCGTGGGTAATCGCCCCGTCGACCACCACCGCCCGCGATGGCCTCGGCCCGTTGTTCAACACCAACGCCTGCCAGAACTGCCACATCAAGGATGGTCGTGGACACCCGCCAGCCCCCGATGCGGCGAACGCGGTATCGATGCTGGTGCGTCTGTCGATTCCCGATTCGCCGGCCTATGCCAAAGTCATCGAGCAAGTCGGCGTGGTGCCGGAGCCGGTCTACGGCGGCCAGTTCCAGGACATGGCCGTGCCCGGGGTCACCCCGGAAGGCAAGGTGCGTGTCGAGTACACCCCGGTGCCGATCCGTTTCAAGGACGGCACCGAAGTGGAGCTGCGCAAACCGGTTCTGCAATTCAGTCAGTTGGGCTACGGCCCGATGCACCCGGACACGCGTTTCTCGGCCCGGGTCGCGCCGCCGATGATCGGCCTCGGCCTGCTCGAGGCGATCCCTGAAGAAGCGATCCTCGCCAACGCCGCCGCGCAAGCCAAAGAGAACAACGGCATTAATGGTCGGGCGAATCGGGTCTGGGATGACGCGCAGCAAAAGACCGTCATGGGTCGCTTCGGCTGGAAAGCCGGGCAACCGAATCTCAATCAGCAGAATGTCCACGCGTTCTCCGGAGACATGGGCCTCACGACCAGCCTGAGGCCCTTCGATGACTGCACCGACGCGCAAACCGCGTGCAAACAGGCACCCAACGGCAATGGTCCGGACGGCGAGCCGGAAGTCAGTGACAACATCCTCCGTCTGGTGCTGTTCTACACGCGCAACCTCGCAGTGCCGGCACGCCGTGGCGTCAGCGACGAACAAGTG
Source organism: Pseudomonas sp. RSB 5.4 (assembly GCF_037126175.1). NCBI lineage: Bacteria > Pseudomonadati > Pseudomonadota > Gammaproteobacteria > Pseudomonadales > Pseudomonadaceae > Pseudomonas > Pseudomonas sp. RSB 5.4. Next base: position 3,237,269 of record NZ_CP146986.1, read on the forward strand.
CTGGCCGGCAAGAACCTTTTTTTCCAGGCCGGTTGCCAGTCCTGCCACACGCCGAAATACACCACCGCCGCCAACGCGGCCGAACCTGAACTGGCCAATCAAGTGATTCGCCCGTACAGCGATCTGCTGCTGCACGACATGGGCGACGGTCTGGCCGACAACCGCACTGAATTCCAGGCCTCCGGCCGCGACTGGCGCACCCCGCCGTTGTGGGGCATCGGCCTGACGCAGGCGGTCAGTGGCCACACCCAGTTCTTGCATGACGGCCGCGCCCGCAATCTGCTCGAAGCCGTGCTCTGGCATGGCGGCGAAGCACAGAAGGCGCAGCAACAGGTTTTGTCTTTCAACGCCGAGCAGCGTGCCGCGCTGCTGGCGTTCTTGAACTCACTTTAAACACTTAAAAGAATCGGGAGCCCGACATGTTCCGTCCCAAGTTGTTGTTCACCAGCCTTGCCGCACTCGCCCTCGGCGCCTGCTCGCCGCAGGATCCGCAAGCGGTCACGTCGGCGGCCATCGCCAAATCGGTGATCCTGCCGACCTACACCCGTTGGGTCGAAGCCGACAAGCAACTGGCGGTCAGCGCCCTCGCCTACTGCCAGGGCAAGGAAACCCTGGAAACCGCCCGCGCCGACTTCCTGCACGCGCAGAAAGCCTGGGCCGAGCTGCAACCGCTGCTGATCGGCCCATTGGCCGAGGGCAACCGTTCGTGGCAGGTACAGTTCTGGCCGGACAAGAAGAACCTCGTCGGCCGTCAGGTCGAGCAACTGGTCGTCGCCCAGCCGCAAATCGACGCCGCCGCCCTGGCCAAATCCAGCGTCGTGGTGCAAGGTCTGTCGGCTTACGAATACATCCTGTTCGACGAAAAGCCAGACGTCGCCAACGCTGATCAGAAGGCCAAATACTGCCCGCTGCTGATCGCCATCGGCGAGCGTCAGAAGCAACTGGCCGAAGAGATTCTGCAGAGCTGGAACAACACCGACGGCATGCTCGCGCAGATGAGCAAATTCCCTAACCAGCGCTACGCCGACTCTCACGAAGCGATCGCCGATCTGCTGCGTGTGCAGGTCACCGCACTCGACACCCTGAAGAAAAAACTCGGTACGCCGATGGGCCGTCAGAGCAAGGGCGTGCCGCAGCCGTTCCAGGCTGATGCGTGGCGCAGCCAGTCGTCGCTGACCGCGCTGGAGGCCAGTCTGGCCGCGGCCAAAACCGTCTGGGAAGGCGTCGACAACAAAGGCCTGCGCGGTCTGTTGCCGGCCGAGCAGAAGCCGTTGGCGGACAAGATCGACGCCGCCTACGCCGCGTCGCTGAAACTGTTTGACAGCACCCAGCGCTCGCTGACCGAAATGCTGCAGGACGACGCCGGTCGTCAGCAACTCAACGATCTCTACGACAGCCTCAACGTCGTCCATCGCCTGCACGAAGGCGAACTGGCCAAGGCGCTGGGCATCCAACTGGGCTTCAACGCCAACGACGGTGACTGATGAGGGCAAGTGCCATGCTGCGACGCCAGGCTCTGACTTTAGGTAGTTTGCTGCTGGGAGCAGTGACACTGGGCGGCTGGACGCTGTTCAAGCGCAAGGATCAGAGCCCGCTGTTGCTCTCGGCGCGCGATGACACCGACGGCAAGCATTACGCCGTCGGTTATCGGCTGGACGGTACTCGGGTGTTCGCCACCGAAGTCGGCCAGCGCTGCCACGACATCATCAACCACCCGACGCTGCCGATCGCGCTGTTCGTCGCCCGCCGCCCCGGCACCGAGAGCTACCTGATCGATCTGCGCGACGGGACGTTGCTGCAAACCGTGACCTCGCAGCCGAACCGGCATTTCTACGGTCACGCCGTGGTGCACAAGGACGGCGAATACCTGTACGCCACCGAGAACGACACCACTGATCCGGGGCGTGGTCTGCTCGGGGTGTACAAATTCGAAGGCGAGCGACTGGTGCACAGCGGCGAGATTTCCACCCATGGCCTCGGCCCGCATCAAGTGTCGTGGATGCCCGATGGCGAAACCCTGGTGGTGGCCAACGGCGGGATTCGGACCGAGGCCGAAAGCCGCGTCGACATGAACCTCAATGCCATGGAACCGAGCCTGGTACTGATGCAGCGCGACGGCACCCTGCTGAGCAAGGAAACCCTTTCCCAGCAAATGAACAGCGTGCGTCACCTGGGCATCGCCAGCGACGGCACCATCGTCGCCGGCCAGCAGTTCATGGGCGCCTCGCATGAGCGTTCCGAGCTGTTGGCGATCAAGCGTCCGGGCCAGCCCTTCGTAGCGTTCCCGGTGCCGGAGCATCAGTTGCAGTCGATGGGTCACTACACCGCCAGCGTCGCGGTACACAGCGAACTGAGGCTGGTGGCGTTGACGGCACCGCGTGGCAACCGCTTCTTCATCTGGGATCTGGACAGCGGCGAAGTGCGTCTCGACGCGCCACTGCCCGATTGCGCCGGCGTCGGTGCGGTGAAGGACGGTTTCGTCGTGACCTCGGGCCAGGGCCGTTGCCGTTACTACGACTGCCGCCAGGATCAACTGCAGGCCAAGCCGCTGGAGTTGCCGGCGGGGCTCTGGGACAACCATCTGCACTTGATGGCCTGAATCAACGCGGTAACTGTGGCGAGGGAGCTTGCTCCCGCTGGGGCGCGAAGCGGCCCCGCTTTTTAACTCAAAAGCATGGGACTGCTGCGCAGTCCAGCGGGAGCAAGCTCCCTCGCCACAGGGGTTTTATTCGTCCTCACTGTAATAACTGCCAGTTGGAATACCCACCTCACTCGGAGTAATGTTCCCGCCTGTCTCACCTGATTTATCCAAGGAACTGGAAATATGCTGCGTCGCCGCATGCTGATCATGTTGGGTGTTGTCTTGCTGGTCGTCCTGGTATTGGGCGGGTACAAAGCCTTTTCGATCTACACCATGATCCAGGGCTTTGCCAAACCGAAACCGCCGATCAGCGTTGCCGTGGGCCGCGCCACCGAACAGCCGTGGCAGATGCGTCTGCCGACCGTCGGCACGCTCAAGGCGCTGCAAGGCGTCGAGCTGAGCCTGGAAGTCGCCGGCACGGTCACCGAGATCAAGTTCGAATCCGGGCAGAAGGTCAAGGCCGGGCAACCGTTGCTGCAACTCGACAGCGCGGTCGAAACCGCCCTGCTGGAAACCGCCAAGGCCGATCTGGGCCTGGCGCAACTGGATTTCGGTCGCGGCAGCCAACTGGTCGACAGCCGCGCGATCTCCAAGGGCGAATACGACCGGCTCTCCGCCGTGTTGCAAAAGAACAAGGCTACGGTCAATCAGCTCAACGCCTCGCTGGCGAAAAAACGCATCCTCGCGCCATTCAGCGGCACCATCGGCATCCGTCAGGTCGATGTCGGCGACTACCTCGCCAGTGGCACCAAAATCGCCACCCTGCAGGACCTGAGCAGCCTCTACGCCGACTTCTATGTACCGGAGCAATCGGTGCCGAAACTGGCCATCGGTCAACCGGTGCAGATCGGCGTCGCGGCCTATCCCGGGCAGAACTTCCCCGGCGCCATCAGCGCGATCAATCCGATTGTCGAGAGCAGCACGCGCAATATTCTGGTGCGCGCGACCCTGGCCAACCCCGACGGCAAGTTGCTGCCGGGCATGTTCGCCAGCCTCAACGTGTTGCTGCCCGACCCGCAGAAACACATCGTCGTGCCGGAAAGCGCGATCACCTACACCCTCTACGGCAACTCGCTGTACGTGGTCGGGCAACAGAAAGCCGAGGACGGCAGCGTGGTCAAAGACGACAAGGGCCAGCCGGTGCTGATCGCCGAGCGCCGTTTCATCGAGACCGGTGAACGCCGCGATGGCCTGGTGATGATCAACAAGGGCGTGCAGAGCGGCGAACAAGTGGTGACCGCCGGCCAGATCAAACTGGACAACGGCGCACACATTGCCATCAGCGACGACAAGACCCTCGGCGAGCAGAACAGTCCGCCTCGCGTCGACTGATCAAGGAATCCCCATGGCTTTTACCGATCCGTTCATCCGCCGCCCGGTGCTCGCTACCGTGGTCAGCCTGCTGATTGTGCTGCTGGGTTTCCAGGCCTGGAGCAAGCTGCCGCTGCGCCAATACCCGCAGATGGAAAACGCCCTGATCACGGTGACCACCGCCTACCCCGGGGCCAACGCCGAGACCATTCAGGGCTACATCACCCAACCGATGCAGCAGAGCCTCGCCAGTGCCGAGGGCATCGACTACATGACCTCGGTCAGTCGCCAGAACTTCTCGGTGATCTCGATCTACGCGCGCATCGGTTCCAACACCGACCGTTTGTTCACCGAACTGCTGGCCAAGGCCAACGAGGTGAAGAACAAGCTGCCACAGGACGCCGAAGACCCGGTGCTGAGCAAGGAATCGGCCGACGCCTCGGCGCTGATGTACATCAGCTTCTTCAGCAAGGAACTGAGTAACCCGCAGATCACCGACTACCTGTCGCGGGTGATCCAGCCCAAACTGGCGACCCTGCCGGGCATGGCCGAAGCGGAGATTCTCGGCAATCAGGTGTTTGCCATGCGCCTGTGGCTCGACCCGGTGAAACTCGCCGGTTTCGGCCTCAGCGCCAGCGACGTGACCAACGCGGTGCGCCAGTACAACTTCCTCTCCGCCGCCGGCGAAGTGAAGGGCGAGTACGTGGTCACCAGCATCAACGCCAACACCGAGCTGAAATCCGCCGAGGCCTTCGCGGCGATTCCGCTCAAGGTCAATGGCGACAGCCGCGTGCTGCTCAGCGATGTGGCGCGGGTCGAGATGGGCGCGGAAAACTATGATTCGATCAGCTCTTTCGGCGGCACGCCCTCGGTGTACATCGGCATCAAGGCCACGCCCGGGGCCAACCCGCTGGACGTGATCAAGGAGGTGCGCAAGCTGATGCCGGAGCTGGAAGCGCAGTTGCCGCCCAACCTCAAAAGCGAGATTGCCTACGACGCCACCCAGTTCATTCAGGCCTCGATCGACGAAGTGGTGAAAACCCTGTTCGAAGCGGTGCTGATCGTGATCGTGGTGGTGTTCCTGTTCCTCGGCGCATTGCGCTCGGTGGTGATCCCGGTGGTGACCATCCCGCTGTCGATGATCGGCGTGATGTTCTTCATGCAGATGATGGGCTACTCGATCAACCTCTTGACGCTGCTGGCGATGGTGCTGGCCATCGGTCTGGTGGTGGATGACGCGATTGTCGTGGTGGAGAACATCCACCGGCATATCGAGGAAGGCAAGACGCCGCTGGAGGCAGCACTGGAAGGCGCACGGGAAATCGCCATGCCGGTGGTGTCGATGACCATCACCCTGGCGGCGGTGTATGCACCGATCGGCTTCCTCACCGGACTGACCGGGGCGCTGTTCAAGGAGTTCGCCCTGACCCTGGCTGGCGCCGTGGTGATTTCCGGGGTCGTTGCCCTGACCCTGTCGCCGATGATGTGCGCCCTGCTGTTGCGCCACGAAGAAAACCCCAGTGGCCTGGCACACCGTCTCGACCGCATCTTCGACAGACTCAAGCGCCGCTACCAAAGCATGCTCCACGGCACACTGAATACGCGGCCGGTGGTGTTGGTATTCGCCGTGATCGTGCTGTGCCTGATCCCGGTATTTCTCAAGTTCACCAAGTCGGAACTGGCGCCGGACGAGGATCAGGGCATCATTTTCATGATGGCCAACGCCCCGCAGCCGACCAACCTCGATTACCTGAGCACTTACACCGACGAGTTCATCAAGATCTTCAAGGAGTTTCCGGAGTACTACTCCTCGTTCCAGATCAACGGCTACAACGGCGTACAAGCGGGCATCGGCGGCTTCCTGCTCAAGCCATGGAACGAGCGCAGCCGCACCCAGATGCAGATCCTGCCCGAGGTGCAAGGCAAACTGGCGAGTATCCCCGGCCTGCAGATTTTCGGCTTCAACCTGCCGTCCCTGCCCGGCACCGGTGAAGGCTTGCCGTTCGTATTCGTGGTCAATACCGCCAATGACTACGAGGTACTGCTGCAAGTGGCTGACCGGATCAAGAAACGCGCGATGGAGTCCGGCAAATTCGCCTTCGTCGACCTCGATCTGGCGTTCGACAAACCGGAAGTGGTGGTCGATATCGACCGCGCCAAAGCCGCGCAGATGGGCGTGTCGATGCAGGATCTGGGCGGCACCCTGGCGACGCTGCTGGGCGAGGCGGAAATCAACCGTTTCACCATCGAAGGCCGCAGTTACAAGGTGATTGCCCAGGTCGAGCGACCGTACCGTGAAAACCCCGGCTGGCTGAACAATTACTACGTGAAGAATACCCAGGGCGAGCTGCTGCCGCTGTCGACCCTGATCAAGGTCAGCGACCGGGCGCGACCGCGCCAGCTCAACCAGTTCCAGCAACTCAACGCCGCGAAAATCTCTGGATTCCCGTTGGTCAGCATGGGCGAGGCCATTGACACCGTGCTGCAGATCGCCCGGGAAGAAGCACCGGCCGGTTTTTCCTTCGACTATGGCGGTGCTTCACGCCAGTACGTGCAGGAAGGCAGCGCCCTGTGGGTAACTTTCGCCCTGGCGCTGGCGATCATTTTCCTGGTGCTGGCGGCGCAGTTCGAGAGCTTCCGTGATCCATTGGTGATTCTGGTGACGGTGCCGCTGTCGATCTGCGGTGCGCTGATTCCGCTGTTCCTTGGCTGGTCGAGCATGAACATCTACACCCAGGTCGGGCTGGTGACGCTGATCGGGTTGATCAGCAAGCACGGAATCCTGATCGTCGAGTTCGCCAACCAGTTGCGCAAGGACAAAGGCCTGACTGCGCGCGAAGCGGTCGAGGAAGCCGCGGCGATTCGTTTGCGCCCGGTATTGATGACCACGGCGGCGATGGTGTTCGGCATGGTGCCATTGATTCTGGCGACCGGTGCGGGCGCAGTGAGCCGGTTCGATATCGGGATGGTGATTGCCACAGGGATGTCGATCGGCACCCTGTTTACCCTGTTTGTGCTGCCGTGCATCTACACCTTGCTGGCAAAACCCGATCCGAAATAACAGCGACTTCCCCTTGTGGGAGCGGGCTTGCTCGCGAAGCTTCAGGTCAGTCAACAGCAATGCTGAATGTGCCGGCCCCTTCGTGAGCAAGCCCACTCCCACCCTTGATCGCGGCCAGCCACAGACTTTTCATCCATCGACGATCCCACAAGGGAATGGTCTGATCCCTGGAAGACGCGCAATAAAAAAGGCCTCGCATCGGCGAGGCCTTTCATTTGGGCTTCAATCGGTTCAACTCTGTGGCCTCATCCCTTGCGAAAGTCCGAACATGAACAACAACAGATCATGGTCAGGTTTTGTCGCCACGGAGGCTTTCGCCACCCGTGGTACTGCGCAGTGAGCATCACTCGTAGTGGCACTTATCACCTGCATGCGGGGCTGCTCCCAGGCAGCCACCGCCAATGACGCAACTGCCAAGGCCCCAACCAGAAACAAACCTCGTGCAATTTCGAGTTTCATCGCTATAAACCTTTGATAGCGCTGCCAAACGCCGTCTCATAAAAGTAGACGAGTTTTTTCCAGTCCGTATCGCTGAACGACGAATGGCGACGCAATTGCTTCATATCGTGGGAGGCGGCGCGATAAGCGGTCAGACGCTGACGGCATTTTTCCAGATCGATCAATGCCACCTCGACCTGAGCCGAATCACCCTCGCCGGTCACCCGCACGAAAACGTGTTTGATGTAGATGCAGCTGTGCTGCCAACGCCCCTTGTGCATGCGCGCAAGGTTTTCTGCCAGGTCTTTAAGCACGCGCTCGTAAACGGCTTCGCCATATTGGGCTCGGCCGCCGGCGGCTTCCCACTTTTCGAGTTCGTCAAAACCGTCCAGCGACTTGGTCACCAGCAGCGCACGCCACTTGTGTTGCGGATCGGGCTGCGCGCCGCAGAAGACGATTTGCGGGACGCGTACACCGAGGCGGCTGACGCCGGTCAGGGCATCCAGCTCTCGCAGGACTGTCGGGCGGCCGAAAGGATGCAGCCAACTGCGATAAATATGTCCGGTCTGGCGCTTGGCATATAACAACTGGCCGTCACGGCCCACGACTCGTTGCACACCACTTTCCCCGCCACGGCGCACATTGGGTTCTTCCACCCATTCACCGCGCTGGTTCCAGTAGTAGTCGAAGCGATCCTGGGGAGCGACTTCCGTTTCTGCTGCTATTTGCACCGCCATCCTGTTACCTCTTGCGTAATACGTAAACCCGCCACATGGCATAGAGCGGAATAAAATCCAGTTGTTCCTGAATGCGAAAACCTGCGGCTTCGAATTCCTTTTCCACTGTCACAGCCGGTAACACAAATCGATTCTGGTAACCTTCCTGCCCACGCCGCTGTTCGGCGCGTTTGCGTTTCCAGGACTTGAAATTGCCGTCCACCCACAACGAAATGATCACGCTGTCACGGGTGACGCGCTCGAATTCGCGCAAAATCGTCCGCCGATGTTCGGCTTCACCGATGTGATGCAACAAACGCATGCAGAAAATGCTGTCGACGGCGTTATCAGGCAAGGCAATGTCGAACGCTGACGTGTGCAAAGGTTGTACCCGTTTGACCACATCAGCCGGTTGCGCCTGCATCGCAGTCTTGATCATAGACTCGGAATTGTCCGCGCCAATGATCACTCGATTGGGTTTTTCCGCCAGCAACGGCCAGAAGCGTCCTGCACCGCACGGCAGATCAAGCACCAACCCCGGTTCGCCGGCCAGTGTCAGCGCCTTGCGGGCCAACTGCTCGTCCCGCCAGTGAGACAACCGACGACCGAGACCGTCCTGGTGCTTGCGCAAATATTTTTGAGCATGCTGGTCATCATACTTTTCGGAAAAATCGAGCTTGATCGGACTGCTCATCATCGGGACTCCTGAATGACTGATGCCCCTACCTTAGGTAGTGGCGTGTCAGCGTCAGGTCGTCCCTTTGTGAAAATTACGTCAGGTAAACAGGCAATCTATTACAGGGTTTTACACGGGGAAAGCAATAGCGCGGGGCCATCAGCGACCGTCAACGCTGTCCCAGCGTGACCTCAAAGCGGCAGCCATTGGGCTGCATGGTGCTCAGCGTCACCTCCCAGCCCTGGTTTTCACAGATCCGCTGCACCAGCGACAAGCCCAGGCCCAGGCCTTCGCCACGCTTCTCATTGCCGCGCACGAATGGCTGGAACATGGCTTCACGTTTTTCCTCGGGAATGCCGACGCCCGAGTCTTCGACGACGAAGCCGTTGTCGTTGAGCGTCAGGCGGATGAATCCGTGCTCGGTGTAGTGACAGGCATTGCGCAGCAAGTTACCCATGACGGCGCTGAGCAAAGTCGCATTGAAGCGGGTGTCCGGCGGATTGCCCGGTTCAAATATCAGCTGCAGCCCTTTCGACTCGATCGGTTCACGCCAGATCCCCAACAAGCCGTCGGCCACCTGGCTGAGATTCTGCTGCGGCGCGGAACCGGCGTCTTCGCGCTGGGCACGGGCGAGCATCAGGAAGGTCTGCACCAGCTCGCGCATTTCTTCGCTGGCGCGGGCGATGCGCTCGACCTGGGCGCGGCCGCGCTGATCCAGCCCCGGGTTTTCCAGCAGCAGTTCGCAGGAACTGGCCAGCACCATCAACGGGGTGCGCAGTTCGTGACTGACGTCGCTGGTAAACAGCCGCTCGCGCGTCAGCGCCTGACGCAGACGCCCGAGCGTGGCATCGAACGCCACGGCCAGTTCACCGACTTCGTCAGCCGCATAGTCCGGCGCCAGCGGCGGCGCCAGACCGAGCAGTTGATCGCGGTGGCGCACTTGCCGTGCCAGGCGCACGACCGGCGCCATGACCTTGCGCGCCAACACCCAGCCGAGGAACACCGCCAGCGCCAGACTGAGCACAAAGCCCACCAGCACCACAGCGAACAGCACGCGTTCACGCTCTTCGAAATCGCTCTGATCCTGCAGCAGGACATAGCGACGACCGTCGACGATCTCGACCATCGCGTGATACGACAGCTGCTCGCGGAACACTTCGTGGAAACCCGCATCGAGGTGGCGCAGATCCTTGGGCAGCTCGAAATCACCCGGTCCGCCGCTGAAGTAGAACAACTGATCCGGCTCGGGGCGATGGCTCCAGTCCGAGACGTTGTCCATCAGCAGCAGACGTTGCAGGTCGCCGCCCAGTCCTGCCGAAATCAGTTTCTCCTCCACCAGGTGCACCGTCGCCACAATGCCCATGGCGAAAGCCCCGGCCACCAGCGCACTCATCAGCGCAAAGGCGATGATGATCCGCTGGGAAAGGCTTTGCTTAAACTCCATCACGCCCCTCGGCCAAGCGGTAACCCACGCCGTGCACGGTTTGCAGCAACGGCTTGGCGAATGGCTTGTCGATCACCTGACGCAATTGGTGGACGTGGCTGCGCAGGCTGTCGCTGTCCGGGCAGTCATCGCCCCACAGCGCTTCCTCGAGAATTTCCCGACGCAGGACGTGCGGACTCTTCTGCATCAATACCGCCAGCAGTTTCAGGCCGACCGGGTTGAGCTTGAGCAGCTTGCCATCGCGGGTCACTTCCAGCGTGTCGAGGTCGTAGCTCAGGTCACCGACCTGCAGCGCACGGCGTCCGCCGCCCTGGGTGCGACGCATCACCGCTTCGATGCGTGCCGCCAGTTCCGACAGCGCAAACGGTTTGACCAGATAATCGTCGGCCCCGGACTTGAAGCCCTGCAGGCGGTCGTCCAGTTGATCGCGGGCGGTGAGCATGATCACCGGCGTGTCGCGTCGGGCATCTTCACGCAGGCGCTTGCACAGGGTGTAGCCGTCGATCCCGGGCAACATGATGTCGAGCACGATCAGATCGTAATGCTCGGTGGCCGCCAGGTGCAGGCCCGACAAGCCGTCCTGGGCGCAATCGACGGTATAGCCTTTGAGCCCCAGGTAATCGGCCAGGTTGGCCAGGATATCGCGGTTGTCTTCAACCAATAAAATTCGCATGGGCAGCTCCTCCGCACACAGTAACGGCCGTCTCGGCCCGGCAGCTTAAGGCCAACGCCGGCTCAGGGCTAGGGCTGGTCCTTATGGATATCGGTTTTTCAAGCCAAATTAATTACTTAACAAAGTTTTCACTATCGGTTCACAACCTGATTACAGTAGCGCCGTGAAACTCCCGCGCCATTGATATAAGGAAAACTAGACAATGGACCCTTTCAAGACGGCGCCCATGCGCTTTCTGCTGTTGATCACCGGCGCCTGGCTGGTCATTTTTCTCCTGACTCGAGCGGTACTGCTGCTGACTCACCTGGATGAGGCTGGCGGTTTTGCCCTTTCCGCATTCGGCATAGGCGCGCTTTATGACCTGGGGTTTCTCGCCTACGCCGCCCTGCCGATGGGCTTGTACCTTCTGCTCTGCCCGCCGGGCCTGTGGCGTCGTCGTGGACATCGCGGGTTCCTGCGCGCCCTGCTGACCATCAGCCTGTTCGCCATGCTGTTCGTGGCGGTGGCCGAATGGCTGTTCTGGGACGAGTTCGGCGTGCGTTTCAACTTCATCGCCGTCGATTACCTGGTGTACTCCGACGAAGTGCTGAACAACGTCCTCGAGTCGTACCCGATCGGCAAACTGCTGAGCCTCCTCGCGGTGCTGGCCGTGGTGATCAGCTTTGCCCTGCGCAAGCCGTTCAATGCCGCCATGAATGCCCCGTTGCCAGCGCTGCGCGGCCGTCTGCTCAGCGCATTGGGCCTGTTGATCGTCGCGGGCCTGAGCCTGCAACTGCTCAGCCAGGACGCCCCGCGTGCCCAGGGCGGCAACGCCTACCAGAACGAACTGGCCAGCAATGGCCCGTATCAGTTCTTCGCCGCGTTCCGTAACAATGAACTGGACTACACCCAGTTCTACAAGAGCCTGCCGGCGGAAAAAGTCGCCAGCCAGATCCGCGCCGAGCTGAGTGAAAGCGACGCGCGTTTCATCGGCAAGGACCCGCAGGACATCCGCCGGGTGATCGACAACCCGGGCACCCCGCGCAAGCCGAACATTGTGCTGGTGACCATCGAAAGCCTGAGCGCCAAGTACCTGGGCAGCAATGGCGACGGTCGCAACCTGACGCCCAACCTCGACGCCTTGCGCAAGCAGAGCCTGTACTTCAATAACTTCTACGCCACCGGTACCCGCACCGACCGTGGTCTGGAAGCGATCACCCTGGCCATCCCGCCGACGCCGGGCCGCTCGATCGTCAAGCGCATCGGCCGCGAAAGCGGTTTCGCCAGCCTTGGCCAGCAACTGAGCGCGGTGGGTTACGACAGCGTGTTCGTCTATGGCGGACGCGGCTACTTCGACAACATGAACGCGTTCTTCAGCGGCAACGGCTATCGCGTCGTCGACCAGAGCAGCGTTGATGAAGCCGAAATCCACTTCAAGAACGCCTGGGGCATGGCCGACGAAGATCTGTATCGCCAGACCCTGAAACTGGCGGACACCGATTACGCCAAGCAACAGCCGTTTTTGCTGCAACTGATGACCACGTCCAACCATCGTCCTTACACATACCCGGACAACCGGATCGACATCAAGTCCGGTAACGGCCGCGATGGCGCGGTGAAGTACACCGACTATGCCATCGGCCAATTCCTCGAGCAGGCGCGGCAGAAGCCGTGGTTCGACAACACCATCTTCATTTTCGTCGCCGACCACACCGCGGGCAGCGCCGGTAAAGAAGACCTGCCGATCAGCAACTATCAGATCCCGCTGTTCATCTATGCGCCGAAAATGATCGAAGCTCGCGAGAGTGCGCAACTGGCCAGCCAGATCGACCTCGCTCCGACGCTGCTGGGCCTGCTGAACCTGGATTACACCTCGACGTTCTTTGGCCGCAACCTGCTGCAGGACAACCCGCTGCCACCGCGCGTAGTGGTCGGTAACTATCAGCATCTGGGTCTGTTCGATGGCAAGGATCTGGCGATCCTCAGTCCGCGCCAGGGCCTGCGCCGGCATGATGATGCGCTGACCGAGAGCCGTGAATCGCGAGTTACCAGCGACGATCCGCTGGTCAGCCGGGCAATTGCGTATTACCAGGCGGCCAGTTATGGCTTCAAACAGCAGCTGTTGAGTTGGAAACCTGCGAAGGACGGCACTGTCCAGGTCAGCGAACAGTAACCGTCAATAGAAACGCCCCGGGGCTGATGCACCGGGGCGTTTTTTTTTTGCACGACCGGTTATCGCAGGAACACAGATCCCAATGTGGGAGCGAGCCTGCTCGCGAATGCTGTGTATGCGTCACAGCTGTAGTGAACGCTGGATGGCTTTCGCGAGCAGGCTCGCTCCCACAGGGGATGGTGTGAAGCCTGGAATCCGGGCAATAAAAAACCCCGTCTGCTCATCGCAGGCGGGGTTTTTCGTTACAGGGGTAAGGCTGGCTTACATCATGCCGCCCATGCCACCCATGCCGCCCATGTCTGGCATACCGCCGCCAGCAGGAGCCGCTTTCTCTGGAGCGTTAGCGACAGCAGCTTCGGTGGTCAGGATCAGACCGCCAATCGAAGAGGCTGCTTGCAGAGCGGAACGGGTTACCTTGGTTGGGTCCAGGATGCCCATTTCGATCATGTCGCCGTATTCGCCAGTCGCAGCGTTGTAACCGAAGTTACCTTTGCCGTTCTTCACTTCGTTGACGACTACGCTTGGCTCGTCACCGGAGTTGGCAGCGATCTGGCGCAGCGGCGCTTCAACAGCGCGACGCAGTACAGCGATACCAACGTTCTGGTCAGCGTTGTCGCCGGTCAGTTCGGTCAGGGCTTCCAGAGCACGGATCAGCGCAACGCCACCGCCAGGTACCACGCCTTCTTCAACGGCTGCACGGGTCGCGTGCAGGGCGTCTTCAACGCGGGCCTTCTTCTCTTTCATTTCAACTTCGGAACCCGCGCCAACCTTGATCACTGCAACGCCGCCGGACAGCTTGGCCAGACGCTCTTGCAGTTTTTCACGGTCGTAGTCCGAGGAAGTTTCAGCAACCTGGGCGCGGATCTGAGTGATACGGGCTTCGATGTCGCCTTGTACGCCAGCACCGTCAACGATGATGGTGTTTTCCTTGGACAGGGTCACGCGCTTGGCGTTACCCAGGTGCTCCAGGGTGGTGCTTTCCAGGCTCAGGCCGATCTCTTCGGAGATCACGGTACCGCCGGTCAGAACGGCGATGTCCTGCAGCATGGCCTTGCGACGGTCGCCGAAGCCTGGAGCCTTGACGGCTGCAACCTTGACGATGCCACGCATGTTGTTCACTACCAGAGTCGCCAGGGCTTCGCCTTCAACGTCTTCGGCAACGATCAGCAGTGGACGGCCGGCTTTGGCAACGGCTTCCAGCACTGGCAGCATTTCGCGGATGTTCGAGATCTTCTTGTCGACCAGCAGGATCAGCGGGCCGTCGAGCTCGGCAACCATGGTGTCTGGCTTGTTGACGAAGTACGGGGACAGGTAGCCACGGTCGAACTGCATGCCTTCTACAACCGACAGTTCGTTTTCCAGGCCCGAGCCTTCTTCAACGGTGATCACGCCTTCTTTACCGACTTTTTCCATGGCTTCGGCAATGATGTCGCCGATGGAGTTGTCGGAGTTGGCGGAGATGGTGCCTACCTGAGCGATAGCCTTGGTGTCAGCGCATGGCTTGGACAGGGCTTTCAGCTCTTTGACGATGGCGATGGTCGCTTTGTCGATACCGCGCTTCAGGTCCATTGGGTTCATGCCGGCAGCGACGGCTTTCAGGCCTTCGTTGACGATCGACTGAGCCAGAACGGTCGCGGTGGTAGTACCGTCACCAGCGTCATCGTTGGCACGGGAGGCAACGTCTTTGACCAGCTGCGCGCCCATGTTTTCGAAGCGATCTTCGAGTTCGATTTCTTTGGCGACGGAAACGCCGTCCTTGGTGATGGTCGGAGCGCCGAAGCTCTTCTCGAGGATCACGTTACGGCCTTTCGGGCCCAGGGTCGCTTTTACCGCGTCAGCCAGAACGTTGACGCCTTTGAGCATCTTGGAGCGGGCGGCATCGCCGAACTTAACTTCTTTAGCAGCCATGATCGATATTCCTTAAATACTTTGTAGTAACGGGAAAATGAGCGGGGAAATCAGCCTTCCAGTACAGCGAGAATCTCGTTCTCAGCCATTACCAGCAGGTCTTCGCCGTCGACTTTCACAGTGTTGCTGCCGGAGTAAGGACCGAACACAACCTTGTCGCCGACTTTAACGGCCAGCGCACGCACTTCACCGTTTTCCAGAGTCTTGCCTGGACCTGCAGCGACGATCACACCGTGGTTGGCTTTTTCAGCAGCCGAACCTGGCAGGACGATACCGCCAGCGGTTTTCTTTTCTTCTTCGCTGCGACGGATGACGACGCGGTCATGCAGAGGACGAAGCTTCATTGTCGATCTCTCCTAATTGTGGTTTTCATCGGCCGGTGTAGTCCCGGCGGGTTTAACAAATCCGGCCTGCGCCGGTTGCGATTCGTCGAGCGAACCGCGGAAGTCTGTCCGACTCAAATGCCGGAAACCTTTCGGTGACCGATACATAAGGGCGCATAAGCTTATTACAAGGGCGGGGGGCAAAAAATTTTCATCGATTTGCCCCTTGAATGCCGCGCACAAAGAAACGGCACCCGAAGGTGCCGTGTCGATGCAGTTACTTGCTGTCGCGATGTTCGAACTCGCCTTCGATCACATCACCTTCGCGGCCCAGAGGCTGGCGTGGTGCAGGACCGCCACGCGGTTGCAGATCGTCGGCGAAGGCACGCTGACGAATTGCCTGTTCTTCGGCGCGCTGGCGCATCTTGTTCGCCAGCAGGCGACGGGTGAACGGCAGCAGCATCACCAGACCGACCACGTCACTGACGAAGCCCGGCAGGATCAACAGGCCACCGGCCAGTGCCAGCATCAGGCCTTCAAGCATGGTCTGTGCGGGCAACTCACCGCGATTCAGGCTTTCACGGGCACGCAGCGCCGTGGCCAGACCGGCGACGCGCAGTACGAACACACCGAACATCGAGCCGAGAATGATCAGCAGCAGGGCCGGGAAAAACCCGATAGCCCCTGCCACTTTGACGAATACGAACAGCTCCAGCACCGGAAACAGCAGAAAGAGCAACAAAAAAGGGCGCATCAAAGATTCCTCAACGCAAGAAATGCCTTGCAGTAAGCCTTAGATGACGTCGCCCTTTCGTGAATTCAAGCGTCGGCCATCGCATTTTTTGGCCAGACCTCGGCGTGAGCCAGAGAAACCAAGGCTTCGCGCACTTGTATCGGCGTATGACAAGGCGCTTGAAACGGCAGCCAGTACAGCGCCTGACCGATGCGCAGGTGCATGCCTTCGCTGTCGATCCCGGCCAGTTGTGCCGGTTCGGTTTTCGGCAGCCCGCTGAGTTCCACGTAATGCGCGATGGCTTTGGCGTGATCGCTGTTCATGTGCTCGACCATGCTGATTTCCGCCTTGCCGGCGAACGGGTTGGCCAGGGTCAGTTGATCAACCCAGTGAATCGCGCCGAAACCGCCGATGTAGCGGTGACGCACCGGGTTGAGCACCCAGAAATCAAAGTCGTGGGCCTTGTGGTAGTTCTGCGAGTCGGGGAAATAACGGTAGTAACGCTCGGCGGCGGCATCGATGGCAGCCGGGTCTTCGAGCTTCTGCGCCTCGGCCAGATAGGTCAGGCGACCAACGGCTTGCACGTCGTCGGCATCGCGCTCACCCACCAGCAGCGAACATTTCGGGTCCTTCTGCAGGTTGTGGGTGTGCTGGGCAATGCGGCTGATCAGGATCAGCGGGCGGCCTTGCTCATCCAGGCAATACGGCACCACCGAGCCGAACGGAAAACCGGGCATCGATTTGGAGTGGGTCGACAATACGCCACGGTATTCCTTGAGAAGCAATTCTCGGGCATTCTTGGCCGCTTCAACGCTCAATTTATGACTCCTTATATAGAATCCGTCGAAAAAACGGACAGGCGCCTGGGGATAAGTCCCGGTCACGCCATCGGGCAATGCTCATGTGCAATCTGGCCATAACCGGTACGGATCGAGCGTCGCCAATAACAAAAACCACTCAGACCGGCTATTGGGGCATGCGAATGCAACTCAACGACAAAGTAATCATTATCACCGGCGGTTGCCAGGGTTTGGGCCGTTCCATGGCCGAGTATTTCGCCGGCAAAGGCGCGAAGCTGGCACTGGTAGACCTCAATCAGGAAAAACTCGACGACGCGGTGGCAGCCTGCAAGGCCAAGGGCGTCGAGGCGCGCAGCTATCTGTGCAACGTGGCCAATGAAGAACAGGTTGAGCACATGGTCGCCCAGGTCGCGGAAGATTTCGGCGCGATCCATGGCCTGATCAACAACGCCGGGATCCTGCGTGACGGCCTGCTGCTAAAGGTCAAGGACGGCGAAATGACCAAGATGAGCCTGGCCCAGTGGCAGGCGGTGATCGACGTCAACCTGACCGGCGTGTTCCTCTGCACCCGTGAAGTGGCGGCGAAAATGGTCGAGCTGAAGAACAGCGGCGCGATCATCAACATCTCGTCGATCTCACGCGCTGGTAACGTCGGCCAGACCAACTACTCTGCCGCCAAGGCTGGCGTGGCCGCCGCCACCGTGACCTGGGCCAAGGAACTGGCGCGTTACGGCATTCGCGTCGCGGGCATTGCGCCGGGCTTCATCGAAACCGAGATGACCCTGGGCATGAAGCCGGAAGCGCTGGAGAAAATGACCTCGGGGATTCCGCTCAAGCGCATGGGCAAGCCGGAAGAGATCGCCCATTCGGCGGCGTACATCTTCGAGAACGACTACTACACCGGGCGGATTCTGGAGATGGATGGCGGGTTGCGGATCTGACTGGCAATACAAAAACCAGTGTGGGAGCGGGCTTGCTCGCGAAGGCGGTGGGTCAGACAACATTTTCGTCGACTGATACACCGCCTTCGTCGGAACGCCGCCCGGAGCAAGCCCGCTCCCACAGTTGATTGTGTTTCAGGCTATCAATCGTCGCTGATGCTGATATTAGGCATCGCCGGTGTCGCCGCTTCCTGCAGCACAATGCGCGCGCCGACGTGGCGGGCCAGTTCCTGGTAGACCATGGCAATCTGGCTGTCCGGCTCGGCGATCACCGTTGGCTTGCCGCCATCGGCCTGTTCGCGGATCAGCATCGACAGCGGCAGCGAGGCCAGCAGCTCGACGCCATATTGGGTCGCCAGCTTCTCGCCACCGCCCTCACCGAACAGGTGCTCGGCATGTCCGCAGTTCGAGCAGATGTGCACCGCCATGTTTTCCACCACGCCCAGCACCGGAATGTTGACCTTGCGGAACATTTCCACGCCTTTGCGCGCGTCGAGCAACGCCAGATCCTGCGGGGTGGTGACGATCACGGCGCCGGCCACCGGGACTTTCTGCGCCAGGGTCAGCTGGATGTCACCGGTGCCTGGTGGCATGTCGATGACCAGATAATCCAGGTCGCCCCACGCGGTTTGCGTGACCAGTTGCAGCAGTGCGCCGGAGACCATCGGCCCGCGCCAGACCATCGGCGTGTTGTCGTCGGTCAGGAACGCCATCGACATGACTTCGACCCCGTGGGCCTTGAGCGGCACAAACCACTTCTGATCCTTGACTTCGGGGCGGGTGCGCTCGGGGATGCCGAACATGATCCCTTGGCTCGGGCCATAGATGTCAGCGTCGAGAATCCCCACTTTGGCGCCTTCGCGGGCCAGCGCCAGCGCGAGGTTGGCCGCGGTGGTCGACTTGCCCACACCCCCCTTGCCCGAAGCCACGGCGACCACGTTCTTGACGTTGGCCAGGCCCGGGATCTGTGCCTGAGCCTTGTGCGCGGCGATCACGCTGTTGACCTCGACCTTGGCGATCGTCACGCCATCGAGGTTTTCGATGGCCAACTGCAACAACTGCGCCCAGCCGCTCTTGAACAGACCGGCGGCGTAGCCGATTTCCAGCTGAACCTTGACGCGGTCGCCATCGATCTCGATGTGCTTCACGCAACCGGCGCTGACCGGGTCCTGATTCAGGTAAGGGTCGGTGTATTGGCTGAGGACGGCTTCCACCGCTGCGCGAGTGACGGCACTCATGGGCAACTCCGATAACAAGACTGGGAAAAGATGGCGGGTATCGTACGCTGGACGCAGATTTGTGGCGAACTGATTACTTGAACCCGTTAACCCCTGTGGCGAGGGGATTTATCCCCGATCGGCTGCGCAGCAGTCGCAAAAACATCACCCGCGGTGTGTCTGATAGGCCCTGACATCTGGTTTGGGGGCGGCTTCGCCACCCATCGGGGATGAATCCCCTCGCCACAAATGCTCTCAAAGTACCCAGCGGCACAGGGTGAAAAATATGCGCCAGCGCTTTATAGTGGCCGACCTCCGTTTCATCAAGTAGCGAAGCCCCACATGTCCGAACCACGCAAGATCCTCGTCACCAGCGCCCTGCCCTACGCCAACGGTTCGATTCACCTTGGCCACATGCTGGAATACATCCAGACCGATATGTGGGTGCGCTTCCAGAAGCATCGCGGCAATCAATGCATCTATGTCTGCGCCGACGACGCCCACGGTTCGGCGATCATGCTGCGTGCGGAAAAGGAAGGCATCACCCCGGAACAACTGATCGCCAACGTGCAGGCTGAACACAGCGCCGACTTTGCCGAGTTCCTGGTCGACTTCGACAACTTCCACTCCACTCACGCCGAAGAAAACCGTGAGCTGTCGAGCCAGATCTACCTGAAGCTGCGTGACGCCGGGCACATCGCCCAGCGCTCGATCACCCAGTATTTCGACCCGGAAAAGAAAATGTTCCTGGCCGACCGCTTCATCAAGGGCACCTGCCCGAAATGCGGCACTGAAGACCAGTACGGCGACAACTGCGAAAAATGCGGTGCCACCTACGCCCCGACCGATCTGAAGGATCCGAAGTCGGCGATCTCCGGTGCCACGCCGGTGCTCAAGGATTCCCAGCACTTCTTCTTCAAGCTCCCGGACTTCCAGCAGATGCTGCAGACCTGGACTCGCAGCGGCACCCTGCAGGACGCCGTGGCCAACAAGATCGCCGAGTGGCTGGACGCCGGCCTGCAGCAGTGGGACATCTCCCGCGATGCGCCGTACTTCGGTTTCGAGATCCCGGACGAGCCGGGCAAGTATTTCTACGTGTGGCTGGATGCGCCGATCGGCTACATGGCCAGTTTCAAGAACCTCTGCAACCGCACGCCGGAGCTGGACTTCGACGCGTTCTGGGGCAAGGACTCCACCGCCGAGCTGTACCACTTCATCGGCAAGGACATCGTCAACTTCCACGCGCTGTTCTGGCCCGCCATGCTCGAAGGCGCCGGTTTCCGCAAGCCGACCGGGATCAACGTGCACGGCTACCTGACCGTCAACGGCCAGAAGATGTCCAAGTCCCGCGGCACTTTCATCAAGGCCCGTACCTACCTGGATCACCTGTCGCCGGAATACCTGCGCTACTACTACGCGGCCAAACTGGGCCGTGGCGTCGATGACCTCGACCTGAACCTCGAAGACTTCGTGCAGAAGGTCAACTCCGACCTGGTCGGCAAAGTGGTCAACATCGCCAGCCGCTGCGCCGGTTTCATCCAGAAGGGCAACGGCGGCCTGCTGGTCGACAACAACGCTGCGCCAGAACTGACCGAAGCGTTCCTCGCCGCGGCGCCAAGCATTGCCGACGCCTATGAAGCCCGCGATTTCGCCCGCGCCATGCGTGAAACCATGGCCCTGGCCGACCGCGCCAACGCCTGGATCGCCGACAAGGCGCCTTGGTCGTTGAACAAGCAGGAAGGCAAGCAGGATGAAGTCCAGGCGATCTGCGCCACCGGCATCAACCTGTTCCGCCAACTGGTGATCTTCCTCAAGCCAGTGCTGCCGTTGCTGGCCGCCGACGCCGAGGCCTTCCTCAACGTCGCCCCGCTGACCTGGAACGACCACACCACGCTGCTGGCCAACCACCAGTTGAACGAATTCAAACCGTTGATGACCCGCATCGACCCGGTAAAAGTGCAAGCCATGACCGACGCCTCGAAAGAAGACCTGACCGCCAGCCAGACCGATACCGGTGCCGCCACGCCTGCGGGCAATGGCGAACTGGCCAAGGATCCGCTGTCGCCGGAAATCGACTTCGACACCTTCGCCGCCGTCGACTTGCGCGTCGCGCTGATCGTCAAGGCCGAACACGTGGAGGGTGCGGACAAGCTGCTGCGCCTGACTCTGGACATCGGTGACGAGCAGCGCAACGTGTTCTCCGGGATCAAGAGCGCTTACCCGGATCCGTCGAAACTCGACGGTCGCCTGACCATGATGATCGCCAACCTCAAGCCACGGAAAATGAAGTTCGGCATCTCCGAAGGCATGGTGATGGCAGCCGGCCCTGGCGGTGAAGAAATCTACCTGCTGAGCCCGGACAGCGGCGCCAAGCCGGGTCAACGCATCAAGTAAGACCCAGCGGTAAAACGATCCCACAGGCATGTTCTGCAGGCCTGTGGGATTTTTCATATCTGGCCCACCCTTCGCGGGTGCCGGATAATGCCTAACCTTGAGTGACATCCGCCCGTTTCTGCCGGCAGAACCATGACCGAACTTGCGCTTACGCTGATCAGTGCCGCCCTGCTCAACAACTTCGTGTTGCACTGGCCGCTGGGCGTCGATCCGCTGCTGGCCGGCAGTCGGCGCCAAATGCATGCGCTGGGGTTGGCGACGGCGTGCCTGATGCTGAGCGTTGGCATCATCGGTTACCTGATCTGGCACTGGCTGCTGGTGCCGCTGCAACTGCAGGCACTGCAGCTGTTTGTGTTCTTGCCGCTCAGCGTGCTGCTGATCGCACCGCTGCTGAAGCTGCTGGATCGCGGGCTGCCTGACTGGCCGTTCGATGGGCTATGGCCGCTGTTGCTGGGCAATGCCGGCGTGCTCGGGCTGGCATTGATCAATGCGCAAAATGATCGCGGCCTGCTGCAGGCAACGGCGCTGAGCATTGGCGCCGGGCTGGGTTTCTGGCTGGTGCTGAGCCTGTTCAGCGACTTGCGCGAACGCACCGCGGACAACGACATTCCTCTGCCCTTTCGCGGCTTGCCGATCGACCTGATCGGCGCCGGACTGATTGCAGTGATTTTTCTCGGATTCAGTGGACTGATCAAAACATGAGTCTGATTCAACTCATCGATGCCCTCCTGCCGCAGACCCAGTGCGGCAAATGCGGCCACCCCGGGTGCAAACCCTATGCGCAAGGCATCGTCGATGGCGAACCGATCAACAAGTGCCCGCCGGGGGGCGACGAAACCATTGCCGCCCTGGCTGAACTGTTGAAGGTGCCGGTGCTGGAACTGGACATCAGCCGTGGCACGGCACCGCCGCAAGTGGCGTACATCCGCGAGGCCGAGTGCATCGGCTGCACCAAGTGCATCCAGGCCTGTCCGATCGACGCCATCGTCGGCGCGGCGAAACTGATGCACACCGTGCTGATCGACGAATGCACCGGTTGCGACCTGTGCGTGGCGCCGTGCCCGGTGGATTGCATCGAGATGCATCCGCTGCCGCTCGGCACCTTGCCGGTGGTCGGTGGCCTGGCGTCCAGCCTTGAAGAACAGCGCGCGCGCACGGCCAAACGCGATCATGCACGCCAGCGTTTTGAACGCCGCAACGCCCGCCTGCAGCGCGAAGAACAGCAGAAACAGGCTGAGCGCGAAGCCCGGGCACGGCGCGCAGCGCAACCGGCGGTGGCCACCCTCGATCCGGTGCAAGCCGCTCTGGAACGGGTGCGCGCGCAGAAAGCCGCGACCGCCGACGCGGCGCTGAAAAAAGCCAAGATCGACGTCGCCATGAGCCGCGCGCAATTGCACAAATCGCTGAAAGCCTTCGGCCATCCACCGACCTTCGAACAGCAATCGCAACTGATCGTGTTGCAACAGCAGTTCGAAGCCGCCGAACAGGCGCTGGCGAAACTCGAAAGCAGCACCACCACTGCTCCAGCCGCTGCGGCCCCGGCTCCGGCGAAGGACGCGGATCTGAAGCGGGCGAAAATCCAGTTGGCCATGCGTCGCGCTGAATTGAAAAAGGCGCAGACCGCCGAAGCGCCAGCGGAGCAGATCGCCACGCTGGAACAGGCACTGCATGACGCCGAGCAGGCCCTTCACGCTGCCGAAGCGGCAAGTGAACAGCCTGCGCCTGATCTGGTGCGCGTAGAAAAGCGCCCGATCGACAGCCAGCTTCGCCAGTTGAAAACCGAACTGGCCTACGCCCGCGCCGACCTGAACAAACTCGAACGCCGCGCCGACACGCCGAGCGAAGCCCTCGACAAGGCCCGCGCCCGACTGCAGGCGGCCGAGCGTCAGGTGCAAGATCATGTCGCCCCGTGAGGCACCGGATGATCGCCTGCAACAGGCGATGAAGCGGGTGCTGCTGGCCACGCTGCCGGGGCTGCTGGCACTGTTCTGGTTCTACGGCTGGGGGGTTTTGATCAATCTGATCCTGGCGGCGAGCACCGCGCTGCTGATCGAGGCTGGCGTCGCCCGGCTGCGCCGACAGCCACTGCAACCAACGCTCAGCGATGGCAGCGCACTGGTCAGCGCGACATTGCTGGCCGCCGCCCTGCCACCCTATTGCCCGTGGTGGCTGACCGTTACGGCGATAGCTTCGGGCCTGCTGTTCGGCAAGCATTTATACGGTGGCATCGGCAAGAATCCGTTCAACCCGGCCATGCTCGGGTTTGCCCTGGCAATGCTGCTGTTCCCGCAACCGATGACCCACTGGCCGGCGCATGGCATGAATCTGCAGGCCGCTTTTGCGCAAGTCTTGAATCTGGGCCAGGCGCCGGACGCCTGGGTGCAGGCCACCGCGCTGGACAGTCTGCGCATCAACAAAAGCCTGACCCTGGATGAGTTGTTCGCGGCCAACCCGGCGTTCGGCCGCTTCGGTGGACGCGGTGCGGAGTGGATCAATCTGGCGTTTCTCGCTGGCGGGCTGTGGCTGTTGCAGCGCCGGGTGATTGCCTGGCAAGCGCCGGTCGGCATGCTGGCCAGCCTGTTTGTCGTCAGCCTGCTTTGCTGGAACGGCTCGGGTTCCGATTCCCACGGCTCACCGCTGTTTCATCTGCTGAGCGGCGCGACCATGCTCGGTGCGTTTTTCATCATTACCGAACCGGTGTCCGGCGCCAAAAGTCCGCTGGCCCGGCTGCTGTTCGGGGTGGGTGTCGGCTTGCTGACCTACCTGATCCGCACCTGGGGCGGCTACCCGGACGGTGTCGCGTTTGCCGTGTTGCTGATGAATCTCGGTGTACCGGCCCTGGAGCGTTTTGCCGCTGCCCGCCAGACGCAGGTGCAATCATGAACCGCGCGGCTACTGTCGTGACCCTTGTGCTGCTGGCCGGCGCCGGTCTCGGTTTGACCTATGTCGTGCAGCGCGTCAGTGCGCCGCAGATTGCCAGCGAGCAACGCCTGCTCGACAGCCGCAAATTGCTGGATGTGCTCGCGGCCGATGCCTACGACAATCAGCCGCTGGAGCAGCCGCTGGCGCTGACTGATACAACGTTGAGCCACAGCACGCTGCTGGCAGGTTACCGCGCAAGCAAATCCGGTCAGCCAGTGGCAGTGTTGTTGCGCACCCAGACCGAGGGCTACGCCGGGGTTATCGAACTGCTGATCGCCATCGATGCCAACGGCAGACTGCTGGGAGTAAAAACCCTGCGGCAAAACGAAACACCGGCGCTCGGCGGACTCATCGGCGACTGGCCGAACCAGTGGCTGGCGACGTTTACCGGCAAGTCGCGCAACGCACCTGACGACGCTGGCTGGGCACTGAAAAAGGATCAGGGACAGTTCGATCAACTGGCGGGCGCCACCATCACATCCCGCGCCACTCTCAATGCCATCCATGACGCTCTGCGCTACTTTGACGAGCACCGGGCAATCTTGCTGGGGACCGGATCATGAACCGGCCGACGAATCTGACGAACACTTTGACGCTGATGCTGCTGCTTGGCACCAGCGCGACACTGGCTGGCGCGCTGGGCATGCTGTTGATGTCGAGTGCCGTTGTGGGGATTTACAGCGTGTGCATCGCCCCACTGCGCTTGCGGTTATCTGGCAACAGCCTGTTGCTGGCCAGTCTGCTGCTGGCCGCCACTCTGACCAGTTGTGCCAATATCCTCGCGCAGCGCTGGGCGCTGCAGTGGCAACAGTCACTCGGGATCTATGGCGGGTTGATCGCCTTGCAATGCGTGGTGCTGGAATACAATGGGTTCTTTCGTCAGGCGCTTGCCCAGCGCCTGACGTTTTTTGGCCTGTCGAGCGCGCTGCTACTGGCGCTGGCCGTACTGCGTGAACTGTTCGGTCAGGGGCACATCGGTCGTGTTCTGTCCGAGCACTGGCAAGGACTGGTTCTGTTCAGCGACGGGCTGCACCTGCTGACCCTGGTTCCCGGCGCCTTCATCCTGCTCGGACTCCTGCTCGCTGCCCGCCAGGCCTGGACCCGCTCGAACGCTCTCTCCAAGGAAACACATCATCCATGAATGCCGCAAAACGTCTGGAAATCTTCCGCAGACTTCATGAAGACAACCCCGAGCCGAAGACCGAGCTGGCCTATTCCTCGCCGTTCGAGTTGTTGATCGCGGTAATCCTCTCGGCGCAATCTACCGACGTTGGCGTCAACAAGGCCACGGCCAAACTGTTTCCGGTGGCCAATACCCCTGCGGCGATCCACGCGCTGGGCGTCGAAGGGCTGTCCGAATACATCAAGACCATCGGCCTCTATAACAGCAAAGCGAAAAACGTGATCGAGACCTGCCGCATGCTGGTCGAACTGCACAATGGCGAAGTCCCGCAGACGCGCGAAGAACTGGAAGCGCTGCCCGGTGTCGGCCGCAAAACGGCCAACGTAGTGCTCAATACCGCTTTTCGTCAGTTGACCATGGCGGTCGACACGCACATTTTTCGCGTGAGCAACCGCACCGGCATTGCCCCGGGCAAAAATGTGGTCGAGGTGGAAAAGAAGTTGATGAAGTTTGTGCCGAAAGATTACCTGCTCGACTCTCACCACTGGCTGATTCTGCATGGTCGCTATGTGTGTCTGGCGCGCAAGCCACGCTGTGGCAGCTGCCGGATCGAAGATTTGTGCGAGTACAAACACAAAACCTCGGACGATTGACTGACTATTGGAATAATTGATTCGTCGATTGAAAAAATCTTTTTTACCCGCAGCAGGAATATCGATATAAGGAGCGCCAAAGGCAGTCTTAGCCTGGAGTTCACCTTATGACTGACACCAAAGAACAATTGGACGTAGATGACGATTTCACAGTTGTGGAAACCGACGACGCCGAACCTGTCGTCGAGGTCGCCAAGACCAATCTGAGCAAACGTCGCACCATCGATAACCTGCTTGAGGAGCGCCGACTGCAAAAGCAATTGGCCGATTACGATTTTGATCTCTGATACTTGAAAGCCTCCCGAACCGGAGGCTTTTTACTTTCCGGGAATCCGACACCGAGCGGCCCATGATCCGTCGGCAGGCAGGACCATCAGACCAGCCCGTTGCGTTGCGCCAGCTCAATCAGGTCCACCAGCGACCGAGCATTGAGCTTCAATAACAAACGGGTCTTGTAAGTGCTGACCATCTTGTTGCTGAGAAACATGCCGTCAGCGATTTCCTTGTTGGTCTTGCCCCGCGCCAATTGCTGCAACACCATCATTTCCCGCCCGGAAAGGCGGTCTACCATATCGGCCTCACTGGCATTACCGAGGCTGGTTCGCACGGTATGCAGGGCCTGGTTTGGAAAATAGCTGTATCCGGACAGTACGGCCTTGATCGCACTGAGCAACTCTGTCAGATCCTGTTGTTTACAGACATACCCCGCCGCCCCCGACTGCATGCAGCGCATCGAAAAATGCCCGGGTGCCTGAGAGGTCAACACCAGAACTTTCAATGGCATCGGTGTCGAGTTCAGACGGGCAATAACTTCCAGACCATCGAGCTTCGGTATTCCAATATCCAGAATAACGATATCCGGCATTTGTTCACGCGCAAGTTGCAATGCATCCACACCATTATCTGTTTCGGCAATAACTTCGTAGCCATGACGTTCCATCAGCATACGCACAGCAAGACGAATGACGGGGTGATCATCCACGATCAGCACTTTATTCATGGGCAAGTCCAGTTTCGCTGTTCGAATTTTTAGAACCCGCACAATAGCCTAGTCACTTCCGACATGGCACAAGAGAGTTCCGTCACACTCACAGCCAAAGACATTCCCTACATCAAAAAAAGACTATTCCTACAAAAAACCGCCACTGGTGATATTGGCAAGCCCCGGCCGTTTCTCTGACCACGCCTTGGACGTGAAAAATACTACGCACTGCAACCCAAGCCGGCTCACTGATCCAGAGCCTCTCGCGCAAGAAGAGACTGCAAAATTGCTGTTGTTGCATGACAGCGCACTGCTGAGGCCGGACAGCTTCAGGCTGACAATCGATTGTAAAAACAACAGCAAGAACGCCACTACACATTTTAAACAATCAACGTCTGAAACAAGATACTTCTACCCAACGAATTTTATTTAATATAAAAAAGAGCATCAGACGCAAAACTTCACCCACATGAAATCATTCAATAAACACATTGGAAAAACACACTTAATGAGCAAACACCATGATAAAAATCAGAAAAAAAATCACCAACCCCATGACGGTAATTGCAATATTTGCATTTATTTCCGAATCGTCGGCGGCCATCTCCCTGCCTTTTCTAGATAACGATGAAAGAGAAGTCTATATCTGGTTCCTGATCAGCTTCCCGTTTTACTTGCTGTTGCTGTTTTTTTTAACGCTGAACTTCAACTACCGTTCATTGTATGCGCCGTCGGACTTCGACAAGGACGACAGTTTTCTAAAAGTCTTTGATGAGTTGAAGCAGACGGAGAATATCCCCTGTTCGTCCCCGGCACGCGGAGCACCAGGCGGTCAGGAGTGGACGCTACCTGAACGTGGCATTGACGAATCCTGCCCGGAGCGAGCGTGGATTGAGCACACCATCCAACTGCCCAAATCCATGGGCACGTTGCGCGCCATCGATGTACGTCCGCTGAACAGCACACAGGCGTTCAATGCGCTGGCCGAACACTTTCCTCAGCTTGGCAAGCAATCGGCCAAGGCAGTGGTATTTTTGACCGACTCTGCGTCTGACGCTCTGCTCAAGCAAATTACCCTCAGCCTTGTCAAACAAGCGAAAAAAAACGGAGGCGCCAAACTTTTCGTTGCTTATAACGTGAGCACGCAAAGTACTACGGTGCTGAGGGGGGAATGAGACGCAGAGTAGATGCCTGAAGTGGACATTCAAGAAAATGCTGGAATTGACCGTAACAACATATGTTGCGGGTTAACGTCAGACAACCACAAAAAAAAATGGCGGCTTTGTCACTGGGACAAGCCGCCACTTCTTTACAGGCCCGCGATGCTTAGAACAGCTTGCGGCCTTTGTTGGCAGCAATGCGCATGCGCAGCGCGTTGAGCTTGATGAAGCCCGCCGCGTCGGCCTGGTTGTAAGCGCCGCCGTCTTCTTCGAAGGTCGCGATATTGGCGTCGAACAGCGAATCGTCGGACTTGCGACCGGTCACGATCACGTTGCCTTTGTACAGCTTCAGGCGAACCACGCCGTTCACGTTGACCTGGGAAGCGTCGATCATCTGTTGCAGCATCAGACGCTCCGGGCTCCACCAGTAGCCGGTGTAGATCAGGCTGGCGTATTTCGGCATCAGCTCGTCTTTGAGGTGAGCGACTTCGCGGTCCAGGGTGATCGATTCGATGGCGCGGTGAGCGCGCAGCATGATGGTGCCGCCCGGGGTTTCGTAGCAGCCACGGGACTTCATGCCCACGTAACGGTTTTCAACGATGTCCAGACGACCGATACCGTGAGCACCGCCGATTTTGTTCAGCGTTGCCAGTACGGTGGCCGGAGTCATTTCGACGCCGTCCAGGGCAACGATGTCGCCGTTGCGGTAGGTCAGTTCCAGGTATTGCGGGGTGTCAGGCGCGTTCTCCGGGGAGACGGTCCAGCGCCACATGTCTTCTTCGTGCTCGGTCCAGGTGTCTTCCAGCACGCCGCCTTCATAGGAGATGTGCAGCAGGTTGGCGTCCATCGAGTACGGAGATTTCTTCTTGCCGTGACGCTCGATCGGGATCGCGTGCTTCTCGGCGTAGTCCATCAGCTTCTCGCGGGACAGCAGGTCCCACTCACGCCATGGAGCAATGACTTTCACGCCTGGCTTGAGCGCGTAGGCACCCAGTTCGAAACGCACCTGGTCATTGCCCTTGCCGGTAGCGCCATGGGAAATGGCGTCGGCGCCGGTTTCGTTGGCGATTTCGATCAGACGTTTGGCGATCAGCGGACGTGCGATGGAGGTACCCAGCAGGTACTCGCCTTCGTAAACGGTGTTGGCGCGGAACATCGGGAACACGAAGTCACGCACGAATTCTTCGCGCAGGTCGTCGATGTAGATTTCTTTGACGCCCATGGCCTGAGCCTTGGCGCGAGCCGGCTCGACCTCTTCGCCCTGACCCAGGTCAGCGGTGAAGGTCACCACTTCACAGTTATAAGTATCCTGCAGCCACTTGAGGATCACCGAAGTGTCCAGGCCGCCGGAATACGCCAGAACGACCTTGTTTACGTCCGCCATGCCATCACTCCACGGGGTTCTACGGAAAGCCGAGGAGTCTACCGCTCAAATACGATAATTTACAGAGGCGCGACAGCTTAAGACGACAAAGCGACAGAATCTGTCGAGAGCGCGACGATGACCGGCGGGTCAGGAAGTCGCCGCAGCATTGGCAGGCGCGCTGGCTTGTGGCGCTGGCGCAGTGGTCGGTGCCACCCGTGCCAGCTTCACGCTGACCCGGCGATTCTTCGCCCGGTTAGTGGCATTGGTGTTCGGCACCAAAGGATATTGCTCACCATGGAAACGCACGGTGATCTGCGATTCGGCGATGCCGTTGGCCTTGAAGAAATCGACCACCGCCAGCGCGCGACGGCGCGACAGTTCACGGTTGGTCAGACGGTTGCCGCTGTTGTCGGAATAGCCATCCAGTTCGATGTGATTGACCGTCGGATCGGCCTTCATGAAGTCCAGCATCACCTGCAGCCTGGCGCGAGCGGCGGAGTCCAGATCAGTGCCCTCACCCGGAAAACCGACCTGCGATTGTTTGATCTGGTCAAAATTCTGCGGCAGCAGTTTTGCCACACACGTCTGGTAATCATTGAACGCTTTGCTGAACTTCACCGGCAGCAGACGCACTTCCGAAACTCGGCCATCGCCGGACGCACGGCGCACCACCGGGCTGCGACCGTCCAGCAAACCGCTGATCAGCCCGCCGGCCTGGGATTGCGAACTGTTGAACAGCACGTTACCGGTGCCGATCCTGACGCTGCCCAGGTAGATGTCGTTGCGCCCCGGTTGCCATGGCGCGGCCGCCGCAAGCAACGTCGCTGAACCGCCGCCGAGCATGGCGTTATAGGCATTGAGGCGGAATATCGCCTGTTCGCCGGCCTTGCGCACGAACTGGCCCGAGCCGAAATCGGTGATCGGCTGGGTCAGGCGGCACTCGAACTTGTCGCCCTCGACCGTCCACTCAATGTTCTCCAGACGCGTCTGGTAGGTGAGCGCCATCGCGGGGAGGCTGGCAAACACACTGAGCAAGGCTAAATATCGCTGGCGCACGGGAGGCTCCATTGGCTTCTGTAACACAAAGACCGATTCACACTATGTTTACGGCATACCTACGGGATATCGGAAGGTTCCGGCAAAACTTGATAGCGAGTGCCTGCAAGAGTCTTTTCCGGTAGCATTCCCCTCAGTTTGACCCGCCTGGAATCCCCTCATGTCCGACCGCCTGACCCTGCTGCGTCCCGACGACTGGCACATTCATCTTCGCGATGGTGCCGTGTTGACCAATACCGTTGCCGATGTTGCGCGCACCTTTGGCCGCGCCATCATCATGCCCAACCTGGTACCACCGGTGCGCAACGCCGCTGAAGCCGACGGCTATCGCCAGCGGATTCTCGCTGCCCGCCCGGCCGGCAGTCGTTTCGAACCGCTGATGGTGCTGTACCTCACCGACCGCACCCAGCCCGAAGAAATTCGTCAGGCCAAGGCCAGCGGTTTCGTGCACGCTGCCAAATTGTACCCGGCCGGCGCCACTACCAACTCCGATTCCGGGGTGACCAGCATCGACAAGATCTTCCCGGCGCTGGAAGCCATGGCCGAAGTCGGCATGCCGCTGCTGATCCACGGCGAAGTCACCCGTGGCGATGTCGACGTCTTCGATCGCGAAAAGATTTTCATCGATGAGCACATGCGCCGTGTCGTCGAGCGTTTCCCGACGCTCAAAGTGGTGTTCGAACACATCACCACCGGCGACGCCGTGCAGTTCGTCAACGAGGCTTCGGCCAACGTCGGCGCGACCATCACCGCGCATCACCTGCTGTACAACCGCAACCACATGTTGGTGGGCGGGATTCGGCCGCACTTCTATTGCCTGCCGATCCTCAAGCGTAATACCCATCAGGAAGCCCTGCTCGATGCCGCCACCAGCGGCAGCGCGAAGTTCTTCCTCGGTACCGACTCGGCGCCGCACGCCCAGCACGCCAAGGAAGCCGCCTGCGGCTGCGCCGGCTGCTACACCGCGTACGCCGCCATTGAGCTGTATGCCGAAGCCTTCGAACAGCGCAACGCGCTGGACAAGCTTGAAGCGTTCGCCAGCCTCAACGGCCCACGCTTCTACGGTCTGCCGGCCAACACCGATCGCATCACCCTGGTTCGCGAAGAATGGACCGCCCCGACCAGCCTGCCGTTTGGCGAGCTGACCGTTATCCCGCTGCGCGCCGGTGAAAAACTGCGCTGGCGCCTGCTGGAGGAACACGCGTGAGTGAAGACCATTTCGACGACGAACTGGACGGTCAAGGTGGCGGCGGCGGTTCCCGTCACCCAATGGCAGCACGTTTTCGCGGTTACCTGCCGGTTGTCGTCGACGTAGAGACCGGTGGCTTCAATTCGGCCACCGACGCTCTGCTGGAGATTGCCGCGACCACCATCGCCATGGATGAAAAGGGTTTCGTCTACCCGGATCACACCTACTTTTTCCGCGTCGAGCCGTTCGAAGGCGCCAACATCGAAGCGGCGGCGCTGGAGTTCACCGGGATCAAGCTCGATCACCCGTTGCGCATGGCGGTCAGCGAAGAAACCGCGCTGACCGACATCTTCCGTGGCGTGCGCAAGGCGCTGAAGGCCAATGGCTGCAAGCGCGCGATTCTGGTCGGCCATAACAGCAGCTTCGACCTTGGCTTCCTGAATGCTGCGGTTGCGCGTCTGGACATGAAGCGCAACCCGTTTCACCCGTTCTCCAGCTTCGATACCGCGACGCTGGCCGGTCTGGCTTACGGCCAAACCGTACTGGCCAAGGCCTGTCAGGCAGCCGACATCGACTTCGACGGCCGTGAAGCGCATTCGGCGCGTTACGACACCGAGAAGACCGCCGAGCTGTTCTGCGGCATCGTCAACCGCTGGAAACAGATGGGCGGCTGGGAAGACTTCGACGACTGATCCTCGTCGGACAAATCCCGTGCATGAAAAAACCGGCCACGTGGGCCGGTTTTTTTGTACCTCGACGTTGTGCCTTACAGGGCAGCAGCGTTCTCGGTCAGGTAAGCCGCAACGCCTTCTGGCGAAGCGTTCATGCCTTTGTCGCCTTTTTTCCAGTTGGCAGGGCAGACTTCGCCGTGCTCTTCGTGGAATTGCAGAGCGTCGACCAGACGGATCAGCTCTTCCATGTTACGGCCCAGCGGCAGGTCGTTGATGATCTGCGAGCGGACAACGCCCTTGTCGTCGATCAGGAACGCGCCACGGAAAGCCACGCCGCCTTCGGACTCAACGTCGTAGGCCTTGGCGATGTCGTGCTTCATGTCGGCAGCCATGGTGTATTTCACCTGGCCGATGCCGCCATTGTTGACCGGGGTGTTGCGCCAGGCGTTGTGGGTGAAGTGCGAGTCGATCGACACAGCGATCACTTCTACGTTACGTGCCTTGAAGTCAGCCATGCGGTTGTCCAGAGCGATCAGCTCGGACGGGCAGACGAAGGTGAAGTCCAGTGGGTAGAAGAACACCAGGCCGTATTTGCCTTTGATGGCCGAGGACAGGGTGAAGCTGTCAACGATCTCGCCATTGCCGAGTACGGCCGGGACGGTGAAGTCAGGGGCTTGTTTGCCTACGAGTACGCTCATGGATATCTCCTGGTGAATAACTTTGAAGTTCAGGGTCCGGGCCAGCCTGCCACCCTCAGGCGACAGCCCTGTGACACGAACCCTCTTCGCAAGGGCCGACCATCATACACTGCGTTTTTCGCCTGTCCTTAACGGTTTTTTGCTCAAAGCGGATAACCGTGCCGCATTTTCGGGGCCAGGCAAATCGCCATTAAGCACCGTTCGTCAGTCATCGCTGATTCGTTCATAAAGCGTTCAGAAAGCACTTTGACAATCATTCTCGTTAACATTAAGATCCATCGCAATTGAGTCACAACCAGCGACGGTTCTCACTTATGTATGTTTGTCTCTGCACTGGCGTCACCGACGGACAGATCCGCGAAGCGATCTATGAAGGTTGCTGCAGCTATAAAGAAGTCCGCCAGGCCACCGGCGTCGCCAGCCAATGCGGCAAATGTGCCTGCCTGGCCAAGGAAGTGGTCCGCGAAACCCTGACCAAACTGCAAACCGCCCAGGCCGCGATCCCGTATCCGGTAGAATTTACAGCGGCGTAATTACCCCAATTTCGAAGAACCGGACTTATGTCCGGTTTTTTTATGCCCGTAAATCAACTGGTTAGGCGCTAGACGCGGAACACAAACATTCTTATTCAGATTTAATTTCATTTATTATTCAATAACTTAGGTTTGACACTTATAAGTACCAAGCTCAAACTCCGCCTTATATACAGCTATTACAGGGCAGGACTCCCATCATGAAAGGCGACATTACAGTCATCCAGCATCTCAACAAGATCCTTGCCAATGAGCTGGTCGCGATCAATCAGTACTTCCTGCATGCGCGCATG
Organism: Pseudomonas sp. RSB 5.4; assembly: GCF_037126175.1. NCBI lineage: Bacteria > Pseudomonadati > Pseudomonadota > Gammaproteobacteria > Pseudomonadales > Pseudomonadaceae > Pseudomonas > Pseudomonas sp. RSB 5.4. Next base: position 3,271,343 of record NZ_CP146986.1, read on the forward strand.
TATGAAGATTGGGGCCTGAACAAGCTGGGCAAGCACGAGTACCACGAATCCATCGACGAGATGAAACACGCGGACAAGCTGATCAAGCGCATCCTGTTCCTTGAAGGCCTGCCGAACGTGCAGGATCTGGGCAAGCTGCACATTGGCGAGCACACCCAGGAAATGCTCGAGTGCGACCTGCGCATCGAAAAGACCGGCCACGCCGATCTGAAAGCCGCCATCGCCCATTGCGAATCGGTTGGCGACTTCGGCAGCCGTGAACTGCTCGAAGACATTCTCGAGTCCGAAGAAGAACACATCGACTGGCTGGAAACCCAACTGGGCCTGATCGATAAAGTCGGTCTTGAGAACTATCTGCAATCGCAGATGGGCGAAGAGTAGGAGCTGCCGCAGGCTGCGATCTTTTTCGATTGCACCGGCAACTCGCGTTAACTTTTCCAGCGCACTAAAAAGCCCCGCCCTCTTACGAGGTGCGGGGCTTTTTTATTGGCAAATCCCGGATCAGATGCAGATCCCTGTGGGAGCGGGCTTGCTCGCGAATGCGGTGTATCAGTCAGTTACTATTTTTCTGATACACCGCATTCGCGAGCAAGCCCGCTCCCACTAAGCCGGATCAGGCTTCGGACTTGGCCGCAGCAGCCTTGGCCGATGCTTCCTTGACCAGAGTCTGCAGCTCACCGTTGGCGAACATTTCAGCCATGATGTCGCTGCCGCCGACCAGTTCACCGCCAACCCACAATTGCGGGAAAGTCGGCCAGTTGGCGTACTTTGGCAGGTTGGCGCGGATTTCCGGGTTCTGCAGGATGTCGACGTAGGCGAACTTCTCGCCACAGCCCATCACGGCCTGCGCAGCTTTCGCGGAGAAGCCACACTGCGGGGCATTCGGCGAGCCTTTCATGTAAAGCAGAATGGTGTTGTTGGCAATCTGCTCTTTAATCGTTTCGATGATATCCATGGAGCACCTCGGCTGAACTTTCCGACTCATGGGTCGGCACGGTGGCGCATTGTAACGGAATCCCGAGCGCCCTGCTCGGTCTCCCCGACAGACATGCTCAAGCCGCCACCACCGTCACCGGCACGCCGTTGAGCGCCGCGTTGCCCGACAGCTCGTCGAGCTGGCATTCATCGGTCAGGTCGTTGGCGCTCGACCCCGGCTGACCGCTGGCAATCGCCATCTGCACCCCCGGACGCGCGTGACCCCAGCCATGCGGCAGGCTGACCACGCCTTTCATCATGTCCAGGCTGCCGAGCACTTCCACTTCGATCTGCCCGACCCGCGAACTGACGCGCACCAACTGCCCGTCGTCGAGCCCGCGACTGGCCAGATCATCAGGGTGCATCAGCAGTTGATGACGCGGCTTACCCTTCACCAGACGATGGTAATTGTGCATCCATGAATTGTTGCTGCGCACATGGCGCCGGCCGATCATCAGCAGCTCATCCGCCGCCGGCGCCTGCAAGGCGGCAAAGCGTGCGAGATCGGCGAGGATCTCCGGTGGCGCAGCCTGTACCCGTTGATTCGGGGTTTTCAGGCGGGCCGCCAGATTCGGCTTGAGCGCGCCCAGATCGACGCCGTGCGGATGATCGAACAGCGTCGCCAGCGACAGCTGGTGCGCCGAAGCATCGCCATACAGCCCCATGCGCAGCCCCATATCGATCATCTTCGCCGGCGGCATCGTCGGTTTCAGCTCCTTACCGGTCTTCTCGGCAAACGCCTTGGCCAGGCCAACGAAGATCTCCCAGTCGTGTAATGCGCCCTCGGGCTTGGCGAGAATCGCCCGATTGAAGCGAGTGACGTTGCGCACCGCGAACAGGTTGAACGTAGTGTCGTAGTGATCGTTCTCCAGCGCCGAAGTCGACGGCAGGATCAGGTCGGCATAACGCGTGGTTTCGTTGATGTACAGGTCGATGCTGAGCATGAACTCCAGACCATCGAGCGCCTGCTCCAGTTGCCGGCCGTTCGGTGTCGACAACACCGGATTGCCGGCCACGGTGATCAATGCGCGAATCTGCCCTTCGCCTTCGGTGAGCATCTCTTCGGCCAGCGCCGACACCGGCAGCTCGCCGCCGTACTCGGGCCGCCCGGACACCCGGCTCTGCCACTTGTTGAAATGCCCACCCGAGGTCGACGCCACCAGATCCACCGCCGGCTCGGTGCACAGCGCGCCGCCGACCCGGTCGAGGTTGCCGGTGACCAGATTGATCAACTGCACCACCCAGTGGCACAAGGTGCCGAACGCCTGAGTCGAAACGCCCATGCGCCCGTAGCACACCGCGCTCGGCGCAGCAGCGAAATCCCGCGCCAGTTGGCGGATCTGCTCGGCCGGCACCGCACACAGCGGGCTCATGGCTTCGGCAGTGAACGTTGCGATGGCTGCGCGCACTTCATCGAGGCCATCGACGGGCAAGTGACTGTCGCGGGTCAGGCCTTCTTCGAACAAGGTATTGAGCACGCCGAACAGCAACGCCGCGTCGCCACCGGGACGCACGAACAAGTGCTGATCGGCGATGGCCGCCGTTTCGCTGCGCCGGGGATCGACCACCACCACTTTGCCACCGCGCGCCTGAATCGCCTTCAGGCGTTTCTCGACATCCGGTACGGTCATGATGCTGCCGTTGGATGCCAGCGGATTACCGCCGAGGATCAGCATGAAATCGGTGTGATCGATGTCCGGGATCGGCAGCAGCAAGCCGTGGCCGTACATCAGGTAACTGCTCAGGTGATGCGGCAACTGGTCGACCGAGGTCGCGGAGAAGCGATTGCGCGTTTTCAGCAGGCCGAGAAAGTAGTTGCTGTGGGTCATCAGCCCGTAGTTGTGCACGCTCGGATTGCCTTGATAGACCGCCACCGCGTTCTGGCCGTGACGCTCCTGAATTGCCGCCAGACGCTCGGCCACCAGCGCAAAGGCCTCGTCCCACTCGATCGGCAGCCATTCGCTGCCGACCCGGCGCATCGGCTGACGCAGGCGATCCGGATCGTTCTGGATGTCTTGCAGGGCCACAGCCTTGGGACAGATGTGCCCGCGACTGAACGTATCGAGGGCATCGCCCTTGATTGAGGTGATTGCGACGTTACCATCGGTTTCGGTGGTCTCGATGGTCAGGCCGCAAATGGCTTCGCACAGGTGGCAGGCACGGTGATGGAGAGTCTTGGTCATGGCCAGTCTCTGTCTTGTTCTGGGCAGGCAACGGACGTGCCTGCGGGAACAAAACTATGGCCCGTGTGCAGGAGCGACGCCAGCGACGTTCGTCTTGTGAATCGACGGCTATCAGGCGAGCCGATAGCTCGTCAGGCTCAGTTGGACGGCAACTGCGGCGGCGCCTGCAACTGGATTTCCTGAATGGTTTCGATCTGCTCGTGGGCGACGTGCACGCCGGTGAGTTCGCCGATCAGTCGCCAGTGCTCGTCGAGCCCTGCGCTGATAGTCGCCATGCGATCGATCATCTGGCGACTGGCAGCCTTGACCACATCATCTTCGCTGCGCAGCAGTTCGAAGGACATTGACGTCACCGAGGCGGTGAGATGGGTCAGTGAGCGAGCCGTGTGGCCCAGCAATTCCATTAACAATTGTTCTTTCGATTCCATGCGGAGGCTTCCTGCGTCGCTCGAAAGGTAGTTATAACCCAGCACTTTGCATTAGCAAATGTTTCAACCGGCCATCCGACCAAGCGAAGCCGTGGCCGGGCAGTCGCAAACCGACCCGACCTGCCCCATCCCCGCCACAGCGGATTGCCAAGCCCCGCGGCGCCAGTGTACAAATGAGTCCGTTACACGCCTCAACCCGGCTTCTACTGCGCGACTGCAACACTCTGTCGCCGCTGCAAACTCCGCAAAAACCGTAGCCTATTGGCGTAACGCGACATTTAGTGTCAATATCGCGCCTTCCCCTATTTCGTCGCCCCGTGCGGCTTACGCCGCAGGTCTCGCCCGTTGTTCCGTTAAACAAGGCTTTGAGCATCTGCGGTTTGTAGCAAAAAGGTAGTCAATGATGAGCGCAAGGCACTTTCTCGCCCTGATGGATTGCACGCCCGAAGAGCTGGTCAGCGTGATCCGTCGAGGCGTTGAGCTCAAGGACCTGCGTAACCGCGGCGTACTGTTCGAGCCTCTGAAAAACCGCGTCCTGGGGATGATCTTCGAGAAGTCCTCGACCCGTACCCGGATCTCCTTCGAGGCCGGCATGATCCAGCTCGGTGGCCAGGCAATCTTCCTGTCGCCGCGCGACACCCAGTTGGGCCGTGGCGAGCCGATCGGCGACTGCGCCATCGTCATGTCGAGCATGCTCGATGCGGTGATGATCCGTACCTTTGCCCACAGCACCCTGACCGAATTCGCTGCCAACTCGCGCGTGCCGGTGATCAACGGCCTGTCCGATGACCTGCACCCGTGCCAGTTGCTGGCCGACATGCAGACCTTCCTTGAGCACCGTGGCTCGATCCAGGGCAAGACCGTGGCCTGGATCGGCGACGGCAACAACATGTGCAACAGCTATATAGAAGCGGCGATCCAGTTCGACTTCCAGTTGCGCATCGCCTGCCCGGAAGGCTACGAGCCAAATCCTGAGTTCGTCGCCCGCGCCGGCGATCGTGTGACCATCGTCCGCGATCCGCAGGACGCTGTGCGCGGTGCGCATCTGGTGAGCACCGACGTCTGGACTTCGATGGGTCAGGAAGAGGAAACTGCCAAGCGCCTGAAGCTATTCGCACCGTTCCAGGTGACCCGCGCCCTGCTCGATCTGGCGGCCGAAGATGTGCTGTTCATGCACTGCCTGCCAGCGCACCGCGGTGAAGAAATCAGCCTCGACCTGCTTGATGACCCGCGCTCCGTCGCCTGGGATCAGGCAGAAAACCGTCTCCACGCACAGAAGGCCCTGCTCGAGTTCCTCGTCGAACCGGCATATCACCACGCATGAGCCATGAATTACTGCTGAACCTGCGCAACCTTGCTTGCGGCTATCAAGATCAACGTGTGGTGCAGAACCTCAATCTGCACCTCAACGCCGGTGACATCGGTTGCCTGCTCGGCTCGTCCGGCTGCGGCAAGACCACCACCCTGCGCGCGATTGCCGGTTTTGAACCGGTGCACGAAGGTGAAATCACCCTGGGAGGTGAAACCATCTCCAGCGCCGGTTTCACTCTGGCACCAGAGAAACGCCGGATCGGCATGGTGTTTCAGGATTACGCGCTGTTCCCGCACCTGAGCGTCGCGGACAACATCGCCTTCGGTATCCGCAAGCATCCGAACAAGGAGCGCGTCACCGAGGAGCTGCTGGAACTGGTCAACCTGAAGAACCTCGGCAAGCGCTTCCCCCACGAGTTATCGGGAGGCCAGCAACAGCGTGTCGCCCTCGCCCGGGCTCTGGCGCCGGAGCCGCAATTGCTGCTGCTCGACGAGCCGTTCTCCAACCTCGATGGCGAACTGCGGCGCAAGCTCAGCCACGAAGTGCGTGACATCCTCAAGGCCCGTGGCACCAGTGCGATTCTGGTGACCCACGACCAGGAAGAAGCCTTCGCCGTCAGCGATCACGTTGGCGTGTTCAAGGAAGGTCGGCTGGAGCAGTGGGACACGCCCTACAACCTCTACCACGAGCCAGCGACGCCGTTTGTCGCCAGCTTCATCGGTCAGGGTTATTTCATTCGCGGCCAGCTCGGCAGCCCGGAATCGGTGCAGACCGAACTCGGTGAACTGCGCGGCAACCGGGCCTACACCTGGCCGGTGGGCGGTGCGGTGGATGTGTTGCTGCGTCCGGATGACATTGTTTATGCGCCGGACAGCGGGTTGAAAGCGCGGATCGTCGGCAAGACGTTCCTTGGCGCCTCAACCCTGTATCGCCTGCAACTGCCGACCGGTGCGCAACTGGAATCGATCTTCCCGAGCCATGCAGACCATCAGGTCGGTGCGGATGTGGGGATTCGGGTCGCCGCCGAACACCTCGTCCTGTTCCAGGCCAGCGGCAGTACCGCGGCACAAATCCCGGCGGCGGAAAACGGCGTTCGCCGCTACAGCGCTGCACTCTGATCCGCCCCGGATCAAAACTGTGGGAGCGGGCTTGCTCGCGAATGCGCTGTGTCAGTCAACGAAGAGGTCGTCTGACACAGCGCATTCGCGAGCAAGCCCGCTCCCACAATTGGTTTTGGGTCAGCCTAGAATCAACGTACCGCTCGCCACCAGCGTCGCATTCCCGCCAATCTTCACCCGCTCACCTTCCAGCCGGCAGAATAACTCCCCGCCCCGCGCCGAGCGCTGGCACGCGGTCAAACTGGACTTGCCCAGGCGTTTCGACCAGTACGGAATCAAGCTGCAATGCGTCGAACCAGTGACCGGATCTTCGTTGATGCCGATCGCCGGGGCGAAATAACGCGAGACGAAATCATGCTGATTGCCGCGTGCCGTCACGATCGCGCCGAGCCACGGCAATTTCGCCAGCGCGACCATGTCCGGCTTGCAGTCGAGCACCGCCTGCTCCGACTCGAGCACCACGAACAACTCGTTGGAACCAAGCACATCCACCGCCTCGACGCCCAGCGCACGCTCGACATCCAGCGTCACGCCAATCTCTGACGGCACAATTGAAGGGAAGTCCAGCCACAGGCGATCGCCTTCACGACTGACACTCAACGGCCCGGACTTGCAGATGAAGTCCAGCCGCTCGGTGGTTTCCTTGTAGACCTCGAACAACACATAGGCGCTGGCCAGCGTCGCATGCCCGCACAATGGCACCTCGGTGGTCGGGGTGAACCAGCGGATATGCCACGCCGCGCCTTCGCGCACCACAAACGCGGTTTCCGCCAGATTGTGCTCGGCGGCGATCTTCTGCATCAGCTCATCCGCAAGCCATGCATCGAGCCGATAAACCATCGCCGGATTGCCACTGAACGGCCGATCGCTGAACGCGTCGACTTGATAAAACTCAAGCTGCATAACCTTCTCCCTAAGTCCGTGGGCAGAGCATGCAACGCGGGCCGGATCAGCGCCAGTGACAGAACCGGCCAATTTTCTGCATACAGCGATGAGGGTTACGCACGGCCGATATCGGCAAATTTGGCCTGGGTGTGCTCAGCCAGCACCGCCGGCGCCAGTTCGACTTCGAGGCCACGTCGACCCGCACTGACATAAATAGTCGCAAAACCCTGGGCCGAGTTATCAATGAAGGTGCGCAGGCGTTTTTTCTGCCCCAGCGGACTGATGCCGCCCAACAGGTAACCGGTGGAACGCTGCGCGGCAGCCGGGTCGGCCATTTCGACTTTTTTCACCCCAGCAGCATGCGCCAGGCCCTTGAGGTCAAGGCTTCCGACGACCGGCACCACCGCCACCAACAATTCACCTTTTTCACTGGCGGCCAGCAGCGTCTTGAACACCTGAGCCGGCTCGAGCGCCAGCTTCTCTGCGGCCTCCAGCCCATAGGACGCAGCCTTGGGATCATGTTCGTAACTGTGCACGCGATGTTCGGCACGAACTTTTTTCAACAAGTCCAACGCAGGGGTCATGGCAGCTCCAGGCTCGGCATCAACAGAAAATCCTGCGCCGGATTCTAGGCCATCACCTCGCAAAAGGCTCTAGCGCAAGCCCCGTTTTTCGGGCTTTACAGGCGAATCACCGGGCTATCGCCGCAGTCACCCGCAGGATCATTCAACAGGTTGATAGTTTAATTGTGACCGATGGTTCACTTTCGACCTTTGACAGGTTTGTTTCTTGTCTATATTTTTTCGAATCTGAATAATGTAAGAATTATCATCACCGCAGCACCCAGCAGTAAACCGGGAACAGGATGGGGATCCTGCCTCGGCGAAAATCGCGCCTTGCCCTGACGGCAAATGCGCCAGACAACAACAAAAATCGAGGTTTTCAATGACAACTGCTATTCAGCAACCATCGCTTTCCGGCCAATGCCTGGCCGAGTTCCTGGGGACTGCACTTCTGATCTTTTTCGGCACCGGCTGTGTCGCCGCGCTCAAAGTCGCGGGCGCCAGCTTCGGCCTGTGGGAAATCAGCATCATCTGGGGCGTCGGTGTGAGCATGGCGATCTACTTGACCGCCGGAGTTTCCGGCGCGCACCTGAACCCCGCCGTGAGTATTGCCCTGAGCATTTTTGCCGACTTCGAAAAACGCAAATTGCCGTTCTACATCCTGTCGCAGATTGCCGGCGCGTTCTGCGGCGCGCTGCTGGTTTACACGCTGTACAGCAACCTGTTCTTCGATTACGAACAAACTCACCAAATGGTTCGTGGTTCGGCTGCCAGCCTTGAGTTGGCGTCGGTATTCTCCACCTTCCCCAATCCAGTGCTGTCGACTGCCCAGGCATTCCTGGTCGAGATGATCATCACCGCGATCCTGATGGGCGTGATCATGGCCCTGACCGATGACAATAACGGTCTGCCGAAAGGCCCGATGGCACCGCTGCTGATCGGTTTGCTGATCGCTGTGATCGGCAGTTCGATGGGCCCACTGACTGGTTTCGCGATGAACCCGGCCCGTGACTTCGGTCCGAAACTGATGACTTTCTTTGCCGGCTGGGGTGAAATTTCCTTCACTGGCGGCCGCGATATTCCGTACTTCCTGATTCCGATTTTTGCACCGATTGTCGGTGCCTGCCTCGGCGCTGCCGGGTATCGCGGGCTCATCGCCCGTCACCTGACCGGCGCCACACCTGCTACAAAGGATGCAGAACCGGCCATTGACGGCAAACCAAGAACTTCTTGAAACAGTCGGCGCGGGTTCCTGCCCTTTCGAACCCGCGCCACGGCCCACTCTCCCTTATTACGTCCAAGGCAATCGACATGACCGACATTCAGAATAAGAACTACATCATTGCCCTCGATCAGGGTACGACCAGCTCCCGCGCGATCATTTTCGACCGCGATGCGAACGTGGTCTGCACCGCCCAACGCGAATTCGCCCAGCATTACCCGCAAGCCGGCTGGGTTGAACACGACCCGATGGAAATCTTCGCCACCCAGAGCGCAGTGATGGTTGAAGCGCTGGCCCAGGCTGGCCTGCATCACGATCAGGTGGCCGCCATCGGTATCACCAACCAGCGTGAAACCACCGTGGTCTGGGACAAGACCACTGGCCGTCCGGTATACAACGCGATCGTCTGGCAGTGCCGCCGCAGCACCGAGATCTGCCAGCAGCTCAAGCGCGATGGCCACGAAGAATATATTCGCGACAACACCGGCCTGGTCACCGACCCGTACTTCTCCGGCACCAAGCTGAAGTGGATCCTCGACAACGTCGAAGGCAGCCGCGAGCGTGCGCGCAACGGCGAACTGCTGTTCGGCACCATCGATAGCTGGCTGATCTGGAAATTCACCGGCGGCAAGGTGCACGTCACCGACTACACCAACGCCTCGCGCACCATGCTCTTCAACATCCATTCGCTGGAGTGGGATTCGAAGATGCTGGAAATCCTCGACATCCCGCGCGAGATGCTCCCGGAAGTGAAGGCTTCTTCGGAAATCTACGGTCGCACCAAGAGCGGCATCGCCATCGGCGGTATCGCCGGTGACCAGCAAGCCGCACTGTTCGGCCAGATGTGCGTCGAGCCGGGCCAGGCAAAAAACACCTACGGCACCGGCTGCTTCCTGCTGATGAACACCGGCGACAAAGCGGTGAAATCGCAGCACGGCATGCTCACCACCATCGCTTGCGGCCCACGCGGCGAAGTGGCTTACGCCCTGGAAGGCGCGGTGTTCAACGGTGGCTCGACCGTACAGTGGCTGCGCGATGAACTGAAGATCGTCAATGACGCTCACGACACCGAATACTTCGCCAACAAAGTGAAGGACAGCAACGGCGTGTACCTGGTACCGGCCTTCACCGGTCTGGGCGCTCCGTACTGGGATCCGTATGCCCGTGGCGCACTGTTCGGCCTGACGCGCGGCGTGCGCGTGGATCACATCATCCGCGCCGCGCTGGAATCGATCGCCTACCAGACCCGCGACGTGCTCGACGCCATGCAACAGGACTCCGGCGAACGCCTCAAGGCCCTGCGTGTGGACGGCGGTGCGGTCGCGAACAACTTCCTCATGCAGTTCCAGGCCGACATCCTCGGCACCCAGGTCGAGCGCCCGCAAATGCGCGAAACCACCGCGCTGGGCGCAGCGTATCTGGCCGGTCTGGCGTGCGGTTTCTGGGGCAGCCTGGACGAACTGCGCGGCAAGGCTGTCATCGAGCGCGAGTTCGAGCCGAGCCTGGATGAAGTCGAGAAAGAGAAACTGTACAAAGGCTGGAAAAAAGCCGTCAGCCGCACCCGTGACTGGGCGCGTGAAGACGCTGAATAAGCCAACCTTCAGAGACTGATAGGCAACTAACTGGTCGGGAGGAGATTCCTGCGGCATCATGGGCAAATTTTGCACGGCAGCCCAAAGGAAGCCCCATGAATCTGCCTCCCCGTCAGCAGCAAATCCTCGAGCTGGTCCGCGAACGCGGCTATGTGAGCATCGAGGAAATGGCTACGCTGTTCGTTGTTACCCCGCAAACCATCCGCCGCGATATCAATCAGCTCGCGGAAGCCAATCTGTTGCGTCGCTACCATGGCGGCGCGGCCTATGATTCCAGCGTCGAAAACACCGCCTATGCGATGCGCGCCGACCAGATGCGCGATGAAAAACAACGCATTGGCGAAGCCATCGCCGCGCAGATCCCCGATCACGCCTCGCTGTTCATCAACATCGGCACCACCACCGAATCGATTGCCCGCGCTCTGCTCAATCACAACCATCTGAAGATCATCACCAACAACCTGCACGTCGCCTCGATGCTCAGTGCCAAGGATGATTTCGATGTGCTGCTGACCGGCGGCAACGTGCGCCGTGACGGCGGTGTGGTGGGTCAGGCGAGTGTGGATTTCATCAATCAGTTCAAGGTTGATTTCGCGCTGGTGGGCATCAGCGGCATCGACGAAGACGGCAGCCTGCTCGACTTCGACTATCAGGAAGTGCGCGTATCGCAGGCGATCATCGCCAATGCGCGGCAGGTGATTCTGGCGGCGGATTCCAGCAAGTTCGGGCGCAATGCAATGATCCGCCTCGGTCCGATCAGCCTGATCGACTGCCTCGTGACCGATCAGCAGCCGGTGCCGGCACTGGCGCAACTGCTGAGCCAACACAAGATTCGTCTGGAAGTCGTTTAAATCCTACTGGGCGCAGCTCCCCTGTGGCGAGGGAGCTTGCTCCCGCTGGGCTGCGAAGCGGCCCCAAAACCATCCAGCCCGATTCATCCAGCCACGCCTTGCGCACCGGATTTACGACGGCTGCGCCGCCGAGCGGGAGCAAGCTCCCTCGCCACAACAGTGCTTAAGCAATTCTAAATGTTCGAAAATTTCTTTTAGCCGCCCTTCGATGAGTTTTTTCAATCGAACGTGACTGGCTGCGCGCGTCTTTATGGGCTACCATTTTCGCAAATGAACATTCATGTTCGATTTCCAAGACAGAAAATCAAAAGAGCCCGAGGCCAGCCGATGTCCACCTCTACCTTGCGTACACCCCCTATCGCCGAGATCTACGATGTTGCCGTTATTGGCGGCGGGATCAATGGCGTGGGGATCGCAGCGGATGCCGCCGGTCGCGGTCTCTCGGTGTTCCTTTGCGAAAAGGATGACCTGGCCAGCCACACCTCGTCGGCCAGCAGCAAACTGATCCACGGTGGCCTGCGCTACCTCGAACATTACGAATTCCGTCTGGTGCGTGAAGCGCTGGCCGAGCGCGAAGTGCTGCTGGCCAAGGCGCCGCACATCGTCAAGCCGATGCGCTTCGTGCTGCCGCACCGTCCGCACCTGCGTCCGGCGTGGATGATTCGCGCCGGCCTGTTCCTTTACGACAACCTCGGCAAGCGCGAAAAACTGCCAGGTTCGAAAAGCCTGAAGTTCGGTGCCGACAGTGCACTGAAAAGCGAAATTACCAAGGGCTTCGAATATTCCGATTGCTGGGTCGATGACGCCCGCCTCGTCGTTCTGAACGCCATGGCCGCCCGGGAAAAAGGCGCCCACGTGCACACCCAGACCCGTTGCGTCAGCGCCCGCCGCGCCAAGGGCCTGTGGCACCTGAATCTGGAACGCGCCGACGGCAGCCTGTTTTCGATCACTGCCAAAGCCTTGGTGAACGCCGCCGGTCCGTGGGTCGCCAAGTTCATTCGTGACGACCTGAAGATGGAATCGCCGTACGGCATCCGCCTGATTCAGGGCAGCCACATCATCGTGCCGAAACTGTACGAAGGCGATCACGCGCACATCCTGCAAAACGAAGATCAGCGCATCGTCTTCACCATTCCGTATCTGAACCACTTCACCCTGATCGGCACCACCGACCGCGAATACACCGGCGATCCGGCGAAAGTGGCAATCACCGACGGCGAAACCGATTACCTGCTGAAAGTGGTCAACGCTCACTTCAAGAAGCAGATCACCCGCGACGACATTCAGCACAGCTACTCGGGCGTGCGTCCGCTGTGCAACGACGAATCCGACAACCCGTCCGCCGTGACCCGCGATTACACCCTGGCGCTGTCTGGCGGCGGCGAAGAAGCGCCGCTGTTGTCGGTGTTTGGCGGCAAGCTGACCACCTACCGCAAACTCGCCGAGTCGGCGATGGCTCAGTTGATGCCGTACTTCACCCAGATGCGCCCGAGCTGGACCGCGACCGCGACCCTGCCCGGCGGCGAAGACATGACTACCCCGCAAGCGTTGAGCGCGCAGATCCGCGACAAGTTCGACTTCGTCCCGACCGAGATCGCCCGCCGCTGGGCCACCACCTACGGCAGCCGCACCTGGCGCATGCTCGAAGGCGTCGAGTCGCTGAATGACATGGGCGAACACCTCGGCGGCGGTCTCTACACCCGCGAGGTCGATTACCTGTGCAGCGAAGAATGGGCCACCACCGCGCACGACATCCTGTGGCGCCGCAGCAAGCTGGGCCTGTTCACCACCCCGGCCGAGCAAGAGAAACTGGCGGCGTACCTGGGCAAGGTCGAGCAGAACCGCAAGATTGAAGCGGCCTGACGTTTACAGCGCTTAAAACGAAGCCCCTGAATCTGACGATTCAGGGGCTTTTTTGTTTATCCGCGCCGGACGCTTTACCTGTGGCGAGGGAGCTTGCTCCCGCTGGGTCGCGTAGCGGCCCCATTCATAAAAGCGGGCCTGCTGCGCAGTCCAGCGGGAGCAAGCTCCCTCGCCACAAAGGTCGCGCTACCGAAAACAACTGGCAACAAAGCATTCGGTTTTCCGAACGCGACCTCCCGGTCGATTCGGATAACCGGATCAGTTTCATCGAAAAACACCGACACAAAACTTTAATCACCTTAAAAATCAATCAATTAGCTGCCATAGACTGCTCTGGCACGACTCATGCTCTACACTCTCTCGACGAATGCCTGCCGTGCCAACACTTCAGGAGCCGTCAGGCATTCGAAGCACAAAAGGGCCGACGAACTGGCTCCATAAAAAAAACAATTCGAGGAAAATTTGATGCGCATCGTTCCCCATATCCTGGGTGCAGCCATTGCTGCCGCTCTGATCAGCACACCAGTTTTCGCCGCCGAACTCACCGGCACCCTGAAGAAAATCAACGATTCCGGCACCATCACGCTCGCTCACCGCGACAGCTCCATCCCGTTTTCCTACATCGCGGATGCTTCCGGCACACCCGTGGGTTACTCCCACGACATTCAGCTGGCCATCGTTGAAGCCCTGAAAAAAGACCTGAACAAGCCAGACCTTAAGGTCAAGTACAACCTGGTGACCTCGCAAACCCGTATCCCGCTGATCCAGAACGGCACCGCGGATATCGAGTGCGGCTCCACCACCAACAACGCCGAACGCGCCCAGCAAGTCGACTTCACCGTCAACATCTTCGAAATCGGCACCCGTCTGCTGGTCAAGAAAGACAAGGATGGCAAGCCGTCCTACGCTGACTTTGCCGACCTGAAAGGCAAAAACGTCGTGACCACCGCCGGCACCACGTCCGAGCGCATCATCAAAGCGATGAACGCCGACAAGCAGATGGGCATGAACATCATCTCCGCCAAAGACCACGGCGAATCCTTCAACATGCTGGAAAGCGGCCGCACCGTTGCCTTCATGATGGACGACGCGCTGCTGGCCGGTGAAGAAGCCAAAGCCAAGAAGCCGACTGACTGGGTCATCACCGGTACTCCACAGTCCTTCGAAGCCTACGCGTGCATGGTTCGCAAAGACGACCCGGCCTTCAAGAAGGCTGTCGATGACGCCATTGTCGCCCTGTACAAATCCGGCGAGATCAACAAGATCTACAGCAAGTGGTTCGAGAGCGCGATCCCGCCAAAAGGCCTGAACCTGAACTTCCCGATGAGCGACAAGGTGAAAGAGCTGATCGCCAATCCAAGCGACAAGCCTGCGCCTGACGTAAAAATCTGATTCCTGACTAACCTGTCGTCTGAGGGAGCAACCTCCCTCAGACGTCTGTTACTACCTGCTGGCTATACAGTGGAACACTCGACCTGGCGGTTTTCGAGCCGATCGCGTGTGCCCGGCGTTCAACGTCGGACGGGAAAGGATCTTCCCCAAGCGGGTGCTTGTACATCGATCGATTTCGAGGGGAGACCCTAATGAATTACAACTGGGACTGGGGCGTGTTCTTCAAGTCCACCGGCGTGGGCAGCGAGACTTATCTCGACTGGTTCATCTCCGGACTGGGCTGGACCATCGCCATCGCCGTCGTGGCATGGATTATCGCCTTGCTGCTGGGCTCCGTTCTTGGGGTCATGCGCACCGTACCGAGCCGCCTCGTGTCGGGCATCGCGACCTGCTACGTCGAACTGTTTCGCAACGTACCGCTGCTGGTTCAGCTGTTCATCTGGTACTTCCTGGTACCCGACCTGCTGCCGCAAAACCTGCAGGACTGGTACAAACAGGATCTCAACCCGACCACCTCGGCCTACCTGAGTGTCGTCGTGTGCCTGGGCCTGTTCACCGCCGCCCGGGTCTGCGAGCAAGTGCGCACCGGCATCCAGGCGCTGCCACGCGGCCAGGAATCCGCCGCCCGCGCCATGGGTTTCAAGCTGCCGCAGATCTACTGGAACGTGCTGCTGCCCCAGGCCTACCGCATCATCATTCCGCCGCTGACCTCGGAATTCCTCAACGTCTTCAAGAACTCCTCCGTGGCGTCTTTGATCGGCCTGATGGAACTGCTGGCGCAAACCAAGCAGACCGCCGAATTCTCGGCCAACCTGTTTGAAGCCTTCACGCTGGCCACGCTGATCTACTTCACCCTGAACATGAGCCTGATGTTGCTGATGCGCCTGGTCGAGAAGAAAGTCGCAGTGCCCGGCCTGATCTCCGTGGGGGGTAAATAATGGACTTCGATTTCAGCGGCATCATCCCCGCGATCCCGGGCCTGTGGAACGGCATGGTCATGACCTTGCAGTTGATGGTCATGGGCGTGGTCGGCGGCATCGTGCTGGGGACCATCCTCGCGCTGATGCGCCTGTCGTCCAGCAAACTGCTGTCGCGCGTCGCCGGCGCCTACGTGAACTACTTCCGCTCGATCCCGCTGCTGCTGGTGATCACCTGGTTCTACCTGGCGGTGCCGTTCGTGCTGCGCTGGATCACCGGCGAAGACACCCCGATCGGCGCGTTCACCTCCTGCGTCGTGGCCTTCATGATGTTCGAAGCCGCGTACTTCTGTGAGATCGTCCGGGCCGGCGTGCAGTCGATCCCCAAAGGCCAGATGGCCGCGGCCCAGGCGATGGGCATGACCTATGGCCAGACCATGCGTCTGATCATCCTGCCCCAGGCGTTCCGCAAGATGACCCCGTTGCTGCTGCAACAGTCGATCATCCTGTTCCAGGACACCTCGCTGGTCTACACCGTGGGCCTGGTGGACTTCCTCAACTCCGCCCGCTCCAGCGGCGACATCATCGGTCGTTCCAACGAGTTCCTGATCTTTGCCGGTGTCGTCTACTTCATCATCAGCTTTTCCGCCTCGCTGCTGGTCAAGCGTCTGCAAAAAAGGTTTGCCGTATGATCTCCATCAAGAACATCAACAAGTGGTATGGCGACTTCCAGGTGCTGACTGATTGCAGCACCGAGGTCAAGAAAGGCGAAGTGATCGTGGTCTGCGGCCCGTCGGGCTCGGGCAAGTCGACCCTGATCAAGTGCGTCAACGCGCTGGAGCCGTTCCAGAAAGGCGACATCGTCGTCGACGGCACCTCGATTGCCGACTCCAAGACCAACCTGCCGAAACTGCGTTCGCGCGTCGGTATGGTGTTCCAGCACTTCGAGCTGTTCCCGCACCTGACCATCACCGAGAACCTGACCATCGCGCAGATCAAGGTGCTGGGCCGCAGCAAGGAAGAGGCGACCAAGAAAGGTCTGCAACTGCTTGATCGCGTCGGTCTGTCGGCGCATGCCCACAAGCACCCGGGGCAACTGTCCGGCGGCCAACAACAGCGTGTGGCGATTGCCCGTGCGCTGGCGATGGACCCGATCGTCATGCTGTTCGACGAACCGACCTCGGCGCTCGACCCGGAAATGGTCAACGAAGTGCTCGACGTGATGGTGCAACTGGCCCAGGAAGGCATGACCATGATGTGCGTGACCCACGAGATGGGCTTCGCCCGCAAAGTGGCTGACCGCGTGATCTTCATGGACGCCGGCAAGATCATCGAAGACTGCCCGAAAGAGGAGTTCTTCGGCGACATCAGCGCCCGCTCCGAACGCGCGCAGCATTTCCTCGAGAAAATCCTGCAGCACTAAAAGCAATACCGATTTGCCCTTGTGGCGAGGGAGCTTGCTCCCGCTGGGTCGCGCAGCGGCCCCAAAACCTGCCAATGCGATCTGTCTGAAACACCGCATTGAATGGATTTACGACTGCTTCGCAGCCGAGCGGGAGCAAGCTCCCTCGCCACAGGTTCCAGGCTCGACCAAACCAGTGCGTCGTCCGCGGCAGCGCTGGTTGACCCAAGGCAACTGTGATGAAATGCGACCCCAATCTCTATCGCGCAGCGCCGCCATCACTTGCCGTGAAGCCCCGTCTGATTCGCCATCTGTTCCTGCCGCCGCTGATCATCATCCTGATGATCGGACTGGGTTACATCGGCTTCTGGACCAGTGAACATTTCGGCATCCGCAGCCTCAGCGAAAACGGCCAGCGTCAGCTCGAACTGCACGCGCGTACGGTCGAAAGCGAGATCAGCAAATACACCTACCTGCCCAGCCTGCTGGAACTGGAAACCAGTGTCCCGCAACTGCTGGCCGACCCGACCCCGGAACACCGGCAGACAGTCAATGCTTACCTTGAAGGCCTGAACCGGCGCAGCCGCAGTCGGGCCATCTACGTCATGGACACCACCGGCCGCGTGATGGCCACCAGCAACTGGCGCGACGTCGACAGTTACCTCGGTGAAGACCTGTCCTTCCGCGCCTATTTCCAGAAAGCCGTGCGCGGCGAGCCCGGACGTTTCTACGGCATCGGCAGCACCAGCGGCGAGCCCGGTTACTACCTCGCCCATGGCCTGGAAGAACACGGCAAGATCATCGGCGTCGCCGTGGTCAAGGTGCGCCTCGAAGCCCTGGAAGAGCGTTGGCAGCGCGCCCGCCTGGAAGCCTTCGTCAGCGATGAGAACGGCATCATTATTCTTTCCAGCGATCCGGCGCGACGCCTCAAGTCCGTAATACCGCTGGGTGATGAAACCAAAGAAAAACTCGCGCGCAGCCTGCAGTACTACTGGTTCCCGCTCAACGAACTGCAACCGCTGGCCCGCGAAACCCTCGCCGAAGGTGTAGAGAAACTGACCTTCCCGGCCAACAGCGAACTGAGCGCCGATGACGACAGCATCAGCTATCTTGCGCAGACCCGACCACTGAACGACACACCGTGGAATTTCACCCTGCTCACGCCGTTGCAGGACTTGCGCCGTGAAGCGATCAACCAAGGCATTCTGGTGGCGGTGGCCTTCGCCCTGGTGGCGTTCCTGCTGATCGCCTGGAACGAACGGCGCAAGGTCATCGCCACCCGCCTCGCCGCTCGCGAAGCCTTGCAGGAAGCCAACAATCAACTGGAGCGTCGGATTACCGAACGCACCGGCGATCTGCGTGCCAGCAACGAACGGCTGAAGAGCCAGATCCGCGAACGGCGCCAGGCCGAGGAAACCCTGCGCCGCGCTCAGGACGAACTGGTGCAGGCCGGCAAACTCGCGGCCATCGGCCAGATGTCGACCAGCATCGCCCACGAACTGAACCAGCCGCTGGCGGCAATGCGCACCCTGTCCGGCAACACCATTCGCTTTCTGGAACGCGGCCAGCTCGACGTCGCCAGCACCAACCTCAAGACCATCAACGACCTGATCGACCGCATGGGGCGGATCACCGCCAGCCTGCGCTCGTTCGCCCGGCGCGGCGACAACGAAGGCCAGGCCAGTCTCGGCAAAGCCGTGGACGCCGCCCTGCAACTGCTCGGCGCGCGGGTCGAGAGCATGGCGCTGCAACTGCACCGGCAGTTCAGCGACGTGCAGGTGCAGATCGACCAGACCCGCCTCGAACAGATTCTGGTCAACCTGATCGGCAACGCCCTCGACGCCATGCAGGCGCAACCCGCGCCGCAGCTATGGCTGGAAGGCGAAGAGTTCAACGGCAAATATCGCCTGCGGGTGCGCGACAACGGCCACGGGGTCGACGCCGAAGCGCGCAAGCATCTGTTCGAGCCGTTCTTCACCACCAAACCCGGCGAACAGGGGCTGGGCCTCGGCCTGACCCTTTCCGCCAGCCTCGCTGCCGCCACCGGCGGGCATCTGGGTGTCGAACACCCGGCCAGCGGTGGCACCACCTTCGTCCTCAGTTTACCGTTGGTAAGCCCTACTCCTGCCGAGCCAATATGAACCACGACCTTAGTGTGCTGATCGTCGAAGACGACCCCCATGTGCTGCTCGGCTGCGAGCAGGCGCTGACCCTGGAAGACATTCCCTGCATCGGCGTCGGCAGTGCCGAAGATGCGCTGGAGCGGGTCGGCGACAACTTTGCCGGGATCGTCATCAGCGACATTCGCCTGCCCGGCATCGATGGCCTGGAACTGCTGACCCGCCTCAAGGCACGCGACCGCAGTCTGCCGGTGGTGCTGATCACCGGTCATGGCGATATCTCCATGGCGGTCGGCGCGATGCAGAAAGGCGCCTACGATTTCATGGAGAAACCGTTCTCGCCGGAACGTCTGGTGGATGTCGCCCGCCGCGCACTGGAGCAACGCAGCCTCGCCCGCGAAGTCTCCTCGCTGCGTCGGCAACTGGCCGAACGCGACTCCCTCGAAGGTCGGATCATCGGGCGCTCGCCAGCCATGCAGAACCTGCGCGAGCTGATCGCCAACGTCGCCGACACTTCGGCCAACGTATTGATCGAAGGCGAGACCGGCACCGGCAAGGAACTGGTCGCCCGTTGCCTGCACGACTTCAGTCGTCGGCATGCCAAGCAGTTCGTCGCGCTGAACTGCGGCGGCCTGCCGGAAAACCTCTTCGAAAGCGAGATCTTCGGCCACGAGGCCAACGCCTTTACCGGTGCCGGCAAACGGCGCATCGGCAAGATCGAACACGCCGACGGCGGCACGCTGTTCCTCGATGAAGTGGAAAGCATGCCCCTGCCGTTGCAGATCAAATTGCTGCGCGTGTTGCAGGAACGCACCCTCGAACGCCTCGGCTCGAACCAGAGCGTGGCGGTGGATTGCCGGGTGATTGCCGCGACCAAATCCGACCTCGACGAAGCGAGCAAGGCCGGCGAGTTTCGCAGCGACTTGTACTACCGCCTCAACGTGGTGACCCTGGAACTGCCACCGCTGCGCGAACGCCGTGAAGACATCCTGCAACTGTTCGAACACTTCACCCAGCAGTCGGCGCTACGTTTCGACCGCGCTCTGCCGGAGCTGGACAACCAGACCCTATCGAACCTGATGAGCCACGATTGGCCGGGCAACGTGCGCGAACTGCGCAACGTCGCCGAGCGCTTTGCCCTCGGCCTGCCGGCGTTCAAGAAGTCCGGCGCCAGCAGCGGCGGTCAAGGTCTGGCGTTCGCCGAAGCGGTGGAAGCCTTCGAGCGCAACCTGCTCAACGATGCCTTGCAACGCAGCGGCGGCAACCTGACCCAGGCCAGTCTGGAACTGGGCATGGCCAAGACCACGCTGTTCGACAAAGTGAAAAAGTACGGGTTGAGCCACTGATGGATCTGATACTCAAAGCGGCACTTGGCGCGGCAGTGGTGGTGATTCTCGCCGCGCTGTCGAAGACCCGAAACTATTACATCGCCGGACTGGTGCCGCTGTTTCCGACCTTCGCGCTGATCGCCCACTACATCGTCGGCAACAGCCGTTCGATCGATGACCTGAAGGCGACCATCGTGTTCGGCATGTGGTCGATCATTCCGTACTTCATCTATCTGGCGACGCTGTACGTGATGGTTGACCGCATGCGCCTGGAGGCGTCGCTCGCCGTGGCCGTGGTCGCGTGGTTGATCGCCGCCACCGTGCTCGTCTCGGTGTGGGTGCGGCTGCACGCCTGAGGCAACGGCTGGCCCGTCCCTTGCATTTACCCGCAAAAGCCCTGCCCGGCTGGTGCTCATGCTCGATGAGGCCGGTGTCTGGCGGGGTCTGCCAAGGGTAAATAGCGACCTTGAATATTTTAGATCTCGACCACAGCCTGACCGCTCAGGCGCCGATTGCGCAACTGCTCGACAGTGGCCGCGCCAGACGCCTGGACCTGCTCGACCTCGGCCCGAAACTCCGGCTCTGGTCCAGCGAGCGTACCTGGCGACGCTTCGCTGAACGCTTGCAGCAGCGGCCGCGGCACACCGGCCCGGCGCCGGAAATCTTCTTCGTCGGCTCCGGTGACTATCACCACCTGACCCCGGCGTTTCTTACCGATCTGCCAAGCCCCGTCAGCCTGATCCATTTCGACAATCACCCCGACTGGGTACGGTTTGCGCCGCGTCGGCATTGCGGTTCCTGGGTCAATCAGGCGCTGAAACTGCCGAACATTCGCCGCATCGTGACCCTCGGCCCGTGCAGCGATGATTTGCAAAACCCGCAACTGAAGGGCGGCAACCTCGCGGCCTTAAAACGTGGGGTTCTGCAGCTGTTTCCGTGGCAGCACGCGCCCTCCAAAGTCTGGGGGCGGATCGGTGACGGCGCCGGGCATGAGCAACAGGAAAACATGCTGCACTGGCACAACCTGTCGCAAGTGGACTGGACCCTGTTCCTCGACAAAATGATCGCCAGCCTGCCGACCGATGCGGTGTGGATCACCATCGACAAGGACGTGCTCGCCAGCGAAGACGCCGCCACCAACTGGGATCAGGGCGGCATGCGCCTGAACCATATGCTCCAGGCCCTGCGCGCGCTGGCGGCGAGCAAGCGGATCATCGGCATCGACATCTGCGGCGAATACGCCCGTCCGGCCTTCAGCAACGTATTCAAACGCTGGGAGGCGAAGACCGATCAGCCGCCGGCCGAGCGCTGGAGCGAGGCCGATATCCTGCGCAACTCCACCACCAATCAAGCCTTGATCGACCTGTTCGAGGAACTGTTTCCATGACTTTCACCGTGATCGTGCTGGTGGCCCTGTCCATTGTTCTGGATGTGATCGGCCAGCTGTGTTTCAAACTGGGCCTCGATCGCTTGCCGGAGCTTGAGGGTGGTTTTCGGCTTCAGGTGTTCTGGGGCCAGGTGTTCAATGCGCCGCTGCTGTGGGCAGGGATCGGCGCTTACGCGATCGAGTTTTTCGTCTGGCTCGGCGCCCTGTCGCGGGCGCCGCTGAGTCTGTTGTTTCCGGCAGCCGCGCTGGCCTATTGCGGCGTGGTGCTGGCGGGCAAACTGGTGCTCGGTGAAACCGTCAGTCGGCGGCGCTGGCTGGGCACGCTGGTGATTACGGCGGGCGTGATGCTCGTGTGTGCCGGCCATGTCTGACGCTCACCTGGAACTGCAAAGGAACGACGCAATGCATTGGCTACACGGGCGCGTGGGCACCATCGTGCTCTGGGCGCTGTTGATCATTCTGGAAAGTGGCGGGCAGATCGCGAGCAAGGTCGGTGGCGATCAGTTGGGCCAGATGGACTTCACCCTGCAATGGCTGCAAGGCATCGTCATGACGCCCGGGGTGTGGGTCGCGGTTGGCTGCTACATCGGCGCGTTTTTTGTCTGGATGCTGATTCTGCGACGCAGCAGTCTGTCGCTGGCGTTTCCCCTGAGTTCGCTGGTATTTGTCGGGGTGCTGCTGGGGTCGTGGCTGGGGCTGGGCGAGCAGATCAGTCTGCTGCACTGGATCGGCGTGGCGGTGATCATGGGCGGGATAGCCTTGCTCGCCGAGGGCGAAGAGCACTGAAATCCCCCGGTAGGAGCTGCCGCAGGCTGTGATCTTTGCTTTTCAAGATCAAAAGATCGCAGCCTTCGGCAGCTCCTGCACAGAGCAGTCAGGCGTCAGGCTTTTGGTGGTTCAGCAGGAAGCCCAAACCGTGCGCCAGCGGAATATCCTTCACCCCCGCTTCCTGCTGTTGCCGGGCGATCTGCCGGTGATAGGCCTTGACCTGAGTCCAGTGCATTTTCGGCCGGTAGTGGTGCTCGGCGTGATAACCGTTGTTCATCCACAACAGGTTGTACAGCGGGCTGTAGGCACTCACGCCCCAGGCAATCGGCAAGTCCGGGTTGCCGCCAAAATGCTCGTAGTAACCGTTGAGCGATGACAGTGCCTGGCCCAGATACCAGAACGGCAACAACACCAGCACCGCCTGCCAGTCATACACCGCCAGCAACAGATAAAACGCCACCGTCACATAAATCTCGACCTGGACCCAACGTGCATCCTTCGGGCGTTTGCGGCGCATTTCGTTGTAGATCGGCTTGGGGTCGTCGCGGAAAAAACTCAGGAAGGTGTAGGCCCAGGGATTCTCCGGCTGACCGTTCTTGCCGCGCAGATAGATCGACAGCGGATCAATGGTCTTGCCGTCCGGCCCCGGCAGATCCGAATTGCCCCGGTGATGGCGGTTGTGGATATCGCGATAGAGGGTTTGCGAAAAACCGATGGTCACCGACAACAGCAGATCGAACGCCCGGTTCAGCCACGTCGGGGTGAAGTAGGCGTTGTGAATCTGGTTGTGGGAAATGCTGTTGATGCTCCACGACAGGCTGATCGCATAGCCCAGCGCCAGCGGCACGAAGGCCCACCACGACAGGTCGTGGAAGGCCGCAACCAGCCACAGGACGAAAGCGAAATGGGCCAGGCCCGAAGCGATGGGGATCAGATCCCACAACGAATGAGCCAGCAGACGATAAGCAGGGCGAGCCATGAAGAACATCCTGAAGGAATGGATTCGACATGGCTGTCTGCAAACCGCAGACCAATTCGCCCGCGCGCCTGATCAGTCGAACTTGTAGGCGATGGCCGCCTGCACTTCGCCCTGATTGGTATCACCCACCGCTTTGACGATGCTGCTGTCCGCCGCCGAGCGGGTCAGGTGTATCCAGCTCGCGCTGGTGACCAGCGACCAATGCTGCGCCAGGGGAAACTCGAAGCTTTGGGTCAGCGCCACGTTCTGTAAACCGCCGCCGGCGTTGTACGCGCGGATGCCCGAGGCCTGCGCCTCGCTGTCGCTGACACCGAAGAAGGTCTGCGTGCCCTGCGCATCAGCGAAATGCGCGGTCAGGTTGCTGCTGCCAATCACCCCGCCGCCCAGTGGATAACCGATTTCACCGCCCACTTTGGCAAACACGCCGCCCTGACCGCTGCCACCGCCGACGGCCTGGCCGACGAAGGCGAACACGCGCCAGAAATCGGCCGGGGCGTACTGCACGAAGCCGCCAGCCTCGGCCATGTCGGGCACATCACGCAAGCCGCGCAACTCGCCGTTGGCAGTGCGCCCGGAGAGGTAATTGATGTACGGCCCGGCGCTGAAGCCGTTGCTTTTCAAGGCGCTCCAGGTCAGGCCGTCGTCGGTGCCGAGGCTGACATCGCCCCAGTCCAGATCGAGATACGGTATCGGCCGGGTTTCGTAGCGGCTGCCGGTGGGATCATGAGGTTGGTAACTCAGTCCCAGGCCGGCTTCGCCGGTGATGCCATCCGCCAGCGCAGCCCCGGAAAAACAGGCCAGTGCGGTCATTAACGCCAGTGTATTCCTCTGCATGAGGCCATTCCTTTTCTGAACTTGCGCGCATCAATCCCCGGATAGAGCCCTTGGCGCAAGCACTCATGTTGTTTGTAGCAAGCTACAAAAATTGTAGCTCCACTTCACGAAAACCATGCATAGGCCCCGCCATTACGGGGTTTTGCAGATTTGGCACAGTCCCTGCTCCCACCCTTGCCAGGCGCAGACCGCGCACCCTGACAACTGCCTCGACCCAACAGGTACTGCAGATGATTGACTGGCATATCGTGTGTGATTTCGACGGGACGATCACCCGTACCGACGTAATCGACAGCATCCTTGAACGCTTCGCCGACCCGAGCTGGGAGGCCATCGAAAACGAATGGCTGGAGGGCCAGATCGGTTCCCGTGAATGCCTCAGCCGTCAGTTGGCGCTGATCAAGGCCACGCCTGCGCAACTGCTCGAATTCTTCGACAGCATCGACATCGACCCGGACTTCCCCGACTTCGTCGACCACGTGATCGGCCTCGGCGCTTCGCTGGAAGTGGTCAGCGACGGCATCGAACAAGGCATCGCGCGGATTCTGGCGCGCAACTACGTGACGCTGCTGCCGATCCTCGCCAACCGCCTGCGCCAGATCGATCACGACAAATGGCGCATCGATTTCCCTTACGCCAGTGACGCCTGCCGCGCGGCCTCCGGCAACTGCAAATGCAAATCCACCCCCAGCAGCAAACGCGTGCTGGTGATCGGTGACGGCCAGTCCGACATGTGCGTGGCGTCCACCGCCGATTTCGTCTTCGCCAAGGACCGCCTGGCCGAGCACTGCGAGCGCAACGGCATCGCCTACGCGCGCTTCGACAGCTTCGCCGAACTGCCGCAACTGCTGGCCCGCCTGCCTCTGGCCCCGGCCGCCAACGCCGTCAATTTCAGCACCGAATCCACTTCTGAAGCACAGGAAACCCTGCACCATGTCTGATATCCGCATTGCGACAGCCGAAGACAAAGTCCTTCTGGAAAAAGAAGCCAAATACTGCTCCTACGGCGACACCGTTCACTACATCGAACCGCCGCGCATCTTCAGCCGCTGCGAAGGCTCCTACGTCTGGGACACCGAAGATCAGGCCTACCTCGACCTGCAAATGTGGTACTCGGCGGTCAACTTCGGTTACGCCAACCCGCGGCTGAACAATGCGCTCAAGCAACAGATCGACACCCTGCCGCAGATTGCCAGTCAATACCTGCACAAAGGCAAGATCGAGCTCTCGGAAATGATCGCGGTCGATGCCAAGAACAAGTTCGGCCTCGACGGTCGGGTGCACTTCAACGTCGGCGGTTCGCAGTCGATCGAGGACTCGCTGAAAGTCGTGCGTAACGCCACCAACGGCAAGAGCCTGATGTTCGCCTTCGAGGGCGGTTACCACGGGCGCACCCTCGGTGCGTCGTCAATCACCTCCAGCTACCGCTATCGCCGCCGCTACGGTCACTTCGGTGAGCGTGCGCAGTTCATCCCGTTCCCGTATCACTTCCGCGGTCCGAAAGGCATGACCAAGGAAGAGTACGGCAGTCACTGCGTGCAGCAATTCGCGCGGTTGTTCGAGACCGAATACAACGGCGTCTGGGACCCGAAAGTCGGCCAGAGCGAATACGCCGCGTTCTACGTCGAGCCGATCCAGGGCACCGGCGGCTACGTGATCCCGCCGATGAACTTCTACAGCGAACTCAAGCACGTGCTGGATCAGCACGGCATCCTGATGGTGGTCGACGAAATCCAGATGGGTTTCTATCGCACCGGCAAGCTGTGGTCGATCGAACACTTTGACGTCAAACCCGACGTGATCGTCTTCGGCAAAGCGCTGACCAACGGCCTCAACCCGCTGGGCGGCATCTGGGCCCGTGAAGAGCTGATCAACCCGAAAGTCTTCCCGCCAGGCTCGACCCACTCCACCTTCGCCTCCAACCCGCTGGGCACTGCGGTGGGTCTGGAAATGTTCAAGATGACCAGCGAAGTCGATTACGGCGCGATGGTCATGGCCAAGGGCAAATACTTCCTCGAAGGCCTGCAGGATCTGAAAAAACGCTACCCGATCATTGGCGATGTCGACGGTCTGGGCCTGGCGCTGCGTTGCGAGATCTGCACCGAGGACGGCTTCACCCCGGACAAGGCCACTCTGGATTACATGGTCGAAGAAGGCATGAAGGGCGACATCGAAATCGACGGTCGTCGCCTCGGTCTGATCCTCGACGTGGGCGGCTACTACAAGAACGTCATCACCCTGGCACCGTCGCTGGAAATCAGCTATCCGGAAATCGATCTGGGCCTGGCCCTGCTCGACCGCCTGCTGCATCGGGCGATGAAACGATGATCGACGCAGAGATCGATATGGGCGAAGGCAACGCCGGTTTCGTTCTCGGCGACGGGGAGGTCGCGGTGCTGTTGATCCACGGCCTCACCGGCACCCCGACGGAGTTGCGTCGGGTGGCCGTGGGCCTGGCGAAAGCCGGGCACACGGTCTATGTGCCGACCCTGGCCGGGCACTGCGGCGGCAATGCCGACCTGCAAGCCACCGGCTGGCGCGACTGGTACGAAAGCGCACGCAACACCTTCGTCGGTGTACGCCGCAAACACCACAAGGTGTATGTCGGTGGTTTGTCCATGGGCGCCGTGCTGTCGATGTACCTGGCCGCCGAACACCCGGGACAGATCGAGGGTTTGCTGCTGTATTCGACCACCCTGCGCTACGACGGCTGGAGCATCAACAAACTGGCGTTCCTCACCCCGTTGCTGATGAAAATCCCGTTCGGCGTGCACCTGTGCAGTTTCGAAGAAAAGCCGCCCTACGGCATCAAGAACGAGCGCCTGCGGGCCATCGTCGAACGCCAGATGAAAGAAGGTCAGAGCAGTCAGGCCGGGTTGCTGACCATGGAAGGCGTCACGGTGCGCGAACTGCACCGGCTAAACGCCGTGGTGAAAAAACGCATGCCGTCGATCACCACGCCGGCGCTGGTGTTGCACTCCATCGAAGACGACATCACCAGCCGCTGGAATGCCGATTACGTCGAACGCAAGCTCGGCGGACCGGTGACCAAAGTGTTGCTCGACGACTGCTATCACATGATCACGGTCGACCTGCAGTACCGCCGTGTCGTGGAGTTGAGCATCGACTTCATACAGCGACGCTTCATGCAGCAGATCAGCAGCCCAGTTGCGCCGCTGGAGTACCGGCAACTGGCTTGAGCAGTTGCCGGCAGACTTCCTGCGACACAGGCCGAACACCACGACTCGCCGACATAAGGAAACGACGTGACCACCGCTCAAGCCTTCTCAACGATCGAAGCGATCGACCGCTGCGCCTGGAATGACTGCTTCGTCGATGAGCTGGAGGACTGGGATTACTATCGCGCCGTTGAACGCGCCGGCATTGACGGCTTTCACTGGCGCTACCTGACGCTGCACGAGGACGGCCGCCTGATCGCGGCCACCGTGGCGTTCATCACGGCCTACTCACTCGATACCACGCTGCAGGGCGCGGGCAAACGCGTCAGTCAATGGCTACGCCGACATCTGCCACGGCTGTTCGACATCCGTCTGTACGCCCTCGGCTCGCCGGTGGCCGAGCAGTGCCATGTCGGCACGGCTTCGCACATTGCGCCGACGCACCGCCCGTCACTGCTCCGTCAGTTGCTGGAGCTGGCAAGACAGGATGCCGAACACGCCGGGATCGGCCTGTTCGCGGTGAAGGATGCCTCGCATCGCGATCCACAGTGGCTGGAAGTCTGTCAGCAGGCCGGCCTGCAAAGCATGCCCGGGTTGCCCGGTGCCGAACTGCCGATCAGCTTCGCCTCGGTGGACGCTTATCTGGGTAGCCTGGGGAAATCCACGCGCAAGGATCTGCGCCGAATCTTGCGCAACCAGGGGCCGCGTACGGAATGGCGACGCTCGGTGCACGACTTGCTGCCGCGCATGATGGAACTCTACGAAGCCACCCTCGCCCGCAGCGATCTGGCCTTCGAATGCCTGCCTGCGGCGTACTTTCGCGAAGTCCTCAATCACCTCGATAATCGGTCGGCGTGCGTGCTCTATTGGGTCGGCGACGAACTGGTGGCGTTCAATCTGGTATTGCTCGACGGGCAGCGGTTGGTCGACAAGTTTTTTGCCCACGATCTGGCCCGCACGCGGCAGTACAATCTTTACACCCGTAGCTGGCTGGAAAATGTCGACTACTGTATTGAGCACAAACTGGCGATCTATGTGTGCGGGCAGGCCGGCTATGCCAGTAAGCTGCGCCTGGGCTGCTCGTTTGTCGGTAACACCGTGTTCTTCCGCCATCGCAATCCACTGTTCGACCAACTGTTGCGTCTGGTGAAAATATTCGTCCGCCCGGATCGCAGCGATCCGGCCCTGGCAGCTGCAATAAGCGAAATCCAATGATCAATGACCGACGCGCCACGCCCCGACCTTTCGCCCTTTCCGGCTGGAGTCTGCAACGCAAACTGGTGTTGGCCTTCTGGCTGGTCAGCGTGATTCCGACCATGATCGCCGCGGAACTGGCCGCCACCACGCTGTCGCAGATCTTCGACAGCAACGTGCGCATCTGGCTGCAGGAATCGTCGAAGATCGTCGAGGACGAAATCAGTGAAATCCTGCGCGACAACGCCCGCGCTGCTCAGCTGTTTCTGCGTTACACGCGCCCTCCCACCGATCGTCAATCGGCCAAGCACAACAAGCTGACCGCCGACGTCGCCGACTCCATGGGCATCGACGTCGTGGCGCTGGTACGCAACAGCGATCACAAAGTGGTGTACAGCACCGCCGCCGACGACATCGTCAGCCAGATCAGCACCGCCCCGAAAGCGGTACTGCAAACCCTGCAGGTGGGCGGTGTGGCCACCGGCACGGTGATTTCGACGTTCGAGACCGAACAGAGCGGCATCGAATACAAATTGATCATCGGCACTTATCTGGACGACAGCTTCCTCACCAGTGTTGCCGACGTGCATTCGCTTGATCTGCGCCTTTACCTGGCCAAGGGCGATGACTTCTCGGAGATCTTCTCGACCCAGCGCTTTGAGGATCACCCCTTGCAAGTGCCGAAAGGAATTGAACAGCACCTGCGCGAAAGCAAGCGGCCGTTCGAGCAATTCACCAACCGCTACAGCGGCATCTACCGGCCTATCTTCAACGAAAACGGCCAACTGCAAGGGGTGATTTTCAGCGGACTGCTGCGCCACACCAGCCTGGTCGGCCTGGTCAATCAGAGCAACCTGTTCATCCTGATTTTCCTGCTCAGTTCGGCGGCGTCGCTGGCGGTTGGCTGGCTGGTCTCGCAACGTCTGACCAAGCCGTTGCGCGGTCTGGCCAGAGGCGTACAAGCGGTGATTGCCGGCGACTATCATCAGCGCCTGAGCGTGAACGGCGGCGACGAACTGGCAGAACTGAGCAGCACGTTCAACCACATGAGCGAACGTCTGGAGGAGTTGCAGCATCTGGAGTCGCAACTGCGCCGCCGTGATCGCCTGCACGCGCTGGGCGAAGTCGCCATGGGGCTGGCCCATGAAATCCGCAATCCGCTGGGCATCATCAAAACCGCCACGCAACTGCTGCACCGCCGTGCCGACCTGCCGGAAACCGACAGGCGACATCTGGAATACGTGGTCAAGGAAGTCAGCCGGATCAACGATTTGATCACCGAGTTTCTCGACTTCGCCAAACCCAGCGCGCCGATCCGCGCCACCCAGTCAGCCCGCGCCCTGGTCGACGAACTGGCCGGTTTTTGCGCGCCGGAGCTGGCCAGCCACAACATTGATCTGCACATCGACGATCAGGCGCCGGGGGCGACAATCTATGCCGATGCCAAGCAACTCAAACAGGCCGGCCTGAACCTGATCGTCAACGCCATCGACGCGATGCCTGATGGCGGCCGACTGACCCTGAGCATCGCCAGCGACGCCAAATACACCATCGTCAGCGTGGCGGACACCGGTCAGGGGATCGAAGCCGACATGCTGGAGCGCATCTTCACCCCGTTCGTCACCACCAAGGCCTCGGGCACCGGACTGGGCCTGGCCAAAGTGTTTTCGGTCATGGAAAACCATAACGGGCGCGTAGAATGTGTCAGCGAAAAAGATGCCGGCGCGACCTTCAGCCTGTACATTCCGGCCAATGGCGAGGACTTCGACGAGAGCGACGATGACGCATAACATTCTGGTGGTGGACGACGAACCGAAACTCTGCGATCTGCTGGCCTCGGCCCTCGGGCAGAACGGCATCAACGTGTTCACCGCCGGCAATGGCCTGCACGCACTCAAGGTGCTGGAAAGCGAAGACATCGATCTGCTGATCAGCGACTGGCGCATGCCCGGCATGGACGGTCCGCATTTGCTGGCAGAGGTGAAGAACCGTTATCCACAGTTGCCGGTCATCGTCATGACCGCCTACAGCACGGTGAAAAATGCGGTGGAATCAATGCGCAATGGCGCATTTGATTACATCGCCAAACCGTTCGACATCGACGAGCTGGACATCACCGTCAGCAAGGCCCTGCAATTTCGCGACATCCTCAAAGACAACCAGCGCATGCGCGCCGAGCTCGACGAACATCGGCAAATCGACAGCCTGATCGGTGACAGTCCGAGTTTTCGCAACGTGCTGCAAGCGGTGGACTCGGTACGCGAAAGCGCCGCCACCGTGCTGCTCAGCGGCGAAAGCGGCACCGGCAAGGAGATGGTCGCCCGGGCCATCCACAAACATGGCAACCGCGCCGACAAACCGTTCGTTGCGGTGAACTGTGCGGCCATCCCCGAGGGGCTGCTGGAAAGCGAAATGTTCGGCCACCGCAAAGGCGCGTTCACCGGCGCCGTGGCTGATCGCATCGGGCGCTTTCAGCAGGCCGACAAAGGCACATTGTTTCTTGATGAAATCGGTGAAATGCCGCTGGCACTGCAGGCCAAGATCCTCCGCGCCCTGCAGGAGCGGGTGATCGAGCCGGTGGGCGATACCAAGGAACGCAAGGTCGATGTGCGGGTGATCGCCGCCACCAACAAAGACCTGTTGCAAGCGGTGGCCAACAAGGAGTTTCGCGAAGATCTCTACTACCGCCTCAACGTGTTTCCCATTCCGCTGCCGGCGCTGCGCGATCGGGTCGAGGACATCGCCCCGCTGGCCCGACATTTTGCCCACACCCTGGGCGCCGCGGCCGGCAAACGCATCAGCGGTTTCAGCGCGCAAGCCTTGCAGGCGATGACCCGCTATTCATGGCCGGGCAACATCCGTGAACTGCAGAACTGCGTGGAGCGCGCGACCATCGTCGCCTCCGCCAACATCATCGAGGAACAGGATCTGCCGGCCTACCTGTTCGCCGCGCAAGCCTCGGACAGCAGCGGCCCGCTGAGCGAAATCAACGGCGTGCCGGCGGATCTGGACGCAGCACTCGCCGAAGTCGAGAAAGCCTACATTCTTGCGGCACTGCAACAGAGCAACGGCGTGCAGGCCGCCGCCGCGCAGTTGATCGGGATCTCCGAGCGCAGCTTCTGGTATCGCCTGAAGAAGCTCGGGATTCACGTCGACAAGATCGTGCGCTGACCCCGCAAGGTCAGTTGACGGTGCCGCCGCGGGCTTCACTGATGATCTGCCGAATCGCCCCGACAAAGGTGTCCACCGGTTGCCCGCCCGTGACCGCGTACTGACCGTTGAACACCACGGTCGGCACCGAACTCACGCCGCGTTGCAGCCACAATTGCTCTTCTGCACGCACCTCATCGGCAAACTCGGCGGAGGCCAGAATCGCTTGCGCACGCTGCCGATCCAGGCCCACGCTTTCGGCAATCTGCGCCAGTTGCGCGTGATCGGACGGATTACCGCCGTCAGTGAAATACGCCTTGAACAGCGCCTCTTTCAACTTCAACTGCAAACCTTCAAGACCCGCCCAATGCAGCAGCCGATGAGCATCGAAGGTGTTGTAGATGCGGCTGTTGCCATCGGTGCGAAAGGCAAATCCGACCTCGGCGCCACGGGCACGAATCGCCTCGCGGTTCTTCTGTGACTGTTCCGGGGTCGAGCCGTATTTCTCGCCGATGTGCTCGGTGATGTTCTGCCCGTCCGGGCCCATCTTCGGGTTCAGTTCGAACGGCTGGAAATGAATCTCGGCCTGCACTTCATCGCGTAGAACCTCCAGGGCTTGCAGCAGACTATTGAGGCCGACGACGCACCACGGGCAGGAAACGTCGCTGACAAAATCGATTTTCAAAGCTGAACTCATCACACACCTCGCGGGCGGAAATCGTGCGGGAAAGTTTGCACGATACACCTGCCTGCTCTTGCGATGACAGTGATGGCCCCTTCGCGAGCAAGCCCGCTCCCACATTCGGAATACGGTTGCCCTTGTGGGAGCGGGCTTGCTCGCGAAGAGGCCCGAATCAACACCGCCAAAACCTCGCCTACAGCAGGTTGCCGCTTGCCACCGGCTCGATCTGCGCCCAGTGCGACGTGTCCTCACGGTGCTGTTGCAAATACGGCAACACCGCCGCCAGCAACGGCGCCTTGAACGCCTCTTGAAAACGATGGGCCAGCCCCGGAATCAGCTTAAGCTGACTGCCACGGATATGCGCCGCCAGATGTACGCCGTGCATCACCGGCAACAACGGATCGGCCGTGCCGTGTACCACCAGGGTCGGCACCCGCAGTTGATTGAGCAAGGTGACACGGCTCGGCTCGGCAAGGATCGCCATGATCTGCCGCTTCACCCCTTCAGGGTTGAACGCCCGGTCGTAGGCCACTGCAGCCTGATGCAGCAACGCCTGCCGATCATCAGTGACTGACGGGCTGCCGAGCGCCGCCAGCAGATCGGCCTGCTGCTCCAGTGCCACCTCGCGATTCGGCGCGCCGCGCCGCGCCAGCAGTTGCACCAGCGCCGCACTCGGCGCCGGCAATCCTTCGGCGCCGGAACTGGTCATGATCAGCGTCAGACTCTCCACCCGCTGCGGCGCCATCGCCGCCAGGTGCTGGGCGATCATCCCGCCCATGCTCGCGCCCAGTACGTGAAACTGGTCGACGTGCAGCGCGTCCATCAAGCCCAGCGCATCGTCGGCCATGTCGGTCAGCGAGTAAGGCGCCGACACCGGCAAGCCGAGCTTGTAGCGCAGCACTTCAAAGGTCAGGTTGGCCTCGGCGGGCGCTTGACGCCAGGTCGACAGACCGACATCGCGATTGTCATAGCGGATCACCCGAAAGCCCTGCTGACACAGCGCAACCACCACTTCGTCGGGCCAGTGGATCAACTGACCACCCAGGCCCATGACCAGCAACAGCGCCGGATCCGAGGCACGGCCGATGCTCTGGTACGCCAGGCTCACCTGTGCCAGATCGACCCGTTCGGTCGGTACATTGACGTCGCAACGCGAAGCCGCCATCGACGGCAGGCCGAACAACAGCGCGGCCAACAAAAGAAATAAACGCATGAAGAAACACCGAAACGCAGAACCCCAGTAGAGCGCGAGTCTGATGAAGTTTGTTCAAGCGCGCTGCCACAGTTGCATGACAGTTTGATGAAGTTTGCCGAGTGGTCACTCTGCGCAGCGCCCTGCCGTCCGACACGATCTTCTACGCCAACCCAATGACGGCAACGAATCAGGCCGGGCCGGTCTGTACATCCTCTGAAACAAAGCCACTACCCAGCGATAACCATGTACCGCATGGGCTTGTGACAGCGCGCCTCTAATGGGCATGAAAACCGGAATTTCCCGGTTTGCATGCCCTCTGGAGCCTCGTCGCATGTCCCACGCACTGCCCCCTGCAACGGCCGACTTCGGCCTTGATCAACGGCTACAGCCATACGTCGATCAAACGCTTTACCTGTTGGCGACGGCTCGTTTGAACGACTGTCGCCAGCAATGGCTGGATCTCATGGCCCAACATCCCCAACAGCCCGAAAGCGCCTGGTGGGGTGCCCGCGCGCCCGGCACGGCGCTGTCGCGGCGCGAGCATGCCCTGAGCCTCTATCACCGGCATTTCGAGGCCGCGCTTCAATGGGCGGGGGCCGAAGGCAAGCTCGACGCCGCACAACGACAGAGGCTGGCGCAGCTCCTCACCCCTTCGAACAAGGTCGCGGCGGACCTGCGGGTCGCGCAACCGGTACTCAACCGCGTCGATAACAGCCGTCTGCGCGTATGCGGCACGTTGCTGATCCAGCTGGAGGAAACGTTGCTGCTTTATCTGCCCGCGCACCGGCAACCGTTGATCTGTTTCGAACAGCAGACCACGCTTGAACGCTGGCTGATTGATCAGCAGCCGGATCCGTTACGCATCATCTCGCTGGACTTCATCGAGTTTGGTAGCGATCCACTCACACGCGGAATCGAACCACTGCTGTCCACATCGGCAAGCGCCGGTGCCAGTTGGGCCACGCTCGACACATTCTTCCCGGTCGCGCCCGCCCTGCCGGAGAGTGCCGGGCAAACCGTCGATGAGGTTGCACCCTTCGGCTTGCTGGTTGCCGACATTCCCCTGGATCTGCGCCAGCAGGCGCTGGCGCTTGAACAGCGTGCGCTCGACCGCTTGTTTGGCGACGCTGATCCGGACAGTCCGCAACGTCAACAACTGGCGCAACGATTCGACGCTTTGAGCGACGCGCAGCAAGCCAGTCATGACGCGGCATCCGCCCTGCTCGACAGCCAGCATCCACTGACGATGCTCGAACTGCGCCAAGCCAGCAACGTGCACTACCATGCCCTGCTGCAGGCGCGTATCGCAGGGCTGCGCGCCGAGGTCGAACTGCAACGGGCGCTGAATCAGCTGACCGTCGAAGAGCATCAACGCGTCATCGCATTGCTCGACGCGCCGGGGCACAATCTGCCGACAGCGGACGGGGTTATCGCCCGCGTATCGTTGGCGGCGGCAGATCAGGGCATTACTGCCGTCGAGGATCTTCGAGGCGTACTGATCATCGCGACGACTGCGGCGCTGGCGTCCGACTCAAGCGACAGCCTGCTGCTTTACTGGCCCGGCCAGTTCGGCGGCCTGCAGCGTTTTACCTCGCGCGCGGCGCTGGAGCAGAATCTGTTCAAACGCTCGCCCAATGACGGCGGGCTGACCCTGTATCTCACACCTCTCACTAATGACCCGCTCGCCTGGTCCCTCGATCAACAGCTTTATCAATGCGAACAGCAGGCCGCGCAGATCCTGCGCGACAACCCGCTGCCCGACCGTGTCGACGAACGTCGGGCCGAGATGGAAATGCTGCGCGAACAACACCTGCCACGCCTGACCGTAGCGGTCGCGCAGGCCCGCGACCGGGCCTTTGCCGAACGTCAGGCGCAAGACCATAGCGCGGCGCTGGCCGGCAGCCTGCCTGCATGGTTTGAAAAGCTGGACGACGCGCCACGTGCACGGATCAAAACGCTGATCAGCCAGTATCTCGGCGCCATGCAACGCGCCCATGCGTTGCTCGAACGAGAGCTGCCGTCGCGACAGACCTTCGCCAGACAGCGCATCGACGCCCGCTTGCGCGCAAACTTTGCGCTCAAACAAAGCGCTAGCGTGAGCCTCGACCTGCCCGATTCGACTTTCTGGCAAAAAACCGTGATGGAGGGCGCCGCGCCTGGCACACCGCAAAGCAATGTGCTGACCGCGAGCGACAAGCGCGGCGACCTCAGCCTTGAACAACTGGCACAGGAAAACATCGATCAGGACATGTGGCTGCGCCTCTCGTTCATGCGCGCCGGAATCAGCGCCGAGAACCCCGCTGATCGACAGCGCCTCGAAGCCGGGATCACCCCGGCCTATTTGCGCAACCTGGTGACAGAACTGGATCTGCCCGGACGTTACGAAGAACTGATTCGCCAGGCATTTCTCGGCGCACCGGCAGAACCTGCGTTTCAGCAGGCCTGGCGCCGCGAATGCCTGAGCGAGCCGTGGCGGCTGATGCTCCGGTTGCAAGGTGAATTCGCCCTGCTGCAACGGCACATCGACAGTGCCGGCCATGCCGTGCTGAAGGTCGCCATTGAGGCGACTACACCTCAGGCGTATGCCGTTAATGGACAACGTATCGCGCTGCTGCCGGTGCACCTGACGGTCGGTGGAGAGGACACCGCGCATCAGGGACCGAGCACGCTCGCGGGTGTCACGTTCATTGTCGAGCAAACCAGTGGCCTGACCCTGCTGTACTTGCCCGACAGCACCGACGCGATCTTCCTGCGTCAATACGCAACGCTGGAACAGGCGCGGGTGGATCTGTTCAGACGTTGTGTGGACAGCAAAGTCGTCAGCTACCTGGCCGGACGCGCCGTGAGTGGCAACTTTGCCAGCCATGTCAGCCGGATCAACCAGGCACAACTGCGCAATTTCGATGCGTTGATCGGCATCGGGATGGCCTGGCCGGCGACCACCTCGCTGGCCTTTCATCTATTGAACGTGCACATGGGCCGGTTGCTGGAGGCCCATCGCAGCAGTTCGCGGTCCAACGATGCGTTGTATCTGGAGCGCTGTGCACTGAAGTCCGGAGCGTTGTTCAACTATCTGAAAATGGCCATCGGCATGTTGCCGTTCGTGGGCGCGGCGGTGGCCCTGTATGACGCCTGGAGCAGCGCCAATCTGGCCGTCGCGGCATTCTTGCGCGGCGAGCTCGGGCATGGGCTGGCGCAGGTGGAGGCGGTGCTGCTGTCGCTGATCGACGCAGCAATGGATGTGCTGCCCGGAACGGTCTCGGCCCCCGCAGCCGCGCGTTTGGCCACCCGTCAGCGGCAACGCGCGGCACTGGGCAGATCCGCCGCGATGTCGACCTCCTGGCAATGGGCACGGCAGTCGCTCGAGCGCTTCAAGGGTTACGAGTACGAATTCGAAATCTCTCTCGCCGGCCTGCAACCGGCCACCCACGGTGTCTATCGCAACGTCTACCGCCACGCCGATGGCGACTTCATTGTTCGTCAGGGTCGCATCTATCAGGTTCAGCTCAGCGATGCGCCGCGTGGCTGGAGGCTTTATGGCTCACGGATGCGCAGCTACAAACAACCGATCGCCCTCGACGAAAATGGCCAGTGGAACACCCACCATGCGGTGCACGGCACGCTGATGGACGGCGGCGGTGCTGGCGGCGGCGCCGTGCTCGGACATCTGGCCGACGGCATGGACCCACTCTGGCCCGCGCCGATCCGCCAGTGGTTGCCGCGCTGGTGGACCGATCGGCAACTGCGCAGGCAATTGACCCTGACCAATACCGCCGACGCCTACACCCGGCGTCTCGACACCCAGACACGCGCGTCCAACCAGTTGCTGGAGAACTACCAGAAACTCGACG
The DNA here is from genome assembly GCF_037126175.1 of Pseudomonas sp. RSB 5.4. NCBI lineage: Bacteria > Pseudomonadati > Pseudomonadota > Gammaproteobacteria > Pseudomonadales > Pseudomonadaceae > Pseudomonas > Pseudomonas sp. RSB 5.4. The sequence goes on from NZ_CP146986.1 coordinate 3,308,713, forward strand.
TTGTCCAGCGTAAACCACTACAGGCAGCGGTCGACACAGCGTGCCTCAACGACATCGACATCGCGATCGCCCAATACCACAACCTTGCCGAACTGCTGCCTCTGAGCCACGGCCGCAAGCGTCTGCAAATCGAAGACATCCAGAGCCGCTGTGCCTGGATCGTGGTCGACCGCGCCGTACAGCGCGTCACCGTCGCCCGCGATCGCTTGCTGGAACACCTGAACCGGATCGACGCACTGGTCGCCGAGTCCGATGCCACCCCTTTCGACAACACCGCCGTCCATATACAACTCATGGCCCGGCGCAAGCGGGTACGCAAGGATTTCCTCAAGGAGTTCGATCAACTGCACGCAATCACCGAGCAGGCCAACCTGTGGAACAACCGCATCAGCAATCGCGCGCAGAAAGCCCGGATGGCGACAGACATGAGCAATCTCAACCGCAACCTTGGCGACAACACGCACCACTACCTCAGAACTGCACATCTGCTGGAAATCATTACTCGCTACGATGCTGTCACCGACCTGTCCTGGGTGTATTTTCATACCCAACTCAAAGACGCCCGGGTCAAGGTCGGGCGCGCGTTGCTGACCCAGCATCACCTGCCAGAGGTCAGCGCCAGCCTCGCCCAGCGCAATCGGGTGATCGAGGACTGTCTGCAGATTTATGCCGGTTTCCGCCGTCAGCTCAACGCCTGGGCGCTGGGTTATGCGCAGCATCTGGATCTGGAACAGGTCGGGCCGTTTCTCGACGGTCTGAGCAAGGTTGAAGAACACGCGCGGCATGCGATCAAACAGCGTCCGCCAATCAAGCCGAAGGAGCCCGGCGGCAGGCAACTGTTCGAAACCGAGGACAACCAGTTGTTGATCGGCAGGGAAAGCATCGACGCCGGCACCCGGGAAAAACGCTTCACTGTCGAAGGCATCGACGGCTTCCGCGAAACCTGGCTGCCGCGCTCCTCTGGCAAGTACCACCTGCAAGCCCAACCCGCGCCAGCCGCTGCACCACTGCCGACCGATGTTCAGCCGTTGCTGGCCGAGGCGCGAAAACGTCTCGCGGCGGTTCCAGCCTACAGCAACCGGGTTCAGGCCTACGCTCCCCAGGACATGCTGCCGGTGGATCTGGAACATATGCTCGTCAGCGAAGCAACGGAGCTGAGCACCCGCGCGCAGACTATCGAGCGATTGTCACCGACTGAACCTATGGTGCGACAACTGCACGACACGGCCGCTGAACTGCAGCGTACCGGCCGCACGCTGCGCATCGATCAGTCACTGCGCAGCAAGACGCCTACCGAAGGCTATCTGGATTATTTGCTGCAACAGCAGGTGGTAGATATTCGCAAGGAAGGATCGCTGCGGGCGCTGGGCAAACGCGCTGACGGGCGCAAGGATTTCCTTCAGGAATACCAGGTGCGCGACCTCACGACCACGCCGCCGCGCGCGTTGTGGTATGCGCACTTTCACTACACCTCGGACAAGGTGCCGTTCGCCGACTTCGTCAAAGCCCATCTGAAATTGCCGGAGCAACGCAATCTCGGCCTGCAATGGCAGCAGGCCCAGGCCGCCGGCGGTGCGCAGGTCGAAGCGATCTGGCGTGGCGATATCGGCAAACCGCTGGGCATTCGGCATTTCGCAGATCTCTAAGCAAAAGGCAGCGGGGCACTGGCTGTGCCTCGCGGCTGCTTGAGCGGTCGACAGCGCCGTCAACATGAGACAAACTCACTGCTTTCGTCCTGATCACAAATTTTCCTCATGGGGCCAGCAGTGCTTGAAATCCGTCATCTGAAAACCCTGCATGCCCTGCGCGAGGCCGACAGCCTGGTGGATGCCGCCGACCGTCTGCACCTGACCCAATCGGCTTTGTCGCACCAGTTCAAGGAGCTGGAGGAGCGCATGGGCATGCCGCTGTTCGTACGCAAGACCAAACCGGTGCGCTTCACCAGCGCCGGCCTGCGTCTGCTGCAACTGGCTGACGCGACCCTGCCGCTGCTGCGTGCCGCCGAACGCGACATCAGTCGTCTGGCCGGTGGCACCGCCGGGCGCCTGCACATGGCGATCGAATGCCACAGCTGTTTCCAGTGGCTGATGCCGACCATCGACCAGTTCCGCGACGCCTGGCCGGAAGTCGAACTCGACCTCGCCTCGGGCTTCGCCTTCGCCCCGCTGCCGGCGCTGGCCCGCGGCGATCTGGACCTGGTGGTGACCTCCGATCCGCTGGATATCGCTGGCATCACTTACGTGCCGCTGTTCACTTACGAAGCGATGCTCGCGGTGGCCAACCAGCACCCGCTGGCGAGCAAACCGTACATCGTTCCCGAAGACCTGCTGACTGAAACGCTGATCACCTACCCGGTGGAGCGCGATCGGCTGGACATCTTCACCCGCTTCCTCGAACCGGCCGACATCGAACCGGCGCAGGTGCGCACCTCGGAGCTGTCGGTAATGATGATGCAACTGGTCGCCAGCGGCCGTGGCGTCTGCGGCATGCCGCACTGGGCACTGCACGAATACAGCTCGCGCGGTTACGTGAAGGCCAAGCGCCTGGGCGAGAAAGGCCTGTTCGCCACGCTGTATGCGGCGATTCGTGCCGACATGCTCGATGCGCCGTACATGCGCGATTTCCTGCTGACCGCCAAGGACACTTCGTTCTCGACACTGGATGGCGTCAGCGCGGTGCGCTGACACACATCCCCTTGTGGGAGCGGGCTTGCTCGCGAAAGCAATCTGTCAGTTGACGGGTTCTGCACTGCCCCACCGCCTTCGCGAGCAAGCCCGCTCCCACAGGGGGACAGTGTGGTGTCAGAGCTGGCGCCACATGTGGATCTTGTCGAAGTAGTCTTCACCCACCCGTACCGCCAGCGGCTCCAGTCCGAACTGGATGAAAGCCGCAGCGCTGGTACAGGTTGAACGCCGCATCGTTGCCGGCGGTGACGGTCAGCTGGATCAGTTTCAGTGCCGGATGAGTGTGTGCTTCGGCGATGGCGGCCTCGACCAGTTTTTGCCCCAGACCGTGCTGGCGAAAGTCAGCTGACACGTACATGCCGAACAAGGTGGATTTGTGCCTGGCCTTTTCCCTGGGCTCGAAAGCCAGGCCGACGATGCCGGCCAATGTGCCCGCTTCGAACGCACCGAGCACCACGTCGAGCTTGCTGGTCAGCCGCGCTTCCCACCAGCTCAACGGCATCACCGCACGCTCGCGCACGCTGGAGGTGAACGCCTGCGGGTGGCGGTCGTAGGCTTCGAGCATCAGCTCGCGGTAAGCCAGCGCATGGCTGGCGTCGAGGCGTTCGATCCACATGCTCAGGCCGTCCTGCGTTGTTCAAGCATCAGGCGCACCGCCAGACCGGCGAGTACAAAACCCATGAAATAACGCTGCAGCGCCAGCCATGTCGGATTGCGCACGAACCACGACGCGATGCCCGCCGCGAACAGCGCGATCAGCAGATTGACGCTGAAACTGACGCTGATCTGGGTCAGGCCAAGCATGATGCTCTGGGTGAACACCGAACCGTGTTCGGGGGTGATGAATTGCGGAAACACCGAGAGGTAGAACACCGCAATTTTCGGGTTCAGGGCGCTGGTAAGAAAGCCCATGGTGATCAGTTTGCGCGAGGAGTCCGGGGGCAATTGCTGCGCTTCGAACGGCGAGCGCGCACCGGGCTTGACCGCTTGCCAAGCCAGCCACAGCAGGTACAACGCGCCGGCCCATTTCAGCACTTCATAAGCCATCGGCACCGCGAGAAACACCGCCGTCAAACCGGCGGCAGCCGCGAACAGATGCGCGAAAAACCCCGCCACCACGCCAAGCAACGAAGTGACCCCGGCCTTGCGCCCCTGACAGATCGAACGGGAGATCAGGTAAATCATGTTCGGCCCCGGCGTCAGTACCATCAACAGCGCGGCGGCAGCGAAGATCAGCAGGTCTGGAAGCGGGATCATGGTGGGCGTCCTGTGCGTGAATGATCAGGCGATCGCGGTCAGCGAATGGCGATAAAACGGCAGGATCAGGTCACGTGTCAATGGCGCCAGAACCAGACCCGTATCAGTCGCCGGATCGATCCAGATCACTTCCTCGATTTCGGCGGCGGGCGTCACATCGGCGTCGATGGTCAGCTGAAAAATCTCCGCTTGCACGACGAATCCCGGCTCGTTGGCCGCCGGCGCCGAGAACTGGCCAAGGAAGCAGGCCTGCGCCGGGTCGATTTGCAGGCCCAGCTCTTCCTCCAGCTCGCGGGCCAGCGCGTGCACCGGCAATTCATGCGTTTCGATCTTGCCGCCCGGCTGCATGAACGCCGTGGTGCCGCGTTTGCGCACCAGCAGGGTCTGGCCTTCGGCGTTGAGCAACAGCGCGGCGGCAATACGAATGAGGCCGGAAGGTGGAGCGGAAAAAGTCGACATGTCAGACAAAGCCTTTGGCGCAAAAACGGCAAGCATCACATGCTTGCCGTTGCGCAGCAAAGCCGCTGCTGAAGATCTTACGTGGCTTCCTGAAAATCCATCTCCGGCGGCTGACGCCGAAAACCGCCGGTGAGCACCGCCAGATACACCACGCCAATCGCCAGCCAGCTCAGGCCCAGATACACCGCCAGGTGATCCAGGCTGACCATCAGCCACAAGTCCGCGACCAGCCCGATGAACGGAAAGATCAGAAACAGCACCAGCTCACGCGGGCCTTTTTTCGCGCCGCCGATCCAGTAATGAAAGATCACCGACAGGTTGACCAGACTGAACGCCAGGAACGCGCCGAAGTTGATGAACGAAGTGGACGTGGTCACGTCGAGTTTCAGCGCCAGCAACGCCACCACTGCACACAGCAGGATGCTGTTGACCGGTGTGCCGAAGCGCGCATGCAAGGTGCCGAAAAAAGACTTGGGCAACACGCCGTCGCGGCCCATCGCAAACAGCAGGCGCGCACCGCTGGCCTGGGCCGACAACCCCGAGGCGAACTGGCCGACGATCAAGCCAATGAGAAAGATCGAGACGAACAGATCGCCGCCGATGTTGCGCGCAATTTCATAGGCCGCCGAGTCTACGCTGTCGAACTGCAATGACGGATGCGCGATCTGCACGAAGTACGACACCCCGACGAAGATCAGCCCGCCGATCAGGGTGATCAACATGATCGCCCGTGGAATGGTGCGGCGTGGGTCGCGGGTTTCTTCGGTCAGCGTGCTGACCGCATCGAAGCCAAGGAACGAGTAGCAGGCGATGGCCGCGCCGCTCATGATCAGCGGCATCTGCATGTCGCCATTGAAGAACGGTTTGAGCGACCACAACGGTGTGCGCGCATCGCCGCCAACGTAGTGCACGCACAGCACGACGAAAGCGATCAGCACCAGAAATTGCACGAGCATCAGCAAGGCGTTGATGCCGTTGGCCAGTTTCAGACCGATGATGTTGATCGCACTGGTGACGCCGATGAACGCCAGTACCCAGAGCCACTGCGGGATCGACGGGAACGCCGAAGCGAGGTACGCCGCGCCGATCAGCCAGATCGCCATCGGCAAAAACAGGTAATCGAGCAATACCGCCCAACCGGCGATGAAGCCGAGTTGGGGACTGATCGCCTTGCGTACGTAGCTATAGGCGGAACCTGCGACCGGGAACGCAGCGGCCATGCGCCCGTAGCTCATGGCGGTGAAGAACATCGCCACCAGTGCCGCCAGGTACGCGGCCGGAACCATGCCGGCGGTGGATTGCGCGAGGATGCCAAAGGTGCCGAGGACAATGATCGGCGTCATGTAGGCGATGCCGAACAGCACCACCGAGCCTAATGACAGGGTGCGTTGCAAACGAGCCATGGGCGACTTACTCCGAATGTTATTGGATTTATGGCAGAGCCGAGTTCGGCGAATGTTTCAGGTGTGGCGTTGTTGTTTTTTGGATCAAGCAGTTGTGTTGTCTGGACTGGCCTCTTCGCGAGCAAGCCCGCTCCCACAGTGACCGCGTTCCCCTGTTGGAGCGGGCTTGCTCGCGAAGGCGTCAGCCCGACCGACACAGAATCCCGATCAGTGCGCAGGAATCAGCAACTCACGCAGTCCGCACGCGTGCTCCACCACCTCCCCCGGCAGCTTCAAGCGCTGATCATCCAGATAACGGTAATCCTTGCGCGCAACCTTCAACCGGTCGAAATCCAGCTCGACGCTGACCTGCCCCTCCTCACGCCCTGCTTCGAACAGCAACGTCCCCAGCGGATCGACCAGCGCACTGCCGCCGGCAAACATCAAGCCGTCGTCCCCGGCCTCGACGCGGTTGACCATCAACGCAAACGCCTGATTCTCCTGCGCCCGGGCCATGATCGCGGTGCGGTGGGTCGGGGCGTACGGGTCCATGTTGCCGTTGGTCACGATCAGCAAATCGGCGCCCAGCTGTGCCAGTGCACGGGCGGATTCGGGGAATTCGATGTCGTAGCAGATCAGCAGTCCGACGCGCACGCCGTTCCACTCGCAGGTGGAATAGCGGTCGCCCGCCTCGAACACGCCGCGATCCGAGGCCCACAAATGGGTCTTGCGGTATTTCAGTGCGATGCCTTCTGGGGTGATCAGCAGCGTGGTGTTGTAGAAGCGCCCGTTGTCATTCTCGGCCAGGCCGATCACCACGGCGATATTGCGCTCACGGGCGGCGGCCAGCACGGCGCTGACGGTCGGGCCGTCCACAGGCTCGGCGATTTGCGCTACGGTTTCGGCCGTCGGGAAGCCCATCAGGTGGGTTTCCGGGAACACGATCAATTGCGAGTCGGCGGCGCACGCGGCAATCGCAGCGAGGGCACGTTCAAGGTTGTACGCCGTGTCTTTGTCACGGCCCGCCAGTTGGGCGAGTTCGACTTTCATGAGAATTCCTTGTGAAGGGCAGCGGGCGCTGAAAGATTGCCCGGTGGCTGTCTGTGGGCCAGTATGCGCAGCAAGCAACCGGCCAGGGAATCACGCGGCCGGGGTAACCCGACAGGGGTAGTCCATGACTGTTTCACTTGATGACATCACCTGGCACCGCGCCGTCGGGCAACTGATCGAGGCGTTGGACAAGCCTAATTTCTGGGCGCAACTGGTGCGTCTGCTCGACCAGTACCTGGCGTTCGATAGCTGGGTGGTGTTGCTGTTCAGCGCCGATCAACACCCACAGGTCTTCGCCGAATGCCCCGGCGAGGACGGCAGTCCCGACCCGCTGTTTCAGGACTATCTGCGCGGGTTGTACCGGCTCGACCCGTTCTACATCGCCTGCCGCGAGCAGTCGCGCACTGGCATGTACCGCTTGTCGGAGGTGGCGCCGGAGCATTTCGAGCTGACCGAGTATTACCAGCGATACTTTCGTCTGAATGTGGTCGCCGACGAAATCCAGTTCAATTGTCAGCTCGAAGGCGAGCGCACGCTGTGCCTGTCGCTGGGCAGTGAAAAACGTTTCACTGGCGAACAGATTGCTTTGCTGTCTTTGATCCAGCCTTGGGTACTGGGCCTTTTGCGCCAGCGCCTGCCGTACGAAATCAATGAAACCGTGGCCCTCGCTGCCGCGCCGGCGCAGGTCGACTGGCGGGTGCAACTGGAAGCATCGGTGCAACAACTCAAGGGCGCGCAACTGACCGCCCGGGAACTGGATGTCGGGCGATTGATGCTCAGCGGTTGCTCCAGTAAAGAAATCGCCCGTAAGCTGGAAATCTCCGTAGAAACCGTGAAAGTCCATAAGAAACACATGTACAGCAAGCTGGGGATCAAATCCCAGTCGGAGCTGTTTTCGATTTTTCTCCAGGCGCAGAACGCCTGATAACGCGTGGAAATGCTTTCCTGTGTCGATAGATTCTCTGTGGTGAGGGGATTCATCCCCGATGGGCTGCGCAGCAGCCCCAAGTCTATGCATGCGGTCTTTCAGTTAAACCGCAGTGAATGGTTTTGGGGCGGCTTCGCCACCCATCGGGGATAAATCCCCTCACCACAATAAATCTCTTCAACAGGCCCGCCTGCTGCCACAGGTTTGCAAACCATTGAGTCCGAACCAAGGAAACCGTATGAGCCTGTCACTCCTGAGCCGCTACGCCTTCTTTGCCGTCTGCGTGATTTTCACCCTCGCCAGCCTGCCCTTTCTCGAACACGACTGGCTGTGGCCGATCACTGCCGTGACCGGTGTGCTGAGCCTGCTCGGTGTGTTCGACCTGCTGCAGAGCCCGCACGCGGTGCGCCGCAACTACCCGATCCTGGGCAATATCCGCTATCTGGTCGAAGGCATCCGCCCGGAAATTCGTCAGTACCTGCTGGAATCCGACAGCGACGCCCTGCCCTTCTCCCGCGCCCAGCGCTCGCTGGTGTATTCGCGGGCGAAAAATGAAAGCGCCGACAAACCCTTCGGTACGCTGATCGATGTGTATCAATCAGGCTTCGAATTCATCGGTCACTCGATGCGCCCGGCACCGTTGAGCGACCCCAACAGTTTCCGCGTCACCGTCGGCGGCCCGCAGTGCACCCAGCCCTACTCGGCGTCGGTGTTCAACATCTCGGCGATGAGCTTCGGCTCGCTCAGCGCCAACGCGATCCGTGCGTTGAACCAGGGCGCCAAACTCGGCAACTTCGCCCACGACACCGGCGAAGGCAGCATCAGCCCGTATCACCGCGAACACGGCGGCGACCTGACTTGGGAACTGGGCAGCGGCTACTTCGGCTGCCGCACCAGCGACGGTCGATTCGACCCGGAACGCTTCGCCACTCAGGCACAGAATCCGCAGGTGCGGATGATCGAAATCAAGATGAGCCAGGGCGCCAAACCCGGCCACGGCGGGATTCTGCCCAAACACAAGGTCACCCAGGAAATCGCCGACACCCGTGGTATCCAGATGGGCGAAGACTGCATCTCGCCGTCACGCCACAGCGCGTTTTCCACGCCAATCGAAATGATGCATTTCATCCAGCAACTGCGTGAACTGTCCGGCGGTAAACCGGTGGGTTTCAAGTTCTGTCTCGGGCATCCGTGGGAGTTCATGGGCATCGCCAAGGCCATGCTGGAAACCGGCATTCTTCCGGACTTCATCGTGGTCGACGGCAAGGAAGGCGGGACCGGTGCCGCACCGGTCGAATTCACCGACCACATCGGCGTGCCGATGCGCGAAGGCCTGCTGTTCGTGCACAACACCCTGGTCGGCCTGAACCTGCGCGACAAGATCAAACTCGGCGCCAGCGGCAAGATCGTCAGCGCCTTCGACATCGCCAGCGTCCTGGCCATCGGCGCCGACTGGGCCAACTCGGCGCGCGGTTTCATGTTCGCCATCGGCTGCATCCAGTCGCAAAGCTGCCACACCAACAAATGCCCGACCGGCGTCGCCACCCAGGACGCTCTTCGCCAACGCGCCCTCGTCGTCCCGGACAAGGCCCAGCGCGTCTACAACTTCCACCGCAACACGCTCAAGGCGCTGGCAGAAATGCTCGCTGCCGCCGGCCTCGAGCATCCGTCGCAACTGTCGGCCAAACACCTGGTGCGACGCATGTCGGCAACCGAGATCAAACTGTTCTCGCAGTTACATGTGTTTCTGAAACCGGGGGAATTGCTCACCGGCGAGGTGAATGGCGAGTTCTATTCGCGGATGTGGCAGATGGCGCGGGCGGACAGTTTTGAGCCGAGCGAGGTGGTGGCTGCATAAGCGCAACTGGAGTGCTGGCTTCAGTTGAGGTCGGCACTCCGGTCGCAGGCAAACGAATACAACGAAACGTTTCCCTCCTGCAACGATTGCAAAGGTCTCCTCCCTTTTGCAAAGCACGGTGGTTAATTCGACAAAACCGTATCGGTAATCCACCAGATTGTTCGGCCTGCACAGTCAAGCACCGTCACACCATCGATATAGGCATTCATTACTGGATCATTGAGCAGGCCAAACACACCTTGATGGGTGAGCTGCAAGAAACCATCAATTGATGTGCGGAACTCGAACTTTGGATCAATACCTGTGGAGTTGTAATAAGCGAAGCTCGGATACCAGTAAGCACTGGCGATCACGATCTTGTCTCCTGGATGCGCCAGCCGATTCAACTGAGTCACCAATGAGCTGAAGCTTGTGTCCTTGCGTGCGTCTGTCCCGTTTAATCCATCGGTTTGTCGGTACACCATCGTCAGACCGTGAACTTGCATAATGACCAACAACAGCAACGCAGCGCTCGCCAGAATTATTCGACGCCGTCCCCAGATATCCAGCGCCGCCGCAGAAATCAGCGCGAGGGCCGGCGCGCAGAACACCAGGTATCGGGGTACAAATAACGGAAGCGCCAGGGCAATCAGATACAGTGCGAGCAGCGGAACAAAGAAGTAACTGACCAGCAAAACACTGAAGTGACGTTTGCCGGGGTTGCTGATGATGATTGTTCCGGCAAACACCAACATCAGCCCACACGGCAACAGTTGCCACGTCAGAGGTATTGAAGCAGCCTCCCCGAGAACGCTGAACTGCCAGACAAGCGTCAAGGCTCCCTGCAACGTCACAGGTTTTATCCAGTCGAAGGTGCCGATGCCACCCAGCTGCTGGATGAAACGGGGAATCCAGGGCAAATACAGAAACACGATCGCAATATTGGCAACTAACCATGAATGCGCTGCAATCGCCGCGCCGTCGCGAGTGGCCCGGCTCTGCCACCAGAACAGCCAATGCACCAGCACACACAATCCTGCGAAGTAGTGGGTATAAAACGCGGCAGTCATCAGCAAAACGTAGATCAACGCAAAGCGTTTTTGCTCAGGCTGTCTTGCCCAACATAACAATGCCACGGTTGCGGCCATCAGCCAGAATCCAAGCAATGTGTACATCCGTACTTCTTGACTGTAACGCACTGATATCGGTAGTAGCGCCAGCAGTAAGGCAGCAATCCAGGTAGCCCTGCGTGTCGAGATCAGGCTCATCAGCTTGATGCAAAGCAGCAACGTGCCGATATCGGCCAACACACTGAATGCACGAGCCGCCAAAGGAGACTCTCCCCACACTGCCACCCAATAATGCAGCAGCACATAATAAAGCGGCGGATGCACATCCAGAGCGGTCAACGCCCAGATGCGCGCCGGCGTTTCTCGAGCCAGCAGCAGACTGTAGGCCTCGTCATTCCAGATCGCGGGGACTGTAATGGAGTAGAACCGCACGCACAGCGCAATAATCAGAACTGCCGCCAGAGCCAGCAGATCGGCCCGCACTGAAACATTCGCGTCTTTGAAAAAAGGGACGGCCACCAAGGGTTTCATGTCCGTTGTCCACGAAACAGCACAAACCGGAAAAAGCCGTAACCCAACATCAGGTTCAGCGCGGTAAACACCGTGACCGTCAGCAGACCACTCCAGTCACGCGCATCGGCAATCCTGCCGATACCAAAGCTCGCGCCCCCCATCAGACCCATAAACAGCAAATAGCCGAATACCGGCGTTTTACTGTCAAAGGTGTAGAGCATGTTCACGTAAAACGAGAACGCCGCCGCCACGCAGAACGCAGCGAAGTTGCTGGCAGCCTGGGACAGCCCGGCGGCGCTGCACAGGACGAAAAAAATCTGCCAGTGGATCAGGGCATCGGCAATTCCAATCACTGTCAGCGCAGGAAATCCTTTCATTACGGTTTCTTGCCATGGCTTCGTCCGGGGGACTTTCGAAGGTAGGGCAAGGCGCTTGAACGTTCTACTGTCAGAAATTACAGGTAGTGGCCATAATCAGATGAACGGTCGCTCATTCACCACTGCAACAATCTGCCGTGGGGTGGTTCCTTCATGACGATGAAACCGTAATCACCGATCAGGTAAATCCGGTAATACAGGCTGTCCACCAGCGCTGGAAAACCCTGGTAGCCGACGCGGGTGGCGTTGCGCCGTTCGCGTTCGGCGACTACGTTGGTGATGCCCGCTGCCGGCAGATTTTCCGCAAGCACGAAGTAATCGACGTTGAGCAGATAGGGCAGCACCGGTAGCCGTTTGAATGAACCGGCCGCACTGGCCAGCCAGCGGTCGGAGTAGCTCACCGACAGATAAATCCGCTTGGCTTCACGCAGCTCGCGATGTTCGGCGATATCGTGGCTCAGGCTGTACAGCGCACTGTTGGAGAAGGTTTTCTGCAGGCTCAGCACCCGGCCGTACGCGAAGGACAGCGAGAGTGTCGCCAGCAGCGGAATAATCAGCAGCAACGGCAAGCGACGGTGCCCGGATGCCAGCGCAACGTGCGCCAGATAGAACAATCCCGACAGCAACACGCCGAACCCCATCAGGGTCCGCGCACCTTCATTGAAATCCCGGAACAGCAGGGTGATCCCCGGCACCAGCAAGGCCAGAACGGGCAGCGTCAGCAAGCACAGCAGCAAGCTTTGCCAACGAGGCTGGCGACACTGAACCAGCCGCACGCAGCCGGCGATCGCACACAACACCAGCGCAGCGAAAACCCATGGGTAGCCGCCGTGAAACAACAGCGCGACTTTCTCCAGGACCCGCGCGAAGTTGACGCCAATCTGCAGCAGCGGCTGGGCGTCTCCGTTCAGCAGATCCGTTTTTCGTAATGTATCCATGAACGGGTAAGCGGTGACGCTGTAGATCAGGATGCCCAAAACCGCTTGTGCGAGTTTCCAGCCCAGCATGCGCAAGGTGTCCGGCCATCGGCTCTGCTGGTGGACGGCCCTGAGCAGTTCCACGCAACACAGACCGAGAAACACATTGAAGCTGATCTGATAAAGACCAATTGCCAGCGCCAGCAACGCCGCCGGCACCAGCCAGCGCTGCACCCGAGATGAACCTTCGAACGTGATGGCGTAGATCACCGCAACCATACTCAGGGCCATGATCGGGCCGTCGTATTGATAAGACAGGTTCTGCAACAGGAACGGGTTGTACCAGAGCGGCAACGGCACCAGACAACAGGCCAGCGTCGGTTCGGCGAAGGAATGAAAGGTCAGGCGGGTCAGCGCCAGCGACATGGCAAGGGTGGCGACCAACAGAGGTAACGGATAGATGTTCGGCGCGGCCCCCGTGAACGTCAGCGCCTGATAAAACCAGTCGGCAAACAACCGCCCCTGCCCGGCCCAGGCATTGCCGGCGGCCAGCGTGCGCCAGTTGTCGTCGATGTAGGGGAAGTCGGCGAGGATCAGTGGCAGGACGTACAACGCGGTGGCGAGCAGGAAGAACAGCAGGGCTTGCCGGTGACTGAGCTCTCGTTCGAGAAATGCGCTCGCCCTCATGTCTGCGCCTCGGTTCACTGCCGCGCGGGATTGCAAAGTGATACAGGTTTGAGCCTTGTAAGCGGGGTTTATATCGCTCTTTCAGACCGGCGGTTAATACCGCTGTGGCGCCCAAGAAAAAGCCCCGACCAATGGGCCGGGGCTTGTTTATGACCGTGCTTTCGAGCTACGAAGCCGAACGCACCGCGCCTTGCGCTTCACCGGTCGGCTGCAACTTGAAGACGTAGAACAACACCGTCAGCAGCACCAGGAACGCTGGCCCCACATAGAGCGCCACGCGAGTGTCGGGGAAGTACGCCATCAGGCCGACCACCAGCACCAGGAACGCCAGCGCGCAGTACGAACTGACCGGGTACAACCACATCTTGTATTTCAGCCCGGCACGTTCGCTGGCGCTCAGGCCTTTGCGGAATTTCAGTTGCGCCAGCAGGATCATCACCCAGGTCCAGATCGCGCCGAAGGTCGCAATCGAGGTCACCCAGACGAAGACTTTCTCCGGCACCAGATAGTTGAGCAGCACGCCGATCAGCAAGGCGAAAATCGATAGCAGCAGCGCCCGACGCGGCACGCCGTTGGAGGTCTTGGCGAAACCGGCCGGAGCCTGGCCGTTCTGCGCCAGACTATAAAGCATGCGCCCGGTGCTGAAGATGCCGCCGTTGCACGACGACAACGCCGCGGTGATCACCACGAAGTTGATGATGCCGGCGGCGGTCTTGATCCCCAGACGTTCGAAGGTCATCACGAACGGGCTGCCCTGGGTGCCGATTTCGTTCCACGGGTAGATCGACAGGATCACGAACAGCGCGCCGACGTAGAACAGCAGAATGCGCCAGAACACCGAGCCGATCGCATCGGGAATGGTTTTCTGCGGGTTCTTCGCTTCACCGGCCGTGAGGCCGATCATCTCGACACCGAGGTAGGCGAACATGACCATTTGCAGGGACATCAACACACCGGTCACGCCGTTGGGCATGAAGCCACCGTGGGCCCACAGGTTGGAGATCCCCAGTGCCACGCCGTCGTTGCCGAAACCGAAGGCGATCACGCCGATGCCGCCAATCACCATGGCGATGATGGTGACGATCTTGATCAGGGCGAACCAGAACTCGAATTCACCGAAGGCTTTTACCGCGATCAGGTTGATCGACCCCATGCTGACCAGCGCCGCGAGTGCCCAGATCCAACGCGGTACATCGGGGAACCAGATGCCCATGTACACGGCGACGGCAGTGATTTCCGCGACGCAGGTCACCAGCCACAGGAACCAGTAGTTCCAGCCAGTGAGAAAGCCCGCCAGCGGGCCGAGGTAGTCCTGGGCGTAACGGCTGAACGAACCGGCCACCGGGTTGTGCACGGCCATTTCGCCGAGGGCGCGCATGATCACCAGGATCGCCAGGCCGCCGAGAATGTAGGAAAGCATGATCGCCGGACCGGCCATTTCAATGGCCTTGGCCGAACCCAGGAACAGGCCGACGCCAATACAGGCGCCGAGCGCCATCAGGCGGATATGCCGTTCACCGAGTTCGCGTTTGAGCGGGCCGCCGTGAGCGGTCTCGCCATGGGGCAGGTGATTGCCGACTGGCATAGGGATACAACCTCGTCTTGTTATTGGATATGACCACCGAGTGGCGAAGCGTCGGCCGATAAGCCTCATCTTCCCGAAACCGCATCCACCTCGTGGGCAGACACGTCTCGCAGGTCCCGACCTGCAAGATCAGCGGGGCGTGCAGTATAAAAAGCTTGTGACAGGGCTTTTCACTCTATAAGCAACAACATTCAGCGGGAACTCTCGGCGCAAAGCCGGTTTACGGAGAGGCATTAACTGCTTTACGTAGGAATAGTCGCCACCAAAAAGGCCGGCGAGTATTGCACAGCGTTGGTGCATCGTCATGTCCCTGGGTGGGGGGTATTGATGATTAAACAGCTCTAAACCGGCACTCTTTAATTCATATGGCCCTGTGAGCTGAAAGGTTTTTGTGGTGAGGGGATTTATCTGTGGCGAGGGGATTTATCCCCGATGGCCTGCGCAGCAGGCCCAAGCTCTTCAAATGCGGTCACCCCTGGTCAGGGCCGCTTCACGCCCCATCGGGGCGGTGCGACGTTTCGCTGAATCCCCTCGCCACAGTCAACCCCATCTACTCGCCCCGTCCGAAAATTCCTACGGCATTTACAGATCCCACTCAAGTAATCCGCCACTAGCCTTCAGACCTTGATCACTGAACGCAAGGAGCGAACATGCCAGTCAAACCAAATACCTACCGTCTTCGTTTAGGCCGAAATTCCGAAACAGGCCGAGCCTATTTCGTCACTTCAGTTGTGTATGACCGCCAGCCGGTATTTTCCGACTGGCGCACAGGCCGTTTATTGGTCGCAGAACTTCGTCACGCCCATGAGCAAGGTCGGGCGGAATCCATTGCCTGGGTGGTCATGCCCGATCACTTTCACTGGTTGATGCAGTTGAACAGCGGCAGTCTTGGCGCTGTTGTTGGCGCAGTTAAGGCACGTTGCACCCAAGCTGTTAACAGGGAAACCGGTCGTCGCGGCCGATTGTGGCAAACCGGTTTCCACGACCGGGCAATTCGCGATGGCGAAGACTTGAAACCGTTCGCCCGTTACATCATCGCCAATCCGCTACGGGCAGGTTTGGTGGAGCGGATAGGCGACTACCCGCTTTGGGACGCCTGTTGGCTCTAAGTTCGTTACCGAAGCCCGATCATGGTAATTATCTCTGGTAAGGGGATTTATCTGTGGTGAGGAGATTTGAATGTGGTGAGGGGATTTATCCCCGATGGCCTGCGCAGCAGGCCCAAGCTCTTCAAATGCGGTGCCCCTGGGTCAGGGGCCGCTTCGCGCCCCATCGGGGATAAATCCCCTCGCCACAGATAAATCCCATCACCACAGATAAATACCCTCAGCACAGATAACCTCCACTCAAAACAGCCACCGACTTCAGTTTTGTTCAGATGGCTTCCCCGCACTTTTTTTTCCCCATCACCAACCACCGTCTAAGCTTCAGTCAAGTCCGATCAATCTGCGTGAATGGATCAATCGACTATGGGCGCTTTGTGGCAAACCGATTCGAGTAAAGCCGTGGTTCCGACTGAACGTGTGGATGAAGCGCCTATCCCCCCAAAAAAACGCCGCAACCGGCATGGCTGGAAGGCGTTCTGGTTATTGCTGCTGATTATCGCGGTTGTGGTGGGTCTGGCCGCGAACAAGGAAATGCGCACCTCGCGCTTTCAGTCCAGGGAGCTGAGCCAATACGCCGCCTCGCTCAAATATCAGCTGGAACCCGGCCCCAGCGAAGCGATCCGCTATCCGGGCAACGGGCCGTTCGATCTGCGTCTGGGCTACAGCTCCCTCGATGAATTCCTGCCGCGCCTGCTCAAGCGCGACTATGTGATCACCGAGCAAACACGGTTTTCTCCGGCGCTGCTCAGCTACACCGACAAGGGCCTGTTCGTGCCCTATTCGGAAAAGATCCAGGCCGGGCTGTCGATCACCGATTGCCGCGCTGCGCCGTTGTATCAGTACAAGTACCCGCAGCAGCTGTATTCGAGTTTCGCGGCGATTCCGCCGGTGGTGGTCAGCAGTTTGCTGTTCATCGAAAACCGCTTTCTGCTCGACCCCAAACAACCGCTGGCCAACCCGGCGGTGGACTGGCCGCGTTTCGGCATGGCCGCGTGGTCTCAGGTAGCGAAGTTGCTGCACCTGCCGGGGCAATCGGCGGGTGGCAGTACCTTGGCGACACAGCTGGAAAAGTACCGGCACTCGCCCGATGGCCTGACGGTGTCTGGCGCCGAGAAGATCCGCCAGATGATCTCCGCCAGCGTGCGCGCCTATCAACCCGGCCCCGAAACCCTCGGCGCACGGCAGAACATCATCCGCGACTACCTCAACAGCGTGCCGCTCTCCGCCGTGCCGGGGCATGGTGAGGTACACGGCATGGCCGAAGGTTTGCGGGTCTGGTACGGCAGCGATTTCAACAAGGCCAATGAACAATTGAACAGCCCGGCCACCGATCCGAAAACCATGGCCGACAAAGGTCTGGCCCTGCGCGAAATGCTCTCGCTGATGATCGCCCAGCGCCGTCCTTCGCATTACCTGACCAAGGGCCGTGAAGAACTCGCCGACCTCACCGACAGCCACTTGCGCCTGCTCAAACAGAACGGCGTGATCGACAGCGCGCTGGCCGATGCCGCGCTGGCGAGCAAGGTCACTTACCGCGACTGGCAGACCCAGCCGACCCTTCAGCCGATCGAAACCAACAAGGGCATCAGCGTCGCTCGCAGCCGTCTGGCAACGATGCTCAATCGCCCACTGTACGACCTCGATCGCCTCGACCTGTCGGCCACCAGCACCTTGCAGGGCGATCTGCAGACCCAGGCCACCGAGTACCTGAAAAAACTCGCCGAACCCGCGTTTGCCGGGCAGATCGGTTTGATCGGCGAACGCCTGCTCACCCCCACCAGCACCACCCAGGTGCGCTACAGCTTCACCCTGTTCGAGCTGACCCCGGACGGCTCGCGAGTGCGCGTGCAGACCGACAGCACCGACCAGCCGTTCGACATCAACGAAGGCAGCAAACTGGAGCTCGGCTCGACGGCGAAGATGCGCGTGCTCACCACGTACCTGCAGATCATCTCCGAGCTGCACGACAAGTACGGCGCCATGACGGTGCCGGAGCTGAAGAAAGTCGAGGTGCCGGATCAGGACCGCCTCAGCCAGTGGGTGATCGACTACCTGATCCAGAACAAGGACCACGATCTGTCGAAAATGCTCGGCGCCGCGCTCGACCGCAAATATTCGGCCAGCCCCGGCGAGGCGTTCTTCACCGGAGGCGGCCTGCATGTGTTCCACAACTTTCGCAAGGAAGACAACGGCCGCATGCCGACCCTGCGCGATGCCCTGCGCGAGTCGATCAACCTGCCGTTCATTCGCCTGATGCGTGACGTGGTGCGCTATGTCACCTACTCCGGCCCCAACAGCAGCGCGGAGTTGCTCAAGGATGACCGCGATCCGCGCCGTCAGGAATACCTGGCCAGTTTCGCCGACCGCGAAGGCACCTCGTTCCTGCTCAAGTTCTGGAAGAAGTACAAGAACAAGGACACCCCGGCGCGCCTCGATACGTTCCTCGACAGCATGCGCCCGACGCCGATCCGCATGGCCGCCGTGCACCGTTATCTGCTGCCCAACGCCAGTCAGGAAGATTTCAACAGCTTCGTGCGTTCGCACCTCAAGGGCGCCAAGCTCACCGAAAAACTCACCGATGACCGCCTCATCCGACTGTATGACGCCTATGGCCCGGGCACATACGATCTGCCGGATCAAGGCTTCATCGCCAAGGTTCACCCACTCGATCTGTGGCTGATGGGCTACCTGCTGAACCACCCGGACGCCACCTTCAGCGAGATCGTCAAGGCCAGTCAGTTCGAGCGTCAGGAGGTCTACAGCTGGTTGTTCAAGAGCAAGCACAAGGGCGCCCGCGACAGTCGCATTCGCACCATGCTCGAGATCGAAGCGTTCCTGGAAATTCACCAGCGCTGGCAGAAAGTCGGCTATCCGTTCGACCATCTGGTGCCGTCGCTGGCCACCGCCATTGGTAGCTCTGGCGACCGCCCTGCTGCGCTGGCCGAGCTGATCGGCACCATCCTCAACGACGGCGTACGCATGCCGAGCCTGCGCATCGACAGCCTGCACTTTGCCGCCGGCACCCCCTATGAGACACGCCTGACCAACGACCCGCACGTGGGCAAACGGGTGATGCCATCGGAGGTTGCCACGGCGATGCGCGAGGCATTGTCGCAAGTGGTGGACTCGGGCACGGCGAAACGGGTGTCCGGCAGTTTCAAAACCGCCGACGGCACCCCACTGGTCATGGGTGGCAAGACCGGCACCGGCGACAACCGCATCGAAGCCATCGGCTCCGGCGGTCGCATCCTCAGTTCGAAGTCGATCAACCGTACCGCGACCTTCGTGTTCTACATCGGCAATAACCACTTCGGCACGCTGACTGCGTTCGTCCCCGGGCGCTCGGCGGAGAACTTCAAGTTCACCTCGGCGCTACCGGTACAGGTGCTCAAGGGCATGGCGCCGATCCTCTCGCCGTACCTGCAACCGGGCACGCACACGATGTGTCAGGCGCCGGAGATCACCGCCGCCCGATAAGCCACGAAAGCGCTGTGACGGGGTGGTAACTGTGTATTTTTCGCTCCGTGTTTTTCGAAGGCTCCGTGCGCAACCCCGGCGATTACAACCGGGTATTTGCGCTTTTTTCACCCACTGTCCTTGCCTAGGCTGATCGCTCCATTTTTTGATCAAGGACGATCCAGCAATGCCCACCCTTTCCCCGCAGGGGCAACCGCCACGCACAGCGCACCTCGTCTCACCGGATGTCAGTGTTCATTATCAAACGATCGAAAAAGCCATTCCGGCCTGGCTGCGCGCAAGCTCAGCAAAGCGGGTCAATGAATTGCAGCTGCACCGACTGAAGCTGACGGCCTGGTATCAAGAGGTGTCGGACGCCGAACATCTGCGTCTGCAACAGCAGATGCAAAATGCCTGGAAGGCGCAAAACCAAGTGGACAAGGCGTTGAGCAGTCTGCAAGACGTCTACGCCTTCGCCAAACCGTTATTACAGCAGGCGCTGCAACAGCGTTTCGGCGTCGAAGACGACGTCGAGAACACCTGGCTGCGCCTGTACGCCCCCGTCAACAGCGCATGGTGGGCCCATGACTTTGCCGGTGCTACCACCAGCCGGACCGTCTCGCTGCTCGACGCTGCCCTGCATAATTTCTCCCGCGATGAAGCGTTCAGCCCGGCCTCGGAGTTCATCACCCGCCCCGATGCCAACGGCCACTTCACGGTCAGGTCGCTCAAGCAAAAACTGAGTATCGAGCAGTTCAAGTCACTGTGCCGCGAGCTGAATATCGGCGCCCGATACGAGCAGCATCTGAACGAGTTTCTGCGCTCGGGCAACCGTGTCGCCCGCCAGGTTTTGCAGTACCGGATCATCTTCAGCCAGAAAAGTACATTGAGCGTCTGTGCCCAGCTGGCCTTGGCGAAAAAGGACATTGACCGCGACGCCTACGAGGTCATCCAGGGCATGCTCGATGATCGGCGCAACCTGCGCTGGCGCGGGCGTGCCATCAACTACTACAACCTCACCATGATGGATACGGCGCTGACCGGTATCACCCTCATCGCCCCTGACGTGGACACCGCCAATGCCCCGGTCCCGGTGATTGCCTATGTGCCCCATGACCCGGAACATCCGCTCAGACAATACGCCTCGGCGCTGGACTTCATGGCGGAACTGACGCGGCAACTGCGCGACCGCGACGCTGCCGGCAGCTATCAGCGGTTTTTCAGCCAGTTCGTCAACCATCAGCAACGCGGGCATTTTTTTGCAGGCTTGAACGCCCGCCTGAGTACCGTGGAATGGCACGCCGTACCGCCGGGAACCAACCTGCCCAGTTGGCGCGAAACGCCTGTGGATCACCCCGACCTGCGATTTCGCCTGACAAAAGTCCAGGACGACCGCGATACCCGTTACACCGGCAGTCTCTGGGCTTACTTCCATCAGCAGAAGCTCAACAAGATTTTCAATGACGCCCGGGAGATCGCCATTTCCACCGAGTATGCCGATCGCATGGCCCGCTGGGCCTGGTGGGACAACCTGGGGAAAATCCTCTCGGATATCTTCAACGTGGCGCTGCTGGTGGTGACCCCGCTGGTGCCGGGGCTCGGCGAATTGATGCTGGCCTACACCACGTATCAACTGCTCGACGGGGTCTTTGAAGGCATCGTCGACATGGCCGAGGGGCACCTGGCCGAAGCGGGTGAGCAAGCCATCGGCGTGCTGCAAAGCATTGTCCAGCTCGGTGCCTTCGCCGCTGGCGCCAGCCTTGGACGTGTCGCACGGGTCAAGCTGTCGTCGTTTGTCGAAAGCCTGAAACCGGTGCAGTTGGCCGATGGTCAGACCCGCCTGTGGAACCCGGATCTGGCGCCCTATCGTCTGCCGGAACAGACCCTGCCGAACCCGGCCCGCCCCGATGCGCAAGGCGTTCATACGCTGGGGGACAAACAATTGCTGCGCCTGGATCAACACGTCTTCGAGGTGACCAAGGATCCGCTTTCCGGGAAACACCGCCTGCGCCATCCGCGACGTCCCCGGGCCTACTCGCCCACACTTGTGCACAACGCCGACGGGGCCTGGGTCTGTGAAACGGAAAACCCGCGTCTGTGGGACGGGCGAAAACTGCTGCGGCGCATCGGTCATCGCACCGATGGTTTCAGCGATGCGCAACTGGAGCACCTGCGCCTGCTGACCGGCACCGACGAGGACATGCTGCGCCGCATGCATGTCGACAACACCCCGCCGCCGCCATTGCTCAGCGACACGCTGGATCGTCTCGGCCCGGCGCGTCCGGTGCAGCCCGACGCGCCACTGTCGTCGGCGGCCAGCCAGGTGCTGGTGGATTGTCCACAGTTGACGCCGGTTCTCGCCGAACGGGTGGTCACCCATGCCCGACCGCTGGAACAGCAGCAAGCCACGACGCAACGCCGTTTGCCCTTGCGTTTGCGCACGACCGCCCGCGAGGTGCAGTTTGAATTGCAGTCCGTGCGCGCTGCCCAGGGTCTGCAGCAGGAAGCCCTGAGCAACATCGACAGCGAACGGCTGATCCTCGGCGCGCTGCGGCATTACAGCGATACCTTCGGGGCGCTGCGCATTGAAATCCGTGAAGGCACGTTCGACGGCGAGTTGCGTTGCGAGGCCGGTGCGGCGGTCGCCGAGCGCGTCCGGGTGTTGGTGCGGGTCGCTGCCGACCGCTATCAGGTGCGCGATGGCGCGAACCTGCCGATCCACCCCGCCAGTGGTTTGTACGAGGCAATCCTGCAGGCGACCAATCACGATGGCCGCAGTGCCCTGGGGTATCGAACCGACGACATCGAACCGTTCAAGCAATGGATCATCGCCAGAACCCAGGCCCCCAGCGAGCGGCGCACGCTACTTGCCAGCCCGCCGATCCGTCCGGTCGCTGAATACAACACCCTGTTTCTGGTACGCGGCCCGGGTCTGAGCCGCAATGCCGCCACGCTGGAGCAACGCATCCAGGATCTGCATCCGCATTTCAGCCCGCGCGAGGTCGAAGCGTTTGCCAATGCCCTGACCGAACGCGGCGAGCCGCTCAAGGCCATCGAGGAGCACGAAAACGAACTCGATGAGCTGCGGGTCATCGTCCATCGCTGGCGCTATCAGCAACCGCAGACCTGGGGGCCGGGCAGTCAGGGATTCCGTGACGGTGGCGGGCTGCATATTTATGAAAGGCTGCTGGACTGTTTCGAACGCAAGAACGAATACCTGGGCAACCGCGCCGATCCGTCGGCCTATGCGCTGGATCTGTCGCGGGAACTGCTGTCCACGGATCTGGAAACCTGGTGGGCGAAACGGCCGCCGCTGAAGAAGTTTCTCGACAAGGTCACGCTGCTCAATCTCGACAACGCGCGGTTCGCCCCCGACACCAACGGCCTGCTCAAGGACTTTCCGAACGTGGTCGAGCTGAGTGCCAGATACTGCGAGCTGACGCGCTTGCCGGACCGCATCGGGAGCACGATGCGCCGCCTCGAACGTCTGCGTCTGAACAACAACCACATTGTGCTGGACCGCGACGCCGTCGAACGGCTGGGCAGTCTGACCTACCTCGAAGTGCTGAGAATGGACGACAACCCGCTGGGGCTTTCGCCTGATCTGTCGCGCATGCCGCGCCTGAAGGTGGTGGCGCTGAAGAACACCGGGCTGACCACCTGGCCGGACGGCATTCTGGCCAAGCCACGGCCACGCGGTTTGCTGCTCGACTTGCGCGGCAACCCGCTGACCGTGATCCCCGACGTGCCGAGCGGTTCCGATGCGCAATGGCTGGTGGCGCGCACGCGCCTGGACGTCGCCGCGCTGTCGGACCTCAACCAGTTGCGCTACCAGGACAGTCGCCGTTCGATGGCACTGCCACCGGAGCCGATCATGCCTGTCGCCACCCCGAGCACCTCGATCATCTCCAACTATGGCGCCGACTACTGGTCCGACGTGCCGGGCTGGGGCATTGATCGCGAAACTCCATGGACAGAGCTGGTGGAAGACCCCATGGCCGCACCGTTCATGGCGACTTTGCTCAGCGTACGTGGATTTGCCGATTTCCGCGCCGGCGGAACGGCGCGCGAGCAGTTGATGCAACGCGTCTGGCGCATGCTCGACGCCGTGCATGTCGACAGCCGCTTGCGCGAAAAACTGTTCACCATGGTGGTGGCACCGGTGGATTGCGCCGATGCCGGTGCGCAGCTGTTCAACCACATGGGGGTGAACGTGCTGGCCTACGAGGCCCATGCCTATTCGGTCGAGCCGAAGGAACTGGAACTGAAACTGGTGACGCTGGCCAAAGGCGCAGCGCGGCTGGAACAGGTCAACGAAATCGCCCGGGCCGATGTTGCCAGCCGTGGCGGCAACCCCGATGACGTGGAGGTCTATCTGGCCTACCAGACCGGCCTGGCCAAACGTCTCGGCTTGCCCTGGCAGTCCGAAGGCATGCTGTACCGACCGGTGTCCGGCGTCACCGACCCGATGATCGATCAGGCCTACGAAACGGTACTGGCGCTGGGAGAAGGCGATGGCCTGGTCAACCAGATGCTCGAACTCGACTTCTGGAAAGAGTACCTGAGCGAGCGCTATCCCGTGCGCCTGGAAAGCAACAAGCGCCTGTTCCAGCGCCGCTACGAAGCCCTTGAGTCGCTGCGCGAGGTCCAGCGCCAGTGGACGCAATCGGCGGTGGCCGAGGAGCGCGCGGCCCTGCGCGAACAGCTCAAGACGTTGATGAACGAGCTGCCGGTGCCAGCGACCGTGGTGTTCAATGACCAGCCGATCAACGACACGCTGTTCGACCGGTTGCTGATCGACCTTGCGGATGACGAAAAGGAACTGGCGCGGCGCCTGACCCGTGAAGCACTGGCTCGCGCCGGGCTTTGACAACGGCGTGACGGCCTGCCCGTTGCACATCGGGCAGGCCGGGCAACTTCAGGGCGCCGCCGCGTTAAAGATCAGGTGCACGTTGCCGTAGTAACTCCCCGGCTTGTAGCCGCCGGCGGGCGTGATCGGCTGGATCTCCAGCAGGTAACGCCCGCCGGCCCTGGCCTGCTCCGCCGAGACCACCTGACGCGGCGTCTCGTGAGTCAGTACGGTATCGGCGAAGCTGACGCGCAGATAAATGTTCTGCTCGTCGCGGCCATTGGATAGAAACGCTGCGCTCTCCAGCCGGGCCTCGATGGCACTGGTGTCGTGCCTGAGGTCGAAGTGTTTGCGCAATCCGCCAAGGCTCTTGGTGCTGATATTCCACGGCAGAATCTGCGCACGATGAATCCAGTCCGTTTCGGCCGGAATCACATAAAACCCCAGCGTCGGAATATCCACCGACACCTCGAATCGGTGCTCTTCGCGTGCCGCAAACGATTGAGCACTGAACAGGGTCAGAATGCCCGCGCACAGGGTCATCAACGATGGCTTGATCATCTCAGATCACCCCGTGATGAGAGGCCGGCTACGCGCAGGGACTTCTTGCTGTCGCCCTCCACCAGATTGAAGCGGTATTCGCGTCCGGCCTGCTTGTCGAACTCGAAACTGTTGCCTGCGCGGATGTGGTGTTTGGTGGTCGGCTCACAAGCGGTTTCGTCCTTTAGCGCACAATTGCGAAACTCATCGATCAGCACCACGGTGTTGCCGTTATTACGCACTCGATACGTCGCCGGGGTGTCTTCGATCACGCTGTCGAAACGGCTGTTTTTCGGGCGCACGAAGAACACCGTACCGAAACCGGTCATGACGTTGACCCCGGCCGACAAGGTGGTTTTGTATTGCTCACGCTCCTCGGCGGACACGGCAAATTCGTCTTCCTTTTCCGGAACAACGGGGATGAACCGCACGCGGAAATAGCGCTCCCGGTCACGCTCGCCCATCATCAACAGACGCGTACCCTGCATGCCGTTGGCCGGCACGATCAGCCGCGCGGGGCTGGCCATCAGGCCGTCTCGGCTGCTCATGTCGGCCTGGCTCCTGACCTCGATTTCCCGCGAGGTGCCGTCGGCGTCGTAGATGATTTCGAGAATGTTGACCTTGACGAATGCCGTGCTGTCGCCGCTGTTGAATACCCGTTTCAGGTACGTGCTCTTGTCGCCGTCGAGGTAGTCGTAGACCGTCCCGACATTGATCTGCGGGCCGGCCTGCAGGGCAAAGGGCAGCCCGCACAAAACCATTGATAACACCAGACGCTTCATCACCTTGCTTCCTTGGTCGTTGAACACAATGCCGACTCGACTCATCGCTGAACGGCCCATCAGATATCCGAATCCCAGACCACCACGACAATGCCGGAATAACTGTCGCTCACCCCGGGCTGCAGCATGCTGGCCATCGAATGTGGAGGCACCTCGAAATGCAGGGTTCCCGGGGCTCGATCCACATAGAACCCCGGCTTGAAATACAGGGCACTGCCGGCGCCGGCCTTCAATGGCATGCGCCGCACCGGCTGGCCGGCCAGATCGGTTATGCCATTGGGCATGCTGACGCTGACGTGCAGCTCGACTCGATGGCGCCCCGAACTGTCCTGCAATCCGCATTCGCCATTGAATCCGGGGCCGCAATTGATCAGCATCTTGAAACGTGAAGACGCCGAGATATTGAAGGTCTGGTCACGGAACAGACCCACCGGCCGCCGGCCGGCCTGCAGCCAGCTCTGCCAGCCGCCGACGGGAACCAGGCGGACTTTCTCGCCACCGGGTGGGATGTCGACCTTGAGGGTGTGCTGTACATTCAGATTGAAATTCAAGGTCAGAGACGAACTCGACGGCAACATCACATCGCCAAAATCGAAATCCGCATTGGGCCCGACGCTGTAGGTCAGCGAACCGCTGTAGTCCCCCGACGACATCCCAAGCGGGTCGGGGGTGACCAGTTCATAGGCAAAATCGAGATATTCCAGACGCAACCACGGCACATCGAACTTCGCCTGTTTGGTGCAGGCAGCGGCCGCTGGAGTTTTCCAGAAAAACGAGTATGCATTGGGGGAGTACCAACCCACACCACTGTACTGACAGGGCGCCGGAGCATAGACCCAACTTTGTCCCCACAACAGGTTGTGGGCGATGCGATCGTCTTCGGCGCCCTCCACCAGTTTCATCACATTCTCGGTCACATAGCGCGAACCGATACCGACGATCCGCACCTTGACGATTTTTGGCTCGTGGGTGGTCTCGTGATAGACCGTCAGCTCACGCCACTGCACGGGTACCTGAAACGTTGCCCCTTGCCGCGGCGAAGGGTGATTCGCCGCAATCGGCGCACGGGCGTTGAACTGGATCGGCACCTGCAAGCTGAATATCTCGTTCTGCTCGCACTGCGCCGGGTCGTAGGTGCAGTAACCACTGGAGGGCGTAGTGTTCTGGAACTTGTTGCGGTGCGGGTAAGACGAGTCCGGTTTGAACTCGGCGGTGATCGACACCTGTTCGGCGTGAGCCGCAGATAGCGTGCCAGCGATCAGCACAACAACGGCCAGCCCGCAACGCAGGTATGTAGCCAAGGGTGAGACATTCATGTCTGCAAATCTCCTGAAGCAGGCCGCATCAACCCGCGGTGTGGGCCTTTTGGGTGACGTCGGCCAACGTGTCCGGCGAGCAGCGCAAATCGCCGATCATCAGCACGTTGTTTTCGCTACGGTGTTGGTCGGGGTCGAGCCGGAACTGGCACAGCAGTTGATCGGCGTAGCGCACTTCGAGGGTCGGTGAGCCGGCGTGCATTTCCATCGAGAAAAACCCGTCGACTTCGCTGACTCCACGGCTGGCGTGATTGATCACGTGATGGCCCTTGAGCGGCTGGCCCTGCGGGTCGAGCAGGCGTCCGAGTACGGTGACGGTTTTCATCACCCGCACCTTGTGGTACGCCACGCCGCCCTTGTTCAGGTGATAGCGGGTACGGGACGGTTCGATGCTGGCGGCCGGAACGTGATTGCCTTCGAAATCGAAAGCCACCGAGCTGTTTTTGTACGCAGTCAGCGCAATGAAATTGCGCCCCGGCCGCAGCGCTGAACTGCCGCCGCTGAGGTCGTCGGCGCGCAGGGCGATGTCGGCGATATCCGACTCGACATCAACGATCATCCCGGCACCACGGCCCTGATGCTGGCTGGTCATGACCAATCGCTGCCCGCCGACGATCACGCTGCTGTCGAGGTTCACGCCACCGGTGAAGTTGCCGTTGTAGGACGAGCGCTGCAGGAAGCCGTCGCCATTGACCCAATCGGTACGGAAGGTGGCCAGGCTCGCCAGGCCGACGCCATAGGTGTCGGTCAGCGCCGTGACGGAAACGCTTTGCAGAATGTGATCCTGAAGATCCTTGCGATAGCCGATCGAGCCATTGTTGTCGCGCCCGCCATCGCGGGCGGTGCGGCTGCCGATGCTCCCGGAAATCTGCTGGCCCGGCCCGCCCAGCGCCATGTTGATGCTCAGGTCGATCCCGCGATTACGCGCCTCGCCACTGCTGTAGCTGCCCGGCCGGTCGAACAGCGACAAGCGCCAGTTGGCATCGCTGCCAAACAGCTCGGTGCGCTGCGTCCAGCCCAGGTCCATGCCAACGCCGTCGACATTGCCTTCGCTGTGCGAGACCCGTGCGCTCAACGAATTCTTGCGGCTGAGGCGATGGTTGAGGGCCAGCGACGAGTTGCTGGTTTCGCCGGTGAACACATTGCGTTGGCGTACGCGAGTGCCGTCGGGCAGCGTGTCGTAAGTGTTGCGGGTGTCGAGCCAGCTGCGGTTGTGGCTGACCACCAGGCTGCCGGCGCCATAGTTGTATAGGCCCTGCACATCGGCGCCGGTGCCGTGGTCTTCGGTCTGGTAGAGATTGGCGAAGAGGCTGATGCTGTCGGCCAGGCTCCAGTCGATCGAGGTGCCGTACTGCAAGGTGTCGCGCACCTGACGTGCCGACAGGCCGAGGATCACGCGCGGGTGCAGCAGGTAGTTGAGCGCGGCGCCGGCAGTAAGATCACCGCTCTGCTGTTCCTCCCAGTTGCTCAGCAGTTTGCTTTCCTGCCCGGCGAACAGGTTGTAGCGCCAGCGCTGGTCGAGGTTTTGCCAGTTCACCGGTTTGTAGACCAGCTCCTGAGTGGTCGCGGTGGTCTGGCCATCCTCAATCAGGCGCACTTCGACTTCGTAGATACCACCGGGCAAGGGCCGGGTGTCCAGCGTCTGTAAACCGGCCGGCACCGCTTGCGTGTTGATCAACAGGCCATCGCGATAGATCTCCACCGACGCCTGGCGATTGGCCGTGACGAAAATCGGGTAGACGCTGGGCCGCGGGCTGTCGACCGCCAGGCTGTCGGAGCTGCCATACATCACGCCCACCGCCGTGTCCGGGCTGGTGCCGAACGACCGGGGCTGGCGGGTCAGGCCTTCGGAATTGGGGGTGAAATAGCCCAGGCGGAAAAAACTGCCTTGCAGTTCGCGCTGGGTGTAAAGCTCGTGTACCGCATGATAGGTCTTGGTGTCCGGTCCGCCGAGGCGCGCCAGTTGCATATTGAAGGACTGGCTCCAGTTGCCGAGACTGGCACTGGCTTCCAGACCGAAACGTCCGCCCAGATCCTGGTTCTGGCCGCCATTGAGGTTCAGCTGATTGCGCAGCATCAGACCGCTGCTGCCACCTTCGGGCTGCTCATGGAAGCGTTGCGTCTGCAGATCGCGCTCGGCGTTTTCGGTGGCGATCGAGAGCAGTGAATTTTCCAGGTTGTAATGCACCGCCAGCAGTTGCTCGGGGCATTGCCCGCTGCAGTTGCCAAGCGCTACGCCGGATTTGAGGATACTGGCCCAGGTTTCACGCTCGGCGGCACTGATACGGCTGTCACTGGTGTCGGTGAAGTCGAGCAGGGTAATGCGATCATCGCGCGACAATACAATCATTGCCTCGCCCAGCGGTTGTTGATCAAGTTCGACACGAACCGCCAAAGGCACATCAAAGAAATGCTCTTCAAAGTCCGCCGGAAGACCTTTCGCCTGAGCCAGCAAACTTCGCGGGGTGTTATCGACTGGAGGCGGCGCCGCCAGTACGCTGCTGCTCAAAAGCAACGCAAGCGCAGCCGCGATGGGCGTCATCGGATACATGAATTAATACTCTGATTACCGGAAGTAAAAGCCCGGCCGGGCAACTTCGAAGTTGCCGGCCGGTTACGTTACTGGACAAGTAACGTCAGGTATTGCCGTTATGACTCAAACCGAAGGTTCGACGACCAGCATGACCACACCGGTGTAGTCGCCAGCGGCCGGTTTGGCGCCGGTAGCGCTGATCTTGAAGGGCGCGCGATAACGCGTATTGGACTCGGTATCGCCCACGACTTCCTGCGAAGTGGTGGTCAGCGTCTTGCCGTTGAGTTCGACTTTCAGGTCGATGGTATTGTTACCGCCAATCAGCTTCGGCACCCCTTCCAGACGTGCATTAACTTTGCCGGCAGTGTGCAGCACGTCAAAGTGCCCGTTGACTTCGCGCATCGAATTGGTGCCCGGGTTAAAGCTCATGTCCTGATCCTTGTTGACCAGATCGGCATCCACCGGCACCGCATAGAAGTCGTCAGCCGGTACGTGCGCCACGATACTGATGGAGTGTTTGGCTTCAGTGGCGGCAAACGCCATCGAGGCGCTCATGGCCAGGACAGTCAGAGGGGCGGCAAAGGCGAGTTTCTTGAGCATCATTGAATACCTGTCTTATATAAATTAGTTGAGTCGTCGAGCAGTCAAGGCGAACAGAACAGTCACGAGCAGTCAGTGCTCACCGTTAACTTTCAACGCCGAAGAATGTTCAACCAATTTATCTTTAAAGTAAGCAGGCAACGTCCTGCGACCTTGTAGCCTGGACGCCATTAGATGAGAAAGAAAAAACCGTGAAATCCAGGAAAGTTCCTGTGCAACTGTAAGAAGCAGGCTACATCGCGCCAGCCGAATGACTGCACGCGCCACAACTTATTAGCAACTTCCGTAAGACATGTACCACACTTTCCCGGAAATAAAGGGCGAAACGGAATATTAGAGAACAAGCACTAATCTGCGCCTTTGCCGGGAGATTTAATACTGCGATTTCTTGATCGTTTTCCGGTTTTTTGCGAGCGCCGATTCGATCGGTCAGGTGTGCACCGTTGGTCAGGACACCTTGCCAGCGCGCAAAGATATATCTTAAGTTGTATCTAAACACGACGAGAGAGCAGGAAAATGAGAGACCATCATTCCCCCCATCATCACCGCGAACACGGCGACGGCCGTGACGGCTTCGAAAAACGCCCCGGCCGTGAACGCGGCGGGCGCGGCCCACGGGTCTTCGCCCCCGGTGATCTGAAATTGCTGCTGCTGGCGCTGATCGCCGAGCAGCCCTGCCATGGCTATGACCTGATCCGCCAGATCGAAGGCATGTTCGACGGCGCTTACAGCCCCAGCCCCGGCGTGATCTACCCGACCCTGACGTTCCTCGAAGAAAGCGACCTGATCAGCGGCGACGCCGAGGCCGGCAAAAAACGCTACAGCGTGACCGACGCCGGTCGTTTGTCTTTAAGCGAGCAAGCGGTGGCGCTGGACGGCGTGCGCATGCGCATCGACGTCAGCAAGCGTTCACTGCGCGGCCATGACCGGCCGCCGGAAATCCACGAGGCGGTGCACAACCTGCGCCACGCCTTGCAGCTGCACCACGGACGCTGGAGCGCGGAAGAAATCCAACGGGTTGCCGCGCTGCTCAACGACACCGCCAAAGCCATCGTCGACGGCCCTGCCGTTCAATTTGCCCCGGAGAAAGCCGAATGACTGCAGTCGATACGCAAACCATTCACCGCGTGATGCACGAAATCAAACGTCGCAAACTCGAAGTGCTGCGCGTGGTCGACCTGACCCCGCGCATGCGCCGCATCACCCTCGGCGGCCCGGAGCTGGCCGGGTTCATCAGCCTGGGCACCGACGATCACGTCAAACTGCTGTTCCCGCAGAACGCCGAACAAACCGCTGCGCTGGAAACCATGGTGCTCGGCGCCGGCAAGGACAACGGCCCGCTGCCCGAGATGCGCGACTACACCCCGCGCCGCTACGACCTGGAAAAACTCGAGCTGGACATCGACTTCGTCCTGCACGGCGACGGCCCTGCCTCGACCTGGGCTGAACAGGCCAGACCCGGTCAATTCCTGCACATCGGCGGGCCACGCGGTTCGATGATCGTGCCGGACATCTTCGACAGCTACCTGCTGATCGGCGACGAAACCGCCCTGCCCGCCATCGCCCGCCGCCTCGAAGGTCTGGCGGCGAATCGCAAGGCGCTGGTGGTGATCGAAGTGGAAAACGGTGCCGAGCAACAAGTGCTGGAGAGTGCGGCGCAGGTCAATGTGATCTGGGTGTTGCGCGAGGGCGGCAAGGACAACCTGCTGACCACGGTCAAAGAGCTGCAGGTGCCCAAGGGCAATCTGTATGCGTGGGTGGCGACCGAGACCAAGGTCTCGCGGCAGATCCGTCGGGTGCTGCTGGATGAGCATGGGCTCAATGAACAGTTCGTCAAAGCCGTCGGTTACTGGCGGGCTGAGGGTTCGGCAGAAGAGTGATTTGCCCTTGTGGGAGCGGGCTTGCTCGCGAATGCGGTCGATCATTCAACCATGATGTTGACTGACCTGACGCCTTCGCGAGCAAGCCCGCTCCCACATTGACCTTTTAACTTCGTCCTGACTGCCAGCGGTCGATCCCGATCACCAACAACCCAATCAGCACAAACCCCACCAATATCCCTCCGGCATTGATGAACACCTGTGCATAACCCAGCAGCGCCACATCGATGAACGGATACGCATACGCGCCAAGCAGATGCCCGCGCAGCGAGCGCGTAAACGAAGTACAGCAGCGGATAGATCAGCCACAGCGCCAGGTGCTTCAGGCGCAACGTGCCCTTCGGTACGCAAAACCACCAGTAGCCAAGAAACAGCAACGGCATCACGTCGTGCAGTAATTCATCGGCAATAAACTGCCAGCCTTCGGGGTGCCATAAATGCCGCAGCAAAATGCTGTAGGCCAGCCCCACCACGGCAATGCTCACCGCCACCCCACTGCTGACCCATGGCTGCAGAAACCAGCGTTGCGCAGCGGATTCACGCCGGGTGATCGCGCAGGTCAGCACCGTCGCCACAAGCGTGTTGGTCAACACCGTGAAGTAACTGAAGAAACTCACCAGCCCGCCCAGCAGACTGGCATCGACACTCAGTCGCGCAAGGAAAATCAGGTACAGCTGAATGCTCAATCCGCTCCAGCCGAGGCTGGCGAGGAGCGTGATCAGGCGTCGCCGCGAAACGGCGTTCATCTCAGAGCGGACGCTTGGTGCGCATCAGTTTCACGTACAAGCGCTCGACCTTCTCCCGCGCCCACGGGGTTTTGCGCAGGAACGTCAGGCTCGACTTGATGCTCGGGTCGCTCTTGAAGCAGCGGATATCGATGCGCTCGGCCAACCCCGACCACTCGTAATGCGCCACCAGCGCATTGAGGATCTGTTCAAGGGTTACGCCATGCAGCGGATCGGGAGTGTGGTCGTTCATGCCAGGCCTTTGGACGGAGTGAAAATGCACAAGCCGCGCACCTTAGCCGAGGGGCCGGTCAGGTGGAAGGCCTTGCATCAAATGTAGGCCAACCCGAGAAGATCGCAGCCTGCGACCATCGCCACAATGCGCCCGTTTGCCGCACTGTTACCGAATCCGAAACGCTGCATGTCTGCAAAAGCCCTTTGTCTTTTTGTTACAGATCATTATCCTGCCGCCCTTCAGCTGAATCGCTTCACTGCCTGCGTCAAATTGAAGCGCTCGGTTTACCCCCGTAAAACACCAAAAAAAGACTGACCCATGCCTGATTTTTCCTTCTCCCGAGACAGCGCTATCTCAACCCTGCGCCTGCTCGGCGGCTGCACCGCGCTCGGCTTCGCCACCTACGCCCAGGCGGCTCCCGCCTTCGACAGTGACTCACCGTGGATGCTCGGTGACTGGAACGGCACGCGTACCGAGCTGGCGGAAAAAGGCTACGACTTCAAACTCGACTACACCGGCGAAATGGGCAGCAACCTGCACGGCGGCTACGACCACGATCGCACCGCGCGCTACAGCGATCAGTTCGGTCTGGGCACGCACCTGGACCTGCAAAAAATCCTCGGCTGGAACGACGCCGAATTTCAGCTGACCATCACCAAGCGCAGCGGCAACAACATCAGCAATGACCGGATCAACGACCCACGCGTTGGCGGCTTCACCTCGGCCCAGGAAGTCTGGGGCCGTGGCCAGACCACACGCCTGACGCAGATGTGGTATCAGCAGAAATTCTTCGACCAGAAGCTCGACATCAAGGTCGGCCGCTTCGGCGAAGGCGAAGACTTCAACAGCTTCCCGTGCGACTTCCAGAACCTGGCGTTCTGCGGCTCGCAGGTCGGCAACTGGGTCGGCGGCATCTGGTACAACTGGCCGGTCAGCCAGTGGGCACTGCGGGTCAAATATCACCTGACCCCGGAGCTGTACGCGCAAGTCGGCGCCTACGAGCAGAACCCGTCGAACCTCGATCGCGGCAACGGCTTCAAACTCAGCGGCAGCGGCACCCAGGGCGCCGTGCTGCCGGTGGAACTGGTGTGGACGCCGAAGCTCAACGACCTGCCGGGCGAATACCGTGCCGGTTATTACTACAGCAGCGCCAAGGCCTCTGACGTCTATAAAGACCAGAACGGCCAGCCCGCCGCACTGAGCGGCGAAGCCTATCGGAGCGCGTCGAGCAAGCACGGCGTGTGGTTCGGCGCCCAGCAGCAAATCACCAGCATCGCCAGCGATCACTCGCGCGGCTTGAGCGTGTTCGCCAACGCGACGATGCACGACAAGAAAACCAACGCGATCGACAACTACGTGCAGGCCGGCGTGGTCTACAAAGGCCCGTTCGATGCCCGCGCCAAGGATGACATCGGTTTCGCCCTGGCTCGCGTGCACGTCAACCCGGCCTTCCGCAAGAACGCCGAAGCGAGCAATCAGGCGCACGCCGTCTACGACTATGACGACCCGTCCTTCCTGCCACCGCAGGACACCGAATACAGCGCCGAACTGTATTACGGCGTGCACGTCGCCAACTGGCTGACCGTGCGCCCGAACCTGCAATACATCCGCCATCCGGGCGGCGTGAACGAGGTCGATGACGCACTGATCGCGGGGATCAAGATCCAGTCTTCGTTCTAAAGATTTACGCAAATCCCAAGGTGGGAGCGGGCTTGGTCGCGAAGGCGGCGTGTCAGTCAACACATCAGCCTTCTGACACACCGCTTTTGCGAGCAAGCCCGCCCCCACAGGGGATTTATGAAATTCGTTAGCTAGACAAGTTTTTATCTGAACCATACCTGCGCCCAATCGTCATCTAAAGTGACTAAAGCGCGGGACTAAATAAACGTCACGGAGAATCACACTATGAGCACTGAAAGTGCTTCGAGTCGGGGCCGTCTGTTACCGAGCCTGCTCGGCATTCTGCTTCTACTGATGGGCCTGGCCATGCTGGCCGGGGGAGTCAAGCTGAGCATGCTCGGCGGCTCGCTGTACTACCTGCTGGCCGGTATCGGCATTGCGCTGAGCGGCATTCTGTTGCTGCTGCGTCGTCGCGCAGCGCTGGGCCTGTACGCCATCGTGTTGTTCGCCAGCACGGTCTGGGCCTTGTGGGAAGTCGGTCTGGACTGGTGGCAACTGGTGCCGCGTCTGGCACTGTGGTTTGTCCTCGGCATCGTGATGTTGCTGCCGTGGTTCCGTCGTCCGCTGCTGCTTGCCGGCCCGGCGCCGATGGGCACGGGTGGTCTGAGCGTGGCTGTGGTGCTGGCCGGCGTCACTGCCCTGGCCAGCCTGTTCACCCACCCCGGGGAAACCTTTGGCGAACTGGGCCGCGACACCGCAGACATGACCAGCACCGCGCCCGCCATGCCGGATGGCGAATGGCAGGCTTATGGCCGCACCGAGTTCGGTGACCGCTACTCGCCGCTGAAGCAGATCACCCCGGCCAACGTCGGCAAGCTGAAAGAGGCCTGGCGCATCCAGACCGGCGACCTGCCGACGTCTGATGACCCGGTCGAGCTGACCAACGAAAACACCCCGCTCAAAGTCAACGGCATGATCTATGCGTGCACCGCGCACAGCAAAGTGCTGGCACTGGACCCGGACACCGGCAAGGAAATCTGGCGCTTCGACCCGCAGATCAAAAGCCCGGTGGGCTTCAAGGGCTTCGCCCACATGACCTGCCGTGGCGTGTCGTACTACGACGAAGCCGCTTACGCGAAAGCTGATAACGCCGCCTCGGCCGTTATCTCCGAAGCCGGCAAAGCCGTTGCCCAGGACTGCCCGCGTCGTCTGTACCTGCCTACCGCCGATGCACGCCTGATCGCACTGAACGCCGACACCGGCAAGATCTGCGAAGGCTTCGGCAAAAACGGCGTGGTCGACCTGACCCAAGGCATCGGCCCGTTCACCGCCGGTGGCTACTACTCCACCTCGCCGGCCGCGATTACCCGTGATCTGGTGATCATGGGCGGTCACGTCACCGACAACGAATCGACCAACGAGCCATCGGGCGTGATCCGCGCCTTCGACGTGCACGACGGCCACCTCGTGTGGAACTGGGACAGCGACAAGCCAGACGCCACCGAGCCTCTGGCGCCGGGCGAAATCTACAGCCGTAACTCGGCGAACATGTGGTCGCTGGCCAGCGTCGATGAAAAACTCGGCATGGTTTATCTGCCACTGGGCAACCAGACTCCGGACCAGTGGGGCGCCGACCGCACCCCAGGCGCCGAGAAATTCAGCGCCGGCATCGTCGCGCTGGACCTGGCCACCGGTAAAGTGCGCTGGAACTACCAGTTCACCCACCACGACCTGTGGGACATGGACGTTGGCAGCCAGCCAACCCTGCTCGACATGAAAACCGCCGATGGCGTGAAACCGGCGCTGATCGCCCCGACCAAACAGGGCAGCCTGTACGTCCTCGACCGTCGTGACGGCACGCCAATCATCCCGATCCGCGAAATCCCGGTTCCGCAAGGCGCCGTGAAAGGCGACCACACCGCACCGACCCAGGCCCGTTCGGACCTCAACCTGCTGGCCCCGGAACTGACCGAAAAAGCCATGTGGGGCGCGAGCCCGTTCGATCAGATGCTGTGCCGCATCCAGTTCAAGGAGCTGCGTTACGAAGGCCAATACACGCCTCCGTCGGAGCAAGGCAGCCTGATCTACCCGGGTAACGTCGGCGTGTTCAACTGGGGCGGCGTCTCGGTCGACCCGGTTCGCCAGATGCTGTTCACCAGCCCGAACTACATGGCCTTCGTCTCGAAGATGATCCCGCGCGCCGAAGTGGCCGCCGACAGCAAACGCGAAAGCGAAACCGCCGGTATCCAGCCAAACACTGGCGCGCCATACGCGGTGACCATGCACCCGTTCATGTCGCCCTTCGGCGTACCGTGCCAGGCCCCGGCCTGGGGCTACGTCGCCGGTATCGACCTGACCACCGGCAAAGTCGTGTGGAAACGCAAGAACGGCACCAGCCGCGACAGCTCGCCAATCCCGATCGGCTTCACCCTTGGCGTGCCTAGCATGGGTGGTTCGATGGTGACTGCCGGCGGTGTCGGCTTCCTCAGCGGCACCCTCGACCAGTACCTGCGCGCCTACGACGTGAACACTGGTAAAGAGCTGTGGAAATCGCGCCTGCCTGCCGGCGGCCAAGCGACCCCGATGACCTACACCGGCAAGGACGGCAAGCAATACGTGCTGCTGGTGGTGGGTGGTCACGGTTCGCTGGGCACCAAGATGGGTGACTACGTGATTGCGTACAAACTGCCGGAATAAGTTTTACCGGCAGTAATAGAAAGGCGATGTTCCATGAGGGACATCGCCTTTTTTGTTGCACACAGCTTTTCTGAACTCACTGAAAAACCTGTGGGAGCGGGCTTGCTCGCGAAGGCGGTGTGTCAGCCAATTAATTTGCCACTGACACACCGCTTTCGCGAGCAAGCCCGCTCCCACAATGGACGGTGTCCGTCCTACAGAAGCGCGTTACATGCGGGAGTTTTCTGACAAGTCGCGTCGGTTGTGCTTCGGAAGTCGGCTGGATAGGCTTTGAAGATCGCTGGAAATTCAGCGAACGGGCGTCGCGGCCTGATAACTGATGCATAATCGCCAACCTGACAGCACCTGCCGGTGCCTGTTGGTTGTTTCATGGCGGCTGTGCGCGGGATACCTTTCTAGGGAGGTATGCCGATTTCTCAGTTATCGGTCCGCGAACCCGCGTACAGCTGCCACCTCAGATTGCGTCGCGGCAATCGAAGGTAGCTCCACTTCACCAACTGAGAACTCATCATGATCAAACCCACACCGAATCCCCCCGAAACCTCCCCCTACGAATCCCTCGATTCCAGAAAACTCCACGACGCCGCCGAACGTGCGCTGGATCACTACCTGAAACCCTCCGCCGCCGCTGTGAGATTCCACAAACCCAGCAGCATGTTCCAGGTCGCCCCGGACATGGACAACGAAAGCCTGCTGGCCCACGCCTGCGAATCACTGGCCTCGGCGAGCATCATGACCAGCGACATCGCAGCCTATGTGGACAGCCCCCAGCGGCAGACGATTCTGGCGATCCAGCAGATCATCATGCTGGCTGAACTGGCGGTGAATCGGGTGCTGGATAATGTGGAAATCACCCAATCTGCAGCACACAGCTGAGCCATAGTGGGAGCGGGCTTGCTCGCGAAAGCGTCAGCACATCCAACACTTGCGGTGACTGACACACCGCTTTCGCGAGCAAGCCCGCTCCCACAGTGGAATTGGGTGAGTCAGTTAGAGATTGGTCGGCTCGTAGGCCGCCATCGCTGGCAAGCCAGCTCCCACATTTGGATTGGGTGCACGCAGTTGGAGATTGGTCGGCTCATAGGCCGCCATCGCGAGCAGGCTCACTCCTACAGTTGGAATGGGTGTGGTCAGGTGGAGATTGGTCGGCTCGTAGGCCGCCATCGCTGGCAAGCCAGCTCCCACAGTTTTGATTTGTGTATGCCCCATGCGGCGCAGCCGCCCCACTCAACACAATGAGCGCAAGCTCGAGTACCGCTTTTGATCTTGATCCACGGGCGACGTCGGAAGGCTGAGTGGAGGGATTGATCCGGGGGCGGGAGCGCAGCGACCGTTTGGCGCAGCCAAACACAGCGAGAGGAGGTGCAGCGAAGCAAACCGGAGGCGCTGCGCCCGGATCAATCCCGAAGCGAAGGGACCCCGAGCCCCAGCGAGCGGGCCGCACGCAGGAGCAAGCGTTTTTTGCTTACTTTTTTAGGCGCTTGTAAAAAAGTGAGTCGCCGTAAGGGCCATCCCTTTCAAGGTCTTAGGTAAAATCCCCTGAAATTTCAGTCAGGGATCCCCCGAAGATGTGGACCGATGTTCTAGCTCGATTCGAAAAAAAAGCACCTGCCAGCGTCATGGCCAAGTTGGCGCTGGAGCAGGCTATTGCTCCTGAGTGGGTCGATCAGGTCTTCGAAGAACATCGGCAACGGCAGTATTCTCGTGAACTACTGTTCTCGACCATCATCAAGCTGATGTCCCTTGTTTCATTGGGTTTGAAGCCATCCCTGCACGCCGCCGCTCGGCAACTGGAAGATCTTCCTGTCAGCTTGGCAGCCCTCTACGACAAGATCAGTCGTACCGAACCTGCTCTGTTGCGCGCGCTGGTCACAGGCTGTGCACAACGCCTGACCCCAACCATCAAAGAGCTGGGTTGCACCACGATGCTGCCGGGCTGGCAGGTTCGGGTGGTGGACGGCAACCACTTGGCATCCACTGAGAAACGTCTGGGCGCTCTACGCCACGAGCGGGGTGCCGCTCGTCCTGGCTTTTCGGTGGTTGTCTACGACCCCGATCTCGATCAGGTCATCGACCTTCAGGCATGTGAGGATGCCTACGCAAGCGAGCGTATTTGTGTGCTGCCTCTATTGGCTGATGCCGAGCCGGGCCAGGTGTGGCTGGCTGATCGACTCTACTGCACGCTCCCGGTTATGGAAGCTTGTGAGCAGGTCCAGACATCCTTTGTCATTCGTCAGCAAGCCAAGCACCCACGCCTGATTCAAGAGGGTGAGTGGCAAGAGCCCGTAGCTGTGGAAACAGGCACTGTGCGCGAGCAGATCATCCACGTCAGAGGCGGTTACCAATGGCGGCGCGTGGAACTGACGCTTCATTCGCCAACAGACTCGGGTGACAGCAGCTTGATGTTCTGGAGCAATCTACCTGAGAGCATCAGTGCACAGCAGATCGCAGAACTCTATCGCCGCCGCTGGAGTATTGAGGGCATGTTCCAGCGACTGGAAGCGATCCTGGAAAGTGAAATCGAAACCCTTGGCAGCCCAAAGGCTGCCTTGCTCGGGTTCGCTACTGCGGTATTGGCATACAACGTCCTGGCCGTACTCAAACGAAGTGTCGAACAAGCCCATCGCGACACCCAGCCTGAAGGCTGGGAAGCCTCGACCTACCACTTGGCGGTCCAGGTCAGGAGTGGTTATGAGGGAATGCAGATTGCGCTGCCCTCGGAGTACCTTCCCGTTATCCCTGCGGAAAAACTGGCTCAGCGCTTGTTGGAACTAGCCAGAAACATCCAGCCAAAACAAGTTGCGAAAAGCCCCCGAGGCCCCAAGGTGCCCAAGCCCAAAACGTGGGTCCAAGGCACAGCGGTGCATGCTCATGTTTCAACGGACAGGGTAATCAAGGCCGCCAAAACGAAAAGACCTTGAAAGGGATGGCCGTAAGGGCGAAACCCTAAGTAGCCGTTACCAAAAAAACGGATATGTACACAAAAAACCAAGAACCTGGTCGGCCCAAAGGCCGCCAAGTCCAAAGCGAGCCCCCTGTCAAAACCCTGAACACACAAGCAGAAACACCCACCCCCATTGAAACCACCCAAAGCCTGCCCCATCTAAGACCCATACCCCATTGCGCAGGTGCCCCAATGAGCGACCAGCAAGAATTCCCGGACAACCCCGACGACTACACCGAAGCTGACCACATCGAACACCACTCCACCGGCAAAGGCCTCGCCCTGCCCGGCCAGAACCTGCCGGACAAGGTCTACGTCATCCCGATCCACAATCGCCCGTTCTTCCCGGCCCAAGTGCTGCCGGTCATCGTCAACGAAGAACCCTGGGCCGAAACGCTCGATCTGGTGAGCAAATCCGAACACCACTCCCTGGCCCTGTTCTTCATGGACACGCCCCAGGAAGACCCGCG
This sequence comes from Pseudomonas sp. RSB 5.4, assembly GCF_037126175.1. Lineage (NCBI taxonomy): Bacteria > Pseudomonadati > Pseudomonadota > Gammaproteobacteria > Pseudomonadales > Pseudomonadaceae > Pseudomonas > Pseudomonas sp. RSB 5.4. The sequence continues at coordinate 3,349,212 of NZ_CP146986.1, forward strand.
CCACTTCAACACCAAAGCCCTGCCGCAATACGGCACGTTGGTGAAGGTGCACCACGCCAGCCGTGAAAACGGCAAACTGCAGTTCGTCGCCCAGGGCCTGAGCCGCGTACGCATCAAGACCTGGCTCAAGCACCATCGTCCACCGTACCTGGTGGAAGTCGAATACCCGCACCAGCCGACCGAGCCGACCGATGAGGTCAAGGCCTACGGCATGGCGCTGATCAACGCGATCAAGGAACTGCTGCCGCTGAACCCGTTGTACAGCGAAGAGCTGAAGAACTACCTCAACCGCTTCAGCCCCAACGATCCGTCGCCGCTGACCGACTTCGCCGCCGCCCTGACCTCCGCCACCGGTTCCGAGCTGCAAGAAGTGCTCGACTGCGTGCCGATGCTCAAGCGCATGGAAAAAGTCCTGCCGATGCTGCGCAAGGAAGTTGAAGTCGCGCGCCTGCAGAAAGAGATCTCCGCCGAGGTCAATCGCAAGATTGGCGAGCATCAGCGCGAGTTCTTCCTCAAGGAACAACTCAAGGTCATCCAGCAGGAACTCGGCCTGACCAAGGACGACCGCAGCGCCGACCTTGAACAATTCGAGCAACGCCTGGAAGGCAAAGTCCTGCCGGCGCAGGTACAGAAACGCCTCGAAGAGGAAATGAACAAGCTGTCGATCCTCGAAACCGGATCGCCGGAGTACGCGGTCACCCGCAACTACCTCGACTGGGCGACCTCGGTGCCGTGGGGCGTGTACGGCGAGGACAAACTCGACCTCAAGCACGCGCGCAAGGTGCTCGACAAACACCACGCCGGCCTCGATGACATCAAGGATCGCATCCTCGAATTCCTCGCCGTCGGTGCCTACAAAGGCGAGATCAGCGGCTCGATCGTGCTGCTGGTCGGCCCGCCGGGCGTGGGTAAAACCAGCGTCGGCAAGTCCATCGCCGAATCCCTCGGCCGACCGTTCTACCGCTTCAGCCTCGGCGGCATGCGTGACGAAGCCGAGATCAAGGGCCACCGCCGCACCTACATCGGCGCGCAGCCGGGCAAACTCGTCCAGGCGCTGAAAGACGTCGAAGTGATGAACCCGGTGATCATGCTCGACGAGATCGACAAGATGGGCCAGAGCTACCAGGGCGACCCGGCCTCGGCGCTGCTGGAAACCCTCGACCCGGAGCAGAACGTCGAATTCCTCGACCACTACCTCGACTTGCGCATGGACCTGTCGAAAGTCCTGTTCGTGTGCACCGCCAACACCCTGGATTCGATTCCCGGCCCGTTGCTGGACCGGATGGAAGTGATTCGCCTGTCGGGCTACATCACCGAAGAAAAAGTCGCCATCGCCAAGCGCCACCTGTGGCCGAAGCTGCTGGAAAAGGCCGGCGTATCCAAGGCCAGCCTGAGCATCAGCGACAGCGCGCTCAAAGCCTTGATCGACGGTTACGCCCGTGAAGCCGGGGTGCGCCAACTGGAAAAACAGATGGGCAAACTGGTGCGCAAAGCGGTGATGAAGCTGATCGACGACCCGAAAGCGGTGATCAAGCTTGGCCCGAAAGATCTGGAAGCCTCGCTGGGCCATCCGGTGTTCCGCAACGAACAAGTGCTGTCCGGCACCGGCGTGATCACCGGTCTGGCCTGGACCAGCATGGGCGGCGCGACCCTGCCAATCGAAGCAACGCGAATTCACACGCTCAATCGTGGCTTCAAACTCACCGGGCAACTGGGTGATGTGATGAAAGAGTCGGCGGAGATCGCCTACAGCTACGTCAGCTCGCACCTGAAATCGTTCGGCGGCGATCCGAAGTTCTTCGATGAAGCCTTCGTCCACCTGCATGTGCCGGAAGGCGCGACACCGAAGGACGGCCCAAGCGCCGGCGTGACCATGGCCAGTGCCCTGCTTTCGCTCGCACGCAACCAGGCGCCGAAAAAAGGCGTGGCGATGACCGGCGAACTGACCCTGACCGGGCATGTGCTGCCGATTGGCGGGGTCCGCGAGAAAGTCATCGCGGCGCGGCGGCAGAAGATTTTCGAGCTGATCCTGCCCGAACCGAACCGCGGTAACTTCGAAGAACTGCCGGACTATCTGAAGGAGGGGATTACCGTGCACTTTGCCAAGCGCTTTGCGGATGTGGCGAAAGTGCTGTTCTGACAGTTATCTAAGGCCTGACACACCGCCTTCGCGAGCAAGCCCGCTCCCACATTGGTTGTGTGGTGATCACAAATCCTGTGTTCATCACAAAACCCTGTGGGAGCGGGCTTGCTCGCGAAGGCGTCTGTAGCGACACCGCAGAACCGCCCGACGGTCACACTTTGTCTCATCTTCAGTTATGCTCGCCGTTCGTCGCCAACACCGGAGCCACTGAGCCTATGTCCCCCACTCGCCTGTTCGTCCCCCTCGCCCTTTCCCTGCTGGCCGCCTGCGCCACGCAGCCGAAACAGAATGTGACCGTGGAAAAACAGAGCGAATGCCCCGTGCGGCTGACCAACGGACAAAACCTGATCGTGATGCTGCCAAGCAATCCGACCACGGGTTATCGCTGGGCGATTCAGGATTCGGCGGGCGGTGTGCTCCATGCCCTCAGCCCCGAGGTTTACAGCAGCCCGAAAGATTCCGGCATGGTCGGCGCGGGCGGTTTTTCCACCTGGCGCTTCCAGGCCTTTGCCACCGGCACCGGCCGCCTGCGCCTGACCTCGCAGCAACCTTGGGAGCCCGAAGTAACACCAGTTGAAACCTTCGACTGCGCCATCTCGGTGAACTGAACGTGGGCTGGCTGATTCTGGCGTTGATGGGCGCGGTGACCTTTCTCTACGGCGTGAGCACCCATGCGGCGCTGTTGTGCCTGTTGGTCAAACCGTTGCCGGTGCTGGCCCTGCTCGGCTGGCTACACGATGCGCCACCCAGCGACTATCGGCGCTGGATCAGTCTGGGGCTGATTTTCTCGTTGCTCGGTGACGTGTTGCTGGCGTGGCCGGGGGATTTGTTCGTGTTTGGCCTGGGTGCGTTTCTGGTTGCGCACCTGGCGTACCTCAAGGCTTACCTCAGCGATTGCAAGCGTCTGGCGCTCTTGCCGCTGGTGCTCGCGCTCGGCGTGGGCGCGGTGCTGCTGGGGCTGCTGATTTCCAGCGGTCTTGGGCCATTGCTGGTGCCGGTGGTCGTCTACGGCACCGCGATCAGCGCCATGCTCTGGCGCGCCCTCGCCCGCCTCGGCACCGACGTGCCCAAGCGTTCGGCGCTCTTGGCGGCGGCGGGTGCGGTGGCGTTCGTATTCTCCGACAGTGTGATCGGCATTGATCGCTTCGTATCGCCATTCCACGCGGCCCCATACGTCATCATCCTCAGCTACTGGCTGGGCCAGTGGGGGATTGCCGCTTCGGCGTTTTCCCCCGCCAAACGATGAAACCGTTGTGGCGAGGGAGCTTGCTCCCGCTCGGCTGCGCAGCAGTCGTAAAACCTGAGTACGCGGTATACCCGCAGTATCGCGTGCCCCGGAATTGGGGTCGCTTCGCAACCCAGCGGGAGCAAGCTCCCTCGCCACAGGTATGTGTTTCAGGTTTGCTTGCAGCGGTTTATCAGACAACCCAAGCATCCCGACGCCACTTTGGCTAAAATGCCGGCCTTTTCCACCGACACCGCCGGAACCGCCGTGAGCAAAGAACCCGATCGCATTTTCGCCCAGCCGATGGCCCAGGTGCCTGACTTCGCCTTCAACGAGGACGTGGTGCGGGTGTTCCCGGACATGATCAAGCGCTCGGTGCCGGGTTACCCGACCATCGTCGAAAACCTCGGCGTGCTCGCCGCGCAGTTCGCCCAACCAAACAGTGTCCTTTACGATCTCGGCTCATCGCTCGGCGCGGTGACTCAGGCCCTGCGCCGTCACGTGCGCACCGACGGTTGCCGGGTGATCGCGGTGGATAACTCGGCGGCGATGGTCGAACGCTGCCGTGAATACCTCAACGGTCAGGATTCGATGTTCCAGGAGTTGCTGCCGGTCGAAGTGATCGAAGGCGACATTCTCGCGCTCGAATTCAAACCGGCCTCGGTGGTGGCGCTGAACTTCACCCTGCAATTCATCGCCCCGGAACAGCGCACCGCGTTGCTCTCGCGTATCCGTCAATCGCTGCTGCCCGGCGGCGCGCTGATTCTGTCGGAGAAGCTGCGCTTCAACGATGCGCAAGAGCACGCGCTGCTCACCGATCTGCACGTCGCGTTCAAACGCGCCAACGGCTACAGCGAACTGGAAATTGCCCAGAAGCGCAGCGCCATCGAAAACGTCATGAAGCCCGACAGCCTCGAAGAACACCGCGAACGCCTGCTGGCCGCCGGGTTCTCGAAAGTCGTGCCGTGGTTCCAGTGTCTTAACTTTGCCTCGTTGATTGCCTTGCCATGATTGATCTGTCCCCCCTCGCCCGCCGTCTGGCCGGCACGCCGCTGGCCGACTGGGCCAACACCCTGCAAGGGCAACTCGACAAGAAAATGGAGAAAGGCCACGGCGATCTGGAGCGCTGGCAGAGTGCGCTGGACGCGTTGCCGAAGATCCAGCCGAGCGAAGTCGATCTGCTCAACGGCCTGAAACTCGACACCGATTGCGACGATGAAACCCGTGCACAAATGCGCACCGCACTGATGGGCCTGTCGCCGTGGCGCAAGGGGCCGTTCGACCTGTTCGGCGTGCACGTCGACACCGAATGGCGCTCGGACTGGAAGTGGTCGCGGGTCGCTCCGCATCTGGATCTGAAGGGCAAACGCATCCTCGATGTCGGTTGCGGCAACGGTTACTACATGTGGCGCATGCTCGGCGCCGGTGCCGACAGCGTGATCGGCGTCGATCCGAACTGGCTGTTCTTCTGCCAGTTCCAGGCCGTGCAGCGTTATCTGTCCGAGCCGAACGCGTGGCACTTGCCGTTCCCGTTCGAAGACCTGCCGCCGAACCTGGAAGGCTTCGATACGGTGTTCTCGATGGGCGTGTTCTACCACCGTCGTTCGCCGATCGAGCATTTGCTGGCGCTCAAGGATTGCCTGGTCAAGGGCGGCGAACTGGTGCTGGAAACCCTGGTGGTCGAAGGCGACAAGCATCAGGTGCTGGTGCCGGAAGATCGTTACGCGCAGATGCGCAACGTGTGGTTCCTGCCATCGGTGCCGGCGCTTGAGTTGTGGCTGCGCCGAGCAGGCTTCACCGATATTCGTTGTGTCGACGTCAGCATGACGACAGTCGATGAACAACGAGGCACCGAATGGATGAAGTATCAGTCGCTGAGTGACTTCCTTGATCCCGAGGACCACAGCAAGACCATCGAAGGGCTGCCGGCGCCGATGCGGGCGGTGATTGTCGCGAAGAAATAACCCAATCTCCTGTGGGAGCGGGCTTGCTCGCGAAAGCGGTGTGTCAGGCAACATTTTAATCGCCTGACACACCGCTTTCGCGAGCAAGCCCGCTCCCACATTGGGTGTTGTGTTTATTCAGATGGCTTTGCACGCCGGGCGCGGAAGAATTCGGTCAGCACCGCCCCACACTCCTCAGCCAGCACTCCCCCCTCATACAACACTCGGTGATTCAAAAATCCCTGGGTAAAAAACTGTCCCTGACTCTGCACAATCCCGGCCTTCGGCTCCAATGCGCCATACACCACCCGCGCAATGCGTGAATGCACGATCAGCCCGGCGCACATGCTGCACGGTTCCAGCGTCACGTACAGCGTGCTGCCGGGCAGGCGATAGTTGTTGATGGCCTGGGCAGCGGCACGGATCGCGACCATTTCCGCGTGGGCACTCGGGTCGCTGGTGGTGATCGGGCAGTTGTAGCCACGCCCGATGATCTCGCCGTTCTGCACCAGCACCGCGCCCACCGGCACTTCGCCGAGGGTTGCGCCTTGGGCAGCAAGCTCCAGGGCTTCGCGCATGAAATCGCGGTCACGGCTGCGGTCGATGATCGCGGCGGGGCGAATCTGACGCATCACTTCACCTCGATGGCGGCCATCAGGCCGGTTTCCATGTGGTCGATCACATGGCAATGGAACATCCACACCCCCGGGTTATCCGCCACCAGCGCCACTTGCGCACGCTCGTTCTTGCCCAGCAGATAAGTGTCGGTGAAGTACGGAGTAATCTTGTGCCGGTTCGACGCAATCACCTTGAAGCTCATGCCGTGCAGGTGAATCGGGTGCTGATACTGGGTCATGTTCTTCAGTTCGAAGATGTAGCTCTGGCCCAGCTTCAGGCTGGCAATCGGCCGATCGGCGCAGGTCTTGTCGGTGATGTCCCAGGCCTTGCCGTTGATCTGCCACAGGCTCGGCGGTTTGCCGTTGTCGACATTCACCGACACCGAACCGACCCATTCGAAATTGAAGTTGAGTTTCTCGGCATTCGCCAGATCCGGCTCGGCCACCGGGTTGGCGGGCAAGGCTTTCGGCCACTCGGTCGGCGCATCGTTATTGGCCACCGAGCGCAAAGTCCCCAGACGCACCGGGCCATTGCGCAGCGACAACTCTTCACCGGCCGGCGGCGCCTTGATCGCCAGGCAAATACGCATGCCCGGGCCGAGCCAGTATTCCTTGCCCAGCGGCCGCGGCTCGACCGGGTTGCCGTCCAGCGCATAAATCTGCGCTTCGACGCCGGGGATGTTGATGCGATAGGTCAGGGTGTTGTCGAGGTTGAGCAAACGCACCCGGGTGATCTGCCCCGCCGGCAACTCGATCACCGGCGATGGCAGGCCGTTGATGGTCGACAGCCGCCCCGCCGTACCGCCACGCGCCGCTTCGCGCGGAACACTGAACTCGACGAAATGACCCTCATCGTCGATGTGCCAGTTCTTTAGACTCAGGGTCTTTTCGTACTTGAATCCGGTCGGTTCGCGCTCTTCGACGATCAGCGGCCCGACCAGTCCGCGCCCCAGCTCTTCGCTGCTGCTGACGTGCGGGTGATACCAGTAGCTGCCGGCGTCCGGTACGCGGAATTTGTAATCGAAGTATTCACCGGGCAGCACCGGCAATTGCGAGACGTACGGCACACCGTCCATCTCCAGCGGCAGACGGATGCCGTGCCAGTGGATGGTGGTCGCCACCGGCAGGTGGTTGATGAAACGCACCCGCAGCCACTCGCCCTGACGCACGCGCAGTTCAGTGCCCGGCGCCGACGGGCCGAACGCCCACGCCTCGGTCTTGTGCCCTGGCACCAATTCAACGTCCAGTGGCGCCGCAATCAGCTCGTAGTCGTGGCCCGCGTCAGCATCGGCCATCTTGCCCAGCCAGTAGCGCGACGCGCCTCCTGCTCCGACACCAACGACAACAAGACCGGCCAGGCCACCGAGGATTTGGCGACGGGTAAAGGACATGAACTCAACTACCTCACGTATCTGCGTCGGGCACCGGGCCCGCAAAAGGCAAATACGATACACCTGCAATTGCGAAACAGTAAGGGCAGCGCGGCGGATGGACGCAGTTGCACCCAGCGCGTACACGATTTCGAGCGCTCAAGTGACATAACTATGTAGTGCACATGCATCGAACAGCCGGGCGATCCTGTGCCACCCGTTTCTCATGGATAGAGAGTTCAACCACATGCCAAGCCCGATGCCCAACGCCGCCGACAAGGCCGCGCTCAAGGCGATTGCCGCCACCGTCATCCAGACCTGCCCGAGCCTGCAGGATGCCGCTCGACAGGTCGCCAACGACTTGCAGAGCAAATACCAGGTTCACGGCCTCGACCCGGATCAAGTGTATTTCCACCGCTTCGACGCCTCGCAAAGCAGTTCGAAAGCCTTCACCGGCTGGGAGCATGTGCACGCCACGCCCACTTCAAGCATGACCCTGACCCAACTGGTGATTCAGCGCTTCCGCGTCGCCGATCAGGACAACGCCGACCTGCTCGATGTCTATGGCGGCTTCTACACTGCCGGTCCCGATGCCCGCACCTTCGATGAGCGCAATGAAGTGCGCCTGCACGGCAACGACGTACTCAAGGACTTCTGGAGCATCGATTTCAGCGCGCTGTACGACGATCAGCTGAACGCATTCTGGAACACCAGCGGCAGCGACTTTCGTACCCTGGCCAAGTGCAACTTCCTGATCAAAGCGCTGCAGGCGCGGGACAAACGTCAGCTGAGTGACGAGGATTTCCTGTTTGTCACGCAAGCGATAATCGGCCCGCTGACGTGGCCAGTCAGTCTGCCAATACTGCAGACCCAACACCCTTGCCCGGACAGCGTGCGCACGCTGGATCTGACCGGTTACGCCGCCATCAACATCCTGCGTTTCGTCGCCCCCCAAGGTCGGCAGATCCTGTACCTGCCCGGTGCAAACGATGCGTTTGCAGTACTGGAAACCACCACTGACCTGCACTTCTGGATCCTGCAGCGGATGAACACACCCGCCGCGCGCGAGACATTCCTTGCGCATTTCTCGCTGGCCGATCGGCAGCAGATCAACGCCAACCTTGGCGACCTGATGAATCGCCTGGTGGCCACGTGGGGCCGCTACGATCACTCGATGATCAATCAGGACAACCGCGCGGTCAGCGGCGACGCCTTCACCTGGCTGAGTGACTCGACCCGCGCGGCGATGTTTGCCGAGGCCAGCCTGTCCCTGACCTCCAACGGTGAGCTGCGCAAGAAGCTGTGGATCGGCTACCTCAGCGCCGGGGTCAAGGTGTTCGGGCCAATGGCCGTGGTCGGCTGGCCAATCGCATTGCCGGTGATCGGCGCCAGCATCGCCAACATGAGCCTGAACATCGATCAGGCGGTCAATGGCAAAACCGCCACCGAGCGCAAAGCCGGGATTGTCGGTGCGGTGCTCAGCGGCATCGACATGCTGTTCAACCTGCTGGCACTCAAGGGGCCGGGATCGCTGGCCGAGGTCGGCCCCGAAGTGGATGCCGCCGAGGCAGCGGAGATGGCCGACCTGACCGATAAAGTCGGGACGCCGATGGGTGGGCCTCAGCCGACGATTGCCACGCCCCTGATTGAAGACACCCCGCGCCCGGTCATTCCGCCGAGCTGGCAAGCCAATGAGTTGCTCGACGGTATTACGCCGGTGAGCGAACCCGGAAAATTCCAGGGCATTTATCTGCTCGATTCGAACCCCTCAACCGCCATCCTGATGGACGACACCGCCTATTACGTACGCTACGAAGCCGACATCAACGGCAGCGGACACTGGGCGGTCATCGATCCTGGGAACCCCCACGGCTTTACTCGCTCGATCCCGGTACGCCTGAACCCTGAGGGTGAATGGGAAACCATGCCCCGCGCAGGACTCAGCGGCGGCGGCAAGTTTTCGGGCCTGGCCGGATCGAGCAGCCGCAACCCGGTGGCCGCCCTGCCCGCCTCGCAATACGACGTACCCGCACCGCTCAAGGCGCATCTGGAGGAAGGCGCAGCGGGACTGAATGACGAAGCCCTGCGTGACTTCTACGACAGCTTGAACGAGTTCGATGCCTACCGCGATTTCAAGGTCATCCGCAAACGCCTGTATCGCGACGCGCTGGATTTTTACAGCACCTTGCGCCTGCCCGATCGTCCTCCGGTGCCCGCTCTGGCGGCGAACGCGACTGCTGAGGAGATCATCGAAAAAATTCTCGAACATGCCCGAGGCATGGTGCTCGGCGAGAGCCACACGGCCATCGGCAGCAAGCAATGGCTGATCGAGAACATGCAATTGCTCGCCAGCAAACAGGTGAAGAGCCTGTATATGGAACACCTGCTGACCGACTTCCATCAAGCCGCGCTGGATGAGTTCTTCCGCACCGGCAACATGCCGCAAAAACTCGAGGCTTATCTCAAGGCACTCGACGTCGGCAACATGACCGATCCGCTGGAGCGCTACACGTTTCTGGAACTGGTCAAGGAAGCCAGAAAGCAGGGGATCCATGTACAAGCCATCGATTGCATGGCGAGTTACCGACTCAACGGCATGGACTTGCCATTGGGCAACAACACCGCGCGGCAGAAAATGATGAATTACTTCGCCCGCCTGGTGATCCGAGCTGACCAGTCCGCACGCGGCGCGCACAAATGGGTGGCGCTGATGGGCAACTCTCACTCCAACACTTTTGATGGGGTTGCCGGCGTCAGCGAACTGGAAGAGGCGATCGGTATACGCGTCGAGGATGTCGCCGAAGGAACTTCACGGGGCATTGAAGTCGATCCCGGGAGAATCCTGCCGTTGGGCGGTACGGCGCACGATCGTTCCGCGTTGGTCAGAGGCGACTTGCGCCTGCAAATCGAAACACCCTGGACCGCGCACACCATGACCGAATTCGAAACTCTGCTGCCGCGCTACGGCATGTACTCCCTGAAGCAGCAACCCAACATGACCTTCATCGTCCATCGCAGTCGCACGCGAGAGCTGGTACGGACCATCATCGAGACCGACGGCACGCGCTTCTACATCGAACGCCCCGGCTGGCCTTCGGTGAGCGGTAAACGCTACCCGAGCATGAAAGCGCTGCTGCAGGCACTGGATGACATGGGCATGCAACTGGGCGGCTGGTCAAAACCGCTGTAACGCAAAAACGCAAAAAGCCGTGTGAAACGCATTTCACACGGCTTTTCGGTTGCAGCGATCAAGCCTCTAAGGCTTGCGCGGGATCAATTCGGTTGGCTCGACTGGTCGCAGTTACCAGTCGTTGAACCGTGCAGAATCAATCAACGTGCAACGCTGTAGTTCTGGACAACATCGTTTTCAAAATAGATGGTCAAAACAATGCCTTGGCGCGTGGTTTTGCCACTGGTCACGCTGCCCACCTCATTCAATGTTCCCTGCGCATTGGAGACATGGGACGAAACCTGTGCAATTTGGCCACCTGTCTCGGGCGATACGAATCTGTGGGCGAGATTCATATACTTCTCGACCCCTTCCTCGCTCTTCACATAAGTCCAGTTAGTTATAGTGTCCGAGTCTGCCGACTCCTGCATGGGAGGACCAAATAACTGGGATATCTGGCTCTTGGTGGTCTTGCCACGAATGATGGTGGTCTTTAGATAAGCTTCGTCATATTTCTTCGCACCTACACCATTGGGATTCAACGATCCCATTAAATCGTTTGAGTTTGCGCAGCCGATTAAAAGTCCCGCCATCAGACACAGCGCAATTCCGTTTCTAAACGCTTTTCCATGTGTTGGCGACATACGCTTACCTGCATGTATTTCACGAATTATGGAGATGACGAGCAACGGAGCTCGACGCGATGTTGTTGATCAACACGCATGACTTTGTTATCCGTCAAGACAGTGGCTGTACTTCAGTCAATAGAAGACGCTTCCAGATTAGGGAGCGAAGATCGACTTAGCTATAGGGCAAGTGTGCTATTGCCGGATGGCCGTGATTGCCAAAAACGCCAAAGCCAAAAACCAGAAAGCCCGCAATTACGCGGGCTTCAAGGTGTTTGTTGCTAGTGGGGGCCGGTCAATGCCGGCTTGGAAAGTCACCGCTCTTGAAGCCACAGTTGGCCAATAACGCCAATATCCGCCTGGATGATAGACAAGCGACTTGTCGTTCATCCCCCGTTCATATCGTGAATCAGCTTGTTACCGTTGAGAGAAGCAACGACCTGACAAAAAGCGAAAACCTTACGTAGAATGCCTCCGTGGCTATGGAACACCTTCCTTCTAACCCCCTATGAACTAGGGGTTCCGCTCTCCACACCGCGCCTGCTTCTAGCAGGCGTTTTCATATCAGTTGCAGGCATGATGCTGCGGCTCGCTCACGACGACGACCCAAGGAGAAAATCAAGCATGAATCAGGAGCTATTCCTGCGTCGCCGTAGCAAAGTTCACGTACCGATGGGTACTGGCGGTGCAACCCGCGCTCAGGTCGCGTCGGCTATCCGGGAGGTCGCGGCGTTCCGGTGTGTACTATCAGAAACGCTGATAGAGCAGATCGGCATGTTGTCACCGACAGAGCTCAAGCACTGGTTGCATGGCATTGTTGAAATCCTTCGGCGGAGGAGTGGCGCGCATGTGCATCACCGGCCGTTCTATCCTGACTTTCCAGAACAGGTTCTGAGGGCCACAGAGGCGGAGTTGTATCTTAACGCGGTCATACATTACCTCACGCTTAGGCGCCTACCACCGACTGAAGAATCTCGACCTCCACTGCTTGAAGGCAACTTCATACACTGGGTTATTGAACCGGGAAGCGTCCATGAGTTCGAGTCACTGCTCGAGCCGCTGGTTTCATCACGCACTTCACTTTCCGAAGAGGAAACGGCTGATGTTGTCTGGTTCGTCAGGGAGTACAAAAGTGATGTTTTCCGTCTGCTGCCCGAGGCCATCCCTTTCCGGGAGATACGTGCACAGGTTGGCGGCGCACTTATCCTGCATGTAGCCGGTGACGCACGGGTGGACGCATTCCTGGAGCGCAACGTCGAAACGGCGACGGATGTGCTGCGACTCGCGGTCGCCCTGAGTGGAGGTGACGTGTCACTTGCGACAGCTACGACACGTTTCAAAGCGATGAAGCGCTCAATGCGCCGTCTGTTATTACGCCTGCTCGACTCGATACCCAATGCTACAGAAGATGTGATGCGCCACGCCGAGCGCTGGAAGCGTCTGGCTGAAGTGCTGCATCCGGGCGACTACGCCGATAAGTACCCACGAGCACTCGGCGCGATCACGGCTGCGCGCCGCGACGAAGCGCCAGCCACCTTTGGTTCACGTGTCGAAACACTGCTGGCCCAGCGCGACATCGCCACGCTCACGCCCTTACTGCAGAGCCGTCCCGGTGAATTCGCACGACGGCTGGACGTGAGCCTGCGACGCGCGACGAACCCCGAGTCGGTTCTCGACGCATTCGAGGCTGTTGCAACACAAGTGTCCTCACCTGTCCTGCTGCAGTTGCTCGCCCAAGTACGCGCTCCACGCCCCCTGTCCCTGCGCGCCTTCACCCCAAAAGGCGCATTCGCCAAGGTCTATGGCATCAAGGATCACCGCGAACCTCTTAACGCCGAAGTGTTGGCTCGCGCAGCCCGAATCTGCGAAAACGCGCTTGTATCGCGTTTTGCATCGCTGCCGCCACTCGGTCGCTGTTTCATCGATCCCGCATTACGCGAATACAAGGTGCCGCTGGCGCAGCGTGCATCGTCGAAATCGCTACGTACGCTGGTGCGAGGCAGTCGGTTGCCTATGCCTGATGCACGCTTCATTCGCCTGTTCTTGTGGTGGAAGAATGGCACCGGGCGCACGGATATTGACTTGTCCGCCGCTTTTTTCGACGCCGACTTCGTATTCAAGCAAACGGTCGCGTACTACAACCTGAAGGATTTCGGCGGTTGCCACAGCGGCGACATCACCGACGCGCCCGACGGCGCTTCGGAGTTCATCGACCTCGATGTAGATGCCCTCGTCGACAGAGGTATTCGCTACGTCGTCACGTCCATCAACTCATACACCACACAACCGTACTGCGATCTTCCAGAATGTTTCGCTGGCTGGATGGCCCGCACCGATACGGCATCGGGTGAAGTATTCGAGCCGCGAACCGTGTTCGACCGTGTCGATATCGCATCCGACACAATTATCTGTCTGCCCTTCGTGATGGATTTACAGGAACGACGCACGATTTGGGCCGATCTGGGACTCACTTCGTCGCCGCGGTGGAACAACGTCGGGAACAATCTCAGTGGGGTATCGTTGATGCTTCGGGCCTTGGTTCATACGCCACGGCCGGATTTGGCAACGCTGTTCGACTTGCATGTACGAGCACGCGGGGAACGAGTTGCTTCGCCGGAGCAAGCAAATGCAGTGTTTGCGCCTGAGCAAGGGATAACACCGTTCGATACAGATTTGATTCGATCACAGTTTCTCTGATACGTACGCCAGTCTTAGCGATCGATTGAGAACCACGCCCCTAGCTCCAGTGCTCCAGTGCTCCCACCAAAAATGCCAGCAAGTCTCACTGAGTAGCCGTTCGCTCCGAAGCACTAATAGAACCCCAAAAAAAACGCCTGGTGTATAAGCACCAGGCGTTTTTTGTTTCAACCGATCCGCCCTGAGGCCGAGGGCATTATTCCCACTCAATCGTCGCTGGCGGCTTGCTCGACACGTCGTAGGTGACGCGGGAGATGCCCTCGATTTCATTGATGATGCGGCCGGATACGGTTTCCAGCAGTTCGTAAGGCAGGTGCGCCCAACGTGCGGTCATGAAGTCGATGGTTTCCACGGCACGCAGGGCCACGACCCAGGCGTAACGACGGCCGTCGCCGACCACGCCAACCGATTTCACTGGCTGGAACACCACGAAGGCCTGGCTGACCTTGTGGTACCAGTCGGCTTTGCGCAGTTCTTCGATGAAGATGTGGTCGGCACGACGCAGCAGGTCGGCGTATTCCTTCTTCACTTCGCCGAGGATGCGTACGCCCAGACCCGGGCCCGGGAACGGGTGACGGTAGACCATGTCGTACGGCAGGCCCAGTTCCAGACCCAGACGACGGACTTCGTCCTTGAACAGTTCGCGCAGTGGCTCGACCAGTTTCAGGTTCATTTCTTCCGGCAGGCCGCCCACGTTGTGGTGCGACTTGATCACGTGCGCCTTGCCGCTTTTCGCGCCAGCCGACTCGATCACGTCCGGGTAGATGGTGCCTTGCGCCAGGTACTTGATGTTGTCCAGCTTGCAGGATTCGGCATCGAACACGTCGATGAAGGTACGGCCGATGATCTTGCGCTTCTTCTCCGGGTCGGCTTCGCCGGCCAGGTTGTTCAGGAACTGCTCTTCCGCGTTGGCGCGGATCACCTTGACGCCCATGTTCTCGGCGAACATGGCCATCACTTGCTCACCTTCGTGCAGACGCAGCAGACCGTTGTCGACGAAGACGCAGGTCAGTTGATCGCCAATGGCCTTGTGCAGCAGCGCCGCAACCACCGAGGAGTCAACGCCGCCGGACAGACCCAGCAGCACGTTGTCGGTGCCGACCTGTGCGCGGATGTTGGCGATGGCGTCTTCAGCGATCTTCGACGGAGTCCACAGGGCTTCACAGCCGCAGATGTCGAGCACGAAGCGCGAAAGGATGCGACCGCCCTGCTTGGTGTGGGTCACTTCCGGGTGGAACTGCACGCCGTAGTAAGCGCGTTCGTCGTTGAACATGCCGGCGATCGGGCAGCTTGGGGTGCTGGCGAGGATGTGGAAGTCTTCCGGCATCTTGGTGACCTTGTCACCGTGGCTCATCCACACGTCGAGACCGAACAGGCCGTCGGCGTCGATGTGGTCTTCGATGCCGTCGAGCAGGCGGCTCTTGCCGACCACGTCAACGCGGGCGTAACCGAACTCACGCAGCTCGGAACCTTCAACCTTGCCGCCCAGTTGCTCGGCCATGGTCTGCATGCCGTAGCAGATACCGAAAACCGGCACGCCCAGGTCAAACACCGCTTGCGGGCAGCGCGGGCTGTTGGCTTCGTGTACGGACTCGGGGCCGCCGGCGAGAATGACGCCTTTAGGCGCGAATTCGCGGATCGCCTCTTCGTCCATGTCGAACGGGTGCAGCTCGCAGTACACACCGATCTCGCGCACGCGGCGGGCAATCAGTTGGGTGTATTGCGAACCGAAGTCGAGGATCAGGATGCGGTGAGCGTGAATGTCGAGGGCCATGATTCAGTCTCGTCTAAGTAATTCAGAAACAGTCGTGATTCAGAAACAACTCGGGGCTGAATAAAACAGCCCCGGTTGCTTAACGATTTGCTTGAAGCATCAACCTACGCGGTAGTTTGGCGCTTCCTTGGTGATCTGCACGTCGTGAACGTGGGATTCGGCCATACCGGCACCGGTGATCCGCACGAACTCCGGCTTGGTGCGCATTTCTTCGATGTCGGCGCTGCCGGTGTAACCCATCGAGGAACGCAGACCGCCCATCAACTGGTGGATGATCGCGGTCAGGGTGCCTTTGTACGGCACACGGCCTTCGATCCCTTCCGGAACCAGTTTCTCGGCGCCTGCCGAGGAGTCCTGGAAGTAACGGTCGGAGGAACCTTGAGCCTGGGACATGGCGCCCAGCGAACCCATGCCGCGATAAGCCTTGTACGAACGGCCCTGGAACAGTTCGATCTCGCCCGGCGCTTCTTCAGTACCGGCGAACATCGAGCCCATCATCACGCAGGATGCACCGGCCACGATGGCCTTGGACAGGTCACCGGAGAACCGGATGCCGCCGTCGGCGATCAACGGCACGCCAGTGCCTTCAAGGGCAGCGGCGACGTTGGCGATGGCACTGATTTGCGGCACACCAACACCGGCGACGATACGGGTGGTGCAGATCGAGCCAGGGCCGATACCGACCTTGACTGCGTCGGCGCCAGCTTCGGCCAGAGCCTTGGCGGCAGCGCCGGTGGCGATGTTGCCGCCGATCACCTGCACTTCAGGGAAATTCTCTTTGACCCAGCGAACGCGGTCGATCACACCTTTGGAGTGACCGTGTGCGGTGTCGACCACCACCACGTCCACACCGGCGTTGACCAGCGCAGCAACGCGGTCACCGGTGTCTTTACCGGTACCGACAGCTGCGCCAACGCGCAGACGACCTTGATCGTCCTTGCTGGCCAGCGGGTAGGCTTTGGCTTTTTCGATGTCTTTGACGGTCATCATGCCTTTGAGGGCAAACTTGTCATCGACGATCAGAACTTTTTCCAGACGGTGCTTGTGCAGCAGCTCGCGGACTTCGTTCTTGTTGGCGCCTTCACGGACGGTGACCAGACGCTCTTTAGGCGTCATCACTTCACGTACAGTGGCTTCCAGACGAGTTTCGAAGCGTACGTCACGGGAAGTGACGATGCCGACCAGGTCGCCATCGTGCAGCACCGGAACGCCGGAGATGTTGTGCATGCGGGTCAGTTCGAACAGATCACGTACCGTGGCATCAGCCTCGATGGTGATCGGATCCTTGACGACGCCGGCTTCGAACTTCTTGACCTTACGCACTTCGGCAGCTTGCTGCTCGATGGTCATGTTCTTGTGGATGATACCGATACCACCTTCCTGAGCCATGGCGATTGCCAGACGGGCTTCAGTGACGGTGTCCATGGCGGCAGAAACCAGAGGAATATTCAGCTCGATGCCACGGGTAAGGCGGGTCTTGAGACTGACTTCGTTAGGAAGCACCTCGGAATAACCGGGCACTAGGAGAATGTCGTCGAATGTCAGAGCTTCTTGGCTGATACGCAGCATCGCGGGGGCTCCCGAGCGGGAAAATGGAAGCGCGCCATTATAGTCAGACACCCCCTGCTGTTCAACGTAAAACTCTGTCTATTATCGATGTTACTGATGTACGGGAACCGCGGCCGCTACAGCTCCACCTTGACCCAAGAGACAGGTTGATCCAGCCAATCGGCGAACTCATCGATAAAGCTCTGCTTGAAACCGGCTTCCAGCCAGTTGTTGAAGATGAAGCCGAGGTTGGAAAACGCACATTCCTGCAAGAACAGAAAGCCGTTGATGTCGTCTTCATGCCCGCATTCCGGGCAGGTGAAGTTGTCGGTGCGGCCTGGAAACCAGTCTTCCAGACTCTCGAACAGCGCTTCGCCGACTTCGCGGCGGCACTCGGCGCACCCGGCTTCTTCGAGAAAACCCTTGGCCGGGGTGTAGATGCAGCGCTTGACGATGATCTCCAGGCCATTGATCGGTTCACCGAAAGGCAGTGCCTCGGGATGCAGTACCACCGCACGCGCGCCGTCGGCAATCGCATGGGCCATGCGGTTGCCGGTGCGGCCGCAGGTAGTCAGCTGTTCTTCGATGATGTTCTTGCGCACCAGCCAGCGCACGATCGCCCGGGCCCGGGGTTCGTGGACCGGCAGGGTGGAGATTTTCGGGACGATGATGCTTTGCGAATTCATGGAAAGTCCTGCGGTATGGCTTCTGACGCCTTCGCGAGCAAGCCCGCTCCCACATTGAAATGCAATTCCCTGTGGGAGCGGGCTTGCTCGCGAAGGGGCCCTGAAGGCCGGCAGCTTAATCCCTGACGAAATCCGGTCAAGTGCTCACGCCACACTAATAATGTAGCGCCCGATCAACGCAATCCCGCTCGCCAGCACCAGCCAGGTCACCAGCCGCACGAACGCCTCGCGCGACAGACGCATGGTCAACCGCCGCCCGATCCACAACCCCAGCGCCATGGCCGGCAACAGACACAGCGCCAGCATCAACAAGGGTAGCTCGGCATACACCCCGGCGATGGCGAACAGGCTCAAACGCACCACCGTGCTGCAACTGATCAGCGCACTTTGCGTGGCCCGCGCCGCATCTTTCGGCAAACGGCTGTTGAGATAGATCGCATATAAGAAGCCGCCGCTGCCAAACAGCGCGCCAAACAGCCCGCCCACCGTGCCCATCGGCAGCGCCCATGCGGCGGACAGCTGCGTCGGTCGGGCTTTGACCCACAGGCTGTAAATCGCGTAAGCACTGATGAACAGCCCCATCAACAGCAGCAACAGATCGGATTTGAGGTTAAGCAGGAAAATCACCCCCAACGTGCATCCCACCGCCATGCACGGCAACAGCCGCAACAACTCGGGTTTCGCCACGTCCCGGCGCGAAGGCAGCAGATTGCCGAACGCCGCGACGAAATCCAGCAGCACCAGCAGCGGCACGATTTTCGACAACGGCATGAACAGAATCAGAATCGGCCCCGCCACCAGTGCGGTACCGAATCCGGCAATCCCGAAGACGATATAGGCCAGTGCGATGCCCAGCCCGATCACCGCCCAGCCGCCCGCGCCCCACGTCCACTCGCTCAACAACCCCACCACGCTCATCGGTCCGCTTCCTTTATAAGCCTGTGATGACTTTAGCCAGCGCCAAGCCTTGCGACTAATATGATCAAAGTCGCTCACTCATCTCGAAAAGGCATACCTGGTGCTTTCAACCCGTCAACTGCGCTATTTCGTGGAAATCGCCGAATGCGGCAGCTTCAGCGCCGCGGCTGAACGCTTGTTCATCGCGCAGTCGGCGCTGAGCCGGCAGATCAAGGACATGGAAGCGCGCCTGCAAACCCCGCTATTCGAACGCACCGCACGCCAGCCCCGACTCACGGCGGCAGGTGAGGCGTTTTTGCCGCGGGCCAGAAACCTGCTCAACGAGCTGAGCAAAGCCAGCGCGATGGCGACCGAAGTCGGTAACGGGCAATTGGGTACTGTGCGTCTGAGTCATTCCAGCACCGTGTCGATCAGCGGGCACTTATTACGTCGGATCAGCACTTATCTCGATCAGCAGCACGGCGTGTCGCTGGACATCGGCAAACTGTCCTCCGAGGCGCAGCTTGAGGAACTCGCCGAAGGACGTCTCGACATTGGTCTGTTGCGCCTGCCGGTGTTGCGTCAGCGTGAGGGCATTCAGGTTGTGCATCTGTTCACCGAGCGCCTGCTGTTGGCGGTACCGAGCGATCATCCGCTGGCCGATTCATCCGCTGTCGAACTGGCGCAACTGAAGGACGAAGCGTTCATCTCGATCCCGCATCCGCAGCGCGGCGGACTCAGTTATTTGTGCGCTGACCTGTGCATGCGTCAGGGCTTTTTCCCCAAAGCCGCGCGGGTGATGTCGCGCAAGACCACGCAGTTGCAGCTGATCCAGGCTGGATTCGGGATTGCCCTGCTGCCCGAGTCGATGCAGGACATCGCGCCCAGCGGCGTACGATTTCTACCGCTGAGTGATGCCGATTGCCAAAGCACCGTCGCCCTCGCCTATCGCCAGAATCCCACGCCACTGGTGCAACACTTCATCAATATGTTCACAAAACCCTGTGGGAGCGGGCTTGCTCGCGAAAGCGACGTGTCAGTCGAAACTTGATTTGCCTGCCACACCGCTTTCGCGAGCAAGCCCGCTCCCACAATTGGTTTTGTGTTGGGTCATGGTGATCGGTAGGCGAATGCCTTTAAACTGCGCCCCATGATTAAAGATCCCTTTGCAAGACTTGGCCTGGACCGTGAAGTCCTGACCGTCAGCCAGCTCAACGGCCGCGCGCGGGTGTTGCTCGAAGACGTGTTCAGCAACATCTGGGTCGAAGGCGAAATCTCCAACCTCGCCCGCCCGGCGTCCGGCCACGTGTATTTCACCCTCAAGGACAGCGGTGCGCAGGTGCGTTGCGCGCTGTTTCGCAATAATGCGGCACGGGTGCGTCAGGCGCTGAAGGACGGCTTGGCCGTGAAAGTGCGCGGCAAGGTCTCGCTGTTCGAAGGGCGCGGCGACTATCAGCTGATTCTCGACACCGTGGAGCCGGCCGGCGACGGCGCGCTGCGCCTGGCCTTCGATGCGCTGAAAGAAAAACTCAGCGCCGAAGGCCTGTTCAGCGCCGAACGCAAAGTGCCGCTGCCGGCGCATCCGCAACGCATCGGCATCATCAGTTCGCCGACCGGCGCGGTGATTCGCGACATCATCAGCGTGTTCCGCCGCCGGGCGCCGCAGGTGCAACTGACGCTGATTCCGACCGCCGTGCAGGGGCGCGAAGCCACCGCGCAAATCGTCCGCGCGCTGAAACTGGCCGACGCCCGTGGTTTCGACGCGCTGATCCTCGCCCGCGGCGGTGGTTCGCTGGAAGACCTCTGGTGCTTCAACGAAGAAGCCGTGGCCCGCGCGGTCGATGCCTGCGTGACGCCGATCGTCAGCGCGGTCGGGCACGAAACCGACGTGTCGATCAGTGATTTCGTGGCTGACGTGCGCGCCCCAACGCCCTCCGCTGCCGCCGAATTGCTGGCCCCGGATTCGAGTCACCTGATCCGTCAGGTCGAAAGCCTGCACCGACGTCTGGTGATGCGCATGCGCGACCGTTTGATGCGCGATCGCCTGCGCCTCGAAGGCATGGCCCGCCGTCTGCGTCATCCCGGCGAACGCCTGCGTCAGCAAGCGCAACGCCTGGATGACCTGGACATGCGCCTGCGCCGGGCGTTCGAGCGCCAGCTCAATACCCGCCGCGAACGCCTGATCCGTCTGGAAACCCGCCTCGCCGGGCAACACCCGGGACGCCAACTGGCGATGCTGCGCCAACGCCTCGACAGCCTCGCCGAACGCCTGCCGCGAGCCATGCGCGAAGGCCTGAAAAACCGTCGCCTGCAACTGCACAGCCAGATGCAGACGCTGCATGTGGTCAGTCCGCTGGCGACGCTTGGCCGCGGTTACAGCATTCTGCTGGATGAACGTGGCCAGGCGATCCGCAACGCCGCGCAGACCCACAACGGGCAGCGCCTGAAGGCCAAACTCGGCGAAGGCGAACTGCAAGTGCGCGTCGAGGACAACCACCTGACGCCTGTCACCCTCTCTTTACTGGACTGATCCATGCCGCGTTTTTTCGCTCCGTTATTGTTGCTGTGCCTGACCACCTTCAATGCCCACGCCGACAGCTACATCACTCGCCTGTTGAACAAACCGGTGCCGGGCGGCGTGGCCGTGGTTGATCTGGGCAGCGCCACTCAGGCGCCTAAAGCCACCTATCAGGGCAAACCGGTGCTGGTGGTGAAAGAACAGAACAACTGGCTGGCGATTGTCGGTGTGCCGCTGACGGTCAAACCCGGCAGTCAGCAGATCAGCAGCGGCGGACGTAATCTGCCGTTCACCGTCGGCAACAAGAAATACCCGGAACAGCACATCACCCTGAAGAATACTCAGCAGGTCAATCCGAACCCGGCCAACCTCAAGCGCATCGAGGGCGAACTGGCCGAGCAGATCAAGGCTTATCGCAGCTTCAGCCCGAACACCCCGAGCAACCTGCTGCTGGACAAACCGGTTAACGGGCCGCTGTCGAGCAAGTTCGGTGTGCGCCGCTTCTTCAATGGCGAAGAGCGCAACCCACACGCCGGCCTCGACTTTGCGGTGCCGGCCGGTACGCCGATCAAAACCCCGGCGGCGGGCAAAGTGATTCTCACCGGCAACTACTTTTTCAACGGCAACACAGTGTTTGTCGATCACGGCCAGGGCTTTATCAGCATGTTCTGCCACATGTCGAAAATCGACGTGAAGGTCGGCGATCAACTGGCCCGTGGCGCGGTGGTGGGCAAAGTCGGCTCGACCGGCCGGGCGACCGGGCCGCACATGCACTGGAACATCAGCCTGAACGATGCGCGGGTGGATCCGGCGATTTTCATTGGTGCATTTCAGCCCTGACTTATGCAGTGAGGCCTCTGGCTTCATCGCGAGCAGGCTCACTCCTACAAAAGATTTGTGTGGTGAACACGATCAACTGTGGGAGCGGGCTTGCTCGCGAAGGCGGCCCATCCCACACCGTAAATCCTGCTGACACCCCACCAGTTTCAATTGCGCCCCAATCAACCCCCGCGCAAACTTCAAGACGATCATTCGCCTGAAGCACAATAAAATCGCGCTAATCCCCGCTTTTCGAGTATTCCTCTCAATTTTTTTCGACTGCTTGCCATCCTCTCCCCTCGCGGTTAGGGTTGAAGACATGAAAACCTCTCACACCCTTATTCAGCTTCGCCAGCACCGCAGTCTGTGCCTCGTCAGCGCACGACTGCCGGGCTGAATCGCTGCGCCTCGTCCCAAGCTGTTCCCCGAACATTCGTTCCACCGGCAGGCCGCCTCTTTTCGGCCCAGACAATAAGGATTTTCCCGATGAGCATGCTCAAAGACCCGTCTTCGAAATACCGCGCGTTCCCCGTCATCAATCTGCCGGATCGCACCTGGCCGTCGAAAACCATCGACGCCGCGCCGATCTGGTGCAGCTCCGACCTGCGTGACGGTAACCAGTCGCTGATCGAGCCGATGGACGCGGTGAAGAAGCTGCGCTTCTGGAAAACCCTCGTGCAAGTCGGCGTGAAAGAAATCGAAGCCTCGTTCCCGGCCGCTTCGCAAACCGACTTCGACTTCGTGCGTACCCTGATCGAAGAAGGCCACATCCCGGACGACACCACCATTCAGGTGCTGACCCAGGGCCGTGAAGACTTGATCGAGCGCACTTTCGAATCCCTGCGCGGGGCGAAGAAAGCCATCGTTCACCTGTACAACGCCACCTCGCCTTCCTTCCGTCGCATCGTCTTCAACCAGGACAAGGACGGCATCAAGGCCATCGCGGTCAACGCCGCCAAGCTGTTCGTCAAGTACGCGGCGATGCAGCCGGACACCGAGTGGACTTTCGAATACTCCCCGGAAACCTTCAGCGCCACCGAGCTGGAGTTTGCCAAGGAAGTCTGTGACGCGGTGATCGAGGTCTGGAATCCGACGCCTGAGCACAAGATGATCCTCAACCTGCCGGCCACCGTTGAATGCGCGACGCCGAACGTCTACGCCGACCAGATCGAATGGTTCGGCCGCAACATCAATCGTCGTGACAGCGTGATCATCAGCCTGCACACCCACAACGACCGTGGCACCGGCGTCGCCGCCACCGAGCTGGGCCTGATGGCTGGCGCGGATCGCGTCGAAGGCTGCCTGTTCGGCAACGGCGAGCGTACCGGTAACGTTGACCTCGTCACTGTGGCCCTGAACATGTACACCCAGGGCGTCGACCCTGAACTGGACTTCTCCGACATCGACGGCGTGCGCAAAGTCGTCGAGGAGTGCAATCAGATCCAGGTGCACCCGCGCCACCCGTACGTCGGCGACCTGGTGCACACCGCATTCTCCGGCTCGCACCAGGACGCGATCCGCAAGGGCTTCGCCCAGCAGAAACCGGATACCCTGTGGGAAGTGCCGTACCTGCCGATCGACCCGGCCGACATCGGCCGCAGCTACGAGGCGGTGATTCGTGTGAACAGCCAGTCGGGCAAGGGCGGTATCGCCTACTTGCTGGAGCAGGAATACGGCATCAGCCTGCCGCGTCGCATGCAGATCGAGTTCAGCCAGGTCGTGCAGCGTGAAACCGATCGCCTCGGCCTGGAAATGACCGCCAAGCAGATCCACTCGCTGTTGATCAGCGAATACCTGCAAGCCAATACCCCGTACGCGCTGGTCAGCCATCGCCTGCAGGAAGAAAACGGCAACAGTGCCGTCGAAGTGGAAGTGGCGAGCCAGGGTCAGGGCGAAACCAACCTGCACTGGCGCGGCAAGGGCAACGGTGCGCTGGAAGCACTGGTGGCCGGCCTGCCGATTCCAGTGGAAATCATGGACTACAACGAACACGCGATCGGCGCGGGCACCAACGCCAAGGCCGCCGCGTATATCGAGCTGCGTGTGAATGGCGAGCGTGCGGTGCACGGCGTGGGTATCGATGAAAACATCACCACCGCCAGCTTCAAGGCGCTGTTCAGTGCGCTGAACCGCTCCCTGAGCCAGCCGGAAGCGAAAGCGGCCTAAGCCTTCGCTGACATGCAAAAAGGCCCCGGAGTGTGAACTCCGGGGCCTTTTTTATGCCTGCTGGTTTTGTGTCGCCTGATCGGGCCTCTTCGCGAGCAATCCCGCTCCCACAGGGTATTGCGTTCTACCTGTGGGAGCGGGCTCGCTCGCGAAAGCGGTCGCGAATATCAAGTGAACTCGAAGGTATCCGCATCCAGATTCGCCGGAAAGCGCTCGCGATACGCCGCCAGTGGCGCGGCTTCCAGCACGACCTTGAACACGCCGTCCGCCTCCCCCGCCGCCAGCAACGTTTCACCCTGAAAATCCAGCACCTGACTGTCGCCGGTATAGGCGAAGCCCTTGCCGTCGGTGCCAATGCGATTCACCGCCGCCACATAGCACAGGTTTTCAATCGCCCGCGCCGGCAACAAGCGGTTCCAGTGCAGCCGCCGTGCGCCCGGCCAGTTGGCGGTGTACAGCAGCAGATCGGTGTCGTGCGCGTCGCGACTCCACACCGGGAACCGCAGGTCGTAGCAAATCAGCGGCCGGATGCGCCAACCCTTGAGTTCGAACTGCACCTGGCGCTCGCCGGGCGTGTAGTGATGGTGTTCGCCAGCCATGCGAAACAGGTGGCGCTTGTCGTAATGCCAGACTTCGCCGTCCGGCCGCGCCCACAGCAGGCGGTTGCGATGGCTACCGTCCGCCGCCTGAATGATCACGCTGCCGGTGATCACCGCATTGAGCTTCGCGGCCTGCGCCTTCATCCATTTGCTGGTCGGGCCATGCTCGGCTTCGGCGAGGGTTTCCGATTCCATGGAGAAGCCGGTGGTGAACATCTCCGGCAGGATGATCAGGTCTGCGCCGCGGGCCTGCTCCAGCAGCACGTCGAAGTGCTCAAGGTTGGCCTGACGGTCGTGCCAGGCCAGGCTGGTCTGGATCAGCGCCAGGTGAAGATCGGGCAGTGCACTCAGATCACGCATAGTTTTGCCGCTGCCTCGCGCAGCGTCTCCTCGCGTTTGGCGAAGCACAGGCGCACCAGGCGCTGGCCTTCGGGTGGATTCTGGTAGAACACCGACACCGGAATGCTCGCCACGCCATGTTCGCGGGTCATCCAGATCGCCATGTCGACGTCGTTCAGGTCAGGGCGAATCTGCGAGTAGTCGACCAACTGGAAATACGTGCCGGTGACGCGGGTGAAGGTAAAGCGCGACGGCGCCAGCAAATCGCAGAACAAGTCGCGCTTGGCCTGATAGAAACCCGGCAGCTCTTCAACGTGCTCCGGATGTTCGGCCATGTAATCGGCCAGGGCGTACTGCAGCGGCGTGACCCCGCAGAAACTGACGTACTGGTGCACCTTGCGCAGCTCGGCGGACAGCGCCGGTGGTGCGACCACGTAGCCGGTTTTCCAGCCGGTGACGTGATAGGTCTTGCCGAATGAGCTGACCACGAAGGCGCGCTGATACAGCTCTTCGTGGGCCAGCACGCTGACATGCGGCACGCCGTCGAACACCAGGTGTTCATAGACTTCGTCGCTGATCAGGTAGATGTCCCGACCCCGGATCAACTCCGCCAGTTGATCCAGTTCGGCACGGCTGATCAGTGCACCGCTCGGGTTGTGCGGGGTGTTGATGACGATCATTTTCGTGCGCGGGCTGAGTGCCGCGGCGAGCTGGTCGAAATCGATGGAGAAATCGTTCGGGTTCAGTTGCACATGCACGCAGCGGCCGCCCGCCAACTGCGTCGCCGGCTCATAGCTGTCGTAGCACGGGTCGAACACGATGACTTCGTCGCCGCTGTGGATAACCGCCTGAATCGCACAGAAGATCGCCTGAGTCGCGCCTGGGGTCACTGTCACTTCGCTATCGGCATCGACTTTCACGCCATAGCTGCGCGCGATCTTCGCCGCGATCTGCTCGCGCAGCGCCGGCAGACCGGTCATCGGTGAATACTGGTTATGGCCGCTGGCGATATGCCGACCGACCGCGTCACGCAGGGATTGTGGGCCGTCGAAATCAGGAAAACCCTGGGACAGGTTGATCGCTCCGGTCTGCGCCGCGAGCTGAGACATCTGCGTGAAAATAGTGATGCCGACATTCGGCAGCTTACTGGTGATCATCGAGGGGTTCCCTGCTCTACACCCGGCTCTGACGGCGGCGCGGGAGAGCCCGAGAATAGCCCATCCGGCGCCCATAAAAAAAGGGCGCCCAACCGGGTACCCTTCTTTATCGCCGAACCCTGTAGGAGCTGCCGCAGGCTGCGATCTTTTGATCTTGCCTTCAAAGCAAAGTCAAAAGATCGCAGGCTTCGCCAGCTCCTACAGAAGCGGTTGAGCATTCCCACGCAATTGTGGGAACAATCAACCTTGATCACTTCTTGTCGCGGCGCTTCTTGCTGGCTTTCTTGTTGTGCGACATCAAGCGACGCTTCTTGTTGACCTGGCGGTCGGTCAGCGTGTTCTTGTTGCCTTCGTACGGGTTCTCGCCGCCCTTGAACTCGATGCGGATCGGCGTACCGACCAGCTTCAGCACACGGCGGTAAGTGTTCTCCAGATAGCGCACATACGACTTCGGCACTTTCTCGATCTGGTTACCGTGAATCACGATGATCGGCGGGTTCGCGCCCCCCAGGTGAGCGTAACGCAGCTTGATCCGGCGGCTGTTGACCATCGGCGGCTGGTGCTCGCTGACCGCGTCTTCGAGAATCTGCGTCAGGCGGCTGGTCGGCCAGCGGGTCACCGCCGACTTGAACGAGTTCTGTACCGAGGCGTAGAGGTTGCCCACGCCCGTGCCGTGCAGCGCCGAGATGAAGTGAATATCGGCGAAGTCGACGAAGAACAGACGACGTTGCAGCTCGACCTTCACATAGTCGCGCTCGCTCGGGGTCATACCGTCCCATTTGTTGATCGCGATCACCAGCGCACGGCCGGCTTCGAGGGCAAAGCCCAGCAGGTTGAGGTCGTGATCGACCACACCTTCGCGGGCGTCCATCACGAAGATCACCACGTTGGCGTCTTTGATCGCCTGCAGGGTTTTGACCACGGAGAACTTTTCGACTTCTTCGTGGATCTTGCCGCGCTTGCGCACACCGGCGGTGTCGATCAGCGTGTACTTCTCGTCGTTACGCTCGAACGGGATGTAGATACTGTCGCGGGTGGTGCCGGGTTGGTCGTAGACGATCACCCGGTCTTCACCGAGCATGCGGTTGACCAGGGTCGACTTGCCGACGTTCGGACGGCCGATGATGGCGATCTTGATCCCGTCTTTTTCGCTCGGGCCAGGAATGCGCTTGGCTTCCTCGCCTTCGGCGACGATCTCTTCCTCTTCGCCTTCCTGCGGCTCGTCTTCGTCACGCGGGAAATCGCTCAGTGCCGCTTCCAGCAGTTGAGTGATACCACGGCCGTGAGCACCGGCGATCGGGATCGCGTGGCCCATGCCCAACGGGGCGAATTCGGCGCGGGCCATTTCCGGGTCGATGTTGTCGACCTTGTTGGCGACCACGTGGGAACGCTTGTTACGCTTGCGCAAGTGTTCGGCGATCATCTGGTCGGCGGCGGTAAAACCGGCCTTGGCATCTACCAGGAACAGCACAACATCCGCTTCTTCAATGGCCAGCAGCGACTGCTCGGCCATTTTTTCGTCCATACCGTGTTCGTCACCGGAGATACCGCCGGTGTCGATCAGAATGTAGGAACGCCCTTGCCACTTGGCCTCACCGTACTGGCGATCACGGGTCAGACCGGACAAGTCGCCGACGATGGCGTCACGAGTCCTGGTCAGGCGGTTGAACAAGGTGGATTTGCCGACGTTCGGTCGGCCCACCAGGGCGATTACGGGAACCATGCGGCTCTCCACTTCGTTATTTCAGAAAATACAAAAGCCGCTGCGAGGCAGCGGCTGGTGCTCGGGGCAACACTGTGGGAGCGGGCTTGCTCGCGAAAGACCGTAGCAGCACCGCGTTTAATCAGGCTGTACGCGTCTTCGTTGACGCCCTTCGCGAGCAAGCCCGCTCCCACAAATGAAGCTGCCTGGGGCGTTAACCCCAAGCATAGTTGTTACTTGATGGTCAGGGCTTCCAGTTTGCCGCTGTTGCCATACACATAGATCGTGTTGCCCACCACCAGCGGACGGGCACGCAGGCCGTCACTGTCGATACGCTCACGACCCACAAAACGGCCGTCCACCTGGCTCAACAGGTGCAGGTAACCTTCCAGGTCACCGACGGCTACGTAGCTGGAGAATACTTCCGGCGCCGACAACTGACGGCGAGCCAGCGAGTCGTTGCTCCACAGTGCAGTGGTCGAACGCTCGTCAACGCCTTCAACGGTGCCCGAAGACAGACTCACGTAGACGTTGCCGAAACCTTGAGCGACACCGGCATAGCTCGATGCATCGCGCTGCCAGAGTTGGCGACCGCTCTGCAGATCAAGTGCTGCCACACGACCCTGGTAGCTGGCGACGTACAGCGTTTCGCCGGACAGCAGCAGGCCGCCGTCGATGTCGACCACGCGCTCCAGTTCCGAACGACCGGTTGGAATCGCGACCCGTTGTTCCCAGACCGGCACACCGTTGGAAATGTCC
This sequence comes from Pseudomonas sp. RSB 5.4, assembly GCF_037126175.1. NCBI lineage: Bacteria > Pseudomonadati > Pseudomonadota > Gammaproteobacteria > Pseudomonadales > Pseudomonadaceae > Pseudomonas > Pseudomonas sp. RSB 5.4. The sequence continues at coordinate 3,377,966 of NZ_CP146986.1, forward strand.
AGGGCGACCACTTTACCGGTCGACAGGCCAGCCACCGCGAGGCGGTTGGTCACGACCGGTGCGCTGGTGCCGCGCAGGGTCAGTACCGCTGGGGTGCTGTCGTAAATCCAGCGACGGTTGCCGGTGGCGGCATCCAGGCCGATCAGACGATCGTCCTGAGTCTGTACCACCACGACGTCACCGTTGTTGGCCGGCGGTGCGAGGACTTCGCTGGAAACCCGGGCGCGCCACTTCTCTTCGCCGTTGATGGCGTCGAGCGCGACGATTTCACCCTTGAGGGTACCGATCGTGACCAGACCGTAACCCACGCCAACGGCGCCGGAAACAGGCAGTTCAAGCTCTTTTTTCCACTTCACGTCGCCGTTGTTGCGATCCATGGCCATCACGATGCCGTTCACGTCGGCCGCGTAGATGGTGTCACCGTCGATCGCCGGTACCAACATGTTGTAGGTTTCGCCCTGACCGTCACCGATCGAACGACTCCACTGCTTCTGCAGAACGACTTCTTCTTTGAAGGAGGTCAGTTCGGCCGGTGGCAGTTCTTTTTTGCTGTTGCTGCTGCAACCCGCGGCCAGAATGGCCAGAGCCAGCAATGCTGCATGCTTCCAACGGATCACGTCACGCATCCCCTTTGGCCAGGTCGTCGAGCTTGATTTGAAGGCCACCGACTGCCGCTTCATCCGACAGTGCCGCCTTGGCTTTTTGATACGCGGTGTTCGCTTCGTCAGTACGACCCAGCTGAACCAGCAAGTCGCCCTTGAGTTCTTCGCGAGTGGCCAGGAACGCCTTGTCAGCATCACCGTCGAGCAGCTTAAGGGCTTCATCGGCCTTGTTCTGCGCACCCAGCACCTGCGCCAGACGCTGACGGGCGATTTCGCCCAGCGCCGGGTTGGCCGGTTTGGCAACGATGGCTTTGAGTTCGGTCGCGGCGTCGTCCAGCTTGCCGCTGTCGACCGCTACTTTCGCCACGAACAGGCTGCCGTACTGCGCGTACGCGGTGCCGCCGAATTCGCTGTTGAGCTTGCTGGCCAGATCCGCAACGCGGGCAGCGTCAGGCTTGCCATCCGGGGTCAGCGTGGTTTCCAGCAATTGTTGATAGAGCACCGAGGCGCCTTGCGACTGGTTGCTCTGATACTTGTGATAAGCCTGCCAGCCGAACACGATGACCAGCGCCAACAGGCCACCGGTGACCAGAGGTTTGCCGTTGCGTGTCCACCAGTCCTTCAAATCCGCCAACTGTTCGTCTTCGGTACTCGACACCCCAATACTCCTTAATCGCTAAATCGGCTGTTTAGACAGCTTCAACCCTGCACGACGCAGGTGGCCAGGTGAGCGGCGAGCGCATCCCAGGCAATGCTTTGTTGTTCGCCCTGGCCACGCAGGGGTTTGAAACCTACCACTTGCTGGGCCATTTCGTCGTCACCGAGGATCAGTGCATACAGTGCACCGCTCTTGTCGGCTTTCTTGAACTGGCTTTTGAAGCTGCCGGCGCCGGCATTGACTTGCAGACGCAGGTTTGGAAGCTGGTCACGTACACGCTCGGCCAGGGCCAGACCGGCCAGTTCGGCCTGCTCACCAAAGGCGCAGAGGTAGACGTCGACCTGACGGGAGATTTCTTCCGGGATCTGCTCCAGGGTTTCGAGCATCAACACCAGACGCTCGATGCCCATGGCGAAACCGACACCTGCGGTCGGTTTGCCGCCCATCTGCTCGACCAGACCGTCGTAACGACCGCCCGCGCAGACAGTGCCCTGGGCGCCGAGCTTGTCGGTGACCCATTCGAATACGGTTTTGCTGTAGTAATCGAGGCCGCGCACCAGTTTCGGGTTGAGCACGTACGGGATGCCAACCGCGTCCAGACGCGCCTTCAGACCTTCGAAGTGCGCACGGGATTCGTCGTCCAGGTAGTCGGCCATCTTCGGCGCATCGACCAGTACGGCTTGAGTGTCGGCATTTTTGGTGTCGAGCACGCGCAGCGGGTTGGTTTTCAGGCGACGCTGGCTGTCTTCGTCGAGCTTGTCGTGGTGCGCCGAGAGGTACTCGACCAGCGCTTCACGATAGCGACCACGGGACTCGCTGGTGCCCAGGCTGTTGAGTTCGAGCTTGACCGCATCACGGATACCCAGCTCGCCCCACAGGCGCCAGGTCATGATGATCAGTTCGGCGTCGATGTCCGGACCGTCGAGGTTGAACACCTCCAGACCGATCTGGTGGAACTGGCGATAACGGCCTTTCTGCGGACGCTCGTGACGGAACATCGGGCCGATGTACCAGAGTTTCTGCACCTGGCCACCGCCGGTGATGCCGTGTTCGAGCACTGCACGCACGCACGCCGCGGTGCCTTCTGGACGCAGGGTCAGGGAGTCGCCGTTGCGGTCTTCGAAGGTGTACATCTCTTTTTCGACGATGTCGGTCACTTCACCGATCGAGCGCTTGAACAGCTCGGTGAATTCGACGATCGGCATGCGGATCTGCTTGTAACCGTAGTTATCCAGCAGACGTGCGACAGTGCCCTCGAAATAACGCCACAGCGGGGTCTGTTCGGGCAGGATGTCGTTCATGCCACGAATGGCTTGCAGAGACTTGCTCACTATAAATCCTTAAATTCGTTCGGCTTTCAGTCAGGCTCAGCCGCGCGCGATGACCGCTGCGTCAGCTTCGACCTTTTCGGCCGCTTTCTGGCGGATCAGCTTTTCCAGCTCGTCCACCAGATTGTCATTCGTCAGTTTCTGCGACGGCTTGCCGTCGATGTAAATCAGGTTTGGCGTGCCGCCGGTCAAGCCGATATGGGCTTCCTTGGCTTCGCCGGGGCCGTTGACCACGCAACCGATCACCGCGACATCCAGCGGCACCAGCAGGTCTTCAAGGCGCCCTTCCAGCTCGTTCATGGTCTTGACCACATCGAAGTTCTGCCGCGAGCAGCTCGGGCAGGCGATGAAGTTGATGCCACGGGAACGCAGATGCAAAGACTTGAGAATGTCGTACCCGACCTTCACTTCCTCGACCGGATCGGCCGCCAGCGAGATGCGGATAGTATCGCCAATCCCCTCGGCGAGCAGCATACCTAGGCCCACGGCGGATTTCACTGTGCCCGAACGCAAACCACCGGCTTCGGTGATACCCAGGTGCAGCGGCTGGACGATTTCTTTCGCCAGCAGACGGTAGGCTTCAACGGCCATGAACACGTCAGAGGCTTTCACGCTGACCTTGAAGTCCTGGAAATTCAGGCGTTCAAGGTGCTCTACGTGCCGCAGCGCGGACTCGACCAGCGCAGCCGGGGTCGGCTCGCCGTATTTCTTCTGCAGGTCTTTTTCCAGGGAACCGGCGTTGACGCCGATACGGATCGGAATCCCGCGGTCACGGGCGGCATCGACCACGGCGCGCACCCGGTCTTCACGACCGATGTTGCCCGGGTTGATGCGCAGGCAGTCCACACCCAGTTCGGCGACGCGCAGAGCGATCTTGTAGTCGAAGTGGATGTCGGCAACCAGCGGCACCTTGACCAGTTGTTTGATCTTGCCGAACGCCTCGGCGGCGTCCATGTCCGGTACCGAAACGCGGACGATGTCGACGCCGGCCGCTTCCAGACGATTGATCTGCGCGACGGTGGCAGCCACATCATTGGTGTCGCTGTTGGTCATGCTCTGCACAGCGATAGGCGCATCGCCGCCAACAGGCACGTTACCGACCCAGATCTTGCGCGAAACGCGACGTTTGATTGGAGATTCGCCGTGCATGACTTATTGACCCAACTTCAGGCGAGCAGTCTCGCCACTGGTGAACGGAGCGATATCGACCGGTTGGCCGTTGTAGCTGACCTGTGCGGCGCGAGCCACACCCAGACGCACCGCCAGTGGCGGCTTGCCGGAAACCGAAACGCTGTCGCCTTTATGTTTCAGACCGCTGAACAGCACTTTGCCGCGACCGTCGGTGACCTGTGCCCAGCAATCGGCGGTGAACTGCAGTTGCACCTGGCCGTCGCCGGCAGCTGGGGCAGCCGCTTCTACGGTTGGCGCAGCTGTGGCCGCGGTCACTGGAGCGGTGACGGTCGGCGCTGGTGTGGCCGGAACGTTAGGTGCTGGAGTCGCAGGGGTGGCCACCACCGGAGCCGGTGTATGAACCGGTGCGGCTGGCGTGGTCGCAGCCGGGGCGGCTGGAGCAGTCGCCGGAGCGGCAGGCTCGGCACCCGTCGCTTCAGCGGTGGTTTCCGATTGCGGCAGTGCGAGAGCGGTTGCGCCCTCGGCCTGACCTTCGGCAACGGCCTGGTCTTCCGGCTCATCGATCGGGTGAATCTGCGTGGTGCCGTCGGCGCCTTCGACTTCGACGTGCTCCGGAACCAGGCTGGTCAAATCTTTGGTGCGCAGCGAGGTCTGATCCTGCCACCAGACGAAACCGCCGCCGATGACCGCGATCAGCAGCAACAGGCTGACGATACGCAAAATAGTGTGGGAAACCCGCACCGGCTCTTCGATACGACCCAGCGCATGCACATTGCTGCCCTGGGAATCGGTACCGGTGGACTGGTCGAATTGCTGGACCAGAACGGTCTGATCCATGCCGAGCAACTTGGCGTAAGCGCGAATGTAACCGCGAGCGAAGGTATGCCCCGGCAGCTTGTCGAAAGCGCCAGCTTCAAGATTGCTCAGGGAAGTCACGGTGAGGTTGAGCTTGAGGGCCACTTCGGCCAGCGACCAGCCATTGCTTTCGCGGGCCTGGCGCAAAGTCTCACCGGGATTAACGCGAGTCGCTGCTACAACTTCGGGATGCGCCGCTTTCATCATTGCTCCGACAGGTATTGCTGATATTCCGGCGTACCGGGATAGAGTCGTTTTAATTGCAGGCCATAACTGGCGGCCTTGTCGCGATCTTCAAACACTTTTGCCAGCCGAACGCCGAGCAATAGACTACGTGCATTTTGCTCGGTTAGCAGGCTGAAACGGTCGTAATAGTCACGCGCGGGCACATAATGCCTGTCTTCGAAGGACAACTCAGCCATTTCCAGCAAAGCACGCGGTTGTTGACGGTTCAGCCGCAGGGCTTTTTCCAGTTGCTGCTGCGCCAGATCCCGCTGCCCGAGCTTCGAAGCGGTCATGCCGAGGTTCTCGAAGACCCGCGAACGCTCAGGATACAGGGTATCGGCGGCTGCCTGCTCAAAACGCTCGTAGGCTTCCTTGTAACGCTGTTCTTCGTAGAGAAAACTGCCGTAGTTATTGAGGATTCGTGCATCGGTGGGACGCGAGGACAGGGCTTTGCGGAAATGTTCGTCGGCCAGTTTCGGCTCCATTTCGGCCTGGAACACCAGCCCGAGGGCGGCGTTGGCATCAGGATCGGAATCGTCCAGTTCCAGCGCCTTCTTCAGCGGCACCTTGGCCCGTTCGGTCATCCCTTGCTGCAAGTATCCCAATCCCAGCTGCACGTAGGCGGCACGCGCTTCGTCGCGGCCCTTGCTGGTCTTCATCGGGTTGTAGTCACCCGACAGGACACAACCAGCACACAGGCTGGCCATCAGCAACAGCAGCGCAAAGCGCAGGGACATAGAGATCCTCTCTTAGTTAGTGTTCGCGGCGTTCTGTGCCAGATCGCTGTCGGCGCTCAACTCGCGCACGGCGATGTAACGTTCGCTGCGACGGGTGCGATCCAGCACCTGCCCTACCAATTGACCACATGCGGCGTCGATGTCTTCACCACGGGTGGTGCGGACAGTGACGTTAAAGCCGGCCTGATGCAACTGATCCTGGAACCGACGAATGGCGTTGTTGCTCGGCCGCTCGTAACCGGAATGCGGGAACGGGTTGAACGGAATCAGGTTGATCTTGCACGGAATGTCTTTCAGCAGCTCGATCATTTCCACGGCGTGCTCAAGCTTGTCGTTGACGTCCTTGAGCAAGGTGTACTCGATGGTCAGCACACGCTTCTCGCCAAGGGCGGACATGTAGCGCTGGCACGACTCGAGCAGCATCTTAAGCGGATATTTCTTGTTGATCGGCACCAATTGGTTACGCAATGCGTCATTCGGTGCGTGCAGGGACAACGCCAGGGAGACGTCGATGTGCTTGGCCAGCTCATCGATCATCGGCACCACGCCCGAAGTGGACAGGGTCACGCGGCGCTTGGAGATCCCGTAGCCCAGGTCATCCATCATCAGATGCATGGCGGCCACGACGTTGTCGAAGTTCAGCAGCGGTTCACCCATGCCCATCATCACCACGTTGGTGATGGCGCGGTCGATGGTGGCGGGAACACTGCCGAAGGATTTGTTGGCAATCCACACCTGACCGATGACTTCGGCGGCGGTGAGGTTGCTGTTGAAGCCTTGCTTGCCGGTGGAGCAGAAACTGCAGTCCAGGGCACAGCCTGCCTGGGACGAAACGCACAGAGTGCCGCGTTTGCCCTGGGGAATGTAGACGGTCTCGACACAGCTGCCGGACGCCACGCGCACCACCCACTTGCGGGTGCCGTCGCTGGAAATGTCCTCGCTGACCACTTCGGGACCACGGACTTCAGCAATAGCCTTGAGCTTGTCGCGCAAGGCCTTGCTGACGTTCGTCATGGCGTCGAAATCATCGACGCCAAAGTGGTGAATCCATTTCATTACCTGACCGGCACGGAAACGCTTCTCCCCGATTGAGTCGAAGAATTTTTCCATTTCCGGCTGGGTCAGACCCAGCAGGTTTGTTTTAACAGTCGATGTAGTCATGGATTCACCTTCACTCTTTAAGCAATGCTTAGCGAGTGGTTACTTCAGTAGCTGCGAAGAAGTACGAGATTTCACGAGCAGCAGCGGCTTCGGAGTCCGAACCGTGAACGGCGTTGGCGTCGATCGACTCAGCGAAGTCAGCACGGATGGTGCCAGCAGCAGCTTCTTTAGGGTTGGTAGCGCCCATCAGCTCACGGTTGCGAGCGATAGCGTTTTCGCCTTCCAGAACCTGAACAACCACTGGACCGGAGATCATGAAAGCAACCAGGTCACCGAAGAAACCGCGCTCTTTGTGCTCAGCGTAGAAGCCTTCAGCTTCGGCTTTGGACAGCTGCTTCATTTTCGAAGCAACCACTTTCAGACCAGCCTTTTCGAAACGGGTAACGATTTCGCCGGCAGCGCCTTTTGCAACAGCGTCAGGCTTGATGATGGAGAAAGTACGTTGAACAGCCATGGTGTAACTCCAGAAACAGTAATTTGCGAAAAATTAAACCCGCGAATTATACGCGGGTTCTTGGGTATTGCCTAACCTGCGAGGACGATCAGTCGACTTCATCGATCCAGAGTGCCTGAACCGCTTCCAACACCTTCTCGCCGACACGGCCAGAGGTGTTGTCGAAGTCGGGCAATTCCATGATCCATCGCTGCAGGTCGACGAAATTGACAGAAAGCGGATCTACATCCGGCTTGGCTTCGGCCAATTCTTCTGCAATGCGTTGAACATCATTCCAACCGTAGCTCATGACAGTCTTACCAGTCAGTGCGGCGCTTCGGCCGCATGGTTAAGCGAATATTTCGGAATCTCGACGGTGATGTCTTCTTCGCCGACGATAGCCTGACAGGCCAGGCGCGATTGCGCTTCCAGGCCCCAGGCGCGATCGAGGAAGTCTTCTTCCAGCTCGTCCGCCTCTTCCAGCGAGTCGAAACCCTCGCGGATGATGCAGTGACAAGTGGTGCAGGCGCAGACGCCGCCACAGGCGCTTTCCATCTCGATATGGTGTTCGTGAGCCAGATCGAGAATCGAAGTGCCGGGTTCGGCCTCGACCACCATGCCTTCAGGGCAGAACTTCTCGTGGGGCAGAAAAATGACCTGCGGCATCAGATATCCTCGATTTCATTCAGATTGCGCCCCGACAGAGCGGCTTTCACCGTCAGATCCATGCGGCGGGCAGCAAAAGCATCGGTCACTTGCGACAGACGCTTGGTCTGCTGCTCGATGGCATAACCATCGGTGCCTTTCATCAGTTCGGCCAGTTCCTGCATCTGCAGCTCGATGACCATGCGCTCCTCGGCGTCGAGCAAACGCTCGCCATCGGCCTCCAGAGCACCCTGTACCGCTTCGATCAGGCGCTGAGCATCGACTTGCTGCTCACGCAGGACGCGGGCGACCTTGTCGTCATTGGCGTGCTGGAACGAATCCTTGAGCATCTTGGCGATTTCGCCGTCGGTCAGGCCGTAGGACGGCTTGACCTGAATGCTCGCCTCAACACCCGAACCCAGTTCACGCGCCGAAACACTGAGCAGACCGTCGGCATCGACCTGGAAGGTCACGCGAATCTTCGCCGCACCGGCCACCATCGCCGGAATGCCGCGCAGTTCGAAGCGCGCCAGGGAGCGGCAGTCGCTGATCAGCTCGCGTTCACCCTGCAGCACATGGATCGCCATGGCCGACTGGCCGTCTTTATAAGTGGTGAAGTCTTGAGCACGAGCGACCGGGATGGTGGTGTTGCGCGGAATCACCTTCTCCATCAGCCCGCCCATGGTTTCCAGCCCAAGGGACAACGGAATCACGTCGAGCAGCAACAGTTCGCCGCCATCACGCTTGTTGCCAGCCAGCGTATCCGCCTGGATCGCGGCCCCGATGGCCACCACTTGATCCGGGTCGATTTCCGTCAATGGCTGACGACCGAAGGCTTCGGCAACGGCCTCGCGTACACGTGGAACGCGGGTCGAACCACCGACCATGACCACGGCATGCACGTCTTCCAGCTCGATACCGGAATCACGCACGGCGCGGCGGCAGGCTTTCAGGCTGCGCGCAACCATTGGCTCGATCAGTGCATCGAAGGCTTCGCGGGTCAGCTGCGCTTTCCAGTCACCGTAGGCGACTTCAACGCTGGCCGCATCGGTCAGGGCTTCTTTGGCCGCGCAGGCAGTTTGCAGCAGATTGCGTTGCGCACCCGGATCGAGATCGGCGGACAGACCGGCGCTCTCGATGATCCAGCCGGCAATCGCGTGATCGAAGTCATCGCCGCCCAGGGCGCTGTCGCCGCCGGTGGCCAGCACTTCGAACACACCGCCAGTCAGACGCAGAATCGAAATATCGAACGTACCGCCGCCCAGGTCATAAATCGCCACCAGACCTTCGGCATGCTGATCCAGACCATAAGCCACGGCAGCCGCCGTCGGCTCGTTGAGCAGGCGCAGCACGTTCAGACCGGCGAGTTTCGCCGCATCCTTGGTGGCCTGGCGCTGCGCATCGTCGAAATACGCCGGAACGGTGATCACCGCACCGACCAACTCGCCACCCAGGGTCGCTTCAGCACGCTGACGCAGGACCTTGAGGATATCGGCGGAGACTTCGACTGGGCTTTTCGGGCCTTGCACGGTGTCGATGAACGGCATGTGCGATTCGCCACCGACGAAGCGGTATGGCAGTTGCTCGCCCAATTGCTTGACGTCGGACAGGCCACGACCCATCAGGCGTTTGACCGACAGCACAGTGTTCAAGGGATCGGAAGACGCGGCCAGTTTGGCCGACTCGCCAACCTCGACGCGGTCGGCGTGATAACGCACGGCGGACGGCAGGATGACCTGCCCGTCAGCGTCGGCCAGTGGTTCGGAAAGACCACTGCGCAACGCAGCGACCAGCGAATTGGTAGTGCCCAAGTCGATCCCCACAGCCAGACGACGCTGGTGCGGTTGAGGACTTTGGCCGGGTTCGGCGATCTGCAGTAGGGCCATCGTGATCAGGACTTATCTGTATATCAGGCGTGCGACCGGAGCGGCACTGGGTTAATCGTCGAGGCGCTCTTCTAACTGGCGCACTTCGTAGGTGAGCTTGTCGAGGAACTGCATGCGCCGCATCAGGCGTTCGGCCTGTTCGCGTTGCGCTGCATCATCCCAACAGGCTGCGAAGCTTTCGTTCAACTGTTCCTGAGCCACTTTCAGGCGACGCTTGAATACCGCGACACCGTCGAGATCGGCGCTGTCCTGGAGGTCTTCGAGCTCTTCGCGCCACTGCATCTGCTGCAAAAGAAACTCGGGGTCATGGACCGTGACTTCCATCGGCACTTCATGCCCGCTGATGGTCAGCAGGTAGCGTGCACGCTGGGCAGGACTCTTGAGCGTCTGGTACGCGTCGTTGAGCCGCGCAGACTGCTCAAGCGCCGACCGCTGTTCGCGCTCGGAGGCGTCGGCAAAGCGATCAGGATGAACACCGCGCGCCAACTCACGGTAGCGCGTGGCCAACTGCTCGAGATCCAGGCGAAAGCTCGGTTGCAGCTCGAATAAAGCGAAATGACAAGGAATACCCACGACAAGCCTCAGATGTTGAAGCTTTCGCCGCAGCCACATTCACCGCGAACGTTGGGATTGTTGAACTTGAAGCCTTCGTTCAACCCTTCCTTGACGAAATCGAGCTCGGTGCCGTCCAGGTAGGCCAGGCTTTTCGGGTCGATGATCACTTTCTCGCCGTGACTTTCGAACACCTGATCCTCGGCAACCACCTCGTCGACAAACTCCAGCACGTAGGCAAGGCCGGAACAGCCTGTGGTGCGAACACCCAGACGAATCCCTTCACCTTTGCCGCGCCCGTCGAGGGAGCGTCGCACGTGTCGAGCAGCCGCTTCTGTCATGCTGATAGCCATCGTTGACTCCTTACTCGTCGCGCAATGCTTAGATCAAGCCTTTCTTCTGCTTGTAGTCGCGAACAGCCGCTTTGATAGCGTCTTCAGCGAGTACCGAGCAGTGGATTTTCACTGGCGGCAGGGCCAGTTCTTCGGCCAGCTGAGTGTTCTTGATGGTCTCGGCCTCGTCCAGCGTCTTGCCCTTCATCCACTCGGTGGCCAGGGAGCTGGAAGCGATTGCCGAACCGCAGCCGTAGGTCTTGAACTTGGCGTCTTCGATAACGCCCTGATCGTTGACCTTGATCTGCAGACGCATCACGTCGCCGCACGCCGGAGCGCCGACCATGCCGGTGCCGACATCCGGGTCTTCCGCGTTCATCTTGCCGACGTTGCGCGGGTTTTCGTAGTGGTCGATGACCTTTTCGCTGTAAGCCATGGTGCTTAATCCTCACTCATCAGAGAGTCGCTCTTTAAGCCCTGCAACCTGGGGTCGCAGGGCCGGTTCGCGGCGACTTGAAATCAGTGTGCCGCCCACTCGATTTTCGAAATGTCGACACCGTCTTTGTACATGTCCCACAGCGGCGACAGAGCGCGCAGCTTGGTAACGGCCTCGCAGACTTTCTGCGCGGCGTAGTCGATTTCTTCTTCGGTGGTGAAACGGCCGAAGGTGAAACGGATCGAGCTGTGTGCCAGTTCGTCGTTGCGGCCCAAGGCGCGCAGTACGTACGAAGGCTCCAGGGACGCCGAGGTGCAGGCCGAACCGGACGATACCGCCAGATCCTTGAGCGCCATGATCAGCGACTCGCCTTCAACGTAGTTGAAGCTCAGGTTCAGGTTGTGCGGAACGCGGGCGGTCAGGCTGCCGTTGACGTACAGCTCTTCCAGGTGCTCGACCTGCTTGAAGAAACGATCGCTCAGGGCCTTGATGCGTACGTTTTCGGCAGCCATGTCTTCCTTGGCTACGCGGAAGGCTTCACCCATGCCGACGATCTGGTGGGTCGCCAGAGTGCCGGAACGCATGCCACGTTCGTGACCGCCGCCGTGCATGGTCGCTTCGATGCGCACACGCGGCTTGCGGCTGACGTACAGGGCGCCGATGCCTTTAGGGCCGTAGGTTTTGTGGGCGGAGAACGACATCATGTCGACTTTCAGCTTCTGCAGATCGATCTCGACCTTGCCGGTGGACTGAGCCGCGTCAACATGCAGCAGAACGCCCTTGGAGCGGGTCAGTTCGCCGATGGCAGCGATGTCGTTGATGGTGCCGATTTCGTTGTTCACGTGCATTACCGACACCAGAATGGTGTCTTCGCGCAGTGCCGCTTCGATCATCGCCGGGGTGATCAGACCGTCTTCGGTCGGCTCGAGGTAGGTCACTTCGAAACCTTCACGCTCCAGTTGGCGCATGGTGTCGAGAACAGCCTTGTGTTCGATCTTGCTGGTGATCAGGTGCTTGCCTTTGGAGCCATAGAAATGCGCCGCACCCTTGATTGCCAGGTTGTCGGATTCGGTGGCGCCGGACGTCCAGACGATTTCGCGCGGGTCGGCGTTGACCAGATCGGCCACCTGACGACGGGCATTTTCGACGGACTCTTCAGCTTTCCAGCCGAACACGTGGGAACGGGACGCCGGGTTACCGAAGTTTCCGTCGACCAGCAGGCATTCACTCATCTTTTGCGCAACGCGCGGATCGACCGGGGTGGTCGCAGAGTAATCAAGGTAAATCGGCAATTTCATGGACTATCTCCTAAATCAGGGCTGGCGTTCCGCTAGCTCTTCGGCTGTCATTCGACGGCGGACGCTTCAATCTTGTCCAGGCGTGGCGCCTTGCTGTTGCAACGACGCTGGTCCTGACGCTGGGCTACTTCTTGCACCTCACGGCGAGTCACAAGATCAGCCAAGCTGATACCACTTAGAAATTCGTGAATCTGCAGGCTCAGATCGCACCACAGGTGATGAGTCAGGCAGGTGTCGCCGGAATGGCAATCGCCCTGGCCCTGGCACTTTGTAGCGTCGACCGATTCGTTGACCGCATCGATCACCTGAGCCACCTGGATGCCCTGCATGTCGCGCGAAAGCTGATAACCACCGCCTGGACCGCGAACACTGGAAACCAGGTTACTGCGGCGCAGCTTGGCGAAAAGCTGTTCGAGATAGGACAGGGAGATGCCTTGGCGCTCGGAGATATCGGCCAGGGACACCGGCCCGTGCTGCGCGTGCAACGCCAGGTCAAGCATGGCGGTCACGGCGTATCGGCCTTTTGTAGTCAGTCGCATGGACAATTACCACGGAGTTCGGAATGGGCGGGAGTATGCAATTCCCGAGCATTTAAGTCAACTATAAGACCTAGTGCTTTAGTCGGGTTTACCCGCAAAAGAGCGCGCGCATCATAGCAAAGGCTGGCGGCGTACAGCCAGCGGTACCGCGTTATCGTTCTTCGCGAGCAAGCCCGCTCCCACAGGGGATGCATTCCAATGTGGGAGCGAGCCTGCTCGCGAAACGCAGCGCTGCGGTTCAGCCGGCTTTGGATTCGTCTTTGCCCTTCACACAGGCAAAGTCCTCTTCGCGCAGTTCAGGCAGATCTTTCGCACAGTAATTACTGCCCAGATCCTTCAGCGCGCCGCACATCCCTTCCAGCCGCCCATCCACCGCTTGCAGGTGATCGAGCAACTGACCGATGGCACGGGCCACCGGATCGGGCATGTCTTCGCTGACACCATAAGCATCGAAGCCGATCTTCTCAGCCATCGCCTTGCGCTTGGCGTCCTGCTCTTCATCGGATTTGACGATGATCCGCCCCGGAATCCCCACCACTGTGGCGCCCGGCGGCACTTCCTTGGTGACCACTGCGTTGGAGCCGACTTTGGCGCCAGCCCCTACCGTGAACGGCCCGAGCACTTTGGCGCCAGCACCCACCACCACGCCATCACCCAGCGTCGGGTGGCGCTTGCCCTTGTTCCAACTGGTACCACCGAGGGTTACGCCCTGATAAATGGTCACGTCATCGCCGATCTCGGCGGTTTCACCAATGACGATGCCCATGCCGTGATCGATAAAGAAACGCCGACCGACCTTGGCCCCCGGATGAATCTCGATCCCGGTCAGCCAGCGACCGAAGTTAGACACCAGTCGCGCCAGCCATTTCAGCTCGTTGCGCCACAGCATGCCGGCCAACCGGTGAATCCAGATCGCATGCATGCCGGGATAGCAGGTCAGGACTTCAAAAGCGTTACGCGCCGCCGGGTCTCGATGGAATACGCTTTGGATATCTTCACGCAAACGCTCAAACATCATTCAGTCCTTCCGCTTAAGAAGCTCACCACGGGCCGCTTTTTGGGTTTCCGTGAGAATGCCACGCAAAATATTCATTTCCGCCCGGCTGACCGAGCTGCGTCCGTACAAGCGGCGCAGGCGCGCCATCAAGTGCCGTGGTTTTTCCGGATCGAGAAATTCGATGGCGACCAGCGTCTGCTCCAGATGCTCATAAAAACGCTCCAGCTCATCCATGGTCGCGAGCTCGGCACTTTTCACCGAGGCCACTTCTTCTTTCTCGATCTTGGTCGGCTGCCCTTGAGCAGCCAGCCAGGCCATGCGCACTTCATAGCTCAACACCTGCACCGCCGCCCCGAGGTTCAGCGAGCTGAACCCAGGATCGGAAGGGATGTGCACGTGAAAGTGACATCGCTGCAGCTCCTCGTTGGTCAGGCCGGAGTCTTCACGACCGAATACCAACGCGATTTCCGCGCCCTGCCCCGCCTCTTCGACCACTTTGCTCCCGCATTCGCGCGGATCGAGCAATGGCCAGGGAATGCGCCGGTCACGGGCGCTGGTGCCGAGCACCAGATTGCAGCCGACCAGGGCGTCTTCCAGGGTGGCGACGACTTGAGCATTTTCAAGGATATCCCCGGCACCGGAAGCTCGAGCATCGGCTTCGTGGTGCGGAAACAACCGCGGTTCGACCAGCACCAGCCGCGACAGACCCATGTTTTTCATGGCGCGCGCGGCCCCGCCGATGTTGCCGGGGTGGCTGGTATTGACCAGGACGACACGAATGTTCTGCAGCAAGGGAGGCGCTCTCGGACACAGGAAAGGGGTGCAAATCTTACAGAACAGCCTACCGTTAAGCTATGAAAGCGAACAGCGACCTTCACCTGAAGAAAAGTTCTGATAGAATGCGCGGCTTTCTTTAACAACCTTAGGTGACACATCCATGCAGCCCATGCTGAATATCGCGCTGCGCGCCGCCCGCAGCGCCAGTGAACTGATCTTCCGCTCCATCGAGCGCCTGGATACCATCAAGGTCGACGAAAAAGACGCCAAGGATTATGTATCCGAGGTCGATCGCGCCGCCGAACAGAAAATCATCGATGCTCTGCGCAAGGCTTACCCGAATCACTCGATCCAGGGTGAAGAAACCGGCATGCACGTCGGTAACGGCATCGAAGGCGAAGAGTACCTGTGGATCATCGACCCACTGGACGGCACCACCAACTTCCTGCGTGGCATTCCTCACTTCGCTGTCAGCATTGCCTGCAAATACCGTGGTCGCCTGGAGCACGCAGTGGTTCTGGACCCGGTTCGCCAGGAAGAATTCACCGCCAGCCGTGGTCGCGGCGCTCAACTGAACGGTCGTCGTCTGCGCGTCAGCGGTCGCACCAGCCTCGACGGCGCTCTGCTGGGCACTGGCTTCCCGTTCCGTGACGACCAGATGGACAACCTCGACAACTACCTGGGCATGTTCCGCGCCCTGGTTGGCCAGACTGCCGGCATCCGCCGCGCCGGCTCCGCCAGCCTGGACCTGGCCTACGTGGCTGCCGGTCGTTTCGACGCGTTCTGGGAGTCGGGCCTGTCCGAGTGGGACATGGCTGCAGGCGCCCTGCTGATTCAAGAAGCTGGTGGCCTGGTGAGCGACTTCACCGGCGGTCACGATTTCCTTGAAAAAGGCCACATCGTTGCCGGCAACACCAAATGCTTCAAGGCAGTCCTGACGGCGATCCAGCCGCACCTGCCGGCTTCGCTGAAGCGCTAATCTTCCGGCGAAACGCAAAAAGCACCCTTCGGGGTGCTTTTTTTATGCCTGCGATTTCAGCGTCCACTCGAATCCACTGTGGGAGCGGGCTTGCTCGCGAAGGCGGCACGTCAGCCAACATCAGTTCTGGATGGTAGACCGCTTTCGCGAGCAAGCCCGCTCCCACATTGGGATTGCGGTGATCTGACGCTGAATCGCGCGCACAAAAAAGCACCCCGAAGGGTGCTTCTTTTCAAAACGATCAGACCGTTATTGACCCGGCTGATTCTGCGACAGAATCAGCTTGCCTTCCTTGTCGACCGGAATCTGGCTGCCCGGATCGCGATCCATCCGCACTTTGCCTTCCTTGCCATCCAGCGAATAACGCACGTCGTAACCGACAACCTTGTCACTGATGTCATTCACGGTGTTACAGCGAGTCTGGGTGGTCGTGTAGGTGTCGCGGTTCTGCATGCCTTCCTGCACCTTGTTACCGGCATAACCGCCACCGACCGCACCAGCAACGGTGGCAAGCTTCTTACCGTTACCGCCGCCGACCATGTTACCCAACAGGCCACCACCGACCGCACCGAGCACCGTACCCACGATCTGGTGCTGATCCTGAACCGGTTTCTGCCGGGTTACTGCCACATCCTTGCACACTTCACGTGGAGTCTTGATCTGTGTCTTGACCGGTTCTACGGCCAGCACTTGCGCATACTCAGGGCCGCTTTTAACCAGGCTGTAGGTGGCAACAGCACCCCCGGCAGTCACACCGACAGCACCCAATACCGCACCAACCAGCAACGACTTGTTCACATGAACCTCCTGACCATCACATGCGGGACGCGTCCCGCGCTTCTCCCAGCCTTGGAGCATAAAAAAAGGCGCGAGTTCAACTCGCGCCTTTTCTGGGCTGACAGCCGGAGAAGCGATGGCCGTTATGGACGGTCGTCGACTTCTTTCTCGGTGTTGGCCGGAGGAATCAGATCCTCGGTGCTCAGGTTCAGCCAGATCAGCACCACGTTCGCGATGTAGATCGACGAGTAGGTACCCGCCAGAACACCGATGAACAGGGCAATGGAGAAGCCGAACAGGTTGTCGCCACCGAAGAACAGCAGCGCAGCGATCGCCAGCAAGGTGGAGATCGACGTTGCCATGGTCCGCAGCAGGGTCTGAGTGGTCGAGATGTTGATGTTCTCGATCAGCGAAGCCTTGCGCAGCACACGGAAGTTCTCACGAACCCGGTCGAACACGACGATGGTGTCGTTCAGCGAGTAACCGATGATCGCCAGTACCGCCGCCAGCACCGTCAGATCGAAGGTGATCTGGAAGAACGACAGGATACCGACAGTCACGATCACGTCGTGAATCAGCGAAACGATCGCGCCGACCGCGAATTTCCACTGAAAGCGGAAAGCCAGGTAGATCAGGATGCCGCCGAGCGCCAGCAGCATGCCGAGGCCGCCCTGGTCGCGCAGTTCTTCACCGACCTGCGGGCCGACGAACTCGACACGCTTGACCGTCGCCGGGTTGTCGCCGCCGACCTTCTGCAAGGCCTCGGCTACCTGATGACCCAACTGCGGGTCTTCGCCTGGCATACGTACGAGCAAGTCGGTGGTCGCACCAAAGCTCTGCACGATGGCTTCGTGATAACCGGAAGTCACCAGCTCTTCACGCACCTTGGTGACATCGGCCGGACGCTCGTAGGTCAGCTCGATGAGCGTACCGCCGGTGAAGTCCAGGCCCCAGTTCATGCCCTTGTGGACGACGCTGAAAATAGCCAGCAACGTGAGAAACACTGTGACGCCGAACGCGAAGTTGCGAACGCCCATGAAGTTGATTGTACGTAACATGGCAGCCCCTTAAATCCACAACTTCTTGAAGTCACGTCCGCCGAAGATCAGGTTGACCATTGCGCGGGTCACCATGATGGCCGTGAACATCGAGGTAAAGATCCCGAGGGACATGGTCACTGCGAAGCCCTTCACCGGGCCGGTGCCCATGGCGAAGAGGATGCCGCCGACCAGCAGAGTGGTCAGGTTGGCGTCGAGAATCGCGGTGAATGCCCGGCCGAAGCCTTCGTTGATTGCACGCTGCACAGTCATGCCGGCGGCGATCTCTTCACGGATCCGCGAGAAGATCAGCACGTTGGCGTCGACCGCCATACCCATGGTCAAGACGATACCGGCGATACCCGGCAGGGTCAGCGTTGCACCCAGCAGCGACATCAGCGCCAGCAGCAGCACCATGTTCACTGCCAGCGCGACCGTGGCGATCAAACCGAAGAAGCGGTAGATGGCGATGATGAACAGCGAGACGAACAGCATGCCCCACAGCGATGCATCGATACCCTTGGTGATGTTGTCAGCACCCAGGCTCGGACCGATTGTGCGCTCTTCAGCGAAGTACATCGGCGCGGCCAGACCACCGGCACGCAGCAGCAGCGCCAGCTCGGACGATTCGCCCTGGCCGTTCAGGCCGGTGATGCGGAACTGCGCACCCAGCGGCGACTGAATGGTCGCCAGGCTGATGATCTTCTTCTCTTCCTTGAAGGTCTGAACCGGCACGTCTTTCTCGACGCCGTCCACAACCTGCTTGGTGTAAGTGGTCACCGGACGCTGTTCGATGAAGATCACTGCCATGCTGCGACCGACGTTCGAACGGGTCGCGCGGCTCATCAGCTCGCCACCGTGGCCATCCAGGCGGATGTTCACTTCAGGCGTGCCGTGCTCGCCGAAACCGGCCTTGGCATCGGTCACCTGGTCACCGGTGATGATCAGGCCACGCTCGATCTGCGCAGGAGGACGCTTGCCTTCACGGAACTCGAAAGTTTCGGAAGTGGCTTTCGAAGCACCCGGCTCTGCAGCCAGACGGAACTCAAGGTTGGCCGTCTTGCCGAGAATACGCTTGGCTTCGGCAGTGTCCTGCACGCCCGGCAGCTCAACCACGATGCGGTTGGCGCCCTGACGCTGAACGATCGGTTCGGCAACACCCAGCTCGTTGACGCGGTTACGTACCGTGGTCAAGTTTTGCTTGATGGAGTATTCACGGATTTCCGCCAGCTTGGCCGGGGTCATCGCCAGACGCAGCACCGGTTGACCGTTGAGGTCGGCCGGAACAATGTCGAAATCGTTGAAGTTCTTGCGGATCAGCGCACGGGCCTGTTCGCGGGAGTCAGCATCGCTGAAGCCCAACTGAATGGCGCCGCCCAGTTGTGGCAGGCTGCGATAGCGCAGCTTCTCTTTGCGCAGCAGACTCTTGACGTCGCCTTCGTAGACTTTCAGGCGGGCGTCGAGGGCTTTGTCCATGTCCACTTCCAGCAGGAAGTGCACACCACCGGACAAGTCCAGACCCAGCTTCATCGGGTGCGCGCCGAGGTTGCGCAGCCATTGCGGGGTGGTCTGTGCCAGGTTCAGTGCGACGACGTAGTCATCACCCAATGCCTTGCGCACAACGTCCTTGGCCGGCAGCTGGTCTTCAGCCTTGGTCAGACGGATCAGACCGCCCTTGCCGTTGGCGGCCAGCGAAGCTGCCTTGACGTTGATCCCGGACTCACGCAGCGCGGTGCTGACGCGATCCAGATCGGCCTGATTGACCTGCAGTGCCGTGCTGGCGCCGCTGATCTGAATGGCCGGGTCATCAGGGTATAGATTGGGAGCGGAATAAATCAGACCGACCGCCAGCACCGCCAGGATCAGAATGTATTTCCACAGAGGATATTTGTTCAGCATCACGCCGCCCGTTATGAACGCGGGGCGCCTTGCGCGCCCCGTCGATTGAGTAGAAGTTGGAACCTTAGATCGCTTTCAGCGTGCCTTTTGGCAGCGTGGCGGCGATGGCGCCCTTCTGGAACTTCATTTCCACGGTGTCGGAAACTTCCAGAACCACGAAGTCGTCGGCCACTTTGGTGATCTTGCCGGCGATGCCGCCGGTGGTAACCACTTCGTCACCCTTCGCAAGGCTGCTCAGCAGGTTCTTCTGCTCCTTGGCGCGCTTGGCCTGTGGACGCCAGATCATCAGGTAGAAGATGACCAGGAAGCCGACCAGGAAAATCCACTCGAAGCCGCCGCCCATTGGGCCTGCAGCAGCCGGTGCAGCTGCGTCAGCCATGGCGTTAGAGATAAAAAAGCTCATTTAGCACTCCAGTTGCAAATGTTGAATCTTGGGGTCAGAAAACTCAGTCCAAAGGCGGAACGGGGAGCCCGCGTTTGGCGTAGAAGGCATCGACAAAGGCGGCCAATGTACCCTGTTGAATAGCCTCGCGCAAACCAGCCATCAGCACCTGATAATGGCGCAAGTTATGGATGGTATTGAGCATGCTGCCGAGCATTTCGCCGCACTTGTCCAGGTGATGCAGATAAGCGCGGGAGAAGTTCTGGCAGGTATAGCAATCGCAGGTCGGATCCAGCGGCGAATCATCATGGCGATGGAACGCGTTACGGATCTTCAGCACGCCTGTATCAATGAACAGATGCCCATTGCGGGCATTACGGGTTGGCATCACGCAATCGAACATGTCCACACCGCGGCGCACACCCTCAACCAGATCTTCCGGTTTGCCAACGCCCATAAGGTAACGAGGTTTGTCAGCCGGCATCATGCCCGGCAGATAATCCAGCACCTTGATCATCTCGTGCTTCGGCTCGCCCACCGACAGACCGCCAATGGCCAGGCCATCGAAGCCGATCTTATCCAGACCTTCCAGCGAGCGCATGCGCAGATCCTGGTGCATGCCACCCTGAACAATACCGAACAGCGCTGCGGTGTTGTCGCCATGCGCGTTTTTCGAGCGCTGGGCCCAACGCAGCGACAGCTCCATCGAAACGCGAGCGACATCTTCGTCAGCCGGGTACGGCGTGCATTCGTCGAAGATCATCACGATGTCGGAACCGAGATCGCGCTGCACCTGCATCGATTCTTCCGGGCCCATGAACACTTTCGAGCCATCGACCGGAGAGGCGAAGGTCACGCCCTCCTCCTTGATCTTGCGCATGGCGCCCAGGCTGAACACCTGAAAACCACCGGAGTCGGTGAGGATCGGGCCTTTCCACTGCATGAAATCGTGCAGGTCGCCGTGTTCCTTGATCACCTCGGTGCCCGGGCGCAGCCACAGGTGGAAGGTGTTGCCCAGAATGATTTCCGCGCCAGTGGCGACGATGTCACGCGGCAACATGCCCTTGACCGTGCCATAGGTGCCCACCGGCATGAAGGCCGGGGTCTCGACGGTGCCACGCGGGAAGGTCAGACGACCACGACGAGCCTTGCCATCGGTGGCAAGCAGTTCAAAGGACATGCGACATTCGCGACTCATTCTGTTTCCTCTGGGCCTGTTTGTTCAGGGGCAGTCGGGGCGGGATTACGGGTGATGAACATCGCATCACCGTAGCTGAAAAAGCGGTAGCCGTTGTCGACGGCGGCTTTATAGGCGGCCATGGTTTCGGGATAACCGGCGAACGCCGAAACCAGCATCAACAGCGTCGATTCCGGCAAGTGGAAGTTGGTGACCAGGGCGTCGACCACATGGAACGGCCGGCCCGGGTAGATAAAAATGTCGGTGTCGCCACTGAACGGCTTGAGCACGCCATCGCGCGCGGCACTTTCCAGCGAACGCACACTGGTGGTGCCCACGGCAATCACCCGCCCACCACGTGCGCGGCACGCAGCAACGGCGTCGACCACATCCTGGCCGACTTCCAGCCACTCACTGTGCATGTGGTGATCTTCGATCTTGTCGACGCGCACCGGCTGGAACGTCCCCGCACCGACGTGCAGCGTGACGAACGCGGTCTCGACGCCCTTGGCGGCAATCGCCTCCATCAGCGGCTGATCGAAATGCAGCCCCGCCGTCGGCGCCGCCACCGCACCGAGACGCTGGGCGTACACGGTCTGATAGCGCTCACGATCCGAGCCTTCGTCCGGGCGGTCTATATAAGGAGGCAACGGCATGTGCCCGACGCGATCGAGCAGCGGCAGCACTTCTTCAGCAAAGCCCAGCTCGAACAGCGCATCGTGGCGCGCGAGCATCGTGGCTTCGCCACCGCCGTCGATAAGAATCTTCGAACCCGGCTTCGGCGACTTGCTGGAACGCACATGGGCCAGCACGCGATGCGTATCGAGCACGCGTTCGATGAGGATTTCCAGCTTGCCGCCCGAGGCTTTCTGCCCGAACAACCGCGCCGGAATCACCCGGGTATTGTTGAATACCATCAAATCGCCCGGGCGCAAATGCTCAAGCAAATCAGTGAATTGACGGTGTGCAAGGGCGCCGCTCGGCCCATCAAGGGTCAGCAGGCGACTACCGCGACGCTCGGCCAAAGGGTGGCGGGCGATCAGCGAATCAGGAAGCTCGAAGGTAAAGTCAGCAACGCGCATGATGGGGTTCGTCTAGCAGGGCCGGAAAGTCTAGCGGAATTATCAAAAATTGACCATGAAACGTGATTGACCAACGGTAATCACCTCTCTATACTTCGCCGCCATTGAGCCCTGATGGCGGAATTGGTAGACGCGGCGGATTCAAAATCCGTTTTCGAAAGGAGTGGGAGTTCGAGTCTCCCTCGGGGCACCAAAATTAAGAAAGGTCTTGCTTAGCAAGGCCTTTTTTTTCGTCTGCTGAAAAGTTGGGCAATTATTTTTGCGTAACCGTGCTACGAGAAGTGTGGGCTAAACGCTGGGCGATTGATCACAGCAATATGCAAGAGAATCTGCAGCTATGACCTTGGCGCCATGCCGTGGCAATGGGCGACTGGCCGCATCGGTTAAACGTGCTGCAGGTTGTGCCACAACTGAGTCTTTGTCATGGTCGCCTAGTCCATTGAACGCTTGGGCTCAAAGCCTAATGGCGATTTCTTTCCAGATGTAGGCGTAGTTGTATTTCAGCCAACGAATCAGCACTTGATCTAACTGCCGACAAAACCAGTTGCGCTGTCTAGCTGCCAGCCTTTCTTCTATCGACTGTCTGAGTATGTCAGGGTCAAACCCCGTCCATACTGGAGGCACAGCCGCAACGAGATTGGTGAAGCACACCGGCGCGACCTCTGAATAGAGAATTTCGTAAAGGGTTTCAGGAGCGACGCCTCTTACCTGATTCGCCACATAGTCATATTCGACGGGAAAATCGTTGAATGGCTCAGAAAGAGCAGCTCTCACTTTTGTCAGTTGTGGTTCAGTCAGAAAATGCTCCAACGGACAAACTCCTCCAGTTGCGTTGCACTGGCGTGGCCCAAATCAAGTGATTAGCCAATGCAGGACCTCAGATATCCGGGTCAGACACACGCTCGGCTTGAACACCTCCCCCAAACAAACGCTCAGCTATCTGACGGCCTCGTTCCTGGCCCTCCTTCGTCAACCAGATCGATTTGTTCCTGTTTACCGGATCACTGATGAAACCCTGCTCATGCAATCGGTTCATGACTTCAAAATCGAACCCTTTCCATGCATTGCCGTCGTCGGAACTGAACGCGGCCAAAAGGCCAAGCACAGCCTCATCAATCAACTTTTCGTCGTATTCCATGATCGTCGCTCCGCTTATGTGCCTGAACTAACGTCGAGTTTGTCTGGCATCTCATACTCGCTGGCCATCCTGAGAAACTCGTTCTGTTGCTTAGGTCATTGAATGTCTCGGCGCTGTCCGTGCGACCTGTTTTGCCTAGGGACTGCACCTGATGCGTCCGCTCAGTATAATCACGCCCGCCCGGACGCGGTTTGCCGTCCGTTGCGGCTTTCGTTGGTCGTACCGAATTTCAAGACTCATGCTCAAGGACATCCAAGGCCAACCATGGAAACGTCACTGGAAACAGTCGCCCTTTTCTCCCTCAAGCTCGCTTACGAGGAGGAAGGCCTGAGCCCGATTCTGCGGGATGACATGGTCATGGGCGACTACCAGAAAGACGTGTTCGAATTGCTGGTGCGCCGCGGGGATATCCAAACCATCCAGTTCAAGATGAACGAGTGCCTGGGGTTGGCGATGGACGCATTGGGCGGGGTCGAGAAACCGCTGGGACGTGAGCTGCACAAGCTGTCAGCCGATTTCAGGCAGGCGCAGTCGCTGGAGCAGCTTGATCAACCGCTCCTCGCGCTCAAGGGTTATTTGAAAGACATTCTTTGATCCATCGCGCCGCCCCTACAGCCTTTCAGCGCCGAGCCTTGAGCACCCGAATATCCGTGGGAAACCCATCCGCCCCCACAATCTTCTTCCAGCCCACATACTGAAACTCGCCCCGCTCATCGATGTAATCGCCCTTCTCCACCGACCGGCCGCCGACGATCGCCACGCGTTTTTCCTCGCCACAACCGCCATCCAATGGGCGAACGGTATAAATCACATACGGCTTCACATATTGCGTGGCGCGGAAGTATTGGCCGCAGACTTCGTCGACGGTGATCAGCATGGTTTTCAGGCGAGCTTCGCCGTCCATGTCTTCGTGCAGTTTCAGGAAGGAGATGTCGCCGACGTCGCTGTAGCCGAGTGAACGCGCGCGTTGGTATTCGGGGGAGTTCTGGTGGGCGATGCGGCCTTGCTGGGCGGCCTGATTCATTCTGGCGGCGAATTCGGCTTTGCCTTGGGCAATCGTTGCCTCGGCCTGGGCGGCGACGTTTTCGCATTGAGCGAATTCGCGGGAGCCGAGGTATTGGGGCGTCAGGTTCAAGCGGCGCTCATTGATGATCCGCAGGCTGCCTTCCAGATCACCTGCCACCTCAAAGGCGCCAGGTACGCGACCGCTCTGGACGTCGGCCATTTTTTCCTGCATTCGCTGGCAGTTGGCGAGGTAATACTGCCAGCTGCTCTCCGGAGGCTCTTTCCAGGCGGCGATTGCCGGAGTAATGGCGCTGGTGAGCGTGATTGCACAGAGCGTGCGCAGAACAGAAGCGACTTTTGACATGCGTAGTCCATTACAGGAATCAAGAAAGTGGCGCGACGCTACTATTTTGCTATCGTGCCGTCCACTGTCGGCAAGGTGCCGAGCGTTTGTAGCGCGACTGGTTGCGAAGGATGGATACGATGGATTTTGTGTTTTTCTTTATCGCCTGTATAGGCATGTGGGTCTGGGTCGTCAGGCAGCGTGGGGCTTGGAACCTGCTACTTGCCAATGTGTTGGGCGCTGCCAGCGGCATGATTGTTGGCCTGGTGGTTTCGCAGCTTAGTATCGGTCTGTTCGGCTCTAGCCGGCCACCGGTCCCGGGGGTCATGGGATCGATTCTGGAAATGCTCGCAACCGCTGCGGCGCTGAGCGGTGTATGGATGCTGGTGGCCCGCCGCTCGCAAGTCGAACACCCTGTCGCGCGTCAGCTACTGGCCGGCCTTTGCGGCGTAGTGGCCGGCATAACGGCGATCATGTTTTTTGCCCAGATCAATCCGCCCAATCTCGGCATGTAAATGTCTTCGTGGCGTCAGACCTCTATTTTGATATCTTGCCGTCCATCTTCAGCACTCACCGCCAGTGAGTGCTGTTTTGCAGGCTATTGAAGGGTTAAGGAAAGGATCGAATGGAGTTTCTGAGTTTTCTGGCATTTATCGCCGCCTGGGGTTTCATGTGGCGCTGGGTGGTGAAAAACCGCGGCAGCTGGAATCTGTTTTACGGCAACATCGTTGGCGCGGCGGGCGGTTTTATCGTCGGCATGGTGGTGCTGTCGATCTTGCTGTCGATATTCCCGTCAGCGCATAAATCCGCAAAAGTGCCAATCGAAGACGTGATCACACAGAGCGATGTGACCACCAGTCTGTTACCCGAAGCCGAGTCGGATTCGAAGTCCGCGGTGCTGGAGAACGCGCCGGGCTTTGCCGCGATCGAGCAGGATAACCAACCTTCTCCGCCGGATTCCGCACTGCTGCCGAATTACGCCAGCCGGGCACCGAAATCGATATCGGAAAAAACCGTCCTGGATCAGAGCGACGCGCAGGGCCGTAAAGCGCTCGCCGCGTTGCGCGACAAGCTTGGGCAAAATGCCGACAGCGATGAATCGATGCTCGCGTATGTCATGTGCGGCACGCTGGTCACCAGCACGCTGCGCTTCCCGGCGTCGGCGCGCTTCGCCGACAGCTCTGCCATTGTCACCAAGCGCTTCAAGGATCAGGTCTACACCCTCAGCAACAAGGTCACCGCGCGCAACATGAACGGCGATGACGTCACTTATAGCTTCGACTGCTCGGTGCAGGAGCAACCCGCGTCCGCCGAATGGCGACTGCTGAATCTGAAGTTGCAGAAGGTCGGTTCTTAAGCCTCGTTTAAGGGTTCAAGGCGCCGGCTGCGCTATCATCGCCAGCCTGTGCGCCTTGAGCTTTGCCCCCGAATGTCCCCGATACCTGCTGACCTGAATCCGCTGCCTCCCGTTTTGGCCGGCCCGCTGCTGCGTCGGCTGGAATCGACGCGAGTGGTGCTGTGGCTGGTCGGTACGCGTCAACTGTCGCTGACCTTGCGCCTGCAAGGTGTAGGAGACATTCCTCTCGATGCCGGGAAATGCGCAGTCATCCCCGTAGGCCGTCACGCGTTCGTCCATCTGATCGACGTTGTGCTCGACAGCACCCTGCCCTGCGACACGCGTATTGACTACGACCTGCTGATCGACGGCCAAACGCCCATCGCCGCATGGGCGCCGCATCTGCTGTACGGCAATGCCCATTGCCCGAACCTTGTCGTGCGCTCGCGGATCGATCAGTTGCTGCACGGTTCCTGCCGCAAGCCCCATCACCCGGCGGCAGACGGTTTGCTGTGCGTCGATCAACTGTTGGCTGCCGAAACCGATCCGCAACAACGTCCAGCCCTGCTGATGATGAGCGGCGACCAGATCTACGCCGACGATGTTGCCGGCCCGATGCTGCGGGCAATTCACGCCTTGATCGAACGCCTCGGCCTGTTCGACGAACACCTCGAAGGCGCGGTGGTCAGCGACAGCGCCAAGCTTTACAAGCACCCTGCCAGTTACTACCACCGCGCGGATTTGTTACCGGCGCTGGAGAGCAACGAGACCTTGCGCGAGCGATTTTTCGGCGGCGCGCGTAAGCCTATTTTCACCAGCAGCAGCGCCGACAATCACCTGGTGACGTTCGCCGAAGTGATGGCGATGTACTTGCTGGTGTGGTCGCCGGTTGCGTGGACGCTGATCAATCCGACAGCGCCCTCGCTGACGACGGAACGCTTGCAGCGCTATACCCTCGAACAAACCCGCATCGATGCCTTCAAAGCCGGTTTTTGCAAGGTCGCCCGGGCGTTGGCGCACCTGCCAAGCCTGATGATTTTCGACGACCACGACATCACCGATGACTGGAATCTTTCCGCGCAGTGGGAGGAAACCGCCTACGGCCACCCGTTCTCCAAACGCATCATCGGCAACGCCTTGATCGCGTACATGTTGTGCCAGGGCTGGGGCAATAATCCGGACGCGTTCAAGGATGTGCTGGAGAACGCTCGCCGCCTGAGCGCCAGTGGTGACGATCAATATCTCGACAGCCCGGTGCAGGACGCGCTGATCGATGATTTGCTGCGCTTTCAGCACTGGCATTTCGTGCTGCCGACCAGCCCGGCGCTGGTGGTGCTCGACACCCGCACCCGCCGCTGGCGCAGCGAGATGGCACTCAAACAACCCTCCGGTTTACTGGACTGGGAAGCGCTGAGCGAACTGCAACAGGAGCTGCTCGATCATCCGTCAGCAATCATTGTTTCCCCCGCGCCGATCTTCGGCGTGAAGCTGATCGAAACCGTGCAGAAGGTTTTCAGCTGGTGCGGCTATCCGCTGCTGGTCGACGCGGAAAACTGGATGGCTCATCGCGGTGCGGCGCAGGTGATCCTGA
Organism: Pseudomonas sp. RSB 5.4; assembly: GCF_037126175.1. Classification (NCBI taxonomy): domain Bacteria; kingdom Pseudomonadati; phylum Pseudomonadota; class Gammaproteobacteria; order Pseudomonadales; family Pseudomonadaceae; genus Pseudomonas; species Pseudomonas sp. RSB 5.4. The sequence continues at coordinate 3,405,304 of NZ_CP146986.1, forward strand.
ACATTTTCCGACACACCCGCACACCCGGAAACTACGTGGTGCTGTCCGGCGACGTGCATTATTCCTTCGTCTACGAAGTGCTTATCCGACACCGCAAGGCCGGGCCACGGATCTGGCAGATCACCAGCAGCGGAATCAAGAACGAGTTCCCGAAAACCCTGCTGGAATGGTTCGACCGCCTCAACCGCTGGCTCTACTCGCCGCGTTCGCCGTTGAACTGGTTTACCAAACGCCGGCGCATGCGCATCGTGCCCTATACCCCGGAACATGCCGAAGCGGGTGAGCGGCTGTGGAATTCAGCGGGGATCGGGCAGGTGTTTTTCAATGCGCAGGGGCAGCCGAGCGAGATCATTCAGCACAATTCGAACGGGGCGATGAAGACGCGAATGCTGGCGCCTGAGTTGGCGGATTATCCGGACTGAATTTCAGGTTCTTTTCCTACACTGACAATGCCAGATGATGACAGCACAACAACTACGCATGAGGCACGACCGAGGATAAGGATTACAGCCTTCTCAGAAACGTCTCCAAAGTTCTTGAGCGATACTGAAATGACTCGCAGCCCTCCTTCTGCGAAACAACCACTGGTAGGTATCGCCTTGTCATCATGTACTCATTTCTGTACGTTCTTTGCATCCAGCGAGGACTACAACATGCAAACCATCAACTACACCACCGCCCGCGCGCATTTGGCCGAAACGATGGATCGCGTTAACGAAGACCGGGCTCCCCTTCTAGTCACACGCCAAAAAGGTGAGCCCGTGGTGATGATGTCTCTGGCTGAATACAACGCACTTGAAGAAACGGCCTACTTGCTCCGCTCTCCAGCCAACGCCGAACGGTTGATCAAATCGATTGGCGAAATGCGTGCCGGCAAAGCCAAAGTCAGACAATTGATCGAAGAATGAAAATCGAGTTCACGCCATCAGGCTGGGAAGACTACCTGTGGTTTCAGCAGAACGATAAGGCCGGACTCAAACGTATCAATCTGTTGATAAAAGCAATTCAGCGCGAACCGTTTGAAGGGATTGGCAAGCCTGAGCCGCTCAAACACAACATGAGCGGCTTTTGGTCCAGACGAATAACGGGTGAGCATCGTTTGGTCTACAGCATCGAAGGCGGTGAGATTTGCGTCATTAGTTGCAAATACCACTACTGAATGATGTGCCCCACACCTCTGACAATCATCTCCACCTCCCGCTCATCAATCGTCAGTGGCGGCAGCAGCCGTATCGTCTTGCCGCGTGTAACGTTGATCAGCAATCCATGATCCCGCGCAGCAATCAGCGTCAGATCGCGGATCGGCTGTTTCAGTTCGATGCCGATCATCAAGCCCTGCCCACGAATCGCCAGCACGTTGGGGTTGTCTGCCAGTTCGGCACGTAGACGAGCCAGCAAGCGCTCCCCCTGTACCCGAACATTTTCCAGCAAGCCTTGTTCTTCGATGATGTCCAGCACCGTGCAGCCGACCCGGCAGGCCAGCGGATTACCGCCGAACGTGCTGCCATGGCTGCCGGGGGTGAACAGATCCGCCGCCCTGCCCCGCGCCAGGCAGGCACCGATCGGCACGCCGTTGCCAAGGCCTTTGGCCAGGGTCATGACGTCCGGCACGATGCCTTCATGCTGGAACGCAAACCATTGGCCAGTGCGGCCGATGCCGGTCTGGATTTCGTCGAGCATCAGCAGCCAGGCGTGACGATTGCACAGTTCGCGCAGGGCTTTGAGGTACCCGGGCGGCGCCAGTTGCACACCGCTTTCGCCCTGGATCGGCTCGACCAGAATCGCCACGATCCGCTCGCCGTGCTTTTGCTGCACTTGATCCAGCGCAGCCAGATCACCGAAGGGCACTTTGACGAAATCCCCCGGCAAATCATTGAAACCCAGACGCACCGCCGGCCCATCGCTGGCCGACAAGGTGCCCAACGTGCGGCCATGAAACGCGTTGGCCATGACCACCACCAGTGGCTGTTCGATGCCTTTGCTCCAGCCGTACAAACGCGCCAGCTTCAGTGCAGTCTCGTTGGCTTCAGCGCCGGAGTTGTTGAAAAACGCCCGCTCCATTCCTGACAACTGCGTGAGTTTCTGCGCCAGCTGTTGCTGCCAGTCGATGCTGTACAGGTTGGAGGTGTGCAGCAACAGTCCGGCCTGCTCGCTGATAGCAGCGACAATCCGTGGGTGCGAGTGCCCGACATTGGTCACCGCGACTCCGGCGACAGCATCCAGATATTCTCGACCGGCCTGATCCCACAGGCGCGTGCCCAGGCCTCTGATAAAGCTCAGGGCCAGCGGTTGGTAGGTATTCATCAGGGCGGCGGTCATGACTTCAAACTCCAGTGAAGGTCGGTGTGTTTGCAGTATGGTTAGCCACCAGAACTGGATAAACTCGGCAAAACTTCAATCATTTAAAAGCAGGACTTGATAATGGACCTGTTGCAGGCAATGAGCGTGTACGTGAAGGTCGTGGAAGCCGGGAGCATGACGGCGGCCGCGTTGCAGTGCGAAATGTCCACGACCATGGTCGGAAATCACCTGCGCGCACTGGAGCAAAGGCTCGGCGTGCAGTTGCTGCAGCGCACCACCCGCCGTCAGCGACTGACCGAATTCGGTAGCGTTTATTACCAGCGTTGTCTGGATGTATTGGGCCTGGTGGCCGACTCCGAACGCCTCGCCGAACAGGCCCTCGACGAGCCGCGCGGCCTGCTGCGTATCACCGCACCACTGACTTTTGGCGTCGAACGTCTGGCCCCGGCGCTCAGCGAGTTTTCCCTGCAATACCCGCAATTGAAAATGGATGTGGTGCTGACCAACCGCCGTCCGGACCTGCTGGAAAGTGGCCTCGACGTAGCGTTTCGGCTGGGGCATTTCGAGCAGTCGAACCTGATCGCCCGGCCGCTGATCGACTACACCCTGACCGTATGCGCCTCCCCGGCGTACGTCGCGCGACGCGGCATGCCGATCACCCCGGAAGACCTGCAGCAACACGACTGCCTGTCGTTCGCCTACCCTGCCGGCGATGACTGGCAATCGGTGGAAAAACGCTGGCGCCTCAGCGGCCCGGACGGCGAGATTCTGGTCGACGTCAGCGGCCCGATGCTGATGAACACCTCTGCCGGCCTGCATCAGGCGGCGCGCACCGGCATGGGCATTGTGATGCTGCCGGATGCGCTGGTGGAACAGGATCTGCGCGACGGCAAACTGGTGACGGTGATCCCGGATTACCAGCCACCGAGCCGCCCATTGCACCTGCTGTACGCGCCGGATCGTTATCGCTTGCCCAAGCTGCGGCGCTTCGTCGAATTCGCGATGAAAACCTGGGGCAGATCCTGATTTAAGCTGCGATTGACTATGCTCCGGTGATTGCCGACAAGGATGCTGCCATTCGATGAAAACCAACCTCACCGTACGCGATCTGTTGCCTGCCGAAGTGGAGCCAGTTCGCCTGTTTCTTGGGCAACATGGCTGGGGACACCGAACGGGTTCCAACGACTACTTCGCCCAACTCATCGAAAACTCGCAACGCACTGCGGTCGCGCTGAGCGGCGAGCAGATCATTGGTTTCGCCCGAGGCCTCACCGATGGTTTGTCCAACGGTTATCTGTCGATGGTGGTGGTTGATGATCAACATCGGCGCGCCGGCGTCGGGCGCGCACTGGTCGAGCATGTCATGGGTGACAACCCCGAGATCACTTGGGTCCTGCGCGCCGGGCGTGACGGGGCTGAGGCGTTTTTTGCCAACCTGGGTTTTGAAACATCGACGATTGCGATGGAACGACCAAGGCTCAAGAAACACACCTGAATCAACTTCCGCTTTTCACCAACACCGGCTTATCCTGATAACGCTGCGCAAACAACTGCTTCAACTGCGCCACCTTCGGCATGTCGTTGATCACGATGTACGGATAGCTCGGGTGTTCGGTCAGGAAATCCTGGTGATAGTCCTCCGCCGGGTAGAAGCCGTTGTAGGTTTCCAATTTCGTGACGATCGGTTTGCTGTAGGCATGCGCCGCGTCGAGTTGGGCGATGTAGGCCTGGGCCACCCGTTGCTGGTCGGCATTGACCGGGAACAGCGCCGAGCGATATTGCGTGCCGCTGTCGGGGCCTTGGCGGTTGAGTTCGGTCGGGTTGTGGGCCACCGAGAAGTAGATCTGCAGCAGGCTGCCGTAGCTGACTTGCGTCGGGTCGAAGGTAACTTGCACGGACTCGGCGTGACCGGTATCGCCTTCGCTGACCCGCTCGTATTGCGCCGTGTTCGCTGCGCCGCCGGCATAACCGGAGACGGCTTTCTGCACACCTTTGACGTGCTGGAAAACCCCTTGCACGCCCCAGAAACAACCACCGGCGAACACCGCGGTTTCACTGTGCGCGTGGGTGATTTCGTCGAGGGCTGGTGGCGGGATGACCACCGCGTCTTCGGCGCCGAAAGAGAACGCCGAACACTGCCCGATCACGCCGGCCATGGCGACGCCGAGCAACACCCGTCGCCAGTTGTTTTGAGCTTTCATGTTGCGCACTCCCGATCAGCCGAAGGTGAAGGCGTAAGCCGATACGCCCGGGTCAAGAAATTCGATGGTGAAGGTGCGATCCTTCACCTCGTCGGTTTGCCGCACCAATTGGTACAAGCGCTGTTCGGTCACGCGGCCGCTGCCATCCGCGGCGACATCCACACCGTGGGCATCCCCCGGCGACTGACCGTCAATCGACACTTTGAAGCGCACCGGTTTGCCATCTGCGCCCGGCCCCAGTACCAAATGCAGATCGCGGGCGTGGAAGCGATAGACGATGCGACTGGCCGGCGCACTGGCGGTGGCGCGCTCGGCGCCGACAGCCCACTGCCCGCCAAGGCTCCAGTCATTCAAAGTCAGGTCGGCCGGTGGGTTATAGGTCGCGACCTTGTCAGGCACCAGGCTGGTTTGCGGTACGAAATGTTCCGCACGCTGGTAGCCGACATAGGTTTCCGGCGATAGCACCTGATTCATGTCCGGGGCCATCTGCACGCCTTGGGCGTCAGCGTTGATCAGGCCATCAGCCACGGTTTTGGCCCCGGCCTCACGCAGCAACTGCTGGATGACCCGCTCCGATTCGGCGTAGTCGCCTTCGCCAAAATGGTGGTATCGAATCCGTCCCTGAGCATCGGCAAAATAATGCGCCGGCCAGTATTCGTTGTTGAAGGCGCGCCAGATCTTGTAGTCGTTATCGATCGCCACCGGGTAGTTGATACCCAACTCCTTCATGGCTTTGGTGACGTTGCCGACATCGCGCTCGAAGGCGAACTCCGGCGCATGCACACCGATTACCACCAGCCCCTGATCGCGGTACTTCTCGGCCCAGGCTTTGACGTATGGCAGGGTGCGCAGGCAGTTGATGCAGGAGTAGGTCCAGAAATCCACCAGCACCACTTTGCCCTTCAATGCCTGGGCATCGAGCGGTGGCGAATTGAGCCATTGCACGGCGCCAGTGAGCGGCGGCAACTGGCCTTCGACCGGCAATGTTCCGGGTGCCTTGTCAGCGATTTTGATCACCGCGCCTGTGGCTTTCATGCTGCCGTTCGCCGCGTCATCCGCAGCGGGAATCTGCGCCATCATCGTGCCGCTGCCCGCAGGTGATTTGCCGGAGAGTTTGCCCACCAGCGCTTGTTCGATTCCGCCCGTGGATGCGGTCGACAACCGCGCCAACAGCCCGGTATCGAGGCCCAGCGCAATCGCCGCAACACCCGCCAGCATCGCCGCTCCCAACCCACGACGGATCCACTCCCCCGTACCGATCGAGCGCTTCATCAACGCAAAGACCTTACCGCCAAGCAGCAGCGCCGCCGCCAGTGAAGTCGCGGCGCCCGCCGCGTAGGCGAGCAACAACAGCGTGGTGGCGATGCTTGCCCCTTGCAGCGCGGCACCGGTCAGAATCAAGCCGAGAATAGGCCCGGCGCACGGCGCCCAGAGCAGCCCCGTGGCAACGCCGATCAGAAACGAGGCGCCGGGACGCGGACGATTGTCCTGGCCCACGGCTTCGGACAGCCGACTGCCGGCCGACACCAGCGGTCGCGTCAGGCGCTCGGCGAGACGCGGCAACAGCAGCGTCAGTCCGAACAGTGCTACGAACAGCAACGCGAGCCAGCGCCCGTACTGATTGACTTGCACCACCCAACCGCCGCCCACCGCCGCCAGCGTGGCGACGAGGGCGAAGGTCAGCGCCATCCCGGCCAATAGCGGCAAGCCACTCTTGATAAACGGCTGCCCGGTGCGAGCGAAGACAAAAGGCAGAACAGGCAGGATGCACGGACTGACGATCGTCAGCACACCGCCCAGATAAGCGAGAACCAAGAGCCACATGGTGTCGTCCTGTAGAAAGTGAAGATCGAAAAAGGGCCATGGCTCATGCCGCCACGGGTTTGAACGTCATCGCCAGGCCGTTCATGCAATAGCGCAGGCCGGTGGGTTTCGGACCGTCATCGAAGACATGCCCCAGGTGCCCGCCGCAGCGCCGACAGTGCACTTCATTGCGCGACATGCCGAAAGAGCGGTCCTGACGCGTGGCCACCGCGTGCTCCAGCGGTGCCCAGAAACTCGGCCAGCCAGTGCGGCTGTCGAACTTGGTCGCCGATGAAAACAGCGCCAGGTCACAGCCCGCGCAGTCGAATGTGCCGTTGCGATGTTCGTTGTTGAGGGGGCTGGTGTAGGCCCGCTCGGTGCCTTCTTCACGCAGGATGGCGTACTGCTCATCCGAGAGCAGCGAGTGCCATTCACTGTCGCTGTGGCTCACCTCGAAAACCTCATCGGCATGGGCTTGCTCGATCAGTGCGGTGCCCGAGGAAAATTTTGGCAATACACCCGCCACCAGGGCTGCAACCCCCAGCCCGCCGCTCGCTACGAGAATCTGTCGCCGTGAAAACATGGCCGTCTCCAAAAATTCCAGGTGCCTGTCATGGAACACAGCCTAGGCTTGGGTTGATCGCCAAATCCTCACGGGAAGTTAACGAATTCGTGATAACTCGCCCCGAGGAAAACCCGCACAATGCGCTCACTGCGCCGAAGGATTGAGCTTGATGGAACCGACCAGACGCATCCTCGTGGTCGAGGATGACCAACACATCGCCGATTTGATTTGCCTGCATTTGCGCGATGACCATTACGACGTCGTGCACTGCGCCGACGGCGACGAAGGCATGCGCCTGTTGCAACAGGGGCAATGGGATGCGCTGATCCTCGACCTGATGTTGCCGGGGGTCGACGGCCTGGAAATCTGCCGCCGCGCCCGGGCGATGGCGCGCTATACGCCGATCATCATCACCAGCGCACGCTCCAGCGAATTGCACCGCATCCTCGGTCTGGAACTGGGTGCCGACGACTACCTCGCCAAACCGTTTTCAATGCTGGAACTGGTGGCCCGGGTCAAAGCCTTGCTGCGCCGGGTCGACGCCATGGCGCGCAACCTGAAAATGGACGCCGGCAGCCTCAATCTCGATGGTCTGAGCATCGACCCGATCACCCGCGATGTCACCCTCAATGGCGCGCGCCTGGACCTCACCCCCCGCGAGTTCGATCTGCTGTATTTCTTCGCCCGCCAACCGGGCAAGGTGTTCTCGCGCATGGACCTGCTCAATGCGGTGTGGGGTTACAGCCACGAAGGCTACGAGCACACGGTCAATACGCACATCAATCGCTTGCGGGCGAAAATCGAAAGCGATCCGGCGCAACCGACACGCATCCTCACCGTGTGGGGCCGTGGCTATAAATTCGGCACGGAACAACCATGAAACTGAACCTGTCGCAGCGCCTGTCCGTCGTATTCGCCGTGTTGCTGCTGGTGTGCTGCGGCACCTCGGCATGGCTGCAGGTGCGCTCCAGCAAGATGCACGAGCTGGAAGTGGTGCAAGGCCTGTCGCGGGACCTGGCCCAGCACATTGCCCATGACACGGTGCTGATGGACAGTAATGGCTTGATGCCCGGCGCCGTGCGCGAACTGTTCAGCCAGTTGATGCTGGTCAACCCGAGTGTCGAGGTGTACCTGCTCGACACGGAGGGGCGGATCGTCGGCAATGCCGCACCCGAGGGTCGGATGCGAAGGGAAAAAGTCGACCTCGTACCGATCAAGCGCCTGCTCGACGATCAACCGCTGCCGATCCTCGGCGATGACCCGCGCAGCGTCGATGGCCGCAAGGTGTTCAGTGCCGCGCCACTGAAGGTCAATGGCAAGCCTGCGGGCTATCTGTACGTGGTGTTGCTCAGTGAAGAACATGATCGTTTCGCCGAACGCGGCGCGACCAGTGCTGCGCTCAATACCGCGTTGCTATCAATCGGGCTGGTGGCGCTGTTGTGCCTGATTGCCGGCCTCACGGCATTCAACCTGATTACCCGGCCATTGCGCCGGTTGACTGAAACTGTCAGCCGCTTCGACATCGACGGTACGCCGCAATCTGCGCCCGTCATGCCAGCCGCTGTGGATAAAACCGCTGACCCGGATGAAATCGCTGTGCTCGACGCTGCCTTCCGGCAAATGCAAAACCGCTTAGGGGAACAGTGGCGCTCGTTGACCCGCCAGGATCAGGAGCGCCGTGAACTGGTGGCGAACATCTCCCACGACCTGCGCACACCGCTGGCCTCGCTGCACGGCTATCTGGAAACCCTGTCACTCAAGGACGCCACGCTCTCTGCCGAGGAGCGGCGCCGCTATCTGGGCATCGCGCTGGATCAGAGCCGCAAGGTCGGCGGGTTGGCGCAATCGTTGCTGGAGCTGGTGCGTCTGGAACACGGCTTTGTGCAACCGGTGCTGGAACGCTTCTCCCTGATCGATCTGCTGCAGGACATCTTCCAGAAATTCGAACTGGCCGCCGAAGCCCGCCACGTCGAACTCAAGGCCAGCTTCGGGCCAAACCTGCCGACGGTCTGCGCCGACCTTGGCTTGATCGAACGGGTGCTGACCAACCTGGTGGACAACGCCTTGCGCCATACACCGCCGGGCGGCGAAATCGAGCTGGATCTGAAACCCCAGGGCGTACTGGTCGAAGTCACGGTTAGCGACACCGGCCCCGGCATCGCACCCGAGTTGCGCGAAGGTCTGTTCCTGCGTCCGTTCAATATTGGTGGTGCGCGACGCGACGGAGGACTGGGGCTGCGCATCGTCCACCGCATCCTGCAACTGCACGGGCGAGACATTCAGTTGGTCGATGTCGCCGGGCGGGGCGCAACTTTCCGCTTCACGCTGCCGACCGATCAGCAAACCGCTGAACAGTGGATGGTGCGCTCGATGAACCTGAATACGCCGGACAAATAATCCGCACCACCGGACTGTTGTTCCGTGACAACGCCGCCCCGCTCCCCTAAATTAACCGGCCTGAAAAAGACCCCGTGCTTTCTCGTCTCAACTCAAGTTAAAAAAGTAGTGAAATTTCAATGTCCGATTTCAACACCGCTGAATCCGTAGTCACCGAATCGTCAAAAGCGGAATACGAAAACTCCATCAATCTTTCACAACACCTTCCACAAGCCAAGATCATCAGCGAGATGGTGCTGGATGCTTTCCAGTCGACCCGCGAAAGCGACCAGATCCGCGAGCTGCGCGCCGCGATCCGTCAGGCGCACGACAGCTTCGATGACGACAAGGCCTACGAGCTGATGGGCGAACTCAAGCGCCTCAAGGACGCCGAGGCCGCCGACATCGCCGCCCTCGAAGACCTGAGCAGCAAGTTCTCGATCGGCCGCATCCTGTCCTGCTTCAAGGACGATCCGGCATTCCAGGAAATCGTCTACGGCCTCGCGCTCAAAGTGCTGAACCAGACCCATCAGGCGATCAGCAACCCGAGCGGCGGCAAGAGCAAAGCCGCCCGCGCCAAGAAAGAAGTCGAAATCTTCACCATCAGCAAGGACGGCAGCAGCGTGACCCTGCCGCTGCGCACGCCGCGCTCGCGTATGAACGTTGACCGTGAAGCGCTGGAGTTCCTCGGTTTCACCTTCGTCGGTGAAGGCGAAGAAGCCGAGTTGGAGGGCGAGACCTTCGTCGACAACGCCGGCACCGAACACGCGATCAACCGCAAGAACATCATCACCGCCCTGCAACAGCAGACCGCGTTCGATGGCTACAGCATCGCTGCGCAGTAAACCCGTCGCCGACAAAAAAGCCCCGCTCTGAGATTCAGGCGGGGCTTTTTGTTGGTCGGCGCGGCGGTCAGACTTCCAGCTGCACCGCTGCGATCATGTCGACTTCAACCGCGGCGTTCTTCGGCAACTGGTAGACACCGACCGTAGTGCGCGTATGTCGCCCGGCATCACCGAGCACATGGCTGAAAACGTCCGATGCACCGTTGGCCACCTCACTCAGGTCAACGAAGTCCGGGGTCGACTTCACATACACCGTGACCCGCAACAACGCCCGGATCTTGTCCAGCGAACCGACCGCATCGACGATCAGCGCCAGGCAGCGCATGGCACTGATGCTTGCGGCAGCCTGGGCGTCCTTGAGTGTCAACTCCAACCCCACGCGACCGGGATACAGAATCCTGCCATTGACCCGCGGCACCATGCCGCTGATGTACAACTCATCGCGGTGGCGGATCAGCGGCGCGTAATTGCCGCCGGCGGTGTTCTCGCCGTAGATGTCGTAATTCAGCTCGTGTGCCAGGGCAATGAAACGTTCGTCGCAGGTCATCCTCTCAGTCATTTCGCCCAGCCTTTTGATCGATGCATGAAAAATCGCGGAGTGGAACAGTTGAGCGCCGAGGAAGTGGCATGGCGCTATCATTGAAGACTGGATCCAAATTTAGGTGTTTTGCGGCGATACCGCAACCTGTCGTTCTGGACGAAAAAACCCCGCGACTCTATCGAATCGCGGGGTTTGATGACCTATATCAACGAACTATCTACACAGCGCCCAAGCGCTCAACCATATCAGGGAATTTCTCCACCAAGCGGATCAACAGTGCCGCCTGAGCATTGGGCTTGGACTTCTCCTGCTCCCAATTCCTCAATGTGCTCGGGCTGGTCCTGATTCGCTTTGCAAATACCGCTTGTGACATGTGCAATTTTTCACGCAGTGCAACGATCTCTTGTGCACCAACCTCGGGAACCGGTTTGTCCTCGACGACCGTATTGCGCAGCGTAATTTTACCTTCGCGATGGGCGGCCATCTCTTCAACGCCCTGCATCAATTCCGCAAACAGGTCGCGTTTTTTCATGAGGCACCTCTTTTTCTCAACTCTATCTCAATGGCTTTTTTGAGCGCCTTCTCTTGCTCGGCGGACAGGTTCTCAAGCTCATCTTTGTCATAAATCGCGAACATCCAGAACTGGCGATCATTCATAAGCCAATAGTAGATGACCCGCAAGCCACCTCGTCGGCCTTTGCCACGTCGTGCATCAGACCAACGTACTTTTCGGAAGCCACCAGTCCGCGGTATTACGTCGCCCGCCGCTGGATTGCACTGCAGATAACTCTGCAACTCCCGATACTCATTGTCCGTCAGGTAACGACCAACGCTCGCGGTGAATATTGTGGTTTCAAAAAATACGGTTCGCATGGGCAAACTATAGGCAACTTGCCTATAGACAGACTATCAACAAATTCGACCTTTGATAAACATCCGATCAACAAAAAACCCCGCACATCTCTCGATGTGCGGGGTTTTTTCTTGAAGCCATCCAGCCTTACGGCGCGTACGTCAGCAGCAGCTCGGCCGGCACCTTGAAGTCCAGGGACATCATGACGCTCAGGGCGGTGATGGTGAAGATCGAGAACACAAACAGCTTCCGTGCCCAGACCGTGTCATCCACCGCCTTGTAGCCGGTCCAGGCCATGTACAACCAGTACATGCCCATGGCCGCGGCGACGGCGAGGTAGCTCATGCCGGCGTAACCGCTGAAGGTCAGCATCAAGGTCGCCACGAGGAACGCCAGGATGTAGAGCAGGATGTGCTTCTTGGCCACTTCGATTCCGCGCTTGACGGGCAGCACCGGAATCGATGCGGCCAGGTAGTCGTTGAAACGGAAGATCGCGATGGCGTAGGAATGCGGCATCTGCCACAGGCTGAACATCACCAGCAGGGTCAGTGCGGCCATGTCGAAGCTGTTGGTTACGGCAACGTAACCGATCACTGGCGGCATGGCGCCCGACAGACTGCCCACCAGCGTGCCGTGAACCGACTTGCGCTTGAGGTACAGGCTGTAGAAGCCGACGTAGATGATGAAGCCGATTACCGCGAACAGGGCGGCCAACGGGTTGGCCACCTTGTACAACAAGGCAACGCCGAGAACACCCAGGATGGTCGCGTAGACCAGGGCCAGTTTCAGGGAGATCAAGCCCTGCACCAGCACCCGGTTCTTGGTGCGTTCCATCTTCAGGTCGATGTCGCGGTCGATGCAGTTGTTGAACACGCAACCGGAGGCCACAACCAGGGATGTGCCGATCATGGCGGCCAGGAACACCGCCAGATCTACATGCCCTTTCGAGGCCAGGAAGAACCCGCCTGCCACAGAAAGCACGTTACCGAAAATGATCCCCGGTTTGGTGATTTGGATAAAGTGCTTGAGCGACATCGGGTCTACCTCACTTCGCCATCATGTACGTGTGGATGCTGAACATGATCCACAGCGACAGGCCAACCAGCAGCAGGATCACGATGGCCGTAAAGACAAACGCGATCACGTTGTTACGTTGTGCAATCGAACGGTCCAGGTGCAGGAAGTAATACAGGTGAACGATCACCTGGATTACCGCGAACAGCAGGACGATTGCCAGCGTGGTCGACTTCGGCAAGGTCGGGAACATCACCAGGCCGAACGGGATGGCAGTCAGGATCACCGACAGGATGAAGCCGATGGCGTACGACTTTACGCTGCCGTGGCCAGCATCATGGCTGTCATGGGAGTGTGCATTAGCCATTACAGAGTCCCCATCAGGTAAACAACGGTGAATACGCAGATCCACACCACGTCCAGGAAGTGCCAGAACAGGCTCAGGCAGCTCAGACGGGTCTTGTTGGTCGCCGTCAGGCCGTGCTTGTTGACCTGGTACATCATGATGCCCATCCAGATCAGACCCGCGGATACGTGCAGACCGTGGGTACCGACCAGGGTGAAGAACGCCGACAGGAAGCCCGAACGGCTAGGACCGAAGCCCTCGGAGATCAGCAGGTGGAACTCGTTGATCTCCATGGCGATGAAGCCTGCGCCGAGCAGGAAGGTCATGAACAACCAACCCAGAACCTGCTGCTTTTTACCTTTGTACAACGCCAGCATGGCGAAGCCGTAGGTGATCGAACTGAACAACAGCAGAGCGGTTTCGCCCAGCACGTATGGCAGTTCGAAGATGTCGTGGCCCGACGGGCCGCCGGCGACGTTGTTTACCAGTACTGCGTACACCGCGAAGATCGACGCAAACAGAATGCAGTCGGTCATCAGGTAGAGCCAGAAACCGTATACGGTCATCTCGCCCGAGTCGTGGTGATGGTCATCGTGCCCATGGTCACCATGGGCGTGTCCAACATTGGTCACTAAGTTCGACATGGTTTAAGCCTGTTCCAACGAGGTTACACGGGTGGCATTGGCCGGGATTTTCCCTGCCGCGACCAGACGCTTGTGCTGCTCGGCTTCGATGCGCTCGATCGTTTCAACCGGAACCATGTAGCCCTGGTCGTCACGTGCGGCGTGGATCACGAAGTAGATGACAGTGCCGGCCAGGCTGGCGATCGCCAACCACCAGATGTGCCAGATCATCGCGAAACCGAAGACGGTCAGCAGTGCGCCCATCACCACGCCAGTGGCGGTGTTGTTCGGCATGTGGATCGGCTCGTACTTGGCCGGAGCCTGGTACGCAGTACCGTTTTCCTTGGCTTCGGTGAACGGGTCGATGCAGTCAGCCTTGGGCAGCACAGCGAAGTTGTAGAACGGAGGTGGCGACGAGGTCGACCATTCCAGAGTGTGGGCATTCCACGGGTCACCGTGTTCGCACATGTTCTCTGGCTTGTTGCGGTCACGCACACTGACGTACAGCTGGATCAGTTGGCAGGCGATACCGACAGCGATCATCACCGCACCGAACATGGCAACGTACAGGTACGGTACCCACTCAGGGTTGGTGGTGGCGTTCAGACGACGGGTCATGCCCATGAAGCCCAGTGCATAGAGCGGCATGAACGCGACGAAGAAGCCCGAGATCCAGAACCAGAACGCTGCTTTACCCCAGCCTTCGTGCAGCTTGAAGCCGAACGCTTTCGGGAAGTAGAAGCCGAAACCTGCGATGTAGCCGAAGACTGCGCCGCCGATGATCACGTTGTGGAAGTGCGCGATCACGAACAGGCTGTTGTGCAGAACGAAGTCAGCACCCGGGATGGCCAGCAGTACGCCGGTCATGCCGCCGATGGCGAAGGTCACCATGAAGCCCAGAGTCCACATCACCTGGCTGGTGAAGCGCAGACGGCCCTGGTAGATGGTGAACAGCCAGTTGAACAGTTTCACACCCGTCGGGATGGAAATCAGCATCGTCGCCAGACCGAAGAAGGCGTTGACGCTGGCACCCGAACCCATGGTGAAGAAGTGGTGCAGCCAAACCATGAAGCCCAGCACCGAGATCGCGCCCGAAGCGTAGATCATCGAGTGGTGGCCGAACAGTTTCTTGCCGGTGAACGCCGAGATCACTTCCGAGAAGATGCCGAATGCCGGCAGGATCAGGATGTAAACCTCAGGGTGGCCCCAGGCCCAGAACAGGTTGACGTACATCATTGGATTGCCACCAAGTTCATTGGTGAAAATGTGGAAATCCATGTAACGGTCGAGGGTCAGCAGTGCCAGGGTAGCAGTCAGGATCGGGAACGAAGCCACGATCAGGACGTTAGCCCAGGTGCAGGTCCAGGTGAAGATCGGCATGTCCATCAGTTTCATGCCAGGGGTACGCATTTTCAGCACGGTCGCGAGGAAGTTGACCCCCGTCAGCGTCGTACCTAACCCGGATAGCTGTAGCGCCCAGATGTAGTAGTCCATACCCACGCCAGGGCTGTACTGCAGACCCGACAGCGGCGGATAGGCAACCCAGCCGGTCTTGGCGAATTCGCCGACGCCCAGGGACAGGTTGATCAGTACAACGCCGGACACCAGCAGCCAGAAGCTCAGGGAGTTCAGGAACGGGAAGGCAACGTCACGCGCGCCGATCTGCAGCGGCACTGCAAGGTTCATCAGGCCGGTGAAGAATGGCATCGCCATGAAGATGATCATGATCACACCGTGAGCGGTGAAGATCTGGTCATAGTGTTCAGGTGGCAGGTAGCCAGGCGAACCCTCGGTGGCCATGGCCAACTGGGTACGCATCATGATGGCGTCGGCAAAGCCACGCAGCAGCATGACCATGGCCACGATGATGTACATCACACCGATTTTCTTGTGGTCGACCGACGTCAGCCACTCGGTCCACAAGTAGGTCCACTTCTTGAAGTAGGTGATTGCAGCGAACAACGCCAGACCACCGAGCGCGATCATCGAGATGGTGACCATCACGATCGGCTCGTGGAAAGGGATCGCTTCCCAACTTAATTTACCAAACATCGTTTACTCCTCTGCCCCGGCAGCTGAATGCGAATTCGAGTCCATATCCGTTGCCGCCACTTCTTTCTCTTTCTTCTCGTGCTTCAGCGGCTTGCCCGGTTTCATGCCTTCGTACTTGTCGACGATGATCTGGAACAGGTTCGGCGTGACCGAGGAGTAGAGCTCGACTGGATTGTTCTGGCTTGGCTTGGCAAGGGCTGCGTATTCAGCTTGTTCAAGCTGTTTAGGTGCCTTTTTGACTTCACTTACCCAGGCGTCGAAATCTTCCTGAGAAGTTGCGATCGCTTTGAATTTCATACCGGTGAAACCAGCACCGCTGTAGTTGGCGGAGATACCGTCCATTTCAGCGTTGCGGTCAGCGATCAGGTGCAGCTTGGTCTGCATGCCCGCCATCGCGTAGATCTGGCCGCCCAGACCCGGGATGAAGAACGAGTTCATCACGGCGTCGGAGGTGATCTTGAAGTTGATTGGCGTGTGCGCCGGGAACACGATCTTGTTGACCGTGGCAATGCCTTGTTCCGGGTAGATGAACAGCCACTTCCAGTCCAGCGCAACGACTTCGATGGTCACCGGCTTGACGTCGGATTCAATCGGACGGTACGGGTCCAGTTTGTGGGTCGAAATGTAGGTGATGTAACCCAGGGCGATGATGATCAGAACCGGGATGGTCCAGACCGCCACTTCGATTTTGGTCGAGTGCGACCATTTCGGGGTGTAGACGGCATCCTTGTTGGACGCGCGGTACTTCCAGGCGAACAGGAAGGTCATGACGATAACCGGCACAACGACCAACAGCATCAGCAGCGTGGCGGTGATGATCAGGTTGCGCTGTTCCAGGCCGACCTGGCCCGTTGGATTGAGCAGGGTCATGTTGCAGCCTCCCAGCAACAACGTGCCGAGCAGCGGCACTAGGCCTAGTAATCTGGGGTACCTGTTTTTACTCATCTCACGACCTCTAAAGCAGCTTGCGCAATGCAGTTGGGTTTTGATCGCCAACACTTCACCCTGCCAAGGGTTGGCATTTTCTTTGGATTGAATAAGGGCCGCCCGTCGCGCGTCAGACGCTCGACAAAACCTTGGGACAGCGGTCAGTTCTTATTCGAATTCGTGGTCAAAGGCCTTGTTACAGACCAATTCCATTTGGTGCGGAAAGTTGGAAGGCACCGACACCTGGGTGTCTCAAAAGCCTTTCGGCCTGCTCGACACCCGACTTCCTGCCCGGTTCCTTATAAAGGCCGAGCAGTGCCGGGAATTCAATGCGGGCGATTGTAGATAGGTAGCGCCCTATACACCATGTCTTATCCCGAAATAATTTTTATCGCTCAGAGCAACAATCCATCACCGTTTTTGCAAAAGTTCCGCATGTTATCGAAATCAATTCTCAACAAAAACACCAAAAAATGTAGGCCTATACACCTCAGTTCAGACAGCTCCGAAGTCTTTTTCCCGCCACCGAATCGGCGCAAAGCCCGATATTCAAAGGCCTCTGGCCATCTGCCAGAGCTTGTTAAAACTGCCTGATCTGGCACATCCGTGCAAAACCAGAAAAATGCCGAAACAGACCAATCCTTTTTTGTAACATTACGCCAATCCGGGTCGCCGAAACGCCCTGCGACAGGGCGCGTGTGACAACATGTCGCACACCTGCCGCACTCTCTGTTGCCGTTCGTCACGGTGATTTCACAAACACTCTGAAATGCAAAACGCCTCGATCGGCTGATCCGCAAATCGAGGCGTTTTCTGTATCGGCCAATCAGCCGAAGAGTTGACTCAGCGCAGTTCTTTTCGGTTGCGCGAGGTCAGCAGCGGCACCAGGATCACCACCAGCACGAACGCCACCAGCGCCCATTGCGCCAGCGACAGACCGAGGATCGGCGGGTACGGCGTCGAGCAGAAACCGTCGACCTGGAAGCCCAGCGGGAAGATCTTCGCCAACGGCAGGTCGTCGACAATCGGCTGCAACACATCGATGCCGCAGCTCACCGCCGGATAGAACTGGGTGTACACGTGATGCCCGGCGACGCCGGCCCCGGCGATCGCGCAGATCACCACCAGCACTTCGAACACCGTGATGCTGCGTCGGGTGCGCATGGCCGCGCCGATAAAGGCGAACAGCGCAATCAGCAGCAAGGCATAACGCTGCAGGATGCACAGCGGGCATGGCGCCTCGCCCAGCACGATCTGCATATAAAGAGCGCCACCGATCAGCGCCAGACAGATGACCCCCAACAGCACCAGAAAGCGCCGCTCACGTCCCAGTCGAATCGTTTCCTCGCTCATCGCGTTTCCCTTTCAAATCCATGGTTCAGCCGTTGAACGGCTGATGGTTGCCCGCAAGTCTACACGCGGGACATTACGCCGCGCAGTAGCGGGGGAATAAACGATAAGGCGGTTAAGGAATGATTAACCTTTAAACAGAATTTGATAATAGACACCGCGTAACGGCCTTCGCGAGCAGGCTCGCTACCACATTGGATCTGCGTCGAACACAAATCCTGTGGGAGCGAGCCTGCTCGCGAATCAAGGCAACCGCGTTTCAGATCATTCCAGAGCCGCCGCCGGCCCGAAGAACTCATAACGGCTCTGCTGCTCCGGTACACCCAAGGCTTTCAGATGCCGTTTGATCGCCCCCATGAAGCCTTTCGGCCCAAGAAAGTAAGCATCGACATCGCGCTGTTGCGGCAACCATTCACCCAACTGCTCGGCGCTCAGCATCCCGAGCTTGTCCGCCGCCGGACTTACGCCGTCATCTTCGGCGTAGCAATAGAAGCGCTTGAGCTGTGGATGACGCGCCGCCAGACCGTCGACCCAGTCGCGGAACGCATGCACGCTGCCATTGCGCGCGCAGTGGATAAAATGCACCGGGCGTTCGGTTTGCAGCGCTGCTTCAAGCATCGCCAAAGTCGGAGTGATGCCGACACCGCCACTGATCAGCACCAACGGCTTGTCACTGGCCGTCAGGGTGAACTCGCCCGATGGCGGGAACAGCGCAATGCTTGCGCCGACGTGCAGTTGATCGTGCAAGTAGTTGGACGCACGACCACCCGGCTCGCGTTTGACGCTGATGCGGTACTGGCCCTTGTTCGCCAGTGCCGACAACGAGTAGTTGCGGCGAATCTCTTCGCCATCGAGGATCAACTTCATGCCGATGTACTGGCCCGGCTGCGCAGCAAGGATCGGACCTTTGTCCGCCGGTTCGAAGTAGAACGAGATGATCTCCGCGCTCTCCTCGACCTTGTCCACCACGATGAACTCCCGCGCCCCGCGCCAGCCGCCGACCGCTTGTTCTTTCTGGTCGTAGATCGCCGTCTCCGCGCCGATCAGAATCTCGGCCAGCTGCCCGTACGCCGCGCCCCATGCGCTCATGACCTCAGGCGTGGCGATCTCGTCGCCGAGCACTTCGGAGATGGCGCGCAGCAGGCAGGTGCCAACAATCGGGTAGTGCTCCGGGAGGATCTGCAGGGCGACGTGCTTGTTGATGATCTTCGCCACCAGATCGCCCAACTGGTCGAGCTGATCGATGTGCCGCGCATACATCAACACGCCGTTGGCCAGAGCACGCGGCTGGTCACCACTGGCCTGGTGCGCCTGGTTGAACAGTGGACGTACCTCAGGGTATTCGGCGAGCATCATGCGGTAGAAGTGGGTGATCAGCGCTTCACCGCCGCTTTCCAGCAGAGGCACGGTGGATTTGACGATGGCACGATCCTGAACGCTAAGCATAAGAGTGACTCCTGAGCTTTTTGAGAATTACCTTAGGCTTATCAGTTTTCGTGCCAGATAATTTATCGTTATAAATCAATGGCTTATTTTTTGAGTAGTCATTTAGACTCAAAGCACCTTATAGTCATAGCGACTACATAGAGTCTCTTTGACTACAAGACCATGACCGCCAAATCCTTGCTCACCGCTCTACTGCCGCTGGTCTCCGACCTGTCCCGCGAACTGCCCGAAGGCGAGCGCTATCGACGCCTGCTCGAAGCCCTGCGCGCCCTGCTGCCGTGCGACGCCGCCGCGTTGCTGCGCCTCGACGGCGAATGGCTGGTGCCATTGGCGGTGGATGGATTGAGCACCGACACCCTCGGCCGACGCTTCAAAGTCAGCGAACACCCACGTTTTGCCATCCTGCTGGACGGCGCCGGGCCGACCCGATTCGCCGCCGACAGCGACTTGCCCGATCCTTACGATGGCCTGGTCGATGGTCTGGGCGATCACCTCGAAGTCCATGACTGTCTCGGTTGCCCGCTGTTCGTCGAGGAAAAACTCTGGGGCCTGATTACCCTTGATGCGCTCGACCCGGAGCGTTTCGAGCCGATCGAACTCGACGCTTTGCAAGCCTTCGCCAGCCTCGCTTCGGCCACGGTCAACGCCGCCGAACGCATCGAACGCCTGGCGCTGCGTGCCGAGGACGAGCACCAGCGCGCCGAGGTCTACCGCCAGGCCAGCGGCCAGCAGCCGCGCGAAATGATCGGCCAGAGCAAGGCGCACAAACGCCTGGTGGAGGAAATCAATCTGGTCGGCGGCAGCGACCTGACCGTGCTGATCACCGGCGAAACCGGGGTCGGCAAGGAACTGGTGGCGCAGGCGATCCACGCCGCCTCCCCGCGCGCCGACAAACCGATCATCAGCCTCAACTGCGCCGCCCTGCCCGACACCCTGGTCGAGAGCGAACTGTTCGGCCATGTGCGCGGTGCCTTTACCGGCGCCACCAGCGACCGCCGCGGCAAGTTCGAACTGGCCAATGGCGGCACGCTGTTTCTCGATGAAGTCGGCGAATTGTCGCTGACCGTGCAGGCCAAATTGCTGCGCGTGCTGCAAAGCGGCCAGTTGCAGCGGCTTGGCTCGGACAAGGAACACCAGGTCGATGTGCGCCTGATCGCCGCGACAAACCGCGATCTGGCTGAAGAAGTGCGCAGCGGCCGCTACCGCGCCGACTTCTATCACCGCCTGAGCGTGTACCCGCTGCGGGTCCCGGCGCTGCGCGATCGCGGCCGCGATGTGTTGCTGCTCAGCGGCTTCTTTCTGGAACAGAACCGCTCGCGCATGGGCCTCAACAGCCTGCGCCTGAGCAGCGACGCCCAGGACGCGTTGCTCGCCTACACTTGGCCGGGCAACGTGCGCGAGCTGGAACACTTGATCGGGCGCAGCGCACTGAAGGCGCTGGGCAATTGCAAGGTAAGGCCGAAGATTCTCAGTTTGAGCGCGGTGGATCTGGATCTGCCGCGTGAGGTTGTGGATAACTCGCCCGCGCCTACTGCCAATATTTTAGCCGTGGCACCGTTGATCAATGGCGACTTGCGCAGCGCCACTGAGGAGTATCAGCGCCGCTTGATCAGTGCGGCGCTGGAACGCAATCAGAATAATTGGGCGAGTGCGGCGCGGGAGTTGGGGCTGGATAGGGCGAATCTTGGGCGGATGGCCAAGCGGTTGGGGATGAAGAGCTAAAAGCACACCCTCACCCTAGCCCTCTCCCGGAGGAAGAGGGGACTGATTGGGGGATATTCAAGAATTCCGCCGACGTGAGAGATCTGTACTGAATCCATAATCGACTCGGTCATTCAGGTCGATGTACAGCGCCAGACACCTCGTTCGGCCCCCTCTCCCTTCGGGAGAGGGCTGGGGTGAGGGGCTTTGGATCTGCCGCCAGCCGATAACCGACCTAAAGCCCACCCCGTTAACGCCGATAACCCGGCATCAATAGTTTCTGGCGATTTGCACCCTCGCCCATCACCTTTTTCCACAGAAGGTTTTTATGTCTTCCAACAAAGCCCGCGCAGATTCACTTTCGCTTCTGCTGTTTACCTTGCGCAGCGGCAAGCTGATGGCGATCAACCTGCTGAAAGTCAGTGAAATCATTCCCTGCCCGCCGCTGACCAAAATGCCGGAGTCGCATCCGCACGTCAAAGGCATCGCCACCCTGCGCGGCGCTTCGCTGTCGGTGATCGACCTCAGCCGCGCCATCGGCGAGCGACCGCTGGAAGACCCGAACGGCGGCTGCCTGATCGTCACCGACGTCAGCCGCTCCAAGCAGGGCCTGCACGTTCAGGCGGTGAGCAAAATCGTCCATTGCCTGACCACCGACATCAAGCCACCGCCTTTCGGCTCCGGCGGCTCGCGCGCCTACATAACCGGCGTGACTTCGGTCGACGGCACACTGGTACAAGTGCTCGACATCGAGAAAGTCATCCACAGCATCGCCCCGGCGCAGATCGAGATGGCCCCGACCGACCTGAGCATGGAAGATGCCGAAGTCCTGGGCAACGCAAGGATTCTGGTGGTCGACGACAGTCAGGTGGCGCTGCAGCAATCGGTGCATACCCTGCGCAATCTCGGTCTGCAATGCCACACTGCGCGCAGTGCCAAGGAAGCCATCGACTGCCTGCTGGATCTGCAAGGCACTGCGCAACAGATCAACCTGATCGTCTCCGACATCGAAATGTCCGAGATGGACGGCTACGCCTTCACCCGCACCCTGCGCGAGACGCCGGACTTCGCCCACCTCTACGTGCTGCTGCACACCTCGCTCGACAGCGCGATGAACAGCGAGAAAGCACGCCTGGCCGGGGCCAACGCGGTGCTGACCAAGTTCTCCTCGCCGGAACTGACGCAGCGGCTGATCGAAGCGGCCAAACACGTCGCCGCCAACGGTCACTGAGTCTTGGGCCAGACGTACTGCTTTTTGATGCGGCGCGACCTTCGCCAAGAAGTGCCGCCGATCTACTGGCCGGAAGGCATTGAACTGAGCACTTATCGCCCGGAACTGGCGGCGGTGGTGCATCAGCTGATGCAACTCGGCTACCGTGAGGGCGGCGGTCGGGTGCCGGCACTGGAGGAATGGCAGCTGCGCTTCGAGAGCGATCCCGAATACGACCCGGCGCTGTGTTTCATTGCCAGCGATGCCGAAAGCGTGATCGGCGTGGCGCAGTGCTGGACCAGCTCGTACATCAAGAATCTGGTGGTGCACCCACGCGCTCAGGGCCGAGGTTTGGGTCGGGCATTGCTGCTGAATGCATTCAAGGTGTTTCAGCAAAGGCGCGAAGGATTTGTCGATCTGAAGGTGCTGGAAGACAACCTGCGGGCGCAGCGTTTGTATGAAAGTGCCGGGATGATTGTGGTTCGCCGGGAACTTGTGCCGGACTGATCGACCGTCTTCGCGAGCAAGCCCGCTCCCACAGGGGGAACGCATTCCAAATTGTGGGAGCGGGCTTGCTCGCGAAGAGGCCGGTCCAGGCAACTTCTCCCCCTCAGGCATACTCAAACCTTGGCCAAACCAAGGATGCCCAGCCATGAAAGCCCTCACCCTAAGCCTGCTCTGCCTCACCGCCCTCGCCTCTCAGGCCCACGCCTCCAGTCCCGACGCCTGGGCCGCCTACGACAAAACCGTACTCGCCAGTTGCACCAAGGCCAGCGGGCTGAAAGACGCCAAACCGGTCGGCACCCCCGCGCAATTCGATGACCGCGTCGGCTACACCGCCGTGCTGCTGCAAGGCCAATACCCGCAAAAACACATGAAAGGCCAGCAAGGCACCGAGCTGTGCCTGTACAGCAAAACGTCGAAAACCGCCTTCGTCACCGAATGGGACTCGGTCCGTCCGACCGCGAAGCCTTGAGGGCTGGCGCACAACTTGCTTCGATCAGCCTCAGCCTGGCGACTTTACGTCGCCGTTTCACACTCTGATTGAAGATTGATCGTGCAATGAATACGACGTTTTCCTGCGTCGGTTGCGGCAAATGCTGCACCGACCACCATGTGCCCCTGACCCTCGCCGAAGCCCGCATGTGGGCGGCGGATGGCGGTCAGGTGATCGTGCTGGTGGAGGCCTTTCTCGGCAACGGCCTGGGCCTGCCGGCGCAGCAGCGTGAACATGCCGAACGGCGTTCGGCGGTAGTGCGCAGCGGCACTACCGAGGCCCACGTGGCAATCACCTTCGCCGCCTACAACGTCGGTCGCTGCCGGAATCTTGACGATGACAACCTGTGCCGGATTTACGAACGCCGGCCGTTGGTGTGCAGGATTTATCCGGCAGAAATCAATCCGCACATCGCACTCAACCCTGCCGCCAAGGATTGCCCGCCAGAGTCATGGCAACAGGGGCCGCTGCTGATTGTCGGCGGGGAGTTGGTCGATCAGGAACTGCTGGAGTTGATCCAGCGTTCGCGTCAGGCCGATCGCGATGACATCCGGATCAAGGATGCGATCTGCGCCGCACTGGGGATTCGCACCACAGCGCTCAAGGGCGATGGGTTTACCGCATATTTGCCGGAGATGGGCGCCTTTGCGGCCGTGATCGATCAGGTTTCAGCTCGGCCGTTGAGTGAAGCATCCAGCGAATGGCTGTTTCATTTGTCCGGGGAGGATGTGGCCGGGCAAGTGTTGGCGACCGGAGCGCAAGTGGTGACTGAGCCGGCGCAGACGTATGCGTTTATTCCGCTGCGGGCGGCTTGATCCGGATTTTGCAGAGATCGAACTGGCCTCATCGCTGGCAAGCCAGCTCCCACAAGGTTCCATGTCGTGCACAAGTCATGTGAACACTCGAGAAACCTGTGGGAGCTGGCTTGCCAGCGATGAGGCCTGTGGGAACAGCATCAATCCCGAACCTGCCGCCGCCCCCAAAACTCCCGCGCCAGCAACCGCAAATCCCCCGCCAACCCCGCCACATCCTCGGAATTGCGCTGACTCTGCCGCCCCTCATCCACCGTCAATTCCGACGCTGTGCGGATACTGACGATGTTGCGGTTGATGTCCTCGCTCACCGCACTCTGCTGCTCCACCGCCGCCGCAATCTGCAGGCTCATCTCGGTGATCTGCTCGACCCGCTCGCTGATCCCGTCCAGTGCCCGCGCCGCGCGCTGTGCCTGTTCGACGCTGTTATCCACATGTTCGCTGCTCTGCTGCATCACCCGCACCGCATCGCGCGCGCCGTTTTGCAGGGTGCTGATCATCCGCTGAATCTCGTTGGTCGATTGCTGCGTGCGCTGCGCCAACCCGCGCACCTCATCGGCCACCACTGCAAAACCGCGCCCGGCATCGCCAGCGCGCGCCGCTTCGATCGCCGCGTTGAGCGCCAGCAGATTGGTCTGCTCGGCGATGCTGCGGATCACCTCCAGCACCCCGGAAATCTCGCTGCTGTGGCCTTCGAGCTGATGAATCACCTCGGTCGCCCGCCGCAATTCCTCGGCCAGACGCAACACCGCGCTGCGACTCTCGCCCACCAGCCAATGCCCCTCGCGAGTTTCCGTGCCGGCCATGTCCGCCGCCACCGACGCCTGTTGCGCATGGCTGGCGACCTGCGCGACACTCGCGGCCATCTGATGAATCGCTGCCGCCACCTGATCGGTTTCGGCCTGCTGGGCCAGCGAACTGCTGTGGCTGCTTTGCAGATGATCAACCAATTGGGCCGCATGCCCGGCCAACTGCTGCGACGCATCCCCCATGCGCCCGACCACCGCGCCGACCTGCGCTTCGAGCATCTGCAGGGCGAACTCGATCCGGCCGATTTCATCGCGGCGCCCGGTGTAAATGCTCTGGCTCAACGGATTGTCCGCAACCTGCCGCGCCCGCTCGGTCAGGCGTTCCAGCGGCCGCAAAATCCAGCGCACGCCCAACGCGCAAAGACTGCTGCCGGCGACAAACGCCACTCCATCAATCCACGCCGACTCCGGGCGCAACCAGGCCTCGATCCCCAACACCAGACCCAGTAACGCACTGCCCAACGCCGTGATCCTGCCGCGCAGCCCTAAAGTGGGCAGCGGCCGCCGTCCCTTCAACTCTCCACGCAACTGCGCGTACACCCGCTCCGCCGCCGCCACCTGCCGTGCATCCGGCCGCGTACGCACCGACTGATACTCCACCGCCACGCCGCTCTGCGTAACCGGCGTGACATACGCGCTGACCCAATAATGATCGCCATTCTTGCAACGATTCTTCACCAGCCCCATCCACGAACGCCCGCTCTTGAGCGTCTGCCACATATGGGCAAACGCCTGCGCCGGCATGTCCGGGTGACGCAACAAGTTGTGTGGCGTGCCGAGCAATTCGTCGCGGCTATAACCGCTGATCCGGATGAAATCGTCGTTGGCGTAGGTGATCGCGCTGGTCAGATCGGTGGTCGACAGAATGTTCGCATCGTGCGCCACATCGACGTTACGGCCGGTGACCGGGAGATTGATCTTCATGGAATAGCGCGCTCGTTTTATTGGAAGAGTCGGCAGGGCTGCTGACTCTAAGCGCACCAATTGGTCAAATATTGATCTGGCTCAGGATCTGAGCACTTAGCCATCACTGCGACCGAAAATCGCAGTCGATGGCTGAAGGCGGGATGAAACTCAGCGCTTGCCCATCGACCGACGGGTACCCGGCGGCGCCATGCCCGGGGTCTTGGTGTGGCCATTCTTGGCGCCGTTCTTGTACCACGGCTGATTCGAACCCTTGGCCGCCGCCAACTCACCCGGTTTGAACGGGAACTTGAAAGCCGGAATCTCGGGTTTGCTCTCGCTGGCGTCAGCCAGTTCAGACGGGACATCGCTCACAGCGTCGTCAACCGGCGGTTGGGTCGGGGAAGTCATAAAAGCTCCGCAAAGCAAAAAGTCGGGCCCGAACAGTGAGCCGCGAAGGCGCGCAGTATACCTGCGCGCCCAGACTCGGCACCTGAAGATTTGCACCGCTCGCCGAACGGTTTACAGATAAGTGATGGTGACGATGCCTTTGTCGCTCGACGTCTTCAGCGCTTGATAGGTCATGGAAAACGGCAGCGACTGATGACTGCAAGCGTTGCGATAGGTATCCACATCAACTTGCAGACCCGGTTTGATTTCAACCTGACGGGACACATCGGAGGCCAACGACCCGGCACGCGCCACCGCACAACCGGAGTCGACAATCTGCCCGGTGAAACGGATCTCGCCGGAAGTCGATTGCGGCGCGGCACAGACTGCCAATGGAAGCAAAACAAGCACACTCGCCAAAGCGGTTTTCAGATTCATTGCACGACACTCCCGAAGAGGCCCGCTTAATTTGACGGCCGGGCTGTACAACGTTTATCCGCGGATGGGGGCGGATCTTTAGGAGCGTAGATGTTGCGAGGCACAAACGTTCCGATTTAGAGATATTGGGTGGTGGAATTGGGGGGATGGTCACGGTTTTGAATGGCGGTGGCTGGACTGTCATCATCGCCAGCAGGCTGGCTCCCACAATGGGATTGGGTGCATTCAGCTGGAAATTGGTCGGCTGTCAGGCCGCCTTCGCGAGCAAGCCCGCTCCCACAGTTGGATTGAGTGCATTCAGCAAATTGGTCGGCTCGCAGGCTGGCTCCCACAAAAGCGCTAAAGCCGAACGCACGCTCTTCACCACTCAAATGGCCGAGTGTCAGCTCGCCGAAAGCTCTTGATCTTGCCGTGCCGGCCCCGTCGGCAGGCTGAGTGGAGGGATTGATCCGGGGGTGGGAGCGCAGCGACCGTTTGGCGCAGCCAAACACAGCGAGAGGAGGTGCAGCGAAGCAAACCGGAGGCGCTGCGCCCGGATCAATCCCGGAGCGAAGGAACCCGAGCCTAAGCGAGGGCCGAACGTTGGGGCCAAGCCTTTTGCTTACTTTTCGGCGTCTGGAAAAGTGAGCCGCTGTAAGAGCGGAACCATCAGAAGCCGTTACCGCAGCAACGGATATGTCCCCCATCAACCCACAACATGGTCGGCCCAGAGGCCGCCAAGCCACATGAAACTGACAGCGCTGACAGCTAGCCGTCACTCTCCTGACCCCCAAACAAGCTTATAAATACCCAACCTGCCCAAACTCAACCCCTTGGCGCCCCAATCGCATGCGAATCCAGAAACGAACCGCCCTGCTCGCCACCCCGCTGATCATCGTCGCCGCTCTGGGCCTGTGGTACGCCACCAAACCGGCCCAGACCAAACTCGCCGCCCCCACCGCCATCCCGGTCCGGGTCGTGGCAGTCAGCGAAAAGGACGTCCCCCGCTACGTCAGCGGCATCGGTTCGGTTCTCTCATTGCACAGCGTCGTGGTACGCCCGCAGATCGACGGCATTCTGACAAAGATCCTCGTCAAAGAAGGCCAACTGGTCAAAGCAGGCGACCTGCTCGCCACCATCGACGACCGCTCGATCCGCGCCAGTCTTGATCAGGCCCGCGCACAACTGGGCGAAAGCCAGGCCCAACTGGAAGTCGCCCTGGTCAACCTCAAGCGCTACAAACTGCTCAGCGTCGACGACGGCGTCTCCAAGCAGACCTACGATCAGCAACAGGCGCTGGTCAACCAGTTGAAGGCCACCGCCCAAGGCAACCAGGCCTCGATTGACGCCGCGCAGGTACAACTTTCCTACACCCAGATCCGCTCCCCGGTCACCGGCCGCGTCGGTATTCGCACAGTCGATGAAGGCAATTTCCTGCGCATGACCGACACCCAGGGCCTGTTCACCGTCACCCAGATCGACCCGATCGCCGTCGAGTTCTCGCTGCCGCAACAAATGCTGCCGACCCTGCAAGGTTTGATCAACGACCCGCAGCACGCGCAGGTCAAGGCCTACATCGGCGCCGACACCGACGGCGAAACCGGCAATCTGCTTGGCGAAGGTCACCTGACCCTGATCGACAACCAGATCAACGCCAACACCGGCACCATCCGCGCCAAGGCCGAATTCGACAACGCCAGCCAGAAGCTCTGGCCGGGCCTGCTGGTGACGGTAAAAATTCAGACGGCACTGGATAAGAATGCGCTGGTGGTGCCGCCTACCGTCGTACAACGCGGCCTCGACCAACACTTCGTTTACCGCGTGAACGGCGACAAGGTCGAAGCCGTACAAGTGCAGATGGTTTATCAGGGCAGCGGCCAGGACATCATCAAAGGCGTGAAGGCGGGTGATCAATTAGTCAGTGACGGCCAGTCGCGGCTCAAACCCGGTTCGACCGTGCAGGTGATGACCGAGCCGCCGCAGGTGGTCGAAGCGGAGCCCAAGCCATGAAGGAGCACAAAGGCGTCTCCACATGGTGTATCGACCACCCGGTCGCGACCATTCTGCTGACCTTCGCCCTGGTGCTGCTCGGGGTAATTGCCTTCCCGCGCCTGCCGATTGCGCCACTGCCGGAAGCGGAGTTTCCGACGATCCAGGTTTCCGCGCAGTTGCCCGGCGCCAGCCCTGACACCATGGCGTCCTCCGTGGCCACGCCGCTTGAAGTGCAATTCAGTGCCATCCCCGGCATGACCCAGATGACCTCCAGCAGTGCGCTCGGCTCAAGCCTGTTGACCCTGCAATTCACCCTCGACAAAAGCATCGACACCGCCGCGCAGGAAGTTCAGGCAGCGATCAACACCGCCGCCGGCAAACTGCCCAAGGACATGCCGACGCTGCCGACCTGGAAGAAGGTCAACCCGGCCGACAGCCCGGTGCTGATCCTCAGTGTCAGCTCCACACAAATGCCCGGCACCGAACTCAGCGATCTGGTGGAAACCCTGCTCTCGCGTCAGATCAGTCAGATCGACGGTGTAGGCCAGATCAACATCACCGGTCAGCAACGTCCGGCGATCCGCGTGCAAGCCTCGGCCGACAAACTGGCTGCCATCGGCCTGACCCTGGCCGACATTCGTCTGGCGATCCAGCAGACCAGCCTGAACCTCGCCAAAGGTGCGTTGTATGGCGAATCGAGCATCTCCACGCTGTCGACCAACGACCAGTTGTTCCATCCCGAGGACTACAGCCAGTTGATCGTTTCCTACAAGGATGGCGCCCCGGTTCACCTGAGAGATGTCGCCAAAGTCGTCAACGGTTCGGAAGATGCCTACGTGCAAGCCTGGGCCGGTGATCAACCCGGGGTGAACCTGGTGATCTCGCGCCAACCGGGTGCGAACATCGTCGAAACCGTCGACCGTATTCAAGCGGCGCTGCCGGGCCTGGAAGCCATGCTGCCGGCCTCGGTGCAGGTCAAAGTGCTGATCGACCGCACCCAGACCATTCGCGCGTCGCTGCATGAAGTGGAAATCACCCTGCTGATCGCCATTCTGCTGGTGGTGGCGGTGATGGCG
This sequence comes from Pseudomonas sp. RSB 5.4, assembly GCF_037126175.1. Taxonomy (NCBI): domain Bacteria; kingdom Pseudomonadati; phylum Pseudomonadota; class Gammaproteobacteria; order Pseudomonadales; family Pseudomonadaceae; genus Pseudomonas; species Pseudomonas sp. RSB 5.4. The sequence continues at coordinate 3,434,854 of NZ_CP146986.1, forward strand.
CTGTTTCTGCGCCAACTGTCGGCGACGCTGATAGTCTCGGCGGTGCTCGGCGTGTCACTGGTGGCCAGTTTCGCCCTGATGTACATCCTCGGTTTCAGCCTGAACAACCTGACACTGGTGGCGATTGTGGTGGCCGTGGGGTTTGTGGTCGACGATGCGATTGTGGTGGTGGAGAACATCCACCGGCATCTGGAAGCCGGCGACGGCATGCGTGAGGCGGCGGTCAAGGGCGCCGGTGAGATCGGCTTCACCGTGGTCTCGATCAGCTTCTCGCTGGTGGCGGCATTCATTCCGCTGCTGTTCATGGGCGGTGTGGTCGGGCGGCTGTTCAAGGAATTCGCCCTGACCGCGACTTCGACCATCCTTATTTCGGTGGTGGTATCGCTGACGCTGGCGCCAACCCTGGCCGCGCTGTTCATGCGCAAACCGGTGCATCACGCCCATGACAAACCGGGCTTCAGTGAACGTCTGCTGGCGTGGTACGAGAAAGGCCTGCGCCGCGCCCTCGCCCATCAGAAACTGATGATCGGCGTGTTCTGCCTGTCCCTCGGATTGGCAATTGCCGGTTACATCTTTATTCCCAAGGGATTCTTCCCGATCCAGGACACCGGGTTCGTGCTCGGCACCACCGAAGCCGCTGCGGATATTTCCTACGGCGACATGGTGAAAAAACACCTGGCGATGGCCGAAATCGTCGCGGCCGACCCGGCAGTCGAAGCGTTTTCCCACTCGGTGGGCGTGTCCGGCAGCAACCAGACCATCGCCAACGGCCGCTTCTGGATCGCCCTGAAAAAACGCGGCGACCGCGACGTCTCGGCCAGCCAGTTCATCGACCGGATCCGTCCGAAACTGATGAAAGTCCCGGGTATCGTCCTGTACCTGCGCGCCGGCCAGGACATCAACCTCAGCTCCGGCCCAAGCCGCGCCCAGTACCAGTACGTGCTCAAGAGCAATGACGGCGCGACCCTGGCCACCTGGACCCAGCGCCTGACCGAGAAGCTGCGCAGCATCCCGGCGTTCCGCGACATTTCCAATGACCTGCAACTGGGCGGCAGCATCACCCACATCAGCATCGACCGCAGCGCCGCCGCGCGTTTCGGCCTGACCGCAAGTGATGTCGACGAGGCGCTGTACGATGCGTTCGGCCAGCGCCAGATCAATGAATTCCAGACTCAGGTCAACCAGTACAACGTGATTCTGGAGCTCGATACCCAACAGCGCGGCAAGGCCGAAAGCCTCAACTATTTCTACCTGCGCTCGCCGTTGAGCGGGGAAATGGTGCCGCTGTCGGCGCTGGCGAAATTCGACGCACCGACCATCGGCCCGCTGTCGATTGCCCATGACGGCATGTTCCCCGCCGCCAACCTGTCGTTCAACCTGGCCCCCGGCGTGGCCTTGGGCGACGCGGTGATCCTGCTCAACCAGGCCAAGGCCGAGATCGGCATGCCGACCGCCATCAGCGGCAACTTCCAGGGCGCAGCGCAGGCATTCCAGAGTTCGCTCGCCAGTCAACCGTGGTTGATTCTTGCGGCGCTGGTGGCGGTGTACATCATTCTCGGCGTGCTTTATGAGAGCTTCGTGCATCCGCTGACGATCATCTCGACCCTGCCGGCGGCGGGTCTCGGTGCAGTGATCATGCTGTGGATCTGCGGTCAGGACTTTTCGATCATGGCGTTGATCGGGCTGGTGCTGCTGATCGGTATCGTCAAAAAGAACGGCATTCTGATGATCGACTTCGCACTGGAAGCCCAGCGCAATCGCGGACTGGCGCCGCAGGATGCGATTTTCGAAGCGTGCCTGACGCGGTTCCGGCCGATCATCATGACCACCCTCGCCGCCCTGCTCGGCGCCCTGCCGCTGATGCTCGGTTACGGCACCGGCGCCGAACTGCGCCAGCCGCTGGGGATCGCGGTGGTGGGCGGCTTGCTGGTCAGCCAGATGCTGACGCTGTTTACCACACCGGTCATATACTTGTGGCTTGAGCGGCTGTTCCACAGGCCCAAACCAATGCCCACGACGGCACTGGCGACTACAGACTGAGGCAGGGTCATGCGCGTTCTGATTATCGAAGACGAGGAAAAAACCGCGGACTATCTGCACCGCGGTCTGACGGAACAGGGTTACACCGTGGATCTGGCCCGCGACGGCGTCGAGGGCCTGCACCTGGCGCTGGAAAGCGACTACGCGGTGATCGTCCTCGACGTGATGTTGCCGGGCCTGGACGGCTTCGGCGTGCTGCGCGCCTTACGTGCGCGCAAGCAGACCCCGGTGATCATGCTCACCGCCCGCGAACGCGTCGAAGACCGGATCAGGGGCCTGCGTGACGGCGCCGACGATTACCTTGGCAAGCCGTTTTCCTTTCTGGAGCTGGTAGCGCGTTTGCAGGCGCTGACCCGGCGCAGCGGTGGCCATGAACCGGTGCAGGTAAGCATCGCCGACCTGTGGATCGATCTGATCAGCCGCAAGGCCACCCGCGCCGGCACCCGACTGGATCTGACGGCGAAAGAGTTCTCGCTGCTCAGCGTTCTGGCGCGCCGACAAGGTGAAATCCTCTCGAAAACCGCGATTGCCGAGATGGTCTGGGACATCAATTTCGACAGCGACGCGAACGTCGTCGAAGTCGCGATCAAGCGTCTGCGGGCCAAGCTCGACGGGCCGTTCGACGAGAAACTGCTGCACACCATTCGTGGCATGGGTTACGTGCTGGAGAGCCGTGGTGTCCAGTAACTCGATTGCCCTGCGCCTCAGTGGGATGTTTACGCTGGTGGCGTTGCTGGTGTTTCTGTTGATCGGCGGCGCGCTGTATCAGCAGGTCGACAAGGGCCTGGGCCTGCTGCCGGAAGCCGAGCTGGATGCGCGTTACAGCGTGCTCGAATCCACCGTCGGTCGTTACGGCACGCCCGATCATTGGGTGAAGATCAGCAACAAACTCAAGCTGCTGGGCGAGGAAGACAAGCGCATCAGTTTCTGGATCAGCAGCGGTGACCCGCAGTATGAGTTTGGCAACCTGACCCCGCAGATTCGCGAGTTCGCCAACGGCCCATTGGGCATGCGCGACCTGCAATTGCCCGACCAGCCCTATCCGCTGAAAGTGCTGGTCAGCCAGTTTCCGGCCAAGGACCAACGCCCACCGCTGCGCTTCATGATCGGCATCGACACCGATACGTTTCACCAGACGCAACATCAGTTGCTGATTGCCCTGATTGGTCTGGCGATTATCGGCGTGGCGCTGGCCTCGGCGCTCGGGTACTGGGTGGCACGGATTGGCCTGCAACCGCTGATCAAACTGTCCCACGAGGCGCAGCGTCTGGCGCCGCCATTGCGTTCGGGGCGCTTGCGTCTGTCGCCGCTGCCGCCGGAGCTTGAGCAGTTTGTCGAGTCGTTCAACTCGACGCTGGAACGGGTCGAACAGGCGTACTCACGGCTGGAATCGTTCAACGCCGACGTGGCCCATGAGCTGCGTTCGCCGCTGACCAACCTGATCGGCCAGACTCAGGTCGCGCTGACCCGCGGGCGTTCCGCCGAACACTATTTCGAGGTGCTGCAGTCCAACCTCGAAGAGCTGGAACGCCTGCGTTCGATCATCAACGACATGCTGTTCCTTGCCAGCGCCGACCAGGGCAGCAAGGCGACCAAACTGACCGAGACCTCGCTGGCGGATGAAGTTGCAACCACGCTGGATTACCTGGATTTCATCCTCGAAGACGCGCAAGTGCAGGTGCATGTGAGTGGTGACGCACAGGTGCGAATCGAGATCGCGCATCTGCGTCGGGCGCTGATCAATCTGCTGAGTAACGCCGTGCAGCACACCGAACCGGGCCAGGTGATCGAGGTGCGCATCGAAGTCGAGGAACATCAGGTCAGCATCGGCGTGGCCAACCCCGGATCGCCGATTGCCAGCGAGCACTTGCCGCGCTTGTTCGAGCGCTTCTATCGGGTCGATGCCTCGCGCAGCAACAGCGGCAACAACCATGGGCTGGGGCTGGCGATCGTCAAGGCGATTGCGCTGATGCACGGTGGCGATGTGTTTGTACGCAGCGACCGGGGGATGAATACGTTCGGCATCCACCTCCCGGTTTAACTGAAAAGCAAAATCACTGTGGCGAGGGGATTCATCCCCGATGGGGTGCGAAGCAGCCCTGAATCCTCTGTGCAAGTTGTGTCAGGAGGATCGCAATCGCTCATTTTGGGGCCGCTTCGCAGCCCATCGGGGATAAATCCCCTCACTACAGAGAATGGAGTCACCCCTCTCGATCTTTGCTTGTACTGCAACAGTCATTTATGAAAATCAGGCTGTTTCTCGGCGCGCGGCAACCTTATCTTTGCCCGCACCAAACAGCACTTGCCAAGCAAGAAGGTTTTCCAGATGTCCAACAGTATGGGTATTGCCAGCGCTTTCGTTTTGTCCTCATTGATCCTGTCGCCCATGGCGATGGCTGAAGAATCGCAGGCGTTCGTCGCGCAGAATGCCGCTCGCGCTCACGCCTTCGAACAGTCTCAGGCAGAAGTGATGGTCAAGTCGCAGGACGCCTCGCAAGCCCCTCAGGCCGCGACTTCCCAGGCTCAAGCAGCCGAGAAAGACAGCTGAGTCGCGCACCGCGAAACATTTCCCTCGACGCGGTTGTTTGGCTCTTCCCGTTCAACCGTCGTCCTTCCAGGCCGCTGCCTTTCAGCGGCCTTTTTTCGTTGTGGTCTGAAAGCCGTTTGGTTCGTCTGTAAAAACAAGAAACATCCCGCACCTCAAGACATTGAAGTGTCAGTTGACCCAAGGAGCTCCATCGCAAGTGCGTTACCCAGTCCGCGTCACCCCGCTTTTCATTGCAATTGCCGCAACGATTGCCCCCGCCGCCCATGCCGACGAAGCCGCCAAGGAAGGTTTCGTCGAAGGCTCGAGCCTCAACCTCAACGCCCGCAACTACTACATGAATCGCAACCGTCTGCAGCAGACGGACGACAACATCGAGTGGGGTCAGGGCTTTCTCGGGATCTTCCAGTCGGGTTATACCGAAGGCACGGTCGGCTTCGGCATCGACGCCCATGCCATGCTCGGGCTGAAGCTCGACGGCGGTGGCGGTACCGATGGCTCGAGTATCCTGCCGGTCAGCGATGGCAACGGCAAAGCGCCGGGCTCGTTCTCGACCGCGGGCGGCACGTTGAAAATGCGTGCGTTCGATACCGAGTTGAAGGCCGGTGACCTGTTCCTCACCAACCCGGTAATTGCCGGCGGTGAGTCGCGCATGCTGCCGCAGACCTTCCGCGGTGTCAGCTTGACCAACCACAGTTTCGACGGCTGGATGTTCGAAGGTGGCCAGGCCAGTTTCACCAAGCCGTACAACCAGAGCGGTCGCCAGCGCATCGGCGCGTCCTACGGCAAACTGGCCGAGGGTGACGAAAGCCGTCACCTGAACTGGGCCGGCGTGTCCTGGAGCGGCGTCGAAGGCTTGACCAGCAATCTATACGCCGCCGAGCTGAAGGACATCTGGAGCCAGTACTACTACGACCTGGATTACACCTGGCAGTTGAACGATCTGGTCAGCCTCAACCCGGGCCTGCACTTCTATCACACGCAGGACACCGGCGACGCGCTGCTGGGCAACATCGACAACAACACCTACAGCCTGCATTTCACCGTCGGCATCGGCAGCCACAGCGTTACTGCCGCGTATCAGCGCGTGAACGGCAACACGCCGTTCGACTACATCAGCCAGGGCGACAGCGTTTACCTCGACAACTCGCAGCAGTACTCGGACTTCAACGGCCCGAACGAACGTTCCTGGAAGCTCAAGTACGCCTATGACTTCGCCGGACTGGGGATGCCGGGCCTGACGTCGGCGGTCTCCTATTCGCGCGGCACCGTGGACCTGACCAAGGTCGATCCGGACAGCAAAGGCTATGCTTCGTGGTACAGCGCCGACGGTCGCAACGCCCAGCATTGGGAGCGCGACATCGATCTGAAATACGTGGTGCAGAGCGGCCAGGCGAAAGATCTCGCGGTACGCCTGCAATGGGCGACCAACCGGGGCGGCAACGGCTACGGCGCGATTGATACGGATACCGATGAATACCGGGTGATTGTCGACTACCCGATCAACGTCTTCTAAGATCAGCATCAAATCAGCTGCGATCTGATACAAATTTTGATTGAAATGGTTTTTGTGGCGAGGGGATTTATCCCCGATGGGCTGCGCAGCAGACCCTTTTTTGGGGCAGCTTCGCAGCCCATCGGGGATAAATCCCCTCGCCACAGTAGATCTGTTTTAGTGTTATCCCCCGCAGTGTTTGTGCAACTACGCTTATAAGATCCCCCAACTGATAACCCCATCATGATCGCGAGCCGTACCCCACCTGTGGCGGGCAAGACCGGACGCCCCGAATTGCTGCTGATCTGCGGCAGTTCGCTGACTGTGATCGCGATTCTGTGCATCGTCACTTTTCTGCTGATTCGTGAGCACGCCAACGCTCAGGAGTCGGCCACCCGCAGCGCCACCACCATCGCCCAGTTGATCGACGCCGATGTCCTGCGCACGGTCGAGTTGTATGACCTGACCCTGCAAGGCCTGATCGCCGCCGCCCAGCGCGATGACTTGCGCGACGTCACCCCGCAGATCCGCCATCTGGCGCTGTTCGACCGCTCGACCACCGCGCGCTTCAAGGGCGACATCCTGCTGCTCGACAAACATGGCGATGTGGTCGCCGACTCATCGCGGGTCGAACCCAAGCCGGGCAACTTCGCCGACCGCGATTATTTCCTCGCCCATGCCTTCAACCGTGACATGGGCATGTTCATCAGCCGCCCGTTCAAGACCCGTTGTAATTGCGACGAAGCCAACCAGTGGCGCATCAGTTTCAGTCGGCGGATCTCCTCGGACACCGGTGAGTTCGCTGGCGTGGCGGTGGCGTCGATGAAACTCGACTACTTCGATCAGTTGTTCAACAGTCTCGACATCGGCAAAGGCAGCACGCTGAACATCATCAACAGCGACGGCGTCCTGCTGGCGCAGAAGCCGTATCTGCAAAGCGACTCCATCGGCAAGAGCTTCGGCAACCGGCCCAACGTGCAACGGATTCTCGGCGACAAGGATGGCAGTGGCAGTTTCACCAGCACCTCGAGCATGGACCATCAGCAACGGCTCTACACCTATTCGCGGGTCGGCAATCTGCCGCTGACAGTGATGGTTGCGCTCTCCAGTGATGAAGTGTTCGGCACCTGGCGCCGCACGGCGCTGTTGATCAGTGGCGCCACCGGCGTGCTGTGTGTCGGGCTGCTGTGGCTGACCTGGCTGCTGGCCCGTGAGCTGCGCTTGCGCCAGCGCGCCGAACGCGAACTGGCGCAACTGGCCGCCACCGATGCGCTGACCGGCGTGGCCAACCGGCGGATGCTCGATCAGGCGCTGCGCCACGAATGGTTCCGCGCCCAGCGTTCGGGCAAGCCGTTGTCAGTGATGATGATCGATGCCGACCACTTCAAGGCGTTCAACGACCGCCACGGGCATCAGGCCGGTGATCAGGCGCTGCGTGAATTGGCCAAGGTGATCACGGCGAACGTGCGACGACCGGGCGATCTGGTCGCCCGTTACGGCGGCGAAGAGTTCTCGGTGATCCTCGCTGAAACCGACAGCAGCGGCGCGCGACAGATTGCCGAACATATCCGCCAGGCGGTCGAGCAAATGCCGAGGGTCGTGGGTGCAGACGTGGCGATGACCGTCAGTATCGGCATCAGCACCTGGACAACTGCGGTCGAGATGTCGCTTGAGCAATTGTTATTTGCCGCAGACAAGGCCCTGTATCAAGCCAAGGAAGGGGGGCGGAACCGAGTGGTGGTGGCTGGCTGATTTTTGCGGCGATTGAACTGGCCTCTTCGCGAGCAAGCCCGCTCCCACAAGGGAACGCATTCCAAATGTGGGAGCGGGCTTGCTCGCGAAGAGGCCAGAACAGACAACATCAAATTCAGGGCATAAAAAAAGGCCATCCGAGGATGGCCTTCAAAAAACTAGAGAGGTTTTTTACTTACACCGCCGCAACCGGGCGCATGTAAGAGATCGGTGCAGTGCTGGCGTCTTCGAACGTCACGACTTCCCACGCATCTGTCTGCTCAATCAACTTGCGCAGCAGCTGGTTGTTCAGTGCATGACCGGACTTGAAGCCTTTGAACTCACCAATCAGGCTGTTACCCAGCAGGTACAGGTCGCCAATCGCATCGAGGATCTTGTGCTTCACGAATTCGTCTTCGTAGCGAAGGCCGTCTTCGTTCAGTACACCATCGGAATCAACCACGATCGCGTTTTCAACGCTGCCGCCGAGTGCGAGGTTGTGCTTGCGCAGGTACTCGATGTCACTCATGAAACCGAAAGTACGGGCGCGGCTGACTTCTTTTACGAACGAAGTGCTGGAAAAATCCACGCTTGCACTTTGGGTGCGGTCCCGGAAAACCGGGTGATCGAAATCGATCTCGAAGCTCACCTTGAACCCTTCGAAAGGGACGAAAGTGGCGCGCTTGTCGCCGTCTTCCACTGTCACTTCACGCAGGATGCGGATGAATTTCTTGGCGGCGTCCTGCTCTTCCAGGCCAGCCGATTGAATCAGGAATACGAACGGTCCAGCGCTGCCATCCATGATCGGGACTTCGGACGCGGAGAGCTCGACGTAGGCGTTATCGATGCCCAGGCCAGCCATGGCCGAGAGCAAGTGCTCTACCGTGTCCACTTTGACGTCGCCGTTGATCAGCGTCGTCGACATAGTGGTTTCACCAACGTTTTCCGCGCGGGCAGGAATCTGCACCACAGGGTCGAGGTCAGCGCGACAAAACACAATGCCAGTGTCGACAGGCGCAGGCTTGAGGGTCAGGTAGACCTTCTCCCCGGAGTGCAGGCCTACACCTGTGGCACGGATAATATTTTTCAGTGTGCGTTGTTTAATCATGGCTTGGGCCGCTTCAGCGCAAATTGCGAACTGGTATCAACAAAGGCTGGCGATAATAGCAGACCGAGCCTTTGCTGAACACCAATCACCGTCATAGCCCTGATACATTCCATCAATCGGCCTGACGACGCAGGAATGCCGGGATGTCCAGGTAATCCAGATCGTCCTGCGGGTTCATCTTCGCGGCAGTCGCAGCACCGGCCTGAGCCTGGTTGCGCATGACGGTCGGACGGTCCAGGTCACGGTAGTTCACCGCCGGAGCTTCCTGACGCGCAGGAGCCGGTTGTTGAACCTGAGCGGAAGCCATGGAAGTGTGAACGGTGTTGTCGATGACCTTCACAGGCTTCTCGATTTTCGCGCCCAGACCGGTGGCAACCACGGTGACGTGCAGTTCGTCGCGCATGTCCGGATCGATAACGGTACCGACCTTGACCATCGCGTGCTCGGAAGCGAAGGCTTCGATGATGCTACCCACGTCGGAGTACTCACCCAGGGACAGGTCAGGACCGGCGGTGATGTTCACCAGAATGCCGCGTGCGCCTTGCAGGTTCACGTCTTCCAGCAGCGGGTTGCGGATGGCCGCTTCGGTCGCTTCACGTGCACGGTTCGGACCGCTGGCGCAGCCAGTGCCCATCATCGCCATGCCCATTTCGCTCATCACGGTACGCACGTCGGCGAAGTCGACGTTGATCATGCCCGGACGCTTGATGATGTCGGAGATACCGCGAACGGCACCGGCCAGTACGTCGTCAGCCTTGGCGAAAGCCGACAGCAGGCTGGCGTCTTTACCGAGGATGGTCAGCAGCTTCTCGTTAGGGATGGTGATCAACGAGTCGACGCTTTCGGAGAGCATGCGGATGCCTTCGTCGGCGATCTGCATACGCTTGCGGCCTTCGAACGGGAACGGACGGGTCACGACCGCAACGGTCAGGATGCCCATTTCCTTGGCCACTTCGGCGATGATCGGCGCAGCACCGGTACCGGTACCACCGCCCATGCCCGTGGTGATGAACACCATGTTGGTGCCGGCCAGCACTTCAGCGATGCGCTCGCGATCTTCCAGCGCAGCCTGACGGCCGACTTCCGGATTGGCGCCGGCGCCCAGGCCTTTGGTCACACCGGTGCCCAGTTGCAGGATGGTACGCGCGCCGATGTTTTTCAGCGCTTGAGCATCGGTGTTGGCGCAGATGAATTCAACGCCTTCGATGTTGCTCTTGACCATGTGGTTGACAGCGTTGCCGCCGCCACCGCCGACACCGATAACTTTGATTACCGGGCTTGCGGGGATGTTGTCTACGAGTTCGAACATTTTCCCTCTCCTTACATTCTCTAGTTTTTTCGCCTACTGCATTTTTGTTGCGGTGTTGCGGTAAAGCTTTAGAAGTTGCCTTGAACCCACTTCTTCAATCGGTCCAGCAACGGCGCCTGCGGCTCATCGTTGCTGTAGCTGTCGCGGCTGCCGATGCCCGAGAACGAGATCCCGTCGGACTGCTTTTGCAGGCCGTACATCAACAAGCCAACGCCAGTGGAATAAATCGGGTTGCGCACCACGTCATCCAGGCCTTTCACGCCGTGCGGCACGCCCAGACGAACCGGCATGTGGAAGATTTCTTCGGCCAGCTCGGTGGCGCCTTCCATCTTCGAAGTACCGCCGGTCAGCACGATGCCCGCCGGGATCAGGTCTTCGTAGCCGCTGCGACGCAGCTCGGCCTGAATCAGGGTGAACAGTTCGTCGTAACGCGGCTCGACCACTTCGGCCAGGGCCTGACGCGACAGTTCGCGCGGTGGACGGTCGCCAACGCTCGGCACCTTGATGGTTTCGCCGGCACCGGCCAGTTTGGCCAGGGCGCAGGCGTAGCGAATCTTGATCTCTTCGGCGTACTGGGTCGGGGTGCGCAACGCCATGGCGATGTCGTTGGTCACCTGATCACCGGCAATCGGGATCACCGCAGTGTGGCGGATCGCGCCTTCGGTGAAGATCGCGATGTCGGTGGTGCCGCCGCCGATGTCGACCAGGCACACGCCCAGCTCTTTTTCGTCGTCGGTCAGCACCGAGTAGGCCGAGGCCAGTTGCTCGAGAATGATGTCGTCGATTTCCAGACCGCAGCGACGCACGCATTTTTCAATGTTCTGTGCAGCATTGACGGCGCAGGTGACCACGTGAACCTTGGCTTCCAGGCGGACGCCGGACATGCCCAGCGGCTCGCGGACGCCTTCCTGGTTATCGATCACGTAATCCTGCGGCAGGGTGTGCAGCACGCGCTGGTCAGCCGGGATCGCCACGGCCTGGGCGGCGTCGAGTACGCGCTCCAGGTCAGCCGAACTCACTTCGCGATCACGAATCGCCACGATGCCGTGGGAGTTCAGACTGCGGATGTGATTGCCGGCCACGCCGACGAACGCCGAGTGAATGCGGCAGCCCGCCATCAGTTGGGCCTCTTCGATCGCGCGCTGGATCGATTGCACGGTCGACTCGATGTTCACCACCACGCCCTTCTTCAGGCCGCGGGACGGGTGAGTACCGATACCGACGATTTCCAGCGTGCCGTCGTCCGCGACCTCGCCTACCAGCGCCACCACCTTGGAGGTGCCGATATCCAGACCGACGATCATTTTGCCGCTTTGCACGTTTGCCATGGGTCCTGCCTCTTCTTAATTCTTTGCGACAGCGGGTTTGTCTGTCGTCGGCGCTGCAGGTTCCCGCCAGCCAACAGCGAGGCCGTTGGCGTAGCGCAGATCGATGCGCGCAATGTTCGTAATCTGGTCTTTAAGCGTCTTGTCATAGATGGCAATGAAGCGGCGCATCTTTTCCACCAGGTTGCCGCGTCCCAGCAGCAACTCGATGCCGGGACCGGAACTGCCGGCACCGGTGGTCAGGAACCAGCTGCCACGTTCACGCAATTCCAGGCGCGCGATCGAGAAGCCCAGCGGCCGGAGCATCTGGCTCAGCACCTGATACTGCTGCATCACTTGCTGCTGGGCCCGTTGTGGACCGAACAGCTGTGGCAGGTGTTCGTAGTTCGCCAGTTCCTTTGGCGTAAACGCCTGGCCCTGGTTGTTGAGCAGCGACTCGTCGCCCCAACGGGCCACCGGCAGTTGCTCTTCGAGGCGGATCACCACTTGATCCGGCCACACCCGGCGTACTTCGGCGTGGGCGATCCATGGCATCTGTTCAAGCTCGGTGCGCATCCCGGCCAAGTCGATGGTGAAAAAGCTCGACGCCACGTACGGGGCGATTCGCTGCTGCACCGCCTGCTGGCTGATGTAGCTCAGGTCACCCTGCACGGCGATCTTGGTGATCGGCCGGTCGGCGTACGGCAGCAAGCGCTGCGCACCTTCGTAGGTACCAAACCCGAGCACCACCAGCAGCACCGGCCAGAACAGGCTTTTCAGAAAGCCGAAATTGGCTTTCGGCAGGCGCGCGGACATCGGCTCTTTGGCCACCATTCGGCTGGCACCCCGCGGCACCGGCTTGCGGCCGGGTGCGGGTGGCTGATGTCTGAGCTGAGCGCCTTGCATGGTCTTAACCTCGCGCCTCTGTATGACCGGAGCCTTCAACACTGGCGGCCAGAATGGCCAGAACCAGTTGCTGGAAATCCAGACCGGCAGCACGGGCCGCCATCGGCACCAGGCTGTGATCGGTCATGCCCGGTGCGGTGTTCACTTCCAGGAACCAGAACTGACCGTCGGCGTCCTGCATCACGTCCGCCCTGCCCCAACCGGCAATACCCAGCGCCTCACAGGCCTTGGCCGTGAGATCCATGAGTTCCTGTTCCTTGGCGGCATCCAGCCCGCACGGAATGCGGTACTGGGTATCGTTGGCGATGTACTTGGCGTCGTAGTCGTAGAACGTGTGCGGTGTACCCAGGGCGATAGGAGGCAACACCTGGTCACGCAGGGTGGCGATGGTGAACTCCGGACCTTGAATCCATTGCTCGACCAAGACTTGCGAATCGTAGGTACTGGCCGCTTTCCATGCGTCGATCAACTCGGACGCAGAACTCACTTTGGCCATCCCGATACTTGAACCTTCATGCGCCGGTTTGACGATCAAAGGGAAGCCCAGTTCCGTCGCCGCGGAAATACAATCGGCTTCGCTGCACAGCACGGCGTGACGCGGCGTCGGAATCCCGAGGCTGTGCCAGACCTGCTTGGTGCGCAGCTTGTCCATTGCCAGTGCCGAGGCAAGGATGCCGCTGCCGGTGTACGGAATGCCGGCACACTCGAGCAGGCCCTGCATCGAGCCGTCTTCACCGCCACGACCGTGGAGGATGATGAACGCGCGGTCGATCTTTTCGTTCAGCAGACGCTGCAGAAAATCCTCGCCGACGTCGATCCCGAACGCGTCCACGCCAGCGCTTTGCAGCGCGTCGAGCACGGCGTTACCGGATTTCAGCGAAACCTCACGCTCGGCACTCATGCCACCGAACAGCACGGCGACACGGCCGAAGTCTTTCGGCGCGATGGTGGAGAACAGGTTGGCGTAGGCAGCAGTCATTTCAACTTCCCCTCGACCGACGCAGCCACGGCGCCGGCGAACAACTCACTTTTCAACAGTTTTGGTGCGAGACCGCCGATATCACCGGCGCCCTGGCACAGCAGAATGTCGCCGGCACGCAGCAGCGGCTTGACCAGCGGCGCGAGATCGACACCGCGTTCGATGTAGATCGGGTCGAGCTGACCGCGCTGACGGATGCTGTTGCACAGTTTGCGGCTGTCTGCGCCCGGAATCGGCTCTTCGCCGGCCGGATAGACTTCCATCAGCAGCAGCACGTTGGCGTCGGCCAGTACATTGACGAAATCGTCGTACAGGTCACGGGTGCGGCTGTAGCGATGCGGCTGGTAGACCATCACCAGACGGCGGTCCGGCCAGCCACCGCGCACGGCTTTGATCACCGCAGCGACTTCGGTCGGGTGGTGACCGTAGTCGTCGACCAGCATCACATTGCCGCCGTCCACCGGCAGTTCGCCGTAGACCTGGAAGCGTCGGCCGACACCCTGGAAACCGGACAGGCCCTGGACGATGGCTTCGTCGCTGACGCCTTCGTCGCTGGCGATGCAGATGGTCGCCAACGAGTTGAGCACGTTGTGGTTGCCCGGCATGTTCACGGACACGTCCAGCGGCTCGCGATCCGGGCGCAGCACGGTGAAGAAAGTCTGCATGCCTTGCTGGCGCACATTGATCGCGCGCACGTCGGCGTCTTCGCTGAAGCCGTAGGTCACGGTCGGACGTTTGACCAGCGGCAGGATTTCACGCACCACCGGATCGTCCAGGCACATTACCGCCAAACCGTAGAACGGCAGGTTGTGCAGGAACTCGACGAAGGTTTTCTTCAGTTTGTTGAAATCACCGTCGTAGGTCGCCATGTGGTCGGCGTCGATGTTGGTGACCACGGCCACCAGCGGTTGCAGGTGCAGGAAACTGGCGTCGCTCTCATCGGCTTCGGCGATCAGGTAGCGGCTGGTGCCGAGCTGGGCATTGGTGCCCGCGGCATTCAGACGGCCACCGATAACGAAAGTCGGGTCCAGGCCACCGGCGGCGAACACCGAAGCGATCAGGCTGGTGGTGGTGGTTTTGCCGTGGGTACCGGCGACGGCGATGCCGTGGCGATAGCGCATCAGCTCGGCGAGCATTTCGGCACGCGGCACCACCGGAATGCGGCGCTCAAGAGCGGTCGCCACTTCCGGGTTGGAAGTGTTGACAGCACTCGAGACCACCAGCACGTCAGCGGTCGCAGCGTTCTCGGCACGGTGACCGATATAGATGTGCGCACCGAACGATTCCAGACGCTCGGTCACTGGCGAAGCTTTCAGGTCGGAACCGGACACTTCATAGCCCAGGTTCAACAACACTTCGGCAATCCCGCACATGCCCACACCGCCGATACCGACGAAGTGGATGCGACGGATGCGGCGCATTTCCGGTTGTGGCATGGCTTTCTGATTCTCAACCATGAGCCACCTCCAGGCAGGTATCGACCACGCTACGGGTGGCATCGGGTTTGGCCAGACGGCGGGCCGCTTGGGCCATTTCTTCGAGTCGTTGCGGTTGCATCAAGACCTCTGTCAGGCGCGCGGCAAGGTCCGCGGCACCAGTCGTTCTTTGCGGCATCACGAAGGCTGCGCCTTCACGGGCCAAATAATCGGCGTTGCGGGTCTGGTGATCGTCGATCGCGTGGGGCAAAGGCACCAGCATCGAGGGCAGACCAACGGCAGCCAGCTCACTGATGGTCAGCGCGCCAGCGCGGCACACCACCAGGTCAGCCCAGCCATAGGCCTGGGCCATGTCTTTGATAAAGGGCTGCACCTGCGCATCCACGCCGGCGGCGCGGTAGCGCTCTGCAGTCACTTCATCGTGGTTTTTGCCGGCCTGATGAAACACTTCCGGACGCAAATCGGCAGGGACTTGCGCCAAGGCTTCAGGCAGCAACTTGTTCAACGGTTCTGCGCCAAGGCTTCCGCCGAGGATCAGCAAACGCGCTTTGCGCCCGGCCAGAGCCGGTCGCGATGTTTCGAGGAACAGCTCGCTGCGCACCGGGTTTCCGGTGGTACGGCGGGTGTCCGACAGAGTAAAGGTGTCGGGGAACGCTTCACACACCCGGGCGGCGAACGGCACCAGCAACCGATTGGCGGTGCCGGCCACGGCGTTCTGCTCGTGAACGATCACCGGCACACCGGCCAGTTTCGCGGCAATGCCGCCTGGGCCGGTCACATAACCACCAAAGCCGACCACGCAGACTGGACGCAGTTGGCGAATCACCGCCCGCGCCTGCCACACCGACTTGAGCAGCATGAACGGTGCCTTGAGCAGCGACAGCTTGCCCTTGCCACGCAATCCGGTGGCGTTGATGCGATGCAGTTCAAGACCTGCAGCCGGCACCAGTTCGTTTTCGATTCCGCGGGGCGTGCCGAGCCAGTGCACGGTGTAGCCGCGCGCCTGGAATTCACGGGCACAGGACAGCGCCGGGAACACGTGGCCGCCGGTGCCGCCGGCCATGATCAATACGTTAGCGCCCATGGTTCGGCTCCTCGGCGAAGTCGCTCTCATGGAACTCCATCTCTTCACTGCCCAGGTGGGTCCGACTCTCCCACTCGATCCTCAGCAACAAGCCGAGGCAGGCACAGCAGATCACCAGGGAACTGCCGCCATAACTGAGGAACGGCAGGGTCAAGCCCTTGGTCGGCAACAGACCGACGTTCACGCCGATGTTGATCAGGAACTGACCGATCCACAGGAACGACAGACCGTAGGCCACATAAGCGGCGAAGAACTGCTTGGCTTTCTCGGCCCACAGACCGATGTACATGCCGCGAATACACACGAACACGAACAGCGCCACGGTGCACAGCGAACCCACCGCACCCAGCTCTTCAGCCAGTACGGAGAACACGAAGTCGGTGTGCGCTTCAGGCAGGTAGAACTGTTTCTGCACGCTGTTGCCCAGGCCAACGCCCAGCCACTCACCGCGACCGAAGGCAATCAACGCCTGCGACAACTGATAACCGGCGCCGAACTGGTCGGCCCACGGGTCGGCGAAGTTGGTCAGACGCGCCATCCGGTAAGGCTGCATCTGAATCAGCAAGACCACCGCCCCGACTGCGAGCACCACCATCAGCGAGAAGCGGAACAGCCCGACCCCGCCGAGGAACAGCATCGCTGCCGCAGCGCCCATCATTACCACGGTGGCACCGAAGTCCGGCTCCATCAGCAACAGGCCCGCCATCGGCAGCAGCACGATGAACGGCTTGAAGAAGCCCATCCAGCTCTCGCGCACTTCTTTCTGACGACGTACCAGATAACCGGCGAGGTAGATCACCACAAACACCTTGGCAATCTCGGACGGCTGAACGTTAAAGAAGCTGAAACCGATCCAGCGCATCGACCCGTTCACTTCACGGCCGATGCCGGGGACGATCACCATCACCAGCAGACCGAAGGCGCCGATCAGCATCATCCAGCCCAGACGCTGCCAGGTGGCGATCGGAATCATCATGGTAATGATGCAGGCACCCAGGCCCAGCGCCACATAGATCAGGTGGCGAATCATGTAGTACAGCGCGCTGCCCGACTGCGCCGCCGCCACTTCGGTGGAGGCCGAGGCAATCATGATCAGGCCCAGGCCCAGCAACGCCAGGCAACCGGCGAGCATCGGGAAGTCGAGGTCGATGCCACGCCCGGTGATGATCGGCGATGGGTACGGCTTGATGATATTGCGCAGGCTCATGCCAGATCCTCCACGGCGCGGACGAACTGGTGGCCACGGTCTTCGTAATTCTTGAACATGTCGAAACTGGCGCAGGCTGGCGACAGCAGCACCACGTCGCCCGGCTGGGCGACCGCGCGGCATTGCTCGACGGCTTCAACCAGCGAACCGGCGCGAATCAGCGGCACCGCGTCGCCGATGGCTGCGCCGATCTTGTCGGAGTCGCGGCCCATCAGGATCACGGCGCGGCAGTTGGCCGCCACTGGATCGCGCAAATCCTTGAACTCGGCACCCTTGCCGTCGCCACCGGCGATCAGCACGACCTTGCCGTCGATGTCCGCGCCCAGGCCTTCGA
The DNA here is from genome assembly GCF_037126175.1 of Pseudomonas sp. RSB 5.4. NCBI lineage: Bacteria > Pseudomonadati > Pseudomonadota > Gammaproteobacteria > Pseudomonadales > Pseudomonadaceae > Pseudomonas > Pseudomonas sp. RSB 5.4. The sequence goes on from NZ_CP146986.1 coordinate 3,452,332, forward strand.
TGGCGGCCAGTGCGGCGCCGACGTTGGTCGCCTTGGAATCGTTGTAGTAACCCACACCGTCGAGATCACGCACCCACTGGCAGCGGTGTTCGAGACCGGCGAAATTGCGCAGGGCATCAAGCATGGCGTCGAACGGCAGGCCGACCGCATGCCCCAGCGCCAGCGCCGCGAGGGCGTTGGCCTGGTTATGCGCGCCGCGCACTTTCAGTTCGCGCACCGGCATCAGGTTCTGGAATTCGAAAGCCAGGTATTTCTCGCCATCTTCTTCGCGCAGACCGAAAGCCTTGAAATCCGGTTTGTTCAGGCCGAAGGTCCAGCACGGCTGGCCCTCGCCGATCAGCGGACGGCTGAGTGCGTCCTGACGGTTGACCACAAACTGCTTCGCGCCACGGAAGATCCGGTGCTTGGCCAGGTGATACGCCGGCAGGCCGCTGTAGCGGTCCATGTGGTCTTCGCTGATGTTGAGCACGGTGGCCACTTCAGCATTGAGCTGGTCAGTGGTTTCCAGCTGGAAGCTCGACAGCTCCATCACGTACAGCTCGACATCGTCGCTGAGCAATTCCAGCGCTGGCGTACCGAGGTTGCCGCCCACCGCCACGCGTTTGCCGGCCGCAGCCGCCATCTCGCCGACCAGGGTGGTGACGGTGCTTTTCGCGTTGGAACCGGTGATGGCCACGATCGGCGCCCGCGCGTTACGCGCGAACAGCTCGATGTCGCCGGCCATTTTCACACCGCGGGCGGCAGCGGCTTGCAGGGCCGGGGTCGCCAGCGCCAGGCCGGGGCTCACGTAGAGCTCGTCGGCACGGCACAGGAATTCGACGTCCAGCTCGCCACAACGCACTTCCACGTGCGGATAGTCACGCTTGAGCGTGGCCAGTTCCGGTGGATTGTCCCGCGTATCGGCGACGGCAAACGACACGCCCCGATTCGCCAGGAAGCGAACCAGGGACATGCCGCTCTTGCCGAGGCCGACAATGATGCGGAAGTGGTCAGAAGCGATCAGAGACACTCGTTCTACCTCAGCTTCAGGGTGGCAAGGCCGATCAGCACGAGAATCACGGTGATGATCCAGAAACGGACGATCACGCGTGGCTCGGGCCAGCCCTTGAGTTCAAAGTGGTGATGAATCGGTGCCATGCGGAACACTCGGCGACCGGTCATCTTGAAAGAAGCAACCTGGATCACCACCGACAGGGTTTCCATCACGAACACGCCGCCCATGATGAACAGGACGATTTCCTGACGGACGATGACCGCAATGGTGCCCAGTGCCGCGCCCAGCGCCAGTGCGCCGACGTCGCCCATGAACACTTGCGCCGGGTAGGTGTTGAACCAGAGGAAGCCCAGACCGGCACCGATCAGCGCGCCGCAGAACACGATCAGTTCGCCCGCGCCCGGCACGTAAGGAATCAGCAGGTATTCGGCAAATTTCACGTTACCCGACAGGTAGCAGAAGATGCCCAGACCGCCGCCGACCATCACGGTTGGCATGATCGCCAGACCGTCGAGGCCGTCAGTCAGGTTGACCGCGTTGCTCGAACCGACGATCACGAAGTAGGTCAGCACGATGAACCCGGCGCCCAGCGGAATGCTGTAGTCCTTGAGCATCGGCAGGATCAGCGTGGTTTCCACCGGCGTGGTCGCGGTCATATAAAGGAAGATCGCCGCGCCCAGACCGAACACCGACTGCCAGAAATACTTCCAGCGACTTGGCAAGCCACGGGAGTTCTTCTCGATCACTTTGCGGTAGTCGTCGACCCAGCCGATGGCGCCGAACAGCAGGGTCACCAGCAGCACGACCCACACGTAACGGTTGCTCAGGTCAGCCCACAGCAGGGTACTGACACCGATGGAAGACAGAATCAGCGCGCCGCCCATGGTCGGCGTACCCGACTTGGACAGGTGCGATTGCGGGCCGTCATTGCGCACGGACTGGCCGATCTGACGGTTCTGCAGGGTGCGGATCATCCACGGGCCATAGCACAGCGACAAAACCAGCGCGGTCAGCACACCGAGGATCCCGCGCAGGGTCAGGTACTGGAAGACCGCGAAGCCTTTGTAGAACTGTTGCAGATACTCCGCTAGCAGCAGCAGCATTAATGTTTCTCCAGACTGGACCCGCACAGAGCCGCAACGATGTTTTCCATCGCTGCACTGCGCGAACCCTTGATCAAAATGGTGGTGTTTGTGTCCTGCTCGGCGTCGAGGGCCTGGATCAGTTCGGCTTGCGTGCCGAAGTGATGCGCCTCTTTGCCGAATGCGTTCACGGCGTGGACCATGTTCGGTCCGACCGCGTAAAGCGCGGAAACCTTGCCCCGGGCATATTCGCCCACGTCGCGGTGCCCCTGCTCCGCCCAATCGCCCAACTCGCCGATATCTCCGAGCACCAGGACGGTGCGGCCGGAAAAGCCGGCGAGTATATCAACGGCAGCGCACATGGAGGTGGGGTTTGCGTTGTAAGTGTCATCGATCACGCGCATGCCGTTCTTCGCCAGTTGCGCGACGGTGCGACCCTTGACCGGTTGTACCGCGCCAAGCCCGGTGGCGATGCCGAACAGCGACACGCCCAGAGCGTGCGCGGCAGCAGCGGCGGCCATGGCGTTGGCGACGTTATGGGTGCCGAGCAGGTTCAGTTGAACGTGTTCCACACCTTCAGGGGTATGCAGGTTGAAGGCCGGGCAACCTCGCGCATCGGTGCTCAGGTCGCTGGCGTAGAAGTCTGCCTGAGGATTGTTCAGGGAGAAGGTCAGCACCTTTCGTCCGCCGGCGCGAAGCTTCCAGATACCGAATGCCTTGTCATCGAGGTTGAGCACGGCGATGCCATCCGCCGCCAGACCGTCGATGATCTCGCCTTTGGCCTCGACGATTTTTTCCGGCCCGCCAAATTCGCCAACGTGGGCAGTACCCGCGTTGTTGAGGATCGCCACATGCGGCTTGGTCAGCCCGACGGTGTAGGCGATCTCACCCAGACGCGAAGCGCCCAGTTCGATCACGGCAGCGGTATGTTCCGGCGCCAGTTCGAGCAGGGTCAGCGGTGCGCCGAGATCGTTGTTCAGATTGCCGCGAGTCGCCAGCACCGGACCGCGAGTACGCAGGATGCTCGCGAGCATTTCCTTGACCGTGGTCTTGCCGCTGGAGCCGGTGATGGCCGCCACTGGCTGAGTGAACGCGGCACGGTTCAACGCACCCAACTGGCCGAGGGCCTGGCGGGTGTCCTTGACCAGCAGTTGCGGCAGGGTGCTGTCGACGACTTCGCGCTCGACCAGTGCCGCCACCGCGCCTTTGCCGGCGACGTCGTTCAGATAGTCGTGACCGTCGAAGCGCGGGCCAGTCAGGGCAATAAACAGTTGGCCAGCGGTGATCGCCCGGCTATCGATGCTGACGCCATCGAAACTGGCATCGCTGCTGATCAGACGTGCGTCGAGCACGTTGGTCAGTTCGCTCAACTTCAGGGCCTTAAGCATGAGCCACCTCCCATGCGGTGAGGGCATGATCGGCTTCGACCAGATCGGAGAAAGCGTGACGCTCGCCGTTGATTTCCTGATAGTCCTCATGGCCTTTGCCCGCCAGGACGATCACGTCATCCGCCGAGGCAGCGGCGATCAGCTGGGCGATCGCCTGACCACGACCGGCAACAAAAGTGACTTTATCCACAGCGGTGAAGCCGGCACGGATGTCGTCGAAAATCTGCGCTGGATCTTCCGTGCGCGGGTTGTCATCGGTGACCAGCACGCGGTCGGCCAGACGCTCGACCACTTCGGCCATCAGCGGACGCTTGCCGCGATCACGATCACCGCCGCAGCCGAACAGACACAGCAACTGGCCTTTGACGTGTGGGCGCAACGCGGTCAGAACTTTTTCCAGCGCATCCGGGGTGTGGGCGTAATCGACCACCACCAGCGGCTGAGTGCCGCCGCCCAGACGCTGCATGCGTCCGGCCGGGCCTTCGAGTTTCGGCAGCACTTTGAGAATTTCGTCGAGCGCATAGTCCAGACCGAGCAAGGCGCCGACCGCCGCCAGTACGTTGCTCAGGTTGAAACGACCGAGCAGCGTGCTGCGCAGATGATGTTCGCCCTGCGGCGTGACCAGCGTGGCGCGTACGCCGTGGTCATCGAACTGTGCTTCACGGCAAAACAGGTAGGCGCTGCTGTCGAGCAGGCTGTAAGTGATCAGGCGCGAATCGCGCTTTTCGGCGGCCAGTTGCCGGCCGAAATCGTCGTCGAGGTTGACCACGCGGCACTTCAGGTCATTCCAGGCGAACAGCTTGGCCTTGGCCTCGGCGTACGCCTCCATGGTGCCGTGATAATCCAGGTGATCGCGGGACAAGTTGGTCATTACCGCGACGTCGAACGCCAATGCGGTAACGCGGCCCTGGTCCAGACCGTGTGACGAGACTTCCATGGCCACGGCTTTGGCCCCGGCCTTTTTCAGGTCGCCCAGGGTCGCTTGCACGGCAATCGGATTCGGCGTGGTGTGCAGGCCGCTTTCCAGCGCGCCATAAAAGCCGGAACCCAGCGTACCGACGATGCCGCAGTGCTGGCCGAGCAGATCGAGTGCCTGCGCAACCAGTTGGGTCACGCTGGTTTTGCCGTTGGTGCCAGTGACCCCGACCAGGTTCAGGTGATGGCTTGGCTCACCATAAAAGCGCCCGGCGATATCGGACAGCTGCGAAGCCAGACCTTTGACCGGGATCAGCGGCACTTCGGTGATCGGCAGCACGGTGGCGCCTTCCACTTCATAGGCAACTGCCGCCGCGCCGCGCTGCAAGGCATCGGCGATGTGCGCACGGCCATCGAATTTACCACCCGGCACGGCAAGGAACAGGTCACCGGCGCGTACGTTGCGACTGTCCAGCGCCAATTCACGGATCAGCAGATCGTGGCCGGCGTGGGGGAATATCTTGTTCAGACTAAGAGACATCAGCCGCGCCCTCCATTGGCTTTCAGCGGAACGGCCGGCGTAGCGTTGGCCTGTTGGGTGGTCGGCAGGTTGTCCGGGGTCACGTTCATCAGACGCAAAGTGCCGGACATCACACGGCTGAACACCGGCGCCGAAACCAGACCACCGAAGTAACCGGCCTTGGACGGTTCATCGATCACTACCACGATGGCGTAGCGCGGGTCGCTCATCGGCCCGAAACCGGCGAACAGCGAGCGGTAGGAGTTTTCGGCGTAGCCCTTGGTGCCCACCGAAGTCTTACGCGCAGTACCCGATTTGCCGGCCACGTGATACGCCGGCACCTGCGCACGGAACACGCCGCGCGGTGCTTCGATCACTTGCTGCAACATGCCCTGCATGGTTTTTGCAACCGCTTCCGGCAGGACCTGAGTGGTCTGCGGCGGCTTGTCGGTTTTGATCAGGGTCAGTGGTGCGAGACGACCGTTATTGGCCAGCGCCGAGAACGCGTGAACCAGCTGGATCGCGGTCACGGAAATACCGTAGCCGTACGACAGCGTCGCGGTTTCAGCCTTGCGCCAGTCGCGGTAGTTCGGCAGGTTGCCGACACGCTCGCCCGGGAAGCCGAGACCGGTGTCCTGGCCAAGGCCGACTTTTTGCGCGAGACGGTAAATGGTCTCACCGCCGATATCGAACGCGACCTTACTCATGCCGACGTTACTGGAATTGATCAGGATGCCGGTCATGTCGAGCACCGGACCTTCAGTCTTCGAAACGTCCTTGATGGTGTACTTGCCGATCTGCAGTGAGCCCGGGTACACCTCGACGGTGTCGGTCGGTTTCCAGCGGCCGGATTCGATCGCCGCGCTCATCGAGATTGCTTTCATGGTCGAACCCGGTTCGAACACGTCGATCATCGCGCGGTTACGCATCATCGCCGGCTGCAGGTTGCGACGGTTGTTCGGGTTGTAGGTCGGCTGGTTGACCATGGCGAGAATCTCGCCGGTCTTCACGTCCATGATCACCAGACTGCCGGCCTTGGCGCCGTTCTCGATGATCGCGTTGCGCAGCTCGCGGTTGGCCAGGTATTGCAGACGCAGGTCAATCGACAACGCCAAGGGCTTGCCGGCCTTGGCGTTCTTGGTGACCTGGACATCCTTGATCAGCCGACCACGCCGATCCTTGATGACCTGCCGTTTGCCCGGCACCCCGGCCAGCCACTCGTCGTAGGCCAGCTCGACGCCTTCGCGCCCGTGATCGTCAATGTCGGTAAAGCCGACCATGTGTGCGGTGACTTCACCGGCCGGATAGAACCGGCGGAATTCTTCGATGCCATAGACGCCTGGCACTTTCAGGTCCAGCACAGCCTGGCCCTGCTCGGGGGTCAGCCCGCGCACCAGGTAAATGAATTCTTTGTTGGCCTGGGCTTCAAGACGCTCGGCCAAGGCTTTCGGATCCTGCCCCAGCGCAGCGGCGAGTGCTGGCCACTTTTCTTTGGCCAGTTGCATTTCCTTGGCGTTGGCCCACAGCGTGGTCACCGGCGTACTGACGGCCAGGGGCTCGCCGTTACGGTCAGTAATCAGACCACGGTGTGCAGGAATCGGGATATGACGAACGCTGCGCGCGTCGCCCTGCCCCTTGAGGAAGTCTCGGTCGATCACTTGCAGGTCGATGATGCGCCAGCAGATTGCGGCCACCATGACACCGAGCAGACCGACGACCAGACGGAAGCGCCACGGAAAGAGTGCCCCTTCGAGTTTCATCATGGCGCCACCATCTTCACGTCAGCCGCGCCAGGGATGTGCATTTTCAGTTGCTCGGTGGCCAGCACTTCGATGCGGCTGTGCGCGGTCCAGGTGCTCTGTTCGAGAATCAGGCGCCCCCACTCGGCCTGCGCCTTGTCGCGCACGCTGAGTTCGTTGTAAAGGGTGTTGAGCAACTGGCGGTTCCAGTGCGCGCTGTAAGACACGCCGATGGCCGACACGAGCACGCCGATAAACAGCAGCAACATGATAAAGCTGCCGCCAGGCAGGGGCTTGGCGAAAAGCTTGCTCACCGCAACTTCTCCGCGACACGCATCACAGCGCTACGGGAACGTGGGTTGGCTTTGAGTTCGGCGTCGGAGGCCGTCTGCGCTTTGCCATGGATTTTGATTTTCGGTTCGAACGCCACGTGGCGCACGGGCAGGTTGCGCGGCAGGTTGTCGGCTTCGCCTTTCACCAGTTTGCGCATGAACAGTTTGACGATGCGGTCTTCCAGCGAGTGGAAGCTGATGACCACCAGACGACCACCGATTTCCAGAGCCTCCAGAGCGGCTTCGAGGCCGGCCTCCAGATCGCCCAGTTCGTTGTTGACGTGAATACGCAGGCCCTGGAATGCACGGGTCGCCGGGTTCTTGCCCTTCTCCCACGCCGGGTTGGCGACTTTGAGGACCTCGGCCAGATCAGCAGTGCGCTCGAACGGCTTGATGTCGCGGCGCTCGGCCACGGCACGGGCCATGCGGCCGGAGAAACGCTCTTCGCCGTACTCCTTGAACACCCGGGCGATTTCTTCCACCGGCGCGGTGTTGACGAATTCGGCGGCACTGATGCCACGGGACGGGTCCATGCGCATGTCCAGCGGGCCGTCATTGAGGAAACTGAAGCCGCGCTCGGCGTCATCCAGCTGCGGCGAAGACACGCCGAGATCGAGCAGGATACCGCTGACCTTGCCGCTCAGACCTTGCTCGGCAACCACCGAACCCAGCTCGGCAAAGCTGCGCTGCACAACGACAAAGCGGCCGTCTTCGGCCGCTAGCGTTTGCCCGGTGGCAATCGCTTGAGGATCCTTGTCGAATCCGATGAGCCGACCGTCCGTCCCAAGCTGGCTGAGGATCAGCCGACTGTGCCCGCCGCGACCGAACGTACCGTCCAGATAGCAGCCATCAGGACGTACGGCGAGAGCCTCGACGGCTTCGTCAAGCAGTACGGTGATGTGGTTAAAGCCGCTATCAATAGTCACAGGATCAAATCACGCAGTTCGTCAGGCATGGCGCCCGGTTGTTGAATAGCAGCAAGGTCAGCGGCAGACACCGCGTTCCATGCATCCTCGTCCCACAATTGGAACTTGTTCAGTTGGCCCACCAGCATCGCTTTCTTATCAAGCTTTGCGTATTCGCGCAGACGCGGTGGAACCAGAAAACGACCACTGCCATCGAGTTCGAGGTCGACGGCATTACCAATCAATAAACGCTGCAGGCGACGGTTCTCTTCGCGAAGCGAAGGGAGTGCGCGCAACTTGGTTTCAATAATTTCCCACTCGTCGAGCGGGTAGACACACAGGCACGGATCAACGGCATCAATGGTCACGATCAATTGACCGGAACTACGCGAAACGAGCTCGTCACGGTACCGGCTCGGCATGGCGAGACGGCCCTTTGCATCGAGACTGATAGCGTTAGCTCCGCGAAACACGTCAGCGTTTCTCCAATTTTTATCGTTTTGAGCTCAAAAAACCCACTTCATGCCACTTTCCGCCACTTGCGCACACTATAGGAATGCGCCCACCACACCGTCAAGGCGCGGATTAAAGGAAAACCCTTACAGAACGGAGATTTAGGAGCTTAAAAGGAGGGGTAACGACAATTTGGCAGATACTTTCGACCAATAACTTGATGCAGCACTGAAAGCTGCGCTCGGAAGTTAAAGTAATTTGTTAAGAGTAAGATTTTTTCGGTATTACAAAAGCGCTTCTGCTGTTGATTGAAGCAAGGTGGGAAATGGCTATTACCGCATTTGCCGCTGCCGGACTTTAGCGCAGGCCTGCCGATAATAACCAGCCCTGATGCCATTGATTCAAGCAGGGAAAGAAAAAGGTGGAGAGTCGATCTGTAAGCCGGGTTCTGTCTTGAACAGTCATTCGTCTACGATGGCCATCACTGGACATCTTTAGCAACCTACCCGGTCCCAGCGCGGGCCACGCCTTGGGACCCTATTTGGTCTTGCTCCAAGTGGGGTTTACCTAGCCACGAACTGTTGCCAGACGTGCGGTGCGCTCTTACCGCACCTTTTCACCCTTACCGGCGCCGAAGCGCTTAGGCGGTTATTTTCTGTGGCACTTTCCGTAGGCTCACGCCTCCCAGGCATTACCTGGCACTTCGCCCTATGGAGCCCGGACTTTCCTCCCCCCCTAATTTTCATAGAGGGCAGCGACTGTCCGATCGACTCTCCGCCGCGAAGGTTAACGGCAGAGCGCCCGAAGAACAAGCGCTAATAGCCGTGAAACCTGTCTGCGCGACGGCTTACTCGCCCTTCTGCTGATCCAGTGCGACCTGATAGAGCACGTTTTTGCGCTCACCGGTGATTTGTGCGGCCAGGGCGGCGGCACGCTTGAGCGGCATCTCTTCGAGCAGCAGATTGAGGACGCGCATCGCTTCGCTGCTGACGGCGTCTTCGGACTCCGGTGCAGACCAGCCTGCGACCAGCACCACGCATTCGCCACGCTGCTGATTGCTGTCGGCCTCGACAAACGCACGCAGCTCAGCCAGCGGTAACCCTTTGAGCGTTTCGAACGTCTTGGTGATTTCCCGGGCCAGCAATGCCTGACGCTCACCACCGAACACCGCTTCCATGTCCTGCAGGCATTCGAGAATACGGTGCGGGGCCTCGTAGAAAATCAGCGTGCGCGGCTCTTCCTTGACCGCTTCCAGACGCGCCTTGCGCCCCACCGACTTGGCCGGCAGGAAACCTTCGAAGATGAATCGGTCGGAGGGCAGACCTGCCGCTGACAGTGCTGCAATCAATGCACAGGCACCCGGCACCGGCACCACATTGATCCCCGCTGCCCGCGCCTGACGCACCAGGTGATAACCCGGATCGGAGATCAGCGGCGTCCCGGCATCGGAAATCAGCGCGACGTTATCGCCCGCCAGCAAACGGGTAATAAAGCGGCTACCTTCATCACGTTCGTTGTGTTCGTGGCACGCGGCCAACGGCGTGGAAATGCCGAAGTGCTGCATCAACCGCGCCGAGTGCCGCGTATCCTCGGCGGCAATCAGCGCCACTTCGCGGAGGATTTTCAGGGCCCGGGCGCTGATGTCGTCCAGGTTGCCGATGGGCGTCGCCACCACATAAAGCGAGCCAGCAGCGGAATTCAAAGGACCTGGAGCAGTCAAAGCGCACACCTCATGATCGGTAAAAGCCGGCATTGTAGCGCGTCACGAGGCTTGCGATGCGTTCCGGCCGAAGCCGGTTTTGCGCGTCTTTGTGCCGCACAGCAACATTTGCTCCAGCTAAATTGACGGTTTCACACCAGTAACATCGCGCCCCGGCCAGCGCTTGGGTACAATTCCACGCTAATTTGATCGAGTATCAGGAACACTTACATGATCGCTTGCCTGCGGCTGTTCACTGCCCTCTGCCTCGCTGCCTTGCTGGCGGCCTGCGCCAGCTCCCCTTCCTCCAGCCTTGGCGAACTTCCACGGACTCCGGATGCCAGCATCGAGCAACTGCTCGAACAGGCTACCCAGGCCAAGACACCGGAAAAAGCCGCCCTGTTGCGCTTGAGCGCGGCAGATCTGGCTTACCGCCAGGGTAATGCCGGCCAGTCCGCGCAGATCCTGCAACAAGTGCCGATGGAGCAACTCAAGCCAGGCCAGCAGATCTTCGCCAGCACCCTGTCCGCTGAACTGGCGATGACTCGCAATCAGCCGAAAGCCGCGCTGACTGCCCTGAGCCATCCGAGCCTGCAGCATCTGAGCGAAATGCCGGAAGACCAGCAAGTGCGCACCGGCACCGTGCATGCCCGCGCGCTGGAAGCCGATGGCCAGACCCTGGCGGCCGCTCGCGAGCGCATCTTCATCGCGCCAATGCTCAAAGGCGAAGCCGCGAGCAAGAACCACGAAGCGATCTGGACCCTGATCGCTTCGCTGCCAACCGATCAACTGCAACCCAATACCTCCGACGATCTCGGTGGCTGGATGGGCCTGGCCTTGGCAGTGAAAACCGCCGGCACCCTGGAACAGCAGCAAGCCGCGATCGATACCTGGCGCGCACAAAACCCGAAACACCCGGCTGCTATCAACCTGCCGCTGCCCCTGACCAAACTCAAGGAGCTGGCCAGCCAGCCCCTGAGCAAAATCGCCCTGCTGCTGCCGCAAGACGGCCCACTGGCCTCGGTCGGCAAGGCCCTGCGTGAAGGCTTCATGGCGGCGCACTATCAAGCGCAACAGGCCGGCCAGAAGCCGCCCGCCATCGAGTTCTACGACAGCTCCAAGCTGACCTCGATGGACGAGTTCTACCGCAAGGCCCAGGCTGATGGCGTACAACTGGTGGTCGGTCCGCTGGAGAAACCACTGGTCAAACAACTGAGCACTCGTCCGCAACTGCCGATCACCACCCTCGCATTGAACTACAGCGAAGGTGATCAAGGTCCGGCGCAACTGTTCCAGTTCGGCCTGGCGGCTGAAGACGAAGCCCGCGAAGTTTCGCGTCGCGCCCGCGCCGACGGTCTGCACCGCGCGGCGATCATGGTGCCGAAAGGCGAATGGGGCGACCGCGTACTGCGTGCGTTCAGCCAGGACTGGCAAGCCAACGGCGGCAGCATCGTCGCCACCGAACGTGTCGATCAGCCAGTGCAACTGGCCCAGCAGATCGCCGACATGTTCCAGTTGCGTCAAAGTGAGGCCCGCGCCAAGAGCCTGCAGAATGCTGCCGGCACCAACGTAGCCGCACAGCCTTCGCGTCGTCAGGACATCGAGTTCATCTTCCTCGCCGCCACCCCGCAACAGGCGCAGCAGATCAAGCCGACCCTGAATTTCCAGTACGCGGGTGACGTTCCGGTATACGCGACCTCCCACGTCTACAGCGCCAGCGGCGATGTGAACCAGTACAACGACATGAACGGCGTGCGCTTCTGCGAAACCCCATGGTTGCTGGAAGCCAACGACCCACTGCGCCAGCAAGTCACCGCACAGTGGCCACAAGCCGCCGGCAGTCTTGGCCGCCTGTACGCGATGGGCGTCGATGCCTACCGTCTGGCACCCCGCCTGGGTCAATTGAAAGCTCTGCCGGACAGCCGCATCGAAGGTCAGTCGGGCAGCCTGGGCATGACCCAGACCCAACGTGTAGTGCGGCAGTTGCCATGGGCGCAGTTCGTCAACGGTCAGGTTCAACGCCTGCCGGACACCCCGCGCTGATGCCCGACAGCTCGCACCTGCAAAGCGGTAAAGATGCCGAGCGCCAAGCGCTCGAGCATCTGCAACACCACGGTCTGCGCCTGCTGGCGCAGAACTGGTCATGCAAACGGGGCGAGCTTGATCTGGTCATGCTTGATGGCGATACAGTAGTATTCGTCGAAGTCCGCTACAGAAAAAACACTCAATGGGGTGGCGCGCTCGCTAGCATCGATGAGCGCAAACGGCAAAAACTGATTTTCGCCGCACAGTATTTTCTTCAGCGCGAGTCACGCTGGGCCGATTCCCCTTGCCGCTTCGACGTGGTGGCCATCGACAGGCACCCGGATCAATTGAACTGGTTGCAGAATGCGTTCGATGGTTGATTCTCTGCACACCACCCCGGACACTTTCACCGACAATTTTTGCTCTTTGCTTTGCGGGCTGCACATTCACGTGCCGAACAGCCGCGCCACTTAAGGTCACACAGATGGACATGCAATCCCGAATTCGCCAGCTTTTCCAGGCCAGTATCGACACCAAGCAACAGGCGATGGACGTACTTGCACCGCACATCGAGCAAGCCAGCCAGATCATGGTCAACGCCCTGCTCAACGAAGGCAAAATGCTTTCGTGCGGCAACGGTGGCTCTGCCGGCGACGCCCAGCACTTCTCCTCGGAGCTGCTCAACCGCTTCGAACGCGAACGCCCGAGCCTGCCGGCCATTGCCCTGACCACCGACAGTTCGACGATCACCTCGATTGCCAACGACTACAGCTACAACGAAGTGTTCTCCAAGCAGATCCGCGCACTCGGGCAACCGGGCGACGTACTGCTGGCGATTTCGACCAGCGGTAACTCGGCGAACATTATTCAGGCGATCCAGGCCGCACATGATCGCGAAATGATTGTCGTAGCATTGACCGGACGCGATGGCGGCGGCATGGCGTCATTGCTATTGCCCGAGGACGTCGAGATTCGCGTACCGGCCAACGTCACTGCACGTATTCAGGAAGTCCACCTGCTGGCGATCCATTGCCTTTGCGATCTGATCGACAGCCAACTGTTCGGGAGTGAAGAATGACCCCTAATCGCCTTGGCCTGCTGGCCGTGACCCTGTGCCTGGCCATCAGCGGCTGCACCTCGGTGGTGAGCGCCAGTCGAGAAGCGCCAATTGATGATGACCGCGGTACCCGCACCATCGGCAGCAAGATCGATGACTCGCTGATCGAAACCAAAGTCGGCGTTAACGTGGACAAAGCCGACCCGGATCTGGACAAGAAATCGCACATCGTTGTGACCAGCTTCAACGGCGTCGTCTTGCTGGCCGGGCAAACACCTCGCGCGGACTTGAAAGCCAAGGCCGAACAGGCTGCCGCCGCAGTGCAACGTGTGAAGACCGTGCACAACGAGCTGCAAGTCATGGAGCCTTCCGGTTTCCTGGCTCGCCAGAACGACACCTGGCTGACCTCCAAGATCAAGACCCAGATGCTCACCGACCCGAATATCCCAGGTTCACGCATCAAGGTCGTTACCGAGAACGGCATCGTCTACCTGCTGGGCCTGCTGACCAAGCAGGAAGCCCAACAGGCGACCAATCTGGTGCAAAGCGTTTCCGGCGTGCAGAAAATCGTCAAGCTGTTCGAATACATCGACTGACGCTCAACGCACAGGCACAAAAAAGGCGATCCATCCGGATCGCCTTTTTTATTACTTCACCACTTTCAGGCTTGGCCGACCGCTTGGGCGCGGCGGCTCGCTGTCCGGTGGCGGCAAGTCGTCATCGGGTTCGATATCGTCTTCGTCATCCATCGGCGACTCGAGATCGAAGACCATGCCCTGCCCGTTCTCCCGGGCATAGATGCCCAGAATCGCGCTGATCGGCACATACAGACTGTGCGGAACGCCACCGAAGCGACCCTCGAAGGTCACCACGTCGTTGTCCATGTGTAAGTGACGCACGGCGCTGGGCGAAATGTTCAGGACGATCTGGCCGTCACTGGCGAAACCCTGCGGCACCTGCACCGCCGGGTATTCGGAATTGACCAGCATGTGCGGGGTGCAATCGTTATCCACAATCCACTCGTAGAGCGCGCGGACCAGATAAGGTCGACTGGAGTTCATAGCGGCTCCTTAAGCCTTAGCGCATATCGCGTTCGACGCCAGACAGACTCGCCTGGAAAGCCTCACGCGCAAACTGGCGCTCCATATAATCAAGCAGCGGCTTGGCCGGCCGCGGCAGTTCAATACCCAGAATCGGCAAACGCCAGAGTATTGGCAATAGGCAGCAATCCACCAGACTTTGTTCCTCACTGAGGAAAAACGGCTTGTCGGCAAACAGAGGCGACACGCCCGTCAGGCTTTCACGCAATTCCTTGCGCGCCACGACACGCGCGGCCTCCTTGGTTTTCGGATCAAGAATCAGATCCACAAGACCACACCAGTCACGCTGAATACGGTGAATCAGCAGACGGCTGTTGGCACGCGCCACCGGATAAACCGGCATCAGTGGCGGATGCGGGTAACGCTCATCCAGATATTCCATCACCACGGTCGACTCCCACAACGCCAGGTCGCGATCGACCAGCGTCGGGAGACTGCCGTAAGGGTTCACCTCAATCAGTTTAGGCGGCTGGCGACCAGCTTCCACGTAAATGATTTCGGCGCTGACACCCTTCTCTGCAAGCACGATGCGCACTCGGTGGGAATAGTGGTCGGCGGGGTCGGAGTAACAGGCCAACCGATTGGTCACGCCCATGGCGATCCTCCTCGCTTGTTGAAATTATCGGAACCGGAAAAACGCGCGCGCCCAGAGGGCGCCTCACGCACTGCCTGGCGAACCAGGCGTTGCGTTTTCAGAGGCACCCTTGGGCGCACGCGATTAACAGCAATGCTTGAAGCGTATCAGTGCACGTCTTTCCAGTATTCACGCTTGAGCAGATAGGCGAACACAAAGAAGAACGCCAGGTACAGCAAGACGTAAGTACCGATGCGCTGATGTTGCAGCTTAACCGGGTTAGCCGAGTAAGCCAGGAAGGTTACCAGATTCTTGACCTTCTCATCGAACTGCTCTTCGTTCAGAGCACCGGTTTTCGGCACGATGGTCAACTGATCGCACGCTTCATGCGTCAACGGCGTACCGGTCAGCGGATCGTATTGCTTCTTGCCATCCTCGACGATCTGCACTTGCTTGCAGCCCACGACCTGGCGACCTTGCAGGCCGACCAGCACGTTAGGCATGCCGACGTTCGGGAAGACCTTGTTGTTCACGCCCCATGGGCGCGCAGGATCTTCGTAGAACGAGCGCAGATAACCGTAGAGCCAGTCGGTGCCACGCACGCGCGCCACCAGGGTCAGGTCCGGCGGTGCTGCACCGAACCAGGTCTTGGCGTCAGCCGGTTGCATGCCGATGTTCATGTGGTCACCGATCTTGGCACCGGTGAAGACGAGTTTTTCCAGCATCATGTCATGCGGGATCCCCAGGTCATCGGCAACGCGCTCGTAACGCTGGAACTTGGCACTGTGGCAACCCATGCAATAGTTGGCGAAGGTTCGCGCACCATCTTGCAGAGCAGCCTTGTCGGAAACGTCGATGTCGACTTTTTCCAGATCCGGACCATGTTCGGCAGCAAAAGACAGCACAGGCAGAGCAGCAAAAATCAGAGCAAAAAATAACTTTTTCATCAGCCAGTCACCCTTTCCGGAACCGGTTTGGTCTTCTCGAGCCTGGTGTAGAAAGGCATCAGAATGAAGTAAGCGAAGTACAGAAAGGTGCAGACCTGCGAGATCAGCGTGCGCTCAGGCGTCGGAGCCAGAACACCGAGAATGCCGAGGATCACGAACGCGACGCAGAACACCAACAGCCAGACTTTGCTCATCCAGCCCTTGTAGCGCATCGATTTCACCGGACTGCGGTCAAGCCACGGCAGCACGAACAGCAAGGCAATCGACGCCCCCATGGCGATAACGCCCATGAGCTTGTCCGGGATCGCCCGCAAGATCGCGTAGAACGGCGTGAAGTACCAGACCGGCGCAATGTGCTCAGGTGTCTTGAACGGGTTGGCTTGCTCGAAGTTTGGTTTTTCGAGGAAGTAGCCGCCCATTTCCGGGAAGAAGAACACGATAAAGCAGAAGATGAACAGGAACACCACCACGCCGACAATGTCTTTCACGGTGTAGTAAGGGTGGAAGGCAATGCCGTCCAGCGGGATGCCGTTTTCGTCTTTGTGCTTCTTGATGTCGACGCCATCAGGGTTGTTCGAGCCGACTTCGTGCAGCGCCAGAATGTGCAACACCACCAGACCGAGAATCACGATCGGCAGGGCCACGACGTGCAGGGCGAAGAAGCGGTTCAGGGTGATCCCGGAAATCAGGTAGTCACCACGAATCCACTGGGTCAGGTCGTTGCCGATGACCGGAATCGCACCGAACAGCGAGATGATCACCTGGGCACCCCAGTAGGACATCTGGCCCCACGGCAGCAGATAACCCATGAAGGCTTCAGCCATCAGCGCCAGGTAGATCAGCATGCCGAATACCCACACCAACTCGCGGGGCTTCTGGTACGAACCGTAGAGCAGGCCACGGAACATGTGCAGATAGACCACGATGAAGAACGCCGAAGCGCCGGTGGAGTGCAGCAGACGCAGGATCGAGCCGTACTCCACGTCGCGCATGATGTATTCGACGGAAGCGAACGCCTCTTCTGCCGACGGCGTATAGCTCATCGTCAGCCAGACACCGGTGACGATCTGGTTGACCAGCACCAGCAGCGCCAGCGAGCCGAAGAAATAGAAGAAGTTGAAGTTTTTTGGCGCGTAATACTTGCTGAGATGGTCTTCCCACATTTTGGTCGCAGGGAAGCGCGCATCAACCCAATCCATGAACTTGCTCATCACGCTTTCTCCGTATCGACGCCAATGACAATCAGGTCATCGGTCTCATAGGAATGCGGGGGAACTGGCAGGTTCAAAGGCGCGGGTTGCGACTTGTAGACGCGGCCAGCCAGATCGTAGTGGGAACCGTGGCAAGGGCAGAAATAGCCACCGACCCAGTCTTTACCCAGATCCGCAGGTGCCACTTCGGGACGGAAGGTTGGCGAGCAACCCAGGTGAGTGCAGATACCGATCAGCAGCAGAATTTCCGGCTTGATCGAACGCACTTCAGGGTCGACATAGGTAGGTTGCGTGGAGTTTTTGGAAGTCGGATCGGAGAGCTGGCCCTCGATCTTCTTGAGATTCCCCAGGATTTCCGCAGTACGGCGGACAATGAACACCGGCTGGCCGCGCCACTCGGCAATCATCTGCTGTCCTGGCTCGATCTTGCTGACATTCACTTTCACCGGTGCACCGGCGGCTTTCGCCTTGGCACTGGGAAACCATGACCCCACGAACGGGACCGCAGCCCCCACCGCTCCTGCAGCACCCACCACGGATGTGGCTGCTACCAAGAAGCGACGCCGGCCTGCATTCACGCCGTCATTGCTCATTCAGTCCTCTCCCATCAGCTTTTGTGGCCTGTTAAATCAGGCATCTACTAAATAAATCAATGTTACTTATAAAAATTTTGCCGAGATGGTAATGAAAAGCCCCAATTCTGACAAGGGAATTACCCGGAGCTCCCACCCTCAAGCCTTGTAGTATAGGGGGTCTACGAATGTGGCAAGTTGTCACAGCGCAATTCTTCAATAAATCGCAGGCATAAAAAAACGCCCGGTTCCGTGAGGAATCGGGCGTTCTTTTTTGAACGTGGAAACGAATTAACGCTTCGAGTACTGCGGACGCTTACGCGCTTTACGCAGACCAACTTTCTTACGTTCAACTTCACGGGCGTCGCGAGTAACGAAGCCAGCTTTGCGCAGAGCGCTACGCAGGGTTTCGTCGTAGTCCATCAGAGCGCGAGTGATGCCGTGGCGGATTGCGCCAGCCTGACCACTTACACCACCGCCGATCACGGTGACGTAGATGTCGAATTTCTCGACAGTCTCGGTCAGCTCCAGCGGCTGACGAACTACCATGCGGGCAGTTTCGCGGCCGAAGAAGTTATCCAGCGAACGGTTGTTGATGGAGATGTTACCAGTACCCGGACGCAGGAAAACGCGTGCGGTTGCGGTCTTGCGACGGCCAGTGCCGTAATTTTGAGTCGCCGACATAATGAACTATTCCGTTAAATCTTCAGTTCTTGGGGCTGCTGAGCAGTATGAGGGTGTGCAGCGCCCGCATAGACTTTCAGCTTACGGTACATGTCGCGACCCAGTGGGTTTTTAGGCAGCATGCCTTTAACCGCGGTCTCGATCACGCGCTCAGGGGCTTTGGCGATCAGCTTTTCAAAGTTGATCGACTTGATGCCGCCCGGGAAACCGGAGTGGGAGTAGTACATTTTGTCAGTGGTTTTAGCGCCGGTAACACGGATCTGCTCGGCGTTGATTACGACGATGTAGTCGCCAGTGTCAACGTGAGGAGTGTATTCAGGCTTGTGCTTGCCACGCAGACGGCTCGCGATTTCGGTGGCCAGACGACCCAGGGTCTGACCAGCAGCGTCGACGACAAACCAGTCGCGCTTTACTGTTTCCGGTTTAGCAGTAAAAGTTTTCATTCTTTATAGCCTCAGGGGCCGCCTGTAAATAAGACGGCGGATCTTACTGAATAGTGCGTACTTTGACAAGTCAAAGGCAGCCGGATACAGACGCTTTCGGGGGCTCGGGTCGGCGCGTCCGTTCAACGGCAAGATTCTTCGGCGGCGGCGCATCACTTCCACTGCAGAAAGAGGTCGGCAATTATGCAGATTGCGAAAAATTTTTCAACCTGCTTTTATGATTGTTTTGCCCAAGGAGCACCCGATGGACTATCGCCAGCTAGGCCGGACCGACCTGAACGTGAGTGCAATCTGCCTCGGCACCATGACCTGGGGCGAGCAAAACACTGAAGCTGAAGCCTTCGCCCAGATCGAACGGGCCAAGGAAGCCGGGATCAATTTCATCGACACCGCCGAGATGTACCCGGTGCCGCCGAAAGCCGATACCTACGCCACCACCGAACGCTACATCGGCAATTACTTCAAAACTCGCGGCGACCGCGCCGACTGGATCCTCGCCAGCAAGATCGCCGGCCCCGGTAACACCATCGACTACATCCGCGACAAGAACCTGCGCCACAATCGCCATCACATTACCGCTGCGGTGGATGCCAGCCTTGAGCGCCTGCAGACCGATTACATCGACCTCTACCAACTGCACTGGCCGGAGCGCAGCACCAATTTTTTCGGCCAGTTGGGTTACAAGCACAAGATCGAAGCCAACCTGACGCCGCTCGAAGACACCCTCGAAGCCCTCGACGAACAAGTGAAGGCCGGCAAGATCCGTCACATCGGCCTCTCCAACGAGACGCCGTGGGGCACCATGCGTTTCCTCGCCCTGGCCGAAGCCCGTGGCTGGCCGCGCGCGGTGTCGATCCAGAACCCGTACAACCTGCTCAACCGCAGCTTCGAAATCGGCCTGGCGGAAATCGCCATTCGCGAACAGTGCGGCCTGCTCGCGTACTCGCCGCTGGCGTTCGGCTTCCTGTCCGGCAAGTACGAAGGTGGCGCTCGCCCGCCGAAAGGCCGTCTGAGCCTCTACAGCCGCTTCAGCCGCTATTTCAACCCGCAATCGGAGGCTGCTTGCAGCCGCTATGTGGCACTGGCCCGGGAACACGGTCTGGATCCGGCGCAGATGGCGCTGGCATTCGTCACCCAGCAACCGTTCGTCACCAGCAACATCATTGGTGCGACCACGCTGGAGCAACTGGACAGCAACATTGCCAGTTTTGATCTGAAACTTTCCGATGAAGTGCTGGCCGGGATTGAGGCGATTCACAAGGATCATCCGAATCCGGCGCCTTGATCGACCGCTAAAAGCTTCGCGAGCAGGCTCGCTCCCACAAAGATCACTCCGTACCTGTGGGAGCGGGCTTGCTCGCGAAAGGGCCTGTCAATTCACTGCAAAACTCACAGCGACCGCGCAATGATCTCCTTCATGATCTCATTGGTGCCGGCATATATGCGCTGCACGCGCGCATCCGCCCATGCCCGCGCCACCGGGTATTCCCACATGAAGCCGTAGCCGCCATGCAACTGCACGCACTCGTCGAGCACCTTGCATTGCAGGTCGGTGCCCCAGTATTTGGCCATCGCCGCTGTCGGCACGTCGAGCTTGCCCTGCAGATGCAATTCCAGGCACTTGTCGACAAATACTCGACCGATCTGAATTTCCGTGGCCATTTCCGCCAGTTTGAAACGGGTGTTCTGGAAGTCGGCAATTGCCTTGCCGAACGCCTTGCGATCACGGGTGTAATCCAGCGTCCATTTCAGCGCGGCTTCGGCTGAGGCCAGGCCACCAATCGCCACCGTAAGACGTTCCTGCGGCAATTCCTGCATCAGGTAGGCAAACCCTGCGCCGGCCTGACCCAGCAGGTTTTCTTTCGGTACGCACACGTCCTGGAAGAACAATTCCGACGTGTCCTGAGCCTTCATTCCGACCTTCTCCAGGCGTTTGCCCTTCTCGAAGCCCGGCGTATTCGCTTCCACCACAAACAGGCTGGTGCCCTTGGCGCCGGCCTTTGGATCGGTCTTGGCGACCACGATCACCAGGTCAGCGAGGAAGCCGTTGGTGATGAAGGTCTTGGAGCCGTTGATCACATACTCGTCGCCATCCAGCACTGCGGTGGTCTTGACCCCTTGCAGGTCGGAACCGGCGCCCGGCTCGGTCATCGCAATCGCGCTGACCATCTCGCCCGAGACCAGTTTCGGCAGGTACTTGTGCTTCAGCGCTTCACTGCCGTAATGCAGGATGTACGGCGCAACGATGTCCGAATGCAGCGAGAAACCGATACCGGTCAGGCCGAGACGACCGACCTCTTCGATCACCACCGCGCTGTACAGAAAGTCCGCCCCCAGACCGCCATACTCCTCCGGCAGATGCGAGCAGAGCATCCCCGCCTCCCCCGCCTTGTTCCACAGTTTGCGGTCGATGTGGCCTTGTTTCTCCCACTGCGCATGGAACGGCACGGCCTCTTTTTCGAGGAAGGTTCGTACGCTGTCGCGGAACAATTCGTGCTCGGAGCTGAACAAGGTTCTGGGGATCATGCGGCACCTTTCATTCTTGTTGGAGGGATATGACCTTCAGAGACTAAGCCTCACCTCAGCTACAGGACACTGGACACATCCGACAAAAAATAAGACGATCCAGCCGTCTGGTGACCACTTTCCCTTATAAAAACAAAACAAAAGTTGAATTATGTCCAAGCAAGTCTCCACGCCCTTGCGGCGCGTCAGCATCCTGGCAATCGACCGGGTTTTCGCCTCCACCCTCATGCAGGCCAAGGATTTCTTCCATCTAGCCAGCCTGCGTTACGGCAAACAACTGGGCCACGGCCTGACTCCGGCGTTCGAAACCCGCCTGGTCAGCCCCGACGGTAAACCGGTGAACAGTTTCAGTGACGTGATGATGCCGGTGGACGGCGCCCTGGAAAACGCCGACGTGATTATCCTCCCGGCGTTCTGGGACGATTTCGATACGCTTTGCGGCCGTTATCCGCAGATCCTGCCATGGCTGCGCGAGCAGCACGCCCGCGGCGCCGTATTGTGCGGCGAAGCCACCGGGGTGTTCTGGCTGGCCGAGGCCGGACTGCTCAATGGCAAGGAAGCGACCACCTACTGGCGCTTCTTCAATGCCTTCGCCGAGCGCTTCCCCAAGGTGTACCTCAATCAGGACAAGCACCTGACCGACGCCGACAATCTGTATTGCGCCGGCGGCACCACTTCAGCCTGCGACCTCTATATTTACCTGATCGAACGCTTCTGTGGCGCCAACGTCGCGCAAGCCGTGGCCCGCGACATTCTGTATGAAGTGCAGCGCAGTTACTCGCCGGGACGTATCGGTTTCGGCGGCCAGAAGCTGCACCAGGACGTGATCATCCTGCAGATCCAGCACTGGCTCGAAGAGCATTTCGCCGACAAGTTCCGCTTCGAAGACGTGGCCCGCGAGCACGGCATGAGCATCCGCAATTTCATGCGTCGCTTCCAGACCGCCACCGGCGACAAACCTCTGCACTACCTGCAACGGCTGCGTATCGAGACCGCCAAGGGCTTGCTGTCCGGCAGTCGAAAAAGCATCAAGACCATCAGTTATGAGGTCGGTTACGACGATGCGAGCTTCTTTGCGCGACTGTTCCGCCAGCATACGGAGCTGTCACCAAACCAGTATCGGCAGCAGTTTCAGCAGGCTGCATAACTCGCAACCTACGCACAAAACTACTGTGGGAGCGGGCTTGCTCGCGAAAGCGTACTTTCAGTTGGCATCTATTTAGCTGACACACCGCATTCGCGAGCAAGCCCGCTCCCACAGGGGTACTGCGTCGCATAAAAAAGGGCCTGCAATTGCAGGCCCTTTTTCTTTGCCGAAGCTGTTTAAGGCTTGTGCGCCCGCGACAGGAATTCGTGCGATTGCATCTCCAGCAGACGGCTGAGCGTACGCTGGAATTCGAACGTCAGGCGTCCGCCGGTGTACAGGTCTTTCAACTCGACTTCGGCAGAAATGATCAGCTTGACGTTACGGTCGTAGAACTCGTCGACCATGTTGATGAAGCGACGGGCGATGTCGTCAGTGGTGACGCTCATCTGCTCGACACCACTGAGCAGCACGGCGTGGAAGATCTTGCCCAGCTCGATGTAATCGTTCTGGCTGCGCGGGCCGTCGCACAGTTCGCGGAAGTCGAACCAGGCCACGTCGTCGCAGGTGCGCAGGGCACGGATTTCACGGTTTTCAATGATCAGCACATCGTTCTCGACCGCTGCGGTGCACTCTGGTGTGAGTGCCTTGAAGCTCTTGCGCAGGCTTTCGTGCGCCGCTTCGTCCAGCGGATAGTGGAACAGCTCCGCTTGTTCGAGATGACGCAGACGGTAGTCGACACCGCTGTCGACGTTGACGATTTCGGTGTTCTGCTTGATCAGCGCGATGGCCGGCAGGAAGCGCGCACGTTGCAGGCCGTCCTTGTACAGGCCGTCCGGAACGATGTTCGAGGTCGCGACCAGGGTCACGCCGTTCTTGAACAGCTCTTCCATCAGCGTGCCGAGGATCATCGCGTCGGTGATGTCGGAGACGAAGAATTCATCGAAGCAGATCACTCGCGACTCGGTCGCAAAACGCTTGGCGATGATGGTCAGCGGGTTTTTCTCGCCGCCGAGGGTTTTCATCTCTTCGTGCACACGCTCCATGAAGCGGTGGAAGTGAGTGCGGGTCTTTTCCTTGAACGGCAGCGCTTCAAAGAAGGTGTCGACCAGGTAAGTCTTGCCGCGGCCCACGCCGCCCCAGAAGTACAGACCCTTGACCGGCGTCTGATCCTTTTTGCCAAACAGCTTGCCCAGCAAACCCGGCTTGTTCTGCTCGGCCGCGATCAGATCGTCGTACAGGCGCTGCAGATGACGCACAGCAGTTTCCTGCGCGGCGTCATGGAAGAAGTCCGGGCGTTTCAGATCAGCTTGGTATCGTTCTAGGGGCGTCATAATTCGTTAGCAAGGCAACAAAAACGGGCCGTCACTGTAGCGACGGCCCGTAGGAATGGCAATCAGCCCTTGGTCGGGCCGCGCCGCGGATTAGTCCTGAACCGGGGTCAGCGCAACGCGCAGAGCCTCGATGGCCGCGTCCCGCGCAGCAGCGTCGGCGAACGTCGGGCTGTCGCCAACGCACTCGCCTTCCAGCCACACGCTGAAGCTCAGGTCTTGATTGCGAATGTCCAACGCCTGACCGGCCTGCAGTTGCTTGGTCACCTGCCCGGCGGTTTTGCCGTCGGCGAAGTTGCGCGACAGCAGCAGTTGCTCGCCATCGGCCGCCAGCAGACGGAAACGGAAGCTGCCGTCGTCTTCACGGAAACTGACGAAACGTGCGGCTTTCGCGGCCTTCTTCTTGGTGGTCGCAGCAACTTGCACCTGATTGACGAAAGAACGCAGACCGACCGCTTCGCGCAGCTCGTTGAGGAACGGCGTCGCCACCGCACGGGCCTTTTTCGCGCCGTGTTGCAGGATGTCTTCCAGATCCGCCGGGCGCTCGATCAACTGGTGGTAACGCTCGCGGGACTCGCCCAGCTCGTTATCCAGCAACTGGAACAGACGGTTCTTCGCCTCGCCCCAGCCCAGACCACCGAGCAGTTCGCTACGGAATTCGTCAGCCTGCGCAGGCGTTGCGAACGCCTGAAACAGAGTGAACAGGTGCGAGTTGTCCGGATCTTTCGCCTCGCCCGGCGCCTTGGAGTCGGTGACGATCCGCGAGATCGCGTCCTTCATCTCTTTGGCGCTGGAGAACAGCGGAATGGTGTTGTCGTAGCTCTTAGACATCTTGCGCCCATCGAGGCCTGGCAGGGTTGCCACGCTTTCCTCGATCAGTGCTTCGGGCATGGTGAAGAACTCCTTGCCCTGGCCAAACAGATGGTTGAAGCGCTGACCGATATCACGGGCCATTTCCACGTGCTGGATCTGGTCGCGACCGACCGGCACCTTGTGCGCGTTGAACATCAGGATGTCCGCCGCCATCAGCACCGGGTAGCTGTAGAGGCCCATGGTGATCCCGGCATCCGGGTCTTCACCGGTTTCGACGTTCTTGTCCACCGAAGCCTTGTAGGCGTGCGCACGGTTGAGCAGGCCCTTGGCCGCGACGCAGGTCAGCAGCCAGGTCAGCTCAGGGATTTCCGGGATGTCGGACTGGCGATAGAAGGTCACACGGTCAACATCGAGGCCACCGGCCAGCCAGGTCGCGGCGATTTCCAGACGCGAGCGCTGGATGCGCAGCGGGTCATCGCATTTGATCAGGGCGTGGTA
The DNA here is from genome assembly GCF_037126175.1 of Pseudomonas sp. RSB 5.4. Lineage (NCBI taxonomy): Bacteria > Pseudomonadati > Pseudomonadota > Gammaproteobacteria > Pseudomonadales > Pseudomonadaceae > Pseudomonas > Pseudomonas sp. RSB 5.4. Next base: position 3,477,224 of record NZ_CP146986.1, read on the forward strand.
GTCGGCCAGGAAGTAGAACGAATCGGCATTGCTGTCGCGGCTGGCGAGGATCGCCGGGCGAATGGCGCCGGCGTAGTTGCCCAGGTGCGGCGTGCCGGTGGTGGTGATGCCGGTGAGGATACGGGTACGGTTCGTCATGGGTAATCGCTTGTCAGACTGCAATCAATTCGAGAGACGCGGCAGGATCAGATCCTTGAGATCGGTCAGCTTGCCATGAAAAAAGTGTCCGCATTCTGCCACTTTCAGCAGCTCATGGGGGCGCTGGAGTTTTGCCGACCAGTCGTAGACCAGTTGCGGATCGATCACTTCGTCGGTTTCCGGCTGGATCACGGTCAGCTCGCCGTGCTGTGGCAGTTGATCCTGATCGCCCAGACGCATCACCGCTGGCGCGACCATGAACAGCTGCTTGAGCTGCACGCCTTGAGCTTCAAGACGACCGCCGAGACTTGCTGCAACAAATCCGCCGAAGGAGAAACCGAACAGGGTTAGCGGCAGCTCCGGATGCTTTTCCAGTAGCCATGCGGCGGCAGCCTGAGCATCGTCGACTTCACCGCTGCCCATGTCGTGCGTACCTTCGCTGGCGCCGACACCGCGATAGTTGAAGCGCAAGGTAATCAGACCGGCGTCGCGCGCGGTGCGCTGCAGGGTCGAGACGACCTTGTTGAGCATGGTGCCGCCCTGCACCGGGTTGGGATGGCAGATCAGCGCGATGCCGTTTGGCTGCTCGTTATCCAGGTACAGCGCTTCAATCTGGCCGACTGGGCCGGCAATCACTACAGGGGTTTCACGCATCAGCAAGGAAGGAACTCCGTGACCTCGAATCGGGTCGACTCGTCTAGCAAATTGTCTGTGCCAATCTATTGCGAGTGAATCGCGGTATACAGCGCAGGTTCGAGCCGTTAACGTAAAGCAAAGCCGTTTATAGAGGAAGGACTCGTGGAACACTCGCTCTTAGTTTGGTTGTTACCGACTCTTGCCCTGGTTGTGGGTGTCGCCATTGGATTCCTGATCGCTCGCGTCGCACCGAATGCCGCGCCGAGCCGCACGCAGCGTCAACTGGATGATATCCAGGAGCGTTTCGACAGCTATCAAAACGAGGTGGTCACCCACTTCAACAGCACCGCGACGCTGGTCAAGAAGCTGACCCAGAGCTATCAGGAAGTGCAGGATCATCTCGCCGAGGGCGCCAACCGCCTGGCCCTGGACGAGCAGACCCGTCAACGCCTGATCGCCGCTTTGCACGCCGATGCCGCCCAGGCACCGCGCGAACGCCTGACGCCGCCGCGCGATCAGGAGCCGCCACGCGACTACGCGCCGAAAAACCCGAACTCGCCGGGCATGCTCGATGAGCACTATGGTTTGAAGAAATAATCGGGATTCGCGCCCAACAAAAAGCCCCCGGACAATTCGGTTGTCCGGGGGCTTTTTTGTATCTGATGATTTGATGGTGATTGGCCCGGCCCCTTCGCGAGCAAGCCCGCTCCCACAGGGTTTTGTGTGAACACAAAGTTGGTTATCAACACCGATCACTGTGGGAGCGGGCTTGCTCGCGAAGGGGCCAGCACAGGCCACACAAAAAAATACCCGATCACCAGGACCGGGCATTTCTTCACTCAAGCATTCACTTACGGATACTGCTGCACTGTGCCCGGCTGCGGCTGCTGCTGACCACCATACTGCTGACCCGGAATCGCCTTCAGGTTGACCTCGACGCGGCGGTTCTGCGCACGGCCATTGACGTCGCCGTTGCTGGCAATCGGGTTATCCGGGCCGGCACCACGGGCGCTCAGGTTGGCACCGCTGACACCTTGCGACGTCAGGTAGGTCGCCACGCTCTGCGCACGACGCTGGGACAGGTCCATGTTGTGCTGGCGGCTGCCAGTGCTGTCGGTGTAGCCGACGATTTCGATCTGGTTCTGGTTGAACTCTTTCAGCGAGTTCGCCAGGTTGTTCAGCGGCTGGTAGAAGCTTGGGGCGATGTTCGCCGAATCGGTGGCGAAGGTGATGTTGCCCGGCATGATCAGCTTGATCTGATCGCCCTGACGCTGAACTTCAACCCCGGTGTTGGCCATGCTGGCGCGCAATTTTTTCTCTTGCTGATCGGCGTAATAGCCGTAGCCGGCGGCCGAAGCACCGACGACAGCTGCGCCGATCAACGCGCCCTTGCCACGGTTGTTGTGGTCGATGGCAGCACCGGCCAACGCACCGGCCAAAGCGCCGAGGCCGCCGTATTTAGCGGTCTTGCTCACACCACCGCCATCGGCCTGGCCCTGATTGTCATACGGGTTGGGCGAGGCGCAGCCGGCCAACATGGCCACAGCGGTAGCAACAATAATCAAACGAGGCGTGGTGAACATGAAGAGCTCCTGGTTTTCGCATTCTGTGTGGCAGCGGCCCTAGGCAATAGACCTGTGCGGGCGTTGGATCATGACAATGCACAAAAATTCCGCTGCACACTCGTGACAAAATGTTTAGGCGCGCACGAACGGGTTTTCCCGCATTTCATCCCCAAGACGCGTGTCCGGACCATGCCCAGCGACCACTGTCGCATCTTCGTCCAGGGTGTACAGCCGCTGCTTGATTGATCGCACGATGGTCGCCTGATCGCCGCCCCACAAATCCGTGCGTCCTACGCCACGACGAAACAACGTGTCGCCGGCAATCAACAGCTTAGCCTCGGAAAACCAAAAGCTCATGGAACCGGGTGTATGTCCCGGCGTATGCAGCGCCACACCGCAGCCGCAAGCCAGTTCTTCATCGTCGCTCAACCAGCGATCCGGCGATGGCACCGGCGTGTACGGCACGCCGAACATCTGGCATTGCATTTCGAGGTTGTCCCACAGGAACTGATCCTCTTTGTGCAGATGCAGCGTTGCGCCGGTTCTCTCTTTCATCTGTCCGGAGGCGAGAAAATGATCAAGATGCGCATGAGTGTGGATAATGCTGACCACTTTCAGACCCAGTGCATCGAGGCGCGCCATGATCAGATCGGGATTGCCGCCCGGGTCGACGACGATGGCTTTTTTCGTCAGCGGATCGCCGATGATCGTGCAGTTGCACTGGAGCGGGCCGACGGGGAAGGTTTCGCGGATGAGCGCAGGTGCTGTAACAGTCATGAGGCAATCCTGTTCAATATTCGACGGCGGTGGAAACCGCTGATGCCGAAGATTTTACCGGCACTAGATCATTAACCCCAGCGCCTTGGCCCGCGCCACCGCCTGCGTACGCCGCTCAACCCCCAACTTGCTGTTGATATGGCTGGCATGGGTTTTCACGGTATGCAGCGAAATGAACAGCTGTTCGCTGATTTCCTGATTGGAACAGCCTTGAGCAATCAAGCGCAGCACCGCCAGCTCCCGGCTGCTGAGTTGTTCAGCAGCGGCGGACTCAACCACTGGCCGAGTCGCCACCAGCGGAAAATGCGCCAGTAACGGCTGTCCTGCCAACGCCGGTGAGGCGTGCAATTGGCTGCGTAACCAGTCCGGATATTCTCTGATCAGCGCGTCAAACGGCTGTATCACGCCGCCAGCCGCCGCTTCCAGCGCCTGACTCAACGCCTTGCGCGCCTCCGGTTCGCGGCCGGTGCCCAGCAACAAGGCGACCTTCTGCGCCAGCGCCATGACACACAGCAACTGGCGTCCGGTTTGCTGACCGTTTTCCAGCAGCACGTTCAGTCGCCCTTCGGCGAGCATCGGCTGGCCTTTGATCACATCAAGCAACGCCTGCTGCAGTTCGACGTGCAGCGGCAACTGTGGATGAAACTCCGGTGGCGCCGCTGCGCGCTCGCCGGTGTAGGTCTGGCCAAGTCGCGCCAGCCAGGCTTCGGCCAGATCGGTACGGCCCTGCGCCAGCCACAGTTCGCATTTGACCAGGGTGATCATCGCCAGGTAGTAGATCGGCGGCACATCCCAGATGTGCATCAGACGCTCGGCTTCAGCGAGTTCGGCGAAGGCCTTGGCGAACTCGCCGGCGCTGCCGTCCAGACGGGCGATCACGCAGTGACCGATCAATACGCTGATATCGCGGCAGGCCCGCGCTTCGGCCAGACCGCTCAGCAATCGGGCTCGGGCCTGCTGCGGTTGCAGGCGCATCGACAGCAGAAAACCTTCATACAGCGTCAGCCGCGCACGCACCGCGTACAGACGTTGCGCCGACAGCCCGCGCAGACGATCAAGGCCCTGATGCACCTCATCCAGGGCGCGCAGTATTTCCCCCCGCGATTGCAGGACCCGCGCCCGGTCGTAATGCGCCAAGGCTTCGAACAACGGATTGCCGACCCGCTGCGCCAGCTCAAGGGATTCGCGATTCAGGCCCCGCGCACGCCACAGATCGCCGTCGGCAATCGCCAGGTTGGACAGGGTCGACAGGCACATCAGGCGCTGCCCGTAGCGCTTGGCCGGCAGGCTTTCCAGCGCTTCGCTGCAATAGCGTTGAGTCAATTCCCGATGACCACGCCCACGGGCGATGATCCCGCTGAGCGCCAGCCATTGTGCGAGCATCGACTTTTGCGCAGAGGCCGAAGGCGCCGGCAGGAAACGACTTAAATGACTGGCCAGCTCTTCAGCGGCATCAAGCTGACAGGCCAGCCCCAGCGCCCAGCTGTACAGCACGATCAAGCGTGGCGTGCTGATCAGCAGGCTGTCGGGCAAGTCCATTTTCCAGCGCAGCAGCATGCCGACGTTCTGCTCGGCGAGCAGTTGTTCCTCGGACAGGTTCTGCACCAGATTGGCCGCCACATCCAGATGCCCGGCGCGCAAGGCCTGTTCGACCGCTTCGTCGAGCAGGCCTTGCGCATTGAACCAGCGACAGGCGCGCAGGTGTAACGTCGCGGCGGGCACCAACGGTCGAGCAACGGGCCGGCTGCGCAGCAGATCGGAAAACAAATGGTGATAGCGATACCAGTGGCCGTGTTCGTCCAGCGGCACCAGAAACACCTGATGCGCCAACAGAAACCGCAGGATTTCGGCGCTGTCGTGGGCTTCGCGCACCGCGTCGCATAGCTCGCTGCAAAAGCGCTCCTGAGGAGCGGTGTCGTAGAGAAACGCCTGCACTTCGGCGGGCAGGCAGTCGATGACTTCTTCCAGCAGGTAGTCGCGAATCAGCCCTTCCCCGCCGTTCAGCGCTTGCGGCAACGAGGCCTCGCTACCGGCTTCGGATGCCGCCAGCAACCAGAAACGCAGCCCGGCCACCCACCCCTCGCTGCGCTGGATCAGGTTTTCCAGCGCCTCGCCACGCAATGAACTGCTGTGTCGGTCGAGCAGTGTCAGCGCCTCATCGTGGGTCAGGCGCAGATCCTGTTCATGCAGTTCCAGCAGTTGCCGTGACAGGCGCAGGCGCGCCAGATGCCAGTCCGGGCGCTGGCGACTGGTGACCATGACCAGCAAGCCATCGGGCAAATGATTGAGGAAGAACTGCAGGCAACGATCGAGCACCGGGCCTTGGGCGAGATGGTAATCATCGAGCACCAGCAGCAACGGCGCGGTGGGTTGCAGTTGCAGCGACAACTCGTCGAGCAAGCCGTCGAGCCATTCTTCGAAGGCAAACGGCTGATGGCGCTGACGCATCTTCAACAGGCCGAGCGCGCGACTGCCCAGATCCGGAAAGTAATCCTGCAGCCCTTCCAGCAACCGCTCGAGAAAGCGCCCCGGATCGTTATCCCGCGGGCTCAATCCCAGCCAAAGACTTTGCCAGTGCGCCGGCAGGCTTTGACAGAACTCCACCGCCAGCGAGCTCTTGCCGAAGCCGGCGGGGGCGCAGACCAGCAACAGCCGTCCCGCGAGTCCGGCGCTCAGGCGTTCACACAGACGCGGTCGCAACACATAGCCGTCGGGCAGTGGCGGACGAAAAAAACGTCCGTCCAGTGTCGCGACGGCAACGCTTGCAGGACCCGGAAGCGGGGACAGATCAGTCATGGCCGGCTCTTGTTTGAATGGCTGTTGGCGGCGTAGCAGATGTCCGCAGCCTAGCCTTAAACGTAGCGGTTATGAAGGTTGCTGCTACAAATGGCTACAAAAAGGTTCAGCCAATAACGCCGGGCAAAAAAACGCCCCGAACCAGTCGGGGCGTTTTTTCGAGGATGCGGCCTCGGGTCAAAGCTTAGCGGATACCGTCCTGGCCCAGGTTGCCCGGCTGGAATTCGCTCTTGGTGGCAGAGAAACCGAAGTCATACGCCTGCTTCTCTTCGTTCTTCATGCCCAGCGCCAGGTAGCGGCCCGATTGCAGGTCGTACAGGGCTTCCAGCGCGTACCACGGTACTTGCTTGTCGTAGTAGTCCTCGGCATGCGCCTCGGCTACTCGCCACAGCTGACCGCGACCGTCGTAGTGGTCGATGACCGCTGCCTGCCAGGTGTCTTCGTCGATGTAGAAGTCACGTTTGGCATAAATGTGGCGCTGACCCGGTTTCAGGGTGGCGACCACGTGCCAGACACGACGCAACTCGTAACGGGTCAGGTCCTGGTTGATGTGACCGGCCTTGATGATGTCGGTGTACTTCAGGTTTGGCGAATCGATCTTGTAGCTGTTGGAGGCAATATAGATCTCTTTCTTGCCATCCAGCGCCCAGTCGTAGCGATCCGGTGCACCGTTGTACATGTCGAGGTTGTCGGAGGTACGCAGACCGTCCGCGGCAGTGCCCGGACCGTCATACGACACTTGTGGCGCCTGACGGACACGGCGCTGACCAGTGGCATAGACCCAGGCCTTGCGCGGTTCTTTCACCTGATCGAGGGTTTCATGCACCAGCAGCACGGTACCGGCCAGACGTGCCGGCGCGGTCACTTTCTGCTTGAAGTAGAACAGGATGTTGCCAGGGTTGGCCGGATCGTAGTCCTTCATCTTGTCGCGGAACACGAACTGGTCCTGGAAGTACACCAGGCTGAACGAGCCGTTGGTTTGCGGAGTCGCCTGGGTCACCAGACGGGTCACGCTGCCACCGCGATAACGGGTGATGTGGTTCCAGATCACCTCCAGACCGCTTTTCGGAATCGGGAACGGCACGGCGGTATCGAAGTTTTCCAGACCGTTGCCGCCGGCGACCAGATTGGTGGTGGTGGCGTTCTTCTTGATCGCGGCGAATACGCTATCCGGCACGGTCGAACCGCGATGGGACGGATACACCGGCATCTTGAAGGTGTCCGGGTAACGTTTGAACATCGCGTACTGGCCCGGAGCAAGCTTGGCCTTGTACTGCTCGACGTTCTGCGCGGTGATGGTAAACAGTGGTTTTTCACCGGCGTACGGGTCTGACAGGAAGCCCTTGCTGTCAACCGTGCCGGCATTCTTCGGCAGCGGTTTCCAGGCCGGGATCGAACCGTCGGCGTTGCCGGCCATTTCGGCGCCCATGGGTGTCAGGCTTTTGCCGAGCTTGTCGGCTTCGGCAGCAGGCACTGCCGCCATGACGCCGGTCGCCAGCAGCGAAAGCCCCAGAACACCCGCGTGGAACAGACTCTTTGTTATTTTCATATGTGTGTTCGTCCTGAAAAAACTGTGCTTAGAAGTTCACGCCAACGCTGAGTGCAACGAAGTCGCGATCATCAACCGTGCTGTAGCGACCACCAAAGAAGTTGGTGTAGTTCAGACTCGCGGTGTAGGTGTTCTGATATTCGGCATCCAGCCCGAGGCTGACGGCCTTGCGACCTTCCTCGAAGTTGCCGCCAGGGCCAGGCGAGTAACCTTTGACGTCATGGGACCAGGCCACGTTCGGCTTGAGGTTCACGCCGGCGAACACGTCGCTGTAATCCCAGATTGCCCGACCGCGATAGCCCCACGAGGTCGCTGTGGTGAAACCGTCGTTGTTGCAGTTGCTGGCCACGTTGCTGTTCGAAGCCCCGGCCCCTGCGCCATTGATGGTCGAGGTATTGAGGATTTGCGAGCAGGTGTTGAGGCCGCCGGTCGACGGCAGTTCACCCGGACCGAACACCGGATCGCGGCCGTAACGGGCTTCGGATTTGCTTTCCAGACCACCGACGTGGGTCACGCCGACTTCACCTACCAGGGTCAGACGGTTGGCGCCCATCACCTGATCGAAGAAGTGCGTCAGGGTGGTTTGCAGTTGGGTGATTTCCTTACGGTTGTAACCGTGCAGATCCTGGCCCGGCACGCCGTTGAGGATCGACGCATTGGTCAACGCACCACCCAGCGGACGTACGCCGGCGAACAGAATGTCGGTGGAGTTCAGTTGCACCGGCGCATTCGGCCGATAGCTGACCTCACCGCTCCACGCCGTACCGGTAGGCAGGGTAGTGGAGAAGCTCAAACCGTAGAGGCGGATGTCTTCAGGGTATTCGATGAAGTATTCCGAGTTGCCTGCCACCACCAGCGGGCCCAGTGCCTGGAACGGCCCTGGCAATGCCTTGACGCCGTTATAGATCGACTGTGGCGCACCGGTGGCGCTGAAGATCGGCGCACGGCTGTGGTAGTTCATGAAGTAGGCGCCGAACTCGGTGGCCAGCGGGTCGAACATGTACTTGGCGGAAACCCCCCATTGCCCGTTGTCACGGGCGTTGCGGTTAGGCGAACGGCGCACCAGCACACCTTCTTCGTTGACGTCGACGCCAGCGTTGGCCAACGGCCCGAGCGCAATACCCGGAATGGTCGAACGCTTGTTCAGCACCCGCAGGTTGTCGTCGCAACCAGTGGTAACGATGTCCGGCTGCGAGAAGAACGTGCCGCAGTTGTCGGTCACGGTCTTCTGCCAGTCGATCTGGTAGAAACCTTCGGCCGACAGGTTCTCGGTGAGACTCTGCGACACGTAGAACATGTTGACCGGAATCAAACCTTCCTTGATCTCGGCACCCGGACGGCGGAACGCGGACACGTCGATCGGGTTGATCGAGTTGATGCCGCCGCCGATGAAGGTACTTTCACCCCAGTTCACCACCTGCTTGCCCAGACGCACCGAACCCGGTTCATCGGCAATCGAGTAGTTGTGGTAGACGAAGGCGTCGAGGATCTGCCCGCCGGAAGAACGCGCTGCGACGTCGCGGTTGTGGTTGCTGACGTCCTTGTATTCCAGGTCCTGATTCTGCAGCGCGAAGTCGTACCAGTATTTGCCCCGGACGAAGACCCCGGTGTCACCGTATTTCAATTCGAGATCATGGATACCCTTGAAGATCTTCGAGAAGGCTTGCCCGCTCTTGAAGTTCAAGTGACCGTCGTCGGAGGTCTGGGACAAGCCCTTGCCGCCGTTGTTGACACCAATAAGATCCTTGTTCGGCTGCTGGGTCGAAACACTCATGCCCAGGGAGAGCGAGGAATCGAACTGGCCTTCGATTTCACCGACGTTGAAACTGACGCCGAATGCGGGCCCGGCGAGCGTAGAGGCAAGACTGACGGCCAGAGGCAGTTTAGCCCGGCGCCAGAACTGGTTTACTGATGTCATCGACGCTACTCCATGTGCATTATTGTTATGGCAGTGAGTACTTTTAAAAACGCCTGGAAGACCGGGAGCCAGTAGCCACCCGACGTCACTCCAAAATTGCATCGCCCCGTTTGTGCGTGTGCCCCGTTCTTAAAAATCCTTGAGCGGACTATAGCCAGCAGGTGCTACTGCTTGATCCCTCTAAAGTGTGATTTGCAGCTGCCGGCCACTCTGGAACAGTCCTTTCGCCAGTCCGACACATGTCGGCCCGGCAAGGATGGCTGATTTTTTCGATTTCACAAGCCAAGCGCTTGCTTGGTGGGTCTGGCGCGCCGTTTTCGGCGCGCCAGCAGACGCTCAGAGCGTCGAGAGGAAGGTACTGTTGTTGGCCTGCCATTCGGTGATGTCGAGGCGGATGCGCTTCTTGTCGAGTTTGCCGACACTGGTCTTGGGAATTTCCGTAACAAGGGCGATCTGGCTCGGAATCGCCCACTTGCTCAGGTGTCCCAGCTCCACGAATGGCTTGAGGTGTTCCTTGAGTTCGCGCGCCCCGATCTCGTGCCCTTCGCGGATCACCAGCAGGGCAAACGGCCGCTCGCCCCACTGCGGATCGGCAATCCCCACCACGGCTACTTCACGCACCGCCACATGACGGCTGATCAGGTCTTCGAGGTCCAGCGAAGAGATCCACTCGCCACCGGTCTTGATCACGTCCTTGATGCGGTCGCGGATGTCGATCACGCCCATGCTGTCGAGCGTTGCCACATCCCCGGTGTGCAGCCAGCCACCGGCCCAGAGTTCGGCGCCCTTCTGCGGTTCGTTGAAATAGCCCTCGGTCAGCCACGGCGCGCGCAGCACCAGTTCGCCCTGAGTCTCGCCGTCGGCGGGGAGGAAGTTGCCGTCGCCATCGACGATCGCCGCTTCCACCAGCGGCCCCGGCACACCGGCCTTGATCCGGTAAGTGGTGCGCTCGTCTTCGGTGCCAGCCATGAGTTCGTCGTTCAGATGCGCACACGAGACCAATGGCCCGGTCTCGGACATGCCGTACGCCGCCGTGAGCTGAATGCCTCGGGCCTTGGCGGTCTCATACAGCGTGCGATTGAGCGCACTGCCACCGATGACAATCTTCCAGCCACCGAAATCCGTGCCTTGCGCGCCTTTGGCGTTGAGCAGCATTTGCAGGATGGTCGGCACGCAGTGGGAGAACGTGACCTTCTCCTTGCGCCACAGCTCGACCAGAAACTCCGGATCGTAACGCCCCGGGTAAACCTGTTTGAGCCCGAGCATGGTCGCCACGTACGGCAGGCCCCAGGCATGCACATGGAACATCGGGGTGATCGGCATATACACATCGTTGGTGCCGAGCAGGCGCACGCTGTCGATCGCGCCCATGATCGTCGACACGCCCATGGTGTGCAGCACCAGTTGCCGATGGGTGAAGTACACACCTTTCGGGTTACCGGTGGTGCCAGTGGTGTAGAAGGTGGTGGCGACCGAGTTCTCGTCGAAGTCCTGGAAGTCGTACTGCGGGCTCGCAGCGGCCAGCAGTTGCTCGTACTCGCCGACCAGATTCGGCAGCTCGGCGGTCTTTTCCGGCAAATCGGTCAGCAGCAGGGTTTTCTGCACCGTGGTCAGGTGCGGCGCGATGGCCTGATACAGCCCGACGAACTCGCTGTTGACCAGCACGAAGCGATCCTCGGCGTGGTTCATGGTGTAGAGGATCTGTTCCGGCGACAGGCGCACGTTGATCGTGTGGATCACCGCGCCGATCATCGGGATGGCAAACATGCACTCGAGGTAGCGATGGCTGTCCCAGTCCATCACCGCCACGGTGTCACCCGCCTTCACCCCCGCCGCCGTCAACACATTGGCCAGCCGCGCAACCCGCTCGATCAGAGTCGGATAGCTGTAACGCAACTGGTCTCGGTAAATGATCTCGCGGGTTTTCTCGTAACGGGCGCCGGACATCAGCAGCCGTTTGATCAGCAATGGATACTGGTAGGCCCCATCGGCCGGGGGAATGACGCGAGTCTGCAACATATGAATCCCTTTTCTGGCTGCACGGTGTTGGCGTAGAGAGCATTACTCTAGAGCCGTTATACCCCAGTCAAATCAGCCGAAGGAATGATTTGCACAGCCGTACAAATGCTAGCTTTGAGCCAGCATTTGCCGGTATTCAGCCCCACTCAGGCGGCTTGTCCTACAGCCGCTTCGGAAGGTGTGCGTGGGAAAGCTACGGCAGCGAGGAAGGTCAACGCGCCAAAACCCGCCAGAATCAGGTAAAGCCCGACGAAACCATGGCGCGGCTCGACGTAGGCAATCAGCGGAATCGCCGTCGCACTGGCGCCGAACGACAGGCAGTAACGCAGGGCGAACACCCGGGATTGCCACTGCGGTGCAACGAAATTGGCGACCATCGAGTCGTTCACCGTGACCTGGCCAAACACCACGAACATGAACGCCGCTCCAAGCACGATCACCGCCCAGCCATCGACATGGGCCATGCCGTATAACAGCGGTGCCTGAAACAACGTGAGCACCAGAAACGGCCATTTCAGACTGACCCGATGCAGCACCTGCCCGATGCTCAACTGCGCCACCGCGCCGAAGGCATACGCCAGGCTGACCACCACGCCAAGGGTTTGCGGCGAGGCGAACAGGTCATGCAGACGCTCCTGAAACAGCTTCGGATAGGTCATGGTGGTGGCGTTGAACACCACACCGCCAGTGGCCGTCGCCAGCGCCAGCACACCGAACACCATGAGCATCGAAATCTTCTGACCGGCAGCGCCTTTCAGCACGGTGTGCGGACGCTGCGGGATCGGCTCTTCACGCACCTGCAGGGCAAAACCGATACCCAGCGCAATCGCCACCACACCCGGTAACACAAAGGCCGAGCGCCAGCCGAATTGCGCCACCAGCAACCCGGTGATCAGCGCCGAAAACGCCACGCCGAGGTTGCCCCACATGCCGTTGATGCCGATTTCCCGGCCACGGTTCTGCGCGTAGGCCACCAGCATCGCGGTACCCACCGGGTGGTAGATCGCCGCAAAAATGCCGATCAGGGTCAGCCCGATCACCAGCATCGTCGGGCTGCTGCTCAACCCGGTGAAGATCGCCGAGGCGCCGATGCCGAAGAAAAACACCAGCATCATCTGCCGCCGGCTCCAGTGATCACCCAGCCAGCCGGCCGGCAGCGAACAGGCACCGAAGGCAATGAAGCCACCCAGTGACAGACCGATCAGCGCGGCGTAGTCGAGGCCAAAAGCCTGGGTCATGCCGAGCACGGCGGCGGGAAAAATCAGCATGAACATGTGATCGATCACATGGGCAGCGTTGACGTAGCGTATGACGTTTCGGGATTGATTCATGGCAGCACGCTTGAGTGTGTTGTGGGCGGATTGTTATGAGCGGCCTATGCTAAGTTGGCGAAAAAGCGCATATCTGCCATTCAGGTCATCAAACCCGACATGTTGATCAGCCATTTCGAACACGGCCCGGTAAGTGCCTATCCCCGGGATTATCTGGACGGTGCCCACCAGCCGCTGCACCTGCACCGCGAGGCGCAGTTGCTGTATGCCGTCAGAGGGATCATGCGGGTGGTCACCGATTTTGGTGCCTGGGTGATTCCACCGAGCCGCGCGGTGTGGATTCCGCCGCAGGTCGCGCACGAGATTTTCATGTCCGGCGATGTGCAGATGCGCTCACTGTTCATCGCCCCCGAACTGTCACCGGCCAGCCTGCAACAGTGCTGCGTGCTGGCGGTGACGCCGCTGTTGCGCGAGTTGATCCTGCGCGCCGTGCAGGGCCCGCCGCATGCTGACAATCCATTGATCCAGCAGTTGATGCTGGAAGAACTGGCCGGCCTGGAAAACCTGCCGCTGCACATTCCGATGCCTACTGACCGGCGCCTGCAAAACATCTGTCTGGCGTTGCTGCACACCCCCGATCACCCCAACACCCTGGAAGACTGGGCGCAGCAGGTCGGCGCCAGCTCGCGCACCCTGGCGCGGCTGTTCCAGCGACAACTGAAGATGAGTTTCAACGCCTGGCGCCAGCAACTGCGCCTGATGGAAGCCCTGCCGCGCCTGCTCGCCGGGGACAGCGTGCAAAGCGTGGCACGGGACTTGGGCTACGGCAGCGCGCGGGCGTTCAGCGCGATGTTTCGCCGTTTGCTTGGGGAAAATCCCCGGGAGTACCTGAATAATCTGAGCAAACTCAGCCAACTCGTGTAGGAATTCCCCATCTCCCCTGTGGGAGCGAGCTTGCTCGCGAAAGCAATCTTCCAGTCACCTGTGATATCGACTGATCCGACGCCTTCGCGAGCAAGCTCGCTCCCACAGTTTGATCGGGTTTCAGCTCTTAGTGCATCTCGGTGAAGGCGAGTTTCACGCCGATCGCGATCAGCACTGCGCCCATGGTGCGGTCGAACCAGTGGCCCATGCGGGCAAAACCGGCGCGCACGCGCTGCTGGCTGAACAGCATCGCCACCAGGCAAAACCAGACAGCCGTCGCGACCGCCAGATAAACCCCGTAACCGGCCTGCACCGCCAGCGGCGTGTGCGGGTTGATCACCACGGTGAACAGGGAGAGGAAGAACAGCGTGGCTTTCGGGTTCAGGCCGTTGGTGACGAAACCCGAAGTGAAGGCGCCGCGAGCGGTGCGCACGCCGGCTTCCTTGTGCAAGTCATCGGTGACGGTTTTCGCCGGCTGCGCGCGCAAAGCCTTGAAGCCGATGTACAGCAGGTACGCCGCCGCAGCCCATTTCAAGGCGTTGAACAGCACGATCGACTGCGACACGATCAGGCCGATGCCCAGCAGCGAATAGCCCACGTGCAGGAAAATCGCCGTGCCCACACCCAGCGCGGTCCAGGTGCCGGCGCGACGACCATGGGTCACGCTCTCGCGCACCACCACGGCAAAGTCCGGGCCGGGGCTGGCCACGGCCAACAGGTGGATCAGTGCAACGGTCAAGAACTCGGTCCAGTACATGGGGGCTCCTCTTTAATGAGTAAAAACAATTCATCAACTGGCTCAAACCCTGTGGCGAGGGAGCTTGCTCCCGCTCGGCTGCGCAGCAGTCGTAAAACCTGAAACACCGGTGTGCCTGACACAGTACGGTGAATGGGTTTGGGTCTGCTTCGCAGCCCAGCGGGAGCAAGCTCCCTCGCCACAGAGTATTGCGGGCGCTGTGCGTAACCATTTGTTTCATCTGGTAGGCTCGGCAGATTACGCCTTCCGTTCCAAGCACAAAAGGTACAGTTGATGACGAACCCGCGCCGCGCCGTATTCCTCGATCACCCGTCTCTGGATCTCGGCGATCTCGACCTCAGCCCGTTGCGCGCCTGCTTCAGCGCTCTGCAACTGTTCGCTCAGACCTTGCCTGAACAGGTCAGCGAGCGCCTGCACGGTGCCAGCGTGGCGATCACCAACAAGATCCGCATCGACGCCGCCGCGATGGCCGCCAACCCGGATCTGCAACTGATCCTGATCACCGCCACCGGCACCAACAACGTCGATCTGGACGCGGCCTGCGCCCATGGCATCACCGTGTGCAACTGTCAGGGTTACGGCACGCCGTCGGTGGCGCAGCACACGATCATGTTGCTGCTCAACCTCGCCACCCGCCTGGCGGATTATCAGAAAGCCGTCGGCGAGGGTCGCTGGCAGCAGGCCAGACAGTTCTGCCTGCTCGACTACCCGATTGTCGAACTGGAAGGCAAAACCCTCGGTCTGCTCGGTCACGGTGAACTCGGCGGTGCGGTCGCGCGCCTGGCCGAAGCATTCGGCATGCGTGTATTGCTCGGACAGATTCCGGGCCGCCCGGCGCGCCCGGATCGTCTGCCACTGGCCGAACTGCTGCCGCAGATCGATGCCCTGACCCTGCACTGCCCGCTCAACGAACACACCCGGCACTTCATCGGCGCCCGCGAGCTGGCATCGATGAAACCCGGCGCGTTTGTGGTCAACACCGCTCGCGGTGGTTTGATCGACGAGCAAGCCTTGGCCGATGCCCTGCGCAACGGTCACCTCGGCGGCGCGGCTACTGATGTGTTGAGTGTCGAACCGCCGGTCAACGGCAATCCGCTACTTGCGGCGGATATTCCGCGGCTGATCGTCACCCCGCACAACGCCTGGGGCAGTCGCGAAGCGCGGCAGCGTATCGTCGGCCAATTGACCGAAAACGCTCAGGCGTTCTTCAGCGGTACAGCGCTGCGGGTCGTCAGTTGATAAACTGCGGCACTTTTTTTTCAAGGAGCAGTTATGGATCCGCGCAGTGAAGTACTGCTTCGTCAGGCCGAGTTATTCCAGGGTTCGCTGTTGCTGGCCGGTTTGCCTGCCGACGATTTGCTCGGGCGCCTGCCCAATGCGTTCGGCTGGTGCTGGCATGCCGGCGATCAAGCGGCACTCGATGCGCGCTTCGAAGGTCGCAGCCATTTCGGTGTGAATGTGCCGGAGCGCGAATTCGACAGCGCCGTGGTGTTTCTGCCCAAGTCCAAGGATCTGACCGATTACATCCTCAATGCCGTGGCCGCACGTCTGCCCGGGCGCGAGGTGTTTCTGGTCGGGGAAAAACGCAGCGGTATCGAGGGGGCGTCCAAGCAGCTCAACCCGTTCGGCAAGCCGCGCAAACTCGACAGCGCCCGTCACTGCCAACTGTGGCAAGTCACCGTGGCCAATGCACCCGAAGCCAAATCGCTGGAAAGCCTGGCGCAGACTTATGAGCTGCCACTGGCCGAAGGCCCGTTGAAAGTCATCAGTCTGCCGGGCGTGTTCAGCCATGGTCGACTGGACCGCGGCAGCGCCCTGCTGCTGGAGCATCTGGACAAATTGCCGAGCGGTCACCTGCTGGACTTCGGTTGTGGCGCCGGGGTGTTGGGCGCGGCGGTCAAACGTCGCTATCCGCACAATCAGGTGACCCTGCTCGACGTCGATGCCTTCGCCGCCGCCAGCAGTCGCCTGACATTGGCGGCCAACGGTCTGGAAGCCGAGGTGCTGACCGGTGATGGCATCGACGCTGCACCGATGGGTTTGAACGCGATTCTGAGCAATCCGCCGTTCCATGTCGGCGTGCACACCGATTATTTTGCTACCGAGAACTTGCTGCGAAAAGCGGCCAAACATCTGAAAAACGGCGGCGAACTGCGCCTGGTTGCGAACAGCTTCCTGAAGTATCAGCCACTGATCGAAGAGCATCTGGGCGTGTGTGCAATCAAGGCCGAAGGCAATGGTTTCCGGATTTACCGGGCCAAGCGCGGCTGAAAATTAGCACTTGCCGAATGGATTCTGCCTAGGCAGAATCCGCTCCGTCCTAGGGGAGTAGTCTCCCACGAGCGCCAAGCTCGTCCGGCATACGTCAACATACTTGATCCTCAGATCATGGCGTATGCGACCCAAGCGTCCGCACCAGACGGATCGCAGGGTTTGACAAGACCTATGACACGCACACCTTACCCGGGGCGGGAAGGCTGTACGTGTCATAGCCGTGTCGACCCGCCCCTTAGGAAAATCCTGATGCTGGACTCGTTACTCGTTCCCACCGCAATCGTTGCCTTGGCCGAAATCGGCGACAAGACGCAACTGCTCGCGCTGATTCTCGCCGCTCGCTTTCGCAAACCCTGGCCGATCATTGCCGGTATTGTCGCTGCGACCCTGGCCAACCACGCAGCAGCCGGTGCGGTAGGCGCCTGGTTCGGCAGCTTCTTCTCAGACTCGGTCCTGCACTGGATTCTCGCCGCGAGTTTTACCGCCACTGCGCTGTGGACGTTGGTCCCGGACAAGATGGACGACGATGAAGCCAGCACCGCACGCAAGTTCGGCCCCTTCCTGACCACGCTGATCGCGTTCTTCCTTGCGGAAATCGGTGACAAGACGCAGATCGCCACCGTGATGCTGGCGGCGCAATATCCGGAGCTGTGGCTGGTGATCATCGGCACCACGGCGGGCATGCTGATTGCCAACGTGCCGGTGGTATTGGCGGGTAATTTTGCTGCGGAGAAACTGCCGCTGACCCTGATCCGTCGCCTGGCCGCTTCGGCGTTCTTCATTCTGGCGATCGTTGCGGTGTACAAGGCGATGCAGAGCAGTGGCTGGATCTAACCCGGCCTCCTGACCTGTCATTGTGACCTGTGGTGAGGGGATTTATCCCCGATGGGGTGCGAAGCGCCCCCAAGACCTGATGTCTCAGAGTGTCAGACATACCGTAGTTACAGGTTTAGGGCTGCTCCGCAGCCCATCGGGGATAAATCCCCTCGCCACAATAAATCCCATCAGTCACAGAAACTGCGATGGACTCAGGACTTCGGCGCTTTTTCGTACAGCGGCATCACCTTCGGAATCGCCGCCTGCAGCGAGGCGATCCGGCTGGTCGAGGCCGGGTGGGTGCTCATGAATTCCGGCGGTGCGCCTTCAGAAGCCTTGCTCATCTTGTCCCACAGGGTGATCGCCGCGTTCGGGTTGTAGCCGGCGCGAGCGGCCAGCTCCAGACCGATCAGGTCGGCTTCGTTTTCGTTGGCGCGGCTGTTGGGCAAGGTCATGCCGTAGTTGGCCACGGTGTCGGCCAGCGCCAGGCTGTCCTGACCCAGACCGAGCAACGCACCGGCACCCTGCTTGGCCATTTCAATGCCATAAGCCTTGGACATCGCTTCACGACCGTGCTCGCGCAGGGCGTGGGCGATTTCATGGCCCATGACTGCGGCGATTTCATCGTCGGTCAGTTTCAGGCTGTCGATCAGCCCGGTGTAGACAATGATCTTGCCGCCAGGGCCGCAGTTGGCGTTGAGCTCATCGCTCTTGATCAGATTGACTTCCCATTGCCACTGCGCCGCGTCCGGACGGAAGTTCGGCGCCTGGGCGATCAGCCGGTTGGCAATCGCCTGAACCCGCTTGGCCTCCGGACTGGTCTTGTCCAGCACGCCTTTGCTCGACGCCTCGCCAACGGTCTTCTGATAGGACTGGGCATACATCTGGTCGACCTCTTGCGAGGACAGCATGCTGAACATGTACTGCTTGCGCTCCACACCGACGGCCCCGCCGCTGGTGGTGTTGACCGACTGACAACCTGCCAGCAACAGCGCTGCGCTCAGTGCACTTACAACCAATGTCTTGTTCATTCAAAAGCTCCCTGAAAACCTGTCGCGTATCGTAGGGGGTCAATTGTATCGACGCCAGATACAACAGACGCGTTGCATGCACTTTCAGAAATTGGCCGCCGTCCCTGTAGGAAAAAATTCACACGCCTGCGCAAGCCCTGCACAGCTGCGCCGCACACTGATCCATTTGCGACATCTGCCGCGCATTGCTTCGCACGGCCCTCATGGCCCAATGCCTGCTGCCGATACAACAGCGCAGACGTCCTCTCGCGTGCGGAGCTCCCATGAAGTTCAAGTCGATCCAGTTTTCCGTCGCCGCCCTGGCCGGCGCCATCGTGCTCAGCGTGGTCGCCGCGCTGGTGCTGTACGCGCTGTTTTCCGGTGCCCGCACGCAAGACATGGTGCAACAGCGCACCCAGGCGCAGTTCGAACAAGTCATCGAACAACGCCTGACCTCGCTGGCGCAGACTCAGGTCAGCCAGATCCAGCGCGAACTCGAAGCACCGCTGCTGATTGCCGGCGGACTGGTGCGGGTCAACGCGCTGCTCGGCACGCCGGGCGCCGACGGCCAGTCGCGACTGACCATCAGCCGCGAGCAACTGATCAGCCTGATCAAGGAGAACGTCGAGCAGAATCCGAAGATTCTCGGCACCTACATCGGCTGGGAAAAAAAACGCACTGGACCACAATGACGCGGCCTACGTCGGCACCCGCGTGGTCGGTATCGACGCGGCCAACGGGCGCTTCCTGCCCTGGTGGTTCCGCAATGACGACGGCACCCTGGGCCTGGACAAACTGGCGGACGTCGACGACCAGAAAGTCCTGTCCACTGGCGTACGGGCCAGCGAGTACTACCTGTGCTCGAAAGAGAGCAAGAAATCCTGCGTGATCGATCCGGCGCCGTACAAGGTCGGCGACAAGATCGTCATGCTCGCCTCCTTTATTGAACCGATCATGCTCAACGGCGCATTCCAGGGCATCGTCGGCGCCGACCTGTCGGTGAACTTCATCCAGGAAATGCTCCTCGGTGCCAACCAGAAACTTTACGGCGGCGCCGGACAAATGGCCCTGATCGGCGGCAACGGCCGGATCGTCGCCTACACCAAGGACCCGAGCAAATTTGGCGAGAAAGTCAGCGACATCCTCGACGCCGAGCAGATCGCCAACATGGCCAACCTCAAGCGCGGCGAAGTCACCTACTCGGTGAACAAAGACAAGGGCCGCATCGAACTGTACCTGCCGTTCGGCATCGGCCAGACCGACGCGCGCTGGACGCTGATGCTGCAACTGCCGTTGAACGCGGTGATGGCCGATCTGCAAAAACTCCAGGCCGATCTCGATGCACAGCGCAAATCCGACACCTTCGGCATGGCCATGGTCGGCCTGATCATCGCCGCCATCGGCCTGCTGGTGATCTGGCTGGTGGGTCACGGCATCGCCCGACCACTGAAGCAGATGGTCGCCATGCTGGATGACATTGCCAAAGGTGAAGGCGATCTGACCCGTCGTTTGAGCAGTGATCGCAGTGATGAACTGGGCTCGATTGCCAAGGGCTTCAACACCTTCCTCGCCAAGTTGCAGGCGATGATCACGCAGGTGGTGACGTCGGTGCAGAGCGTCAGCGATTCCTCCGAGCACACTGCCGACATCGCGATTCGCACCAACATCGGCATTCAGAAACAAATGGCCGAGATCGATCAGGTCGCCACCGCGGTGCAGGAAATGACCGCCACTGCGCAGGACGTGGCGCGCAACGCTACCCAAGCGGCTCAGGCAGCGAGCCATGCGGATCAGGCTGCCGGTCAGGGTATGCAGATCGTCCGTGATACGTCGAACTCGATTGGTGCGCTGGCGCTGGAAATCGGCAAAGCGGTGGACGTGGTGCAAACGCTGGCCAAGGACAGCGAAAACATCAACGCGATCCTCACCGCGATTCGCGGGATCGCCGAGCAGACCAACCTGCTGGCGCTGAACGCGGCGATCGAAGCGGCGCGGGCCGGCGAGCAGGGTCGCGGCTTTGCCGTGGTGGCGGACGAGGTGCGCAATCTGGCGCAGAAGACCCAGAAGGCCACCGAAGAAATCCAGAGCATGATTCAGCAACTGCAACAGGGCACCCGCGATGTAGTGCGAGTCATGGAGGACAGCCAGAACCGCACCGACGAAAGCGTGCAGCACGCGGCGAAAGCGGCCGAGGCGCTGGAGACGATTACTCAGGCGGTGTCGGTGATCAATGACATGAACACGCAGATTGCCAGTGCCGCTGAAGAGCAGAGCGCAGTGGCCGATGACATCAACCGCAACGTGATCAATATCGGTCAGGTGGCGAATGAAGTCGCGGGCGGTGCGGATGAGTCGAGTTCGGCGAGTGCCGGCCTGACTAAATTGGCGGAGCAGCAGCGGCGGTTGATCAATCAGTTCAAGGTCTGAAAAGCGAAAAACCCCTCACCCTAACCCTCTCCCAAAGGGAGAGGGGACTGACCGAGCTGTCTCCCGTCATACATTGACCTGAAATAACCAGTCGATTATGGATTCAAAGCTGAGCGTTCAAGTCGGTGTATTTCGTCAATATCCCCCAATCAGTCCCCTCTCCCTCAGGGAGAGGGTTAGGGTGAGGGGCTTTTGACTTAACCCGGGGTCAGGCATTCCGGCCCATTGAGCTTCGGATCATTGATCAGATTCGCCAACACCCGCTCGCGCAACGCTGCGGGCTCACTGGCAAGCAAGCCCTGCAGCACATGCAGCGGCGTCGCAGGATCGAGCCATGCCGCCTGCCCTGCCTCATCAAGAATCAACGGTCGGCGCTGACTGGCCGCCGGCTGAGTGATGACGGCGGTGCTCAGCCACACCTGCTCCTGCACCGGATACGCCTCCCAGATCGCCGCGAAAAACAGCGACGAGCCCTCCCCCGGCGTCAGCCAGTACGGGCGCTTGCGCAGATTGCCGCGCCATTCGTAGAAACCGTTGGCCGGCAACAGACAACGACGCAGGCGCAGCGCCTCGCGGAACATCGGTTGCTCGGCCACCGTTTCCGCCCGGGCATGCGCCGGTGTTTTCGACAGATCGGTCAGCCACGGCGGCGTCAGGCCCCAACGGGCGCGGGCCAGGGTGCGTTGGCCGTCGGCCTCGGCACGCAGCATCAACACCGAATCATTGGGGGAAATGTTCCACTGCGCCTGCTGATCGGCGGGAAATCCGGGCAGGGCCGCGAAATCGCGGTTCCAGCGAAACAGGGCATAACGTCCACACATGGCGCAACACGACTCAAAAATAAAACGAACGTCAGCCTAACAGACCAGCGTCCCGGGGAAGCTCTCCGGTTCATCGCCGGGCAGCGGCAGCGCGGCATTGTACGCGGTGATCAGTTCGCGGGCGTATTCGGCCTGGTCGTTTTCGACCGACAGGCCGAGCAGGCCGAAAATCGGCAATTCCCCGGTGCCGCCCAGCAGATCCCGGCCCACCAGGTGCGCCTCGATGCCCTCACTGGCGAGCATGCCCTTGAGCATCTCGCCTTCCATCAGGTTTTCCGGCTCGTAGATTCGCTGCATGGGCGCCCCCTCACTCGTTTTCGCTGAAGACTTCCAGAAACCAATCTTCGCCATGCACCTGCAAGACAAACGTGATCGGTCGACAACACACCTGACAGTCCTCGATGTAGGTCTGATCTCCGCCGGACAAGTCCACCGTCGTCTCAACCTCTTCACCACAATACGGACATTCATACAGTGCGCTTTCCAGCATCGCGGTCTCCCAGGTGACTTGTGCGTATAATCGCCGGTCTATTTGCAGGGCTATTTTTGTCTGGCTACCTTTTCAGACCGTGCCCCGTTGGTTTTCGATCAAAACCTTTACTTACCCTAGCCGTTTCCAACAAGAGAGCATGATGGGCGAATTCGATGCCATCCGACCTTACGACGACAGCGAAGTACCTGCGGTACTGGCAAGACTGCTCGGCGACAAGGCGTTTCTAGATATCCTCACCCACTTCCGCTTCCCGCGTTTTGCCGGTGCCTTCGGCTGGATGCTCAAACCACTTATAGCCCATCGGCTGCGTCGTGAGTTTGCCGACGTGACCTCCGTGGCCACTTTGCAGGACAAAGTCGAGTTTTACGTCGACCACACCATCGAGCGCGCCACTGATGGCGTGACCTACACCGGTGTCGAGCAATTCAAGTCCGGCAGCGCCTACCTGTTTATCGCCAACCACCGCGACATCGTGATGGACCCGGCCTTCGTCAACTATGCCGTGTACCACGCCGGCCTGCCGACCCCACGCATCGCGATCGGTGACAACCTGCTGCAAAAGCCTTTTGTCAGCGACCTGATGCGCCTGAACAAGAGCTTCATCGTGCACCGCTCGATCACCGGGCGCCGCGAGAAGATGGCGGCGTATCAGTTGCTGTCGGCGTACATCAACCACTCGATCCGCAACGACTGCGCGTCGATCTGGATCGCTCAGGCCGAGGGCCGGGCGAAGGATGGTGACGACCGCACCGAGTCGGCGATCCTCAAGATGTTCCACATGAGCCGCAAGGACGAGCCGTTCGGCGAAGTGATTCAGTCGCTGAACCTGACCCCGGTGTCGATCAGCTACGAATACGACCCGTGCGATCAGGCCAAGGCCCGCGAGTTGTACATCCGCGCCACCACCGGCACCTACACCAAGGCACCGGGCGAGGATGACGTGAGCATCGCCAAGGGCATCACCGGCTACAAGGGCCGGGTGCACGTGAACTTCGCCGCGCCGATCACCGAGCTGTTCGAAGACACCAAGCAATTGGCGGTCGAGATGGACAAGCAGATTCTCGGCGGTTATCGCCTGTTCCCGGTGCATTACCTGGCGTATGCAATGTGGGCCGATGCCGATCCGCAACTGAACGTGCCGAAGGCCGCCGAGGTGTTCCCGGCCGATGAGCTGGCCAAGGCACAGGAAGAATGGCAGCGCCGGCTGGACGCCTGCCCTGAGGAGCACCGTCCGTATCTGGTGCTGCAATATGCGACACCGGTGCGCAATCAGTACCGCGTAAAAGCCGGGTTGCCGTTGTAAGCGCTTTCCACTCGACGCAAAAACGGCGCCCTCGGGGCGCCGTTTTTTTATCTGATTCAATCAAACCTTGTGGCGAGGGAGCTTGCTCCCGCTCGGCTGCGCAGCAGTCGCAAAACCAGATCACGCGGTATACCTGAAAAACCGCGTTTACCTGAATCGGGGCCGCTTCGCAGCCCAGCGGGAGCAAGCTCCCTCGCCACAAGGGTTTGTGCTGTCCTTAGAAGCGCGTGCTGACCCACGAAACGATCAGCGCCAGGCCGAGGCAGGCAAAACCGAAGCGGTAGAAAAAGCGGTTCATGCGCAACGTTGCCCAATCCAGAATCGGTTCGGCATTCGGTTGAGCCTGGCGTTGAGCGGCGATGCTGGCCAGAGCGCGCTGTTCACGACGGCGGGTCGCGTGCAGCAGCCAACTGCCTGGAAAGGCCAGAGCCAGCGCCAGCAGGTTGATCAATTTGGCGGGATGGGCGGTAAACAGCGTCATCAAGTGCAGCGACATCACAGACCTCGGAACTGAATCGGTGTGGCAGGCGCCAGATCGACGACCGCGGCGCGGATTCTACCGAAACACGCCTCCACTACCCTACCCTTTGCGACAAATAACCTGACAATCGACCGATGGCTGCCCTGTGTCACGGCATCGTCATTTACATCGGCCACCATGCGCGCCTCGAAACACACATGGAACGCGACATGCTGCACGCCGAAAACCAGGATCGCCTGTACCTCATCACCCCGACCGACGAACAACAGAGCCTCGTCGGCAGTCTTGCCTTCAATGTTCAGGATCGCCACTGGCTGGTGTATTGCGCCCTCGGCGGGCATCAGCACGCGGATTTGCCGGAGACTGATCTGCTGACCGGCGTGAGCATGCTCGACTTCTACTCCCAGGCAGCCTGACACACGCCTGTCCCTGTGGGAGGGGGCTTGCTCCCGAAGACTGAGTGTCAGTCGACTTCTGAGTTGACTGATCCACCGCTTTCGGGAGCAAGCCCCCTCCCACAGTTGTATGAGTATTCAGATGAATTATGTGGCCACAAAAAAGCCCGGCGCCATCACTGGCGCCGGGCTTTTGCACATCTGCCGAACAGCTTACTCGGCGAGGATCTGACCTACGGTCGGGTCCTTGAACAGACGGGTCAAGGCATCGCTCAACACGTCGCTGACCAGCTTGGTGTTGGTTTCCTGGTTCGGCGCCATGCCGAAGCGCTGATCCAGCGAAGCACCGTAGCGCCCGCTGTAGCGACGGTTGCCGCTCTGCACATCGGAGCGAAAGGTCGCGCCGATGGTGGCTTCGGTCACGTACATGCCTTCTTTCGGCGACTGGTACTTCAGCTCGGTCAGGGTCACGGTCAGTTGCGGCGCGTTCATCCCGTTGCTGGTCGGGGTGAAGCCGAGCAGACGTACGGCGGCTTCAGCCTGCGCCTGCAGCTTCGGCAGGATCTGCTCGCGCTGCACGGTGATGGCGCTGGTTTCCGGGTACAGGCCGCCACGGGTGCCGAGGGTTGGCGACGGACGACCGTCAACCACGCGCACCACCACTTGCTGGCCATGGCCGACCGGGGCCAACTGCGTGGTCAGCTTCGGTTCCGGGCTCAGTTGTTGCGGGCTGTGGGCGCAGCCAACCAGGGTCAAACTGGTCACAGTGATCAAACCGAACAACAGGCGTTGCAACATGCTCTTTTCTCCAGAATCAGGCACAAACAGGCCGGCAGTATAGCGGTGGGCCACTGCGGGTAACCAGCACTCGACAGTGAATACTCGAATGTCTGACCCGCCCATGGGAATGCGGTTCCTGTCACAGATTATTCACCGCCCATACACCTTGGCGTCACGGCCACTTGGCAAGCTTCAAACCAGTCCTCCAACAAGGTACCTGGCCATGCGTTATCTGATCTCGTTGTTCGCTCCACGTCCGCTGCACCGCAGCTTTGCCCTGCTCGACCGCAACGGTCATTGCCAGGCATTCAAGCAGTGCAGCCTGCAACCGATGGGCGATGGCTGGGTGGAAATCGAAGAAATCCGTCTCAACTGGTTGCACCAGCCACTGCCCGCCAGCGCCCGCGTCATACCGTCGCAGCCCCGCGCACGCGTGCAAGCGATGTTGAGCATCTGACCGGATGCCTAATAAAAGTCATTAAACACGAGCAACTGCCCGCATTTCTTCGATACAATCTCCCCCCGATTATAAGGACGTCTCCTGATCGGGCCCCGCAACACCGGCAATGCCCAGCATTAGCCATCAAAATCGCCCACAGAGAGCCGCCCACACAGATCGAGTGAAGTTGGCGCGCTTGCCTGTTCTTCCGGCAAAACCCCGCTTTTCGCGAATCTGCAGAGCTGTCATACGCTCGGCCACCGCGTTGTTTTGCCTTTGCGGGCACGGTGCCAGGCCTGGACAGCCCTTTTTGAGGTTCACGTCTTCAAAAGAGCGTGAAAAAAACGGGTTTTCACAACTTCACAAGAGTGTGGCGAGCAAATGAATAGTTTTGCGTCTGAACATGCACCATTAGCGTCTGAAACAGCCCAACGACACAGGACCGGGGATACCTCGAACATCGGAGCCTGAAGCCTGTCCGCTACGGATTTGGTTGCACAAAACGGATGTCTCGACCATAAGTCGAATTGCCAGCCGCGTGCTGAAATGAGTTCATGCAACTCTTGAAGCCAGGCCGCATGCATCCGTCGAAGTTGCGAAAAATTGCGAAGATTCGGACATGACGAACCTGACCATGGGTATCTGGGGCGCAACTGACTTGCCCCGTCACTCCCTGGCAGCCATGCCGACAATTTGGTGCTGCAGATTTTGGAGACGCGTTAAATGGCGCATAACGAAGCAGTCGACGTAGTTCTGGTTGGGGCCGGCATCATGAGTGCCACCCTGGCAGTACTGCTCAAAGAGCTCGACCCGGCGATCAAGCTGGAAGTCGTCGAGTTGATGGATTCCGGTGCTGCGGAGAGTTCCAACCCGTGGAACAACGCCGGTACCGGCCACGCCGGCCTGTGCGAGCTGAACTACACGCCGCAGGCAGCCGACGGCAGCGTCGACATCAAGAAAGCCGTGCACATCAACACCCAGTTCGAAGTGTCCAAGCAATTCTGGTCGTACCTGACCAAGAAAGGCACCTTCGGCTCGTGCAAATCCTTCATCAGCCCGGTGCCACACCTGAGCTTCGTTCAGGGTGACAAAGGCGTGTCGTTCCTCAAGGAACGCTTCAACGTGCTGCACAAGCACCACGCCTTCGCCGACATGGAATACACCGAAGACAAGGCCAAGATGGCCGAGTGGATGCCGCTGATGATGCCGGGCCGCTCGCCGGATGAAGTGCTGGCCGCCACCCGCGTGATGAACGGCACCGACGTCAACTTCGGCGCCCTGACCAATCAGTTGCTCAAGCACCTGACCAGCGCACCGGACACCCAGGTCAAATACTGCAAGCGCGTGACCGGCCTCAAACGCAACGGCGCTGGCTGGACCGTCAGCATCAAGGACGTCAACAGCGGCAGCAGCCGTGAAGTCGACGCCAAATTCGTCTTCCTCGGCGCCGGTGGCGCGGCCCTGCCGCTGCTGCAGGCTTCGGGCATCGAAGAAAGCAAAGGCTTCGGCGGCTTCCCGATCAGCGGCCAGTGGCTGCGTTGCGATAACCCGGAAGTGGTCAAGCACCACCAGGCCAAGGTCTACAGCCAGGCTGCAGTCGGTTCGCCACCGATGTCGGTGCCGCACCTGGACACCCGCGTTGTCGACGGCAAGAAATCCCTGCTGTTCGGGCCATACGCCGGTTTCACCACCAAGTTCCTCAAGCACGGCTCCTTCATGGACCTGCCGCTATCAGTTCGCGCCAGCAACATCGGGCCGATGCTGGCAGTGGCGAAAAACAACATGGACCTGACCAAGTACCTGGTCAGCGAAGTGATGCAATCGATGGAGCAGCGCCTGGATTCCCTGCGCCGCTTCTACCCGGAGGCGAAAGCCGAAGACTGGCGCCTGGAAGTGGCCGGCCAACGGGTACAGATCATCAAGAAAGACCCGAAAAAGGGCGGGATCCTGCAATTCGGTACCGAACTGGTCGCCGCGAAAGACGGCTCCCTCGCCGCTCTGCTCGGCGCTTCGCCAGGGGCTTCGGTGACTGTTTCGATCATGCTCGAGCTGATCGAGAAATGCTTCCCGGCCAAGGCCAAGGGTGAGTGGGCGGCCAAA
Organism: Pseudomonas sp. RSB 5.4; assembly: GCF_037126175.1. Taxonomy (NCBI): domain Bacteria; kingdom Pseudomonadati; phylum Pseudomonadota; class Gammaproteobacteria; order Pseudomonadales; family Pseudomonadaceae; genus Pseudomonas; species Pseudomonas sp. RSB 5.4. The sequence goes on from NZ_CP146986.1 coordinate 3,504,913, forward strand.
CTGGCGGAGATCTTCCCGGCCCGCGAAAAGGTTCTGGAAACCGATGCTGCGCTGTATCGCAAGATCAACACGCAGAACAACATCGCCCTGGAACTGGTTGAAGAAAGCAGCGAGACCCCAAGCTTCGCTTGATCTTGCGCCATAAAAAACGCCCCGTACTCAGTGAGTGCGGGGCGTTTTTTTTGCTGGGATAAAAACCAATACTGCTGGCTCACCAACACTTGTGGTGAGGGGATTTATCCCCGATCGGCTGCGCAGCAGTCGCAAACCATTGATGCGATTTACCTGACACCCTTGCACTCAGGCTTCGGGGCCGCTACGCAGCCCATCGGGGATAAATCCCCTCGCCACAAGTATCGGGTGATCTTAGCCGCGAGCTTTTTCTATCAGCTCAATGTACTCGGCCGCATTTCGCTGATCCTTGATCAGGTCAACAAACGTCTGGCCCTGCTCATCCTTGCCATCCACGTCGTAACCGGCAGCCACGAAGAACGTCAGAAAGCGCTCGAAATCGTCGATGCGCAGGCCGCGATAGGCCTTGACCAGTTTGTGCAGCGACGGCGAAGTGGCGTCGACCGGCTCAAAATCGAGGAACAGCTTGATCTGCTCATCGCCGATCTCGTCACCAATCACCTGTTTCTTATCTTTACGCATTGCCGACTCCAGCTCGCAGACATTACACGGGGCGGGCAGTTTACCCCTGCCCCGCCACAAGGCTCAACGCGAACGAACGGCCCCGGTGTGCAGATCGGCCCAGATGTGGCCGTTGGCGTAACTGAGGAATTGCACATAGACGGTGTCGTTGCGCAGCAGATCGATCACTACCCGGTACTGGGCCAGCGGGTAATACAGGGTCAGGGTCTTGCTCTTGTCGTCATAAACCGGTTTTTTCAGGCTTTTGCTTTCGCCATCGAAGTTGACCAGCACTTGCGTGATGGTCGCGCCCTTGTTCAACGACTTGCCCTTGAGGCGGATCATCAGCGGCGACGTGACCGGAATCGGCTGTTGATTGGACTGGCGTTGCGCACCGACCACCACCGAATAATCGGTGACTTGCAGCAGTTGTTGCTGCTCGGGCTCGGCATCGCGCAGGGTCAGGTCGTCTGGCGGCAGAAATTGACTGTGCATCGGCGCCGGGGCGGCGGCCAGGGGCAGGCTGAGGGTCAGCAACAGGGCGGCAAGGCTGCGGATCAAAAGGCTCATGACAGGCTCCGGGGGCGGGGCCGAGCACTCTAGCCGCGTTTTGCGCAGTCCTGCAAAGCAAAAAAGGTGCAGGTCGCGTTATCAGCGACCTACACCTTTTTTGTTCCAGCCTCGCATCAATCGAACTGCGCGCGCATCCACGTCTGGTATGCAGCCACACCGGCCTCGCCTTCCCGCGGGGCCCAATGAGCAAGTTCGCCTTCACCGACCGGACGATAGGGACCAGCCTTGCACTCGAACATCAAACTGTTGGCTTCCAGCACCACCAGGCTATGGAAGACGCCCGTTGGCAGATCGACACCGACACACTCACCACCGGCCTGCAGAACCTGCTTTTTCACCACGGCACCGGTTTCATCGAAGATCAACAGACCCAGCCGGCCCTTGAGCACCAGCAGTGTTTCCGCCTTGTTCTCACCCAGATGCCGGTGCGGCGGAATATAAGTGCTCGGTTGCAAGCCCACGGCCATGCGATGGCACGTTTCTTCCATCTGGTGGAAGTTGTGGTGCTGACGTCCACGAGGGTTGGCCGCAGCTTTCTCGGCCAATTCAGCGAATAGCGTTTGATCAAGAAAGCTCGGCGTGTTCATGGATTACATTCCTTTAACGGCAAAGATCCCGTTGGCGTTGCGCCAGTAGCCTTTGTAGTCCATGCCGTAACCGAAGATGTAACGGTCAACGCATGGCAGGCCGACGAAGTCTGCCTTCAGGTCAGGACGCGCCTTGCGGTCGTGATCCTTGTCGATCAGCACGGCGGTGTGCACTTTGCGCGCGCCGGCGTGTTTGCAGAAGTCGATGATCGCGCCCAGGGTGTGACCTTCGTCGAGGATGTCGTCGATGATCAGCACGTCGCGGTCGATGAACGAGACTTCCGGCTTGGCTTTCCAGAACAGGTCGCCGCCGCTGGTTTCGTTGCGATAACGGGTCGCGTGCAGGTAGGACGCTTCCAGCGGAAATTGCAGGTGAGTCAGCAGTTTGCCGGAGAAGATCAGGCCGCCGTTCATCACGCAGAACACCACCGGGTTGCTGTCGGCCAGTTGTTCGTTGATTTGTGCACCGACGCGGGCGATGGCGGCCTCGACTTCAGATTCGGTGTACAGGCAGTCAGCCTCTCGCATGATTTGACGGATATGCTCGAGATCAGCGGACATGGCGCTCTCCAGGGGGATGTTTTCGGAAAAGCGGGCAAAGGTACGCATCCCGTGAGGTCGAATCAAGCCTTAATGGACTAACGTACTCAATGTCCTATAGGACATCACCCTCGGATAGATTAATCTAGGCCGGTTTTTTTGCCCGCCGCCGGAGTTTTTCCATGCCCATCCTCGAGATCCGCCATCCGCTGATCCGCCATAAACTCGGCCTGATGCGCCGCGCCGATATCAGCACCAAGAATTTCCGTGAGCTTGCTCAGGAAGTCGGCGCTCTGTTGACCTATGAAGCTACAAAAGATTTGCCGCTCGAATCCTACGATATCGCCGGTTGGTGCGGCACTGTGTCGGTGGAGAAAATCGCCGGCAAGAAAATCACCGTCGTGCCGATCCTGCGCGCCGGCATCGGCATGCTCGAAGGCGTGCTGAGCCTGATCCCGGGTGCCAAGGTTTCCGCTGTGGGCGTTGCCCGCAACGAAGAAACCCTGCAAGCGCACACTTATCTGGAAAAACTGGTTCCGGAAATCGACGAACGGTTGGCGATGATCATCGACCCGATGCTCGCCACCGGCAGCTCCATGGTTGCGACCATCGACCTGCTGAAGAAAGCCGGTTGCAAGGACATCCGCGCAATGGTGCTGGTGGCCGCGCCGGAAGGCATTGCCGCGGTGGAACAGGCTCACCCGGATGTGACCATCTACACCGCGTCCATCGATGAGCGTCTGAACGAACACGGGTACATCATCCCAGGGCTTGGCGATGCCGGTGACAAGATCTTCGGTACCAAGCAGAAGGACGCGTGAGCATGCAGCAAGAGTTCAACGATCCGCTCTGGCGCACGGTGCTGTCCGGCGCCCAGATGCTGTTCGTAGCGTTCGGCGCCCTGGTGCTGATGCCGCTGATCACCGGCCTTGACCCGAACGTGGCATTGTTCACCGCGGGTCTGGGGACGATTCTGTTCCAGATCGTCACCGGGCGTCAGGTGCCGGTATTCCTTGCATCGAGCTTTGCCTTCATCACCCCGATCATTCTCGCCAAGGGCCAGTTCGGCCTCGCCGCGACCATGGGCGGCGTGATGGCGGCCGGTTTCGTCTACACCTTCCTCGGCCTCGCCGTGAAGATCAAAGGCACCGGTTTCATCGACCGTCTGCTGCCGCCGGTGGTGATTGGTCCGGTAATCATTTCCATCGGCCTGGCCATGGCGCCGATTGCCGCGAACATGGCGATGGGCAAGGCGGGCGACGGCTCCGAGCTGATCCACTACCAGACCGCGATGATGATCTCGATGCCGGCGCTGCTGACCACGTTGATCGTGGCGGTGTTCGGTAAAGGCATCTTCCGTCTGGTGCCGATCATTTCCGGGGTGCTGGTGGGTTTTGCCATGTCGTTCTATTTCGGCGTGGTCGATACCGCGAAGATTGCGGCGGCCCCATGGTTTGCGCTACCGCACTTCACCGCGCCGGAGTTCAACTGGCAGGCGATCCTGTTCATCGTTCCGGTGGCGCTGGCTCCGGCCATCGAGCACATCGGCGGCGTGATCGCGGTGGGTAGCGTGACCGGTCGCGACTATCTGAAGAAGCCTGGCCTGCACCGTACCCTGCTCGGTGACGGCATCGCCACCACGGCGGCCGGTCTGTTTGGCGGCCCGCCGAACACCACCTACGCCGAAGTGACCGGCGCGGTGATGCTGACCAAGAACTACAACCCGAAAATCATGACCTGGGCGGCGATCTTCGCCATCACCCTGGCGTTCATCGGCAAGTTCGGCGCGCTGCTGCAAAGCATTCCGGTGCCGGTGATGGGCGGGATTTTGTGCCTGTTGTTCGGTTCGATCGCGGCGGTGGGGATGAACACCCTGATCCGTCACAAGATCGACCTCGGCGAGGCGCGCAATCTGGTGATCGTGTCGGTGACCCTGGTATTCGGTATCGGCGGTGTGCTGGTCGGCACCGGTACCGGCCCGGATGACTTCGGCCTCAAAGGCATCGCGCTGTGCGCGGTGGTGGCGATTGCGCTGAACCTGATCCTGCCGGGCAATGATGGCTGGAAGAACAAGAAGGCGGATGAGCCGCTGATCTAAAATCTGGCTCATTACCTGTGGCGAGGGAGCTTGCTCCCGCTTGACTGCGAAGCAGTCATAAACTCGGCGGATGCGGTTTCCTGTGAACCGCGTCCGCAGGTTTTGGGGCTGCTTCGCAGCCCAGCGGGAGCAAGCTCCCTCGCCACAACAGCTACAGCGCCAGCGGCGCTCGTTCACACAGGGTCGCCAACGCCTTCGCCCATTGCGGCTCATCATTCAGGCACGGCACCAGCACCAACTCCTCGCCCCCCGCTTCGCGGAACTGTTCCTTGCCGCGATCACCGATCTCTTCCAGCGTCTCAATGCAGTCGGCAACGAACGCCGGGCACATCACCAGAATCTTCTTCACGCCGCTTTTCGCCAGCTCATCCAGCCGCGCTTCGGTGTAGGGTTCGATCCACTTCGCCCGCCCCAGACGCGACTGAAACGACACCGACCATTTGCCATCGGCAATGCCCGCGCGCCTGGCGAATTCGGCGGCGGTGCGCATGCACTGGGCGCGGTAACAGGTGGCAAGCACGGCCGGCGAAGCATTCTTGCAGCAATCCGCGTTTTTCAAGCAGTGATTGCCAGTGGGATCGAGCTTGGTCAGGTGCCGCTCCGGCAAGCCATGGAAGCTCAGCAGCAAGTGATCGTAGTCCTGCTGCAAATGCGGCGTGGCGCTGGCGACCAGTGCGTCGATGTATTCCGGCTGATCGTAAAACGGTTGCAACACTGAAAGCTGCACATCGATTTTCTTCTCGCGAATCACCCGCCTGGCTTCTTCGATCACCGTGGTCGTGGTGCTGTCGGCGAACTGTGGATAGAGCGGCGCCAGCGTGATGCGCTTGTGCCCTGCTGCGACCAGCTGCAGCAACCTGGTTTCAATCGACGGCTCGCCGTAACGCATGGCCAGCTCTACCGGACCGTGGCTCCACTGGGTGGTCATCAGCTGTTGCAGACGACGGCTGAGCACCACCAGCGGCGAGCCCTCCTCCCACCAGATCGAAGCGTAGGCATGGGCCGATTGCTCGGGGCGCTTGATCAGGATCAGCGACACCAACAACCGCCGCACCGGCCACGGCAGGTCGATCACATACGGGTCCATCAGAAATTGATTGAGGTAGCGGCGTACATCGGCCACCGAGGTGGAGGCCGGGGAACCCAGGTTGACCAGAAGCAAGGCGTGATCGGTCATGCATCGTCCTATTTCAAAGGCGGCCGGAGAGATCATCCAGGGCCGCGCGCAAATCCGTGAACTGGAAAGTGAAACCCGCTTCCAGCAAGCGTGCCGGCATGGCGCGTTGGCCACCCAGCAACAGCGATGACATTTCGCCAAGCCCGACCTTCAGGGCCAGGGCCGGCATCGGCATGAACGCCGGGCGGTGCAGCACGCTGCCCAGCGTTTTGGCAAACTCGCGATTGCGCACCGGTTTGGGCGCGCAGGCATTATAAGGACCGCTCGCCTGATCGCGGTGCAGAAGAAAATCAATCAGGGCGATTTGATCATCGATGTGAATCCACGGCATCCATTGCCGGCCATTGCCCAAAGGCCCGCCCAGCCCGAGTTTGAACATCAGCAACAGCCGCGACAAAAAGCCGCCCTCGGCCGACAGCACCAGCCCGGTACGCACCAGCACCACACGGATGCCCTGACCTTCGGCACGCTGGGCGGTTTCTTCCCAGGCAATGCACAACTGACTGGCAAAGTCGTCGATCACTGGCGGCGAATCTTCGGTCAGCTCACGTTCACCGCCGTCGCCATACCAGCCGACAGCAGAGCCGGAGATCAACAACCCCGGTTTCTGCTGACGCGTTTCCAGCCAGGCCAGCAGGGTTTCGGTGAGGGTGATGCGGCTGCTCCACAACAACGCCTTGCGCCGATGGGTCCATGGCCGATCAGCAATCGGCGCACCGGCCAGGTTGACCACGGCGTCCAGCGGCTCGTCGCCGAAGTCTTCGAGACGCGCAATCGCGCGCACTTGCGCGCCACAGATTTTCGCGACTTTTTCCGGACGCCGACTCCACACCGTCAGCTGATGGCCCTGTCCCGACCAGTGTCGGCAGAGCTGACGGCCTATCAAACCAGTACCGCCGGTCAGCAATATGCGCATGACATCTTCCTCGCGTGGCGTTTTACCCGGATCACTAGTCTATTTTTATAAGCAGGGATCTTTTCTATCGGGCAGGCTCTATTGTTTAACCATAGGCCAAGCTGTCAGAACGAGAACGCTAGAAGTTATACCAAAAAACAAAATTGTACAGGTTTCATTGACGGCGTAGTCTGTACAGAAAGGTAAAACGAGGCCCCTATGACTGTACCTATCGCAATCATCGGCACCGGCATCGCCGGACTCTCCGCCGCCCAGGCCCTGACAGACGCCGGACACACCGTCCAGCTCTTCGACAAAAGCCGCGGCAGTGGCGGGCGCATGTCGAGCAAACGCAGCGACGCCGGTTCTCTGGACATGGGCGCGCAATACTTCACCGCCCGCGACCGGCGTTTCGTCACCGAGGTGCAACGCTGGCAATCCGAAGGTTGGGTTGCCGAGTGGACGCCGCAGCTCTATACCTTTCAGGGTGGAAAACTGAACCTGTCGCCGGACGAGCAGATCCGCTGGGTCGGCACACCGCGCATGAGCGCTATCACCCGAGGCTTGCTCGGTGATCTGGAAGTACACTTCGCCTGCCGCATCACCGAAGTCTTTCGCGGTGAAGAACACTGGCACCTGCAGGACGCCGAAGGCTTTACCCATGGCCCCTTCAGCCACGTGGTGATTGCCACACCGGCACCACAAGCCACTGCATTGCTGGCCGCGGCGCCGAAACTGGCCGGTGCGGCCGCGGGGGTGAAAATGGACCCGACCTGGGCCGTTGCCCTCGCCTTCGATACGCCACTGGATACGCCGATCGAAGGTTGCTTCGTGCAGGACAGCCCCATCGACTGGCTGGCGCGCAACCGCAGTAAACCGGGGCGCGACACCACTTGCGACACTTGGGTACTGCACGCCAGCAGCGCCTGGAGCCGACAACACATCGATCTGCCCAAGGAAGCGGTCATTGAGCAACTGCATGGCGCTTTCGCCGAACTGCTGCACAGTGCAATGCCCGCTCCGACCTTCAGCCTCGCCCACCGCTGGCTCTACGCTCGCCCTGCGACCGGCCACGAATGGGGCACGCTGGCCGATGCCGACCTCGGCCTGTACGCCTGCGGCGACTGGTGCCTGTCCGGACGTGTCGAAGGCGCCTGGCTCAGTGGTCAGGAAGCCGCGCGCCGCTTGCACGAGAACCTGCAGTGAACCGTATCAATCCGCAAAAACTGCTGCTGTCGAAGTGGACAGCAGCCCACCCGCAAAACCGCGAAAAGCATTTTCTGGTCACCGAGCTGTTCCGCGATGAGGAAGGTACGGTGCTGGAGATTGAGTTGCAGGCGGTGTTGACCAAGCGCGCAGAACGCCTCGATTGGCAGACGTTGAAGAACAACGATCACTGGTTACTGGGCTGGAAATGATTTCCCTGTGGGAGCGGGCTTGCTCGCGAAAGCGCTGTGTCAGTCACATTGATCCAGCTGAGCTGACGCCTTCGCGAGCAAGCCCGCTCCCACAGTCGATCGTGTAAACCTGGAAAAACTTATACAAATGATTTGACTTGTACACGTATGAATCTATGCTGAGGAAAAGTTGTACAGAGCTAACTCCCTGTACAGGAATAGATTCGAGGTGTGCATGTCCGACCTTTCTGCATCCCGGCCCAAAATCGCCATCAGCGCCTGCCTGATGGGCGCTGAAGTGCGCTACAACGGTGGGCACAAAGAATCGCGGCTGTGCAGCCGCACCCTGGCTGAACATTTCGAATTCGTCCCGGTATGCCCCGAAGTTGCCATTGGCCTGGGCATCCCTCGTGAACCGATCCGTCTGGTCGGCGATCCGGATGCTCCCGAAGCCGTCGGCACAGTCAATCCGCAAATCAATGTGACTGAACCGCTGGCCGCCTACGGGCAGAAAATGGCCGGTGAACTTGATGACATCTGCGGCTACATCTTCATGCAGCAGTCGCCTTCGTGCGGTCTGGAGCGGGTCAAGGTCTATCACGCCAACGGCGCCCCGGTGAACGGCGGCGGCCGTGGCATCTATGCCCAGGCGTTCTGCGCGCAGCACCCTGATCTGCCGGTGGAAGAAGCCGGGCGCCTGAACGATCCAGTGCTGCGGGAAAACTTCATCACTCGCGTGCTCGCCTACAGCGCCTGGCAGCAGGTGCTCGAACAAGGCTTGAGCCGCCGCGCATTGACCGAATTCCACTCCCGCTACAAATACCTGCTGATGGCGCACAACCCGGAGCAATACAAAGCCCTGGGCAAACTGCTGGGCAACATGGGCAAGACCAATCCGGTCGAACTCGGCCCGCGCTACTTCAGCGAGTTGATGAGCGCGTTGAAGAAATGCGCCACCCGCCGCACCCACAGCAATGTCCTGCAACATATCAGCGGCTACCTGAAACAGGCGATCAGCCCTGAAGACAAACAGGAAATGCAGCATGTGATCGGCCAGTACCGCCACGGCATCGTGCCGCTGGTGGTGCCGTTGACCTTGCTCAAGCACCACTTTCGCCTACACCCGGATCCCTACATTGCGCAGCAGGTTTACCTGCAGCCGCATCCGGAAAACCTCAGCCTGCGAAACGCCATTTGATGAACGACACACTCGACACCAGCGCCCAGGAAGACCTGGGTGCAGACTTCAAGAAAGCCCTCGACGAGGGTTGGCTGCCGATCCGCGAAGTGGCACGGCAGACCGGCGTCAACGCCATCACCCTGCGCGCCTGGGAGCGCCGTTACGGGCTGATCGTGCCGCAACGCACGCCCAAGGGCCATCGCCTGTACTCCAGCGAACATGTGCAGCAAATTCTGACCATCCTGACCTGGCTCAACCGGGGCGTGGCGGTCAGTCAGGTCAAGCCGTTGCTCGACACCCCGCAAGCCTTTACCGAAACGGTGGAAAACGACTGGCAGCGCCAGCGCAACGTATTGCTCGACGCCGTCACCCACCTCAACGAGCGCAACCTCGACGACAGCATCAACCAGGCCATGGCCCTGTATCCGCCGCGCACTCTGTGTGAGCAGTTGCTGCTGCCGCTGCTGACCGAACTCGAGCAGCGCTGGCAAGGCCAGTTCGGTGCGCAGATGGAGCGGGTGTTCTTTTATTCTTGGTTACGCAGCAAATTCGGCGCGCGCATCTACCATAACAATCGACAGTTACACACCGCGCCGCTGCTGTTGATCAATCACTCGGACCTGCCGCTGGAACCGCACCTGTGGCTCTGCGCGTGGCTGATCAGCAGCGCCGATTGCCCGGTGCAAGTGTTCGACTGGCCGCTATCGGCCGGAGAACTGGCGCTGGCGGTCGATCATCTGCAAGCGCGCGGCGTGCTGCTGTATTCCAGCAAGGCGATGAACCTGGCGCAGCTGCCAAAACTGCTGAATGGCGTCAGTGCCCCCACATTGCTGGTCGGACCAACGGTATGCATCCACCAGACCGAGTTGTCCGTAAGAACTGGCGAAACCGCTGATTTGATCCTGGCCGAAGATCCGCTCTCGGCGCATCAGGCACTCGTCCAGCGTGGGCTGATTTAATGGAATCCGCTATGCAAATGATCTGGCTGCGCAGCGACTTGCGCCAACATGACAACACCGCTCTCGCGGCCGCCGCAGCGCGCGGGCCGACGGTTGCCGTGTATCTGTTGAGCCCGCAGCAGTGGCTGGAACACGACGACGCCGCGTGCAAGGTCGACTTCTGGCTGCGCAACCTGCGTGAGCTGAGCAGCCGCCTCGGCGAGCTGAACATCCCGTTGCTGCTGCGCACCGCTGATCATTGGGATCAGGCCCCGGCGGTGCTGCTTGAGCTTTGCGTGCAGTTGAATGTCCAGGCCGTGCACGTCAACGAGGAATATGGCATCCACGAAAGCCAGCGCGACGCCGCCGTGGCCGTGGCCCTGAAGACCAAAGGCATCGCTTTCCACAGCTACCTTGACCAACTGCTGTTCAAGCCCGGCACGGTGCTGACCAAAACCGACACCTACTTTCAGGTGTTCAGCCAGTTCCGCAAGGTCTGCTACGAACGCCTGCATCGCTCGATGCCGGCGCTGGTGAAGACGCCCGGCAAGCAGGCAAAGCTGAATATCGACAGCGATCCGGTACCGGCAACCGTCGCCGGTTTTGCAACGCCAAGCGAGTCCTTGCGTGCGCTGTGGCCGGCCGGCGAGCAGGAAGCCCGCCGCCGCCTCGATACCTTCGCCGACGCGCAGATCGACTACTACCAGAGCGAGCGCGATTTTCCGGCCAAGCCCGGCACCAGCCAACTTTCGCCGTATCTCGCCGCCGGGGTGATCTCGCCACGCCAATGCCTGCAGGCAGCCCTGCAAAGCAATCAAGGCGAGTTCGACAGCGGCAAGGTTGGCGCGGTGACCTGGATCAACGAGCTGCTGTGGCGCGAGTTCTATAAACACATTCTGGTCGGCTACCCACGGGTTTCGCGCCACCGCGCGTTTCGCCCGGAAACCGAGGCGCTGGCGTGGCGTGATGCGCCGGGCGATCTGGCGGCCTGGCAAGAAGCACGCACCGGTTTGCCGATCATCGATGCGGCCATGCGCCAACTGCTGGAAACCGGCTGGATGCATAACCGTCTGCGCATGGTAGTGGCGATGTTCCTGACCAAGAATCTGCTGATCGACTGGCGTGAAGGCGAGCGCTTTTTCATGCGTCACTTGATCGACGGCGATCTGGCGGCGAACAACGGCGGCTGGCAATGGAGCTCATCGACCGGCACCGATTCGGCGCCGTACTTCCGCATTTTCAACCCGATCAGCCAGTCGGAAAAATTCGACAGCGAAGGCCTGTTCATCAAGCACTGGTTGCCCGAACTCGCCGGCCTGAACAAGAAAGAAGTACACAACCCGGCCAGTGTCGGTGGACTGTTCGGCGTCGCCAACTATCCGTCGCCGATCGTCAATCTCGGGGCTTCGCGCGAACGGGCGCTGGCGGCCTTCAAGAGCCTGCCGTCGCGTTCGTCCACGGGAGAAGTCCATGAGTGAATTCCTGCGCCGCTTCGCCCGTCAGTTCGCCGAGCTGGACAAAGACAACTTGCAGCGTCTGGGCGAGCTGTACAGCGATGACATTCACTTCACCGATCCGCTGCATGAAGTGCAGGGGCTGGCGCAACTGCGTCATTACTTCAGCGAGCTGTACGCCAACGTCAGCGAGCTGCGTTTCGATTTCCACGGCTTCGACCAGATCGGTGACTGTGAAGGTTACCTGCGCTGGGTCATGAGTTACCGCCACCCGCGTCTGGCCGGTGGTCGTTTGATTCGCGTCGCCGGGTGTTCGCATCTGCTCTGGCGCGACAAGGTTTATCGCCACCGGGATTACTTCGATGCCGGGGCCATGCTGTATGAACATTTACCCGTATTGGGCCGGGTGATCGCCTGGCTGAAAAGGAGAATGGGATGAGTCGTACACCTCCACGGCGTTATTGGCTGACCGGAGCCAGCAGTGGCATCGGCGCAGCGCTGGCCGAAGAGATTCTGAAAAGCGGCGCGCATCTGGCCGTCAGTTCACGCCAGGTGGCGCCCTTGAAAGTCTTGTCCCAGCGCTACCCGGGCCAAGTGCTGGTGGTGCCCGGAGACTTGACCAATAGTCAGACCGTGCGTGAGATCGGTCAGCAGATCAGCGAGAACTGGGGCTCGCTGGACTCGGTGATTCTCAATGCCGGGACCTGTGAATACGTCGACGCCCGGCAATTCGACGCGTCGATCATCGAGCACGTGGTGCGCACCAATCTGCTGGCCAGCAGCTATTGCATCGAAGCCGCCCTGCCGTTGCTGCGCAAGGGCACCGCGCCGCATCTGATCGGCATGGCCAGCTCGGTGACCTACCTGCCGCTGCCCCGGGCCGAAGCCTACGGTGCCTCCAAGGCCGGTCTGCGTTACCTGTTCGAATCGCTGCGCATTGATCTGGCGGATGAAGGGATCGAGGTCACCATCATCAGCCCGGGGTTCGTCGATACACCACTGACGGCGAAAAACGATTTCCCGATGCCACTGAGCTGGCCTGTGGATAAAGCCGCACGGCACATCTACGCCAAACTCAAGGATCGACCACTGGAGATCGCTTTCCCGGCATTGTTCATGGCGGCGTTGTGGCCGCTGTCGAAACTGCCGTCGCGGGTGCAACTGGCGATCGGCAAACGCATGGTGCGTAAACCGCCACCGCTGCAGGAACCCTCGTGAAAATCGCCATCATCGGCAGCGGAATCGCAGGCCTGACCTGCGCCTATCTGCTCAATCGCCAACACGATGTCACGGTGTTCGAAGCCAGCGACTGGGTCGGCGGCCACACGCACACCGTGGAGGTGACCGTCGAAGGCCGCGAATACGCCGTGGACACTGGTTTCATCGTGTTCAACGACTGGACCTACCCGAACTTCATCCGTTTGCTCGGCCAGCTCGGCGTGTCGTTCAAACCGACGGAAATGAGCTTCTCGGTCACCGATCCGGACACCTGTCTGGAATACAACGGCAACAACTTCAACAGCCTGTTCGCCCAGCGCAGCAACCTGTTGTCGCCGGGGTTCTGGGGCATGTTGCGCGACATCCTGCGCTTCAACAAAGAAGCCCAGCGCGACCTTGCCGAACAGCGAATCGCCGCCGACACCACGCTCGACGATTACCTCAAGGCCGGCGGTTATGGTGAGCGTTTCATCCTGCATTACATCGTGCCGATGGGCTCGGCGATCTGGTCGATGCCCATGGCCGAGATGCTCAATTTCCCGCTGCAATTCTTTGTGCGCTTCTTCAAGAATCATGGACTCCTGTCAGTCAGTGATCGCCCGCAATGGCAGGTGATCGAGGGCGGCTCAAGTGCCTATGTCGCACCGCTGACCGCTGCGTTCAAGGACAAGATCCGCCTCAGTTGCCCGGTGACGCGCATCGATCGCGACGAACACGGCGTGGTTATCCACAGCCCGGCCGGCATCGAGCGTTTCGACAAGGTTGTGCTCGCCTGCCACAGCGACCAGGCCCTGCAATTGCTCGCCACGCCAAGCCAGGCGGAACGGTCGATCCTCGGTGCCCTGCCCTACGCCGATAACGAAGTGGTGCTGCATACCGATACCCGTCTGCTGCCGACACGCAAACTGGCGTGGGCCAGCTGGAACTACCGCTTGAGCGGCGCCGGCCATACGCACGCGGCCGTCACCTACGACATGAACATCCTGCAGGGCATTCAGAGCGACACCACGTTCTGCGTCAGCCTCAACCAGAGCGCCGGCATCAGCCCGTCCAAGGTGCTTGCCCGATACACCTACGCCCATCCGCAGTTCAGCCTTGCGGCCGTGGCGGCGCAGAACCGTTGGGCCGAACTCGACGGTCAGCAGCACACCCACTACTGCGGCGCCTACTGGGCCAACGGCTTTCATGAGGACGGTGTCGTCAGCGCCTTGCGCGTGGCTGCCGCCTTCGGGGAAAGCTTATGAACAGCGCCCTGTACAGCGGCTGGATCGGCCATCGGCGCTTTTCACCCAGACGCCACGAATTCCGTTACCGGATCGGTCTGTTGTACCTCGATCTGGCGGAACAGGACGCCGTATTCGACCTGTCGCCGTTTGCCAGTCGCAGCCGCTTTGCAGCGTTTTCGTTTCGCGAAACCGACTACCTGAAAACCTTCACCGGCAGTGGCATGCGCCTGATCGATGCGGTACGCCAGCAAGTCGGTGCCGCCATCGGCCATCAACCGCAGGGATCGATCTGTCTGTTGACCCAACCACGCAGTTGGGGTCTGGCGTTCAATCCGGTGAGTTTCTTTTATTGCCACGAGGCCGACGGGCAACTGGCGGCGATTCTATGCGAAGTTACCAACACGCCGTGGCGCGAGCGTTATCACTACGTGCTGCCGGCCCGCACACCGACCGACCTGCAAGACTTTCATCAGCACTTTGCCGTGGCCAAGGCCTTTCATGTCTCGCCGTTTTTGCCACGCGATCTCGAGTACCGCATGAGCTTCAGCCCGGCGGCGCAAAAGCTCGGCGTGCACATGGCCGACTGGCAGGGTGAGCACAAGCTGTTCGACGCCACGCTCAATCTGCAGCGCGAACCCCTCGACCGCCACAGCCTGCACCGCTACTTGCGACGTTTTCCGTGGATGACCGCGAAAACCTGTCTGGCGATTTACTGGCAAGCCGTGCGCCTGTTGCTCAAGCGTGCCCCGATTTTTGCTCATCAGGCTGCCGACGGCAGCTTTCAAATCGCCACCGTGCCTCCCAAGGAGCACCGCCATGAAATCCTCTAGCCTGTCGGCCAGTCGCTTCAGCACCAACGGTTTGACCGGTTCGCTGCTGCGTCGTGGCGTTTTGCGGCAACTCAGTCAACTCAAACACGGGCAATTGCTGGTGGTCGAGGACGGCGAACGCCTGATGTTCGGTACGCCGGGCAGCCACCTGCTCGGCGAAATCCATGTCCAGGATGCCGCGGTCTGGGGCATGGTCGCCGGCAACGGATCGATTGGCGCTGGCGAAGCGTTTATCCACGGTTACTGGAGTTCGCCGGACCTGACGGCGGTCGTGCGCGTGTTCGTCAGCAACCTCGACGTGCTCGACGCCATGGAGCGCGGCCTGGCCCGCCTCAGCCGGCCGCTGGTGCAAGGCCTGCACTGGCTCAACCGCAACACGCGCAAGGGCTCGCAGAAAAACATCGCCGCGCACTATGACCTCGGCAACGATCTGTTCGAACAGTTTCTCGACCCAACCATGATGTACTCGGCCGCGCAGTTCCTCAGCCCCGAAGACAGCCTGGAACAGGCGCAGTTGAACAAACTGGAACGGATCTGCCAGAAGCTCGCGCTCAAACCCGAAGACCATTTGCTGGAGATCGGCACGGGTTGGGGCAGCATGGCGCTCTACGCCGCGCAGCATTACGGTTGCCGCGTCACCACCACGACACTGTCGAAAGAGCAGTACGCGTTCACCGCCAAGCGCATTGAAGCACTGGGGTTGCAGGATCGGGTGACGCTGCTGCTCAAGGACTACCGCGACCTCACCGGCGAATACGACAAACTGGTGTCGATCGAGATGATCGAAGCGGTCGGCCATCGCTTCCTGCCGACCTACTTCAAACAGTGCGCGCACCTGCTCAAGAGCAACGGCCTGATGCTGTTGCAGGCAATCACCATCCGCGAGCAGCGCTACGAGCAGGCCAAGCGCGGCGTCGACTTCATCCAGCGCTACATCTTCCCCGGCGGCGCCCTGCCCTGCGTGCAGAAGATGCTCGAAGTGGTCAGCCACGAGACCGACATGAACCTGCTGCACATGGAAGACTTCGGCCTGCACTACGCCCGCACCCTGCGCCTGTGGCACGAGAACTTTCGCCGCGCCCATGGCCGGTTGAGCGAGTTGGGTTACGACGATTACTTCCTGCGGCTCTGGGAGTTTTACCTGTGCTACTGCGAAGGCGGGTTCCTCGAGCGCACCATCGGCACCGCGCAATTGCTGTTGGCCAAACCGGCGGCAATGCCAGCGCCGTTGCTCGGGCGCTTCGATGCTTGAGCGGCTGATCAATGCCGTGCTGTTCCAGGTCGGCTGGCTGGCCTGCGTGGTCGGCGGCAACAGTCTGTGGTTGCTGGTGGCGCTGGCGGTGCTGGTGATCCATCTGGGCTGGATCAGCAGTTGGTCTGCGGAGGGTCGCTTGATTCTCAGCGTAGTGATTGTCGGCACAGCGGTGGACAGCCTGTTGCGCGCGACGGGCGTGTTCGAATTCCAGGATCCGTCGCCGCTGATTCCGCTCTGGCTGATGCTGCTCTGGGCACTGCTTGCCACCACGTTGCGCCATTGCCTGCAATGGACGGCTCGCCCGTGGTGGCTGGCAAGCGCGCTGGGCGCGGTCGGCGGCGCTGTTTCCTATTACGGTGGCGGGCGCCTCGCCGGGGTGCAATTTCCCTACGGGGAAATTCCGACCCTGATCGGCATCGGCCTGCTGTGGGCGGTACTGTTTCCGGTGCTGCACGCGATGGCACGGCGGCTCAGCCACTGAGCGTCTGTCAGGCCTTTCACACAGCCACAGGCGACTGGCTTACACTGGCACCATGAAAACCATTCCCCACCAGCAAATCACCGAGCCAGCGGTCACGTGTTCGACCTGCGCGGCGTGCTGCTGCCAGCTTGAAGTGATGCTGATCACCGACACTGGCGTGCCCGAGCGTTTTATCGATACCGATGAATGGGGTGGTGAGGTGATGCTGCGTCTGGACGACGGCTGGTGCGCGGCGCTGGATCGCGACAGCATGATGTGCACGATCTACGAGAAACGTCCGCTGATCTGTCGCGAGTTCGAGATGGGCGCGCCGGAATGCATTGAAGAACGCAAAGGCATTGCCACTGCCTACCGCTGATTTCAACAGCAGCTCAAAACCAATGTGGGAGCGGGCTTGCTCGCGAATGCGGTGTGTCAGTCAATAGTGTTGTCGACTGACACACCGCATTCGCGAGCAAGCCCGCTCCCACAAAGATTTGTGCAAGCTGCAGTTACAACGGCATCGAGTAATGCAGCGCGTAACTTTCTACACCGTCGTTGTTGCTGTTCAGACCGGCGTTGGAATAGTGCGTCGCACGGATCCCCACTTCATGTCCGCCGTTGAAACGCAGGCCGAAACCAATACGGTCTTCGAACTGGAAGGACTGTCCGATGTTGTTGCTTTCATATTTGGTGTTGGAAAAGGCCGCGACACCAATACCGGCCTCGACATACGGTTTGACCGACTGACCGGCAAACTCGTAAACAAATACCGGCGAGAACGACAGGCTGTTGTTGCTGGAAGTCTTGTCACCTTCCCAGTAAGTGTAAGCGCCGCTCCAGTAACCGGTCAGGCGACCGACGTCGCTTTGCAGCCAGCTCTTGTCCCAATCGAAATTCATGCCCAAGCGATAAGTCATCGTCGAATCGCTGGTTGCCCCCACTGCAAACTCTACGTTTGCCGCTTGTGCAGTAAAACTTTGCCCCATCAGTGCAGCCGCAATCGCGGCCAAGCAGAATAGTCGCTTCACGTTGAAAACTTCCTTTTCCGGAACGATCGTTTTGGTTTTCTAGTAAACCCAGCGGTATAGAAATCGGCGCTTGAGCAGAAGTTCAGCTGACTTTTTAGATATTTCACACTTTTTTTACAAGGTGAATTTTTCAACGTCACCGGCAACTTGGCCCAGCAGGGGCAAGGTTTTGCGAAAGGACTCGGGATCGGCGCTGGTCCAGAATCTGACTGGTTGGTTCGGGCCTTCGGCGAGCAGTTCACGCTCGGCCAGCAGTCGCTGCAATTGACGGGCGACGGCGGCACCGGTGTCGATCAGACTGATGTGGTCCGGGATCATCGACTTGAGCAGCGGTTTGAGAAACGGATAGTGGGTGCAGCCGAGAATGATCGTGTCGCAACCGTTGGCCAGCAGCGGATCGACATAATGCTTGAGCAACGTGCGCAACTCGGCACTGTGCAGATCACCGCTTTCAATCAGTTCCACCAGACCGGGGCACGGCTGGGTGACGACGCGAACGTCTGTGGCAAAGCGATCGAGCAACGCGGCGAACTTGGCACTCTGCAAGGTGCCGGTGGTGGCGAGTACGCCGACCACACCGCTGCGGGTGGCGGCGGCAGCAGGTTTGACCGCGGGCTCCATGCCGACAATCGGCCACTGGGGGAAATCCCGGCGCAGATCGGCAACAGCGGCCACCGTCGCCGTGTTGCAGGCGATCACCAGGGCCTTGGCGCCCTGCTCGCGGAAAAAGCCGGCCATCACATTGCAGCGCTGGCGGATGAACTCCGGGGTTTTCTCACCGTAGGGGATGTGCCCGCAATCGGCGAAATACAGCAGTGATTCATGGGGCAGCAAACGCTGGATCTCGGCCAGTACCGACAAGCCGCCGACACCGGAATCGAACACCGCGATCGGTGCCTCACGCATGCTGCGAACCACAGACGCTGCACCCCGGATCGCGCTTGACCCGCAGTTCACGGAAGCGCGAACCCAGGGCATCGATCAATAGCAAGCGGCCCACCAGTGGTTCGCCAAAACCGACCAGCACTTTCAAGGCTTCAAGCGCCTGCAGGCTGCCAACCAGCCCCACCAGCGGCCCGACTACACCGGCCTCGCTGCACGTCAGTTCGGCTTCGCTGCCGTGTCCGTAGAGACAGTGGTAGCACGGACTTTCCGGGCGGCGCGGGTCGAACACCGACAACTGCCCTTCCAGACGAATCGCCGCGCCACTGACCAAGGGTTTGCGCGCCGCCACGCACGCGGCGTTGACCGCTTCGCGGGTGGAGAAATTGTCGGAACAGTCGAGCACCAGATCCACCGCGGCCACGGCGGCGGCCAGGGAATCCTCATCCAGCGCCTGACGAAGGGCCACCAGTTGAATCTCCGGGTTGATCGCGCTCAGGCGCTTGAGCGCCGAGTCGACCTTGCTCATGCCGACGCTGTCGGTGTCATGAATGATCTGGCGTTGCAGGTTGGTCAGGTCGACCGTGTCGAAATCCGCCAGGTGCAGCTCACCGACGCCGGCCGCCGCCAGGTACAGCGCAACCGGCGCACCGAGACCGCCGAGGCCGACGATCAGTACACGACTGTCTTTAAGCTTCAGTTGCCCATCGATATCGATGTGTTGCAGCAGAATCTGCCGGCTGTAGCGCAGCAATTCCTGATCATTCAGCACGGCACGCGCCCCAGGCTGATCCGTTGATGACCGCCCAGATCGGTGCGGCTGTGGACTTCTTCGAAACCGCGGGTCAGCAACAGATCACGCACGGCTTCGGCTTGATCATAGCCGTGTTCGAGCATCAGCCAGCCGCCGGCTTCGAGATGCTCCGGGGCCTGGGCGACAATCAGGCGCAGATCTTCGAGCCCGTCGACACCCGCCACCAGCGCACTGGCCGGTTCGAAGCGCACATCGCCCTCGACCAGATGCGGGTCGGCGGCGGCGATGTACGGCGGGTTGCTGATGATCAGATTGAAACGCTGGCCTTCGAGGGCGCTGAACCAGTGGCTGCTCAGCACCGTGGCGTTGTTCAGGTTCAAGCGCTGGCGATTGCGTTCGGCGAGGGCCACGGCTTCCAGCACACGATCCACCGCCGTGACCTTCCACGCCGGGCGCTCACTGGCGAGGGCCAAGGCAATCGCGCCGCTGCCGGTGCCCAGATCGAGAACGTTCGCCGGCGTTGCCGCCAGCAGTTCCAGCGCGGCCTCGACCAGCAATTCGGTGTCCGGACGCGGGATCAGTGTGTGCGGAGCGACTTCCAGATCGAGCTTCCAGAACCCCTGCTGACCAAGAATGTAGGCCACCGGCTCACCGCCACGACGCCGTTGCAGGTACTCGGTAAAAATCAGCACCGCTTCGCTGGGCACGATGCGCTCGGGCCAGGTGTGCAGGAAACTGCGCGGTTTGCCCAGTGCCGCAGCCAGGAGCAGTTCGGCATCCAGACGCGCCGTGGGCGAGTCCGGCAATTCGGCGGCGCGCAACAGACTGGCAATGATGGTCATTTATTCACCTATCGCTGCAAGTTGGTCGGCCTGGTATTCGGCCAGCAAAGGCTCGATCACCGCTTCAACGCCGCCGGCGAGGATTTCATCAAGGGAGTACAGGGTCAGGTTGACGCGATGGTCGGTGACCCGGCCCTGGGCAAAGTTGTACGTGCGAATGCGCTCGGAGCGGTCGCCGGAACCCACGAGCAATTTACGTTCGCTGGCAATCGCGTTCGCGGCAGCAGCGGTCTGCTGGTCGTTGAGCTTGGCCGACAACCAGGCCATCGCCCGGGCACGATTCTTGTGCTGGGAACGTTCTTCCTGGCATTCGACCACGATGCCGGTCGGCAAGTGGGTAATGCGGATCGCCGAGTCGGTCTTGTTCACGTGCTGACCACCGGCCCCGGAAGAACGGTAGGTGTCGACGCGCAGATCCGCCGGGTTGATCTCAATCGCTTCCTGCTCGTCCGGCTCCGGCAATACCGCCACGGTACAGGCCGAAGTGTGGATGCGGCCCTGGGATTCGGTGGCCGGCACGCGCTGCACACGGTGCGCGCCAGACTCGAACTTCAGCTTGCCGTAGACATTGTCGCCTTCGACCCGGGCAATGACTTCTTTATAGCCGCCGTGTTCGCCCTCGTTTTCCGAGAGGATTTCCACGCGCCAGCCACGTCGCTCGGCGTAACGCGAGTACATGCGGAACAGGTCGCCGGAGAAGATCGCCGCCTCGTCGCCACCGGTGCCGGCGCGGATTTCGAGAAACACGTTGCGACCGTCGTTCGGGTCCTTGGGCAGCAGCATGCGTTGCAGATCGGATTCCAGGGTGATCAACAGCTCTTTGGCTTCGCGGACTTCTTCCACGGCCATTTCACGCATGTCCGGGTCGTTGTCCTTGAGCAATGCCTGGGCACTCTCCAGATCATTTTGTACGCCGAGCAGCTTTTTATAAGCGGCGACGACCGGCTCGACTTCGGCGTATTCCTTGGAATAAGCGCGAAATCTGGCCTGATCGGAAATGACTTCAGCGTCGCCAAGCAGCGCAGTCAGTTCCTCGAATCGGTCCTGGAGGATGTCCAGCTTGTTGAGCAGTGACGCTTTCATTGCGGTTTTTTATCCGAAAAACTATCCGGTGAGCCCTCAAGGGCAAAGAGTTCCTGGGCCATGGCCAGCGCATCGAGGCGGCCTTCGGCAGAAAGCTTTTTCAGTTGCACGCTTGGAGCATGCAGCAGTTTATTGGTCAGGCCGCGAGCCAGTTGCCCGAGCACATCTTCGGCGTTGCCGCCGTTGGCCAGCAGACGCAGGGCTTTTTGCAGCTCCTCGTCGCGCAGGCGCTCGCTCTGTTGCCGATAGGCCTTGAGCACATCGACCGCGGCCAGCTCACGCAGGCGCACCATGAAATCGTCGGCGCCGACCGAGACCATCTCTTCCGCGGCCTGGGCTGCGCCCTGACGACTCTTGAGGTTCTCGGCGACCACTTCGTGCAGATCGTCGACGCTATACAGGTAAACGTCGTCGAGTTCGCCGACTTCCGGCTCGATGTCCCGAGGTACGGCGATGTCGACCATGAAGATCGGCTTGTGCTTGCGCTGCTTCAGCGCACTTTCCACCGCGCCCTTGCCGAGGATCGGCAACTGGCTGGCGGTCGAACTGATCACGATA
The DNA here is from genome assembly GCF_037126175.1 of Pseudomonas sp. RSB 5.4. Classification (NCBI taxonomy): domain Bacteria; kingdom Pseudomonadati; phylum Pseudomonadota; class Gammaproteobacteria; order Pseudomonadales; family Pseudomonadaceae; genus Pseudomonas; species Pseudomonas sp. RSB 5.4. The sequence continues at coordinate 3,526,524 of NZ_CP146986.1, forward strand.
TCGCTGCGCACCAGCTCCGCCGGAATGTCCGAGAGCAGCACCGCATGAGCGCCGAACTGCTCGGCCAGCAGGCTGGCGCGCTCCAGCGTGCGGTTGGCGACCACGATGCGCTTGACCCCCAACTCATGCAGATGGCGGGCAACCAGGGTGATGGTCTCGCCGGCGCCGATCAGCAGGGCCTGGCTGCGCTGCAGGTCGCTGAAAATCTGTTTGGCCAGGCTGACCGCGGCAAACGCCACGGACACCGGGTTTTCGCCGATGGCAGTGTCGGTGCGCACTTGCTTGGCGGCATTGAACGTCGCTTGGAACAGCCGCCCCAGCAGCGGGCCGATGGTCCCGGCCTCGCGAGCCACGGCGTAGGCCGATTTCATCTGGCCGAGAATCTGCGGTTCGCCCAGCACCAGCGAGTCGAGCCCGGAGGCGACGCGCATCATGTGACGAACTGCCGCATCATCTTCATGCACATAAGCACTCGCGCGCAGCTCATCGAGGCTTAAATGGTGATAATCGGCCAGCCAGCGCAGGACCAGATCAGCTGAAACCTGATCCTGTTCTATATAAAGCTCACTGCGATTGCAGGTGGAGAGGATCGCGGCTTCGCGGCTGTCGGTCATTCTGCAGAGCTGCTGCAAGGCCTCAACCAGTTGCTCAGGGGTAAAGGCCACGCGCTCGCGGACGTCTACTGAAGCAGTCTTGTGGTTAATACCGAGTGCGAGGAAGGCCATTCAAGGTCGCTGATAGTGACGTGAAGCCGGCAATTGTCCTACTTCGTCAGATTCAGAACAACTACCGCTGACTATTGTCCCAATGGTTGGTGCCTATAATGCTCACAACTGAGACTCGGTTATGTTTGGCCGAAGGCTTGTGTCATGATGATCCGACCGCAGGTTAGTCGTCCTCTTCCTATATGAATAGATCTTCCGCGTTGCTCCTAGCTTTTGTCTTCCTCAGCGGCTGCCAGGCCTTGGCCCCCGTTTCGCCGGACGGTACCCCGCCGGTCGAAGACACCACGCCCACGCCTGAAAAGCCCAAGGTTTACAGCTCGTTCAGCGAGGAAACCGTATACAGCCTGTTGACCGCCGAACTCGCCGGCCAGCGCAATCGTTTCGACATTGCCCTGGACAACTACGTGACCCAGGCCATCAACACCCAGGATCCGGGGGTTTCCGAGCGCGCGTTCCGCATCGCCGAATACCTCGGTGCCGACCAGCCTGCGCTGGATACTGCGCTGATCTGGGCGAGAAACGCCCCGGACGATCTGGAAGCGCAACGCGCCGCCGCCGTGCAACTGGCCCGCGCCGGGCGTTATGACGACTCCATGGTCTACATGGAAAAAGTCCTGCAGGGCAAGGGCGACACCCATTTCGATTTTCTCGCGCTGTCCGCGGCCGATACCGATCAGGAAACCCGCAACGGCCTGATGAAGAGTTTCGACCGCCTGCTGCAGCGTCATCCGAACAACAATCAGCTGATTTTCGGCAAGGCCCTGCTGCTGCAGCAGGACGGCGACAATAAAGCGGCGCTGCGCCTGCTTGAAGACCATCCGCCGGAAGACGGCGAAATCGCCCCGATCCTGCTGCGCGCCCGCCTGCTGCAAACCATGAATCGTGGCGACGAGGCACTGCCGCTGCTGCGCAAAAGCATCAAGAAGTACCCGGACGACAAGCGTCTGCGCCTGACCTACGCACGTACATTGGTTGAACAGGACCGGATGGACGACGCCAAGGTCGAGTTCTCCACGCTCGTTCAGCAATACCCGGAAGACGACGAACTGCGTTACTCGCTGGCGCTGGTCTGCCTGGAAGCCAAGGCCTGGGACGAGGCCAAGGGTTATCTGGAAGACCTGATCGCGCGCGAAAGTCACGTCGATTCGGCGCACCTGAACCTCGGTCGCATCGCTGAAGAGCGCAACGATCCGCAGGGCGCGCTGATCGAGTACGCCCAGGTCGGCCCGGGCAACGACTATCTGCCGGCGCAACTGCGTCAGGCCGATATCCTGATGAACAACGGCAAGACCGCCGAAGCCCAGAGCAAGCTGGCCGCCGAGCGTGACGCCCAGCCGGATTACGCGATCCAGTTGTATCTGATCGAATCCGAAACCCTGTCGGCCAACAAACAGGACGACAAGGCCTGGAAAGTCTTGCAGCAAGCCTTGCTGCAATACCCGGACGACCTGAATCTGCTCTACACCCGCGCCATGCTCGCGGAAAAACGCAATGACCTGGCGCAGATGGAAAAAGACCTGCGCCTGATCATCAAGCGCGATCCGGACAACGCCATGGCGCTCAATGCGCTGGGCTACACCCTGTCCGATCGCACCACCCGTTACGCTGAAGCCAAGGCGCTGATCGAACAGGCGCACCAGATCAATCCGGAAGACCCGGCGGTACTCGACAGCCTCGGCTGGGTGAATTTCCGCCTGGGCAATCTGGACGACGCCGAGAAATATCTGCGTCAGGCCCTCGAGCGTTTCCCTGACCACGAAGTCGCCGCGCACCTGGGCGAAGTCCTGTGGGTCAAGGGCAATCAGCGCGAGGCGAAGCAGATCTGGGGCAAGTACCTCAAAGATCAGCCCGACAGCACCATTCTGCGCAGCACCATCAAGCGCCTGACCGGATCCGAGACTCTTTAACTCATGTTTTTGCGCCACGTTATTGTTTTCAGCTTCATCGCCCTGCTCGCCGGTTGCGCGGGCTTCGGCGCTCGCGAATCGGTCGAGGGCCACGGCAGTCCGGCTCAGTGGGCCGCGAACAAACAACAGCTGACCGCCCTCGACGGCTGGCAGATCGACGGCAAGATCGGCATCCGCGCACCGAAAGATTCCGGTAGCGGCACGCTGTTCTGGCTGCAACGCCAGGACTACTACGACATTCGCCTGTCCGGCCCACTGGGTCGTGGCGCGGCGCGCCTGACCGGGCGCCCGGGCAAGGTCTCGCTGGAAGTTGCCAACCAGGGCCGCTATGACTCTGAATCGCCGGAAGCGCTGCTCGAAGAACAACTCGGCTGGAAATTGCCGGTGTCCAATCTGGCCTGGTGGGTTCGTGGCCTGCCGGCGCCAAGCAGCAAAAGCCGTGTGTCCCTCGATAACGACAGTCGCCTGGCCAATCTGGAACAGGACGGCTGGCAGGTCGAATACCTCAGCTATGCCGAGCAAAACGGTTACTGGCTGCCCGAGCGGATCAAGCTGCACGGCACCGATCTGGACGTGACGCTGGTGATCAAGACCTGGCAACCGCGTAAATTGGGGCAATAAAGCATGACCGCTCCACGTCTGACGCTGCCGTCGCCGGCCAAGCTCAACCTGATGCTGCACATTCTCGGGCGCCGTGCAGACGGCTACCACGAACTGCAGACGCTGTTTCAGTTTGTCGATTACGGCGACGAAATCACCTTCGCCGTACGCGATGACGGCGTGATTCGGCTGCACACCGAATTCGCGGGCGTGCCCCACGACAGCAATCTCATCGTGCGCGCGGCAAAAATGCTTCAGCAACAGTCCGGCTGCACACTCGGCATCGACATCTGGATCGACAAGGTGCTGCCCATGGGCGGCGGCATCGGTGGCGGCAGCTCCAACGCGGCGACCACCCTGCTCGGCCTCAATCACTTGTGGCAACTGGGCTGGGATGAAGATCGCCTCGCCGCGCTGGGCCTTTCGCTCGGTGCAGACGTGCCGGTTTTCGTCCGTGGCCATGCAGCATTTGCCGAAGGCGTGGGCGAGAAACTGACCCCGGTCGACCCCGAAGAACCGTGGTATCTGGTACTCGTGCCGCAAGTCTCTGTAAGTACGGCAGAAATTTTTTCCGATCCTTTGTTGACACGTAACACGCCGCCCATTAAAGTGCGCCCCGTTCCCGAGGGAAACAGTCGAAATGACTGCTTGCCGGTGGTTGCAAGGCGTTATCCAGAGGTACGTAACGCATTGGATTTGTTAGGTAAATTTACCGAAGCAAAACTCACCGGAACTGGAAGTTGTGTGTTTGGGGGCTTCCCAAGCAAAGCTGAAGCTGATAAAGTCTCGGCCCTTCTGACAGAGACCCTTACAGGGTTTGTAGCGAAAGGAAGCAACGTTTCGATGTTGCATCGCAAGCTGCAAAGTCTGCTCTAAAAGGAATCAAGTGCCAGGCACTTGAAGCAACAGATACAGGGGCGTCGCCAAGCGGTAAGGCAGCAGGTTTTGATCCTGCCATGCGTTGGTTCGAATCCAGCCGCCCCTGCCATTTTCTATACTCATCCAGGTTACCCTCAGCCTCTAGGTACTGCGCGTGTCCAAGATGATGGTCTTTACGGGGAACGCTAACCCCGATCTGGCTCGGCGTGTTGTACGTCAGCTGCATATCCCTCTCGGTGACATCTCTGTCGGCAAATTTTCCGACGGCGAAATTACTGCCGAGATCAATGAAAACGTTCGCGGTAAAGACGTTTTCATTATTCAGCCGACTTGCGCTCCGACCAACGATAACCTGATGGAACTGGTAGTGATGGCTGATGCCTTCCGCCGCTCCTCGGCTACTCGTATTACTGCTGTTATTCCTTATTTTGGTTATGCCCGTCAGGATCGCCGTCCGCGTTCCGCACGTGTGGCTATCAGCGCGAAAGTCGTTGCTGACATGCTTACCGTAGTCGGCATCGACCGTGTTCTCACGGTTGATCTGCATGCTGACCAGATTCAGGGTTTCTTCGATATTCCGGTAGATAACATCTACGGCTCCCCGGTTCTGGTGGATGACATTGAAGATCAGCGCTTCGAAAACCTGATGATCGTGTCCCCGGACATTGGTGGCGTCGTGCGTGCACGGGCTGTTGCCAAATCCCTGGGCGTGGATCTCGGGATCATCGACAAACGCCGTGAGAAAGCCAATCACTCTGAAGTGATGCATATCATCGGTGATGTCGAAGGGCGTACCTGCATTCTGGTCGATGACATGGTCGATACCGCCGGCACTCTGTGCCACGCGGCCAAGGCCTTGAAAGAGCATGGCGCAGCCAAGGTCTTTGCCTACTGCACACACCCTGTGCTGTCGGGTCGGGCCATCGAGAATATCGAAAATTCCGTGCTGGACGAGCTGGTGGTGACAAACACCATCCCGCTGTCCGCTGCAGCACAAGCCTGTGCACGTATCCGTCAACTGGATATCGCACCGGTTGTTGCCGAAGCGGTTCGCCGCATCAGCAATGAAGAATCGATCAGCGCGATGTTCCGTTAAGGGCCCTGCCCTTCTCGAAATGTCTCGTTGACGAAAAGCGCCCCGCCCCGGCATTCCTGTCGGGGCGGGGCTTTTTTTGCCCATACCGTGTTCGGCGCTGGTCGCAAACGCCACTCGGTCATGGCTATTTTGGAGATACAAAATGAACGATTTTACTCTGAATGCTGAAGTGCGTTCCGACCTGGGGAAAGGTGCGAGCCGCCGCCTGCGTCGTCTCGCCGCTCTGGTTCCAGCTGTTGTTTACGGTGGCGACAAAGCCCCTGAATCCATCAGCATGCTGGCCAAAGAAGTTGCCAAACTGCTCGAAAACGAAGCGGCTTACAGCCACATCATCGAGCTGAACGTTGGCGGCAAGAAACAAAACGTCGTGATCAAAGCCCTGCAACGTCACCCGGCCAAAGGCCACGTGATGCACGCTGACTTCGTACGCGTTGTAGCTGGCCAGAAACTGACCGCTATCGTTCCTGTGCACTTCATCAACGAAGCTGCTCCAGTGAAGAAAGGCGGCGAAATCTCGCACGTTGTTGCCGAGATCGAAGTTTCCTGCCTGCCAAAAGATCTGCCTGAGTTCATCGAAGTCGACCTGGCTGACGCTGAAATCGGCACCATCGTTCACCTGTCGGACCTCAAAGCTCCTAAAGGTGTCGAGTTCGTTGCTCTGGCACACGGCGATGACAAGGCAGTAGCCAACGTCCACGCTCCACGTGTTGCTCCAGAAGCTACCGAAGAAGGCGCAGCAGAGTAATTTCACTCTGTTCGTCGGAGTGAGTGAAACATCGCGGACTGGAACGTAGCGAGAAAGCGGGCGAGAACGCGGAGTTTACATTCATGGTAAATGAGCAATTTTCGTCCACTTTCGCCGCCTTCACTGCTTGCGGCGATGTTATCCACCACTCCAAGGAAGGGCCCCTATCGTGACTGCCATCAAACTGATCGTTGGCCTGGGAAATCCAGGCGCTGAATACGAACAGACCCGGCATAACGCAGGGGCCCTTTTTGTTGAGCGCATCGCTGCCGCGCAAGGTGTGAATCTTGTGGCCGATCGCAAATATTTCGGCCTGACCGGGCGCTACTCGCATCAGGGTCAGGATGTTCGTCTGCTGATTCCCACCACCTACATGAACCGCAGCGGCCAGGCCGTGGCGGCACTCGCCGGTTTCTTCCGCATCAAGCCTGAAGAAATCCTGGTGGCGCACGACGAACTCGACCTGCCTCCGGGCGTCGCCAAGCTCAAGCAGGGCGGCGGCCATGGCGGTCACAACGGGTTGCGCGACATCATCGCGCAACTGGGCAATCAGAATACTTTCTACCGCCTGCGGCTTGGCATCGGCCACCCGGGCGTCGCCAGTATGGTTTCAAATTTCGTCCTGGGTCGTGCGCCACGCGCCGAACAGGAAAAACTCGATGCCAGCATCGACTTTGCCCTCGGCGTGCTGCCGGATATCCTCGCCGGTGAATGGAACCGCGCGATGAAAAACCTGCACAGCCAGAAGGCCTGACTCTAATCCGAGGGGAAACACCATGGGATTCAATTGCGGCATCGTCGGCCTGCCTAACGTCGGCAAGTCCACCCTGTTCAACGCCCTGACCAAATCCGGTATCGCGGCCGAGAACTTCCCCTTCTGCACCATCGAGCCGAACAGCGGCATCGTGCCGATGCCGGATCCACGTCTGGAGGCTCTGGCGGCCATCGTCAATCCGAAGCGCATCCTGCCGACCACCATGGAATTCGTCGACATCGCAGGCCTGGTGGCCGGCGCGTCGAAAGGTGAAGGTCTGGGCAACAAGTTCCTGGCCAACATTCGCGAAACCGACGCCATCGCTCACGTCGTGCGCTGCTTCGAAGACGACAACGTGATCCACGTTTCCAACAGCGTCGACCCGAAGCGCGACATCGAAATCATCGACCTGGAACTGATCTTCGCCGACCTCGACAGCTGCGAGAAGCAACTGCAGAAAGTCGCGCGCAACGCCAAGGGTGGTGACAAGGACGCCGTGGTTCAGAAGGCTCTGCTGGAGCAACTGATCGCTCACTTCACCGAAGGCAAGCCTGCGCGCAGCCTGATGAAGAACATGAGCGCTGACGAAAAGGCCGTGATCAAGGGCTTCCACCTGCTGACCACCAAACCGGTCATGTACATCGCCAACGTCGCTGAAGACGGTTTCGAGAACAACCCGCACCTGGACGTGGTCAAGGCCATCGCCGAAGAAGAAGGCGCCATGGTCGTTCCGGTGTGCAACAAGATCGAAGCGGAAATCGCCGAGCTCGACGACGGCGAAGAGAAGGACATGTTCCTCGAGGCCCTGGGCCTGGAAGAGCCTGGCCTGAACCGCGTGATCCGCGCCGGCTATGAAATGCTGCACCTGCAGACCTACTTCACTGCCGGTGTCGAAGAAGTCCGCGCCTGGACCGTCCGCGTCGGTGCCACCGCGCCACAAGCCGCTGGCGTGATCCACACCGACTTCGAAAAAGGCTTCATCCGCGCCGAAGTGATCGCCTACAACGACTTCATCCAGTACAAGGGCGAAGCCGGTACCAAGGAAGCCGGTAAATGGCGCCTGGAAGGCAAGGACTACATCGTCAAAGACGGCGACGTGATGCACTTCCGCTTCAACGTCTAAGCGACACGCCGAAGAAAAAGCCGCGTTTGATACGCGGCTTTTTTGTACCTGACAGATTTGTATGCAACACCACCAATCCCCTGTGGGAGCGGGCTTGCTCGCGAAGGCGGTGCGTCAGCCACATTAATATCGACTGATACACCGCATTCGCGAGCAAGCCCGCTCCCACAAGGGGAATGGTGTTGTCAGGCCTTTTTGGTGCGCGGCAGGAAGATCGCCAACACCCCAAACAACGGCAAAAACGAGCACAGGAAATACACGTACTCAATCCCGTGCACATCCGCCAAGTGCCCCAACAGCGCTGCACCAATCCCGCCGAAACCAAACATCAAACCGAAGAACACCCCGGCAATCATCCCGACATTGCCCGGCACCAATTCCTGCGCGTAAACCACAATCGCCGAGAACGCCGAAGCGAGAATGAAGCCGATCACCACACTGAGGACAGTGGTCCAGAACAGATCGACGTGCGGCATTAGCAACGTGAACGGCGCCACGCCGAGGATCGAAAACCAGATCACCGCCTTACGCCCGATCTTGTCGCCAATCGGTCCACCAAAGAACGTCCCCGCCGCCACCGCGCCGAGAAACAGGAAAAGATGCAGTTGCGAGCTGGCCACCGACAGGTCGAATTTCTCGATCAGGTAAAAGGTGAAATAGCTGGTGAGGCTGGCCATGTAGAAATACTTGGAGAACACCAGCAAGCCGAGCACCACCAGCGCACTGGTCACCCTGCCCTTCGAGAGCCCGTGAGTCGCCGCCTGCCCGGCCTTGAGCTTGAACAGGTTGAGGTGATGGGCGTACCAGCGGCTGATGCGGTACAGCACGAACAGCGCAAACACGGCGAACAGACCGAACCACGCCACGTTGCCCTGACCGAACGGAATGATGATCGCCGCTGCCAGCAACGGGCCGAACGCAGAACCGGCGTTACCACCGACCTGGAAGGTCGACTGCGCCAGACCAAAGCGCCCGCCCGAGGCCAGCCGGGCAATCCGCGAAGCCTCGGGGTGGAAAGTCGAGGAGCCGATACCGATCAGCGCCGCCGCCAGCAGAATCAACGGGAAACTGCCGACCATCGACATCATCACGATGCCGATCAGCGTGCAAACCGAACCTGCCGGCAACAGCCACGGTTTCGGATGGCGGTCAGTGTGATAACCGACCCACGGCTGCAGCAACGATGCTGTCAGTTGAAAGGTCAGGGTAATCAAACCGACCTGGGTGAAGCTCAAGCCATAGTTGGCTTTGAGCATCGGGTAGATCGACGGCAGCACCGACTGAATCAGGTCGTTGATCAAATGCGCCAGCGCCACCGCGCCGATGATACGCATCACCAACGGGCTGCTTTGGGGAGGAGCGGACGCCGAGGCAGCGGCGGTCTGAGCGTTGCTGATAGCCATGAAAGTTTCCGTACAGCAGATGGGTGCACGCAGGCAGGTGCGCCAATGTGCCATTTTTCGGTGCGCCAGCGCCATCCCCTTAGCCAGCTAACTAACGTCCAACTCCATAACTCATCAACCCCTGTAGGAGCTGCCGCAGGCTGCGATCTTTTGATCTTGCCCTTAAAACAAAATCAAAAGATCGCAGCCTTCGGCAGCTCCTACAGGGGAAAGGGTGATAGCGCAACGCCATGGTCTGAATCTTGCCTTGCTTCTCTCCTCGAACGCGGCCGCCTTACAAAGGCAGCCGAGAATGGGAAGTTTCGCTACAGAGCCGGCCTACAGAGCGGGCGAGAGTGAACTTTCGAGGCCTTTTAGCAGGGCACGACATCGAGGTCGCACGACCGCGATGCACGCCATTGGTGCGTGGTGTCCAGAGGAGTCATGAGGCATGCAGGCTTTCTTGTCACCGGGGATCAAATTGCTGGGGCGGTTTGGATTCGCACGTAAATTCCAGCTGTTGTTTCTGCTGTTCATTCTGCCGTTGGCCGGCAGCCTGTTGATGATCGGCCAGGACTATCGCGACAAGCTCAACCTGATTTCCGGCGAACGTGCCGGGGTGCGCCAGTTGCTCAGCCTCGATGCGCTGGACAACCTGCTCGCCGCCCAACGTGACCGCGCCGCCCGTTGGCGCGCCACCGAAACCAATCGCCAGCCAACCCCGGCAACTCTCGCCGCCATGGCTGCGTTCGACAAGGTTCAGCCCTCTGTTCTGCAAGCCACCACGGATCTGGGCGACGCCCTGAAAAATGAAGGTGCCGAAGGCGAAACCCTCGCCCGCTATCAAGCCCTGCAAACCGCGCTCGGCGGTCTGGATTCGAAAAGCCTGAGCAGCGTCGGCTGGTGGCCGGACGGTTATGAGCGTTTCACCAACGCCCTCAGCGCCCTGCAAGCCTTGCGCGAGCAGATTGTCATGGACAACCGCCTGACGCTGGCGCCATGGCTGGAAACCTATCTGCTGACGCAGATCTCCACGCAGCACGCACCGGATCTGATCGAGCGCGTGGGTCGCCTGGCGGCGGTCGGCCAGGCTTCGGTGGTCTCGGGACAATTCACTCTGCAAAGCCGCTTGCAGTTGCGCGACCTGCGCGGCCGCATCGGCGATGCCCGCGAGCAGCTTGTCAAAACGGCAAGCCTGCTCGAAGCGCGCCTGCCGAGCGATCTGCAAACCTGGGCCGGTCAGTACCACGACCGTCTCAAGCGTCTCGATGCTGGGCTGAAAGTGCTGGATGACGGCGTGTTCGGCGGCAGCATTACCCTCAAACCGGAAGACTTCGAACGCAGCCTCGATGCACTGCTGGGCGATCTTGCGTCGCTGCGCCAGCAATCACTGCTGTCGCTGGATCAGCGTCTGGACGCCTACCACGCTTCGGCGATTCGCCAGTTCATCGTGGTCGCGGCGATCTTCGGTTGCCTGCTGCTGGCGGCGCTGTACCTGTTCGTCTGCCTGCAGGCTTCGATCCGCCGCAGCGCCAGTGGCATTACTCTGCTGGCCGAGGCCCTGCGTGACGGCAACCTGAGCTTGCAAGTGCCGGTGGTGGGCCGCGATGAGCTGGCGGCGATCAGCACCGCGCTCAACGTTGCCGTGGTGCAACTGCGCGCCAGCATGCTCGGGGTCGATCACGAGACCTCGCAACTGAGCCACGCGGTGCGCAGCCTCAACGATCACTCCAGCGGCGCGCTCAGCGAAGTCGAGGCGCAGCAGTTGCAGATCAGCCAGATTGCCGCCGCCGCCACGCAACTGGCCGCCACTTCGCAAGGGGTGGCGCAGAGTTGCGAACAGGCTTCCGGCAGCGCTCAGCACACTCGGCGCATCGCCGCCGACAGCAGCCGCGACAGCCAGCGCACCACGGCGAGCATTCAGCAACTCAACCAACGCCTCAACGACACCGCAGCGGCACTCGGTCGAGTCAGCGAGCAAGGTCAGCAGATTCAACTGGTGGTCGATACCATTCGTGGCGTCGCCGAGCAGACCAACCTGTTGGCGCTCAACGCCGCGATTGAAGCGGCACGCGCCGGCGAACAGGGGCGCGGGTTTGCCGTGGTCGCCGATGAGGTACGCAGCCTGTCGCAACGCACTCAGTCATCGACCGCGCAGATTGCCGGCACGGTCGATAGCCTGCGTGCCACGGTCAACGAAGCGGTGAGTCTGATGGAAGCCGCCTGCGGCCAGGCGCAATCGGATGCCGAAGCCGTGACCGGTCTTGGTGAACGTCTCGGCGAAATTGCCAGCGCGGTGCAGAGCGTCACGGACACCCTGGCGCAGATCGCCACCGCCGTCGAAGAACAGGCAAGCACCGCCGATGAAGTCAGCGGCAATATCCAGCAGGTCGATCAGGCCGCAGTGCGTCTGCTGGAAGGCGCCCGTGCAGTGAACCTGGCGGCGGACACCCTGAGCCAGGGCAGCAAGGCCCTGAGCGACAACACCGCACGCTTCCGCCTCAGCTGATCCGCGCCTCGGGGAAGTCCGCTTCCAGCTCGGTCTTCAGCCACTGAATAAACCACGCCGCATCCGCCGACAGTTCGGCGGACGGCGTGAGGACCCGATAGCTTTCCAGCTTCACCTGGGCGTCCACCGCGCGCACCAGTTTGCCGGATTTGAGTTCCTCGCGAACCAGCACTTCGTTGGCCAGGGCTATGCCCTGCCCGCTTTCGGCCACCGACAGCGCGTGATCGTTGTTGACGTAGAGCATGTCCGAATTGAGGTGAATATCCAGGTCGTGCGCGGCGAACCACAGGTTCCACCATTCGCCATCATCGACGTGGATCAGCTCGTGACGAACCAGATCGGCCGGGCTGGTCACAGGTCCGATGCTGGCGAGATAGTGCGGGGTGCAGATCGGAAACACGCGCGGGCAGATCAACGCTTCACGGGAGTCGGCGTATTGCCCGTCGAGGCCATAAACAATGCCCAGATCGGCGCTTTTGCCATCGACTTCGGTGAAGGTCGAATTCGGCTCGATGGCGAACTTCAAACCCGGACGCAAATGGCGCATCGCTTCGATGCGCGGCATCAACCAGCGCTTGGCGAACCCCGGCACCACCATGATCCGCAACCAGCGCTCGGCCTCTTTGGGCTGCGCTTCCTTGCCGGCCTCGATGATCAACTGCAGGGCGGCGGCGATCTTGCGGTGGTACTTCTCCCCCGCCGCTGTCAGGTTGACCCCGCGCGAAGTGCGCTCGAACAACTGAATGCCCAGCCACTCCTCCAGCAACTTCACGTGCCGACCAATCGCTGGCTGGGTCACATGCAGGGCTTTCGAGGCTTCGACGTAGCTGCCCAGGCGCGCGGCGGCATCAAAAGCACGCACCGCGTTGAGTGGCGGCAAACGGTGGTCGGGCATGATTCCTGGCACCTTTGGCTGTTAAATTAACTAACACCTGCCATGTTTAAATTGAAGTTTCGCCCCGCGCAAGCCCTCGCTGATAATCGAGCCACAGCAGAACAAAAAAACAGCTGGTTTCACCCCGAACGCAATCTCGATCCTGCCCAGAAAAATAATATCCATGGCCCGACGACGTCGCTGATTCACAGCGCCATCGCAGGCGATGGGGGAATCGGAGGTAACGCATGAATGCCCTGCATTCGCTGCAAACGCTGGCGGTGTCGATCCGCTCGGTGCGCAAGGTTTACGGTGATCCGAACACCGGTCCGGTGGCGTTGAAAAACATCGACCTGGACATCCGCGACAACGAATTCTTCACCCTGCTCGGCCCTTCCGGCTGCGGCAAAACCACCCTGCTGCGGATGATCGCCGGCTTCGAGTTTCCTACCGAAGGCGAGATCCTGCTGTACGGCGAAAACATCGCTGATCGCCCGCCGTTCCAGCGGCCGGTCAACACAGTGTTCCAGCATTACGCACTGTTCCCGCACATGACCATCGCCGAAAACCTGGCCTTCGGCCTCGAATCGCAGCCGATGGGCAAAGTCCTGAGCAAGACGCAGATCGCCGAGCGCGTGCGCGAGATGCTCGCGCTGGTGCAGATGGAGCGCTTCGCCCAGCGCAAACCGGCGCAGCTGTCCGGCGGTCAGCAACAGCGTGTCGCCCTCGCCCGCGCACTGGCGCCACACCCCAAGGTGCTGCTGCTCGATGAGCCACTGTCCGCGCTCGATCTGAAGCTGCGCCAGGCCATGCGCGAAGAGCTGAAATCGATTCAGGCCAAGACCGGCATCACTTTCATCTTCGTCACCCACGACCAGGAAGAAGCGCTGACCATGTCCGACCGCATCGCCGTGTTGTCCGAAGGCGAAGTGCAGCAGGTCGGCCGCCCGCAAGACATTTACGAACGCCCGCGCAATCGCTTCGTCGCCGACTTCATTGGCGAAACCAATTTCATCGAGGGCACGGTCACGCAAGTCGAAGACGGCATGGCCTGGTTCGCCGGGCCGGCCGGGCATCCGTTGCCGGCGCAAGCGTGCAGCGATGTGGCGGTCGGCGCCAGCGTGACGTTGTCGGTGCGTCCGGAACGCCTGCATCTGGTCGCAGCCGACATGGAAAACGCCTTGCCGGGCCGGATCGAAGCGCAGATCTACCTTGGCACCGATCTGCAATATCAGGTCAGCCTCAGCGACGGTTCGCGCCTCACCGTGCGCACGCCCAACTGCGTCGATCAGAGCCTGCGCTTTGCCGTCGGCAGTCAGGCCGGTCTGTTGTTCGACCGGGGAAGCGCCTGCGTCCTGCACGATTGAGCCCGAGGAGTTGCCATGCACGCCTTACCGATTGCCAACACGCTGGAACGCCGCAAGGCTTTCCAGAGCTTCCTCGGAGTGAGCCCGGCGCTGCTCGCCATCGGCTTGTTTCTGGTGGTGCCGATCCTGATCGTCATCGGCTATTCGCTGATGGAAGCCAACCCCTACGGCGGGGTCAATAAAGTCTTCAGTACTGATGCTTACACCTCGTTGCTGTTCGAACGCCAGATGGACGACAGCCTCGCGTTCGCCGACTCCTATCTGATCATTGCCCTGCGCTCGATCGGCATCGCCGGGCTGACCACGATCATCACCCTGCTGATCGGTTTCCCGGTTGCGGTGTGGCTGGCGATGCAACCGGCGCACCGGCGTGGCTTGCTGATCTTTCTGATCACCGTGCCGTTCTGGGCCAACCTGCTGATTCGCACTTACGCGTGGATTCTGCTGCTGCGTAACACCGGAGTGATCAACAACAGCCTGATGGGCATGGGCGTCATCCATGAGCCGTTGCAGTTGTTGTACACCGATGGCGCGGTGCTGCTGGGGCTGGTTTATACCTACGCGCCGTTCGTGGTGTTGCCGATCTACGCGACGCTGGAAAAGATGGATATTAGCCTGCTCGAAGCGGCGCAGGATCTGTATGCCGGCCGCGTGCGCACCTTGCGCAAAGTGGTGCTGCCGATTGCCAAACCGGGGATTCTCGCTGGCGCCATCCTCACCTTCGTGCCCTGCCTGGGCGCAATGATCGCTCCGGAATTGCTCGGCGGCGGCACGCGGATGATGCTCGGCAATCTGATTTTCCGGCAGTTCAGCGATGCCCGTAACTGGCCGTTCGGCGCCGCACTGTCGCTGGTGCTGATGGCCGCCGTGATGCTGGTGCTGACCGTGTATGCCCTGCGCGCCGAGCGCCAGCGCATCGCCAAGGGAGGTGCGTGATGCTCGGATTATTCAAACGCAAAGGGCTGGGCGTGCAGGACTTCCCCGGCTTCGGCGGCTTCAGTTTCCTGTTCTATCTGTACCTGTATGCGCCGATCGTGGTGCTGGTGGTGTTCTCGTTCAACGCCAACCAGTCGGCGACGGTGTGGACCGGGTTCAGCCTCGACTGGTACCGCGCCGCGTTCGCCAATCAGGCCCTGCGCCAGGCCGCCGGCAACAGTCTGTTGATCGCGGTCTGCGCAAGCATGATCGCCACCGCGATTGCCACCCTCGCCGCCCTCGGTACTTCGCGCGGTGCCAGGTTCAAGGGCCTGCAACTGTCGATGGGCGCAATCATGCTGCCGCTGGTGTTGCCGGAAATCGTCGTCGGTGTGGCGACGCTCGCGCTGTTCTCGACCATCGGCCTGTCACTGGGTTACGGCAACCTGATCATCGCCCATACGGTGTTCTGCATTCCGTTCGCCTACCTGCCGATCCGCGCTCGCCTCAACGACATGGACCTGTCGCTGGAGCAAGCCTCCGCCGACCTCTACGCCGGCCCGTGGCGCACCTTTCGCAAAGTGACGTTGCCGCTGCTGATGCCGGGGATTTTCTCCGGGCTGATGCTGGCCTTCATCGTCTCGCTGGATAACTTCGTGATCTCGATGATGGTCTCCCAGGCCGGCACCACCACCCTGCCGATCTTCATCTTCGGTCTGTTGCGCATGGGCGTGACACCCGACGTCAACGCCGTCTCGACCCTGATCCTCGGCGTCTCGGTGCTGTTCGTCAGCCTCTCTTACCTGCTGGGCAAAAAGCCCGCCTGAACCTTCTACGAACCGTGGGGAAATAACATGAGCAAGTGGATGAAAAGCGTCGGCACCGGGTTGTTCCTGACAGTGCCGCTGGTGATGACCGGCAGCGTTCAGGCCGCGGAAAAACTCAACGTGGTGAGCTGGAGCGGGTACTTCTCGCCGGAGATTCTCGCCAAGTTCCAGAAGCAGACGGGCATCGAAGTCACGGTCGACTCCTACGACTCCAACGAGACCCTGCTGGCCAAGCTGAAACAGGGCGGCGCTGGCTATGACGTGGCGATTCCGTCGCACCAGTTCATCCCGATTCTGATCAAGGAAAACCTGCTCGAGCGTTTCGATCCGGTCAAGGAACCGTACTACGCCAGCGTTGTGGATAACCTGAAAAAACCGAGCTGGGACCCTGAAGGCGCGTATTCGGTGCCGTTCATCTGGGGCACCACCAGCGTGGTCCTCGACAGTGCGCGCTACCAAGGGCCGGCCGATAGCTACAAAGTTTTGTACGAGCCGCCAGCCGAGTTGCAGGGGCGGATCAACATGTTCGATTCGGTCAGCGACATGGTCGACATGGCCAGCCTGTATCTGAACATTCCGCTGTGCAGCGAAGACCCGAAACAGATGCAGCAGATCCTCACGCTGCTCAAGGCGCAGAAGCCGTTCGTGAAGACCTACAGCTCCAAGGCCGGTTCGATCCGCGAAAACCTTGCCTCGGGTGAAATCGACATGTCGATGTTCTGGGGCGGCTCGTCGATGCGCGCCCGCGAGATGAAACCGAGCCTGAAATACCTGTACCCGAAAGAAGGCGTGCTGGCCTGGGTCGACAACATGGTCATCCCCACCGGCAGCAAGAATCCGGCGAATGCCAAGGCCTTCATCGCGTTCCTCAGCCAGCCGGAAAATTCGGCGATGACGCAGAACTTCCTCAAGCACCAGAGCCCGATCAAAGGCGTCGAACCGTTCCTCGATGCGGCGCTCAAGGATGCGCCGGAATTGCACATTCCCGAGGGCACCAACGTGGTGTTCAGCAAGACCTGCGGTGAAGGCGCGATCCGCCTCGCCGACCGTCTCTGGACCAACCTGATGCGTTGATCCCTGCCGCCCCGGCATGCAGCCGGGGCGTTTCTCCAGCCGTCTGAAAGGCGCCGTTGTCATGAACTCCAATAACATCAGCGAACTGGTCCTGCTGCAGGCCCACGCCCTAGCCGACCTCATCCGCCTGCGCCAGGTGTCCTGCCGCGAAGTGATGCAGACTTATCTTGCCCATATCGAACGCTTCAATCCGATGGTCAACGCGCTGATCAGCCTGCAGTCGCCCGATGTTCTGCTGGCTCAGGCCGATGCGCGCGATGCCGAACTGGCGCGCGGTGAATACCGTGGCTGGATGCACGGCCTGCCCCACGCGATCAAGGATCTGTCGCTGACCCAGGGCATCCGCACCACGCTGGGTTCGCCGCTGTTCAAGGACTTTATCCCCGAGCGCGACGGCATCATGGTCGAGCGGATCAAAGCGGCCGGCGCGATCATCATCGGCAAGACCAACACCCCGGAATTCGGCCTCGGTTCGCAGAGCTATAACCCGTTGTTTGGTGCGACTGGCTGTGCTTTTGATCCGAGCAAAACCGCTGGAGGCAGTAGCGGCGGCGCGGCGGCCGCACTGGCGATGCATCTGGTGCCGGTTGCGGATGGCAGCGACATGATGGGCTCGCTGCGCAATCCGGCGGCGTTCAACAACATCTTTGGTTTTCGTCCGTCGCAGGGGCGTGTGCCGTTTGATGACAGTGCTGATCTGTTTTTTGATCAACTCGGTTATGAAGGACCGATGGCGCGCAGCGTTCGCGATGCAGCGTTGTTGCTTTCGGTACAGGCCGGGGGCGATGCGCGGGCGCCGCTGTCGATCAGCGAATCCGGGGAGGCATTTGCCGCACCGCTGGAGCGCGACTTCAAAGGCACTCGGTTGGGGTGGCTGGGGGACTTCAATGGCTATCTGCCGATGGAGAGAGGTGTGCTGTCGCTGTGTGAGAAGACCTTTGCCGACTTTGAAAGCATCGGTTGTCAGGTTGAGTCGGTTGAGCCGGGTTTCGCGCCTGAGCGGCTGTGGAGCAGTTGGCGGACGCTACGACACTGGATGGTCTCGGGGTCTTTGGGCGCGACGTATGCCGATCTGCAAAAACGTGCGTTGTTGAAACCGGAAGCGATTTGGGAGGTGGAAAACGGCTTGAAGCTCTCGGCCAGCGAAGTGTTCGCCGCATCCGCGGTGCGCAGCGATTGGTATCGGGCGATTTCGCGCTTGTTCGAACGCTACGATTACCTGCTGCTGCCCAGTGCCCAGGTCTTCCCGTTCGATAAAACCCAGCCGTGGCCGACGTCTATCGAAGGCGTGAGCATGGACACGTATCACCGCTGGATGGAGGTGGTCATCCCCGGCACGCTGTCGGGTTGCCCGGTCGCCAACGTTCAGGCGGGATTCAATTCAAATGGTTTACCGATGGGCCTGCAGATCATCGGCCGGCATCAGGCGGACTTCGCGGTTCTGCAATTGGCGCACGCGTATGAACAGGCCAGCCGCTGGTTCGAACGCTGTCCTTCACCGCTGCTCGGCCAATGATTTTGATAAACGGTTGAAAGCGTAGAAAAAAATTTTAAATTTACGCTTGACGCTTTTCCATTTCAGGGGAATAATGCGCGCCACTTGGCTACATAGCTCAGTTGGTTAGAGCATAGCATTCATAATGCTGGGGTCCGGGGTTCAAGTCCCTGTGTAGCCACCAAGTACTAAAAACGGCTTACCGAAAGGTAGGCCGTTTTTTTATGCCTCGAAGAAACATCATCTGTGGTGAGGGGATTTCTCCCCTCACCACAATGCCAAACCTGACCTATTCAGGCTGCTCTGCCGACAAGGCCATCAACCCCCTCGCCCAGATCTGCCGAGTGCGTAACCCGACCATCGCCCGCCAGTCAGGATCAGCCGGATAGAACTGTTCCAGCAGTTTCAACTTGATCGCCCGCCCCGTCGCATCCAGCGGATCGCCATGCAGATGCAGCCAATGGTCATCACGCAAGTAACGATGCACCTGCGGCCCCGGATACGTTCCGCACTCGATCACGAATGGCATCAGTTGCACGCCCGGCAACGCATCGAGCAATGCCTGTGAGGTGTAGCCGGTAGCCGTCGCTGCGACACCGGTTTCGCTCAGCGTTTCGGCACTGGTGTGCAAGGTGTACAGCCACGGGCCGTAGATCGATTGCGCCTGGGTCAGTGCCGGGTAAGGCGCTTCGGTGATGGTCAGCAACATGGGATGGCCGTACTCGCCGGCGCCGGTGTGCAGGTCGAAACACATCACGGTTTCCGCGCCCGCCAGATGCGCGTCGATGATCTGGTGCAGCGTGCGATTCGACCAGCTCGGCGCGCGGCCGCCATAGAACAGTCCATCGGGATGGCTGTGCTGACCGCCCTCGACAATCGACATCACCGCCGGCCAGCCGTGTTCGGCAATCTGTGCGTCGAGCAAAGCGTCGGCACGCTGACGCTCGGGGCCGTGCAAATCGGTGCAGGCGTAGATCTCGTGCAGCGTGGCGTAGGCGCGGTTGTCCGGCAACGGGGCGGCGAAATCCAGATGATTGCGGTTGAGGTCGATGTTGTCTTCGTTGACCCGGCGCAGCCAGGCGGTGCCCCATGGGTTGATCAGGTGGATCATCACCACTGCGACATCCTTGGGCAGCGAGCCGGGAACGAAAGCCTGCAGCCAGTCAATCTGACATTCCGAACCGTAATAGCCCTCGACCCCATGGGTGCCGCTGAGTGCGACCAGCCGGCGTTTGGCTTGCGGGTCTCCGAGCACCGCGACATCGGTGCTCAGCGGTTCGCCAAACGGTCCGCAACGCGGATGGGCATATGAAGTCAGGATTGCGCCGGCAGCTGTTGCGGCCGCCAGAAACGCTTCGCGTTGTTGGCGGTAACTGGACTCGGTTGGAAACTCGCTGTGCATATCGGCCTCTTGTGATTTTTATGGCTTGACCTGTGTAGGAGTGAGCCTGCTCGCGATAGCGGTGGCTCAGTCAGCAATGATGTTGAATGTGATGACGCTATCGCGAGCAGGCTCACTCCTACAAGGGATCGTATGCGTCCGATCAATTGCGGTTGACCCTAGCGAACATCCGCCCCGAAAAGAAAGACAAAAATGCCCACCGGTTTGCGTCGCGACCGACCGGTCGATAAAGTCCGTCAGACCTTTCATCCCACGGACGGAGAGCCCCACGTGTTTCCAGCCCTGCCCCTGAGCCGTTTTCGCCTGCCTGCCCTGACGCTGATCATCAGCGCCCTGACCCTCACCGCGTGCAACGCCCCGCCCTCCTCGACCTTGCCGCTGGCACCGGAAGCTGCGTCCGGTTATCGCACCGATCTGCAGACCCGTCATGCCAGCAAACACATGGCTGCTGCCGCCAATCCGCTGGCCGCCGAGGCCGGGCGCGAGATGCTGCGCAAGGGCGGCTCGGCCATAGACGCGGCGATCGCCATGCAGGCGGTGCTGACTCTGGTAGAACCGCAATCCTCCGGGATCGGTGGCGGTGCGATGATCGTGTTGTGGGACGGCAAACAGGTGCGCACCTACGACGGACGCGAAACCGCCCCGGCGGGTGCCACCGAGAAGCTGTTCCTGCAGGCCGACGGCAAACCGATGCCATTCCCGCAGGCGCAGATCGGCGGTCGGTCGGTGGGCACTCCGGGCGTGCTGCGTGCGCTGGAAATGGCACACAAGCAACACGGTCGCCTGCCGTGGGCCACGCTGTTTGAGCCGGCGATCAAACTCGCCGAGCAGGGTTTCGCGATTTCGCCGCGCCTGCATTCGCTGCTGGAATCCGACCCGGTGATCCGTAAATCACCGGACATGGCCGCCTACTTCCTCAACCGCGACGGCAGCGTCAAAGCCATCGGCACCCGTCTGCAGAATCCGGCATTGGCCGCCGTGCTCAAGCGCATCGCCAACGAAGGCCCGGACGCGCTGTACAAAGGCCCGATTGCCGAGGAGATCGTCGCCAAGGTGCAGGGCCACGCCAATCCCGGGAGCCTGTCGCTGAATGATCTTCAGCGCTATCAGGCCAAGGAACGCGCACCGCTGTGCACCGACTACAAACGCTGGCAGGTCTGCGGCATGCCGCCGCCGTCATCGGGCGGGATCGCCGTGGCGCAGATTCTCGGCACCTTGCAGGCACTGGAAAGCCGCGACCCGCGCCTGTCACTGACGCCACTCAAACCCGTGAAAACCAACAAACCGGCCGGTATCGAACCCGATCCCCAAGCCGTGCATCTGATCGCCGAAGCCGAACGCCTGGCCTACGCCGACCGTGCGCAATACGTCGCCGACACCGATTTCGTTCCGGTGCCGGTCAAAGGTCTGGTCGACCCGGGTTATCTGGCCAGCCGCGCCAGCCTGATCGGCGAACGCAGCATGGGCAGCGCCCAACCGGGCACCCCGCCGGGCGTGCAAGTGGCCTACGCGCCGGATCGCTCGCCACTGCGCATTTCCACCTCGCAAGTCGTCGCCGTGGATGACCTCGGTGGCGCGGTGTCGATGACCACCACCATCGAAGCGGCGTTCGGCTCGCACCTGATGGTGCAGGGCTTTTTGCTGAACAACCAGATGACCGATTTCTCGTTCATCCCCGAAGAGCACGGGCAGAAAGTCGCCAACCGCGTCGAACCCGGCAAACGCCCTCGCTCGTCGATGGCCCCGACGCTGATCTTTGATCGCCACAGCGGCGAATTCCTCGCCAGCGTCGGCTCGCCGGGCGGTTCGCAGATCATCGAATACGTGGCCAAGACCACCGTCGGCCTGCTCGACTGGAACCTCGACCCGCAAAGCGCCATCAGCCTGCCCAACTTCGGCAGCCGCAACGGCCCGACCGAACTGGAACAAGGCCAGTTCAGCCCGGCGTTGATTCAGGCGTTGAAGGACAAGGGCCACACAGTCAACGAAATCGACATGACCAGCGGCACCCAGGCGATCGTGCGGGTCAAGGATGCGCAAGGGAAAGCCTCGCTGGCCGGTGGTGCCGATCCGCGGCGTGAAGGGGAAGCGTTGGGGGATTGAGGCGACAAGGGTTGCGTAAAAGGCCTGCCGCAAGGCAAGCCTTTTACGCAACACACTGCGTATTTCAAATCGGGATGTTTAATAGCGGCCAAGCAAACGCAGAACCGTCCCACAAGGTTTTCAGGTTGTCCGTCGGACGTCAGCTCTCTAGCCTGTGAACGTCGCTGCCAATTCAGCGGCCGGGATTGGAAACCCCGAGTAGAACCGAGCGCACAAGCTCCTTTCATAACGTATCCTTGCGCACTTCAATGTGTGCACTCCGTTATGGCGGCTGTGCGCGGGAGACCTTCGGGTCAACCGGGTTCTCCGTTCCCCGGGTTTCCAACCTGCGTACAGCTGCCACCCTTTCGTTCGGAAACCGAATGGGTCAGCTCCAATCCTGATCGGAGAGCACCATGAAAAAGCCAACACCCAATCCCCCCGAAACAGATATCGACCCAACCTCTCCTTACGCCTCCATCGACAGCAAAAAGCTCCACGAAGCTGCCGACCGCGCTCTTGATCATTACCTCAAACCGGCCGCCCACATCATGGCGTCCACGCGCAGTTACGAACCGATGTACCTTGCCAACCCGGTGTATGACACCGAATCCCTATTGGCCAATGCCAGTGAAACACTAGGCTCGGTCACCGAGATGCTAAACAACTTTGCCGCCGTACTGGACACCTCGCACCGCAAGACCGCGCTGGGTATTGCGCAAATCGTCATGCTCAGTGAGCTGGCGGTGAATCAGGCGCTGAATAACGTTCAGCCGGTCGCGTAGTTATCGCAATGCATAAAAAATCCGATGCCGGGCAGGCATCGGATTCTTAATTCCTGGCGTTGTCCAGAATAGACCTGGCGTGCCTTATTGCCCTAGAGGCAGCCCCCCCCCCTTTGAAGTGAAGTAATCCATGAACGCACGCCCAATTCATAACGAAGAAGACTATCGTGCGGCGCTCAAAGACATGTCTGCACTTTTCGACAACGAGCCAGTGCCGGGTACTCCTGAAGGTGATCACTTTGACAGCATGATCAGCCTTATCGAAGCTTACGAGGCCAAACAGTTTTCCCATCCAAGAACTACGGCTCAGCGATTAGCCACCAGATGCGCCCCAAACAGCAGATAACAACCACCGGCCAAGCGATCCAGCCATTGCCGTGAACGCTCGTAAACACTCGCGATCCGGCGGCTGGCGAAGAACAGCGCGACGCTGCAATACCAGCTGAACGACAGCGTGGCCATGGTCAGCACGGCCAGTGTCAGCAGTAGCGGCGGGACGTGGGCCGGCATTGCGGTGGCGAAGATGGTGGCGACGAACAGTGCCGACTTGGGGTTGGTCATGTTGCCCAGAAAGCCCCGCCCGTAGGCGCCCAGCAGGGTCTGTTGCGACTCATCCAGCGTACCGGCGGCAATCGGCGCTTTGCGTTTGAACTGCTTGAGGCCGAGGTAGATCAGGTAGCAGCCACCGGCGATCTTGAAGCTCAGGTACAGGGTTGGCGCCGCGCTGAACAAGGTCTGAATCCCCAAACCGCCGGCCAGGCCCCACAACACGGTGCCGCTGGCGACGCCCAGCGCCGCGACCATGCCATGGCGTCGGGAACGGCTGACCGCCAGTTGGGCGATGTTGAAGAAGTTCGGGCCGGGGGTGACCACCGCGACCGTCCACAACAGCGCCAGCGACAGCAACGGGGCGAGATAGCTGGAAAGCGAAAGGTCCATGGGGCGAGCGCCTGATTGGTTCGACAATGCCCCACACCTTGCTACATCCGGCGCGCGTTTTCCATCAGATGCAGGTCACAGCGGCAGGGTTTTACCGTCCACCGCATCGCCAATCGTCAGGAAATGCCCGCCGGCCACGTGGTGCAGCGTGCGCAAGCCATCATGCCCGTCGAAATGCCAGCGCCCGTCGCTGAACACCCGCTCATCGGCCTGGGCGGCGATGACTTCGGCGAGGAACAGGTCGTACTGCTCGTGGTTGCGCGGTTCTGGCAGCAAGCGGCATTCGAGCCAGGCCACGCAGCCTTCGAGCAGAGGCGCCTCGACGGTTTCACCGGCGAAGGTTTGCAGGCCATAAGCCTGAAACTTGTCCTGCCCCTGATTCTGCTGGATCTCCAGCCCCGAGGTATTGCCGACGGTTTGCACGATGTCAGCCTGATTGACGCACGGCACGTTGAGCACAAACGTGCCGGACGCTTCGAGCAACTGGCGCGTCCAGGTGGACTTGTCGAGGACGACGGCGACTTTCGGCGGTTCGAAATCCAGCGGCATCGCCCAAGCGGCGGCCATGATGTTGCGCTGGCCGTCATGGGCGGCGCTGACCAGCACGGTCGGCCCGTGATTGAGCAGACGATAGGCTTTGTTCAAGGGCACCGGGCGGCGGTGGGAAGCACTCATGGGGATCTGCTCCGGGGAAAAGGAACAGATTGTAGCGCCAGACCACAGAAAGAAGGCGGATGAAAAACCTGTGGGAGCGAGCTTGCTCGCGAAGGCGATAGGTCAGTTACATCAATGTTGAATGACACACCGCATTCGCGAGCAAGCTCGCTCCCACATGGGATCAATGGAGGTTAGTTAGACAGTTGATTGGCAAACTGGCCGACCGCATCCACCACTTTCTGCGCGCCGTCCTGAATCTCGACGATCACCGTGCCCGCCTCCGCCGCCAGCGCCAGGCCTTGCTCGGCCTGCAGCTTGCCGTCGGTCATCAACGCCACAGCATTGCGCGCCATCTCCTGGTTCTGTCGCACCACGGTGACGATCTCTTCGGTCGCCTGACTGGTGCGCGAGGCCAGTTGCCGCACTTCGTCGGCCACCACCGCAAAGCCTCGGCCCTGTTCACCAGCGCGAGCCGCCTCAATGGCGGCGTTGAGCGCCAGCAGGTTGGTTTGCTCGGCAATGCCGCTGATGGTTTTGACGATGGTGCCGATCACCTGCGACTGCTCGTTCAGCGCCTCGATGCCCTCGCCGGCCGCCTGCATGTGGCGCGACAGATCGCGCATCACATTCACCGCCTCGGTGACCACCGTGGTGCCCCGTTGCGCGGTGTTGTCGGTTTGCTGCGAAGTGCTGTAGGCAATGCTCGCCGCGTCGGCAACCGCCTGTTCGCGGTTGACCTGATCGGTGATCACCGTGGCGAATTTCACCACTTTGTACAGTTTGTTGTTGGCATCGACCACCGGGTTGTAGGACGCCTCCAGCCACACCGTACGACCATGGCTGTCGACCCGCTTGAAGCGTTCGGCGACAAACTCACCGTTGTTCAGGCGACGCCAGAAATTCTGGTACTCGGCGCTGTTGTACTCCTCGGGTGTGCAGAACATCCGGTGATGTTTGCCTTTGATCTGCGCCAGGCTGTAACCCATGCCATGCAGAAAGCGCTCGTTGGCATTCAACACGTTGCCATTGAGGTCGAACTCGATCACTGCCGTCGAACGCACCAGCGCACCGATCAGGTTTTCGTGTTCGCGGGAGGCTTCGATGGTGCGGGTCAGATCGCTGGAGAAAATCGAGAAATGCTTGATCCGCCCGTCCGAGGAACGCACCGGTTGCACGATGGAGCGCAGCCACGCCTCTTCGCCATTGCCGCGCGAGAGGCGCACGGCCCCGGCGAAATGCTCGCCCCGCGTCAGTGCGGCCTTGAAGCGATGATGGAATTCGTCGGACTTCACATGCGCCGGGACGATGTCTTCAATGGCACGCCCCACCAGGTCCTGGCTCTTGTAGAGCATCTCGGTCAGGAAGTTCTGGTTGACCGACTGGATCCGCCCATCGGCCTCCAGGGTCAGCACCAGCATCTCGCTTTCCAGGCTTTCCTTCACCTGCAGCAGGCTGGAGAGTTCTTCACGAAGAGTGGCCAGCTCTTGCTTGAGGCGTTTGTTGAACATGGGAAAGTACCGATAGGCAGGGTAGAAAGCGGGATGCAGCCTAACCATCGGCCTTGGAAAACTTTTCTGAAGAGCTATTGAGACTGGTCAGTCAAAAATAATCTCAATAGGCCATTGGTCTAAACCGTCACCCCGCAACACGGTTACAAAAGCGGCCGCTCTGGCCCGGCCACTTCAGGTATTCTCAGGGCAAATTGCAACAACATGTTGCCGGTAAATGCCCGATAAGGAGTCCCGTTTTGGATTTATCGACCGCTGCCTGGATGGTTCACGACACGCGCCTGATTCTTTGCTGCCTGCTGGCGATTGCCACCATCATTGTGCTGATCAGCGCCACTAAACTTCCGCCCTTTCTCTCGATCCTGATCGGCACCTTTATTGCCGGTGTCGGCGCCGGTTTGCCCCCGGAAGACGTGGCCAAGGCGTTCAGCAAAGGCGCGGGGGCGATTCTCGGTGAGGCCGGGATCATCATTGCCCTGGGCTCGATGCTCGGCGCACTGATGGCCGAGTCCGGCGCGGCCGACCGCATCGCTTCAACCTTGCTCGGCCTGGGTAAAGGCAAGTCCCTGCCGTGGGTCATGGCGCTGGTGGCGATGGTGATTGGCCTGCCGCTGTTCTTTGAAGTGGGCCTGGTGATGATGGTACCGATCATCTTTGTCATGGCCCGTCGTTCGGGTCAGCCACTGTTGAAAATCGCGATTCCGGCCCTGGCCGGGATGACCACCCTGCATGCCTTGATGCCGCCGCACCCCGGGCCGCTGATCGCGGTCAGCGCGTTGCATGCGGACCTTGGGCTGACCATGTTGCTGGGCTTCAGCATCGCGATTCCGGCGGTGATTCTAGCGGGGCCGATCTACGGCAATTGGCTGTCGAAACGCATGCACGTCGATGAACCGGCAGAGCTCGGCGCACTGTTCAGCGCCCCACCGAAAGCGCCGCGCCAGCCGAGTTTCGGCATGTCGCTGCTGATCATTCTGTTGCCGGTGCTGCTGATGCTCGGCAGCACCCTGGCGAAAGTCGCGATGAGTCCGGAAAGCAGCGTCGCCCTGACCCTGAAGTTCCTCGGCGAACCGTTGGTGGCGCTGGGCATTGCGGTGATGGCGGCAGTGATCTGCCTTGGTTGGGCCAACGGCATGCCGCGCGAGCAAGTCGGCGGCACGCTGCGCAAAAGCCTGGCGCCGATTGCCGTGTTGCTGCTGACGATTGGTGCCGGCGGCGGCTTGAAGCAAACCTTGCTGGATGCCGGCGTCAGCCAGACCATCAGCAAAGTCGCCGAAGGTGCGCACATGCCGTACCTGTTGCTGGCCTGGCTGATTGCCGTGGCACTGCGTCAGGCTACGGGTTCGGCGACAGTCGCGACCACGACGACGGCGGGGATTCTGGCGCCGATGATGGCCGGACTCGCCGCGACGCAGAGCTCGTTGGTGGCGCTGGCGATTGGCGCCGGCTCAGTGTTCTTCTGCCACGTGAACGACGCCGGCTTCTGGATGGTTCGCGAGTACTTTGGCTTGCAGCTCAAACAGACGATCTGGGTCTGGTCGATCCTGCAAACCATTGTCTCGGTGGTGGGACTGGTCGGGACGTTGCTGTGGTGGCACTGGCTGACCTGACACTCGTCAGGAACAGGGCGCCACGGATTGGCGTCCGACAGCGCTCATGCGCGAACCGAAATACGCTGCACTGACAATGCCGACAGCACCCATCACCGCACAGAACATCACGCAGATCCATGGGCTCCACGGCATCAGACCGATCAGCAACAGCGGGGTGATGCTCGCCCACGCGGCGTAGGCAATGTTGTAGGTGAAGGAGATGCCCGACACGCGAATCCGCGCCGGAAACAATCCGACCATCACCGACGGCACCGCGCCGACCACACCGCAGGCCAGACCGGCGATGGCGTATGCCAGGCCCACCCAGTTGCCGCCCGTGATCAAGCAGCTGTAAAGCACGCCAACGCCCAATGGCAGCAGCAGGCTATACAGCATGACCGTGCGCCAGGCACCGATGCGATCGACCAGCAACCCGGCAATCACACAGCCGATGTTGAGGAAGACAATGCCCAACGCGCTCAGGGCAAAGGTGTGACTGGCGCTCATGCCGAAGGTTTTCTGCATCATGGTCGGGGTGATGACCACGAACACCACCACCGCCGACGTCAGCACGCAGGTCAGCAGCATCGCTGGCAACATTGCCAGACGATGCTCGCGCAGCACCGTGCGCAGCGGCAGTTCGACCCGCGCTTCACGCTGGGCTTCCATGGCCATGAACACCGGGGTTTCGCTCAACCAGCGGCGCAGGTACACGCCGATCACACCGAACACACCGCCGAGCAGGAACGGATAACGCCAGGCGTAATCGAGGATTTCTGCCGGGGTAAACACCTGCGCGAGGAACGTCGCGGTCAGCGCGCCGATCAAGTAACCGAAGGTCAGCCCGGCCTGCAAAAAGCCCAGCGCGTAACCGCGATGCCCGGCAGGCGCGTGCTCGGCGACGAACACCCAGGCGCTCGGCACTTCGCCGCCGACCGCCGCGCCTTGCAGGATGCGCAGCGCCAGCAACAGCAGCGGTGCGAAATAACCGATCTGGGCATAAGTCGGCATGATCCCGATCAGCAGGCACGGCAGCGCCATCATCAGGATGCTCAGACTGAAAACCTTTTTCCGGCCCAGGCGATCGGCGAAATGCGCCATCAGAATACCGCCCAGCGGGCGCGCCAGATAACCGGTGACGAAGATCCCGAAGCTTTGCAGCAGGCGCAGCCACTCGGGCATTTCCGGCGGGAAGAACAATTGGCTGAGGGTCAGGGCGAAGAACACGAAAATGATGAAATCGTAGATCTCCAGCGCCCCGCCGAGGGCCGCAAGGCCGAGGGTCTTGTAGTCGGAACGGCTGAACGGCGCCGGTCGCGCTGTGGATTGGGCAGTCATGGCAAAGAACTCTGGCAGGCAAAAAACCAAGGCGCCCATGGTCTACGCAAATCTGCCTGGGGACAACCCGTTAGACCATAGTCCCGGATGGGCAAAACCTGCTCACAAAATAGCGGCGGTTGATTTACTGTTGAGGCTTGTCTGCAGCCACAGTCCAGTGAAAACCTGTGGGAGCGGGCTTGCTCGCGAATGCGCTGTGCCAGCCAAATCAGTGTCGACTGACACACCGCATTCGCGAGCAAGCCCGCTCCCACCCAAAGCACTCAGCGTGCTGCAGACCTGAAAATAACCATAAAAATCGAGGTACTCCCTGTGGCCGTTGATATCGAAGATAGCCGCTCCGCGCGCTTTGCCTTGCGCTGTTCAAGCTTTGCCGAACGCTGGTTCCCCGACTCCTGGGTGTTCGCCGCACTGGCGGTGATCATTGTCGCGCTGGCCACTTTGGCCATGGGCGCCAAACCCACCGATGCCGCGATGGCCTTTGGCGACGGGTTCTGGAGCCTGATCCCGTTCACCATGCAAATGGCCTTCGTGGTGATTGGCGGCTACGTCGTCGCCAGTTCGCCCCCGGCGGTCAAGCTGATCGACAAACTGGCGCGCATCCCGAAAAACGGCCGCTCTGCCGTGGCCTGGGTCGCGCTGATCTCGATGGTCGCCTCGCTGCTGAACTGGGGCCTGTCGCTGGTGTTCGGCGGTTTGCTGGTGCGCGCCCTCGCCCGCCGCACCGATCTGAAAATGGATTACCGCGCGGCCGGTGCGGCGGCGTATCTGGGCCTGGGCGCGGTCTGGGCGCTGGGCCTGTCCTCATCGGCGGCGCAGTTGCAGGCCAACCCGGCCAGCCTGCCGCCGGCGATCCTGTCGATCACCGGGGTGATTCCGTTCACCCAAACCATCTTCCTCTGGCAGTCCGGCGCCATGCTGCTGGCGCTGATCGTGATTTCGATCATCGTCGCCTACGCCACCGCACCCGGCCCGAACTCTGCGCGCGATGCCAAGGATTGTGGCATCGACCCGGCGTTCAACCTGCCACCGCTGCAACCGCGCACCCGGCCCGGCGAATGGCTGGAGCACAGTCCGCTGCTGATCATTCTGCTGGTGCTGCTGGCGGCCGGCTGGCTGTTCCACGAGTTTTCGAGCAAACCGGCGATCACCGCGATTTCCGGGCTCAATACCTATAACTTCCTGTTCATCATGCTCGGCGCCCTGCTGCACTGGCGGCCACGCAGCTTCCTCGATGCGGTGGCCCGGGCGGTGCCGACCACCACTGGCGTGCTGATCCAGTTCCCGCTGTACGGCTCGATCGCCGCGCTGCTGACCACGGTCAAAGGCGCCGACGCACAGACCTTGGCGCATCACATCTCGAGCTTCTTCGTCAGCATCGCCTCCCACGACACCTACGCGTTGCTGATGGGCGTGTACTCGGCGATTCTCGGCTTCTTCATCCCGTCCGGCGGCGGCAAGTGGATCATCGAAGCGCCGTACGTGATGCAAGTCGCCAACGATCTCCAATACCACCTCGGCTGGGCGGTACAGATCTACAACGCCGCCGAAGCCTTGCCGAACCTGATCAACCCGTTCTACATGTTGCCG
Source organism: Pseudomonas sp. RSB 5.4 (assembly GCF_037126175.1). NCBI lineage: Bacteria > Pseudomonadati > Pseudomonadota > Gammaproteobacteria > Pseudomonadales > Pseudomonadaceae > Pseudomonas > Pseudomonas sp. RSB 5.4. The sequence continues at coordinate 3,556,689 of NZ_CP146986.1, forward strand.
CTGCTGGGCGTGCTCGGCCTGAAGGCGCGCGACCTGATCGGCTTTTCGTTCGTGCAATTGCTGGTGCACACGCCGCTGGTGCTGTTCCTGCTGTGGGTGCTGGGCACGACATTGGCGTATACGCCGCCGGTCATTCCTTGAGTCAGTGCGGGGCGCGGTCAATCGGCCGACGCCCCGCCTTTCCCTTCCTGACAGCGCTGCGTCGAGGCCGACATGGCTTTCTGTCGCAAATAATGGCTCAGCGCCATCATCGTCCTTTACCGCATCACCGCCTCGGTAATATCCTTGCGCGCCGAAAATATGTTTCATTTTTTTGCCAAGCGCCAAGGGAGTTGTTGCAATGATCGTAGGGATTGACCTGGGAACCACCAACAGCCTCGTCGCCGTCTGGCGTGGCGAATCCTCCGAATTGGTGCCCAATGCCCTCGGTCAGTTCCTGACACCGAGCGTGGTGGGGCTGGATGATCAGGGACGGATTCTGGTCGGCCAGGCTGCGCGCGAACGTCTGCACACCCATCCGCGCCTGACGGCGTCGCTGTTCAAGCGTCACATGGGCAGCGCCACAGAAGTCTATCTGGCAGACAAAGCGTTTCGTCCGGAAGAATTGTCGGCACTGGTGCTCAAAAGTCTGAAAGAAGACGTCGAACGGGCTTATGGCGAAACCGTCACTGAAGCGGTGATTAGCGTCCCGGCCTACTTCAGCGACGCCCAGCGCAAAGCCACACGGATCGCCGGCGAACTGGCCGGGCTGAAAGTCGAGAAGCTGATCAACGAACCGACTGCCGCCGCCCTCGCTTATGGGCTGCACCAACGCGACAAGGAAACCTCGTTCCTGGTGTTCGACCTCGGGGGCGGCACGTTCGACGTGTCGATTCTGGAGTTGTTCGAAGGGGTGATGGAGGTCCGCGCCAGCGCCGGCGACAATTTCCTCGGTGGTGAAGACTTCGACAGCGTACTGCTGGAACACTTTATCGACCAGCACCGCTCGGTCGCCGACTTCCCTGACCGCAACAGCGTTATCCAGCCCCTGCGCCGCGAGGCTGAGCGTGTGCGCAAGGCTCTGGGTCAGGACAGCAGCGCCGAATTCCGGCTGCAACTGGGTGACCGCCACTGGACCCACACCATCACCCAGCAAGAATTGGCGACGCTTTACATGCCACTGCTCGAGCGCCTGCGCGCGCCGATCGAACGGGCTCTGCGCGACGCACGCATCCGGGTCAGCGACCTCGATGAGATTCTGCTGGTCGGCGGTACTACCCGGATGCCGCTGGTGCGCAAACTTGCCGCCGGGTTGTTCGGCCGTTTTCCGTCGATCACCCTCGATCCGGATCAAGTGGTGGCGCAAGGCGCAGCCATTCAGGCAGCACTCAAGGCCCGCTCGGCCGCACTTGAAGAAGTGGTGCTGACCGACGTCTGCTCCTACACCCTGGGCATCGAGACCTCGACTCAGGTCGGGCGCAATTATGAGGCCGGACACTACCTGCCGATCATCGAGCGCAACAGCATCGTCCCGGTCAGCCGGGTCAAGACCGTGTACACCTTGCAGGACAATCAGGAGCAGGTGGTTGTGCGGATTTTCCAGGGCGAAAGCCGTCTGGTCAAAGACAACGTCGCGCTTGGCGAACTGGCGATCAAGGTGCCGAAACGCAAGGCCGGCGAAGTGTCCCTCGATGTGCGTTTCACCTATGACAACAACGGCCTGCTGGAGGCCCAGGTGAATATTCCGCTGACCGGGCAACAGCATTCGCTGGTCATCGAAAACAACCCCGGCGTGCTCACGCCTGAAGAGATTCAGCAACGCTTGCAGAACCTCGCTCAGCTCAAGATTCATCCGCGCGAGCAACAGGTCAACACGCTGCTCAGTGCCCGTCTCGAACGGCTCTACCAGGAAAGCCTGGGCGACCTGCGCGATCAGATTGGCCATTGGGCCAAGCAATTCCAGATCGCGCTCGACTCGCAGGACGAGCGCCAGATTCGTGAAGTGCGCACCGAGCTGAGCAGGCACCTGAGCGAACTTGATCGCACGCCGTGGCAATAAGGGAGCGCTGACATGGATTGCTGGTCCTTCCTGCATTTGCCCGATGACGCTGACGTCCGCGATATCAAGCGCAGTTATGCACGCCTGCTGAAAACCTTCAGGCCCGATGAAGATCCCGAAGGCTTCCAGCGCTTGCGCGAAGCCTACGAACGCGCGCTGGCGATTGCCCAATGGCGCCTGGAAAACGCCGAACAGGAAGACGAGCAGGACGCCGACGTCGCTGTCGCCACGGCGTCCAGCGCGTTTGCTGCGTTGGCGCTCGATAATGCGCTGGCCAACAGCTCCCGCCAGACGCAAAACCAGGCGTGGGATTTCGCCACTCTGGAGGTTTCGCCCGTCATTCCGGCAGCCCCGGAGCCGTTTGTGCCGCCATCGAAGGACGACGCCCTGCTTGTCGAGCCGCTGGCGGCGGACGCGGGCGCCAACGCGGAGGGTCTTGAAACGCACGCCGCATGGCAGTTGCTTGAAGATCTGTCGCCCGACAACCTCAGCGAGCGCTGGGAGCAGGCGCAACAACAAGGCTGCGCCAAGGCATTCGAAAGGCTGTTGCTGCAATTATGTTTTGAGCATCCACAACTGCGCGGCCCGGTACTGCACTGGGCCGTCGAGCAGTTGGGATGGCTGGGCCCCTGGCAAGAAGTGCTGATGAACGATCGCCAGCGCGACATGCTCGCCGAGAGCCTGATGTCCGACTATCGAAACGCCTTGCAGGCGCTGCTCGAAAGCCAGAGCGAGCGCGAATTCCTCAACTTGCTCAAACACTACAGCGGCCAGCCGTGGCTCCAGGTATTCGATCGCCGCGAGCAATGGCAACAAAATCTGCTGCATCTGCTCAATGAACATGAGTGGAGCGTGCCGCTGTTCGACCGTATCGGCCAATTGTTCGGCTGGGATCACACCAAAGGTCTGCACCCGCAACCGGACTGGCTTTGGGAAAAATTGATCGAACGCTGCAATCAGGAAAGTTTCTACGACAACCTGCGGGCCAAGGCTGAAAGCGATCGTACGTGGGCGGCCGATGTGCAGGCAGCGCATCTGTTGATCAACCCGCTCAAACCGATGCAGCAGAAGAAGATCATCGACGGCTTTGGTCAGAATGAATGGCAGGCGTGCCACGATCTGTCGGAAAAGCTCAAATGGCGCTTCCCGGAGCTGCTCGCGCGATTGCCCTACGCCGACGTTTTTTACTGGCGGCGGTTTTTGCCACGGCCCATCGCCGACGAAACCTGGGTGCGGGTCTGGACGGCCATTGCCTTGGCGCTGTTCCTGTTCTATCTGGCTTCGCCACAAAAAGATGCGGCAACCCTGGCCTTCATTCCGCTGGGGTTAGCGTGTGTGCCGGTGTGGTTTTTTCGTTTTGCGCTGAGTTGGTGGGTGGTGCTGACGTCTCACGTGATCGTTGCGGATCTTTGGCTCACCGAAGGGCTGATTCCGCGCCGATGGAACCCTGACACCCGCTGGCTGGTAATACGCCACGGGCTACCGCAGGTGGTCATGGTGCTGCTGTTTTCGCTGCTGCTCGGGCCACTGGGCGCGCTCACTTACGTGGGCGTGATCCTGATCGGACTGGTGCACAAACGACGAATCGGCTCGCTCGACCCGCAGCTGAGCAATAACCACCCCTGGCTGACCGCGCTGCACTGGGCGCACTTCAGTCCGCTGCAACTGCTGTTTCTGGTGGTGATGACCGCGATAACGGCGGCCAGCAGGCTCGGCTATTCCTTGCACTCGCTGATGCCCGGCTAGAACAGCAGCCAGCTTGCGTTGCGCCTGTTGTAATCGAGTGAATCGTTGTGGGAGCCGACCTGGTCGCTCCCACATTTGTTTTGCTGCACCTGAAAGTGTCACCCAACTGTCACATTGCCTTGCTAGCGTCCGCCCGAAACAAACTGAAACAATTAAGCAGAACGGGCTGACAGATGAAAGACGAGACAGACGGCACTGACGCACCTGAATCCGACAACCCCACCGACACCAGTCGCCGCCGCTTTCTCGGCGGTGTCGCCGTCCTCGGCGTGGGCGCGACCCTGGCCGGCTGCGGCAACGCCAGCGATCAACCGGGTAAACCAGTCGAGCGCCCGCTGACCCCGACCGAGCTGGACAAGGCCCTGCGCGATCAGGTGAAAACCGTGGTGGTGATCTACGCCGAGAACCGCAGCTTCAACAACCTGTTCGGTGATTTCCCCGGTGTCGAGAAACCGCTGTCGGCGCTCAAGCCTGCCGATTACCAGCAACGTGACCGCGACGGCAGCCTGCTGCAGACGCTGCCGCCAGTCTGGGGTGGCGTGCTGCAGATCGGCCCGCAAACGCTTGATGGCGTGACCTACCCCAGCGCCACGCAGTTTCAGGAAAACCTGCCCAACGCGCCTTTCGCCCTCAAGGGCCCGAATGCCGAAGACTTGCCGTTCGGTCTGGTGACCCGCGATTTGTGGCACGTGTTCTATCAGAACCAGATGCAGATCAATGGCGGCAAGAACGATGGTTTTGTCGCCTGGGCCGATTCCGGTGGTTTGACCATGGGGCACTACGCCCAGAGCCGCTACTCGCTGCGCCTGTGGGATGTGGCGCAGGAATTCGTGCTGTGCGACAACTTCTTCCAGGGTGCCTTCGGCGGCTCGTTCCTCAACCACCAGTACCTGATCAGCGCCACCGCGCCGTTCTATCCGGACGTCGCCAATTCGGTGGCCAAGTCACAGATTGCCGCCCTGCAAAGCGATGATCCGACTGACCCGCGCCTCAAGCCACTGGAACAGTCACCCGCCAGCGCCATGACCGGCCCGCCGCAGTTCGGCCCGAGTGCGCTGACCCCGGACGGCTTCGGCGTCAACACTCTCGCTCCGCCGTACTGGCCGACGTGGATTCGCGACCCGGAACGTCCGGAATATTCCAAGGCCGATCTGCCCAACGTAATGGTGCCGCAGACCCACGAGCACATTGGCGACAAGCTGTCGAAGAATAACGTCGACTGGGCCTGGTACGCCGGCGCCTGGCAGGCGACGCTGGAGCAGTACAAGGATTCGGGCGGCATTCCGAAGATCCCCAACTTCCAGTATCACCACCAGCCGTTCAACTACTTCAAGCAGCAAGGCCCGGAAAACCCGCAAGAGCGCAACAAACGCCTGCGCGATGCCGGCCTGGGCGATGAATCAAGCACCAACAAGTTCTTCGCCGATGCCGAGGCCGGCAAGTTGCCGGCGGTGACGTTCTACAAGCCCCAGGGCAACCTGAACATGCACGCCGGTTATGCCGACGTCGCCTCCGGTGACCGGCACATCGTGCGCGCCCTGAAGGTGCTGCGCGAAAGCCCGCAGTGGAAAAACATGGTGGTGATCGTCACCGTCGATGAAAACGGCGGCTGGTGGGACCACGTGGCACCACCCAAGGGTGATCGCTGGGGCCCGGGGTCGCGGGTGCCGGCGCTGGTGGTATCGCCATTCGCCCGCAAAGGCACGGTGGATCACACGGTCTACGACACGGCGTCGATCCTGCGCCTGATCACCCGAGTGTTCCAACTGGAAACCCTCGACGGCCTCAAGCAGCGCGATGAAGCGATGATCGCTCGCGGCCAGAAACCCATGGGCGATCTGACCAACGCCCTGCATTTTCAGGTCTGAAAAATGAGTTCTGCGGGCTGACGCAAAAATCCGTGAATGACGGCTTCTCTGTGCAACACGGCTGATCCACTATGAAGCGCCCCGAAACCCCGGGGAACCCACGCTGAAAAGGATCTGAGCATGTTCAAACTCGCAGGTTTTACCCCCGCAGTTCTTACCCTCGCCGCGCTCACCCTGAGCGCGGCTGCCCACGCCGATGTCGACCTGAAGCTGGGCAGCACCGAGCGCGTCACTCGCCTCTTCGCCTACCCCAACAACTGCAGTGTGATCTGCTATCGCAACTGGTCGCTGGAGCAGACCGTCGCCCATTACCTGAGCCAGAGCGTGCAGCGCGATGGCTACACAAACGCCAAAGTCCTGGTGAAGAACGATAACGGGCAGATTTACGCCGAGATCAGCGGCGTCCCCGAAGGCTACGACAAACCGCTGTCGGCGCTGCTGGATGCCGGTGACCTGGCCTATACTGGCGCCAGCAAGCTCAATGCCGATGGCAAATGGGCGTACAGCTGGTATCTGTTCCTGCCGCTGGGCATGGCCCTGGAAAACCGCAAGAGCGTCGAACTGCTGCACTTCCCGCCGGATTACTCGCTGACCCAGGCCCAGGATTATCTGCGCTCGAACACCACCGATCGCTGGGCCACCCTGCTGACCGTCAACGGCATCCCGACCGACCAGACGCCGGCCTATCAGACCATCATCGACATTGCGCCAATCGCCGCGCCATCCAACGCCGGCAGTGATCTGGAAGGCGTCTACGACTACTTCAAGGACTACCAGACCACGCTGGTCAAGCAGTTCAGCCAGACCGCCGCCGGCACCACTCTGCCGATGGTCGCCTTCGGTGCGCCGGTGCGTAACTGGATCAAGCAGCAATACGGTCCGACCGTGGCCGTATTGGGTCTGGCGACCATCAGCCCGAGCGCAGGGGTGAACGTGCCGGTGCTGGGTTCGAACCATCCGAGCTACATCTGGTACGCCGCCGACCCGGCCAGCTACGACGGCGATGAGGCGAAAGCCGATGCCGCCGGTTTGAAGGTCATGGGTCAGGACTTGAGCGCCGCTTGCTGGCAAGCCGGAATGGGCAGCAAACCCGGTACCGATGCGAAAACCCTGCTCGAAAGCTGCAAGCAGACCTGGCAAGTAACGCAGAAGGTCAAAACCTGTGAGCTGTTCTACACCTCGATCCGCAACCTGAGCCCGGCAGATGCTGCCGCCAAGTGTTCGACCACGCCGATCAAGGCGCAGTTGCAGCAGCTGCAGGGCGCATTGCCGGATACCGCCGTACCCGCGCCGCATCTTTGATTCGCGGAAATTGCTTCCTGTGTCAGTCAACGCTGACGCGGGAAGCAGCCAATCACGCCTGTCAGATCTGACAGTAGACGGTTGGAGTGATAAAGCGGAACATTGGATCCAAACATGTTGCAGCGCTGACAGGACGTCAGACCAGGGAAGTCGCAGCATTTGCCGACAGGGATTGTTATGAACAACCAGGCACAGCAGCACCACATCCCCCGCGACGCACCCGGTATCTACCCGTTTGCCGGGTTGCCGGTACGTCTGGGATTCCCGTCGACTGCCGATTTCGAAATCGTTCAGGACGCACATGGCCGCGCTGCCGTTGTGGCGCGTCGGGAGTTCCTGCGCATTACCCGAATGTGCCGGATTTCCGGGCAACTGCTGCCCTATCGCTGTCGCCAGACCCGTCAGTTGCTGAGCGGCATCCATATCTACGACCCGCGCTTTTGCGGGTTGCTCGAACATGCCTGCGATCCGAATGTGTTTCTGGACATGAGTGAGCTGTGGCTGTGGGCGCTGCGCGACATTCAGCCGGGTGAACGCCTGTCCATCGACTTCGCCACCACTGAAGACCGCCTGGTACAGCAGTTCCCCTGCACCTGCGGCTCTTCACGCTGCCGAGGGTGGATCACCGGTTACGATGAACCACCCAGTATCGAAGGCCAGCACTTTTTGCAGTGCTGGCGAGATGCGCACTGATCGGGATTACAACGCGCCGACCGGACGCAGACGATATTGCGGCGGCAGTTGCTCGAAACCGCTGATGGTGGTGTTCAGGCTTTTCCAGCGACCGTCCTTGATGCCGTAGATGCAACCGTGAATCGACAGGCTCTGGCCGCGATGCCAGGCGTTCTGGATGATGCTGGTGTGGGCGACGTTGGCCACTTGCTGGACGACGTTGAGCTCGCAGAGGCGGTCGACCTGCTCTTCCTCGGTCGGCAGCTTGGCCAGTTCTTCACGTTTTTCGTAATACAGGTCACGGATCGAGCGCAGCCAGCCATCGATCAGGCCGAACTGGCGATCCTGCATCGACGCGCGCACACCGCCGCAGCCATAGTGGCCGGTAACGAGGATATGTTTGACCTTGAGCACGTCGACCGCGTACTGAATCACCGACAGGCAATTGAGGTCGGTGTGCAGCACCACGTTAGCGACGTTACGGTGGACGAACAGATCGCCCGGCAGCATGCCGACGATCTCGTTGGCCGGCACCCGTGCGTCGGAGCAGCCGATCCACAGATATTCCGGGGTCTGCTGGCGCGCCAGCTTGGCGAAGAAATCCGGGTCTTCCTTGGTGATCGCGTCAGCCCAGCGCTCGTTGTTATCAATCAGGTCTTGTAAGTCGTGCATGGTTAAGGCCTCAAGAAAGATGCGCAGGTATGACAAACGACCGCCCGTCGGGGTCACGCAAGGATCGCAAGTGTTTTCGTTGGAATTCTCGTGTGCCCGGTGTGTCCACCTCAGTAAGGCCCACAGTATGAGGATTTGCCATGACTGATTCACGACGTCCGTTCGATGCGGTGCAACCGGAACCCATCGATGATAACGAAGACCGCATGGGCTCGGTGCATGAGCTGGATTTCGATGAAGACGAACCCAGCGCAAAAATCGGCGACGAGATTCCCGAGCGCGAGCGCGAGCAACTGATGCCCGACGAACGGGTGCGCGAGGCGGGTTTTACCGGCGCATCAACCGCTGACCATGAGCCGACCGACGATGACCTGAGCCCGGAAACCCTGATTCATGAGGACGGTGCACGCGATGCCGAGGAGGCTGGCGAAGGCAATCAGGCGGATTGGGATCTGAGCATTGTCGACGAGGACGACATTGGCGGGGGTAACGGCCTGGATGAGGCGGAGCTGGCGCGGCGTGATCCGCTGGATGGCAATCGCTGATCTGTATTGCCTGTAAGGATGCCTTCGCGAGCAAGCCCGCTCCCACAGGGAATTGAGACACGACTCAAACCAATGTGGGAGCGGGCTTGCTCGCGAAGCTTTTAAATATGTTCAGTCGACCAGGGTGCAGGCCATCACTACGGCATCTTCACGCCCGCCCACCGCCGGATAGTAATCCCGCCGCCGGCCAATCTCATTGAAACCATAGCGCTCGTACAACCTGAACGCTGCAGTATTGCTGTCGCGCACTTCCAGGAAACACTCCCGGGCAGAGGCCGCATACGCCCGCGACATCAGATGCTCAAGTAGCGCCAGCCCCAGCCCACGCCCCTGATTCTCCGGTTTGACCGTGATGTTCAGTAGGTGCGCCTCGTCGAGAATGATCTGCACCACTCCGTGGCCGACCTGTTGCTGACCTTCGAACATCAGCCAGATCTGGTACTTGCCCAGCCCGTCGAGAAAAATCCCGCGGGTCCAGGGATGGCTGTACGCCGCGTATTCGATCTTCAATACCGCGTCCAGGTCCGCCTCGGTCATCGGGCGGAACGATACAGCTTCACTCATTCGATGGTTTCCAGCGCGCCATCAGCCGACGCATGGCTTGCCACACAGCGGCTTTGCGCTGTGGCTCTTCCATTAACAATTCCAGACCGGGGATGGCCCAGGCCAGGCCCAGGCCTTCGATCTGCAATTCACTATTGAACGCTTCGGCGTCCGCTTCACCGGCAAAACGCACCGCCGGCAGGCCGATCAGCCACAGGCAGGCGCAAGGCGCCGCTTCCATTTGTACCGAAAGAAAACCCTGAACGAAGTCGCGTGCCGCTTCCGGGCCCTGATCCAGGGTGCCGCGGTTCAGCCACGGCCAGCGCACCGGCTCGCCGACGATCTGCGGCGCATCCGGCAGACCGGCGGCGCGCAAAATGTCCTTGAGCAACAGATAGGCCGGATCGCGGCTCTGGAACGCTTCGCCTGTGGGTAACTCGACCAGCAGCAGGCAAGCCCCGGCGCGCAGCAGTTGCAGGGCAAACCGCGGTGGCGGCACGGGGGCGGGTTTGACCACCACTGGCGCCTCTTCGACCTCTGCCACCGGTTTGGCACCGGTACGGGTACTGGCGAGCGACGGGCGCGGCACCTCGATTTTCGGCCGTTCGACCGGGCGCGGTGCACTCTGCACCGGGGCTTCGGCCTGAACAACCGGCACCGCCGCCACCTCTGGCTCAGGCTCGGGCATGTCCAGCAGTTCGGGCCGCGACGGGGCGGCGAAAGGCAATTCGGTGCGCGGCAGCCAGTTGACCACCTGCATGGCGTTCAAATAGGCGCGGCGGCGGGACTCGATAAGCAAAGGTCGGCCACTTGTGGATAACTGAAAGTGTGCTGATTCTACCGCCCTTCGCTCAAGATCGCCCGTTGTTGATCGATAGTCTTGATCCCGTCTTTAATCCGGGAAAAAGCGACAGCCCGTCCCGAGAGTGAATCGCATCCCTCCTGATGCAGTACAATCGCGGCTTTTAATCGCCAACCAGCCGGCCATTCCGATGATCGAACCCAAGCGCGTCTTGCGCGCCCTCGCTGAACACTGGGCACTTCTGGAGCCACTGTGCGAGCACTTCGACCAAGGCACCCTGAGCCTCAACGAACTGCGCACGCAACTGGCCGCCCAACAACTGGACAGCACGCCGCAGGACATCACCAGCCTGCTCGACGTGTGGATTCGCCTCGACATTCTGGTGCCCGTGGCGAAAAGCCCGAACCGTTTCGAGCTCAACGCGCAGATCCACGACTTCCTCGCCTATCTGCGCCGTGAGCACCGGCTGGGCCTGTGCCTGGAAATCGAAGCCTATCTGCGCCACCTCGAACGGCTGGCCGGCTACATTCAGGACGCGTTCGACGTTCGCGACGGCAACGATCTCGCCCGTCAGCTGCGTTTGCTCGACATGCGCGTGCGCGACGTGCTGAAGAAACTCGACAACGACGAACAGGCGCTGGTGGCCGTCGCCGAACGGGCCAAGACCAGCGACCGGCAGATTCCGCTGCGCCAGCGTTACGCCGAAGTCCTGGCGACCTGGGACGAATACGTCGAGCCGATGATCGATCTGGTGAACGCCGACGGCGCCTTCGAACAAGGCGTGCGCAAGGTTGAAACCGTGCTGTTGAAGATGCTCAGCGAACAGCAGCGCCTCGGCCATCTGGTCGACGACGACATGCTGCTGCGCACCCACGCGCGCATCCTCGAAATGCAGACCAGCGCCCAGTTGACCCTGCGTCACGCCCGCGAACTGCTGTTGCCGCTGCGTGAAGAAGCACGCCGCCACAACGCCGTGACCCGTGGTGCCGCGCTGGCGCTGGCAGCGATTCGCCGCAAAGGCATCGATGCCGTACCGCAAGCGGCGATGCCGCTGTTCACCCGGCCGCAAAGCACCTTCCTCGGCAGCGCCAGTCAGGTCGAGGCTTACGTCTACGCTCTGGCGCGTTTCGAGCCGAAACCGGCGCGTTTCCCCAAAGCGCACAAAACCCAGAAGTCCGGCGATGCCCCGCGTGCACCGCGCACCGTGCGCGAGATGGTCGAGCGTTGCGAAGAGTCCCTGCCAATGCCGGATCTGATGACCTGGCTGCTGGAGCAGGAACCGGACGGCGCCACCGACGAATTGCTCTACTGGTTCTCGCGCCTGTCGCGGGAAAAACGCTTTACCCGCGAGCGTCTGGAACGCCGCGAATATCACACTCACGAGCACCAGGTCAGCCTGCGCTCCTTCGCCCTGCTCTCGGCCCGCGACTCCGCCGCCGAGGATTCTGCGAGCATCCCCAATGCATCTTGATCTATCCGAACTGTCCCAACTGGCGCCGATCTTCCGCGAGCTGTTCAAGGGCTATCACGTCAGCCGCCGCGACCCGGAGTTGTACGCGCAACTGTCGAACTTCCAGGATCAATACCGCACGCTGTTCAAGGCGCTGGGGTTCGAGCTGGTCTGCGACACCCGTGGCTTCTACTACTTCGTGCCGGACATGGCCGCTGCGGCGGTGAACAAGACCGCCCAGCGTCTGGCGCTGTTCACCTTCATTCTCGTCGAGCATCTGGCCGATCAGGGTCGTGACCCGATCGCCGTGCTCGACGGCGGCAGCCTCGGCCGCGAAGAATTGCCGTCGCTGCTGGACAAATACCGCGACCTGTTCATCCAGGCCGAAGTGCAGACCGTTGAAGAACTCGAAGAAAAAATCATGCGTCGCATGACCCAGCTCGGTTTCGCCGGTGAAGAAAACGGCGTGTACCGTTTCCTGCCACCGATGCACCGCTTCCTCGATGTGTGCCTGTCGGTGCAGCAGGACCGCGATCTGGCGGCCAGCGTGCACAGCGTGCTGCCGCTGCCGGCACCGGTGCTGATCGACGAAGAAGCCGAAGCCAAATTCCTCGAGACCGACGATCCGCTCGATCTCAGCGAGTTTGAAGAAGAGAGCGAAGAAGACGCACTGGCTAGAGCCATTGCCGAAGAACAGGAGTCCGACGCATGAGCCAGGAACGCTACGGCATCCGCCGCTTTGCCCTTTTGAACACCGCCGGTTACAGCCTCGGCCTGTTCCCGCTGGAAGAACCGCTGTCGGTCTATGGCGCGAACAACCTCGGTAAATCGGCGTCGATCAACGCCCTGCAGTTCCCGATTCTGGCGCGCATGTCGGACATGAGTTTCGGCAAGTACAGCCTGGAACAATCGCGACGTTTCTACTTCGCCTCTGACACCAGCTACATCCTCGTCGAAGTCAATCTACCGCACGGCCCGCACGTGATCGGCGTGGTCGGCCGTGGCCCGGGCGGTGGTTTCGGTCACCAGTTCTTCGCCTACGCCGGCAAGCTGGATCTGGCGCATTACCAGAAGAACGACACCTGCCTGCGGCAGAAAGAGCTGTTCAGCAACCTTGAGAAAGAAGGCCTGAAAGCCTACGAACTCAAGCCGGACGAACTGCGTCGTTTGCTGGTTGGCGGGCACACGTCGATCCCGCTGGACCTGACCCTGATCCCGCTGCGCTCCACCAGCGAGCAGAGCCTGAAGACCTTCCGCGCGCTGTTCATCAACCTGCTGCACATGCGCGAAATCACCGCGGCCAAGTTGAAGCAGCTGTTCCTCGATGCCTTCGAGCACAGCCTGCGTTCCGGCAGCGTCGACTACATCGCCGCGTGCGAAGAAGCCTTCCGCGATGTACGCCGGATGGAGCAGGACTACAACTCGCTGGTCGCTGCCGGCCCACTGGTCGAAGCCTTGGCCAACGGCGTGAAACAGCGCGACGTGCTGCGCGGCAAACTGCATCGCCTGTCGCCGCTGCTCGATTCATTGCTCGGCACCTGGTCGGACTACGCCACGGCGCGCAAGGAAGAGCTGACCATTCAGGCCGAACACTACCGTCGCGAGCAGGACGATCTGCAAAACGATCAGCGTGGCGGCACGCAGGAACTGATGCGTCTGGAGCGGGAAATTTCCGGTATCCAACGCTGGCTCGGTGAGTTGTCGGTGCTGAAGAACCGCTTCGCCCTGGTCGATGACGTGAAAGTGCTGGAGCAACAACTGCTCGCGGCCAAGGATGCCCACGACGAACTGGCCGGTGCGCTAGCACAGTCCCGACAGTTCAGCGCCGAGGATCTGGAAGAGCGTCTGCGCGACCTGGAAAAACGCCTGAAGTCGGTGAAGCAGCAACTCGATCACGCCGACAACAACAGCTATGCCCGCCTGCGTGAGGAGTTCTCGCAACAGGACGTCGAACGCCTGATGCGACTGTTCAACAGTGCACTGTTCAGCCTGCCGCTCGGCGAACACGGCATCACCCTCGACGAGGATGGCGAGTGGGTCAAATCGGTCGAACTGATCCTCGATGGCTTCAAGGGCGAGCGCTTCGAAGTGCCGGGGCTGTCGATCGACATCTCGCACATCGAGCCGCCGGCTTTGCAAGCGCTGGCCGACCGCGCCGCGCTGCGTGACCAGAAAGAACGTCTGGAAAAAGAGCTCAAGCAACTCAAGACCCAGCAAGCCGTGGCCGCCGACCGCGCCGCGAGCAAGACCCAGACCGAAGCGCTATACCAGCAAGTGCTGGATGCGCAGAAAGCCCTGGAAGATTTCCGTCGCACCCAGACCCTGAGCGCCGAAGAAGGCGACAAGCTTGAGCATCTGGCGCAGATGGAAGCCGCGCAAGACGAACTCAAGCGTTCCAGCGATGCGTTCACCGAGCGCGTCCAGCAACTGTCGGCCAAGTTGCAACTGGTCGGGCGGCAGATCGCCGACATGGAAGCCAAGCAACGCACCCTCGACGACGCCCTGCGTCGCCGACAGTTGCTGCCGGCGGATCTGCCGTTCGGTACGCCGTTCATGGATCCGGTCGACGACTCGATGGACAACCTGCTGCCGCTGCTCAACGACTATCAGGACAGCTGGCAAGGCTTGCTGCGCGCCGACGGGCAGATCGAAGCGCTGTACGCGCAAGTTCGCCTCAAAGGCGTGGCCAAGTTCGACAGCGAAGACGACATGGAGCGCCGTCTGTCGTTGCTGATCAACGCTTACGCGCACCGTACCGACGAAGCCCTGACGTTGGGCAAGGCGCGGCGTGCGGCGGTCACCGACATCGCCCGGACCCTGCGCAACATCCGCAGCGACTACGACAGCCTCGAGCACCAACTGGCGCTGTTCAACCGCGAGATCAACAAGCGTCAGGTGTCCAACCTGCAGAGCTTCCGCATCGTCCTGGCGCCAAACAAGGAAGCGCTCAAGCACATCGATCAGATCATCCACAGCGCCGGTCAATACGAAGAAGGCGAAACCCTGTCGGTGTTCGATCTGAGCCAGAGCGCCGAACAGGACAACAAGAACGAAGAGGCCAAGGAATACCTGGCGCGGCTGGTGGCGGCAAACCACAACCAGCTCGGCCTCAAGGACTTGTTCGAACTGGCGTTCGAGATCACCAAGGTCAACGGCCAGCCAGTGATCCACACCGACATCGACGGCGCGGCGTCCAACGGCACCACCATGACCATCAAGGCGCTGACCAACATGTACTTGTTGCTGCACTTGATGGATCGCGACCTGGCCGGTCGCGTGCGCCTGCCGTACTACCTCGACGAGGCGGCGGACATCGACGAGAAGAACCAGGCAGCGCTGCTGGAAACCAGCCTGCAATTGGGCTTCGTGCCGATTCTGGCGAGTGTGAAGCCGCAGGTCTGCGCCAGTGTCGCCATCGACCTGGAAGGCGGCAGCGGCCCGGCGGGGATCTACATCGACGAGGCGGACTGGAAGTACATCCGCCGCCATGACGTGGTGAAAGCCACCGTCAATGTGCAAGCCGATGAGCCGGAACTGGATGAAGTTTGATCTGCTTTAGCTGAAGGCAAAAAAAGGGCCGCGATCTGTTGGGATCGCGGCCCTTTTTCATGGCTTTGGGTTTGTGCTGATTAGGAGGACCTCATCGCTGGCAAGCCAGCTCCCACATTTTTTTGGCGCTGAACACAAATTCTGTATCCGACATAAAACCCTGTGGGAGCTGGCTTGCCAGCGAAGGCGTCTTTGCAGACGCCACATCAATGACAGGTTATTTACCGAGCGAAATCTTCGGCGCCCAGGTCAGCCACTCATCCTCGAACTTGTCGAACAGCGGGAACGTCTGCTCAGGCCGTGCCGGGTTGCCCATGCGCTCACCGTCCGGCGTAGCGAAGGCGATGCCACCCTGAATCGCCGTCTCCAGCGACTCCGTGCGCACCGTCAGGCCATTGAACAAGCCGATGTCGAAACCGACGCCGCTGGTGTTCCAGAACCGCGTACCGCTGCGCACCAACGGCGCGTATTTCGGTTCGATCAAAATGTGCACCAACACCCGGTCAGCCGTCTGGCCCAGTTCATAACCGGTGACCTTGCCCACGGTGATTTCGCGGTAGGTCACGGGCACACCCGGTTTCAGCGAGCCACGGCGCGCGGCGCTCAACACCAGACTCAAGCCGGCTTCTTGCTTGCTCACTTCCGGCGGATTGGCCAGCGCAACGAAGTTCTTCTGCGGGCCGAGGTTTTTCGCCGCCGGCTGCACTTCCACATACTGCCCGGTGACCAAGGTTTCCAGGTTGGAAGTCTTCATCAAACCCAACTCAGGTTTGACCACCCAGAACTGACTGCCGACCCGCGCAATGCGCTCCGGCACTTCGGTGATGCGCGCAGTGAGCAGCACCGATTGCAAATCATCAGCCAGATCAGCGCTTTCAATCTTGCCGACGTCCAGACCCTTGAATCGAACCGGGGTACCGCTGCGCAGGCCATCGGCGCGATCAACCTTGATCGTCACCAAAGTGCCTTTCTGGTTCGCCTCGTCGTGGTTGGCGAACAAACGGAAGCGCGGAATACGCTTTTGCAGCGGCGCCTTGGCTTGCGGTGTTTCAAAGGCAATGCCGCCGGCCATCAACGTCTGCAACGACTCGCTCTTCACTTGAATCCCGCCCGTCAGGCCACCGGTGAGGGTGATGCCGCTGACATTCCAGAAGCGTGTCGACGCGTTGACCAGGTTTTCGTACTCCTTCTCGATATGCACGCCGATGACGATTTGCTTTTTGGTCTTGGAGAACTGATAGCTCTGTACCGAACCGACCTTGACCTGCTTGTACAGAATCGGACTGCCGACTTCGATCGAACCGAGAACATCGGTGAACAGCACCAAGTGCAGACCCGGCGAACGCAGATCCAGCGGCGGCGCTTTTGGCCGCGCCTCGAATTCGCGCTTCGGCGCGGCACCTTTGTCGCCCGGACGCACGGCGATGTAGTTACCTTTGACCAACGCTTCGAGCCCGGTGATACCGGCCAGGGAAATCGATGGTTTGACCACCCAGAATTGCGTGCCCTCGACCAGATAGTCTTCCGCCAGAGGATCCAGCGTCAGCTCGGCCGTGGCGCTGTTCAGATCCGGATCGATTTTCAGCGCTTTCATGTTGCCGACCTGAATGCCCTTGTACATCACCGGCGTACGGCCGGCCTGCAGACCTTCGAAGTCACTGAGTTTGACCTTGACCCGAATGCCGGCAGCGGCGGCGTCGAAGTCTTCATAGAGACGGAACGGCAGGCTTGGATCGGTGGGCGGACTGTCCTTGCGATTCTCTGGTGTGGCGAAGGCGATGCCGCCGGCGACGATGCTCGCCAGAGACTCGCTGCGTACTTTCACCCCCGACAGGTTGGCGTCGATGCTGATGCCACTGGCATTCCAGAAACGCGTATGTTTGCGCACCAGTTTGGCGTAGGTCGGCTCGATGAACACTTTGAGCTCAACGGTGCTCTGGTCTTCAGACAGCACGTAGCTTTTGATCTGACCGACTTTGATCTGCTTGTAGAACACCGGGCTGCCACGGTTCAGCGAACCGAGGCGATCGGCCTTGATGGTCAGGTGCAGACCCGGCTTGGAGTCCGACAGCGGCGGCTCTTCGGCCAGCGCCTTGAACTTGCGGGTGGGCTCGCCTTCGCCGGGGCTGATGGCCACGTAGTTACCCGAAACCAGGGTTTCCAGACCGGTGATACCGGCCAGCGTCACGCTCGGTTTCACCAACCAGAAGCGCGTGCTGGTCTTGAGGTATTGCTCGACGTCCTTGTTCATCTCGACGGTGGCAATCACCCCTTTGGAGTTGCCCTCGTCATCAAGTTTGAGCGTCTTCACCTTACCCACCGGCATGCCCTTGTAGACCACTTCGGTCTTGTTGGCCTGGATGCCTTCACCGCTTTCGAAACGCACCTGAATCTCGATGCCGGTTTCGTTGTAGGCACGCCAGCCGAGCCAGCCGCCAATGATCAGGGCAATCAGAGGCAGTACCCAAATGGCAGACCAGTTGGAGGCCGGTCGGGTTTTCGCTACAGGCAAATCAGTCATGGTCGTCGTCCGACTCCGTGTTATCCCAAATCAGTCGGGGATCGAAAGTTACTGCGGCAAGCATCGTCAGAATCACCACACTGGCGAAAGCGATGGCGCCAAGATTGGCTTCGACACTGGCAAGCCGGCCGAAATTGACGACCGCCACCAGAATGGCGATCACAAAGATATCGAGCATCGACCAGCGACCGATGAACTCGATAAAGCGGTACATCCAGATTCGCTGCCGCGCGGACAACGGCTGACGTCGCTGCACCGAAAACAGCAGCAGCGCGATGCCCACGAGTTTGAAGGTCGGCACCAGAATACTGGCGATGAACACCACGGCGGCAATCGGGATCATGCCGTGTTGTACCAGCTGGATCACGCCGGACATGATGGTGCTCGGATCGCCCTGACCCAACGAGCTGACCGTCATGATCGGCAACACATTGGCCGGGATGTAGATAATCGCAGCCGTGATCAGCAGGGCCCAGGTGCGGGCCAGACTGTTCGGACGACGAGCGTGAACCAGCGCACCGCAGCGGGTGCAGGTCTGCTCGTCAGTGTCCGCATCCTGTTTGTTCAATTCATGGCATTCGGTACAGATCAGAATGCCCGCATCAATCGCCCGCATGGGCATCCTCTCCTGATAACGCCTGCCAGATCTGGTGCGGTGACATCACCACTTCCAGCCAGACCTGAACCAACAACAAACCGATGAAACACGCCAGACCGAGGCCGACGGTGATGGCCGCCATGTCCGCCAGTTTGACGATCGCCACGAGGACGCCCATGAGGTAGACCTCGAGCATTCCCCAGTCTTTGAGGTGGTGATAAATGCGGTAGAGCAACAAGCCGTAACTACGGCCGATATCAAAACGGATCGACAGCAATACCATGAGCTGACACAACAGCTTGAGCAGTGGAATCGCCATGCTGCAGAGGAAGACAACGACTGAAACGCCGCGCATGTCGGTATTGAACAACCCGACAACGCCAGTCCAGACCGTATCCTGCGAAGACTGCCCGAGTACATTGAGCTTCATGATCGGTAAAAAGTTCGCCGGCACGTAGAGCAACAGTGCGGCGATGACCAGGGCCAGGCTGCGTTGCACAACATTGTGACGATGGGCATACAACTCGTAACCGCAGCGCGGGCAGAGCGCTTTCTCGCCATGGGCAAGCTTGGGCTTGCGCATCAGGAGGTCGCACTCATGACAGGCCACCAAGTCTTCCAGCGGTAAATCTGACAGCCCTGGGGCGTCAACCGGATCTGACATAAAGGCTCTGGCTCCGAAAAAGATGGGGGCTATTCTAGTGTTCTGATTCGAAAATAACTGTGCAAAATTGTTCGCTGGCTAAGCAAAAATACTTTCCTGCGGGCAAAACAAAACCCCAACTGCTTTCGCAATTGGGGTTTCGGAATTTAATCTTGACGATGACCTACTCTCACATGGGGAAACCCCACACTACCATCGGCGATGCATCGTTTCACTTCTGAGTTCGGGATGGGATCAGGTGGTTCCAACGCTCTATGGTCGTCAAGAAATTCGGGTACTGACTCGCGACCTGTTGGCCTCGCTTCAGCAAATCGGGTATGTGATACAGGTGTCTTGTGAGCATCGCGAACTTTCGGTTCATTGCGTCTTCACACACCGCAATCTGATGCTCTTTCGAGTAGTCAAATTGCTTGGGTGTTATATGGTCAAGCCTCACGGGCAATTAGTATTGGTTAGCTCAACGCCTCACAGCGCTTACACACCCAACCTATCAACGTCGTAGTCTTCGACGGCCCTTCAGGGAACTCAAGGTTCCAGTGAGATCTCATCTTGAGGCAAGTTTCCCGCTTAGATGCTTTCAGCGGTTATCTTTCCCGAACATAGCTACCCGGCAATGCCACTGGCGTGACAACCGGAACACCAGAGGTTCGTCCACTCCGGTCCTCTCGTACTAGGAGCAGCCCCTCTCAAATCTCAAACGTCCACGGCAGATAGGGACCGAACTGTCTCACGACGTTCTAAACCCAGCTCGCGTACCACTTTAAATGGCGAACAGCCATACCCTTGGGACCGGCTTCAGCCCCAGGATGTGATGAGCCGACATCGAGGTGCCAAACACCGCCGTCGATATGAACTCTTGGGCGGTATCAGCCTGTTATCCCCGGAGTACCTTTTATCCGTTGAGCGATGGCCCTTCCATACAGAACCACCGGATCACTAAGACCTACTTTCGTACCTGCTCGACGTGTCTGTCTCGCAGTCAAGCGCGCTTTTGCCTTTATACTCTACGACCGATTTCCGACCGGTCTGAGCGCACCTTCGTACTCCTCCGTTACTCTTTAGGAGGAGACCGCCCCAGTCAAACTACCCACCATACACTGTCCTCGATCCGGATAACGGACCTGAGTTAGAACCTCAAAGTTGCCAGGGTGGTATTTCAAGGATGGCTCCACGCGAACTGGCGTCCACGCTTCAAAGCCTCCCACCTATCCTACACAAGCAAATTCAAAGTCCAGTGCAAAGCTATAGTAAAGGTTCACGGGGTCTTTCCGTCTAGCCGCGGATACACTGCATCTTCACAGCGATTTCAATTTCACTGAGTCTCGGGTGGAGACAGCGCCGCCATCGTTACGCCATTCGTGCAGGTCGGAACTTACCCGACAAGGAATTTCGCTACCTTAGGACCGTTATAGTTACGGCCGCCGTTTACCGGGGCTTCGATCAAGAGCTTCGCGTTAGCTAACCCCATCAATTAACCTTCCGGCACCGGGCAGGCGTCACACCCTATACGTCCACTTTCGTGTTTGCAGAGTGCTGTGTTTTTAATAAACAGTCGCAGCGGCCTGGTATCTTCGACCGGCATGAGCTTACGGAGCAAGTCCTTCACCCTCACCGGCGCACCTTCTCCCGAAGTTACGGTGCCATTTTGCCTAGTTCCTTCACCCGAGTTCTCTCAAGCGCCTTGGTATTCTCTACCCAACCACCTGTGTCGGTTTGGGGTACGGTTCCTGGTTACCTGAAGCTTAGAAGCTTTTCTTGGAAGCATGGCATCAACCACTTCGTCACCCAAAGGGTAACTCGTCATCAGCTCTCGGCCTTAAGATCCCGGATTTACCTAAGATCTCAGCCTACCACCTTAAACTTGGACAACCAACGCCAAGCTGGCCTAGCCTTCTCCGTCCCTCCATCGCAATAACCAGAAGTACAGGAATATTAACCTGTTTTCCATCGACTACGCTTTTCAGCCTCGCCTTAGGGACCGACTAACCCTGCGTCGATTAACGTTGCGCAGGAAACCTTGGTCTTTCGGCGTGGGTGTTTTTCACACCCATTGTCGTTACTCATGTCAGCATTCGCACTTCTGATACCTCCAGCAAGCTTCTCAACTCACCTTCACAGGCTTACAGAACGCTCCTCTACCGCATCACTTGCGTGATACCCGTAGCTTCGGTGTATGGTTTGAGCCCCGTTACATCTTCCGCGCAGGCCGACTCGACTAGTGAGCTATTACGCTTTCTTTAAAGGGTGGCTGCTTCTAAGCCAACCTCCTAGCTGTCTAAGCCTTCCCACATCGTTTCCCACTTAACCATAACTTTGGGACCTTAGCTGACGGTCTGGGTTGTTTCCCTTTTCACGACGGACGTTAGCACCCGCCGTGTGTCTCCCATGCTCGGCACTTGTAGGTATTCGGAGTTTGCATCGGTTTGGTAAGTCGGGATGACCCCCTAGCCGAAACAGTGCTCTACCCCCTACAGTGATACATGAGGCGCTACCTAAATAGCTTTCGAGGAGAACCAGCTATCTCCGAGCTTGATTAGCCTTTCACTCCGATCCACAGGTCATCCGCTAACTTTTCAACGGTAGTCGGTTCGGTCCTCCAGTCAGTGTTACCTAACCTTCAACCTGCCCATGGATAGATCGCCCGGTTTCGGGTCTATTCCCAGCGACTAGACGCCCTATTAAGACTCGCTTTCGCTACGCCTCCCCTATTCGGTTAAGCTCGCCACTGAAAATAAGTCGCTGACCCATTATACAAAAGGTACGCAGTCACCCAACAAAGTGGGCTCCCACTGCTTGTACGCATACGGTTTCAGGATCTATTTCACTCCCCTCTCCGGGGTTCTTTTCGCCTTTCCCTCACGGTACTAGTTCACTATCGGTCAGTCAGTAGTATTTAGCCTTGGAGGATGGTCCCCCCATATTCAGACAAAGTTTCTCGTGCTCCGTCCTACTCGATTTCATGACCAAGAGATTTTCGCGTACAGGGCTATCACCCACTATGGCCGCACTTTCCAGAGCGTTCCGCTAATCTCAAAGCCACTTAAGGGCTAGTCCCCGTTCGCTCGCCACTACTAAGGGAATCTCGGTTGATTTCTTTTCCTCAGGGTACTTAGATGTTTCAGTTCCCCTGGTTCGCCTCTTGCACCTATGTATTCAGTACAAGATAACCATCTTATGATGGCTGGGTTCCCCCATTCAGACATCTCCGGATCAAAGTCTGTTTGCCGACTCCCCGAAGCTTTTCGCAGGCTACCACGTCTTTCATCGCCTCTGACTGCCAAGGCATCCACCGTATGCGCTTCTTCACTTGACCATATAACCCCAAGCAATCTGGTTATACTGTGAAGACGACATTCGCCGAAAATTCGCAAAACTCTTAAGAGTCACTCACAAATTTTACCTTAGCCTGATCCGTTACCAGTGAAAGTAACGTTCAGTCTATCTTTCTATCACATACCCAAATTTTTAAAGAACGATCTAATCAAAGACTAGAAATCAATATTCACACCGGAATATTCATTTCTAAACTCTAACAAGCAGAAGCAGTTAATGGTGGAGCCAAGCGGGATCGAACCGCTGACCTCCTGCGTGCAAGGCAGGCGCTCTCCCAGCTGAGCTATGGCCCCATACAAAATTGGTGGGTCTGGGCAGATTCGAACTGCCGACCTCACCCTTATCAGGGGTGCGCTCTAACCAACTGAGCTACAGACCCAATTTCGAGCGCGTAACTGATTAGCTAAGAGCTATCAGCTTGGAGCTTAAAGCTGCTTCTATCGTCTTCTTCAATGAATCAAGCAATTCGTGTGGGAACTTATGGAGCAGCTGATGTCGTCGATTAAGGAGGTGATCCAGCCGCAGGTTCCCCTACGGCTACCTTGTTACGACTTCACCCCAGTCATGAATCACACCGTGGTAACCGTCCTCCCGAAGGTTAGACTAGCTACTTCTGGTGCAACCCACTCCCATGGTGTGACGGGCGGTGTGTACAAGGCCCGGGAACGTATTCACCGCGACATTCTGATTCGCGATTACTAGCGATTCCGACTTCACGCAGTCGAGTTGCAGACTGCGATCCGGACTACGATCGGTTTTGTGGGATTAGCTCCACCTCGCGGCTTGGCAACCCTCTGTACCGACCATTGTAGCACGTGTGTAGCCCAGGCCGTAAGGGCCATGATGACTTGACGTCATCCCCACCTTCCTCCGGTTTGTCACCGGCAGTCTCCTTAGAGTGCCCACCATTACGTGCTGGTAACTAAGGACAAGGGTTGCGCTCGTTACGGGACTTAACCCAACATCTCACGACACGAGCTGACGACAGCCATGCAGCACCTGTCTCAATGTTCCCGAAGGCACCAATCCATCTCTGGAAAGTTCATTGGATGTCAAGGCCTGGTAAGGTTCTTCGCGTTGCTTCGAATTAAACCACATGCTCCACCGCTTGTGCGGGCCCCCGTCAATTCATTTGAGTTTTAACCTTGCGGCCGTACTCCCCAGGCGGTCAACTTAATGCGTTAGCTGCGCCACTAAGAGCTCAAGGCTCCCAACGGCTAGTTGACATCGTTTACGGCGTGGACTACCAGGGTATCTAATCCTGTTTGCTCCCCACGCTTTCGCACCTCAGTGTCAGTATCAGTCCAGGTGGTCGCCTTCGCCACTGGTGTTCCTTCCTATATCTACGCATTTCACCGCTACACAGGAAATTCCACCACCCTCTACCATACTCTAGCTTGCCAGTTTTGGATGCAGTTCCCAGGTTGAGCCCGGGGATTTCACATCCAACTTAACAAACCACCTACGCGCGCTTTACGCCCAGTAATTCCGATTAACGCTTGCACCCTCTGTATTACCGCGGCTGCTGGCACAGAGTTAGCCGGTGCTTATTCTGTCGGTAACGTCAAAACAGCAAAGTATTAATTTACTGCCCTTCCTCCCAACTTAAAGTGCTTTACAATCCGAAGACCTTCTTCACACACGCGGCATGGCTGGATCAGGCTTTCGCCCATTGTCCAATATTCCCCACTGCTGCCTCCCGTAGGAGTCTGGACCGTGTCTCAGTTCCAGTGTGACTGATCATCCTCTCAGACCAGTTACGGATCGTCGCCTTGGTGAGCCATTACCTCACCAACTAGCTAATCCGACCTAGGCTCATCTGATAGCGCAAGGCCCGAAGGTCCCCTGCTTTCTCCCGTAGGACGTATGCGGTATTAGCGTTCCTTTCGAAACGTTGTCCCCCACTACCAGGCAGATTCCTAGGCATTACTCACCCGTCCGCCGCTGAATCCAGGAGCAAGCTCCTTTCATCCGCTCGACTTGCATGTGTTAGGCCTGCCGCCAGCGTTCAATCTGAGCCATGATCAAACTCTTCAGTTCAAACATCTTTGGGTTTTTAAGAAACCCTAAACTTGGCTCAGCAATCGTTGGTTACATCTTTGATTTCTCGCGGAGTAACTTGTGATGCTGATAATCTTGTTGACTATCAGTCTGACTCCACAAGCACCCACACGAATTGCTTGATTCAGTTGTTAAAGAGCGGTTGGTTAAGATCTTTCGTCTCAACCGAGGCGCGCATTCTACAGCAGCCTCATTTGCTGTCAAGTGATTATTTTCAGAAGTTTTCGAAGATTTCTTCAACAACTTCAACCACTTGCGCTTCCGATCTCTCGTTAGCGGGAGGCGAATTCTACAGCGTTACACGCTGCTGTCAACACCTCTTTTTCTCCGCTTTCGACCGAGAAGATCGAACCGTCAAAAGAGCCAAACATCACCGCTCTTTCAACTCCTTCCAGGCTTCGATGAACTGAAGCAAGTCGCTGTCGAAAACTGCGTAACTCATTGAATCTCAAGGAGTTTTCCGTTTCGACTGCGCCGGAAGTGGGGCGAATTATAGACCTCCAGAATCTGCCGTCAACCGTTAATTTCAGTTTTATTGCAAAACCTGCTTTTTGCTCAGCAAACGCGGGATTCGACGCGCAACCGCAGGTACACGCATCAGCAAAAGCACCGCACCTATAAAGGTATAGATCGCCCACTCCTTGAGATCAGCACGCACGATCCACAGCATATGCAGCAATCCCAGCCCGAGAATCACATACACCAACCGATGCAATTTCTTCCAGCGCACACCCAAACGGCGCTGACTGTAGCGATTGGAAGTCACCGCCAACGCCAACAGACCAAGGAAACCCAACGTCCCCACAATAATGTACGGCCGCTTACGCAACTCCACGCCCAGCTGCGACCAGTCGAAACCGAGAATAAACGCCATATAGCTGAACAGATGCAGAACCACATAAGCAAAACACCAGAGTCCCAATTGACGGCGCACAGCAATCCACCCTGCCCACCCCGTCAATTTCTGCAGCGGCGTCATGCTCAACGTGATCAACAGCAATACCAGCGTCCCCAGCCCCAATCGATCAACCAGCACCTTGCCTGGATCCGGACCGAGCACATCGGCAAACGCCTGATAAAACCAAAGCAATGGCCAGATCGCCGCCGCAATGAAAACGCCTACACGCCAGAACGGGTATCGCATCAGTAGTTCTTCCGCAGATCGAGCCCTGCATATAAAGAAGCAACTTCATCCGCATAGCCGTTGAACATCTGTGTATCACGCACATTCGGCTTGAACAGACTGTTCGGCAGACGCCGTTCCCGCGCCTGAGTCCATCGCGGATGATCGACCGTGGGATTCACGTTGGCATAAAACCCGTATTCATCAGCCGCGATGCTCTGCCAGGTGGTCTTGGGCTGTTCGCTGACCAGACTTATCCGCACAATCGACTTCACACTTTTGAAGCCGTACTTCCACGGCACCACCAGACGCAGCGGCGCACCGTTCTGATTCGGCAACTCGCGGCCATACATGCCTACAGCCAGAATCGCCAAGGGATTCATCGCCTCATCAAGGCGCAAGCCTTCTACATAAGGCCAGTCGATCAGGGCAAAACCCGAGCGCTGCCCTGGCATGCTCTTGGGATCCTGCAGGGTTTCGAAGCGAATGTATTTGGCCTTAGAGGTCGGTTCGACCTGCTTGAGCAGCGCAGAAATCGGAAAGCCAATCCACGGAATGACCATCGACCACGCTTCAACACAGCGAAGGCGATAGATACGCTCCTCCAACTGGTACGGTTTCATGAAGTCTTCCAGCGCATAACGCCCGGGTTTGCCCACTTCCCCATCGACGACAACGCTCCACGGCTCGGTTTTCAGCGAACCGGCATTGGCAGCCGGATCGCCCTTATCAGTACCGAACTCATAGAAGTTGTTGTAATGGGTCGCGTCTTTATAAGGCGTGATCGCCTCATCCTTGACGTTGACTGCGCCCCATTTAGTAGAGGGGAGCTTCTCGGCAAACCAGGCAGGCGCCTTGCCCGGCTCGACATCGGCATAACGCGCCGCGTCTTCAGCGCTGGCCCAACGCGGCAGGCTGCTCACGGCGATACCGGCAGCGGTAGCTCCGAGCAATTGGCGACGAGAAAGATAAATGGATTCAGGCGTGACATCCGACTCATGGCAGTCGGACGCTTTGGGGATTTTGATCAGCATGGCAACTCCGCAGCTTTGGAGGACAGATGCACCCATAGACTGCGGAGTATGCGGGAAATTACATCACTCGGCGTTTTTGTGACGACGAAGATGCAACAGATATTGCACCGGGCCGGAAGCGGCGTAAGCGAGGAACACCAGCAGCAAAATGCGCGGTGGATCGCTGAACACCACGGCAAACACCAGTACCACGGCGAGAATCGCCACGAACGGCACACGACCCTTCAGATCCAGCTCCTTGAAGCTGTTGTACTTGATGTTGCTGACCATCAGCATGCCGGCAGCTGCCACCATCAGCGCAACCAGGAACGACATCTTCGAACCCTGAATGCCGTAATCGCTGAACGCCCAGACGATTCCCGCGACCACGCCGGCAGCTGCCGGACTGGCCAGACCGATGAAATAGCGCTTATCCGCCGTACCGACCTGGGTGTTGAAACGCGCCAGACGCAAAGCGGCACCAGCTACATAGATGAAGGCAACCATCCAACCGACCTTACCCATGTCGCCCAATGCCCAGCCAAAGGCCAACAGCGCCGGTGCGACACCGAAAGCGACCATGTCCGACAGCGAGTCATACTCGGCGCCGAAGGCACTTTGCGTATTGGTCATGCGCGCGACACGCCCATCAAGACCATCGAGCACCATGGCCACGAAGATTGCGATCGCGGCGAAGGCGAAATACTTGCTCGCGTTCGCAGAGTCCCCGGCGCTCAAGGCAGCCTGGGCACTCATCGAGTTGATGATGGAATAAAACCCTGCGAACAGGTTCGCAGTGGTGAACAGATTCGGCAGCAGATAGATACCACGATGCCGGACTTTACGACCTTCTGCGTCGTGCCCTTCCTCGACATGTTCATCGATGGGCAGCAGGCTTTCGGCGTCAGAAGCCTGGTTCGGCTCTTCGGGACGTTCGCTCATGGACATTACCTTGCAACGGTTTGGAAAGTTTCGACAGGTGCCTGTGACGACGGTTCGGCCACAAACGATGCAGCTTTATACCAGAACCATCGGTTTCAAACGAAAAAACGCGGCCGAAGCCGCGTTTTTCGTACAAGGATGACGACTTAGTTTTTGGCTTTGTCGACGATCTTGTTGGCACCGATCCACGGCATCATGGAGCGCAGTTGCTCGCCGATGATTTCGATACCGTGAGCGGCGTTGTTACGACGCTTGGCGGTCATCGAAGGGTAGCCGGTTGCGCCTTCGCTGATGAACATTTTGGCGTATTCGCCGTCCTGAATACGTTTCAGGGCATTGCGCATGGCCTGACGGGATTCGGCGTTGATCACTTCCGGACCGGTCACGTACTCGCCGTACTCAGCGTTGTTGGAGATCGAGTAGTTCATGTTGGCGATACCGCCTTCGTACATGAGGTCAACGATCAGTTTCAGCTCGTGCAGGCACTCGAAGTAGGCCATTTCCGGCGCGTAGCCAGCTTCAACCAGAGTTTCGAAACCGGCTTTGACCAGTTCAACGGTACCGCCACACAGTACGGCTTGTTCGCCGAACAGGTCGGTTTCGGTCTCGTCCTTGAAGGTGGTTTCGATGATGCCGGTACGACCGCCACCCACACCAGCTGCGTAGGACAGTGCAACGTTTTTGGCGTTACCCGAGGCGTCCTGGTAGATCGCGATCAGGTCAGGGATACCGCCGCCCTTCACGAACTCGGAACGTACGGTGTGACCCGGAGCTTTCGGCGCGATCATGATCACGTCGAGGTCGGCACGGGGAACAACCTGGTTGTAGTGGATCGCGAAGCCGTGGGAGAAGGCCAGGGTGGCGCCTTTCTTGATGTTCGGCTCGATTTCGTTCTTGTACAGCGAAGACTGGAACTCGTCCGGGGTCAGAATCATGACCAGATCGGCAGCAGCTACAGCGGAAGCAACGTCGGTCACTTTCAGGCCGTGGGCTTCGGCTTTGGCAACAGTGGCCGAACCTTTACGCAGACCGACGGTAACGTCGACACCGGAATCTTTCAGGTTGCACGCTTGAGCGTGGCCTTGGGAGCCATAACCGATGATGGCAACTTTCTTGCCCTGGATGATCGACAGGTCGCAGTCTTTATCGTAGAAAACTTTCATGAATTTCCCCTATATATCCAGGCCGTTCAGGCCATTCGCTAATTTGGTTTAGATGCTGAGTACTTTGTCGCCGCGGGCAATGCCGGTCACGCCGCTACGGACGGTTTCCAGAATCGATGCGGTGCCGATGGACTGAATGAAGCTGTCGAGCTTGTCGCTGGTACCGGTCAATTGAACGGTATACACGCTGGCGCTGACATCGACGATCTGTCCACGGTAAATATCGGTGGTGCGTTTGATCTCGGCGCGCTGGGCACCAGTGGCCTTGACCTTGACCAACATCAGCTCGCGCTCGATGTGAGCGCTTTCCGACAGGTCCACCAGCTTGACCACTTCGATCAGCTTGTTCAGGTTTTTGGTGATCTGCTCGATGATTTCATCGTGGCCCACAGTGGTCAGCGTCAGACGCGACAGCGTCGGGTCTTCGGTTGGGGCCACCGTCAGGCTTTCAATGTTGTAGTTGCGCTGCGAGAACAGGCCGACTACGCGAGACAAAGCGCCGGGTTCGTTTTCCAGAAGCAGGGAAATAATGTGCCGCATGATTAAGTACGCTCCGTCTTGCTCAGCCACATATCGCGCATGGAGCCGTCTTTGATCTGCATCGGGTAGACGTGCTCGCTGGTATCGACCGAAATATCGATCACCACCAGACGATCTTTCATGGCGAACGCCTCTTCCATCTTCGACTTCAAATCTTTCGAATCGGTGATGCGCACGCCGACGTGACCGTAGGCTTCAGCCAGTTTGACGAAGTCAGGCAGCGACTCCATATAAGAGTGCGAGTGGCGGCTGCCATAGCTCATGTCCTGCCACTGACGAACCATCCCCAGAACGCCGTTGTTCAGGATGACGATTTTCACCGGCAAGCCGTATTGCAGGCAGGTCGACAGTTCCTGGATGTTCATCTGGATGCTGCCTTCGCCGGTGACGCAGGCAACGTCGTCATCCGGGAAGCTCAACTTGATGCCCATGGCCGCCGGGAAACCGAAGCCCATGGTGCCCAGGCCACCGGAGTTGATCCAGCGGTTCGGCTTGTTGAACTTGTAGTACTGCGCAGCGAACATCTGGTGCTGACCCACGTCGGAAGTGATGAAGGCATCGCCCTTGGTCACTTCGCACAGGGTCTCGATCACGGTCTGCGGCTTGATCAGGCTGCCGTCGCCCTTGTCATAAGGGAACAGGCCGCGATCGCCGCGCCATTCATCGACCTGCTTCCACCAACTGGCAACGGACTCCTTGTTCGGGGTCTCGCCGATTTCCTTGAGAATCGCGACCATTTCGGTCAGGACACTCTCAACCGGACCAACGATTGGCACGTCGGCCTTGATGGTCTTGGAGATCGAAGCCGGGTCGATGTCGATGTGAATGATCTTGGCGTTCGGGCAGAACTTCGCCGCGCCGTTGATCACACGGTCATCGAAACGTGCGCCGACAGCCAGGATCACGTCGGCATGGTGCATCGCCAGGTTGGCGGTGTAGCTGCCGTGCATGCCGAGCATGCCGATGAACTGACGGTCGGTACCCGGGAAGCCACCCAGGCCCATCAAGGTGTTGGTCACTGGCAGGTTGAGAATTTTGGCCAGTTCGGTCAGCGGTGCGGAACCGTTGCCCAGGATCACGCCGCCACCGGAATAAAGCACTGGGCGTTTGGCCGCCAGGAGCATTTCTGCCGCTTTGCGGATCTGCCCGGAGTGGCCGCGAACGGCCGGGCTGTAGGAACGCAGCTTGGCTTTTTTCGGGAAGACGTATTCGAACTTCTCGGCCGGGTTGGTCATGTCTTTCGGGATATCGACCACGACCGGACCTGGACGACCGGATTGTGCAAGGTAGAAGGCCTTCTTCATGACTTCCGGGATTTCCGAGGCGTGCTTGATCATGAAGCTGTGCTTCACGATCGGCCGGGAGATACCGATCATGTCGGTTTCCTGGAACGCGTCGGTGCCGACCATGGTGCTTGGCACCTGACCGGAAATGATCACCATTGGAATCGAATCCATATAGGCGGTGGCAATACCGGTGATGGCGTTTGTGGCGCCTGGACCGGAAGTCACCAATACCACGCCGGCTTTACCGGTGGCACGGGCGTAGCCGTCAGCCATATGGGTAGCCGCTTGCTCGTGACGAACCAGGATGTGGGTCACTTCCGGTTCTTTGAACAGGGCATCGTAAACATGAAGGAGAGCACCACCAGGGTACCCGTAGATATATTTGACGCCTTCGTCACGCAAGAAGCGGACGAGCATCTCACCGCCAGATAAAAGCTCCACGTTGTTCACCTCTAAAACGCCAGAATACCGTCCACACAAAAGGGGCGGGTCTTAATAGGTTTACTTCTCGGCAGAGCATGAGCGACGGTGGTCGCCGACTACGTCAGCACTGACTGAGCAAGTATTGGGATCGTCCCAAGTGTTGCGGGCCTTTCCCACCCAGCGCGAGGTAACGCGTTGCGGGTGTAACAGGTCGACGCGGATATGCGCCTCATGATCTACCGAGTGGGTCTGCTTCTGGCAGTCCCTCTACAGCGGACTTTGGATTCTTCTGTTTCGCCCTCTCCAAGTCAAGCCGTCAATGTGCTTAATTGTGGGTAAGCACATGAGAACGCAAGAAAAAACCTGAAAACCGCTACTCTGTTAGTGTCAATTGCGCAATTTTGCCAAGGAATCAGCATGCGAACGCTCCTCGTCACACTGCTGATCGGTCTCAGCCCGTGGTGCATGGCCGGTCAGATCTACAAATGGGTCGATGCCCAAGGCGTCACTCACTTCGATGCGCAGCCGCCGCAAGGTCAGCCGGCGACGCCCATGCAGACGCCCTCCTCGCCCCCGCCGAAACCTGCCGCCATACCTGGCAGCGGTGCGTTGGGCGATCAGAAAGCCATCGACGACAAGGTGAAGAAGCAGGTGACCGAGCAGCAGGCGCAGCTCAAGGCGTTTTGCGAGCAGGCACGGACGAACCTGGCGCAATTGCAGAACAATCCGCGTTTGAGGGAGGAAGTGGAGGGAGAACTGAGGCGTCTCGACGATGCACAACGGCAGGAGCGCATTGTCGAAGCGCAGAAGCAGATTGCGCAGAACTGCGAATAGACA
Source organism: Pseudomonas sp. RSB 5.4 (assembly GCF_037126175.1). Classification (NCBI taxonomy): domain Bacteria; kingdom Pseudomonadati; phylum Pseudomonadota; class Gammaproteobacteria; order Pseudomonadales; family Pseudomonadaceae; genus Pseudomonas; species Pseudomonas sp. RSB 5.4. Next base: position 3,588,380 of record NZ_CP146986.1, read on the forward strand.
CCTGTAGGAGCTGCGATCTTTTGACCTTGTTTCCAAGAGCAGATCGAAAGATCGCAGCCTGCGGCAGCTCCTACAGGGGATCGGTTCTAGCGGGAAGCGGTGATCAGCAGGTCAAACTCTTTGAGCAACACCTGCAATTGCCGATCCTTGCCCTGCAGATTGCGCTGGGCAAAGACCATTTCGGCCATTTCCTGAATGCCCGAGGCATTGGGTAACGGCAGATCCTGCTCAAGAATCATCTTCATCCGAGGCAGGAAGATCCATTGCAGCCACTGCTCGAAATCCAGCGTGTCGACCGAAAACGGCTCGACACTGCTCAAGGCTTCGACCGATGGCTGAACGTCATCCCACCAACCCTGCGCGCGCAGTTCGCGCTCGATCAACAGCAACTGATCGGCGATTTTCGGGAAACGGCGATCCATCACAGTGAAACCTTGGCCTTCTGACGGGCCTGAGCGGCGCCGGCGGAATCGCCTTGTTTCTCACGGGACTGAGCGATGATTTCCCACAGGTTGGCCTGCAAGTCCGGACGACCGTTGGCCATGGTCAGCGCCCGACGGGCGAACTGCTCGGCCTGTGGCGCATCACCTTGAGCCATGCGTACTTGCGCCAAGCGATACAGCACTTGCGGCTCACGCGGGGCAACGCGTTGAGCGCGTTCCAGGCTGGAAGACGCACCGTTGAGGTCACCACCCGCCTGCTGCTGTTGCGCGGTGGTCAGCAAGGCGAGCACCGGGCCATCGAGCTGTTCGTCAGCCGACAGACCGCCGCCACTGCTGGCCGAAGGAATGCCGCTTGGGGTCGAAGGCATGCTGTAGCTGCCGGAGTTGATCGGCGCCGACTCGACCGGCGACGGGTTGTACGGCCCCGCGGTGATACCGCCGGACGCTGGCCCCGGAACGATCGGCGACGAGCTGATCGGCGTCGAAGTTGTAGCGCCACCGCCCGGCACCATCACTACCACACCGGTGTCGCCTTGCGGGATGGCCTGGGATTGCGCCTGATCCTGCACCGGGCGTTTGACTGTCGTCTTGCGGAAGCCGCCGTTGGCCGACAGGCGTTCGCTGTTGGACACGGTCGTGCCGGCATCCACCACCGGGATCGAACCACGCTGTACGGTAGAGCAGCCGCTGAGCAAAGCCACGGCAGTCACCGCTGGAATCAACCACTTGTTCACTTGAAACCCTCTTTGCTTAATTCATCCAGCCCTTGACCCAATCCATCACCGACTCTGGCGAAGCAGGCGTTTCGCTTGCACACGAGGCGCCGGGTGGCGGTTCGCTGCCGCGAATATACGGCATCTGCACCGCCCCCGGACAGTTGGCATCGGAGCCTTGCCCGGTACGCGAATCGACCCACGCCTGGACGATGTTGTCCGGCTGCGGCATGTCCAGCGGCAGCGGATCGGCCTTGCGCATGAAACTGGTCCAGACCTGCAACGCACCAGTCGCACCGGTGAACGGGGTCTTGCCGTTGTCGTCACGACCCAACCAGACCACCGCCAACAGATCCTGACTGAAACCGGCGAACCAGCTGTCGCGCGAATCGTTACTGGTACCGGTCTTGCCGGCCAGCGTCAGGGTCTTGGGCAGCACGTTGTAAACCGAACTGCCGGTACCTTCACGCATTACCCGCTGCATGGCGTTCTGGATCAGGTAGATGGAGGCCGGATCGAAACGCTGTTGAATCTGGAACGGATAACGCTTGAGCGGTTCACCGTCGGCGGTCAGTACGCTACGAATCCCGCGCATCGGCGTATTGAAACCGCCGTTGGCCAGGGTCTGGTACATGGTCGCCACTTCGATCGGGGTCATGCCGCCAGCACCCAGCAACATCGACGGGAATGCCGGGAATTCCCGCGTAACGCCCAGGCGTCCCAAGGTCTTCAGCACGTTCGGCACGCCTACTTCCAGACCCAGACGCGAGGTCGACAGGTTGTAGGAATGCGCCAGCCCCTGATAGAGGAACACGGTGCCGTGGGAGCGACGGTCATAGTTCTGTGGTTTCCACACCTGACCGTCCGCACCCTTGACCGCCAGCGGTTCGTCCGACAGCCAACTGGTCAGCGTGTACTGGCTCGGTTTCTCCAGCGCGGTCAGATAGACCGCCGGCTTGATCAGCGAGCCTACCGGCCGCACCGCATCCAGCGCCCGATTGAAACCGGCAAAACTGGCCTGCCGGCTGCCGATCATGGCCTGGACTTCGCCGGTCTCCGGGTTGGTCACGACCATCGCCGCTTCCACGTCATCGGAGCCCTTGCGTCCGGCCAGGCGTTTAAAGGTGTCATTGACCGACGCCTCGGCCTTCATCTGCAGAATCGGGTCGAAACTGGTGAAGATCCGCAGGCCTTCTTCGGTCAAGTCTTCGTCGCGGTAGTCTTCGCGCAACTGGCGTTTGACCAGATCGATAAAGCCCGGGAACGAGCTGTCGGCGAGCTTGCCGCGAGTGGTGACACCCAGTGGCATTTTCTTCGCCGCTTCGACCTGTTCGGCAGTCGCCACGCCTTGCTGCTCAAGCACGTCGAGCACCAGGTTACGCCGCTCCAGCGCGCGCTCCGGGTTGCGACGCGGATTGTAGTAGGACGGCCCTTTGACCATGCCGACCAGCAACGCTACCTGATGCAGCTTCAGCTCGGACAATGGCTGACCGAAGAAGAACTGACTGGCCAGACCAAAGCCGTGGACCGCACGCTGACCGTCCTGCCCGACGAAGACTTCGTTGAGGTAGGCCTCAAGAATTTCCTTCTTGTCGTAGTGCAGCTCGAGCAGCATCGCCATCATCGCTTCGGTGAGCTTGCGGCTCAGGCTGCGCTCGTTGGTGAGGTAGAAGTTTTTCACCAACTGCTGGGTCAGCGTACTGCCGCCCTGGGTCATCTTGCCGCCAGAGGTATTGACCCAGATCGCTCGGGCAATCGACTTCGGCGACACGCCCCAGTGACTGTAGTAGTCCCGGTCTTCCACCGCGATCAGAGTATCGAGCAGGTACGGCGGCACCTGATCGATCTTGATCAGGATGCGGTCTTCAAGGTTTTTCGGATAAATGCCGCCAATCAACAGCGGCTCCAGCCGCACCACGGACAATTTCGCACCGTTGAGCCCCGAGAGTTCGGCCACATAGTCGCCGGAGAAGCGCACGCGCACTGGCTGGGCTTTTTCCAGGCCTTCATAGAACTGGAAGCCACGGGTGTTCAGATCAACGGTATTGCCGTTGACGGCAGCAGCGCCGGGGCCATTGCTCACGGCTTCGCGGCGATAGCCCAAGGCATCGAGCTCGGTGAGGAAATCTTCCTTGCTCAGCTTTTGTCCGACGAACAGCTCAAGCGGACGCGCGTATACCTTGGCCGGGATGGTCCAGCGCTTGCCGGAGAACTTCTCCTGCACCACGGCATCGAGGTAAACGGCGAAGCCAGCCAGCACCACAAGGCCGACCAGACTGAGTTTAATGGCCCAACCCAGCCATGGGCGCAGGCCCTGGGAAGGTGGTTTTTTCTTGGTACGGGGGGATCGAGTTCGAGTCATGGCGGCGGATTATACGCACTTTATTCATACTCAACAGGAGCGCTCCGAGGTTTGCGTCAGGCTGGCGAGCGGCCATAATGGCGACCTCGAATTTCCCAGTCTCTGAAGGATCGCCCGTGAGCCAGTCACTGATCGCTGCCCTGCAAAACCCGGCCCTCTACCCGCACCCCGTCGAAGGGTTCCAGGTCATCGAAACCCATATCTCGTGGGTGATCCTCACCGGCCCGTTTGCTTATAAAGTGAAGAAGCCGGTGAATTTCGGCTTCCTCGACTTCACCAGCCTCGAATCGCGCGCGCACTTCTGCGCTGAAGAACTGCGTCTGAACCAGCGCCTGACCGAAGATTTGTATCTGGACGTGTTGCCGGTGACCGGCAGTGTCGAAGCGCCACAACTGGGCGGCGACGGCCCGGTGATCGAATATGTGCTGAAAATGCGTCAATTCCCACAGACCGGCCTGCTCAGCACCTTGCAAGCCAACGGCGAGCTGACCACTCAGCACATCGACGAAATGGCCGAGCAGATCGCCAAATTCCACCTCAGCGCGCCAAAAGTCCCGGCCGAACACGACGCCGGCACGCCGGACAGCGTAATGGCTCCGGTGCGCCAGAACTTCGAACAGATCCTGCCGTTCCTCAGCGACAAAAATGATCTGTTGCAACTCGAGGCACTGAAAGCCTGGGCCGAAAGCAGCTTCGATCGTCTCAAGGCACTGTTCAGCCAGCGCAAGGCCGAGGGTTTCACTCGCGAATGCCACGGCGACATCCACTTGGGTAACGCCACTGTCATCAATGGCAAAGTGGTGATCTTCGACTGCATCGAGTTCAACGAACCGTTCCGCTTCACCGACGTCTGGGCCGACACCGGTTTCCTGGCGATGGACCTGGAAGACCGTGGTCTGAAATCCCTGGCCCGCCGCTTCATCAGCCAGTACCTGGAGCTGACCGGCGACTATCAAGGCCTGGAAGTGCTGAACTTCTATAAAGCCTACCGCGCACTGGTTCGTGCCAAAGTCGCGCTGTTCAGCATGCCGGCGGATGCCACCCCGGTGCAGCGCGCAACCACCCTGCGCCAGTACCGCAACTACGCCAACCTGGCGGAAAGCTACAGCACCATTCCATCGCGCTTCATGGCCATCACCCACGGCGTATCCGCTGTCGGCAAGAGCCACGTGGCCATGCGCCTGGTCGAAGCGCTGGGCGCGATTCGCCTGCGTTCCGACGTCGAGCGCAAGCGCCTGTTCGGCGAGCAAACCGTAGCCAACGACGTGCAGGCCGGGATTTACAGCGCCGACGCCAGCGTTGCCACCTATGCCCGCCTGCATGAGATTGCCGGAGTGATCCTGCACGCCGGTTTCCCGGTAGTGATCGATGCGACCTACCTCAAGCGCGAGCAACGCGACAACGCCGCTCAAGTCGCCGAAGCCACCGGCACGCCGTTCCTGATTCTCGACTGCAACGCACCGCAAGCCGTGATCGAGAGCTGGCTGGCGATTCGTCAGGCTGACAAGAAAGATCCTTCCGACGCCACGCTGGCGGTAATCGAGGCCCAGCAGGCCAGCCGCGAAGCGCTGACGCCAGAAGAAATTCTGCGCAGCAAACGCGTACAGACCAATGAAAGCGGGACCCTCGACACCGTAGTGGCGCAGATCCGCCAGCGCCTGCCAGGCCTGTAAGAAACTATTTCGGCCGTGAAGCCCTCGCTTGCTTCACGGCCGTCAAATAGTGGCACTATACTGGCGTCATAAAACCAACAGGTGATGTGACATGAGCCAGCCGAAACTTCTCGACACCCCGCTTTATGCCCTGCTGCACAAAGACGACATCGCAGGCTTCAACAAGGAACGCCCGAACGACGGCCCGATCGACATGGTTGGTGGCGACTTCCGTGGTCTCGACTTGCGTGAACTGAACGCCGATGGCGTGGATTTCCGGGACGCCTACTTCCGCTCTGCCGATTTGCGTGGCATCGACTTTCGTAATGCATCACTCGAAGGCGCGAGCCTGGCCCATGCGCAGATTTCCGGCGCGTACTTCCCGCCGGAACTGAGTGCGGACGAGATCCTGATGTCGATGAATTTCGGCACCCGCCTGCGCTATCGCACTCGCTGATAATTTTTATCTTTCTCTGACCCGACGCCTTTCCCGTGTGGGAGCGGGCTTGCTCGCGAAGGCGTAGTGTCAGTCGATACATCTGGTGGCTGACAGGACGCCTTCGCGAGCAAGCCCCGCTCCTACATGTTTCCGCGTTTCTTCCCTCCTGTCTGCGTTCGCAGCCCCTTTCTTAGAAGCGTTTGCGTCGAATCCGACCAAACAACCACGCTTTTCCTACTGATGGCTACACTCCTGAGAAGATCGCCCACGCACCATTCGGCCGTCGCAAGGAGGCTTGATGAATGATGAACTGCAACACCTGAAGAATCTTGGCAAGACGTCGGCGCAATGGCTGCATGCCGTGGGTATCCACAGCGCCTCGGACTTGCGTCGCCTGGGGGCGGTGGACGCCTATCGGGCCGTGCGTACCCGCGGGTTTCGCGCATCAAAGGTGTTGTTGTACGCGATCGAAGGGGCGCTGATGGATGTGCACTGGAACGACATCCCGGCCGAACGCAAAGACGCCTTGAACAAGCAGCTCGAAGCCATCTCCTCGCGTCACAAGAACTGAACAGGCGCTGACGGCCATGTATCTGCTCGGGGAACAATCGGCACCTGTCGATGCACTGATCAATCGTTTGCAGAGTTTGCCTGCAAGCTGGCTCGAGGGGCTTTCGCCGTGCGGGCCGGCGCTTGAGCCAGAAACCTCTGACGACCTGATGGCGCAGCTCCCACATGATCAACTGTTTCTACTGACAGAAGGCGTCATCAACGGCTACATCGGCGGCCGTGCGCTGTTTTACTGGCAGGAAGGCGATCTGATCGGTCTGCAGCAAGGTGACGCCTGGGCCGATTGTCGTCTGCGCAGCGACGGGCCATTGCGCTTGCTGCCCTATCGGCGAACCGAACTGTTCCAGCATTTATATGCCGAGCCGGGCCGGGCCGAACAGTGGCTTGAGTATCTGCTGGGGCAGATGGCGCTGCTGGCTCACGCGGTGGCCGAACTGAAACCGCGGGAGTTCCGCAGCACCAATGGTTTTAAACGGGTCGAGAGCGGTGAGGTGCTGATCCAGCAGGGCGATGCCGCCCATCACGTCTTCGTGATCATCGATGGGCATGCCGAAGCGTTCGTGGATGGACACAAGGTTGGCGAAGTGCCCAAGGACGAGATTTTCGGCGCCATGGCGGTGTTCACCGGTGAGCCACGCAATGCGACGGTCATCGCTCGCGAGCCGAGCACGGTGATGCTGATTCCCGGCGAGCAGTTTCTGAGCATGACCCGCACCAATCCGAAGATCGCGCACAGCCTGATTGAGAGCATGGCCCGGCGCATCGGCCAGCTTAATCAGCAGATCACGCAACTGAGTGCGATCAAAGCTCCACGTTGAGTCCCTTGTTTCCGGGGCATTCCAGCCATTTGCACGACTAAATCAAGCAAACGGAAAAACAGTGGTTGACTCGGTAATGAGAATCGCTATGATTATCACAACTGGTCGCGAGATCAGTCGATATTCTGAAAAGCCCTTGGTTCGGACTCTCAGATTATCTCCTCATCAGGCTAATCACGGTTATTTGACCCGGTTTTTACCGGGTCTTTTTTTGCCTGTGGAAAAGTCATTGGCCAAATTGTTTGCGCATCTGCGCGCAGTAATCCTGCGCGGGAGTGGCCGGGGTGTACCAGACGAAATCAGCCATCGCCGCAGTCACTTCAGCGCCCTGCTCGGCCAGCATCAGCACCGTTGGCGCCCGGGCTGCGCCCAGATCCAGCACATGCAGCGGCACGCCAACATCCTTGCGCGCATGCCAGCCCCCCGCCAACAGTAACGCCGGCGTCGGCGCCGCCATCAAGCGTTCGGCCATACGCCGATCCCGCTGTTGTTGAACAGCAAGCATCGCCGGCATCTGTGATTTGGGCAGCAAGCCGCAATGTGAGTCGCTGATCTGTTCGAGCAGCGTGGCTTTCACCAATGCCGCATTGCTGCGAACACCGCTGAGGGCTGGCGACTGGCGGTAGACAGCGCGGATTTCGCCGTCATCCAGATTGGCCGCCAACAGCGGATAGGGTTGCGTGAGGGCAAACCGAACGATCGGTCCATAGAGAGTCCAGTCCCAGCCATCCTCCCAGGCCAACGCGGCGGGAAGATCAGTAGGGGGCGCTGCTGCATGGCGAACCTGGTCAACGTTCGGCTGTTGCTTCGGCGTGAGCATTTCCAGCAGCAGACTGCCCTGAGGACGCTGCTCCCCAAGCGCCTGCAACAGCCACAACTGCGCGGCGTGGTGATCGGCGTTGTCATGCTGCTCGCCGATGATGAGCAGTTGCGGCCCCGACAGACGCGTCAGCAGTTCCTGTGCCGTCAGTATCTGGCCGCTGTGCAGATCACGAATTTCGCCACTGATTGGCGGGGGCGGGGAAACATGCTGACACCCTGCAAGCAGCAACACCGCTAACAACCACATCCCGCGCATACCATCACCTCGATGAGAAATCAGCGGGCGATGATCAGCGGATGCCCACGCTCCGGGTGCGGCTGCACCAATACCTCGAGACCGAACACAGCTTTGAGCGAGTCCGGTCGCAAGACTTGCTGCGGCGTATCCAGCGCCACCGGGCGCCCGCCTTCGAGCAGCAACACCCGATCACAATAGCGCGCCGCCAGATTCAGATCATGCAGGATGACCAGCACCGCCGCGCCACGATCGGCAAACTCGCGCACCGCCTGCAACGTGGTGTGTTGATGCAAGGGATCGAGCATCGAGGTCGGTTCATCCAGCAACAGGGTTTGTCCGGCCTGCCCAGGCCATAACTGCGCCAGCACCCGCGCCAGATGTACACGCTGGCGCTCGCCGCCCGACAGCGCCAGATAACTGCGCCCGCTCAGATGCCCGGCATCCGCAGCGGCCAGCGCTGCCGCAACGATCTCGTCGTCGCGCGCCCGACCGCTTTGATAAGGCAAGCGGCCCATACCGACCACTTCTTCCACGCGGAAGGCAAAATCCAGCGTCGAGACCTGCGGCAACACCGCCAGACGCTGGGCGCGCTGCGTACCTGTCCAGTGACTCAGCGCCTTGTCATCGAGCAACACCTCGCCCTCACCCGCAGCCAGTTCACCGCACAACGCACCAAGCAAGGTACTTTTGCCGGCACCGTTCGGCCCGAGCACACCCAGCACCTCACCGGGTTCAAGTTGCAGGGTGACGTCGCTGAGGACTGTCTTGCGCCCGCGACGGATATGCAGATTGTGCGCACGCAGCATCAGGCACGTCCTCGCAGCAGCAAATAGAGGAAGAACGGCGCACCGATAAACGCGGTGACAATACCGATCGGCAACTCTGCCGGCGCCAGCGCCAGCCGCGCCACCAGATCCGCCAGCAACAACAGGCTCGCCCCCGCCAACACTGATGCTGGCAACAGCACCCGGTGATCGGGCCCGGCCAATAAACGCACCAGATGCGGCACCACCAGCCCGACGAAGCCAATCATCCCCGCTGCTGCCACCGCTGCGCCAACACCCAACGCCGTGCAGAACACCAGTTCACGCTTGAGCCGTTCGACATCAATCCCCAGATGCCCGGCTTCGGACTCCCCGAGCAACAGCGCATTCAGCGCTTTGGCACGACGCGGCAGCCACAACGCAACGCCAGTGCTGATGATCAGCAACGGCCACAATCGCGCATAACTGGCGCCATTGAGGCTGCCCAGATTCCAGAAAGTCAGCGTGCGCAAGGTCGCGTCATCCGCCAGATAGGTGAACAGACCCACCGCCGAGCTTGCCAATGCCGTCAGCGCGATCCCGGCCAGCAGCATGGTCGCGACGTTGGTCTGGCCGTTGCGCCGTCCGAGCCGATAGACCAGCGCCGTCACGCCCAGCCCACCGAGAAACGCGCACGCCGACAACAGATACGGCCCGAACCACTCTGGCAAACCGCCAAAAAACGAACCGCCGACAATCGCAATCGCTGCGCCGAGTGCCGCACCGCTGGACACCCCGACCAGCCCGGGATCGGCCAACGGATTGCGAAACAACCCCTGCATCGCCACACCCGACAGCGCCAGCACACCGCCGACAGCCAATCCAAGCAAGGTGCGCGGCAGACGGATTTGCCCGAGGATCAGTTCAGCCTGCTCCAGCCCATCCGGCGCCAGCGGCACGCCGAGCATGCGCAGAGCCGCGCGCAACGTATCGAACAGCGGCAGACTCACAGGCCCCAGCGCCAACGATAGCCAGATGGCCAGCAAACACAGAAGCGCCAGGCCGATAAACAGGCTTCGTGGTTTGACCAGTACGGTCATTGGCCGCTCGCGGTCGGGTAGAAACCGTCAGACAAAGTCTTCAGTGCCGCTGGCAAACGTGGCCCAAGCCCGCCGACCAGCAGCGTCGGATCCAGCTCCAGCACCCGTCCGGCCTTGGCCGCACGGCTTGAATTGAGAATGGGGTTTTCCTTGAACAACGCCGCTTTTGCCGCCTCGCCGCTCAACGCGCGATCAGCAAACACCAGCACCTCAGGATCGAGCCCGGCCAGCGACTCCACGGAGAACGGCTTGTAACCGGTATGCGTCGCCAGGTTATGTCCGCCGGCCCGTTGCAGCAGCCAGTCGGCGGCAGTGTCCTTGCCGGCAATCAACGGTTTGCCGCCGGCATGCCCGATCAGCACCAGCACACCGGGCGTCTTACGCTTGGCCTGCAACTCGGCGACTCGCGCTTTCTGCTCGGTAAGCCGCTGTTGATAACTTTCCAGCAACCGAGTCGCCTGCGCTTGCGCGCCCAGCAATTGTCCGAGATGCGTAACGTTTTTTTCCAGGGTCGGCAGATCCGGCTGCGCCGAGAACAGTTCGACCTGTACCTTGGCGCTCTTCACCTGAGCAATAACCGGCGGCGGGCCCATTTCTTCGGTACCGATGAGAATGTCCGGGCGCAGGCTGAGAATGCCTTCAGCCGAGAGGCTGCGTTGATAACCGATGCTTGGCAGCTGCTTCAGCGACTGCGGATGCTGGCTGGTAGTGTCGACCCCGACCAGTCTGGATTCGCCACCCAATGCACTCACCCACTCCGAAAGCGCCCCACCGGCGCTGACCCAACGCTGTGGCAAATCGGCAGCTGTCGCCTGAAGGCTGGCGAGCAGTCCGACACACAGCACAGCAACGCGGGTAATCAGGCGCATACGCAGCTTTCCTTGAACAGTTTTCCCGGGCAGCGAACCGGCAGGCCAAGTATCCTTGGCGGCGGCTGCGCACAGTGGGCGAAGGCGGCCATTTGATAATTGTTTGCATTTAAACGTCAAGCTCGGACATTTCCTGAAACGAGCCGACACTTGAGGATAGCCATGAAGTTCTTGTGCGCCGGCACCGATCTCGCTGAGGCCGGCAGCCGTGGGTTCGACATCGACGGCAACAAACTGTTTGCCGTGCGCCGCAATGGCCAGGCCTATGTTTATCTCAACCGTTGCCCGCATCGTGGCGTCGGCCTGGAATGGCATCCCGACCAGTTTCTCGACCCGAGCAACAGCCTGATCCAGTGCGCCACCCACGGCGCACTGTTTCTGATCGAGGACGGTGAATGCGTCGCCGGGCCCTGCGCCGGACAATCCCTGACCGCCATCCCCTGCCGCGAAGATGCCCAAGGTTTGTGGATAGATATTTAACCGTTGAGCAAAACGTCCAGCCGCCGGTCGATCACCATCTCTTCGTGGTTCAAACGCACGCCGTAGGCCAACACCTCGACCCCGCACGCCACCGCTTCACGCAGGGCATCGGCGTAGGCCGAATCGATTTCCTCGGCCGGCCGCACCGCTTCAATCCCGCTGAGATTGACGCAATACAACTGCACCGCACGAATACCGTCACGAGCCAGATGCGCCAGTTCACGCAGATGCTTGGCGCCGCGCTGGGTGACCGCGTCGGGAAACGCCGCCACGTTGGTTCCATCGAAGCCTAACGTGACACTCTTCACTTCCACATAAGCCGGGCCGCTCGGGTATTCGAGGCGAAAGTCGATGCGGCTCTTTTCCTGGCCGTACGGCACTTCGCGTTTAAGCGCCGTAAAGCCGTTCAACTCGCTGATGACTCCGGCTTGCAGCGCCTCTTCGACCAGCGCATTGGCGCGCCCGGTGTTCACGCAGAACAGCCGCCCTTGCGGGGTTTCGCCGATTTCCCAGGTACCGGGCAGCTTGCGCTTCGGGTCGTTTGAGCGACTGAACCACACCTGCCCGCCCTCGACCTGACAATTAAGCATCGAACCGGTGTTCGGGCAGTGCAGGGTCAACAACTCGCCATTGACCGTTTCAACATCCGCCAGAAAACGTTTGTAGCGGCGAATCAACCGCGCCTCTTCCAGAGCCGGATAAAAGCGCATCAGCCTTGCCAGCTCTTCAGGCCGCGAGCGATGCGCTCCACCGCTTCCTGTAAGCGAGGGAGGTTTTGCGTGTAAGCAAAACGCACATGGTGGCTGGCCTGATAACGGCCGAAATCCAGCCCCGGGGTGAAGGCAACGTGCTCGGTTTCGAGGAAATGTCGGCAGAACGCGAAGGCATCACCGCCGAACTGGCTGATATCGGCGTACAAGTAGAACGCACCTTCAGGCTCGACGGCGATGTTGAACCCTAACTCGCGCAACGCCGGCAGTAGGAAGTCGCGGCGGCGGCCAAATTCGGCGCGGCGCTCTTCGAGGATGGCGATAGTGTCCGGCTCGAAACAGGCCAGTGCGGCGTACTGCGCCATGCTCGGGGCACTGATGTAGAGGTTCTGTGCGAGCTTTTCCAGCTCACTGACCGCCGCGTCCGGCGCCACCAGCCAGCCGAGACGCCAGCCGGTCATGCCGAAATACTTGGAAAAACTGTTGAGGACAAAGGCGCTGTCATCGACTTCCAGCACGCTGGCGGCATCGGTGCCGTAAGTCAGGCCGTGGTAGATCTCGTCCACCACCAGATGCCCGTGGCGCGCCTTGATCGCTGTGGATAACCCGGCCAGTTCATCACGGGTCAGAATGGTACCGGTCGGGTTGGCCGGCGACGCCACCAACGCACCGACGCTGTCGTGATCCCAATGCCGCGCCACCAGATCCGGGGTCAGTTGGTAACGCACCTCCGGCCCGACCGGAACCAGTTGCGCCGCGCCTTCGACCAGACGCAGGAAGTGCCGGTTGCACGGGTAGCCCGGATCCGCGAGCAGCCAGTGTTTGCCCGGATCGACCAGCAAGGCACTGGCCAGCAACAGCGCACCGGAGCCACCCGGGGTGATCAGGATCCGCCGCGGATCGATGTTCAGGCCGTAACGCGATTGATAGAACCCGGAAATCGCCTCGCGCAGCTCGGGAATGCCGCGCGCGGCGGTGTAGCGCGTCTTGCCCGCCGTCAGCGCCGCTTGCCCGGCACGGATGATCGGATCGGCCGTGGTGAAGTCCGGCTCGCCGATTTCCAGGTGGATCACGTCGTGACCTTCGGCTTGCAGTTCGTTGGCCCGCGCCAGCAGCGCCATCACATGGAACGGTTCGATCGCACGACTGCGCGCACTGTAGGGCTGAGCCATTGGCCTTCCTTCGACGGGGAAAAAGAAACGATTCTAACCATCTGCCGGAACGAGCGAGAACCCATCGCGGTCACAGCCTCAAGAACGCTGGACTGTAACGATATGAGCGTACGCTCCAGGATTGACTAAAATCAGTGATTGAACAGGCTTTCAACAGCGCCAGACACGGCTTGCCAAACATCTGCAAGCGCCACCCGCCGGGGCCTCGACATCCGGGAGTAGCGCGGGCCGAATTGATCTGGTAAGTTCGCCCGCTTGCAGCCGCAGGGCCGGCAGGTGTCGGTGATGGAGCAATCCTGCGCAATGGATTACAAGAGTAGAGGCGGTCCATTTCATGCCCACCCAAGCAAAGCAACAGCAGCAAGCGACGATCAGCGGCTTCGAACCTTACGTTCCGAAGGCCGGCGAAGAGTACATGGGCGCCCCCATGCGCGCGCACTTCACCAAGATCCTGAACAAGTGGAAACAGGACTTGATGCAGGAAGTCGACCGTACTGTTGATCACATGAAAGACGAAGCGGCCAACTTCCCTGACCCGGCCGACCGTGCCAGCCAGGAAGAAGAATTCGCCCTCGAGCTGCGCGCCCGCGACCGCGAGCGCAAGTTGATCAAGAAGATCGACAAGACCCTCGAACTGATCCAGGACGAAGAGTACGGCTGGTGCGAATCCTGCGGCATCGAGATCGGCGTCAAGCGCCTCGAAGCCCGTCCTACCGCCGATCTGTGCATCGACTGCAAGACCCTGGCGGAAATCAAGGAAAAGCAGGTCGGCAAGTAATCTCGACCTGAACGAAAAACGGAGCGTGCGAACGCTCCGTTTTTGTTTCTGCCTTTTGCCTTTGCCCTTTTGCCTTGCTTTTGTGGGAGGGGGCTTGCTCCCGAATGCGGCCGGCCATTCAACATCCAGGTTGTCTGAACTGACGCTTTCGCGAGCAAGCCCGCTCCCACAGGGGTAATCTGCGCGAATCCTGAAAAGTTATATTGTCCACATGACTGCCAAAACCGCCCCCGCCTACATCGGCCGCTTCGCCCCGACCCCCAGTGGCCACCTGCACTTCGGCTCGCTGGTCGCTGCCCTCGCCTCTTACCTCGACGCGCGCGCGGTCGGCGGGCGCTGGCTGGTGCGCATGGAAGATCTCGATCCGCCCCGGGAGGAACCCGGCGCGCAGGCGGCGATTCTCAAGGCGCTGGAAAGCTACGGTTTCGAATGGGACGGCGAGATGGTGCGCCAGAGTGATCGGCACGACGCCTACGCCGAAGTTCTCAACAGTCTGTTCAACCACGGCCTGGCTTACGCCTGCACCTGTTCGCGCAAACAGCTGGAGCCGTACCACGGCATTTACCCGGGCTTGTGCCGCAATGCCGGCCATGACCAGCAAGAGGCGGCGATCCGCCTGCGCGTGCCGGAGCTGGAATACCACTTCATCGACCGCGTGCAGGGCGAGTTTCGCCAGCATCTGGGGCGCGAAGTCGGCGATTTCGTGATTCGCCGCCGCGATGGCCTCTACGCCTATCAACTGGCCGTGGTGCTGGATGACGCCTGGCAAGGCATCACCGACATCGTGCGTGGCGCCGACCTGCTCGACTCCACGCCGCGCCAGCTCTACCTGCAAGAACTGCTGGGCCTGCGCCAGCCGCGCTATCTGCACCTGCCATTGATCACGCAGCCGGACGGCAACAAGCTCGGCAAATCCTACCGTTCGCCGCCGCTTGAGGCCGACCAAGCCACCCCGCTGTTGCTGCGGGCCCTGCGTGCGCTGGGGCAAAACCCAGGCGCCGAGCTTGAATACGCCTCACCGCAGGAATTGCTCAACTGGGGCGCTGCCCACTGGGATGCATCGAAGATCCCGCGCACACTGACCCTGCCCGAAGCGCAACTGCAATGACGACACTT
Organism: Pseudomonas sp. RSB 5.4; assembly: GCF_037126175.1. Lineage (NCBI taxonomy): Bacteria > Pseudomonadati > Pseudomonadota > Gammaproteobacteria > Pseudomonadales > Pseudomonadaceae > Pseudomonas > Pseudomonas sp. RSB 5.4. Next base: position 3,603,405 of record NZ_CP146986.1, read on the forward strand.
GCAGTCGCGCCGCCATCCGTTACCATCGCCGCACGTTTTCGGGCACGCGCATAAAAAAGAGAGGCCGGGATGTACATCTATCGCTTGGTCCTGCTTCTGGTCGTGGGAATCTATCTGTTTTCGCCAGCCATCATGGATTGGTGGATCGACGCCACGGGCGCCTGGTATCGGCCGTATCTGCTCTGGTTGATCCTGATTGTCGTGACCTTCATCCTGCAGAGCCAAAAAGATGCCGATGAGCTTTAGCCTGACCCAGATGATCCTGATCAGTGCCGCGTACCTGGCGGTGCTGTTCGGCGTTGCCTGGATCAGTGAACGGGGCATGATCCCGCGGGCGATCATTCGCCACCCGCTGACCTACACCCTGTCGCTGGGGGTCTATGCCAGTGCCTGGGCGTTTTACGGCACGGTGGGGCTGGCCTATCAGTACGGCTACGGTTTTCTCTCCAGTTATCTCGGGGTCTCCGGCGCGTTTCTGCTGGCACCGGTGCTGCTGTATCCGATCCTGAAAATCACCCGCACCTATCAACTGTCGTCGCTGGCGGACCTGTTCGCTTTCCGCTTTCGCAGCACCTGGGCCGGCGCGCTGACCACGATCTTCATGCTGATCGGCGTACTGCCGTTGCTGGCGTTGCAGATTCAGGCGGTGGCCGACTCCATCGGCATCCTCACCGGCGAACCGATCCAGAGCCGCGTCGCGCTGGCGTTCTGTGCGCTGATCATTCTGTTCACGATTTTCTTCGGCTCCCGGCATATCGCCACCCGCGAGAAACACGAAGGGCTGGTGTTCGCGATTGCCTTCGAATCGGTCATAAAACTGATCGCCCTCGGCGGCGTCGGCCTGTATGCGTTGTACGGTGTGTTCGACGGCCCGCAACAGCTTGAGCTGTGGCTGCTGCAAAACCAGACCGCCCTCGCCGCGTTGCACACGCCGCTGCAGGAAGGACCGTGGCGCACGTTGTTGCTGGTGTTCTTCGCCTCGGCGATCGTGATGCCGCACATGTATCACATGACTTTCACCGAAAACCTCAACCCGCGCTCGCTGGTCAGTGCCAGCTGGGGCCTGCCGCTGTTCCTGTTGCTGATGAGCCTGGCGGTGCCGCTGATTCTCTGGGCCGGCCTGAAGCTCGGCGCCACCACCGATCCGGAATATTTCACCCTCGGCATCGGCATTGCCGCCAACAGCAAACCGCTGGCCCTGCTGGCGTACGTCGGCGGATTGTCGGCGGCCAGTGGCCTGATCATCGTCACCACCCTGGCGCTGTCGGGGATGGCGCTGAACCACCTGGTGCTGCCGCTGTACCAGCCGCCGGCCGAGGGCAATATCTACCGCTGGCTGAAGTGGACCCGCCGGGCGCTGATCGTGGCGATCATCATGGCCGGTTTCTGCTTTTATCTGATGCTCGGCGCCGGGCAGGATCTGGCCAACCTTGGCATCGTCGCCTTCGTCGCGACCCTGCAATTCCTGCCCGGCGTGCTCTCGGTGCTGTACTGGCCGACCGCCAACCGGCGCGGCTTTATCGCCGGTCTGATGGCGGGGATTCTGGTGTGGGTGGTGACCATGCTGTTGCCGCTGGTCGGCAATCTGCAGGGTTTCTACATTCCGCTGCTGAACATGATTTACGTGCTGGACGACACCAGTTGGCATATGGCGGCCATCGCCTCGCTGGCGGCCAACGTGCTGATGTTCACCCTGATCTCACTGTTCACCAACGCCAGCCCGGAAGAAGCCAGCGCCGCCGAAGCCTGCGCGGTGGATAACGTGCGTCGTCCGCAACGTCGCGAACTGCACGCCGCCTCGCCCCAGGAGTTCGCCACGCAACTGGCGAAACCGCTGGGCGCCAAGGCGGCGCAGAAAGAAGTCGAGCAAGCCCTGCGCGACCTCTATCTGCCGTTCGACGAACGCCGTCCTTATGCCTTGCGCCGCTTGCGCGACCGTATCGAAGCCAACCTCTCCGGCCTGATGGGGCCGAGCGTGGCGCAGGACATGGTCGAAACCTTCCTGCCATACAAGGCTGGCGGCGAGAACTATGTAACCGAAGACATCCACTTCATCGAAAGCCGCCTCGAGGACTACCACTCGCGCCTCACCGGGCTGGCCGCCGAACTCGACGCCCTGCGCCGCTACCACCGCCAGACCCTGCAGGAGCTGCCGATGGGCGTCTGCTCGCTGGCGAAGGATCAAGAGATCCTGATGTGGAACAAGGCCATGGAAGAACTCACCGGCATCGCCGCGCAACGGGTGGTCGGCTCGCGCCTGAGCACTATCGCCGATCCGTGGAAGCAACTGCTGCAAGGCTTCATCAACCTGCCCGACGAACACTTGCACAAGCAGCACCTGGCCCTCGACGGCCAGACCCGCTGGCTCAATCTGCACAAAGCCGCGATCGATGAACCGTTGGCCCCGGGCAACAGCGGCCTGGTGCTGCTGGTGGAAGACCTGACCGAAACGCAGATGCTCGAAGACAAACTGGTGCACTCCGAACGTCTGGCGAGCATCGGTCGACTGGCGGCGGGTGTGGCCCATGAAATCGGCAACCCGATCACCGGCATCGCCTGTCTGGCGCAGAACCTGCGCGAAGAGCGTGAAGAAGACGGCGAGCTGACGGAAATCAGCGGGCAGATCCTCGAACAGACCAAGCGTGTGTCGCGCATCGTGCAGTCGCTGATGAGCTTCGCTCACGCCGGCAGCCACCAGCACAGCGACGAACCGGTGTGCCTGGCCGAAGTCGCGCAGGATGCGATTGGCCTGCTGGCGCTGAACCGGCGCAACTTCGAAGTGCAGTTCTACAACCTGTGCGATCCCGATCACTGGGTCGAAGGCGATCCGCAGCGGCTCGCCCAGGTGCTGATCAATCTGCTCTCCAACGCCCGTGACGCTTCGCCTGCAGGCAGCGCGGTGCGGGTCAAGAGTGAAGCCGGCGAACACACGGTCGATCTGATCGTCGAGGACGAAGGCAGTGGTATTCCGCAGAACATCATGGACCGATTGTTCGAACCTTTCTTCACCACTAAGGATCCTGGCGAAGGCACCGGTCTGGGCCTTGCACTGGTCTATTCCATCGTTGAAGAGCATTATGGACAAATCACCATCGACAGCCCGGCTGATGTACAAAGCCAGCGCGGCACCCGTATCCGGGTGACCTTACCGCGTCATGTCGAAGCGACGTCCGCTGTGAACTGAGACCGTCGAGAGTATCGAATCAATGCCGCACATTTTGATCGTCGAAGACGAAACCATTATCCGCTCCGCCTTGCGCCGCCTGCTGGAACGCAACCAGTATCAGGTCAGCGAAGCCGGTTCTGTGCAGGAAGCACAAGAACGCTTCAGTATTCCCACATTCGATCTGATCGTCAGCGACCTGCGCCTGCCTGGCGCCCCCGGTACCGAGCTGATCAAGCTTGGCCAGGGCAAACCGGTGCTGATCATGACCAGCTACGCCAGCCTGCGCTCGGCGGTCGACTCGATGAAGATGGGCGCGGTGGACTACATCGCCAAGCCTTTCGATCACGATGAAATGCTCCAGGCCGTCGCGCGGATCCTGCGTGATCACCAGTCCACGCCTGCCGCTGGCGAAGCCGTTGTCGGCAAACCGGCCAATGGCAGCGGCAAGTCCGCCGTCGATAACAGCAACGGTGAAATCGGCATCATCGGTTCGTGCCCGCCGATGCAGGATCTGTACAGCAAGATCCGCAAGGTCGCGCCAACTGATTCCAATGTATTGATTCAGGGCGAGTCCGGTACCGGTAAGGAACTGGTGGCCCGCGCCCTGCACAATCTGTCCAAGCGTGCCAAGGCACCGATGATTTCGGTGAACTGCGCAGCCATTCCGGAAAGCCTGATCGAGTCGGAACTGTTCGGCCACGAAAAAGGCGCGTTCACTGGCGCCAGCGCCGGTCGCGCCGGTCTGGTGGAAGCGGCGGACGGCGGCACGCTGTTCCTCGACGAGATAGGCGAACTGCCGCTGGAAGCCCAGGCCCGCCTGCTGCGCGTGCTGCAGGAAGGCGAGATTCGCCGCGTGGGTTCGGTGCAGTCGCAAAAAGTCGATGTGCGTTTGATCGCCGCGACCCACCGCGACCTCAAGAGCCTGGCGAAAATCGGCCAGTTCCGTGAAGACCTGTATTACCGTCTGCACGTAATTGCCCTGAAACTGCCGGCATTGCGCGAACGTGGCGCCGACGTCAACGAAATCGCCACCGCGTTCCTCGCTCGCCAGAGTGCGCGCATCAACCGTACCGACCTGAAATTTGCCGCCGATGCCGAACAGGCCATCCGGCATTATTCTTGGCCAGGTAACGTGCGCGAGCTGGAAAACGCGGTCGAGCGCGCGGTGATCCTGAGCGAAAGCCCGGAAATCTCTGCCGACCTGCTGGGCATCGACATCGAGCTGAGCGACCTGGAAGACGACGAATTCATCGGCTTGCCCGCACAAACCGCGGGTAACACCAGCAACAGCAGCCATGAGCCGACGGAAGACCTGTCACTGGAAGACTACTTCCAGCACTTCGTTCTCGAGCATCAGGACCACATGACCGAGACCGAACTGGCGCGCAAACTGGGCGTCAGCCGCAAATGCCTGTGGGAACGCCGCCAGCGCCTGGGTATTCCACGGCGCAAGACCGGGGTCACCAGCGAGAGCTGAACGTTACCTGTCGAGTGTGCGGGTAACGCTTGAAACAGTGAAAAAACTGTTACCTCAGTCCTTTCACGTAACAGAAGCCGGGGTTATCGGTAACGAAACCCCGGCTTTTTTTCGCCCAGAGAAAATCGTTATATCGACCTAACCCCTTGTTTTATTGGGCTTCGCAAAAGTTGGCACGGCACCTGCTATATGTTTGGTACAAGAACAATAACAAGCAATGCACAAGACAATAAAAATAAGACGAATCGACTCACGCACAATAAAAACAAGACGGCGAGAGGCGCAGCTAACTGATTCTTTTGGAGAGGCGTTGTATTTGGGGCTAGCCCCACGACCAGGCCGAGAACAACAAAAACTGTCCTAAGACAGAGCCTGTACTGGTTGGATCGCAAGATCACTGCAACACAGCGACCAAAGCAATCCGTTTGCTCTTGGCTCCCGATTGGGAGGGTCATGAAGGAACAGCTTCATGGCGAGGGCACTCAACAAAAACAAGAAGCCCGAATCAATAATAAAAAGAGCACGCAACTACTTCTGGGGGAGCTTCGGCTCCCCTTGTAGTTTCTGTCTTCCGGCAAATTCCCTCCGTTTCTACCCTGCTCGATGCCTGTAGCCTGCGGCTTGCAGCGCAAATCTTCTGCGTCCTACACCATCCCTCGACTAAATGCTAGAATCTGCGCCCATCATGCGGTCATTCTTTGGTATGGCCGAACATTCCTTCAAACAGTGCATCCCATGCTGAAGAAGCTGTTCCAGTCATTCCGGTCTCCCGTGCGTCGTACGCAACACATCCGCAGCACCCCTGAAGTGCTTAACAGCGGCCAACACTCGCTGCAAAAAGGGCAATTCAGCCGCTATGCGGTCAATATCGTCGAACGCTTGCAAGGCGCCGGCTACCAGGCCTACCTGGTCGGTGGTTGCGTGCGTGACATGCTGTTGGGCATCACGCCCAAGGACTTCGACGTCGCCACCAGCGCCACCCCCGAGCAAGTCCGTGCCGAATTCCGCAATGCGCGGATCATCGGTCGCCGCTTCAAACTGGTGCATATCCATTTCGGTCGCGAAATCATCGAAGTCGCGACCTTCCGCGCCAATCACCCGGTCAATGAAGATGACGAAGACAGCAACCAGTCTTCGCGCAACGAGAGCGGGCGGATTCTGCGCGACAACGTTTACGGCACCCTGGAAGAAGACGCGCAACGCCGCGACTTCACCATCAACGCCCTGTATTACGATCCGGTCAGCGAGCGCATTCTCGATTACGCCAACGGCGTACACGACATCCGCAATCACCTGATCCGACTGATCGGCGATCCGAAGCAGCGTTACCAGGAAGACCCGGTGCGCATGCTGCGAGCCGTACGTTTCGCCGCCAAGCTCAATTTCGGCATCGAGAAACACACCGTGCAGCCGATCCGCGAACTGGCGCCGATGCTGCGCGAGATCCCGTCGGCCCGCCTGTTCGAGGAAGTGCTCAAGCTGTTCCTTTCCGGCCATGGCGCGATCACTTTCGAGATGCTGGTCGATCTGCAACTGTTCGCCCCGCTGTTCCCGGCCAGTGCCGACGCACTCGAGCACAACCCGGAATACACCCACACGCTGATCAGCGAAGCGCTGACCAACACCGACCTGCGCATCAAGCAGAACAAACCGGTGACCCCGGCGTTCCTGTTTGCCGCCCTGCTGTGGCCTGCCCTGCCGGCCCGCGTGTTGCGTCTGCAGGAACGTGGCATGCCACCGATTCCGGCGATGCAGGAAGGTGCGCACGAGCTGATCGCCGAACAGTGCCAGCGCATCGCCATTCCAAAGCGTTTCACCATGCCGATCCGCGAGATCTGGGACATGCAGGAACGCCTGCCACGCCGCAGCGGCAAACGCGCCGACCTGCTGCTGGACAATCCACGCTTCCGCGCCGGTTACGACTTCCTGCTGCTGCGTGAAAGCGCTGGCGAGCAGACTGACGGTCTCGGCGAATGGTGGACGGATTATCAGGACGCCAACGACAGCGAACGTCGCGACATGATCCGCGACCTCAGCGGCAAGGGTGATGACGCCAGCGGCGCGCCGCGCAAACGTCGTCGCAGCAGCGGTTCCAAGCGCAAGCGCGCCGGGGCTCCGAGCGCATCGGGCGAATAAGGCATGGAACGCATCTATATCGGCCTGGGCAGCAACCTCGCTGACCCGGCCGAACAATTGCGCAGCGCGCTCAACGCGCTGGGCCAATTGCCGCAGACCGCCCTCGCCGGTGTTTCGGCGTTCTATCAGAGCGATTCACTGCTGCCAGGACAACCGCGTTACACCAACGCGGTCGCCGCCCTCGACAGTGACCTCGCGCCGCTGGACCTGCTCGATGCGCTGCAAGCCATCGAGAATGATCAGGGCCGCGAGCGACTGGAACGCTGGGGGCCGCGCACGCTGGATCTGGATATCCTGTTGTTCGGCGATCGCCTGATCGACGAGCCACGGCTGAAAGTCCCGCATTATCAAATTCAGGAACGGGCGTTCGTTCTGTATCCCCTGGCCGAACTGGCGCCCGAAGATCTGCGCCTGGCCGATGGCCGCACCCTCGCCGATCTGCTCGCCGCCTGCCCGTTCGTCGGCCTCGAACGCCTCTCCCACGCCTGAAAATAGTCCCCCCTCTGGGAGCGGGCTTGCTCGCGAAAGCGCTGTGTCAGTCAATAAATCAGTCAACTGACACAGCGCTTTTCGCGAGCAAGCCCGCTCCCACATTGAGTATTCCAAATCTGATTTTTTGTCGGACAAAAACCCCGTCCATCAGCCCTGCCGCACCGCTGAATCGCATCAGTAACGCCGGTAACACTCCCCTCGTAACAATGCGGTAACACACGCAATTGACTTCCGCTTGGCTCCTCACGACTATAGGCGTCCCGCTGCCGCCAACCCGGCACATACGGGCGCAATCCAGGCCTTATAAGCACGACAAAAGACCGTGCGCCTGAGTAGACGAAGAATCACGCGCGTTACTCGCAGTAGTTTCCAGAGCGCCTGAACGAGGATTTTTTACATGCCAGCCATCACCCTGACCACGCTCCAGAGCCTCAAGCAGAAAGGTGAAAAGATCACCATGCTGACCTGCTATGACGCGACCTTCGCCCACGCCTGCAACGAGGCCGGTGTCGAAGTGCTGCTGGTGGGCGACTCCCTCGGCATGGTTCTGCAAGGTCACGACAGCACCCTGCCGGTGACCATCGCAGAAATGGCCTACCACACCGCCTGCGTCAAACGCGGCAACACCGACGCCCTGATCCTGGCCGACCTGCCGTTCATGGCCAACGCCACTATTGAGCAAACCCTGACCAACAGCGCCATGCTGATGCAGGCCGGCGCGCACATGATCAAGGTCGAAGGTGCGCTGTGGCTGGCGGAGTCGATCCGCCTGCTGGCCGAACGCGGTGTGCCGGTCTGCGCACACATGGGCCTGACCCCACAGGCCGTGAACATTCTTGGCGGCTATAAAGTGCAGGGCCGCAACGAGAACCAGGCGCGGCAGATGCGTGCCGACGCGATCTCGCTGGAGCAGGCTGGCGCAGCCATGCTGCTGCTCGAATGCGTGCCGAGCGAACTGGCTGCGGAAATCAGCCAGGCCGTGAAGATTCCGGTCATCGGCATCGGCGCCGGTAGCGATACCGACGGGCAGGTATTGGTGCTGCACGACATGCTCGGCCTGTCGATCACCGGCCGCGTGCCGAAATTCGTGAAGAACTTCATGAACGGCCAAGACAGCATCCAGTCAGCATTGAAGGCTTATGTTAATGAAGTCAAAGCCGTCACGTTCCCTGGCATCGAACACGGATTCTCTGCATGAACACCGTTAAAACCGTACGCGAACTGCGCGCCGCCGTGGCCCGCGCCCGCAGTGAAGGCAAGCGCATCGGCTTCGTGCCGACCATGGGCAACCTGCACAGCGGCCATGTCGCGCTGATCACCAAAGCCACCCAGCGCGTGGACTTCGTGGTCGCGAGCATTTTCGTCAACCCGCTGCAGTTCGGCGCCGGCGAAGACCTCGACAAATACCCGCGCACCCTGGCGGCGGATCAGGAAAAGCTGCTGCAAGCCGGCTGCCATTTGCTGTTCGCCCCGACCGTCGAAGAGATGTACCCCGACGGCATGGCCGGGCAGACCCGGGTCAGCGTGCCGCAACTGTCCGAAGGCCTGTGCAGCGCCAGCCGTCCGGGGCACTTCGAGGGCGTGGCGACGGTGGTCAGCAAGCTGTTCAACATGGTTCAACCGGATCTGGCGATCTTCGGCCAGAAGGACTTCCAGCAGCTGGCGGTGATCCGCGCGCTGGTGCATGACCTGAACATGCCGATCCAGATCATCGGTGAACCGACCGTGCGTGCGGCCGACGGCCTGGCGCTGTCGTCGCGCAACGGTTTCCTCAGCGAAGATCAACGTGCCGTGGCCCCGGTGGTTTATCGCACCCTGAGCGCGATTGCCGAGTCGATCAAGCAGGGTGAGCGTGACTACCCGGCGCTGATCGCCGCCCAAGTGCAACAGCTGGAAGCCGCCGGCCTGCGTCCGGATTACCTGGAAATCCGCCACGCCCTGACCTTGCGTCCGGCTACGGCAGAGGACCGCGATCTGGTGATTCTGGTGGCCGCGTTCCTCGGCACCACGCGGTTGATCGACAACCTGCACTTGAACCTCGATAGCCCAGTCTAAAAACACCGCAATACCCCTGTGGGAGCGGGCTTGCTCGCGAATGCGGTGCATCATTCAGCAGATAGGTTGACTGACACACCGCATTCGCGAGCAAGCCCGCTCCCACATTGGTTTCTGGTGTCCACACAGACCATATTGCTGCCCCCAAAGCCTTCGGGCACACTGCCCGCCGTTTGCTTCCAACCCGGGAAAACCCTCATGCACGCCATCATGCTCAAGGCCAAGCTGCACCGCGCCGAAGTCACTCGTGCGGTACTCGATTACGAAGGTTCCTGCGCCATTGATGGCGAGTGGCTGGACTTGTCCGGCATCCGTGAGTACGAGCAGATCCAGATCTATAACGTCGACAATGGCGAGCGCTTCACCACCTACGCGATTCGTGGCGAAGAAGGTTCGCGGATGATTTCGGTCAATGGCGCAGCCGCGCATAAAGCCAAGGTCGGCGACCGCGTGATCATTTGCGCCTACGCCCATTACAGCGAAGCGGAACTGCTGAATTTCAAGCCGCGCATGCTGTACATGGCGCCGGGCAATGAGCTGAGCCACACCAGCAACGCCATTCCGGTTCAGGTGGCCTGAGCCGCTTCGACGCGCCACTCCCCTTCCGTTGGTCGGCTTGTTCCCGGTATTGATGTTAAAAAAGTACAGGGAACAGGTCAGAAGAAGTCAAGACAGATCGCAGCGCGAGGTTTACTGTATTCGCCCTGCGTTGAAAAATCGTGTCGACGCATTTGACCCTCGCCCAAACATGGCGTATCGGTCTGTTCTGTGTTCAAAAGGCCGTTCAAGTAAAAAGGAAAACCGCAGCGATGGCGTACTACCGCACTCCTCATGACGTTACCGCTCTGCCTGCCTGGCAAGCGTTGAAAGATCACCGCCAAGCCATGCAGGATTTCAGCATGCGCGAAGCCTTCAACGCCGATCCGCAGCGCTTCAATCAATTCACGCTCAGCAGCTGCGGACTGTTTCTCGATTATTCGAAGAACCTGATCAACGCCGAGACCCGCAATCTGCTGGTGGGTCTGGCCAATGAAGTCGATCTGAAAGGCGCGATCAAAGCGCTGTTCGACGGCGAAATCGTCAATGCCTCCGAAGGCCGCCCGGCGCTGCACACCGCCCTGCGCCGCCCAGTGGGCGACAAGCTGTCGGTCAACGGCGTCAACGTGATGCCGGAAGTGCACAAGGTGCTGAACCAGATCACGGATCTGGTCGGCCGCATCCACGACGGCCTGTGGCGTGGTTACACCGAGAAGCCGATCACTGACGTGGTCAACATCGGCATCGGTGGTTCGTTCCTCGGCCCGGAGCTGGTCTCCGAAGCGCTGTTGTCCTACGCGCAGAAAGGCGTGCGTTGCCACTATCTGGCGAACATCGACGGCAGTGAGTTCCACGAGCTGACGCAAAAACTGCGCGCCGAAACCACGCTGTTCATCGTTTCGTCGAAGTCTTTCAACACCCTCGAAACCCTGAAGAACGCTCAGGCCGCCCGCGCCTGGTATCTGGCTCAGGGTGGTTCGGAAGCCGAGCTGTATCGGCACTTCATCGCGGTGTCGAGCAACAACGCTGCGGCAGTCGCGTTCGGTATCCGTGAAGAAAACATCTTCCCGATGTGGGACTGGGTCGGCGGTCGTTACTCGCTGTGGTCGGCCATCGGTCTGCCGATTGCCCTGGCCATCGGCATGTCCAACTTCAAGGAACTGCTGTCCGGTGCCTACACCATGGACCAGCATTTCCAGAGCGCACCGTTCGAGCAGAACATGCCGGTGCTGCTGGCCCTGCTCGGCGTGTGGTATGGCAACTTCTGGGGCGCGCAAAGCCACGCGATTCTGCCGTACGACCACTACCTGCGTAACATCACCAAGCACTTGCAACAGCTGGACATGGAATCCAACGGCAAGAGCGTGCGTCAGGACGGCACCCCGGTGTCGACCGATACCGGCCCGGTGATCTGGGGTGGCGTCGGCTGCAACGGTCAGCACGCCTATCACCAGTTGCTGCACCAGGGCACCCAACTGATCCCGGCCGATTTCATCGTGCCGATCGTCAGCTTCAACCCGGTCTCCGATCACCATCAGTGGCTGTACGCCAACTGCCTGTCGCAAAGCCAGGCGCTGATGCTCGGCAAGACCCTGCCGGAAGCCGAGGCCGAACTGCGCGACAAAGGCATGAGCGAAGAACAGGTGCACAAACTCGCACCGCACAAGGTGATCCCGGGCAACCGTCCGAGCAACACCATCGTGGTCGAGCGCATCAGCCCGCGTCGTCTGGGTGCGCTGGTCGCCATGTATGAACACAAAGTGTTCGTGCAGAGCGTGGTCTGGGGCATCAACGCCTTCGACCAGTGGGGCGTGGAACTGGGCAAGGAACTGGGCAAAGGCGTTTACAACCGTCTGGTCGGCAGCGATGAAACCACCGCTGACGATGCTTCTACCCAGGGTCTGATCAACTACTTCCGCGGTCGTCACCGCGGGTGATGTGAATGGGTTGCCCACAAATCCTGTGGGCAACCCATTTCCAATGTGGGAGCGAGCCTGCTCGCGAATGCAGTGTGTCATTCAGCATCTTTGTGACTGATACACCGCATTCGCGAGCAGGCTCGCTCCCACAGTTGTTTTAGCGATGACTTGAACCTCCGGGCCGCTCGGCGCATCTTTATTCCTGTCGCACAACAAGAATAAGGAACCGTCATGTTCGATATCAGCACGTTCCCCAAAGCCGATGCCGTCCGCCGGGCTGCGCAGTTGAGTCAGGACGACTATAAGCGTCTGTACCGCGAATCCATTGAACATCCCAGCGCCTTCTGGGCCGAACAGGCCGCCCGCTTCCTCGACTGGAGCACACCGTGGCAGACCGTGCAGCGCTACGACCTGAAAACCGGTGAAGCGTCCTGGTTTGCCGGCGGCCAACTGAACGTCAGCTACAACTGCATCGACCGTCACCTCGCCCAGCGCGGCGAGCAGACCGCGATTCTCTGGGAAGGCGACGACCCGGCCGAATCGGCGCAGATCACCTACAAAAAACTCCACCATCACGTCTGCCGCCTGGCCAATGTGCTGAAAAGCCGTGGGGTGAAAAAAGGTGATCGGGTGTGCATCTACATGCCGATGATCCCCGAGGCGGCCTACGCCATGCTCGCCTGCGCGCGGATCGGCGCGATTCATTCGGTGGTGTTCGGCGGCTTCTCCCCGGACTCATTGCGTGACCGCATCCTCGACGCCGACTGCCGCACCGTGATCACCGCCGATGAAGGCGTACGCGGCGGCAAGTTCGTGCCGCTCAAGCACAACGTCGACAAGGCCCTGCAAAGCTGCCCGGACGTCAGCACCGTCGTCGTAGTCGAGCGCACCCAAGGCAAAGTCGATTGGGTCGAGGGCCGTGATCTCTGGTATCACCAGGCCGTGCGTGACGTCAGCGACGATTGCCCGCCAGAACCGATGGACGCCGAAGATCCGCTGTTCATCCTCTACACCTCCGGCAGCACCGGCAAACCCAAGGGCGTGCTGCACACCACCGGCGGCTACCTGCTGCAAGCGGCGATGACCTTCAAGTACGTGCTCGATTACCGCGAAGGCGAAGTGTTCTGGTGCACCGCCGACGTCGGCTGGGTGACCGGCCACAGTTACATCGTCTACGGCCCGCTGGCCAACGGCGCAACCACGCTGATCTTCGAAGGCGTGCCAAGTTATCCGAGCACTTCGCGCTTCTGGCAGGTGATCGACAAACACCACGTCAACATCTTCTACACAGCGCCGACCGCCCTGCGCGCGTTGATGCGCGAAGGTGCCGGGCCGTTGCAGGAAACGTCGCGCCAAAGCCTCAGATTACTCGGCAGTGTCGGTGAGCCAATCAACCCGGAAGCGTGGGAATGGTATTTCAACGTGGTCGGCGAACAGCGCTGCCCGATTGTCGATACCTGGTGGCAGACCGAAACCGGCGGCATCATGCTCAGCCCGCTGGTCAGTGCGCAGCGGATCAAACCGGGTTGCGCCACGCAGCCAATGTTCGGCGTGCAACCGGTGCTACTCGACGAGCACGGCAAGGAAATCAAAGGCGCCGGCAGTGGCGTGCTGGCGATCAAGTCCAGCTGGCCGGCGCAGATCCGCAGCGTCTACGGCGATCCGCAACGCATGGTCGACACCTACTTCAAGCCCTATCCCGGCTACTACTTCACCGGTGACGGCGCACGCCGCGACGAAGACGGCGATTACTGGATCACCGGGCGCATCGATGACGTGATCAACGTCTCCGGCCACCGCATCGGCACCGCCGAAGTGGAAAGCGCGCTGGTCCTGCACGACAGCATCGCCGAGGCCGCCGTGGTCGGTTACCCGCACGACGTCAAGGGCCAGGGCATCTACGCCTTCGTCACGCCCATGAACGGCTTCGAGCCGAGCGATGAGCTGAAGAAAGAACTGCTGGCCCACGTCAGCAAGGAAATCGGCAGCTTCGCCAAACCGGACCTGATCCAGTGGGCGCCGGCCTTGCCGAAAACCCGCTCAGGCAAGATCATGCGGCGGATCCTGCGCAAGATCGCCTGCAACGAACTCGACAGCCTCGGCGACACCTCGACCCTGGCCGATCCGAGCGTGGTCCAGGGCCTGATCGACAAGCGCCTGAATCAGTAACATCTCCGGCGCGGCCAACCGACCGCGCCCTCCACCACCAATGAGTTGTCATGGAATTCATCCGCAGCCGTATCGAAAACCAACTCATGAGCCTGACCGGTCTGTCCCTCGGTCAGCTCGATCTGGAAAATCCCAAGGGCGATCCCGGGCTGTTCGGGCCGGACTCGGTCAGTTGGCAAGTGCATGGCGACTTCAGCAGCATGCTGATCGGCGGCATCAGCGCCTTGTTGCTGCAAGCCCTGCATCCGCTGGCGCTGGCCGGGGTCTGGGATCATTCGAACTTTCGTCAGGACATGCTCGGACGTCTGCGCCGCACCAGTCAGTTTGTCTCCGGCACCACGTTCGGCTCACGCCGCGACGCCGAATGGCTGATCGAAAAGGTGCGCACCATACACCTGCAAGTGGTCGGCACTGCGCCGGATGGCCGGCCGTATGCGGCCAGCGATCCGGACCTGTTGACCTGGGTGCATGTGGCCGAGGTCAGCCATTTTCTTGCGGCACATTTGCGTTACCGCAATCCGCAATTGTCGGGGGCGGATCAGGATCGCTACTACGCGGAAATCGCCGTGGTCGCCGAGCGCCTGGGTGCGCGGGATGTGCCGAAATCGCGGCAAGCCGTGGCCGACTATCTGCAACGCATGCGCCCGCAACTGCTCTGTGATGAGCGCAGCCGCGAAGTCCTGCGCCTGCTGCTCGACGCGCCAGCCCCGAGCGTGCTGGCCCGACCGTTTGGCGACCTGATGATGAAGGCCGGCATCGATCTGCTGCCGGACTGGGCCAGTGACCTGTTCGGCATACGGCAGAACCCGCTGCAACGCCAGTTGATCCGCGCCAGCGTCAAGCGCAGTGCGCCGATGCTGCGCTGGGCGATGCGCAATGGTTCGGTACAGCGGGCCAAACGCCGAATGGGACTGCTCACCTGATCTATACACAGAACCTGTGGCGAGGGAGCTTGCTCCCGCTGGGTTGCGCAGCGACCCTCGGAATGTTGCGAGCGCTTCGCACTCGAGCGGGAGCAAGCTCCCTCGCCACAGATCTGCGCAATGTCTCAGGGCTTCGGTAACTGCTAAACTCCCGCGCCCCCATTCTCACCAGCAAGGCGCACGCATGTCTTCCTTGAATCTGGCGCTGCGCGCCGCCCTCGATCAACGCCAGGATCTGCTCGCTGAGCTGCACAGCCAGGGCACCGATTGCTATCGCCTGTTCCACGGCAGCCAGGAAGGCGCCGGTGGCCTGACCGTCGACCGCTACGGCCCGCAATTGCTGGTGCAAAGTTTTCACCAGACCCTGGAGCGTGACGACCTGCTGCAACTGCACGCCATGGTCAACCAGACCCTGGGCTTTGAAACGCTGCTGGTCTACAACGACCGCTCCCGCGGCAACTCTCGGATCGATCGCGAAGACCGCGTCTACCGCGCCGACGAGGCCGCCCTGGCGGATCTGGTCGGGCACGAATGGGGCCTGAACTATCGCGTGCGTGGGCGCCATGCCGGGCAGGACCCGCTGCTGTTCCTCGACCTGCGCAACACCCGCGGCTGGGTCAAGGATCACGCCAAAGGCAAAAGTGTGCTCAACCTGTTCGCCTACACCTGCGGCGTCGGCCTCAGTGCAGCTGCCGGCGGCGCGCGCGAGGTGTGCAACCTCGACTTCGCCGAAGGCAATCTGGCCGTCGGCCGCGAAAACGGTCTGCTCAATCCGCAGTTGCCCGAGATGCAATTTATCCAGTCCGATTACTTTCCGGCGATCCGTCAACTTGCCGGGCTGCCGATCAGCCAGCGGCGCGGGCAGAAACTGCCGAGCTATCAGCGTCTCGACCAGCGTCAATACGATCTGGTGCTGCTTGATCCACCGGCCTGGGCCAAGAGCGCGTTCGGCACCGTCGACCTGCTGCGCGACTATCAGAGCCTGCTCAAACCGGCACTGCTGACCACCGCCGACAACGGCGTACTGATCTGCTGCAACAACCTGGCAAAAGTCAGCATGGATGACTGGCGTGAACAGGTCCTGCGCTGCGCCGAGAAGGCCGGGCGCCCGGTGCGCGAATGGAGCGTGATGACCCCGGGCGCGGACTTCCCGTCGCGGGATCAACAGCCACCGCTGAAGACTCTGATCCTGCAGCTGTAACCCCCCCTGCGGGACTGGCAACCATCCAATGTGGGAGCGAGCTTGCTCGCGAAGGCGGCGTGTCAGTCAGCATATTTCTCGACTGATCCACCGCTTTCGCGAGCAAGCTCGCTCCCACAGTGTCTTGGTCCTACAGAACAATCTGAACAATCCTGCACCCCACGATGTACTTCGGAACCAGAATCGCGTGCCATACTCCAAGGCACTCCGATTCAGAGATGAAGCCGCACATGCCCAAAGGATTGATTCGCGCGATTGGCGCCTTGTTGACTGCTCTGGCCCTCTACAGCCTGCTGGGGTTTCTGATTTTGCCGGGCATCGCCCTGCGCATCGCCAACCAGCAGTTGGCCAACTACGCCACGGTACCGGCGCATATCCAGCGCATCGAACTCAATCCGTTCAGCCTTGAAGTCACCCTGTGGGGACTGGTCATCGGTGAGCCGGGCAAGGAACAGGTCGGTTTCGAGCGGCTGTACGCCAACCTGCAACTCGACAGCCTGTGGACCAAGGCGCTGCATCTGGCCGATATCGAGCTGGACAAGCCCAAGACCGAAGTCCTCTTCGCCAAGGACGGCCAGCTCAATCTGCTGGGCCTGTTCAAAATTCCCGCCAGCGAGCCGACCCCGGCCGACCCGAATGCCAAGCCGTTCCCGCTGCGCATCGACCGCATTCAACTGGCCGGGGGCAACGTGCATTTCCAGGACGCCCGGCCGAGCGAGCCGATCGAGTTCCTCTACGACAAACTCGACTTCGAACTGAAAAACCTCAGCACCCTGCCCGAGGACAACGCCGACATGACCCTGGTCGCCGCTGGCCCGGCCGGTGGGCAGATCGACTGGAAAGGCAACTTCAGCCTGATCCCGTTCACCTCCGAAGGCACTTTGAAAGTCACCGACGGCAAGATGAAATCCTTCTGGCCCTACGTGCGCGATGCGCTGCCCTTGGTGCTCGAAGACGGCGTGATCAACCTCAGCACCGAATACAAACTGAATCTGTCGAAAGAAACCGAACTGCTGTTGAACAACGTCGCGGTGAGCATTGCGCCGTTCGCGATCAAGGCGCCGGACGGCCGCCCGCTGGCGAATCTCGAACGCCTTGATGTCAGCGAGACCTCGGTCGACCTGGCCAAACAGCACGTGGTGGTCGGCAAAATCCGCAGCAACAAACTGGAAACCTGGGCCGCGCTCGAAGCCGACGGCCAGCTCGACTGGCAGAAACTGTTCGCCAGCCAGCCTTCGAAACCGGCCGCCAAGGCCGCCGCCGAACCCAAGACCACTCCGGCCGCCGCCGACTCGCCGAAAGCGCCGGCCGCGCCGGCCGCGCCGAGCAAGCCTTGGCAAGTGCTGCTCAAAGACGTACAGCTACGCAACTACACCGTGCATCTCGCCGACCGTTCGGCCAACCCGCCGGTGGCGCTGGACATCACCCCGCTGAACATCGACCTGCAGGATTTCGACAGCCTCAACGGCTCGCCTTTCAAAGTCAGGCTCGACAGCGGCTTGGGCAAACAAGGCAAGATCAACGCCGACGGCGTGGTCAACCTCGCGCCGGTCACCGCCCAGCTCAACGTGAAAACCCAGGACATCGACCTGCGTGTCGCGCAGTCCTACATCAATCCGTTCATTCGCCTGGAGCTGCGCAGCGGCATGCTCGGCAGTGACCTCAAGGTCAACCTCAAGAGCACCGAACCGCTGGCACTCAGCGTGACCGGGCGCGCGCAGATCGATCAATTGCACACCCTCGATACCCTGAAAACCCGCGACTTCCTCAAGTGGCAGCAAGTGGTGGTCGAAGGTCTGAATTATCAGCACGGTGACAGCCTGTCGATCGACAAGGTCAACCTGTTCCAGCCGTATGTGCGGTTCATGATCAACGATGACCGCACCACCAACATTGACGACCTGCTGATCCCGCAGCCCGCCAACAGCGGTGCGAAACCTGCGGCAGCGAAACCGGCCAGCAAGGACAAGCCGCTGGGCATTCACATCGGCGCGATTGCGATCAACGACGGCTCGGCCAATTTCGCCGACTTCAGCCTGACGCCGAATTTCGCTACGGCGGTGCAACAGCTCAACGGCCAGATCGGTACCATCGACAGCCGTCAGGCGAAACCGGCCAGCGTCGACGTCAAGGGCAAGGTCGATCGCTATGCACCGGTGACCATCAAAGGTGCGGTCAACCCGTTCGACCCGATGGCTAGTCTCGACATCGCCACCAGCTTCAAACGTGTCGAGCTGACGACACTGACGCCGTACTCCGGCAAGTTCGCCGGTTACCGCATCCGCAAGGGCCGGCTCAACCTCGACCTGCACTACCTGATCACCAAGGGCCAGTTGAAGGCTGAAAACAAAGTGGTGGTCGAGCAATTGCAACTCGGCGAGAAAGTCGACAGCCCGGATGCCGTGAGCCTGCCACTGAAGCTGGCGATTGCACTGCTCAAGGACGTCGATGGCAAGATTTCCATCGAGCTGCCGGTGACTGGCGATCTGAATAACCCACAGTTCAGCGTGATGCCGATTGTCTGGCAGACCCTGCGTAATCTCATCGTCAAAGCTGCCGCGGCACCGTTCAAGCTGATTGGCGGGCTGATCAACGGCGGCGGTTCCGAAGACCTCGGCACCGTGTCCTTTGCTCCGGGGTCCAGCGACCTGAGCAAGGACGCCCAGTCGGCGCTGGACAAACTGTCCCAAGCCCTCAAGGAACGTCCGGCCCTGCGCCTGGAAATCGAAGGCACCGCTGCTCAGAGCAGCGACGGTCCGTTGATCGCCGAGCAGCGTCTGGAACGTGAATACCAGTACAACTACTACAAAATGCTCCAGCGTCGTGGCGACAAGGTCCCGGCTCAGGCTTCCCTGCTGCAGGTGCCGGACAGCGAAAAAGGCCCGCTGCTCGAAGGCATCTACCGCACCCGACTGAAAACCCAGCCACCGGCCGAATGGAAGGATCTGGGCAAGGAAGAACGCACGGCGAAAATGCGTGACGGCGTAATCAAGTTCTGGAGTTCCAGCGATGTGCTGCTGCGCCAATTGGGTCAGGAACGCGCCAGCAGCATCAAGGATTATCTGGTCGACAAAGGCCAACTGGCGGATGACCGGGTGTACTTCATCGACGCCAACCTTGGCGAAGCCGAAAGCGATGGTCGGGTCGTGACGCAAATGCACCTGGACGCCGAGTGATGAACCACAAATGGCTGGTTGCGCTGATGCTGGTGCTCGCCGCCAGCCCGGCTCTGGCCTCTGACACACTGCGTTGTGGCAGCCAGTTGGTCAGTCTCGGCGACCGCGTCAGCGAAGTGCTGCAGAAGTGTGGTGAACCGGTCAGCCGCGATGTCCTCGGTTACAAGCGCAGCGCCAATCGCCGCGAAGAGTTTCAGGTCGAGGAATGGACCTACGGCCCGAGCAACGGCATGTACCAGTACCTGCGCTTTGAAGGCAATCGCCTGCGGCAGATCAACAGCAAGCGCGGTAACTGAACCACAATCTATATCCCTGTGGGAGCGGGCTTGCTCGCGAATGCAGTGTGTCAGCTGATGAATATGCCTGCTGACACACCGCATTCGCGAGCAAGCCCGCTCCCACATTTAGCTTTTGCTGACCTGAAATAGAACAGGCCCCGACACAAGTGCCGGGGCCCGTAATGGTCACGTCCGTGTCACCGTTCGCATGAACTCTAAAGTTGCGGCAGACGTATTGCTCGGCCCGTCTGTCGCGCCTTCTCCCGGTCCAGGCGAGAAGTCATGCCTTACTCGGCTTTCAGGCCGTCAGCGGAGACCGCTTTGACGCCTTTGATTTTCTTGGCGATAGCCACTGCGGTGGTTTTCTGAGCCTCGGTCACTGCAACAGTGGAGGACAGGGACACAACGCCTTTGTTGGTTTCAACTTTGATATCGGTACCTGGAATGCCTTTTTCGGTTACCAGGTCGCTTTTGACTTTGGTAGTGATCCAGGTATCGGAAGTAGCTTCTTTAGCCTTGGTCATTTCACCAGCAGCCAGAGTCATTGGAGCCTGAGTAGCCTGGGTGGATTGTGCGAAAGCACCGGAAGCCATGGTCAGGGTCAGCGCGGTAGCAGCAGCGGCAGTGATAGCGAACTTCTTCATACGAGTAACTCCTGTTTTTCTGGAAAGTCTGCTGGTTGTCTTGTCAGCAGGGTTACTGGGTATATTGCGAAGGCTGTGCCAACTTTTCGAAAGACAATAAATCGTTATAAATCAATTAGTTATGAATTAGCCAAATTTTCGGAATCATGCAATTTGCATGACGCATGCATTATCGACATGCAAGTTGCGGCTTTTCGGAAAGTTCCTAACACGCTGAAATTATTGAAGCTTTTTCCAGCGCAAAAAGGCAAAAAAATGCCCCGCATGGCGGGGCATCTCAGGCCGTTTGCTGACTTGATCAGGCACCGGTACCCGCGCAACCTTTAGGCGCGTAGTCCGGGTTGACGGTCGATGCACAGCTCCAGACGCCGGAGGTGTTGCCGGTTGCAGCCCCCGTGCGGGTAAGGGTGATGGTTTTACCCAGCACCGGGCCCGGGGCGTTCACCAGTGTGCAGGTGATGGTGCCGGCCCCTGTCGTAGCTGTTCCCGAAGCCGCCAGTGTGCAGTTGGAGGTGGTCGCTGTGGCACTACCGGCCACAAGTAACAGGGTTGGATCGGTACCTTGATTAATGGTGTCCTCGAACGGCACCTTCAGCGCGCTGATTTCGGCCAAACCTGCCGTCACCTTCGAACGCGCCTGATACTTGGAGTATTGCGGCAAGGCGATGGTCGCCAGAATGCCGATGATCGCCACCACGATCAGCAGCTCGATCAGAGTGAAACCTTTTTGGTTGTTCATAGACAGGCTCTCCATGCATGAGTCGGAATCTCATGATCTGCAAAGGGCTCAGCATAGGCCGTGCCAACCGCTTGCAGACCCCGTGCGCTCGGCATAAAGGGGCCGTGTCGCGCTTTCCTACAACCCGTAACCGCACTATCTGACACTTTTTGTCACCTGTACCGGGCGTGTTTGGCGCTGTCACTTGACTAGGCTATAAGTCATGAACTGTCAGCATCCGGAATCCCCATGAATGACATCGCTCTGAGCGGTCTGGCCAAGCAATTGGTACAGGCCGAACTGCTTACGGAAAAAAGCGCCCAGCAGGCCTGGCAACAGGCGCAGCGCAATCGGCTGTCGCTGGTCAGCTACCTGGTGCAGAACAAACTGGTGAAAAGCTCACAGGTCGCCGAGATCGCTTCCGAGCATTTCGGCATGGCCTTCATGGACCTCAATTGCCTGGACAAGGAAACCCAGCCCAAAGGCCTGGTCAGTGAAAAACTGGTGCGCCAGCATCACGCCCTGCCCTTGTGGCGGCGTGGCAACAAACTGTTCGTGGGCATTTCCGACCCGAGCAATCATCAGGCGATCAATGACATTCAGTTCAGCACCGGGCTGAGCACCGAAGCCATTCTGGTGGAGGACGACAAGCTCACCGAGGCCATCGAGAAATTCTTCGACACCCACGCCAGCGGCCTCGAAGAAATGGCCGACGTCGATCTCGACGGCGTGGATGTCGAGTCCGTCGACGACAGCCGCCAGGACGCCATCGGCGGACTCGATGCCGATGACGCGCCGGTCGTGCGTTTCGTGCACAAGATGCTGCTCGACGCGATCAAAAGTGGTTCGTCGGACCTGCACTTCGAACCCTACGAAAAAAACTTCCGGGTGCGCGTGCGTACCGACGGCATCCTGCGCGAGGTGGCCAAACCGCCGATCCAGTTGGCCGGGCGAATCGCCGCACGCCTGAAAGTCATGGCCAGCCTGGATATCTCGGAGCGACGCAAACCCCAGGACGGGCGGATCAAGATGCGCCTGTCGAAGACCAAGTCCATCGACTTCCGGGTCAACACCCTGCCGACCCTGTGGGGCGAAAAAGTGGTGATCCGGATTCTCGATCCCTCCAGTGCGCAGATCGGCATCAATGCGTTGGGTTACGAGCCGGCGCAGAAAGACCTGTACATGGCAGCACTGAAGCAGCCGCAGGGCATGATTCTGGTGACCGGGCCTACCGGGTCGGGGAAAACCGTATCGCTGTACACCGGCCTGAATATTCTCAACACCGTCGACATCAACATTTCGACCGCCGAAGACCCGGTGGAAATCAACATGGAAGGCATCAACCAGGTCAACGTCAACCCCAAGCAAGGACTGGATTTTGCCCAGGCCCTGCGTTCGTTTCTGCGGCAGGACCCGGACGTGATCATGGTCGGCGAGATCCGCGACCTGGAAACCGCCGAAATCGCGATCAAGGCCGCGCAGACCGGCCACCTGGTGCTGTCCACTCTGCACACCAACAGCGCCGCCGAAACCCTGACCCGCCTGCACAACATGGGCATTCCCGGGTTCAACATCGCCACCTCGGTGAGCCTGATCATCGCCCAGCGTCTGGCGCGCAAGCTGTGCAGCCACTGCAAGAAACCGATCGAGATCCCCCGCGAAACGCTGATCAAGGAAGGTTTCCCGCCGGAACAGATCGGCAGTTTCACGATCTATGAGCCGGTCGGTTGCGACCTCTGCAACGGCGGCTACAAGGGACGCGTGGGGATTTACGAAGTGGTGAAAAACACCCCTGACCTGCAACGGCTGATCATGGCCGAAGGCAATTCGCTGGAAATCGACAGCCAGATGCGTCGCGACGGCTTCGACGACCTGCGCACCTCGGGCCTGCACAAGGCCATGCAAGGCATCACCAGCCTGGAAGAAATCAACCGGGTCACCAAGGACTGAACATGGCGGTCAAGGCAGCGAAAATCAGCATCTACGCCTGGGAAGGCACGGATCGCAAAGGCAGCAAGGTCACGGGCGAGTTGAGCGGGCAGAACCCCGCGCTGATCAAGGCTCAGCTGCGCAAACAAGGAATCAATCCAGGCAAGGTGCGCAAGAAGTCCACCTCCTTGCTCAGCCTCGGCAAACGCATCAAGGCCCAGGACATCGCCCTGTTCACGCGGCAGATGGCAACCATGATGAAGGCCGGCGTACCGCTGTTGCAGTCGTTCGACATTATTGGCGAAGGCTTCGATAACCCGGCGATGCGCAAACTGGTGGACGAGGTGAAGCAAGAGGTGGCCGCCGGCAACAGCTTCGCTGCGGCCCTGCGCAAGAAGCCGCAGTATTTCGATGAGTTGTATTGCAACCTGGTGGATGCCGGCGAGCAATCCGGTGCACTCGATACGTTGCTGGAACGGGTCGCGACCTATAAGGAAAAAAGCGAAGCGCTCAAGGCCAAGATCAAGAAAGCCATGACCTATCCCGCCGCCGTGGTACTGGTGGCGATGGTGGTCACGGGGATTTTGCTGGTGAAAGTGGTGCCGCAATTCCAGGCGGTATTCTCCGGTTTCGGTGCTGAACTGCCGGCCTTTACCCTGATGGTGATCAGCATCTCGGAGTTCATGCAGCAATGGTGGTGGATAGTGCTCGGCGCCCTGATTGCGGCGGTGTTCGGCATCCGTCATGCGCTGAAGAAATCCCAAGCCTTGCGCGACCGCAAAGACACCTGGCTGCTGAAGCTGCCGCTGGTGGGCACGCTGATGTACAAATCGGCGGTGGCGCGATTCGCCCGCACCCTGTCGACCACCTTCGCCGCTGGCGTACCGCTGGTGGAAGCACTGGATTCGGTGGCCGGCGCCACCGGCAACGTGGTGTTCAAACGTGCCGTGCTGCGTATCCGCCAGGACGTCGCCACCGGCATGCAGCTGAATTTTTCCATGCGCAACACCGGGGTCTTCCCCAACATGGCGGTGCAGATGACCGCCATCGGTGAGGAGTCGGGCGCACTGGATGACATGCTCGACAAGGTCGCCGGTTTTTATGAGGACGAAGTGGATAACATGGTCGACAACCTCACCAGCCTGATGGAGCCGTTCATCATGGTGGTGCTCGGGGTCATCGTCGGCGGGCTGGTCGTGGCCATGTACCTGCCGATTTTCCAACTCGGCTCAGCGATCTGACATGCCTATCGACGAACTCTTCAGTCTGTATCCGCTGGCCTTCGTACTCGCCGCCCTGCTGCTGGGGCTGGTGGTCGGCAGTTTTCTCAACGTGCTGGTCTGGCGTCTGCCGAAAATGCTCGAGCGCGATTGGCGCCAGCAGGCGCAGGACGTCCTTGGCCTGCCGAGCGAAACGCCGCTGCCGACCTACAACCTGATGCTGCCGCACTCCCAGTGCCCGCACTGCGGCCACCTGATTCGGGCGTGGGAGAACATTCCACTGCTCAGCTACCTGCTGTTGCGCGGACGCTGTTCGGCGTGTGCCGCCCCCATCAGCAAACGTTATCCCCTGACCGAACTGGCCTGCGGCCTGCTCTCGGCATTCGTCGCCTGGCATCTGGGGTTCGGCTGGCCGGCCGGTCTGTTGATCGTCTTCACCTGGGGGCTGCTGGCGATGAGCCTGATCGACACCGAACATCAACTGCTGCCCGATGTGCTGGTGTTGCCGTTGTTGTGGCTGGGGCTGATCGTCAACAGTTTCGGGCTGTTCGTCTCTCTATTCGCGGCGCTATGGGGCGCGGTGGCCGGTTACATGGCGCTGTGGTCAGTGTTCTGGCTGTTCAAGCTGCTGACCGGCAAGGACGGCATCGGCCACGGCGATTTCAAGCTGCTGGCGCTGCTCGGGGCCTGGGGTGGCTGGCAGATTCTGCCGCTGACGATCCTGCTGTCATCGCTGGTGGGGGCGATTGTCGGGGTGATTCTGTTGCGTCTGCGCGAGCAGAAAACCTCGACGCCGATCCCCTTCGGCCCGTATCTGGCAATTGCCGGCTGGATTGCCTTGCTCTGGGGTGGTCAAATAACCGACTTCTATTGGCAGTTTGTCGGTTTGAAATGAATACCCCTGTGGAAAAACCCTGGATTCTCGGCCTGACCGGCGGCATCGGCAGCGGTAAAAGCGCCGCGGCCCAGCACTTCATCGATCTCGGAATCCATGTGGTCGACGCCGACCATGCGGCGCGCTGGGTGGTCGAACCGGGACGTCCGGCACTGGCAAAGATTGCCGAGCACTTCGGCGCGGATGTGTTGCAGGCTGACGGCACGCTGAACCGCGCCGCCCTGCGCCAGCTGATCTTTGAAGTGCCGGAGGAACGCCGCTGGCTCGAAGCCCTGCTGCATCCATTGATCGCCGAGGAAATCGCTCACCATCTGGCGCTGGCAAAATCGCCTTATGCGATTCTGGTGTCGCCGCTGCTGATCGAATCCGGGCAATACGCGATGACCCAGCGCATTCTGGTGATCGACGCCCCGCAACAACTGCAGATCGAACGCACCTTGCAGCGTGATCAGACCAGCGAACAGCAGGTCCAGGCGATCCTCAAGGCCCAGTCGAGCCGCGAAGACCGCGTGAGCCGTGCCGACGATGTGGTGGTCAACGACCGCGACCTCGCCTGGCTGCACAGCGAAGTCGAGCGCCTGCATCACTTTTACCTGACTTTATCCGGAGGCCAGTCATGAGCCCTACAACCGTCGAATGCCCAACCTGCGGCGCCCCCGTGGAATTCACCCCCGAGAACAAATTCCGCCCGTTCTGCTCCGATCGCTGCAAGCTGATCGACCTCGGCGCCTGGGCGTCCGAAGAGCACAAAATTCCGGTCGCCCCGGATGCCGAAGACGAAATGTTCTCCGGCGATTTCGACCCGCGTCACTGAGATCAGGGCCGCATGAAGCCGTAGTCCTGATCGTCGTCGAGGTTTTCCGCGAGAAAGCGCAACTCGTCGGCCAGGTCTTCGGCGTTGCGCACCGTCTTGCTCTGTTGCACCACCGCGCTGAGCAAGGCGCGCAAACTCAGGCCCGGATCGAAGCCCACCTCCAGCGCCATATCCAGACTCTGCCGTGTCTCCTGCCTCGCCCACTCGTAAACACTCATGCCGCTGCTCCTGAAGGAATTTGGCCGAGCATGAAATGCCGTGCGGGTGGCGGGTTTGATGTGGATCAAGACTTGGGGTCGTCGTCCTTCCAGGGCGCCGAAAGGTAGCGGGTGCGGTTGAAGGTTTCCAGCCACTCGGGACTGAACACCACCAGCGCGCTGATCACCATGCCGTTGATAAAGGCTTCGGGGAAAATCAGCAGCCACAGGTAGCCGATGAAGTCTTCCAGCCATTCCGGCATGGCGAACAGACCGTCGTACCACAGCAGGCCCAGGCTCAATGTCAGGCACAGCAACGCCGACAACGCCGCCGCAAAGAACCCGGAACAGAAGATGTACACAAACGGATTACGCGGCTGGGCACGCTCGACGATGATCGCCACGCACTCGGTGATCAACACCGGCAATAGGATCAGTAATGTACCGTTGACCCCGACCGCCGCCAGATCCTGGCGCCCGAGCAACACCAGCCCCAACTGCGCCACCAGCCCGCCGATGATCGCCAGCGGCCAGTCGAGCAGCAACGTCACGGCGGTCATGCCGATAAAGTGATAAGAAACCCCGGTGTCGAAATCCCTGCGCACCATCCACAGCAAAAACAAGGCGAACACCGTGCCGAACAGCAGATGCTGGCGGCGACTGTCAGTGAACAACTCGACCCACGGCGCACGACAGATCGCCCAGGCCAGCACCGGCAAGTAAATCAGCCAGCCAAGTGTCAGGCTTGTCGAAGACAGCAGTTCTGCACCGATCATGAATCCCTTACCTTCTCCATGGGTTTGATTCTCTTATCGGAGTCTACACCGCCCTCTTCCAGGCATCAGCCGATGCAAAGCTTTCTGCTTGTCGCATTTGAACGCTAAGCTTGGGCCTATGGATGACTCAGATTACTTACGCCTGCTGACCATTGCGGCCGAGCAAGCCAACGCGTTCCTGTCCAATGCCCGCAAATGGGAGCGTGAGCGTTGGGTCTGCCAGCGCCTGCTGCAAGGCTTGAACATCCCTTACCGCGCCGATGAGTTCGCCCCTGCCGGCGAACCGCCGGACGTGCTGTTTCGCGATGCCAATTTCGAAGTGTTCTTCGTTCTCGATGAAGGCCGCCGACTCAACGACGAATGGCGCGATGAACTGCAACGCCGCCGCAGTGCTTTTTCCCTCAGCCAACTGGTGCGCCGTGAAGCCAAGCCACGGCGGATCCCGGCCAATGAGTTCTTGCTGCGACTGGCGCCGACCTTGCGCAAAAAAGCGCACAACTACAAAGAACGCGGTATGGATCTGGGTGAACTGGACATCATTGCCTTCGCCAGCCTCAAGCGCGAGGTGCTGGACCTCAACAGCCATTTTCCACCGCCGACCGAGTATCTGCGTCAGGGTTGGCGCTCGCTGTCGCTGGTCGGCCCGACCTTCGCCCGAGTGCTGTTCGCCCATCCCGATGCGCCGGACTTTCTGCGCAGCAACCTCGGTCGCAGCATCGTCTTCGATGTCGGGATCAGCCTGTGACGCCGCTGCAGCAGTTGATTGCCGACGTCCCGCAGACTGGCCGCGTACGCTGGATCGGCGTGCGCCCCGAGTCTCGCGGGCCGATGATCGAGCTCGACGCCGTCGAGGCACGGCTCGAAGCCGGATTGACCGGTGACCACGCCCGCCCCGGCGTGCGCAATGCGCGGCAAGTGACGTTGATTCAGTTCGAACACCTGGCGGTCATCAGCGCGTTAATGGGCCGGCCTGAAGATCAACCCGTGAGGCCTGAAGACCTGCGGCGCAATCTGGTCATCAGCGGTATCAATCTGTTTAGTCTCAAGGGTCGGCGCTTTCGCATCGGTCAGGCAATATTCGAGACCACCGGCTGGTGTCAGCCCTGCGCGCGCCTGCAAAACAACCTTGGCCCCGGCACCTTTCAAGCGGTGCGCGGGCATGGCGGAATTACCGCGCGGGTGTTACAAAGCGGGATCATTCGCCTCGACGACGGTGTTTCTGTCGAACCGGTTCCGGCCAGTGGCTATGCTGCATTCAACCCGGGTTAAAAACCGCTGTAGCTTCCCCACCTTCAGCAACGTCTACCTGACGAGGCCTTTATGACCAGCCGCCTGAACCCCGAAGACCAGAAGCATGTCGAAGAGTACCTGCAGTTGTCCCAACACCGTGTCGAGCGCCGGCCTTTCCGGCCGTGGATGCTCCTGGTGCTGGTACTGGCAGTGACCATTGGTCTGGGCTTGCTGAGCCGATTAATCAGTTACCTGACGCTATGAGCTGCCTCGCGCTCGCTCGGGTAACCGCACCGATTTCCTTTAAAAACCTTGCGAGTTATCCCTATGTCCCATCGTATTGTTATTGTCGGCGGCGGCGCCGGCGGTCTGGAGCTGGCTACCCGTCTGGGTAAGACTCTGGGCAAGCGCGGCACGGCCAGTGTGATGCTGGTCGACGCGAACCTCACGCACATCTGGAAACCACTGCTGCACGAAGTGGCCGCCGGATCGCTGAACTCTTCCGAAGACGAACTCAACTATGTTGCCCAGGCGAAATGGAACCACTTCGAGTTCCAGCTGGGGCGCATGAGCGGGCTTGATCGCGCGCAGAAGAAAATCCAGCTGGCGGCCACCTACGACGAGAACGGCGTGGAACTGGTACCGGCTCGTGAAGTGGCCTACGACTCGCTGGTGATCAGTGTCGGCAGCACCACCAACGACTTCGGTACCCAGGGCGCGGCGCAGCACTGCCTGTTCCTCGACACTCGTAAACAGGCCGAGCGTTTTCACCAGCAACTGCTCAACCACTATCTGCGCGCGCATGCCGGGCAGACCGATGTGATCGAGCAGATCAGTGTGGCGATCGTCGGGGCCGGCGCCACGGGCGTCGAGCTGGCGGCAGAACTGCACAATGCCGCACACGAACTGGCGGCATACGGTCTGGACCGGATCAAACCGGAAAACATGCACATCACCCTGATCGAAGCCGGCCCACGGGTGTTGCCAGCCCTGCCGGAGCGCATCAGCAGCCCGGTGCACAAGACCCTGGAGAAACTCGGGGTCAATGTGATGACCAACGCTTCGGTCAGCGAAGTGACCGCCGACAGCCTGATCACCGCCGATGGCAACGTGATCAAGGCCAGCCTGAAAGTCTGGGCCGCCGGGATTCGCGCGCCGGGTTTCCTCAAGGACATCGACGGTCTGGAAACCAACCGTATCAATCAGCTGCAAGTGCTGCCGACGTTGCAGACCACCCGCGACGAAAACATTTTCGCCTTCGGTGACTGCGCCGCGTGCCCGCAACCGGGTTCGGATCGCAACGTGCCACCGCGTGCGCAAGCCGCGCACCAACAAGCTTCGTTACTGGCCAAGTCGCTCAAGCTGCGCATCGAAGGCAAGACCCTGCCGGAGTACAAATACACCGACTACGGCTCGCTGATTTCGCTGTCGCGTTTTTCCGCTGTGGGTAACTTGATGGGTAACCTGACGGGCAGTGTGATGCTGGAGGGCTGGCTGGCGCGGATGTTCTACGTGTCGCTGTACCGCATGCACCAGATGGCGCTGTACGGGCCGTTCCGCACGGCGATGCTGATGCTGGGCAGCAAGATCGGTCGCGGCACCGAGCCGCGCTTGAAACTGCATTGATCTAAAACGGTGGGAGCGGGCTTGCTCGCGAAGAGGTCGTGTCATTCAACATTCATGTCGACTGATACACCGCTTTCGCGAGCAAGCCCGCTCCCAAATTGTTTTGCGCAGCTCACAAATCCAGCAATCGATCTCTGTTCATCAGAGCTGGAAGCGCCGCACCATACCTTGCAGCGCGTTGGCCAGTTGCGACAGTTCGTGACTCGACGCGCGGGTCTGATCGGCGCCCGCTGCCGAACGGACCGACAGGTCGCGAATGTTCACCAGGTTACGATCCACTTCCCGCGCAACTTGCGCCTGCTCTTCGGCGGCACTGGCGATCACCAGATTGCGCTCATGAATCTCATGCACTGACGCGGTGATGGTTTCCAGCGCCTCCCCGGCGCGCTCGGCCAACGCCAGCGTGGTCGTGGCCCGTGCAGCACTGGCCTGCATCGAATCCAGCGCCAGGCTTGAACCACTGCGCATGCCCTGCACCATCTGCTCGATCTCCTGCGTCGATTGCTGGGTGCGATAGGCCAGCGCCCGCACTTCATCGGCGACCACCGCAAAACCTCGTCCGCTCTCCCCTGCGCGGGCCGCCTCGATGGCGGCGTTGAGCGCGAGCAGGTTGGTCTGCTCGGCAATGGCACGGATCACATCCAGCACTTTGCCGATGTCCTGTGACTGGTTGGCCAGCGATTGCACCAACTCGCCGGTGTGCTGCACGTCGCTGGCCAGCGCATTGATGGCCGATGCGGTGTCGCTGACCCGCGCCTGTCCCAGTTGCGCCGACTCACTGGATTGACGGGTGGCATCGGACGTCGACACCGCGTTGCGCGCGACTTCTTCAACGGCCGTGGTCATTTCATTGACCGCCGTGGCGGCCTGTTCGATTTCGTTGTTCTGCTGCTGCAGACCTTGTGTGCTGCCGAGCGTCACCGCATTCAGCTCATCAGCAGCGGTGGCCAGTTGCGTGGCCGAACCGCTGATGCCTTGCAGCGTTTCCCGCAGGTTCTGCTGCATGGTCGCCAGCGCCTTGAGCAAACGACTGACCTCATCGTTGCCGTGGGTTTCGATCGGTCGGGTCAGATCGCCCCGGGCCACGCTTTCGGCAGCGCTGACAGCGCTGCTCAGCGGACGGACGATGCTGCGGGTGAGCAACATGGCCAGGGCCACCGTGGCCAGCGCCGCCAGCGCGATGAACAGACTGACGATGGTGCGCGAGGTCTGATAGTGGTCAGCGGATTTCTGGCTTTCAGCGGCCACCTGTCTGGCGAACAGATCCGCCAGGTCATTGAGTTGCTTGCCGGAGCCGTCGACCACGGTTTTCATATCAATCAGCAGCAGTTTGGTCAGTGCGTCACGCTGGCCTTGATCGGCCAGGGTGAAGGATTGCGCGATGCCGGTGCGATATGCGGCAAAGGTTTTTTTGAACTGGTCATAGAGCTGCTGGCCTTCCGGCGTGGTGACCAGTTTGTCGTAGGCGGCGATCTTCTCGCTCAGCTCTTTGTCGCGGGTGTCCATCTGGCTGCGGTAAGTCGCGATGTTCTTCGGATCCTGATCAAGTGCCATGCGCAGGGAAATCGTGCGGATCCGCAGCATCAACTCACGAATCTCGTCGCCGCCGCGAATGCTCGGCAGCCACTGGCTCTCTACCGCGACCTCACTGTCACGGATGCTCGACATCTGCCCCAAGGCAAATACCCCAAGCAACGCCACCAGTACCGCGATCAGGGCAAAACCCAGTGCGGCACGTGGAGCAATATTCAACTGACGAAGCAACATGAGGACGCCCTTATTCTTGTATTGGCCAGATTGAAGGGGCGAACAGCGGCAGTCCCCTCTCGTTAGCGGGCTATCGGCAAGTTGTACGATGACTTGAAGGGAATTGTCTTTCGCGAGGACAAAAAAAATCCCCGTATCTTTCGATACGAGGATTTTCAATATGGTCGGGGTAAGGGGATTCGAACTCCTGACATCCTGCTCCCAAAGCAGGCGCGCTACCGGACTGCGCTATACCCCGGTAAAAAAAAGGCGACCTTTCAAAGATCGCCTTCTTCGATCAGCGCTTTTGGCCTCTGATCTTAAGATTCGATCCCAGCGCTAACTGGTTTCAAAAATGGTGGGTCGTGTGGGATTCGAACCTACGACCAATTGGTTAAAAGCCAACTGCTCTACCAACTGAGCTAACGACCCAAAAATGGTCGGGGTAAGGGGATTCGAACTCCTGACATCCTGCTCCCAAAGCAGGCGCGCTACCGGACTGCGCTATACCCCGGCTTGAAATTGGCTCCGTGACCAGGACTCGAACCTGGGACCCAATGATTAACAGTCATTTGCTCTACCGACTGAGCTATCACGGAACTACATATTTCAATTTACAACAGTGAAACTTGAAGCTTCTCGACATCGTTTTCGCATCGCTGCGTTCGTGTGTCTGAGGCGCGCTATTCTACAACCTAGAACACCTCTGTCAACCCCCTAAATTGCTTTCAAGTTAATGATTTGCAACTTATTTCAGTTTTCAACCCAGTGGGTTGAAACGCTGCCGGTGACTGACTGCGGGGCGCACTTTACAAGCCTTTTCCTTAGAGTTCAACAGCCTAACGAAAAAAAGGCCTCGCAAAGCGAGGCCTTCCTTATTTCATTGGCGTTGAGGCTCAGTCGAAAACGATTTCGTCGTTGACCACTTTGCCGGTTGCCGTGTCGCCTGGCAGGAAATGCCCCGACAGGATCAGCTGCGCCAACGGGTTTTCGATCCAGCGCTGGATCGCACGTTTGAGCGGACGTGCGCCATAAACCGGGTCGTAACCCACGGCAATCAACTTGTCCATCGCTTCCGGACTCAGTTCCAGCTTCAGCTCGCGCTCGGCCAGACGACTGCGCAGACGGCCCAACTGGATCTCGGTGATGCCCGCGATCTGATCCCGCGCCAATGGCTCGAAGATCACCACTTCGTCGACCCGGTTGATGAACTCGGGACGGAAGTGCGACGTCAGCGCGTCCATCACCGCTGCACGCTGGGCCTCACGGTCACCGACCAGTTCCTGGATCTGCGACGAACCGAGGTTCGAGGTCATGACGATCACGGTATTGCGGAAATCCACCGTGCGTCCGTGGCTGTCGGTCAGTCGTCCATCCTCCAGCACTTGCAGCAGGATGTTGAACACATCCGGGTGCGCCTTCTCGACCTCATCCAGCAGGATCACCGAGTAAGGCTTGCGACGCACCGCTTCGGTCAGGTAACCACCCTCCTCGTAGCCAACATAGCCTGGTGGTGCGCCGATCAGCCGTGCCACGGAATGTTTCTCCATGAACTCGGACATATCGATCCGCACCATAGCCTCTTCAGTATCAAAGAGGAATTCGGCCAGCGCCTTGCACAGCTCGGTTTTACCGACACCGGTCGGGCCGAGGAACATGAACGAGCCGCTTGGACGATTCGGATCCGCCAGCCCGGCACGCGAACGCCGTACTGCGTTGGCCACCGCAACCACCGCTTCGTCCTGACCGATCACGCGCTGGTGCAGCAGGCTTTCCATCTTCATCAGCTTGTCGCGCTCGCCTTCGAGCATTTTCGACACCGGAATACCGGTCCACTTCGACACGACTTCGGCGATTTCCTCTTCGGTCACCTTGCTGCGCAGCAACTGGTTTTCGCTCTTGCCGTGCTGGTCGACCATTTGCAGGCTGCGCTCCAGATCCGGGATCACCCCGTACTGCAATTCGGCCATGCGGTTGAGGTCGCCTTTACGGCGCGCCGCTTCCAGTTCCTGACGCGACTGCTCGATCTTTTGCTGAATCTGCGCCGAACCCTGGACCTCGGCTTTTTCCGAGTTCCAGATTTCTTCCAGATCCGAATATTCACGCTCGAGGCGGACGATTTCTTCCTGGAGTTTTTCCAGGCGTTTCATCGCCGCTTCATCGCTTTCTTTCTTCAGTGCCTGGGATTCAACCTTGAGCTGAATCAAACGACGTTCCAGGCGATCCAGCACTTCCGGCTTGGAGTCGATCTCCATGCGAATACGGCTGGCGGCCTCGTCGATCAGGTCGATGGCCTTGTCCGGCAACTGCCGGTCAGTGATGTAGCGATGGCTGAGCTTGGCCGCGGCGATGATCGCGCCGTCGGTGATCGCCACTTTATGGTGAACCTCGTAACGCTCCTTGAGGCCACGCAGGATGGCGATGGTGTCTTCTTCGCTCGGCTCGTCCACCAGGACTTTCTGGAAACGCCGCTCAAGCGCCGCATCCTTCTCTATATATTGGCGGTACTCGTTGAGCGTGGTTGCGCCGACGCAGTGCAGCTCCCCGCGCGCCAGTGCCGGTTTGAGCATGTTGCCGGCATCCATCGAGCCTTCGCCCTTACCGGCGCCGACCATGGTGTGCAGCTCGTCGATGAACAGAATGATCTGCCCTTCCTGCTTCGACAGCTCGTTGAGCAGCGCTTTCAGGCGCTCTTCGAACTCACCGCGATACTTGGCACCGGCAATCAGCGCGCCCATGTCCAGCGACAGCAGACGTTTGCCCTTGAGGCCGTCCGGCACTTCGCCGTTGATGATGCGCTGGGCCAGACCTTCGGCAATCGCGGTTTTACCCACGCCAGGCTCGCCAATCAGCACCGGGTTGTTCTTGGTGCGGCGCTGCAGAACCTGAATGGTGCGGCGAATTTCGTCGTCACGGCCGATCACCGGATCGAGCTTGCCTTCTTCGGCACGCTTGGTCAGGTCGACGGTGTATTTATCCAGCGCCTGACGCGACTCTTCGTGGTTGGCGTCATTCACCGCCTCACCGCCGCGCAGGTTGTTGATCGCGTTTTCCAGGGCTTTCTTGCTCACGCCCTGGCCGAGCAGCAATTTGCCGAGCTTGCTGTTCTCGTCCATCGCGGCGAGCAGCACCAGTTCGCTGGAAATGAACTGGTCGCCCTTCTGCTGGGCCAGACGATCCGCCTGATTGAGCAGACGCGCCAGATCCTGCGACATGTTCACGTCGCCGGTCGGGTTCTGGATTTTCGGTAATTGATCGAGCTCTTTGGTCAGCTCTTTGCGCAAGCTGTTGACGTCGAAGCCCACTTGCATCAACAGGGGTTTGATCGAACCACCCTGTTGTTCAAGCATGGCTTGCATCAAGTGCGCCGGCTCGATGGCCGGATGATCGTGGCCGACAGCCAGGGATTGGGCGTCGGACAACGCCAACTGAAGTTTGCTGGTTAAACGGTCTATACGCATGGGGTCACCTTCCTTTTGAGCAGGCCGGACCTAAAAACCATCCTGAATAAAGAAACCTGCCAGATACCACTGTAGATGTGGTCGATTCTGGGAGATTCAAGCGGCGGACAGTTGATGCAGATCAGTCAGTCTAGCGGGTGAGCCAGATTAAGGAGGCGAACCGACCTGTGCGCGACGCACGGCGGTAAGAAAAGAAGCGCGGGTCGGTCACGGTGCAGAAACCGCCGCCATAAACCGCGGTGACTCCGCGTTCAGCCAGACGCAGGCGCGCCAGCAGATAGATGTCAGCCATGAACTTGCCAGCATTGTGGCTGGGCACGAAGGCGGCTGCCGCTTCGGGGAGTTGATTGACGAAGACCTCGCGTACTTCCGGGCCGACTTCAAAGGCTTTCGGGCCGATGGCCGGGCCGAGCCAGACCAGCACGTCCGCCGCAGCGGTGTCGAGATGATCGAGGGTGGTTTCAAGTACGCCCGCCGCCAACCCACGCCAGCCGGCATGGGCCGCCGCGACGCGAGTGCCGGCACGGTTGCAGAACAATGCCGGCAGGCAATCCGCGGTCATCGCCGTGCAGGCAACCCCGGGAGTTGCCGTCCAATTGGCGTCGGCGGTGGCAACCACGCCCGGATCAGCATGAGCCACGTCAATTCCGTGCACTTGCTGCAACCAGGCAGGCTTGATCGAGAAGTGTTCGGTCAGACGCCGACGATTCTCGGCGACTGCTTCCGGGCGATCATCGACGTGATCGCCCAGATTGAGGCTGTCGAACGGTGCCTCGCTGACACCCCCCTCGCGGGTGGTGACACAGGCCCTGACGCTGGCCGGCGCAGGCCAGTCCGGCGTCAGCCAGTTCATCCGACGAATGCCTCGCGATCCTGCTTGAGCAAGGTCAGCAGCCAGACGAAATCTTCCGGCAGCGGCGATTCCCAGCTCATGCGCTCACCGCTGGTCGGATGATCCAGTTCAAGGAAGCGCGCGTGCAATGCCTGACGCGGGAAATGCTTGAGCGATTCGACCATGGTCGGGTTCGCGGCTGGCGGAATACGGAAACGCCCGCCGTACGCCGGATCGCCGACCAACGGGAAGTTGATGTGCGACATGTGCACACGGATCTGGTGAGTCCGGCCGGTTTCCAGTTTGACCCGCACGTGCGTGTGCGAACGGAAACGCTCCAGCACGCGGTAGTGACTGACGGCCGGCTTGCCGCCTTCCATCACTGCCATGCGCTGGCGCTGCTGGCCGTGACGGCCGATCGGGGCGTTGATCTTGCCCCCGGCGGTCACGACACCGATCACGATGCACTCGTAGATCCGGCTGACGCTGCGGCTTTGCAGCTGGGCAACGAGCTTGGTCTGCGCCTGAATGGTCTTGGCCACCACCATCAGACCGGTGGTGTCCTTGTCCAGGCGATGCACGATACCGGCGCGCGGGACATTGATGATGTCCGGCACGTGGTGCAGCAAGGCGTTGAGCAAGGTGCCATCGGCGTGACCGGCAGCCGGGTGCACCACCAGGCCCGCAGGCTTGTTGATCACCAGGATGTCGTCGTCTTCATAGACGATGTCGAGTTCGATGTCCTGGGCGATCCACTCGCCCTGGGCTTCCTGCTCGGCAGTCAGCTCAAGGATGGCACCGCCATGAACGATGTCGCGCGGGCGGATGACCGCCCCGTCCACAGTCAGGCGACCTTCTTTGATCCAGGCGGAAAGGCGCGAGCGTGAGTGCTCAGCGAAGAGTTGGGCGGCGACTTGATCGAGGCGTTGGCCGCCCAAATCGGACGGCACCTCTGCGCGAAGTTCAATTTTATCGGACATGCTCTGACTGGGCGTCGGCACAGCCTTTGGTTTCGGCTGCGCGCTTGTGGTTAAATACGGCGTCTTTTGCCCCGAGGCTTTTCAACGGGGCGCTCATCATAACAGGACGGCCCCGCCCAAGACAGCGGCCGTCATAGGGACGCAAGCCGCCATGCAAGTGAAACACCTGCTGCTGATCGCCATCCTCGCATTGACCGCTGCTTGCTCATCGAAGGAAGTCGTAGACGAAAACCTCAGCGAAGCCGAGCTGTATCAGCAGGCTCAGACTGACCTGGACAACAACAGCTACACCAGCGCCACAGCCAAGCTGAAGGCCCTGGAGTCGCGTTATCCATTCGGTCGCTACGCCGATCAGGCACAGCTGGAGTTGATCTACGCCAACTACAAGAACGCCGAGCCGGAAGCTGCAAAGTCCGCCGCCGAGCGTTTCATTCGTTTGCATCCGCAGCATCCGAACGTGGATTACGCGTATTACCTCAAGGGTCTGACCTCTTTCGACCAGGACGTCGGCCTGCTGGCGCGCTTCCTGCCGCTGGACATGACCAAGCGTGACCCGGGCGCTGCCCGCGACTCGTACAACGAGTTCGCCCAGCTGACCAGCCGCTACCCGAACAGCCGCTACGCGCCGGACGCCAAGCAGCGCATGATCTACCTGCGCAACCTGCTGGCGGCCTACGAAATCCACGTAGCCGACTACTACCTGACCCGTCAGGCCTACGTCGCCGCCGCCAACCGTGGCCGCTATGTAGTGGAAAACTTCCAGGAAACCCCATCGGTCGGCGACGGCCTGGCGGTGATGACCGAGGCTTACCAGCGTCTGCACCTGGACGAGCTGGCCGCCACCAGTCTGGAAACCCTGAAGCTCAACTACCCGAACCACCCAAGCCTGAAGGACGGTCAGTTCGTGCCATCGGTCGCCGAAGCCGACAACCGTTCGTTCCTGAGCAAGGCGACTTTGGGCCTGATCGAGTC
Organism: Pseudomonas sp. RSB 5.4; assembly: GCF_037126175.1. Lineage (NCBI taxonomy): Bacteria > Pseudomonadati > Pseudomonadota > Gammaproteobacteria > Pseudomonadales > Pseudomonadaceae > Pseudomonas > Pseudomonas sp. RSB 5.4. The sequence goes on from NZ_CP146986.1 coordinate 3,640,974, forward strand.
GCGTCCGCCGCTGCCGCCGGGAGAAACCCGCGCCAACCAGGATGTGCAGAAGCAGTTCCAGGATGCAAAAGACGCAATCCCGAATGAGCTCAAGCCAAAAGACGAAAACGGCGAAGTGATCGAAGAAACTCACGAAGCCGCCGGCAACAACGACGACCGCTCGTGGTTCAGCTACATGACTTTCGGCATCTTCGACTGATCGCACCGGGTACACAAAAAAGGGAGATCTGCGGATCTCCCTTTTTCATTGCCGCGCGTTAATAGTCTGTGCGCCTGGCGACTCCTTGGCTAAACTGCCGAATCATTAGCCGAAAAGCCGCCCATCATGCTTCGTTTACTGTTCTGGATTGTCCTGATTTTCGCTGCGGTATGGCTGTGGCGAAAATTCAAGGCGCCCTCCGCGTCTGCCCAATCGCCCCGCGAGCAAGACGCCGCGCCGATGGTGCGTTGCGCTCATTGCGGCGTGCACCTGCCGCGCGATCGCGCGCTGAACCTTCAGCAACAGTGGTATTGCAGCCAGGCTCACCTTGAGCAAGGCCCAGGCACCAGTGATCGCTGAGGCCAACGCCGACAGTAAACAGGCGCAGCGCCTGCTGCGCCTCTATCATCTCTACCGTTTAAGCGTCGGCATCACCCTGGTGCTGCTGATCTCCAGCAACATGGACAACCGCCTGCTGACGTCGGCCGACGACGAACTGCTGCGCAGCGGCAGCTGGTTGTATCTGGTGCTGAACATTCTGCTGGTGGTGTTCCTGGAGAACACCCGCCGCCCGGCGCAGCTGTTCACCCTGGCGCTGGTCGATGTGCTCTTGCTGTGCGGCCTGTTCTACGCGGCGGGTGGCGTGGCCAGCGCCATCGGTAACTTGCTGATTGTCTCGGTGGCGATCGCCAACACCCTGCTGCGCCGACGCATCGGCTTGCTGATAGCCGCCATCAGCGCCCTCGGTATCATTGGTTCAAGTTTCCTGCTGAGCTTCAACCACCCCCTGAGCGCCAACAATTACCTGCAAGCCGGAACCCTGGGCGCCTTGTGTTTTGCCGCTTCACTGCTGGTACAGGGTCTGGTCAGGCGCCTGGAAGTCAGCGAAAACCTCGCCGAAAAGCGCGCCAGCGAAGTGATCGGCCTCGAAGCCCTCAACGCCCTGATTCTGCAGCGTATGCGCACCGGCATCCTGGTGCTCGATGACCAGTGCCGGGTGCAACTGGCCAATCACAGCGCGAAAAGCCTGCTGGCGCAGTCGCACCTTGAGGGGCATTTGATCGATGACTACTCGCCGGCACTGGTCGAGCGCCTGCAACTATGGCTGAGCAACCCGACCCTACGCCCGCAGAGCCTGAAGATTCCCGGCAACGGCCTGGAACTGCAACCGAACTTCATCGCCCTCGCACAGAGTCCGAACCAGCAAACCCTGGTGTTTCTCGAAGACCTTGCACAAGTCGCCCAGCAAGCCCAGCAACTCAAGCTCGCCGCGCTCGGGCGCCTGACCGCCGGCATCTCCCATGAAATCCGTAATCCGCTGGGCGCCATCAGTCACGCCGCGCAGCTATTGGGTGAGTCCGAGGAACTCGATGGCGCGGATCGGCGTCTGACGCAGATCATTCAAGACCACTCCCAGCGCATGAACCGAGTCATCGAAAACGTCCTGCAACTGTCGCGCCGCCAGCAGAGCGCTCCGCAACGCCTGGATCTCAAACCGTGGCTGGAACGCTTCGTCTGCGAGAGCCGCGAACAGGCGACTGAGCGCCAGTCGATTCATTTGCGGATCAATTCCGGGGACTTCATCACATTGATGGACCCCGACCAGCTCACGCAAATTCTCGACAATCTGTTACGCAACGGCTGGCGGCACAGCGCCCTGCTGCACGAGCAGGCCGAGGTCTGGCTGGCACTGTTCATCGACCCCGACAGCCAGCTGGCGGTGCTCGAAGTGCAGGACAACGGCCCCGGTGTACCACCCGATCAGCAGGCCGATCTGTTCGAGCCGTTCTTCACCACCAGTAGCCAGGGCACCGGCCTTGGGCTTTATCTGTCCCGTGAGCTGTGCGAAAGCAACCAGGCGCGCCTAGACTTCAAACCACGCCAAGGCGGCGGCTGCTTTCGCATCACCTTTGCTCACGGACGGAAACAAAGTTGAACACGAGCCCACGGCAAAAATCCTCATCGTCGACGACGAACCGGATATCCGCGAACTCCTGGAAATCACCCTGGGACGGATGAAACTCGACACCTTCAGCGCGCGCAATCTCGGCGAAGCCCAGACGTTGTTGCACAACAACACCTTCGACCTGTGCCTGACCGACATGCGCCTGCCCGACGGCACGGGGCTGGACCTCGTGCAGCACATCCAGCAACGTTATCCACAACTGCCGGTGGCGATGATCACCGCGTACGGCAGTCTGGAAACGGCGATCAACGCCTTGAAAGCCGGGGCCTTCGACTTCCTGACCAAGCCGGTTGATCTGACGCGCCTGCGCGAACTGGTCAGCACTGCGTTGCGCATGCCGGCAGCCGGAGGCAGCGTCACCTCGATCGACCGGCGCCTGCTCGGTGACTCACCACCGATGCACAATCTGCGCAAACAGATCGACAAACTGGCGCGCAGTCAGGCACCGGTCTACATCAGCGGAGAATCGGGCAGCGGCAAAGAACTGGTCGCGCGGCTGATCCACGAACAGGGACCACGCGCCGGCAAGCCGTTCGTGCCGGTCAATTGCGGGGCGATTCCGTCGGAGCTGATGGAAAGCGAATTTTTCGGTCATCGCAAAGGCAGCTTCACTGGCGCAGTGGAGGACAAACCTGGGCTGTTCCAGGCCGCACACGGCGGCACCCTGTTTCTCGACGAAGTGGCGGACCTGCCGCTGTCGATGCAGGTGAAATTGCTGCGGGCGATTCAGGAGAAAGCCGTGCGCAGCGTCGGCGGTCAGCAGGAAACGGTGGTCGATGTGCGCATTCTTTGCGCCACCCACAAGGATCTCGACGCCGAGGTCGCCGCCGGGCGCTTTCGCCAGGACCTGTATTACCGCTTGAACGTGATCGAACTGCGTGTGCCATCCCTGCGCGAACGGCGCGATGACATCGAGGTGCTGGCGGCGCACATGCTCCAGCGTCTGGCGGCAGGCAGCGGCCGCGCGGCGGCTCGTTTGCACCCGCAGGCGCTTGAGGCGCTGAAGAGTTACCGCTTTCCGGGGAATGTTCGAGAGCTGGAAAACGTCCTTGAACGGGCGCACACGCTGTGTGAAAACCAGTTGATCGAGGCCGCAGATCTGCGTCTCAGCGAAGGTAATTGCACGGTCGAGGGCGGTATTGCCGACCTGACGCAGATCGATAACCTGGAGGATTATCTGGAGAACGTCGAGCGCAAGCTGATCCTGCAGGCGCTGGAGGAAACGCGCTGGAATCGTACGGCGGCGGCGCAGCGGTTGAGTCTGTCGTTTCGCTCGATGCGCTACAGGCTGAAGAAACTCGGTCTGGATTGAGGCCCCTTCGCGAGCAAGCCCGCTCCCACATTGGATTTTGTGAACGACAAAAATCAACTGTGGGAGCGGGCTTGCCCGCGAAAGCGGTCTGCCAGCCAGCAGAGAAAAATCTGGCTAAATGCGACCTTCAGGCGCATACGGCGCCGGATCAATAATCGGCGCACGCCCCAGCATCACATCGGCAAACAACTGACATGACGCCGGCGCCAGCACCAGCCCGTTGCGGTAATGCCCGCAGTTCAGCCACAAACCCTCAAACCCCGGCACCCGGCCAATATACGGAATCCCCTCAGGCGAGCCCGGACGCAAACCGGCCCAATGTCCCACCACTTCGGCATCCGCCAGCGCCGGCAGCAGCTCGACCGCCGAAGCCTTGAGGCTCTCCAGCGCGACATCGGTCGGCGTCTTGTCGTAGCCTTCGTGCTCCAGCGTACTGCCGATCAGAATGTGCCCGTCGCGACGCGGAATCGCATAACGCCCCTTGGCCAGCACCATGCTCGGCAGGAAATCCGCTGCACACTTGTAGAGAATCATCTGGCCCTTGACCGGCTCGACCGGCAGCGTCAGATCCAATGTTTTGAGCAGATCACCGCTCCATGCTCCGGCCGTCAGCACGATCTGCTCACCGCGGATCAGGCCTTTGGACGTCTCGACGCCTACCACTCGCTCCCCTTCGCGAACAAACCCGCTGACTTCGCATTGCTCGTGGATGGTCACGTTCGGCAGCGCCAGCAAAGCGGCTTTCAACGATTTGACCAGACGCGGGTTACGCACATTGGCCACATCGGCCATGTAGATCGCCCGGGAGAATCCGCCACCCAGCACCGGCACCGCGTCGTGCGCCGCCGAAATATCCACAGCCCGCAGCGGACGGTTTTCGCGCTCGGCCCAGGCCAGTGCCTCGGCTTCATCATCCAGATCCAGCCAGTACAGGCCGGTGGTGTGCACTTCGGGATCAACCCCGGTATCGGCAAACAGCCGCTCGCCCAGCTGTGGATAAAAATCCTGCGACCAATGCGCCAGCGCGGTGACTGCCGGGCTATAGCGCCACGGGTACAGCGGCGAAACGATACCGCCGCCGGCCCAGGACGACTCCTGACCGACGTTCGAGCGATCCAGCAGCACCACGCTGCGCACTTCTGAGGCGAGGTTGTAGGCGGTCAGCAGGCCAATCACCCCGCCACCGACAATCACCACTTGCTGTTGCCTGGTCATGTTTGATCCAACCGTAAAAAAGACAGTGGGCGCAAAAAGGCGCCCTTAAGAAGGTACCTCAGCGGCCCCAGCAATCCTTGGTGGTCAGCCCGGTGGTTGCGTTGTTCATACTTCTGACGCCAGTGTTGGTCAGGGTGAAATCCCCGCACTTGTCGGTGGCCATGGTCGTGCCAGCATTACGGGTGGCCGTCAGCAGGAAGGTCTGGTCAGTGATCGTCGGGGTGATGGTGTAGAAATCATTGCCCGTGCTCAGACCGGTGATGCCGGTATAAACATTGTTCTTGGTGTAGAAGCGCTCGAGGATCTGCGCCTGTTCCGAGAGCAGCGACACCACTTCGGCGCGCCGACCTTTTTTCAGGTATTCGGTGTAGCTCGGTGCGGCGATGGTGATGATGATCCCGATGATCGCAATCACGATCATGATTTCGATCAAGGTGAAGCCCCGGTTGAATCTGCGCATGCCTCAAACTCTCACTTACTGTATTTGTCGCCACATGATACGACGGCTGCCGCCACCGGGTTTTTCCACCAGCGTGGTCACGGTGCCACTGGAATCGTTGACGATCTTGCGGGTCGCGCCATTGACGATGGCGTTCAGGGTCGGAATTCCGCCGGTGAACACCACGCCGCTGGAAATCGTGTCGTTGCTGTCGACCACGCCATCGGCGTTGGTGTCGAGCACCGCGTAGTTGAGCATCTTACCGCTGAACGCATCCAGTTCGACCAGTTTGCCGGTGCCGAAACTGGCACACGGGTCGGTGGTATCGACACTGGCGGTGGTAAACACGATGCGTCCGAGCACCAGACTGGCCTGATTGATCACCCGCTCGCCGGTCAGCACGTTGTTGTACACCAACGGCAGATACCAGCCCTTCTCCGCCGGATAGGTCGTGTCGTTCTGGCTGGTGGTGATGAACTGTCCGGCGCTGCCGGAGAACACCCCGGTCACTGCTTGCGCCTGCAAACTGCTGACGGTCAACTGACCGGAACCACCATCGGCGTCCCACACCGAGTAGAACGCCTGCAAATCCTTGTTGGTCTTGTCGGCGGTCTCGTTGAATTTGCCGGTGCCGACGAAGATCTGTTTGCCCCCCAGCGAATTGTCCGCCAGCAGCGGCTGCGCGGTGATCGGCTGGGTCGCCCCGCCCGCCGTGGTGAACAGTGGTTTGCCGGAAAACGCCACGCCCCAGCTGTCGGTCGACGTCGCGCTCAGATCGAATTTCCACAGACGCCCTTTCAGATCACCGCCATAAGCGGCCTGCACCACGTTCGACGAATTGACCTTGAGCTTCACCGACGACAGGCCATTAGTGGTTTCGGTACTGTCGATGACGATCTTCTTGATCAACGAACCGTCACGCACATCCAGCACATACAAAGCCGCCACTCCGGAGTTGCTGCCATAACCATTGGCAATGAACGCCGCCCAGCGACCATCGGCCAAGCGTGCCACTTCCGGCCGGGCATAGGCGTAACCCAGATCATTAAATGCGTTGGCGGTGTTCGCCGTGGCGGGTGCACTGACTTCCCACAGGGCATTGAGCACATTGCCAGCGGACGCGTCGAACAACTGCAGTGCATAGAAAGTCTTGCCGCCGGCACCGGTGCCGCCGATGGCCACGGTTTTCCAGGCACTGTTGAACTGAAGATCGTAGACCCCGACCTGGCCGTCCACCAGAAACTTGTGGCTGACGCCATTGATGTACGCCGGATCGGCAATCAGCCGCAGCGACGGCAACACGCTGGACGGCATGTAGGCATAGCGTCGAGTGCCGTTGGCCGAGTTGATCACGTTGACGAAACCGTCATTGGCGTTCACCACCAGATTGGCATTCATGTTCGCCGCTTTGGTGGTCAGGTACGTGGTGTAGGTGGTGTCGCCCGACAGGTCGGAGGCGGTTTTGTCGCTGGGCGAGGCCAGCACCAGCGGCGAGTTGATGATGTCGCCGAGCAACACGCTGCGCACCTTGAGCCCGGTCTTGTTGGTGCCCTTGCTCCACTCCACCAGATCACTGCCGCTGATGCCGGTGGGCAGGCTCTGGCTGAGCGTCGTCTGTTGGGTCGCGGAAAAGTTGCCGTAGGCCAGAGTCACGGCGGCATTGCTGCTGGTGTTCCACGATTGATAGGTCGGTGCGGTCGCGCCCGGCACGATGGTGGTATCGGTGGTCCACAACGCTGCCGAGGTGTTCACCGCGCCAGCCGAAGTGAAGCCAAAGGATTTGATCGTGCCGCGCCAGTCCTTGGGGTCGTAACTGGTCTGGAAATAACTGGTGCCACTGGCCAGCGTGGTGCCGCTGGTGACACCGCTGCCGCCGGAGCCGGCCTTGGAAGTGATGTCGCTCAACGCCGAGGACAGCGCACTGTTGAGACCGGTGCTGTCGCTCGCCTGGTAATACTTGCCCTGCCCATAGGCAGCGGCGTCGGAAAGCATGTCGTTGTCGGCAGTAAAGCCGACGGTGTAGGTGTTCATGTTCTGCTTGGGAAAATCCGCCGAGCCCCAGCTCTTGCCCGCGAGATCGGTACCTGTCGACCGCATGTCGATGTCGAACGCAAACTTGGCAATGTCATCCAGATACAGCGTGTCACCCTCGTTATCGCCATTGAGGTTGTTGCCGTCATTGTTGATGCCGTCCCAGTTCGGCAAGCGACTTCCGCCCAACGGGTCATTGGTGGGAAACGTGCGGTCATACGTCGGAAGGCCGTCGGTGATCACTACGCCATAGTTCTTCTGGCAGCGGTACTGGATCGGACTGGTGTAAGTGGTGGGTGTGCTGTTGTAGTACGGCGTCATGCCGCGCATGTACCGGGTGATTTCGTAATAGGTTTCCGCCAATGGCGTGTTGGCCACGGCCCCCAAACCACCGATCGCCGAAATCAACGCATTGTAGTTGGCGTCGGCCTGCGCCTGGGTCACGCTGCCGGAGACCGGCGACAGATCACTGATGGAACGAGCGATGTATCCACCGTTCCCGGGGTTGTTGCTGGTCACCGGGTTGAAGGTCGACAGGCCCATGCGCAAGTTACGGTTGCTGGTGACCAGTGCGGTGGACACGTTGCGCGCGACGTTGATCCGATAGTCGTTGGGAATCGCCCCGGTGGTGAAGTCGCGAGTGCCGTTGTTGATCGCCAGCCCGACCACATAGGCGATGTAGTCCCCCGTGTAGCGAGTATTGCCGCCGCCCACCGGATCAGGCAGTTTCAGGCACAACGGCGCGACGCTGTTGTTGTAGAAGGCGAAGGCGCCGCCGGAGCAACCGGAGGTCGGCAGGTTCGAGAGAAACACCGGATCGCCAGTGATCGCCGTTGAACTCAGGCACAGCCCGAGCAACGCATTACATTGCCGGGCCGGGGTGCGTGTGACGGTCGGATCGAATCCCGCCGCATAAATGATGCTGTTCATGCTGCCGGAATCGTCGATCAGCAACATCACGTTGGGCGGTACCGCAGCGGCACTCAGCAGCGGCGAGTCGGAAGGCGTGAACGCATAAGCCGGCGCTGCCAGATAAAAGCTCAGCAGCATGCCGGCCAACAACGTCCGGCAGCGCTCAATACTTCGCATAGACACTCTCCACCACACTGCGCGAAGTACCGGCGATGCCGACTGCGGTCACTCGATACAAGGTCGCCGAGGTGTTGCTCGGCACGTTCACCGCCGTCAGCGTGGTACCGATGTTCTGCACACCATAGAAGCCGTTACCTGCGGCGACCCACGTCACCCCCGAGGTCGAGTTGAACCCCGCCGCACTGACCACCGAGGACTCCGCTGGCGGCGCACATTGCGTGGCGCTGGCACACACCGCCAGCGAATAACTGTCGAGTTGCACCGCACTCTCGCCGATGCGCAACGCCGCCTCGGCGGCCTGGAACGACTGATTACGCAGGCTGACGCTACCGGCCATTTTCTCCTGCAGGTTGGCGCTCTGCATCGAGGACAGCCCGATCAAGGTCAGCAGCAACAGAAACACCAGACTGACCAGCAACACCATGCCGCGCTGGGTTTGCCTCTGGTTGAACGTGATCCTCATCATTCCGGCCTCACTGCAAGCGGTTGCGCAAAGCGGCAACCACGTTGAAGGTTTGATTGGCCACCCGGTTGTTCGGGTCGGTGAGGGTCAGACTCAGACGCACACTGCGGATGCGCGCCGGGTCACTGGGGTTGGCGCTGTAGGAGGACGCCGCGACATCGGTGGCGGACGTCGCCAGACCGAACATGACGTTGAACGCACTGACATTGTTCACCAGCACCTGCTGGGTTGGGGTGCCGCTGCCGGAGCCCATGAGAATCTGGTTGTTGCTGAAGCTGTAGATCAAGCGGCGGATCGGAAAGGCGATCTGCCCGCTCGCCGCCGCCCGCAACCCGGTATAGGCCGTGGCGCTGTTGCGGCAATCGGAGACCACCGTCCAAATCGGCGTACCACCATTGCCACCGACATCAGCAGTGACCAGGGTCAGCTTGAGGTTGCTGTTGTCCCAGCTGATCGGGATGATCTGCGCCGCGTTGAAATCCCCCGCCGAGCTCGCGTCAGTAATCGTGCCCAGGCAGCCGAACATGCCGACCATGCGCAGTTCCTGAATCATCTTGCTCAATACAAAACGTGCGTCTTCCTGCATGGCGGCAGCGGTGTTCTGGCTGACGTAAGTGTTCTTGGCCGCGAGAAACGTCTGCACCACCCCCAGCACGATGATCAGCCCGAGCGCCAGGGCGATGAGCATTTCGATCAGGCCGAAACCCCGGTTGGCGTGCTTCATGGGCCGGCCACCGGATCGACCGTGGCACGGCTGGTCAGGACGAAGCTGCGGGTGGTACCGGTGGCATTCGCGGCCCGTGAGTCATTCCAGTTGATGGTGATGGTGTACACCCGCTGATTGAGGGTGATCGTGCCGGTGGCAGTCGGCCCGCCGAAATTGACGATATTGGTGGTGAAATCGTAGAGATCCTGATCGCGGGCGACGCTGAGGTTGCCTGCGGTCGGCGGCGTGACCGTGTAATCGGCAGCGGAATTGGCGCGTATGCGGTCCATCATGTCGTAGGCGATGAAGCTCGCCTGACTGGTCATCCGGGAACTGTCGGTGTACTTCAGCGCATTCACTTGAACGGCGGCCGCGCCCAATATGCCGACGGTCAGAATCAGCAACGCGACCAGTACCTCGATCAGCGACATGCCCTCCTGTGCCTGTGTGCTCCCTGCCCTCATCCGCAACTTCCACCCAGTTGAATTCGTCCGTTCAGACACACGTTCAGCGTCCTGCTTTGTGTTCCCAGCACATAACTGATGGCCACCGCCGTCGACGGCGCCGCCAGGCCGCCCAGATTGTTGAAATCCAGTGCGGTCACTCCTGAGGGTAGCGTCAGAGTCGCGCCGCTGCTCATCGCTGGAACAACCCGTAATACATTGGCCGGAGTGCCAGTACTGTCGTAGACCGACAATTCGCCGGTCCACACGCTGCCGCCGGCGCTCGGGCGCAAGCGTGTGGTCACGCCGCGATCAATCGCCTCCAGCCGCGCGTAGTTGATGGCGCGCTGCAGGTCACCCATTTCGGTGTCGGCCTTGCTGCTCTGGATCGAGCGAGTGAAGCCTGGCACCGCCAGGGTGATGAGGATCACCAGCACGGCGACCGCAGCCAACAGTTCGGGCAGCGTGAAACCTTTTGTACGATGATCCATCGATGCCCTCCGTTGCCGTCGGCTATACCTGCTTCTACAAGCTAGAACATTCAACCGGCCTGCGTCGGTTGATTTGCCCTGCCCGGCGAAAAGGATTGCGCCGGGCTTCATGCTCCAGGGAGGGAGTCGGCATGCCGCAACAGGGTTTCAGTCTGATTGAATTGCTTATGGGACTGGCGATTGGCGCAATTGTTCTGTCGCTGGTCAGTCCGGCCTTCGCGGCCTTCACTGAATCGACTCATCGCGACCAGGCGGCCCGGTCGCTGCTCGAGGGCATTCGCAACGCCCGCACACAGGCCATCACCCGCAATCAGAGCGTGGTGATCCATGGCATCAATGACGACTGGAGTCAGGGCTGGCGGATCATTCTGGATATCAGCGGCAAGGGGCCGCTGGACAGCAGCAACCCACTGCTGCTGGAGCACGCGAGTGACGGGCGAATACCGATCGTCGGCAATTGGCTGGTCAGTCGTTATGTGCGCTTCAGCAGTCTGGGACAACCGCTGATGCCCGGGCGGGCATTTCAGGCAGGGACGTTACATCTCTGCTCGGCACAGGGGCCGGTCAGCCAGCTCCAGGTGGTGCTGGCGGCAACCGGTCGGGTGCGCCTGACCAGCACAAAGGCTGAGCAGGCGCTGTGCCTGAAGGCGAAGAGCGTCAGATCGAACGGACGCGCAGCTCTTTCGGCATCGAGAAGGTGATGTTCTCTTCGCGACCGGCCAGTTCATCGGCACCCGTCGCGCCCCAGGCTTGCAATTGCTGGATCACGCCGCGAACCAACACTTCCGGTGCGGAGGCACCAGCGGTGATGCCGATGCGCTCGACACCCTCGAACCAGCTCTTTTGCAGATCTTCAGCGCCGTCGATCAGGTAGGCCGGCGTGGCCATGCGTTCGGCCAGCTCACGCAGGCGGTTGGAGTTGGAGCTGTTCGGGCTGCCCACCACCAACACTACGTCGCACTCGTCGGCCAGTTGCTTGACCGCATCCTGACGGTTTTGCGTGGCGTAGCAGATGTCGTCCTTGCGCGGGCCACCGATGGCCGGGAAACGTGTGCGCAGGGCATCGATCACGCGGCTGGTATCGTCCATCGACAGGGTGGTCTGGGTCACGAACGCCAGTTTTTCCGGGTTACGCACCTGCAGTTCGGCCACGTCTTTTTCGTCTTCGACGAGGTAGATCGCGCCGCCGTTGCTGGCATCGTACTGGCCCATGGTGCCTTCGACTTCAGGGTGACCGGCGTGGCCGATCAGGATGCACTCACGGCCGTCGCGGCTGTATTTGGCGACTTCGATGTGTACCTTGGTAACCAGCGGACAGGTGGCGTCGAATACTTTCAGGCCACGACCGGCGGCTTCGCTGCGTACGGCTTGAGAAACCCCGTGAGCACTGAAGATCACGATGACGTCGTCCGGCACCTGATCCAGTTCCTCGACGAAGATCGCGCCACGACTGCGCAGGTCTTCGACCACGAATTTGTTGTGCACCACTTCATGACGCACGTAGATCGGCGGCCCGAAGACTTCCAGGGCGCGGTTGACGATTTCGATCGCCCGGTCCACGCCGGCGCAGAAGCCACGGGGGTTGGCGAGTTTGATTTGCATGCTGTGCCTCGTGTCTTGCGCGCGAAATAAATTTACGTCCTGCTGATCGAGCACATTGCTCAAATCCAGCAAAAATCCAATGTGGGAGCGGGCTTGCTCGCGAAAGCAGTGTGTCAGACAACTTCTATGTTGAATGTCAGTCAGCATTCGCGAGCAAGCCCGCTCCCACAATGTTCTGAGGTGTAACTCAGATCGCTTTGACGGAGATGATCTCTACGTCAAAGGTCAGCGTCTTTCCCGCCAGCGGGTGGTTGAAGTCGACGGTCACTTGCGCGTCGTCGAACTCTTTCACCACACCCGGCAGCTCAGTATTGGCCGCATCGTTGAAGATCACCAGCAGACCCGGTGACAGTTCCATGTCGGCAAACTGCGAGCGCGGGATGATCTGTACGTTTTGCGGGTTCGGCTGGCCGAAAGCGTTTTCCGGCTCGACGGTCAGCGTACGCTTGTCGCCGGCCTTGAAGCCGAACAATGCCGCTTCGAAACCCGGCAGCAGGTTGCCGTCGCCGACCTTGAAGGTCGCCGGGGCCTTGTCGAACGTGCTGTCGACCGTATCGCCGTTCTCCAGGCGCAATGCAAAGTGCAAAGTGACTTCCGTGTTCTGGCCGATGCGTTGCTCAGCCAATACCTGTTCAGTCATGAACGGCTTCTCCGGTTTTCTTACTTTTGAACATGTCCAGTGCCAGCATCACCGCACCGACGGTGATGGCGCTGTCGGCGAAGTTGAACGCCGGGAAGTACCAGCGGTTCTGCCAGTGCACCAGAATGAAGTCGATCACATGGCCCAGGGCGATGCGGTCATACAGATTGCCCAGCGCGCCGCCCAGCACCAGCGCCAAAGCGACGGCCAGCCAGGTTTCGTTGCGGCCCAGGCGTTTGAGCCAGACCACCAGCACCGCACTGACCACAATCGCGATCAGGGCGAACAGCCAGCGCTGCCAGCCGGAGCTGTCAGCCAGGAAGCTGAAGGCAGCGCCGGTGTTGTAGGCCAGCGTCCAGCTGAAGTAATCGGGAATGATCACGATCTGCTGGAACATTTCGAGCTTGTTTTCGAAGTAGAACTTGCTGGCCTGGTCGATGACCAGAACCAGCAAACTCAACCAGAGCCAGCTCAACCGTCCGAAACGGCCAACGGCGTTAGGCATAGTGACGAACCTCGCCGGCGCCGCTGATGTTGTCGACGCAACGACCGCAGATTTCCGGATGCTCCGGGTTCACGCCGACGTCTTCACGGCAGTGCCAGCAACGAGCGCACTTCGGGAAGGCCGATTTGACGATCTTCAGTTTCAGGCCGCTGACTTCGGTGGCTACCGCGTCCGCAGGTGCCTGAACAAAAGGCGCCACGCTGGCAGTCGAGGTGATCAGGACAAAGCGCAGCTCGTTGCTCAGCTTGGCCAGGTCGGCGCTCAGCGCGTCTTCGGCGAACAGCGTCACTTCGGCTTGCAGGTTGCCACCGACGGCTTTGGCCGCGCGCTGGATTTCCATCTCTTTGTTGACCGCCACCTTCACTTCCATGATGCGATCCCAGTAGGCGCGACCCAGCTCGAAGCCTTCCGGCAGCTCGGTCAGACCTTCGTACCAGGTGTTGAGCATGACGGATTCGTTGCGCTCGCCCGGCAGGTATTGCCACAGCTCGTCGGCAGTAAACGCGAGGATCGGTGCGATCCAGCGCACCAGCGCTTCGGAGATGTGGAACAGCGCGGTCTGGCACGAGCGACGGGCCTTGCTGTCGGCGCCAGTGGTGTACTGGCGATCCTTGATGATGTCGAGGTAGAAACCACCCAGCTCCTGCACGCAGAAGTTGTGGATCTTCGAGTAGACGTTCCAGAAACGGTATTCGCCGTAGTGCTCCTGCAGCTCGCGTTGCAGCAGCAGGGTGCGATCCACGGCCCAGCGATCCAGTGCGAGCATGTCTTCAGCCGGCAGCAGGTCGGTGGCCGGGTTGAAACCGGTCAGGTTGGAAAGCAGGAAACGCGCGGTGTTACGGATGCGACGATAGGCGTCCGCGCTGCGTTGCAGGATCTGCTCGGACACGGCCATTTCGCCGGAGTAGTCGGTCGACGCGACCCACAGACGCATGATGTCGGCGCCCAGGGTGTCGTTGACTTTCTGCGGCGCAATCACGTTGCCCAGCGACTTGGACATCTTGCGGCCGGACTCGTCGACGGTGAAGCCGTGGGTCAGCAGTTCGCGGTACGGCGCGTGGTTGTCGATGGCGCAACCGGTCAACAGCGACGAGTGGAACCAGCCGCGGTGCTGGTCGGAACCTTCCAGGTACAGGTCGGCGCGTGGGCCGGTCTCGTGGCCCATCGGGTGCGAACCACGCAATACGTGCCAGTGAGTGGTGCCCGAGTCGAACCAGACGTCGAGGGTGTCGCTGATCTTGTCGTACAGCGGCGCTTCGTCGCCCAGCAGTTCGGCGGCGTCGAGTTTGAACCAGGCTTCGATGCCTTCGACTTCAACGCGCTTGGCGACTTCTTCCATCAGTTCGACGGTGCGTGGGTGCAACTCGCCGCTTTCCTTGTTGAGGAAGAACGGGATCGGCACGCCCCAGTTACGCTGACGGGAGATGCACCAGTCCGGACGGTTGGCGATCATCGAGTGCAGGCGCGCCTGGCCCCAGGCCGGAACGAACTTGGTCTCTTCGATAGCTTTGAGCGAGCGCACGCGCAGGGTGTCGCCGCTGACCGGCTCTTTGTCCATGCCGATGAACCACTGCGCGGTGGCGCGGTAGATCAGCGGGGTCTTGTGGCGCCAGCAGTGCATGTAGCTGTGTTCGATGACGGTGGTGTGCATCAGCGCACCGACTTCGGTCAGTTTTTCGACGATGGCCGGGTTGGCCTTCCAGATGAACTGGCCGCCGAAGAACTCCAGCGACGGTACGTACACGCCGTTGCTTTGCACCGGGTTGAGGATCTCGTCGTTGACCATGCCGTATTTCTTGCAGGTCACGAAGTCGTCCACGCCGTAGGCCGGGGCGGAGTGAACCACACCGGTACCGGCGCCCAGTTCAACGTAGTCGGCCAGGTACACCGGCGACAGACGGTCGTAGAACGGGTGACGGAAGTTGATCAGTTCCAGCGCCGAACCCGGCGTGGTGGCCAGTACGGTGCCTTCAACGCCATAACGCGACAGGCAGGATTCAACCAGCTCTTCAGCCAGGACCAGCAGCTTGTCGCCGATATCGACCAGGGCGTAGTTGAATTCCGGGTGCACGTTCAGTGCCTGGTTGGCCGGGATGGTCCACGGGGTGGTGGTCCAGATCACGATCGAGGCAGGCTTGCTCAGCGACGGCAGACCGAACGCGGCAGCCAGTTTGGCTTCGTCGGCGATCGGGAAGGCCACATCGATGGTCGAGGACTTCTTGTTCTCGTACTCGACTTCGGCTTCGGCCAGGGCCGAGCCGCAATCGAAGCACCAGTTCACCGGCTTGAGGCCCTTGAACACGAAACCGCCCTTCACGATTTCGGCGAGGGCGCGGATTTCGCCGGCCTCGTTCTTGAAGTCCATGGTCTTGTACGGGTTGGCGAAGTCGCCCAGCACGCCGAGGCGGATGAACTCGGTCTTCTGCCCTTCGATCTGCTCGGTGGCGTAGGCACGGCACAGCTCGCGGGTCTTGTCCGCGCCCAGGTTCTTGCCGTGGGTCACTTCAACCTTGTGCTCGATCGGCAGGCCGTGGCAGTCCCAACCCGGAACATACGGCGCGTCGAAACCCGACAGGGTTTTCGAGCGGATGATCATGTCCTTGAGAATCTTGTTCAGCGCATGACCGATGTGGATCGTGCCGTTGGCGTACGGAGGGCCGTCGTGCAGGACGAACTTCGGACGATCCTTGCCAATCTCGCGCAACTTTCCGTACAGGCCAATACTGTCCCAGCGCTGCAGGATCTGCGGTTCGCGCTGTGGCAGGCCGGCCTTCATTGGGAAGGCGGTGTCCGGAAGGTTTAGCGTGGCTTTATAGTCGGTCATTTAAGGCTCTTCATTAGCGATGGGCGCTAGGTGCGGCTAGTGCACGGGCGGCGGCGACATCCGCGTTGATCGCCGTTTTCAGTGCCTCCAGAGAGGCAAAACGCTGCTCTTCACGCAGCTTTTGGTGGAAAACCACCGTCAGACGCCGGTCATACAGATCGCCGGCAAAATCCAGTAGATGAACTTCAAGGTGGGCTTTGCCATCACCTTGGACCGTAGGCCGCACGCCGATATTGGCGACGCCGGGCCAGGTCTTGCCGTCGATGTCCACATCCACCAGATAAACCCCGGTGAATGGCACGCGACGACGCTTGAGTTGAATATTGGCAGTGGGCGTACCCAGTTGCCGGGCCAGTTTCTGACCGTGCAGCACGCGACCGGCGATCCGGTACGGGCGGCCAAGCAAGCGCTCGGCCAAGGCAAAATCGGCGGCGGCCAACGCGTTGCGCACTTGGGTGCTGCTGACGCGAATGCCGTCCAACTCGACGGTTTGCGCGGCTTCCACGGTAAAACCGTGAACCTGCCCGGCCTGCAGCAGGAAATCGAAATCGCCGAGGCGGTCGCAGCCGAAGCGGAAATCGTCACCGACCTCCAGATGCTGCACGCCGAGACCGTCCACCAGGATGGTATCGACGAATTCACTGGCGCTGAGCTTGCTCAGGCGCTGGTTGAACGCCAGGCACAGAACCCGATCAACACCTTCGGCGGCCAGCAGTTGCAGCTTGTCACGCAAGCGGGCCAGACGGGCCGGCGCAGTCTCCGGGGCAAAGAATTCCCGTGGCTGCGGCTCGAAAATCACCACGCAGCTGGGTACGCCCAACTCCAGCGCACGCTCACGCAGACGGGCCAGGATAGCCTGGTGACCACGGTGAACACCGTCAAAGTTGCCAATAGTGGCGACGCAGCCCCGATGCTGGGGGCGCAAGTTGTGGAGGCCTCGAACCAGCTGCATAACGCGCTTCTTGCTCATAAAGTGGTCGATTATAACCACACCCGACGGTCGACGACAGGCAACACCGTAACGCAAAGTGATCGAGCCGACAAAACTGCCGGCCCGCGCCCGTTTATAAAGGCTGAAACCTCAGCTCAAAGCCTTGCGATTGAAGTCACGCAGGCGGAAACCGAGCAGCAGCAACATACCGAAATACGCCACCACACCGGCAACCACCAATGCACCCAGTCGCAGGAAGCGCTCCAGCATGTGCCCCTGATCCCAGGCCGGCATGAAATGCATACCGAGCAGCAACACCGCCGACATCACCGCCACCGCCACCACCAGTTTGAAGCCGAACAGGTACCAGCCCGGTTGCGGCTGATACATCTTTTGCTTGCGCAGTTGATAGAACAGCAGCCCGGCATTGAGGCAGGCACCGGCACTGATCGCCAGCGCCAGACCGGCGTGAGCCAGCGGGCCGATCAACACCAGGTTGAACAGTTGAGTGACGATCAGGGTGAAGATTGCGATTTTTACCGGTGTGCGGATGTTCTGTTGCGCGTAAAAGCCCGGCGCCAGCACTTTGATCACAATAATCCCGAGCAGGCCGACAGAATAAGCAATCAGCGCACGCTGGGTCATGGACGCGTCAAACGCGCTGAATTGACCGTACTGGAACAGCGACACGGTCAGTGGCTCGGCAAGAATCCCCAGCGCCAGCGCACACGGCAGCACCAGCACAAAGCACAGGCGCAGGCCCCAGTCGAGGATCCGCGAGTATTCGTGACGATCCTTGCTCGCATAGGTCTTGGCCAGCGTCGGCAGCAAAATGGTGCCCAACGCTACGCCGAGCACGCCGGACGGCAATTCCATCAATCGGTCGGCGTAATACATCCACGACACCGAACCGGCCACCAGGAACGAGGCGAAAATGGTGTTGATGATCAGCGAAATCTGGCTGACCGAGACACCGATGATCGCCGGCAGCATCTGCTTCATCACCCGCCAGACACCGGTATCACGCAGATTCAGGCGCGGCAGCACCAGCATGCCGATTTTTTTCAGGTGCGGCAGTTGATAGAGCAACTGCGCCAGACCACCCACCAGCACCGCCCAGCCCAGGGCCATCACCGGCGGATCGAAATACGGCGTCAGGAACAGCGAAAACACGATCATGCTGACGTTGAGCAGGGTCGGCACGAAGGCCGGCACCGAAAAGCGGTTCCAGGTATTGAGGATTGCCCCGGCCAGCGAGGACAGGGAGATCAGCAATATATAAGGGAACGTCACCCGCAGCAGATCGGAGGTGAGCTGGAATTTTTCTGGCGTATCGGCAAACCCCGGCGCCGTGGCCCAGATCACCCACGGCGCGGCGATCATGCCCAGCGCTGTGACCAGCGCCAGCACCAGGGTCAGCAGGCCCGAGACATAAGCAATGAAGGTGCGGGTCGCCTCTTCGCCTTTCTGACTCTTGTATTCCGCCAGAATCGGCACGAAAGCCTGCGAGAACGCCCCCTCGGCGAAGATTCGCCGCAGCAGGTTGGGCAATTTGAAGGCGATGAAGAAGGCGTCCGTCGCCATTCCGGCGCCGAATGTGCGAGCGATGAGCGTGTCACGGACGAACCCCAGAATCCGGGAAAGCATCGTGATAGAGCTGACAGCGGCCAACGATTTGAGCAGATTCATTGAGGGAATTAGTGCCTGTCGATAAACAGCAGGCGAACAATGCGCCCACTTGTGCGATACTCCGCGCCGCAACAGCACAGAGCCAAAGCTCGCGAGTTTACAGGTCAAGCGCCGGAAATAAATATCCCGCCTCTTTACACCTACCACTTAGCGGAACGTTTCAAGCGCCCTTGACAAGACTTCAACTCATCGGCATGATTCGCGGCCTATTTTGTTTGCTATTTCCTAAAAAGTCTTTCGAGGAGCTCGACGGTGGCCAACTCACCTTCCGCCAAAAAACGTGCAAAACAGGCTGAGAAGCGTCGCAGCCACAACGCCAGCCTGCGTTCCATGGTTCGTACCTACATCAAGAATGTAGTTAAAGCCATCGACGCAAAAGACGCTGAAAAAGCTCAAGCTGCATACGTTCTGGCTGTGCCAGTTATCGACCGTATGGCCGATAAAGGCATCATCCACAAGAACAAGGCTGCTCGCCATAAGAGCCGTCTGAATGGCCACGTCAAGGCACTGAAAGAAGCTGCTTAAT
The DNA here is from genome assembly GCF_037126175.1 of Pseudomonas sp. RSB 5.4. Classification (NCBI taxonomy): domain Bacteria; kingdom Pseudomonadati; phylum Pseudomonadota; class Gammaproteobacteria; order Pseudomonadales; family Pseudomonadaceae; genus Pseudomonas; species Pseudomonas sp. RSB 5.4. Next base: position 3,660,048 of record NZ_CP146986.1, read on the forward strand.
CGACGTAGTCATTAAAAAACCGACCTTAGGGTCGGTTTTTTATTGCCTGCGATTTGGTGAATCCCGCACATAAAAAAGTGGGAGCGGGCTTGCTCGCGAATGCAATCTGTCAGCTGACATCTCTAGCGACTGACACGACCTCTTCGCGAGCAAGCCCGCTCCCACATTGTGGATTTGCGGTGTTATTGCTGAACGGGAACCCACGGCACGATCGGAATCGCCGTCACCGCATTTTGCGGGCTACCTTCGATCACACGATCGCTGTAGACCAGATACACCAGCGTATTGCGCTTCTTGTCGAGGAAACGCACCACCTGCATGGTCTTGAACACCAGCGACGTGCGCTCCTTGAACACCTCGTCACCATCCTTCAGCTCACCCTTGAACTTGATCGGGCCAACCTGACGACAGGCGATCGACGCCTCGGCACGATCCTCGGCCAGACCCAAACCACCCTTTACCCCACCCGTCTTGGCGCGGGACAGGTAGCAGGTCACGCCATCGACTTTCGGATCATCGAAAGCCTCGACCACAATCCGGTCATTCGGACCGACAAACTTGAATACCGTCGACACCTGACCGATTTCCTCGGCCGAGGCCAGCAGTGGCAACGCCATCAGCAACCCCAACAATCCTTTTGCCATACGCATCGCGCTTTTCCTCAGACCAGAATCAGGTTGTCACGGTGAACCAGCTCCGGCTCAGCCATGTAGCCCAGCACGCCGACAATCGCGTCCGACGACTGACCAATGATTTTTTGCGCCTCTAGAGCACTATAGTTGGCCAAACCACGGGCAATCTCACGACCGTCCGGCGCCACGCAAACCACCATCTCGCCGCGACGGAAACTGCCCTGAACCAGTTTCACGCCGACCGGCAGCAGACTCTTGTTACCCTGCGACAAGGCCGACACCGCACCTTCGTCCAGCACCAGCGTGCCACGAGTCTGCAAATGCCCGGCCAGCCACTGCTTGCGCGCCGCCAGCATGCCGCGCTCAGGCGACAGCAGCGTACCGATGCGCTCGCCAGCCTTCAGGCGATCGAGCACTCGCTCCAGACGCCCACCGACGATGATCGTGTGCGCCCCGGAGCGCGCCGCCAGACGCGCCGCACGCAGCTTGGTCTGCATGCCGCCACGTCCCAGCGCGCCACCAGTACCGCCCGCCACCGCATCAAGCGTCGGATCATCGGCGCGCGCTTCGTAAATCAGTTGCGCATCGGGGTTGTTGCGCGGATCGGCGTCGAACATGCCATCGCGATCAGTGAGGATCACCAGCAGATCGGCCTCGACCAGGTTGGCCACCAGCGCCGCCAGCGTATCGTTGTCGCCGAAACGGATTTCGTCGGTGACCACCGTGTCGTTTTCGTTGATCACCGGGATGACTTTCAGCTCGACCAGCGCGCGCAAGGTGCTGCGGGCGTTCAGGTAGCGCTTGCGGTCGGACAGGTCGTCGTGAGTCAGGAGAATCTGCGCGGTGTGCCGGCCATGCTCGGCGAAGCTCGATTCCCAGGCCTGCACCAAGCCCATCTGGCCGATTGCAGCAGCGGCCTGGAGCTCGTGCATCGCACTGGGTCGCGAGGTCCAGCCCAGGCGGCTCATGCCGGCAGCCACTGCGCCGGAGGACACCAGCACCAGCTCGACACCCGCCTCATGCAGGGCAACCATCTGTTCGACCCAGACACCCATTGCCTTGCGATCCAGCCCCTTGCCGTCCGCCGTCAGCAAAGCGCTGCCGATCTTCACGACCCAACGCTGCGCACCTGTCACTTTGCTCCGCATCATCTTCAACCTTAGCTTGAGGGCCGCGCGACCCAGCGCTGCCCGTGACGTTAATCGTGGCTATTGGTGACCAACGATCGATTTCCAGATACTAAAACGCCGCTCGATTGAGCGGCGCTTAAGTTTACTGCAACGAATCAGTCGCGCACGTAAATGATTTCCGGACCGTCTTCATCATCCACATCTTCTTCGTCCCAGTCATCGTCACCGATGTCATGGACCGACTTCACGCCGCTGCGACGCAGGGCACGCTTGTCATCCAGCGCCTGCAACTGCGCACGGGCTTCGTCTTCGATGCGCTGATCGAGATCAGCCAGTTCTTCCTTGTACGCAGGGTCGTTGGCCAGACGATCGGCACGATCTTCCAGATAACGCATGATGTCGCGCGTCAGGCGCTCGGTGCCTTCTTTGGCGATGGCCGAGATCACGTAGACCGGACCTTCCCACTGCAGGCGATCAACGATTTCCTTGACGCGCTCTTCGTGCTCTTCTTCAAGGATCTGGTCACACTTGTTCAGCACCAGCCAGCGATCACGCTCGGCCAGCGACGGACTGAATTTGACCAGTTCGTTGACGATCACTTCAGCCGCATCCGGTGCACTGGTGTCATCCAGCGGCGCCATGTCGACGAGGTGCAGCAACAGACGCGTACGCGCCAAATGCTTGAGGAAGCGAATGCCCAGGCCGGCACCGTCGGAAGCACCTTCGATCAGCCCCGGAATGTCGGCGATGACGAAGCTTTTCCAGCGATCAACGCTGACCACACCCAGGTTCGGCACCAGCGTGGTGAACGGGTAGTCGGCGACTTTCGGCTTGGCCGCCGACACCGAACGGATAAAGGTACTTTTACCGGCATTCGGCAAGCCCAGCAGGCCGACGTCAGCCAGCACTTTCATTTCCAGTTTCAGGTCGCGCTGCTCACCCGGCTTACCCGGAGTGGTCTGGCGCGGCGCACGGTTGGTACTGGATTTGAAACGGGTGTTACCCAGACCGTGCCAACCGCCCTGCACCACCATCAGTTTCTGGCCGGCCTTGGTCAGGTCACCAATCACTTCCTGGGTGGCCGAGTCGATCACGGTGGTACCGACCGGCACGCGCAGGATCAGGTCTTCACCCTTCTTGCCGGTGCAATCGGTGCTGCCGCCGTTGGAGCCACGTTCGGCATCGAAGTGCCGGGTGTAACGGTAGTCGACCAGGGTGTTGAGGTTTTCGTCGGCCATCATGTAGATGGAACCGCCGTCACCGCCATCACCGCCGTTCGGGCCGCCGTTTTCAATGAATTTTTCCCGACGGAAACTCATGCAGCCATTGCCGCCGTCACCAGCTTTTACGCGGATCGATACTTCGTCTACAAACTTCATAACTCAACGCCTCTCGCCATACGGACGAGCCGAAAAACAATCAAGACATAAGACTCTTGCAAAAATGAGCGCAGCGACCCCAAACCACGACCTGCATCGCACGCCGACAGCCCATACAAACAGTTTTGCAAGAGACTCACCCCACAAACGAAAAAGCCCCGTCGCAAGACAGGGCTCTTCCAGCGATCTCGCGATTAAGCCGCGACAACGCTCACGTAACGACGACCGAAGGCGCCTTTTACTTCAAACTTGATCACGCCTTCGATTTTCGCGAAGAGGGTGTGATCTTTACCCATGCCAACGCCGTAGCCAGCGTGGAATTGGGTGCCGCGCTGACGCACGATGATGTTGCCGGCCTTGATGACCTGGCCGCCATACATCTTCACGCCAAGGCGTTTGGCTTCTGAGTCGCGACCGTTACGGGTACTACCACCAGCTTTTTTGTGTGCCATGAGTTCAATTCTCCTAGTGAGGAATTAGGCTGTAATTAAGCCTGAATACCGGTGATTTTGATCTCGGTGAACCACTGGCGGTGGCCCATACGCTTCATGTGGTGCTTACGGCGACGGAACTTGATGATGCGGACTTTATCGTGACGACCTTGGGAGATCACTTCAGCCTTGACGGTTGCGCCAGCAACAACAGGTGCGCCGATGTTCACGTCGTCGCCATTGGCGACCAGCAGAACGCGGTCAAAAGTCACGGATTCGCCAGTAGCGACTTCCAGTTTTTCGATCTTCAGGTATTCACCTTCAGCGACCTTGTATTGCTTACCGCCGGTAACGATTACTGCGTACATGGTATTTCTCCGATAATCCTGCTCACCCAGCTCTTTATAAGAAGAGGTATTGGCTGGCATGGCTGCATGGGGCTGGAACGGCCCAAGTGCAATTGCGTAAGGCAGGTGCTGCCCAGGAAGTTCAGGGTGCGCGATTGTACGCAAGCCGCGAGAGTCACGCAAGTGGCCGTCCATCGCGCCTTGACAGGCCCCGGTGTGGGTCCTAGCATGCCGCGCAACCCTTCTGGAGCAACTGTCGCTGATGCAACCCCAAGCTTTCTACCGCGCGGTGGCGGACGATTTTAACGCCGTCGACGGCATCATCAAGAAGCAGCTGACTTCCCGAGTGCCGCTGGTATCGAAAATCGGCGATTACATCACCTCGGCCGGCGGCAAACGCCTGCGTCCGTTACTGGTGCTGCTGTGTGGCAAGGCCCTGGGTCGCGAAGGCGACGACATGCGTCTGCTGGCCGCCACCATCGAATTTCTGCACACCGCGACCCTGCTGCATGACGACGTGGTCGACATGTCCGGCATGCGCCGTGGCCGCTCGACCGCCAACGCCATGTGGGGCAACGCCCCAAGCGTGCTGGTCGGCGACTTCCTTTACTCGCGCTCGTTCGAAATGATGGTCGAGCTGGGTTCGATGCCGGTGATGAAGATCCTGTCCCAGGCCACGCGCATCATCGCCGAAGGCGAAGTATTGCAGCTGTCCAAGGTACGCGACGCCAGCACCACCGAAGAAACCTACATGGAAGTCATCCGCGGCAAGACCGCGATGCTCTTCGAAGCCTCGACCCACAGCGCCGCCGCACTGGCCGGTGCCACCGCCGAGCAGAGCGAAGCCCTGCGCACCTTCGGTGATCACTTGGGCGTGGCGTTCCAGCTGGTCGACGATCTGCTGGACTACAAGGGCGACGCCGAGACCCTGGGCAAGAACGTCGGTGACGATCTGGCCGAAGGCAAGCCGACCCTGCCGCTGATCTACACCATGCGTGAAGGCACACCTGAGCAGGCTGCACTGGTGCGCCAGGCAATCCAGAAAGGCGGAATCGAAGACCTCGAAAGCATCCGCATCGCCGTGGAAGCCTCGGGTTCGCTGGAGTACACCGCGCAACTGGCCCGCGACTACGTGGCCCGTGCGATCAAATGCCTCGACGCGCTGCCAGCCAGCGAATACCGCGATGCACTGGTAGAGCTGAGCGAGTTTGCGGTCGCCCGCACGCACTGATCTGCCTTCTGTGGGAGCGGGCTCGCTCGCGAAAGCAACCTGTCATTCAACATTAATGTTTGATGACACACCGCATTCGCGAGCAAGCCCGCTCCCACAGTTGTTTCTGCGCTATGCCCTCCTGCGCGTAAAACCCTATACAATGTGCGACTTTTAGCGATCCCCTATCAAGGAGCCTTAGTGAGCACATTGCCACCCTGCCCGAAATGCAATTCCGAATACACCTACGAAGACGGTGCCCAACTGATCTGCCCCGAGTGCGCCCACGAGTGGTCGGCCAATGGCGAAGCCGAAGTGGCGTCCGATGATGCCGTGAAGAAAGATTCGGTGGGCAACGTGCTGCAGGACGGCGACACCATCACCGTGATCAAGGATCTCAAGGTCAAAGGCACTTCGCTGGTGGTCAAGGTCGGCACCAAGGTCAAGAACATCCGCCTGTGCGATGGCGACCATGACATCGATTGCAAGATCGACGGCATCGGCCCGATGAAGCTCAAGTCCGAGTTCGTCAGAAAAGTCTGAGCCTGCTGCCAGCCATCCCGCGCCCGCCGCGGGATGGTGAATCGCCCTCCCCGCTTTCCCCTCCTGCATTCTCGCGTGATAGCCAGACGCCAGGCGTTTTGACCTTACGCAATCTTTACCCGGAAAAAATCGCATTCCGCCAATAGGCACTTGCTATTTGACGAATAAGAATTATTCTCATTGAAACCTTTCAAGGAGATGAGACCCATGACTTATTTGATCGACGCCTGGCTGGATCGCCCACACCCATACCTCAGGATCCTGCATCGGGAAACCGGAGAAGTTTGTGCGGTACTGGAAGAAGAAGCCCTGCATGAGCTGCAGGATCAGGGTGACCTGGACGTCAGCAGCTTGAATTCCAGCGAACCGCTGGTGCTCAAGGAACTGGTGCGCAATCTGTTCCTGTTCTGCTATGCCCGGGCGTTGCGCCCGACCAATGAGCTGCATCACAAGATCGAAATATGAAGCCCCAAAAAACTGTAGGAGTGAGCCTGCTCGCGATAGCGGGATATCAGGCAACTGAGTAGTCGACTGAACAGACGCCATCGCGAGCAGGCTCACTCCTACATTAGCCCGCCTTGTAGACAGGCCAGGTCTTACAGAACGTCCAGCAGCTCGACGTCGAATACCAGAACGCTGTGCGGCGGGATGCTGCCAACGCCTTGAGCGCCGTAAGCCAGTTCGCTCGGCACGTACAGGCGCCATTTGCTGCCGGCATTCATCAGTTGCAGAGCTTCGGTCCAGCCAGCGATCACGCCGCCAACCGGGAATTCTGCTGGCTGGCCACGATCGTAGGAGCTGTCAAACACGGTGCCGTCGATCAGCATGCCGTGGTAGTGAGTACGCACGGTGTCTTCACGGGATGGCTTGGCGCCTTCACCCTGGGTCAGCACTTCGAATTGCAGACCGGAGGCCAGCGTGGTGATGCCTTCTTTCTTGGCGTTTTCAGCCAGGAAAGCACGGCCTTCGCCGGCAGCGGCTTCAGCTTTGGCGGCGGCTTCGGCTTGCATGATCTCGCGGATCACCTTGAAGCTGGCGGACATGGCTTCCTGATCGACACGGCTTGGCTTGCCGGCGAATGCGTCGGTCAGACCGGCCAGGATGGCGTCCAGGCTGACACCCGGTGGCGGGTTGTCGCGCAGCTGGTCACCCAGCTGACGGCCGATGCCGTAGCTGACGCGAGTTTCGTCGGTGGACAGATTTACTTCGGACATGACACTGCTCCGCTGTGCGGACGGCCATCAGACTTGCCGTGCGTGCACAGCGCGTCCCGGCGCGCCCGGAACCAAAAGGGCGAGCAGACTAGCACAGATGCCCAGCGATGGCGCGCAACGCCTATAGGGCCGAGCGCCAGGCCAGCGGCACTTTCAGGCTTTCATCGGCACTGACGCCCAGGCCGCACATTTCGTCGTGCACCGAGGTGTGCACAAGGTTGAACGGCAGCACCGGAAAGTTATGCAGCAAATCCCGCGCATGCTCCACCGAACGCAGCATCAGCATGTTGCCCTTGGGATCACTCAGCGGATACGCCGCCCCATGCATCCGCGCCTCGAGCAGATAAAGCCCGCCCTCCATGGAGATCAGGTTCAGCTCATCGACCTTCCTGGCGATGGCAAACGCATTCAACTCTTGCAGGTTCATGAACGCACCTCACACGGTGGCGAGCCAAGACCTCTACAGGGATATGCCCGGACGCACCAAAGCACAAGCCACAAACGACACCGCCCGTCTGTTTCGCAACAGACGGGCGGTGTTTTTGCAGCGATCAATCAATGATCAGTGCTTGGTGACCTTGTCCAGGTAACCCATGGCGAACGCCGAGATCACGAAGGTCATGTGGATGATCACGTACCACATCAGGTGCTCGGGATCGACGTTCTTGGCGTCCATGAAGATGCGCAGCAGATGGATCGAAGAAATCGCCACGATCGATGCCGCCACTTTCATCTTCAGCGACGAAGAGTCCATGGTGCCCAGCCAGTTGAGCTTTTCCTTGTTGTCGTCGATGTCCAGCTGCGAGACGAAGTTTTCATAGCCGGAAATCATCACCATCACCAGCAGGCCGCCAACCAGCGCCATGTCGATCAGCGACAGCAGCACCAGGATCAGATCCGATTCGGCCATCGAGAACACGTTGGGGATGACGTGGAAGACTTCCTGGAAAAATTTCAGTGCCAGCGCCAGCAGCCCGAGGGACAGGCCGAAATAGATCGGCGCCAGCAGCCAGCGCGAGGCGTACATTGCGTTTTCGAAAAAGCGTTCCATTGAATCTCACACAAGGGGGGTTGTAATCGGAGGCGAGTATACCAGCCCCCTGTGACAGCCAGAAACCGCCCGGCTCGCACCTCCAATCACCGCCACCTGCGTGTGTATGTGATTTTTTTTTCTGCTACTGTCCAAATCATTGAACACCTAGCGAAAGTGGACAGGACGACTGGAAATGGATGTGCGATTGCCGTTTAAGACTGCCGGGATTTGCCTCGCTCTGCTGCTGGGAGGCTGCTCTCCGGGTGATGAGAAAAAACCATCGGTCAGCCTCGAAGCAAAGACGGCAACGTTCGAACATTCACTGGACGCCATCGCCGACCCGAAGCTCAAGGAGGCCGTGACCGAGCTCGGCGGATCGTTGCTGCTGCTCGAACGCGCGCAGCTCAAACTTGACAGCGCACCGCTGAAAACCGTGTACGGCGAAGACATTCTCGGCGTCCTCAAGCATTACCCTTCACCGCAGGCGCTGGTCGATACCTTCATCAATGGCCTGTTCGTGCTGCACAAGGATGCCAGCTCCGACTACCTCACCGACCTGCAACCGGTGTTCCCCTTCAACCTGAACATTCCCGGCGGCTTCCTGTTCCCGCATGGTGTGGAATGGCAGTCAGTCACGCTGAGCAACAAACGCGTGATTGCCTATCAGCAGGAGTGGTCGGAAACCGATCCAGGCATTCAACTGAGCCCGTCCAGCTCCAACGTCACCAACCCCGAAGACCTGACCGTGACCTACCCGTTCATCGAGGGTCTGGACGTGGACAGGAAGAGCCAGCCGCAGCCGGTGAGCCTGCAAGGCAAAGTGGAAGTGATTGCGCCGCGACGCTTGTTCAGCTTCAACCTGAACCAGAAGGATGTCGGCCAGACCCGCACCGACGACAACCTCAGCGTCACCCTGCTGAAGCTGGAAAAGAACTACGCCGAAATCGAAGTCAGCAACAGCCTGCCACTGGCTCCCGAGGTTGAGGGGGCACAGCTCAATCCAGTGATCGTTCAGGCTCGCGACACCAGCGGGCAATACCTGGAGCGCGCCGGCTCAATCAATGAAAGTCCGGCACAGGTTGCCTTCTACGAAAAACAACTGGCGTACCTGCAACAACAGAAAACCTGGAGCGAAGGTCTGGAAAAACAGCTCGAGAACGAACAGCATGCCTTCGAGCAGCAACACCCACGGCGTTACAACAAGATCTACTTCAACGGCCCTATCGACACTCTGGAAATCAGCGTGCTCGACTTCTCATCGGCGACCGTGACTCGCAAAGCCCTGGATCTACCGGTGCGCACCTTCAGTCAGCACACCACGGAAAAGGCCATCCAGCCGCTGGACCCGGGGGTGGTGGTGTATGACGATCTGGCGCCGAACTGGCTCAAGGGCGCGAGCCTCACCGAGGAAGCGCTGAAGGCCGGCATCCGCATCCATCAGTCCACGGAAGACCCGAGCGCTGCACGCATCGAGTTCTCCCACCGACGCACCTTCAACGATGAATTGCTCGGCGATGACTTCAGCCCGGGCGACAGCCCGGTGACGTTCTTCACCGAGAAACGCAGCGGCAAACTCGATGAACCGATCGAACTGCCGCCCGAGGCGTACCAGGTCGATCCGCTGCAAGCGACCATCACTTACGATTTGAATCTGTTTCCGGAAACCCCGGCGATTGCCGTGGGCTCGATGCCATTGTTTCTCGCCAGCGTGGACAAAAAAACCTACGACGCCAAGTCCTTGCCCAAAGGCCTGGAGATCAAGAACAACATGTTGGTGGTGGACCTGAAACTGTTCCCGGCCAACGCCTGGCGATTCTTCGTCAAAGATGACAGTGGCAACTACCTGAAACAGATTCTGTCGGTCAGTCACGACGCGAGCGCACAAGGTCCGGCGCTGTTCGGCGTGCATTACTTCTATGGCCGTCCAACGCACGTGGAGACCTATCAGCGAACCGAACTCAATACCGTGCAATACGGCTTTGAGGTCAAGCTCGACAAGGCGCAGTTGCCCGATACTGCGCCATGATGGCGCCTAATGGTCGAACACGCCGACCGTACGCCCACGCCCACCGTTGATCTGGCGCAGCTGTGCTTGCAGGTGCAGGCTCCAGATCTGCGGATCGTCGGCCAGTTCGTAGCCGTGCATCGTCAGGCTTTCAACAATGGTGTCGAGAATCGACTCGGCGGCGACCGGCCCGTGAAACGGACCCTGGGCCTTGATGGCGGAAGGTTGTTCGCCGGCCATGCCGGCAGCGAAGAGCAGCGTCCACATGCCGGTATCGCCGGCCAACGGCTTGATGACGCATTCGATGCGGGTCACAAGACCCAGGCATTGACGGGTGAGGCAGAGGTTGCGCGACATGGCGGCGACCCTCGGTAAAGCCTGTATTCAGCCTTCACGCGAAGGCTGTTTCGATCCAGTGATACTGTCGATGTCCTTGAGCTGAGAATAGAAGAAAAGTCCGCCCAGCAAGCCGGATAGAACCAGAAGGCGCCGAATGGTCATTGTGTGAATTCTGACGCCAGAGTAGTGGCACTTTTCCCGATGATCACCGCAAAATCCAATTTGAAAACAACTGTGGGAGGGGCTTGCTCCCGAAGGCGGTGTATCAATCGACACATTAGTTGATTGATACACCGCCTTCGGGAGCAAGCCCCCTCCCACAATGTTTACCAGGTCAGCGTTCAGGCTGGTTTGGCCTCTGCCAACGCCTCCTGCGCCAGTTCCTTCTCGGCCTCTTTCAGGTCATCTTCGCTGATCATTTCGGCAATCACCCGCAGACGCTCGACCACGCGGGCGTTGACGCTGCCCTCCGGGAACTGGCCTTCGGCATCCGGCTCACCGGCCGGCTCGCCGACCAACAGGCTCAGCGCTTCGTCAGCCTGACGCACCGCGTACACGTGGAACTGCCCGGCGCGCACCGCCGCCAGCACCTTCTCGTCGAGCATCAGGGTGGCTACGTTGGCCTGCGGAATGATCGCGCCCTGCTCGCCCGTCAGCCCGCGTGCCTCGCAGAGCCGGAAGAAGCCCTCGATCTTCTCGTTGACCCCGCCGACCGCCTGGACTTCGCCGAACTGGTTGATCGAACCGGTGATCGCAAAACACTGCTTGAGCGGAGTTTTCGACAACGCTGAAATCAGCGTGCAAGCCTCGCCCAGCGACGCGCTGTCGCCATCGACATAACCGTAGGATTGCTCCAGCGCGATGCTTGCGGAAATCGCCAACGGGAATTCCTGAGCGTAACGACTGCCCAGATACCCGGTGAGGATCATCACGCCCTTGGAGTGAATCGGCTGGCCGAGATTGACCTCACGCTCGATGTCGACGATGCCGCTGCCGCCCGGATACACCGTGGCGGAAATCCGCGCTGGCACACCGAACGCCGAATCACCGACTTCCAGCACGGTCAGCCCGTTGCACTTGCCGACCGCCGCGCCATCAGTGTCAATCAGGATGATACCGGCGAGCATGTCGTCGAGAATCCGTGCCGAGACACGACCGGTGCGGGTTGCCTTGGCTTTCAGCGCACGCTCGATGTGGCCGGCGTCGGTCATTTCATCGCCGGCCAGATGGCGGATGAAATCCGCTTCGCTGACCAGTTGGAACAGGTCGCCGATACGCGCTGACAAACGCCCCTGATGCTCCGCCAGCCGTGCGCTGTAGGTCGCCAGACGCGCGACCGCATCGGCGGTCAGCGGCGCCATGCCTTCTTCCGAGGTACGGGTTTTCAGCAACTGGGCGAATTGCTCCAGGCTTTCGTCGACCATCGGGATGTCTTCGTCGAAGTCGACCAGCACCCGGAACATCTCCTGGAAGTCCGGATCCAGATCCTGCAGCGTGTAATACAACTGGCGCGCACCGATGATCACCACTTTGACCTGCAACGGAATGTGCTGCGGATTGAGGGTCACAGTGGCGAAACGGCCCATCTCGCCCAGCGGCGATTCCATTTTCAACTTGCGCGATTGCAGGGCGCGTTTCAGCGCATCCCACACGAACGGCTCGCTGAGCATTTTTTCCGCTTCCAGGATCAGGAAGCCGCCGTTGGCGCGATGCAGCGCACCCGGGCGCAACTGACGATAAGTGGTGTAAAGCGCGCCCTGATCGGTGGTGTATTCGATACGGCCGAACAGGTTTTCGTAGGTCGGATGCGGCTCGAACACCACCGGCGCACCCCCACTGTGCGGATGGCCCACCACCAGGCTCGGCGCGTATTGCTCCTCCAGCAGCTTGCGCGCCACCGCGTCGGTCTTGCTGTCGTCGACCAGTTGCTCGACCACGGTTTTCAGCAGATACACCTGCATCGCTTGCAGGTAACCGCAGACCGCGGCGTTCTCCGCGTACTTCTCGGACAACGGCGAGAGCAACGGCTGCAAGGCCAGGGTGATGGTTTCTTCATTGAGCTGACGCAGCTGATTGTTCGACTCGCGCTTCCATTGCGGCAGGCTCGCGAGTTCTTCGTTCAGGCGTTCTTCGAGGCCGGAAATGTCCTCGTGAAAGCGCTCGCGCTCGGCTTCCGGCAGTTGCGAAAACTCGGCCTCGTCCAGCGCCTTGCCTTCAAGCATCGGGGTGAACGCGATGTTGCTGCTGTCGCGATACAGGGCGACGTCTTTTTCCAGGGCCAGACGCTCGATGACGTCCAGCGCCTTGTCGTAGCGCTGGTTGAAGGCGCGGTCGATGGCGCTTTTCTTTTGCTGGTAGGACGGGTGTTCGAACACCGCCGGGAAAGTCGCCAGCAGGTTGTCGATCAGACCGTTGATGTCGCCGATGAATGCGCTGGCGGTGCCCGAAGGCAATTCCAGTGCGCGAGGTTCACGCGGCTCATCGAAATTGTTGACGTAGACCCAGTCCGCCGGGGTCTGCAGGCGTTTGCCTTCGGCCTTCAGGTAGCGTTTGACGAACGAGAAGCGGCCGGTGCCGGGTTCGCCCATGACAAAGACGTTGTAACCGGGGCGTGGCATGGCCACACCGAACTGCAAGGCTTCGACCGCACGTTCCTGGCCAAGCACACCGCGAAAGGGCTCCAGATCATTGGTGGTAGTGAAGCTGAACTGTTCAGCGGAAAACGGACGGGTCAGCGCTTCGGGCGCTAGACGCAAGCTGGCAGCAACAGGATCAGGCATCGGGCTTCCTTAACAATCAGGCGGGGCAGATAGCGGCATTCTGGCGCTGCCCGTACCCCACTGGCAAGGCGCGCCACACGACAAAGCATAGACAAGCGCCCTGGTCCGCAGCCGGCCCCGTGAAACCGGGGACATCAACGAATAATCAGCAAAAAATCACGGAACCACAGGAACGTGCCTAAACTCCAAACTGCGCGGCTGGAACAATAACCGGCCCACTGGCTTCAAAAGGGTCTGTCTAGGCAGCACTTGGGGGGCCAGAACCCTGTCCATTGGTATGCACACAAAGAGAACAAAGCTATGAAACGGATTCTTCTCGGTACTCTCTTCACAGTTGTTTCCCTCAACGCCATGGCTCAGGCGCCAGGCGGTCCGGATTGCGGTTGGGGCAACATGCTGTTCGAAGGTCAGCGTGGCACCCCGGCACACTTCCTGGCATCCACCACCAACGGCACCTCCGGTAACGCTACGTTCGGTATGACTTCCGGCACCAACGGTTGCTCGACCAACGCGTCGCTGACCTACGGCGGTAAATCCTGGTTCGCCATGAATGGCATGATGAACGAGCTGTCCGAAGACATGGCCAAGGGCAACGGCGAAGCGCTGACGACCTACGCCGTGGTACTGGGCGTGGCGCCGGAAGACCGTGCGCACTTCGCGGCTGTCACTCACGAGCACTTCCAGCAGATCTTCAGCAAAGCTGACGTGACCGCAGAAGACGTGCATACCAACACTCTGGCCGTACTGAAAAACGACCCTCGTCTGGCCAAGTACGCGACTCAAGCTTAAGCTCGACCCCACCCGCTTCTTTCGGGAAGCGGGTTTTGTTTTGAATGCAATCACTCGAATGTGACGCTGAACCTGTAGTGAGGGGATTTATCCCCGATCGGCTGCGAAGCAGTCGTGAAACCTGTGCATGCGGTGTATCCGATGCATTTGGGATGTAGGTTCTGGGGCCGCTTCGCAGCCCATCGGGACGGTGCGACGTTTCGCTAAATCCCCTCGCCACAGGGGAGTGATCGCAGCCCGAATCGGGTTTTATTTTCTTTCGACTTAAGTTGCCACCTATGCTCAAACGCCTTGCCTGGCTGGCGCTCTGTGTCTGCGCCCCGCTGTCCGCCGCGCCTCACGTCGACCCTCAACGTTTGCAGCAACTGGCCAACGACCGCTTCTGGATTTCCCTCGGTCACTACGAAACCGCCAAGCTCGGCGGCTGGCGCAGCTATGTCAGCGACAAGAAGTTCTTTCTCGCGCCCGATGGCAACGAACACCCCGACCATGAACTGGCCGCTACCGTGCAGGCGCTATACGCCCCGGCCAGTCTCGGCGAGCAACATGCCCAATGCGTCTACCCGGCCCGCACTCGCTGGTTGAAAGCACAACTCAACCTCACCGACCTGCCCGCCCCCGATTGCGCCGAATTCAAGAAATGGTTCAAGGACGTCTCGCCGCACAGTGCGGTGATGATCTTCCCGGCGGCGTATCTCAACAGCCCATCGTCGATGTTTGGCCACACCCTGCTGCGCATCGACCAGGCCGACGTGCAGGCCGACAAGACTTCGCTGCTGAGTTACGCGATCAACTTCGGCGCCTATATCGAAGGCTCGGACAACAGCATTCTCTACGCCTGGAAAGGCTTGATGGGCGGCTACCCGGGGCTGTTCGCGCTGGTGCCGTATCAGGAAAAACTCTCCGAGTACCGCAGCCTGGAAAACCGCGACCTGTGGGAATACCGGCTGAACCTGACGCAAGAAGAAACCGCACGCATGGTCGAGCACGTGTGGGAGCTGAAGCAGATCCAGTTCGACTATTTCTTCTTCGACGAAAACTGCTCCTATCGCCTGCTCGAACTGCTGCAGGTGGCGCGCCCAAGCCTGCGCCTGACCGAGCAATTCCCGCTGACCGCCATCCCTACCGACACGGTCAAAGCGGTGAAAGAGGCCGGGCTGGTGGAAAGTATCGAATATCGCCCGTCACGCGAGCGTGAACTGCTCAGCCGCGCCGAGCCGTTGAGCAAGGAAGAACAGCAATGGGTGCTGAAAGTCAGCGCCGATCAACAGGTGTTACAGGAGCCGACCTTCAAGGCCCTGCCCCGGGATCGCCAGGCGCTGATCATCGACGCCGCGTATCGTCTGGAACGCTACCGCGCCAACGGTCAGGAACGTGATCCGCAACGGGCGCAGCGCAGCTTCGAACTGCTGCGGGCAATCAACAAGAACCCGGCGCCGGACTTGCAGATTCCACAACCGGGCCTGCCCGAAGACGGCCATGAATCGCGCACCTGGCAGGCCGGCATCGGCACCCGGGGCGATCGTGCCTTCGGCGAGTACGGCTTGCGCATGGCCTATCACGATCTCAACGACAACGCCGAAAGCTTCCCCCTCGGCGCGCAGATCGAAATCCTGCAGATGAAGCTGCGTCAATACGAAGGTAATCAATGGCAGTTCCAGCAACTGGATCTCGCAACCATCCGCTCGCTGACCCCGCGCAATGAGTTGCTGCAGCCACTGTCGTGGCAGGTGACCGGCGGCCTCGAGCGCGTACCCGGCAAGCATGATGACGAAAACCTGGTCAGCCACGTCAACGGCGGCGGTGGCGGCACCTGGCAACTGGGCGAAGACACGCTCGGCTTTGCCCTCGGTACGGTGCGGATCGAACACAACAACGACTTCGCCGGGTTCGTCACGCCGGCCGCTGGCTTCAACAGCGGCGTGCTGTGGAAAAACCCGTTGGGCAATCTGAGCGTCGAGGCCAAGGGCGATTACTTCACCAACGGCGAGGTACGCCGCAGCCTGAGCCTGAACCAGCATTGGGAACTGTCGCGCAACCTCGGTTTGCGCCTGACGGCACAGCGTGAGTTCAGCCACGTTGCCACACCGGAGACCGAAGTCATGCTTGAGGTGAAGTGGTATCACTACTGATCTAAAGCCTAATCCATAACCCCTGTGGGAGCGGGCTTGCTCGCGAAGGCGTCGTGTCAGGCGATTCAAATCTCGACTGACCCAGCGCTTTCGCGAGCAAGCCCGCTCCCACAGGGCCCTCCGGTGTTTAACGAATTACTCACATGCCTTTCACCAACGTCCGACGAATCCGCTTCTAGACTTTCCCCATAAGCCGGAGAACCGGCGCGGGAGAGTGCGATGTGGCGGTGTGCGGGGCTGTTGGGGGTTTTGCTGTTGCTCGGGGGTTGCCAGACCACCCATGAAGACTTGATCGCCAAAGGTTATCCACCGGCCTTCGCCGACGGTTTTGACGATGGCTGCGTCAGTGGCCGGCAAGCCGCCGGTTCGATCAGTGGCGAGTTTCGCAAGAACGTGCCGCGCTATCTCAAGGACAAGCAATACGCCGAAGGCTGGACCGACGGCTTTCGCCAATGTCAGGCGATGCTGGAAAACAAGGATCGCGAAGAGTATCGCAACGAGCACTGGGACGAACGTGAGCGCGCCTGGCAGCAGCAGAAAGATCAGGACGCCGGGCGGGCTTATCGCTCGCAATAGGTCGTTTCCAGACATCCAGTGAAACCAAATGCCGGCGACCATGGCCCAATTCCTATAACAGGAGGACACCATGAGCCGCGCTTTCGTCAACGAAGACAACGCCGCCGCGCAAGCCGATCAACCCGTCGAACGGCAGGTCAGTGCGCAGCCCAATTACGTCACACCGCAGGGATTGGCACAGTTACAGGCCAAAGTCGCCGAGCTGCAAAGCCTGCACGCCGAGCAATCGGCCCAAGGCGAACAGGCCGACAAGCAACGGCTGGCCGATCTGGAACGGGATCTGCGCTACTTCAATCAACGCCTCGCCAGCGCACAGGTCGCCGCCCCTGCGACCTCCACCGACAAGGTGCAGATCGGCAGCTGGGTGACCTACGCCGACGAACACAACACCGAAAGTCGGGTGCAATTGGTCGGCGAAGATCAGGCCGACGCCAGTCAGGGCTTGATCAACTGGGCCTCGCCGTTGGGCCGGGCATTGCTCGGTGCCCGGCTCAATGACGAAGTGCTGTGGCAGCGCCCCGCCGGCGATCAGGTGATTGAAGTGATTCGCATCGAACCGGCTTAAACCACACCCTGCGCGAGCATCGCATCCGCGACTTTGACGAAGCCGGCGATGTTCGCGCCTTTGACGTAGTTGATCCGTCCGTTCTCTTCGCCGTAATGCACGCAGGCGTGGTGGATCGACTGCATGATCGCGTGCAGCTTGCTGTCCACCTCACCCGCCGTCCACAGCAGGCGCATGGCGTTCTGCGACATCTCCAGCCCGCTGACCGCCACGCCGCCGGCGTTCGACGCCTTGCCCGGGGCGAACAGAATGCCGGCCTCGATGAAGATATCCACAGCCTCCAGCGTGGTCGGCATGTTCGCGCCCTCGGCCACACACACGCAGCCGTTGCGCAGCAGCGTACGCGCAGCCTCGGCATCGAGTTCGTTCTGCGTGGCACAGGGCAGCGCGATGTCGCACGGCAGCGACCACGGCAACTGACCGGCGCGGAACTCCAGACCGAACGCCGTAGCCAGTTCGCTGATGCGTCCGCGTTTGACGTTTTTCAGTTCCAGCAGTGCCTGCCACTGTTCTTCGCTCAGGCCCGATTCGCAGTACAGCGTGCCTTCGGAGTCGGACAGCGAAATCACCTTGCCACCGAGGTCCATGACCTTGCGCGCCGCGTACTGGGCGACGTTGCCGGAACCGGAGATCGCCACACGCTTGCCTTCG
The DNA here is from genome assembly GCF_037126175.1 of Pseudomonas sp. RSB 5.4. NCBI lineage: Bacteria > Pseudomonadati > Pseudomonadota > Gammaproteobacteria > Pseudomonadales > Pseudomonadaceae > Pseudomonas > Pseudomonas sp. RSB 5.4. The sequence goes on from NZ_CP146986.1 coordinate 3,677,804, forward strand.
ACAGTCTGCCCGCGGCGCTTGAGCATTTCCTCGGCGAAGTACACGCAACCGAAACCGGTGGCTTCCGGGCGAATCAGGCTGCCGCCGTAGGTCATGCCTTTGCCGGTCAACACGCTGGTGAACTGGTTGCTCAAGCGTTTGTACTGGCCGAACAGGAAACCGATCTCCCGCGCCCCGACACCGATGTCACCGGCCGGCACGTCCACGTCGGCGCCGATGTGCCGGTACAACTCGCTCATGAACGCCTGGCAGAAACGCATGACTTCGGCGTCGCTCTTGCCCTTCGGATCGAAGTCCGAACCGCCCTTGCCGCCGCCCATGGGCAACGAGGTCAGGGAGTTCTTGAAGGTCTGTTCGAAGGCGAGAAACTTCAGCACGCCCAGGTTCACCGAAGGATGGAAGCGCAAGCCGCCCTTGTACGGGCCGATGGCGCTGTTCATCTGGATGCGGAAACCGCGATTGACCTGAACCCTACCCTGATCGTCGACCCACGACACGCGGAACACCACCGCCCGCTCCGGCTCGCAGATGCGCTCCAGAATGCCTGAGGTCAGGTAACGCGGATTGGCTTCGAGAAACGGCCACAGACTGCGCAGGACTTCTTCGACAGCCTGGTGGAATTCGGGTTGATCCGGGTCGCGTTTTTTCAGTCGGGCAAGGAAGGATTCGACGGATTCGATCATGGGAAAAGTCTCGGCAAATTTATTGTCGTTGGAAGCGATTGAGCCGGACTGTAGCAAACGATTTGCGCACAGCAACAGCGCAAAATGTCGCAGTTATGAAATTAAATGGTGCACAGGATATAAATCAGGTGGTTTTTTTGGGCTGGTTTTGCACCGGAATAGGGAGATCAAATTGAAGTGATGCACCAACAGTTATACCGCCTTCGCGAGCAAGCTCGCTCCCACACTTGAAATGCGCTCCCCTGTGGGAGCGAGCTTGCTCGCGAAGGGTTCGACTCGGTTGCATCTGAAAAACCCAGGCAAAAAAAACGGAGCCCGAAGGCTCCGCTCTTTTTCATGCAACCAACCTGATATCAGGCCAGTTTCTTGTGGCGTACCCGATGTGGCTGGGCAGCTGCTTCGCCGAGGCGCTTTTTGCGGTCGGCTTCGTACTCGGTGTAGTTACCTTCAAAGAACACTGCTTGCGAGTCGTCTTCGTACGCCAGGATGTGCGTCGCGACGCGGTCCAGGAACCAGCGATCGTGAGAGATCACAATGGCGGCGCCCGGGAAGTCCAGCAGGGCTTCTTCCAGCGAACGCAGGGTTTCAACGTCGAGGTCGTTGGACGGTTCGTCGAGCAGCAGGACGTTGCCGCCCTCCTTCAGGGTCAGCGCCAGGTGCAGACGACCGCGCTCACCACCGGACAGGTCCTTGACGAACTTCTGCTGGTCGCCGCCCTTGAAGTTGAAGCGACCGACGTAAGTACGCGACGGAATCTCGTAGTTGCCGATGCGGATCTGATCGGAACCGTCGGAGATCTGCTGGAACACGGTCTTGCTGCCGTCGAGGTCTTCGCGGCTCTGATCCACGCAGGCCAGTTGCACGGTTTCGCCGACTTCGATGGTGCCGGAATCCGGAGTTTCCTTGCCCATCAGCATGCGGAACAGGGTCGACTTACCGGCACCGTTACCACCGATCACGCCGACAATGGCGCCCTTCGGCATGGAGAACGACAGGTTGTCGATCAGCACGCGATCGCCGTAGCCCTTGGTGACGTTCTTGAACTCGATGACCTTGTCGCCCAGACGCGGACCGGCCGGGATGTAGATCTCGTTGGTTTCCGAACGCTTCTGGAATTCCTGCGACTGCATTTCTTCGAAGCGTTGCAGACGAGCCTTGGATTTCGACTGACGGGCTTTCGCGCCTTTGCGCACCCACTCCAGTTCTTCCTTCATGGCTTTTTCGTGAGCCGACTGCTGCTTGGATTCGGCCGCCAGACGATCGGACTTGGCTTCGAGCCAACCCGAGTAGTTGCCCTCGTAAGGAATGCCCGCGCCGCGGTCGAGTTCCAGAATCCAGCCGGCAACGTTGTCGAGGAAGTAACGGTCGTGCGTGATCGCGACCACGGTGCCCGGGAAGTCGTGCAGGAAGTGCTCCAGCCACGCTACCGAATCAGCGTCCAGGTGGTTGGTCGGTTCGTCGAGCAGCAGCATGTCCGGAGCGGACAGCAGCAGACGGCACAGGGCCACACGACGTTTTTCACCACCGGACAGGTGTTCGACCTTGGCGTCCCAGGCCGGCAGACGCAGGGCGTCGGCAGCGACTTCCAGTTGACGCTCCAGGTTATGACCATCGCTGGCCTGCAGGATCGCTTCGAGCTTGGCCTGTTCGGCTGCCAGCTTGTCGAAGTCGGCGTCCGGATCGGCGTAAGCGGCATAGACCTCGTCCAGACGCGCCTGCGCATCCTTGATCACGCTGACCGCTTCCTCGACCACTTCACGCACAGTCTTGGTCGGATCAAGTTGTGGCTCTTGCGGCAGATAACCGATGTTCAGATCCGGCATCGGACGGGCTTCGCCCTCGAACTCGGTGTCGACGCCGGCCATGATTTTCAGCAGCGTGGACTTACCCGAACCGTTGAGGCCGAGTACGCCGATCTTGGCGCCGGGGAAGAACGACAGCGAAATGTTTTTCAGGATTTCCCGCTTCGGCGGAACAACTTTGCCCAGCCGATGCATGGTGAAGACGTATTGAGCCATGGAGAACCTTGGGTCAGTGACAGATGAATGATTGGAGCGCAGGCGATGCCCGGCCAGACCGATGCGCGTCGTTCACTTGATGGTCATCAATGCGTGCGCGCTGAAAAAGTCTGAGTCTAGGAGCTGGGCCAGACGCTGTTAAAACGTAACGAGCGAAGGAAAGACAAGGCGGAAACAGGCGAGGACGCGGAGTTTACGGGTTGTAAATGAGCAGTCCGAGCCTGTTTTCAACGCAGTATTTCCGAGCGCAGTAGTTTTAACAGTGTCTGGGCTCCCGCGTAACCGGCAAAGCTACCTTAATGACGGAAGGCAGTCCAGCCGAGTGGGGCTGGCACTTCGCCACAACTCAAGGCATGCTAGCCGCCCTTCGGGCGTCCGGCTTATAGTGCACGTCGCGCCAGTCCAGCCAAACCGCAGGATTACAGCTTGTCCAACGTTACCCCGCCAGCTTCTGTGAGCGCGTCCAATCCGGGGACCGGCTCGCCCCTGCGCGGAACACTGAAGGGTGCATTGGCGACGCTGGTACTTTTGCTGCTGGCATTGCTGTTCTGGCAGCTGCTCGATCAACTGCGCGAGACCCAGAAAAACCAGCGCCAGTACACCATCGACTACACCGCCGACCTCGCCTCGCAGGTCAGCCTGAACATGTCGCTGAATGCGCAGATCGCCCTCAACCTGTTACCGATCGTCGAACAACCGCAGTCGTCCGACGAACAGCAGGCACTGCTGCGCAAGCTCCAGCAATCGCTGCCCGACCTGCGCAGCCTGGCCCTGCTCAGCCCGTCCGGGAAAATCATCAACGACAGCGCCAGCGACAGCCACGACGCCGATTACCTCGGTGAACTGGTGCGCCGTAGCCGCGCCCAGGCGCATTACTTCAGCAACGCCGACGACGGCTCGGTGGTGCATCTGTTATTGCATCAGGCCAGCGGCAGCACCCGCGGCTACTGGGTTTTGCGCCTGACCCCGACCTTCTTCGACTCGCTGACCAAGCAGGGCGAAACCGGCATCCGCCCGTTGTGGCTGGTGGAAAACCGTCTCAATCATCAGATCATCAGCCGCGACGAAGCGCTGTCCTCAGCCAGGCCCGGCGTGCTGAGTCCGGACGACATGGCCAACACCGTGCTCACCGTGCCGCTGAGCAGCAGCGACTGGCAGTTGCGCGGGCTGTTCGACCGCCAGCGCGTGCTCGAAGAACTGCTACCGGCGTTCATCGGCAAATGCCTGCTGGGTCTGGCGTTCTCGATGCTGCCGGTGATCGCGCTGCTCAACATGCGTCGCCGTCAGCGCCAGTTGCATGAAGGTCGCCGGCGCTATCAGGACATTTTCGAAGGCACTGGCGTGGCGTTGTGCGTGCTCGACCTGTCCGGCCTCAAGCAGGTGTTCGACAAGGCGCAGATCCAGACCAGCGACCAGCTCAAGGCTTGGCTCGACCAGCCGGCCCAGCGCCAGCAACTGCTGCAAGAACTGCGCGTCACCGAGGTCAATCAGGTGGCGCTGCAACTGCTCAATGTCAATTCCTGCGAGCACGCCTGGCAGTTGCTGATCGACGGTCATCCGCACAGCCAGTGCGCCATCGGCAACCAGGTGCTCGACGCCGTTCTGCAGCAACAAAAACAGCTGGAACTGGAAATCAAATTGCCGGACATCAATGGTCGCGATCAGCACCTGTGGATGGTCCTGCGCCTGCCTGAAGAACAGCACGACTATAAAGCGGTGATCCTGAGCATCAACGACATCACCAGCCGCAAGCTGATCGAACTGTCGCTGCTGGAACGCGAAGGCTTCTGGTCGGACGTGGTGCGCACCGTGCCGGATCATCTGTACGTGCAGGACGTGATCAGCCAGCGGATGATTTTCAGCAACCACCACCTCGGCCAGACCCTCGGGTACAACCGCACCGAACTGCATCAGATGGGCGAGTATTTCTGGGAAATCCTCCTGCACCCGGAGGACGCCGACTACTACCATCGCTCGCGGCAGATGCAGCGTCACGCCGGTTACAGCCAGTTGTTGCAATGCCAACTGCGTTTCCGTCATCGCGACGGCAAGTGGCGGCGCTTCGATATTCGTGAGCAGGCGCTGGCCCGCGACAAGCATGATCAGGTCACGCGAATCATTGGCGTGGCCAAGGACATCACCGAGCAGATCGAGGCCAGTGAGTCGTTGCGCGACAGCGAGCAGCGCTACCGCATGCTCGCCGAAAGCATCAGCGATGTGATTTTCTCCACCGACAGCAAGCTGTCGCTGAACTACGTCAGCCCGTCGGTGCAGGCGGTGCTGGGTTACGACGCCGAGTGGATCTTCCAGAACGGCTGGCAATCGACCATCGCCAACCCGCAACAGCTATCCGGCATCTACACCTTGATGGATCGAGTCAGCAAAGCGCTCGACAAGCCTGAGCAACTCGCGCAACTGCGAAGCCAGGTACAGACGCAGATGTTCCTGTTCGACTGCCTGCGCGCCGACGGCCGCAAGATCCCGATCGAGCTGCGGCTGGTGCTGGTGTGGGACGAACACGGCGCGTTCGAAGGCGTGCTCGGCGTCGGTCGCGACATCAGCCAGCAGCGCCGCGCCGAGAAAGACTTGCGCATGGCCGCCACCGTATTCGAGCACTCGACCTCGGCGATCCTGATCACCGACCCCGCCGGTTACATCGTGCAGGCCAACGAAGCCTTCAGCCGGGTCAGCGGTTACGCGGTGTCGGAGGTGCTCGACCAGTTGCCGAACATGCTCACCGTCGACGAGCAACAGGACGCGCACCTGCGCTACGTGCTCAAGCAATTGCACCAGCACAGCACCTGGGAAGGCGAAGTCTGGCTCAAGCGCCGTAACGGCGAGCATTACCCGGCGTGGGTCGGCATCACGGCGGTACTCGACGATGAAGGCGACCTGGCCAGTTACGTGTGTTTCTTCAGCGACATCAGCGAGCGCAAGGCCAGCGAACAGCGCATCCATCGCCTCGCCTACTACGACGCCCTGACCCACCTGCCGAACCGCACGCTGTTCCAGGATCGTCTGCACACTGCACTGCAATCGGCCGAACGGCAGAAGTCGTGGGTGGTGCTGATGTTCCTCGATCTCGACCGCTTCAAGCCGATCAACGACTCGCTCGGCCATGCTGCTGGCGACCGCATGTTGAAAGACATGGCCACGCGGCTGCTGGCCTGCGTCGACGATGACGACACCGTGGCGCGCATGGGCGGCGACGAGTTCACCTTGCTCCTGCAACACCGTTCCAGCCGCGAAATGGCGCTGAATCGGGCGATTCATGTGGCCGAGCAGATTCTCGCCAGTCTGGTGCGACCGTTCGTGCTGGAAGGTCGCGAGTTCTTCGTCACCGCCAGTATCGGCATCGCCCTGAGCCCGCAGGACGGTAACGAACTCAGCCAGCTGATGAAGAACGCCGACACCGCGATGTACCACGCCAAGGAACGCGGCAAGAACAACTTCCAGTTCTATCAGGCCGACATGAACGCCAGTGCGCTGGAACGTCTGGAGCTGGAAAGCGACCTGCGCCATGCGCTGGAGCAGAACGAATTCGTCCTGTATTACCAGCCGCAGTTCAGCGGCGACGGCAAACGCCTGACCGGCGCCGAAGCGCTGCTGCGCTGGCGTCATCCGCGTCGTGGACTGGTGCCGCCGGGGGATTTCATTCCGGTGCTGGAAGAGCTGGGTCTGGTGGTGGACGTTGGCGACTGGGTGATCAGCGAAGCCTGCCGTCAGCTCAAGACCTGGCACCAGAACCGCGTGCGCGTGCCGAAGGTCTCGGTGAACATCTCGGCGCGGCAGTTCTCCGATGGTCAGCTCGGTACGCGTATCGCCACGATCCTGCGCGAAACCGGCCTGCCACCGGCGTGTCTGGAACTGGAGCTGACCGAAAGTATCCTGATGCGCGAAGTCAGCGAGGCGATGCAGATCCTCGCCGGGCTGAAAAACCTTGGCCTGAGCATCGCGGTCGATGACTTCGGCACCGGTTATTCGTCGCTGAACTACCTCAAGCAATTCCCGATCGACGTGCTGAAGATCGACCGCACCTTCGTCGACGGCCTGCCGTCCGGCGAACAGGACGCGCAGATCGCCCGCGCGATCATCGCCATGGCCCACAGCCTCAATCTGGCGGTGATCGCCGAAGGCGTGGAAACCCATGAGCAACTGGACTTCCTGCGCGAGCACGGTTGCGATGAAGTGCAGGGCTATCTGTTCGGACGACCGATGCCGGCGAGCCGCTTCGAGGCGCAATTCAGTAACGACGCCCTCTTCATGTTCGACTGAATTTTTGCGGTGCCGCTCATGACGCCTTCGCGAGCAAGCCCGCTCCCACAGTGGACCGCATTTTTCCTGAAGGAACCGGCTCAAAGGTGGGAGCGGGCTTGCTCGCGAAAGGGCCGGTACAGACGCATGAAAAATCTGCGGTGCAGTCATCCCCAGCAGGCTGGCTCGCCCAAGGACTTGCCGTAGATCAGTATTCTTCGGTTGAAACGCGGCCATTGTGGAGGCCTTCAAAAGCACCGCACATCTGTCATGAACGCCACTTGTCTGCGACATGATGTCGTTTCATATGCCATCCAAAACCCATTGGGTTAGAATGCCCCCCTTTTCTGCCCCCGATCCTTGAGGACCGCCATGTTCAGCCGTGATTTGACTATTGCCAAGTACGACGCCGATCTCTTTGCCGCCATGGAGCAAGAAGCTCAGCGCCAGGAAGAGCACATTGAGCTGATCGCTTCGGAAAACTACACCAGCCCTGCGGTGATGGAAGCTCAAGGCTCGGTATTGACCAACAAGTACGCCGAAGGCTACCCGGGCAAGCGCTACTACGGTGGTTGCGAGTACGTCGACGTTGTTGAACAACTGGCCATCGACCGCGCCAAAGAGCTGTTCGGCGCCGATTACGCCAACGTTCAGCCGCACGCCGGTTCGCAAGCCAACGCCGCTGTCTACCTGGCCCTGCTGCAAGGTGGCGACACCATTCTGGGCATGAGCCTGGCCCACGGTGGTCACCTGACTCACGGTGCCAGCGTTTCCTCCTCCGGCAAGCTGTACAACGCCGTGCAGTACGGCATCGACGCCAACGGCCTGATCGACTACGACGAAGTCGAGCGCCTGGCGGTTGAGCACAAGCCGAAAATGATCGTGGCCGGTTTCTCTGCCTACTCGCAGATTCTCGACTTCCCGCGCTTCCGCGCCATCGCTGACAAAGTGGGTGCCTACCTGTTCGTCGACATGGCGCACGTGGCCGGTCTGGTCGCCGCTGGCGTCTACCCGAACCCGGTGCCATTCGCTGACGTGGTCACCACCACCACGCACAAGACCCTGCGCGGTCCTCGTGGCGGTCTGATCCTGGCGCGCGCCAACGCCGAGATCGAGAAGAAGCTGAACTCCGCGGTATTCCCGGGCGCCCAGGGTGGCCCGCTGGAGCACGTGATCGCCGCTAAAGCGATCTGCTTCAAGGAAGCGCTGCAGCCTGAGTTCAAGGCTTACCAGGAACAAGTGGTGAAGAACGCCCAGGCCATGGCCGAAGTGTTCATCGAGCGCGGTTTCGACGTAGTTTCCGGTGGCACCAAGAACCACCTGTTCCTGCTGTCGCTGATCAAGCAGGACATCTCCGGTAAAGACGCCGACGCCGCTCTGGGCAAAGCGTTCATCACCGTGAACAAGAACTCCGTGCCTAACGACCCACGCTCGCCGTTCGTCACTTCCGGCCTGCGCTTCGGCACCCCGGCTGTGACCACTCGCGGCTTCAAGGAAGCCGAGTGCAAAGAGCTGGCCGGCTGGATCTGCGACATCCTGGCTGACCTGAACAACGAAGCGGTGATCGACGCCGTTCGCGAGAAAGTCAAAGCCATCTGCAAGAAACTGCCGGTGTACGGCGCTTAATCGCGACGTTAAATCCGCAGCATGAAAAACCGGCCAGCGATGGCCGGTTTTTTTTCGCCTGTCGGAAAGATCAAAAGATCGCAGCCTTCGGCAGCTCCTACATTTGGAATGCGCTCACCTGTAGGAGCTGCCGAAGGCTGCGATCTTTTGATCTCCGGCCACTGGTCAGACCGGTCATGCCAATTTAGCGATTTTCACTTGTCATCCCGAAAAAACCGAGCGTAGACTGCGCCTGCACTGGACATACCGGTAAGACCACAATAATTAAGTCCTGAATCTGATGTGCCCCGCACACGGCAGCCAGGACACCGACCAGGATTCCTCCCATGCTCAGATGGTGCTCGCGTTCAATCTTCCTCCAAGTGGTTCTCGGACTGGTGCTCGGCATCATCTGCGGGCTGACCCTTCCCGAATATTCCGCCCAGCTCAAACCGTTGGGCGACGGCTTCATCAAACTGATCAAGATGCTCATCGGCCTGATTGTGTTCTGCGTGGTGGTCAGCGGCATCAGCGGCGCGGGCGATCTGAAGAAGGTCGGGCGCATCGGCCTCAAGTCGGTGATCTACTTTGAAGTGCTGACCACCATCGCGCTGGTGATCGGTCTGGTGTTCGCTTTCAGCACCGGGATCGGCAGCGGCGCGAATATCCATCTGGAGCAGTTGTCCGCCGCCGACATGGGCGACATCGCCGAACGCGGCCAGCACATGCACACCACCACGCAGTTCCTGATGGACCTGATCCCGACCTCGGTGATCGGTGCCTTCGCCGACAACAACATCCTCCAGGTGCTGCTGTTCTCGGTGCTGTTCGGCAGTGCGCTGAATCTGGTGGGCGAAGCGGCTTCCGGGATCTCGCGGCTGATCAACGAACTGAGCCATGTGATTTTCCGGATCATGGGCATGATCGTGCGTCTGGCACCGATCGGCGTTTTCGGCGCCATCGCCTTCACCACCAGCAAATACGGCCTCGATTCACTGCAACACCTGGGCAGTCTGGTGGGCTTGTTCTACCTGACCTGCATGGCATTCGTCAGCGTGATTCTAGGGCTGGTGATGCGTGCGTCCGGCCTGCGCCTGTGGCCACTGCTCAAGTACCTGCGTGAAGAATTGCTGATCGTCATGGGCACCGCTTCTTCCGACGCCGTGCTGCCACAGATCATGCGCAAACTGGAACACCTGGGCATCGGCAGCTCGACCGTCGGGCTGGTGATTCCCACCGGTTACTCGTTCAACCTCGACGGCTTTTCGATCTACCTGACTCTGGCCATCGTGTTCATCGCCAATGCCACCGGTACGCCGTTAGCGATGACCGACCTGTTGACGATTCTGCTGGTGTCGCTGATCACTTCGAAAGGCGCCCACGGCATTCCCGGCTCGGCGCTGGTGATTCTCGCGGCGACGCTGACGGCGATCCCGGCGATTCCGGTGGTCGGGCTGGTGCTGGTACTGGCGGTGGACTGGTTCATGGGCATTGGCCGGGCGCTGACCAACCTGATCGGCAACTGCGTCGCCACCGTGGCCATCGCCCGTTGGGAAAAGGACATCGATGTGCAACGCGCAAACAAAGTACTCAGCGGTCAGCAGGGCTACACCTTTCAACCGCGTAAAACCGGAACTCCGGCGCACCAGCAAGAGTTCTGATTTTCAACCCTGTAGGAGCTGCCGCAGGCTGCGATCTTTTGATCTTGTTTGCGGCATCCCCTATGGGCTTACGGAGCTAGACAAGTGATAACCACATCAACCGTCGTCAACTCAGTCGTAGAAAAACTGCGCGCCGCCCTCGCCCGCGGTCAGTGGCGCTCCGGCGACATGCTGCCGGGTCAGCGTGAACTGGCCGAACAACTGGGCATCAGCCGTCCGAGCCTGCGCGAAGCGGTGATCGTTCTGGAAACCCTTGGCCTGGTGCGCTCGATGCCGGGCAAAGGCGTGGTAGTGCTCGACGCCCAACTCAGCGACAGCCAAAGCCACGACAGCGCGGTGGCCGGCGCCAGCCTCGAAGACGTGCTGCAACTGCGTTACACCCTTGAGCCGTTCATCGTCGGGCTGGTCGCGCAGTCGATCAGCAGCAAGGAAGTCGGGCAATTGCGCCTGACCCTGATGGACATGCGCGAAGCCCTTGAAGCGGGCGACAGCGAAGCCGGGGTCAGCGCCTACATCGCCTTCCACGAAGAGCTGTTCACCCTGACCTCGAACCCGATCTTTCAGAGCGTGGTGCAGCAGACCAGCAACGCGCTCAAGCAAAGCGCCGAAGTGCTGCGCAATTCACCTGAGCATCTGGCCGAACGCCTGGAAGAAAACGAAGCGGTGGTGCGCGCGATCCGCAGCAAGAACAGCGCCCAGGCCAGCGCCGAAATGCGCCGGCACATTCTGCGCGAAGGTCAGCGCATGGGCATTGAGTTGAACATTCCGGATGACCACCTCAGCAACTGACTTTCTTCACACTGGAGACCGGCCATGAACAGCCTTGCCACGTCGCCGCACACTCGTCAGATGTCGGCGCCCCTGCCCTTCTCCCGCCTGCGGACGCCGGCAGATGATCTGTACCCGCGGCTGTTCGACGCGATTCTGGACCAGCGAATCGATCCGGCCAGCCGCTTCACCGAAGACAGTCTCAAGCAGATGTTCGGGGTCAGCCGCGCCGATGTGCGCCGAGTACTGACGCAGTTGTCCCACGAGCAGGTGATTGTGCTGCGCGCCAATCATCGGCCACGGGTGGCCGCACCGGATGCCGAGCAGACCCGACAGACCCTGCATGCGCGGCGCCTGACCGAAGCGACACTGGTGCGCCTGGCTTGTCAGAATGCATCAGTCGAGGGTTTAAAACGCTTGCGTGCACTGGTCGAACGCGAACGCCTGGCCATGGTTCAGGAGCGGCGTGCGGCGGCGATTCGGTTGTCCGGCGAGTTTCATCTGCAGTTGGCGCAAATGGCGGGCAATGCACCGTTGGCGCATTTCCTTGGCAGCCTGGTGCCGTTGACGTCGCTGGCGATTGCGCGGTGTGATGGATCGACGCTCGGTTGTTGCGCGTGGCAGGAGCATTTGGCGATTGTCGAGGCGGTCGCGTCTGGGGATGTGTCCATGGCTGAGCGACTGATGAATCAACACCTGGATCATCTTGAGCAGACTTTGCTGGGTACAGCCCTTGAGCATCGTGTCGCCGGTTAGATCGCCTTCGCGAGCAAGCCCGCTCCCACAGTGAATTGCATTCCTCCTGACAGAATGCGGCCTACTGTGGGAGCGGGCTTGCCCGCGAATGCGTCAGCCCTGGCGCCGAAGACCCATCAGGCAGAAGTCACTTTGGCAAACCCCGCCCGGATCTTCTCTTCCGGCAAATCATCGGCAATAAACACAATCACACTTTCCCGCGCTTCACCCTGGGCCCACTCGGTGTCCCAATCAAAGCCGTAGAGTTTCAGTACGCCCTGAAACACCAGCCGCCGATCCTCGCCAGCGATGTTCAGCACGCCCTTGTAGCGCAACAACTGCTTGCCGTGTTCTTCCAGCAGCTCATTCATGAACTCGCTGAGTTGATCGATATCCAGTGGCTGGTCAGTGCGCAGCACCAGACTGGAGATGCGGTCGATGGACGGCGCCTTGCTCACCGGACGCAGGCTCACCCCGCCACCGAGGTCGGCATTGAGATTGAAGCCACGCACGTCGAGCAGTTCGGCCAGATCGATGTTGCCATGCTCGACCACGCGGATCGGCGCGCGACGATTGATCCGCGTCAGGCGCTCGCTCAACGCGGTGAACGTGGCCTCATCCACCAGATCGGTCTTGCTCACCAGCAGGCGGTCGGCGAAACCGATCTGCGCCTGGGCGATGGTCTGCATCAGGTGCTGGTCGGCGTGAGCCGCATCCACCAGGGTGATAATGCCATCGAGCAGATAGCGTTCGCGCAGTTCTTCGTCGATAAAAAAGGTCTGCGCCACCGGGGCCGGGTCGGCCAGACCGGTGCATTCGATCACCAGGCGGTCGAAGGCGATTTCACCGCTGTCCAGGCGTTCGAGCAGCAGGTACAGGGCCTTGGTCAAATCGGTGTGGATAGTGCAGCAGACGCAGCCATTGGCCAACGTCATGACTTGCACCGGTTCGTCGCCGAGCAACTGGGTGTCGATGCCGGCGTCGCTGAATTCGTTTTCGATCACGGCGATTTTCAGGCCATGCTCGGCTTTAAGCAGATGGCGCAGCAAGGTGGTCTTGCCGGCACCGAGGAAACCGCTGAGCACCGTTACGGGTATGGGAGAAGACAAAACACGATCTCCTGAAAGAAACACAAAACAAATGTGGGAGCGGGCTTGCTCGCGAAGGGGTCGTGTCAGTCGACATCATTGCTCGATGACACAACGCATTCGCGAGCAAGCCCGCTCCCACAGTTGGGGGTTACCTCAACCGCAGGCTGTCAACTCAACAGCACTTCGGCCCACCCTTGCCACCGTAACGCGCTTCCTGACGTTCGCGGAAGAACATCTCGTAGCTCATCACCGGTTTGTCCGGGTGTTTGGTTTGCATATGCTCGACGTAGGTGTCGTAGTCGGGCATGCCGACCATCAGGCGTGCGGCCTGACCGAGGTATTTACCGAGGCGACTCAGGTCATTGAACATGGTGCAATCCTCTGGTTACGCGTCCGGCAGGGCCTGGAATGGCGATTCTTTATCCGTACGCTCTTTTTTGCCCCAGGCGGCGATGCCGACCTTGAGCGCATAGAACAGGATGCTGAACACCACGAACAGGAACAGCGCCGTCAGCGTTGCGTTGGTGTAGGCGTTGAAGATCACGTGCTGCATCTGATCGATGCTCTTGGCCGGCGCGATGATTTGTCCGGCGGCGAGGGCATCGCTGTACTTCTTGGCCAGCGACAGGAAGCCGATCGCCGGGTTGGCGTCGAACAGCTTGATGAAGCCTGCAGTGGTGGTGCAGATCAGCAGCCAGGCGGCTGGCAGCAGGGTCACCCAGATGTAGCGCTGACGCTTCATCTTGATCAGGACCACGGTGCCGAGCATCAGCGCGATACCGGCCAACATCTGGTTGGAGATACCGAACAGTGGCCACAGGGTATTGATGCCGCCCAACGGGTCGATCACGCCCTGATACAGCAACCAGCCCCACATCGCCACACAACCGGCGGTGGCGATCAGGTTGGCGGTCCACGATTCGGTACGTTTCAGCGCCGGCACGAAGGAGCCGAGCAGGTCCTGCAGCATGAAACGCCCGGCACGGGTACCGGCGTCCACAGCGGTCAGGATAAACAGCGCTTCGAACAGGATCGCAAAGTGGTACCAGAACGCCATGGTGTTTTCACCCGGCAGGACACTGTGCAGGATCTGCGCGATACCGACCGCCAGGGTCGGTGCACCGCCGGCACGGGCGAGGATGGTGGTTTCACCGATGTCATGCGCCACCGCTTGCAGCGCCTCCGGCGTGATCGCGAAGCCCCAGCTGCTGACCATTTGCGCCACCGAAGCCACGTCACCACCGACCACAGCGGCCGGGCTGTTCATGGCGAAGTACACGCCCGGCTCGATCACCGAAGCGGCAACCATGGCCATGATCGCGACGAACGATTCCATCAGCATGCCGCCGTAACCGATGTAACGCGCGTTGGTTTCGTTATCCAGCAGCTTCGGCGTGGTACCCGACGCGATCAACGCGTGGAAACCGGACACCGCACCGCAGGCGATGGTGATGAACAGGAACGGGAACAGACCGCCCTTCCACACCGGCCCGGTGCCGTCGACGAACTGGGTCAGCGCCGGCATTTTCAGCTCGGGCATGGTTACCAGAATGCCGATCGCCAGGGCGATGATGGTACCGATCTTGAGGAACGTCGACAGGTAGTCGCGCGGTGCCAGAATCAGCCACACCGGCAGCACGGCGGCAACGAAGCCGTAACCGATCAGCATCCAGGTGATTTGCACACCGGTGAAGCTGAAGGCCTTGGCCCACACCGGATCAGCGGCAATCTGCCCACCGAGCCAGATCGAACCGAGCAGCAGCAACACACCGATGACCGAGATCTCGCCGATGCGCCCCGGACGGATGTAGCGCATGTAAATGCCCATGAACATCGCGATCGGGATGGTCGCCATCACGGTGAAGATGCCCCATGGGCTCTCCGCCAGTGCCTTGACCACGATCAGCGCCAGCACCGCGAGGATGATGATCATGATCAGGAAGCAGCCGAACAGGGCGATGGTGCCGGGGATGCGGCCCATTTCTTCACGCACCATGTCGCCCAGGGAACGGCCGTTGCGCCGGGTCGACATGAACAGGACCATGAAGTCCTGCACCGCGCCCGCCAGCACCACCCCGGCAATCAGCCACAGCGTGCCGGGCAGATAGCCCATCTGCGCCGCCAATACCGGGCCGACCAGCGGGCCTGCGCCGGCAATGGCCGCGAAGTGGTGACCGAACAGAATGTGTTTGTTGGTCGGCACGTAGTCCAGACCGTCATTGTTGAGCACGGCGGGGGTGGCCCGACGCGGATCGAGTTGCATCACATTGTTTGCAATGAACAGGCTGTAGTAACGATACGCAACCAGATAAATGGCCACTGCCGCGACCACGATCCACAAGGCGTTGATCGCCTCTCCTCGGCGCAATGCCACTACGCCCAGGGCGCACGCTCCTACGATTGCCAGCACTAGCCAGGGTAAGTGGCGTAGCAGGCTATTATTATTTTTCATTTTATTATTCCAGCCAGGGTGGACAAGAAAGACAGCCACCCCGAGTTTAGCGCTTACGGCGCCAAAGGCCATACCCCGACGTTGGTCTAGACGCCTTGTCGATTGGCCGCCACCCGCCGGTCGGGTCTATAGTCAGCGAACTCTTCCGAGGATTGCGCCATGAGCGAACACCCAGCCAATCGCCGTCGCTTCAAACGTATTGCGTTCGATGCCAGAACCGAGCTGAGTCAGGGCCACTTCATCTGGCCGGTGAAGTTGATCGACCTGTCGCTCAAGGGCTTGCTGATCGAGAAGCCGCAGCCGTGGCTGGGGGACAAGGAGCAGGATTTCTTCGTCGATATTCATCTGAGCGATGACGTGAATATTCAGATGGATGTGCATCTGGCCCATGAGGATCACGGGCAACTGGGGTTTGTCTGCCGGCATATCAGCCTGGAATCGATCCAGCGCTTGCGGCGGTTGATCGAGCTGAATCTGGCGGATGAAACCGAGCTTGAGCGCGAATTGGGTGCCTTGATCGAAATATAAAATAATGCTGCTCAGGTGGACGCTGCCACCGTGGCGAGGGAGCTTGCTCCCGCTGGGTCGCGAAGCGGCCCCTGCTCTTCACTAAAAAAGCAAGGGACTGCTGCGCAGTCCAGCGGGAGCAAGCTCCCTCGCCACAGATTATTTTCGCGGAATGGGCAGTAGTTGCGGCTGGAGAGAGCGTAAGCGGTTACTCGAACAGTGCATCGAGCGCCTGCTCCAGGCGGGTCACGGCGATGATCTGCAACCCCGGCGGCGCTTCCTTCGGCGCGTTGCCCTTGGGCACGATCGCGCGTTTGAAGCCATGCTTGGCCGCTTCCTTCAAGCGCTCCTGACCGCTCGGCACCGGACGCACTTCACCGGACAAACCGACTTCGCCAAACACCAGCAGATCATGCGGCAACGGCCGGTTGCGCAGGCTCGACATCACCGCCGCCATCAACGCCAGATCCGATGCGGTCTCCAACACCTTCACCCCGCCGACCACGTTGAGGAACACGTCCTGGTCGTGAGTCGGAATACCACCGTGACGGTGCAATACCGCCAACAACATCGCCAATCGGTTCTGATCAAGGCCCAACGTCACGCGCCGTGGATTGGCCAGATGGCTGTCATCCACCAGCGCCTGCACTTCCACCAGCATCGGCCGGGTACCTTCCCAGGTGGCCATCACCACACTGCCCGGGACTTCTTCCTGGGCACGGGTCAGAAAAATCGCCGAAGGGTTGGATACTTCTTTCAGGCCCTTGTCGGTCATGCCGAACACACCGAGTTCGTTGACCGCACCGAAACGGTTCTTCACCGCCCGCAACAGACGCAAACGCCCATCGGACTCGCCTTCGAAATACAGCACGGTGTCGACCATGTGTTCGAGAACCCTTGGGCCTGCCAATGCGCCTTCCTTGGTGACGTGACCGACGAGGAAAATCGCCGTACCGCTTTGTTTGGCATACCGCACCAGCAACGCCGCACTCTCGCGCACTTGTGATACACCACCCGGCGCCGATTGCAGCTGTTCGGTGAAAATGGTCTGGATCGAGTCGATCACCATCACCTTGGGTTTTTCCTGGCGGGCCGTGGCGATGATGGTTTCGATGCAGGTTTCGGTCATCACCCGCAATTGATCCTGAGGCAGCCCTAAACGTCGGGCGCGCATGGCGACCTGCTGCTGGGACTCTTCGCCGGTGACGTACAGCGCCGGCATGCTCTTGGCGAGGTTGCACAGGGTCTGCAACAGAATCGTCGACTTGCCGATCCCCGGATCACCACCGATCAGCACCACCGAACCGTCGACCAGACCGCCACCCAAGACCCGATCCAGCTCACCGGACGCGGTGGAGAAGCGCGGAATCTCCTCGATGCTGACTTCGGCCAGGGTCTTGATCTGCGCCTGCTGCCCGGCCCAACCGGTACGCCCGGTGGGCGCCGTGGCCCCGCCGCTTTCGATCATGGTTTCGGTCAGGGTGTTCCAGGCGCCGCACTCGCCGCACTGGCCCGCCCACTTGGGAAAGGTTGCGCCGCACTCGGTGCAGCCGTACATGCGCTTGGCCTTGGCCATCTGGATCCCCCGGCAAAAACCGCGATGATAACGCAGCCACCGCTCAGCGCGGCGCGGCGGTGCGGATTTCGCCGTTGGCCAGACGCGCGGCACTGTTGCCCAGAGGGTCTTCGGCATTGAGGTCGGCACCCTTGGCCTTGAGTGCGTCGAGCAGTTCGACACGCTTGAACAACCCGGCGTACATCGCAGCGGTTTGTCCGGCGCCATTGCGCTGATCGGGGCTGCAATCAGTGGCCATCAACCGTCGGGCAATCTGCATCTCGCCCTTGAAAATCGCGCCCATCAGCGCCGTGTTGCCACGTTGATCCTGCGCGCAGGCATCTGCGCCCGCCGCCAGTAACTGATCAACTGCCGCGCCCTGGCCGTGATACGCCGCCAGAATCAAAGCGGTATACCCCTTGCTGTCGCGGGTATCGAGGGAATAGCCGGACTCGATAAAGGTTTCGAGCATCGGCACATCACCGCGCCGGGCGGCATCGAAATAATAATCCTGCAACTGGGCCTTGATCGCCTCGGGGTTCTGTTCGGCCAGCGCTGTAAATGACAGGCAACCGAGCAGCAATAACAGACAAAATCGCATCAGCCGTCTCCTTGAGCAGAACGGGGCCTGAGTCAGGCCCCGCGTGATATGGCGTCGAGATCAGTCGACCAGTTTCGCCGCCAGCGCCTTGACCCGGCTCAGGTCACCGTTGGCGACTTTGGTCACACCGCTGCCGTATTCCGGATCGGCCTTATAAAGGAAGGACAGGATGATGTGCTTGCTCTCGTCATCGGTGGTGGCCAGCGAGCCGCCGAAGCTGGCGATCAGGTCCTGACGCTCCTGCTGGCTGAACGAGCGATACAGATCACCGGCCTGCTTGAAGTTCTGCTCACGCTGAATCTTCGCCTGCTGGGTGCTGCCCGACAGCACCATTTGGCTGTAGCGCGCATTTTGTGGCTCATCACGCGGTTGCAGACGGCTCGGCTGATAATTCACCCCGGACTGCGTGGCAGCGAAGTTCATCGCACCGTCCTGATTGCCATTGTTGACGGCAACTTTGGGCGCGTTGATCGGCAACTGCAGGGCATTGGCACCCAGACGATACATCTGCGTATCGGCATAAGAGAACACCCGGCCTTGCAACAGACGATCTTCGGAAGGTTCGATACCCGGAACAACATTGGCCGGGGCCATCGCAACTTGTTCGGTTTCCTGGAACACATTGGCTGGGTTACGGTTCAACACCATTTGTCCAACTTTTCGCTCAGGAACATTCGGCCAGATCTTGGTAGCGTCCAATGGATCGAAATCAAACTTGGACAAATCTTGCGGATTTAGCACTTGGATGTACAAGTCCCACTTCGGGAAATCACCCTTGTTGATATGACTGACCAGATCATTAGTCATATGACTGTAATCTTTCCCCTGAACTTTTGTAACTTGCTCGGGCGTCAGATTTTTGATGCCTTGCAAACTTTTCCAGTGAAACTTCACGTAGTGCACTTCGCCCTTGGCATTGACCAACTTGTAGGCATGCACACCATTACCGTCCATTTCCCGATAACTGGCTGGAGTTCCCGAGTTGGAATACAACTCGGTCAGCGTGCGAGTGGCTTCCGGTACGTGGGAGAAGAAGTCGAAACGACGCGAGTCATCGTCCAGGTTGGTACGCGGATCGGGTTTGAACGCGTGAACCATGTCCGGAAACTTGATTGCGTCGCGGATGAAGAAGGTCGGAAAGTTGTTGCCCACCAGGTCCCAGTTGCCATCGGCGGTGTAGAACTTGGTGGCAAAACCCCGTGGATCGCGCAGGGTTTCCGGGGAATGGTTGCCATGCACCACCGCAGAGAAACGCACAAATACCGGAGTGACCTGGCCGGCAGCGAACACCTTGGCCTTGCTCAGGTCGCTGAGATCATTGGTCACCGTGAAGGTGCCATGGGCACCGGTACCGCGGGCATGCACCACGCGCTCGGGAATGCGCTCGCGGTCGAAACGCTGGAGCTTCTGGATCAGTTGCACATCCTGCAGCAGCACCGGGCCGGTGGCGCCGGCGGTCTGCGAGTTCTGATTGTCGCCAACCGCTGCGCCGTTATCTCGGGTCAGGGGTGCGGCGTTCACGGAAAAAGTCAGCAGGCTGGCGATCAGTACGCCGAGCGTACGGCGATGGGGAAAAGCCCCCAGTCCAAGAGTGGAATTCATATCAGGTTCCTCTGGTTTTTTTGGGCGCATCCAGGTGCGCCAACCAGAGGCTAGAGGGCTATGCCGGTGAACATAAATAGAAAGTTCGCAACTCGACGATTGAAAAAAATGGCTTCCTGATCAGCGGTTTACGGCGTATTTCGCGCGCGATTAGTGGCACTTTGCAAACTAATCGTGGATTCATGTGTCGATAAAAACGGGCATTGTAAGAAGGTGTTTCGCGCAGGACGCGTTTTGCTGATTTACACTGCGTACACCAACCTCATCTGTAACAAGGAAATAACCTATGGGCGTGCTAAGTGAGTTCAAGGCCTTCGCGGTCAAAGGCAATGTGGTCGACATGGCCGTCGGTATCATCATCGGTGCCGCCTTCGGCAAAATCGTTTCGTCGTTTGTCGGCGACGTGATCATGCCGCCAATCGGCCTGCTGATCGGTGGGGTGGACTTCAGTGATCTGGCCGTTACGCTAAAAGCCGCCGAGGGCAGCGCCCCGGCCGTGGTATTGGCCTACGGTAAATTCATCCAGAGCATTCTGGACTTCGTGATCGTCGCCTTCGCGATTTTCATGGGCGTCAAAGCCATCAACCGCCTGAAACGCGAAGAAGCGGTGGCCCCTTCCCTGCCACCGGTTCCGACCAAGGAAGAAGAATTGCTCGGCGAGATTCGCGATCTGCTCAAGGCCCAGAACAACCGGCCTTGACCGCTTCATGAATGAAAACGGCGCCTGATGGCGCCGTTTTTCTACCAGTAGTTTTCCACCGCTACCTGCCCCGGCCGCCGCGCCAGGCTCAGGCTCATGTGGCGTTTTTTCAGCAGTGCCCGAGTGTCATCGATCATCTGTGGATTGCCGCAGAGCATGACACGCGAGTGCTCAGGGGTCAGTTCAACACCGGCTGCCCGTTCCAGCTCGCCGTTTTCAATCAGGCTGGTAATCCGACCGTGCAAGGCGCCACGCATTTGTTCGCGGGTAACCGTGGGAATGAATCGCAGTTTATGGGCATGTTCTGCCAGGTAATCACGCTCGGCCAACCCCGCAATCAAAGGCTGATAGGCCAGCTCCCGTGTCTCACGCACGCTGTACACCAGGATGATCCGCTCGAACCGCTCCCAGACCTCGAAGTCCTGCAGGATCGACAGAAACGGCGCGACCCCGGTGCCTGTGGATAACAGCCACAGATCCCGACCATCGACAAACCGGTCCAGTGTCAGGTAGCCAAAGGCCTGGCGCTCCACCAGCAAGGTATCCCCCACCTGCAAGCGGCTCAGCTCGCTGGTGAACTCGCCCCCCGGCACCACGATGGAAAAGAACTCGAGAAACTCGTCGAATGGCGACGAGACCATCGAGTAGGCGCGCCACACGGTACTGCCGTCGGCCTTGGTCACGCCGAGGCGGGCGAATTGTCCGGCGCTGAATCGAAACCCGGCGTCGCGTGTGGTACGCAGGGTGAACAGGCTGGGGGTCAAGCGCTGCACGTCGAGCAACGTCTGGGCCGTGAACTTATCTGCGCTGGCGGTCATGGGGCACTCCATTCAACGAATGCCCCCAGTGTCGCGCAAAATCAACAGCTTAAACACCGACAGTTTGTGCTGTTGTACGCTCGGCTTTTCACAATTAAATTTATTTTCACTTGTGAATATTAACTAACTGGAACCGCTCAGCTTTTGAATTAAGGATGACATTTTATAAATAACCCCACTAATAACCCTTTATTTAATTTTCAAAGCAGCCAAGAGCGAAAAGATCAGAACACCACGTAAGAAACATCCTACACTCGGGTTCGTGCCGGATCCTTTGGATCCAAACCGCACTCCCAGGAAAAGCCTCACGGAGTTTGTAATGGAAATGTGGAAGGAGTCGCAACTGAAGCAACTGACTTTCGCAAAGGAGATAGAGACTGCCTATCCGATCCTTTTGAGATTCGCTGAGAATATCGGTTTTAATTTCTGCGCGATCTCGTTGACTTCGAATAATCGGAACGACAACTTAAACCCCTTGCAAATCAACAACTACCCTCAAGAGTGGAACGAACTCTATGAACTTGAACGCTACGGCAAGATTGATCCGGTAATATCACACTGCAATCACTGTATGTTGCCGGTGATGTGGAGCGAAGACCTGTACTCGCAAACACCAGAACTCTGGCAGGCGTTGCAAGAACATGGCTTGCGCCACGGCTGGTCACAGTCGTTCCATCATGAAGCATCCGGGCTCTGCACCACGCTGAGTCTCGCCAGAAAAAAGGGTCCTTTGAGCCCGCTCGAGCTGTACGAGCATTTCGGTTACATGTTCTACGTAACCGGCCATCTGAGCGAGTTGTTCGCCAGAACCTTGCCCAGGCACACCGACCCTCTCACCCGACCGAAGCTTTCACCCCGGGAACTGGAAGTGCTGAAGCTTTCGGCCGTCGGCAAGACCGCTTATGAAATTTCGCGGATCCTTTGCCTCAGCGAACGGACCGTGAACTATCACGTGCAGAACGTGATTTCGAAGTTGAATGTGTGCAACAAGATTTCCGCAGTCATTGCTGCCACGCGCATCGGCCTGCTGGACACGCCGTAAACGCTAAAACCTGCGAGTATTCGAGCGCAAAAAAAAGTACCATTTGCGACCTTCCTGAGTGATGACGGCAACTTTGGCGTCGTGGTCCACTCGGACGGTTCCGCAGCACGCTCACCTGGGCCGCGGGCCACCCGTTGATTACCCAGAGTCCCCGTCCCATGCCCTTGCTCGATACGCCCTTTGCCCAACTCGATCTGATCCGCCAGCCTGAACAGCAGAATGAACCGCTGCAAGCCTTCGATGCGGCCGACGAATACCTGCTCAATCATCTGGCCGCCGAGCAACCGGCAGCGGATACCCGGGTACTGGTGCTCAACGACAGCTTCGGCGCCCTCGCGGCCAGCCTGGCGGGCAAGGTTCAGGTCAGCAGCAGTGGTGACTCGTTCCTGGCTTTTCAGGGCCTTGAGAAAAACCTGGTGCGCAATGGCCTGGCCTTTGATGCCGTGCGCGGCACACCGGCCAGCGAGCCGTTGGTCGGCCCCTACGACCGGGTGCTGATTCGTGTGCCGAAAACCCTGGCGTTACTCGAAGAACAACTGATTCGCCTGCAAGGTCAACTGGCTCCGGGCGCGCAAGTGGTGGCTGCGGCGATGGTCAAGCATTTGCCGCGGGCGGCTGGCGACCTGCTGGAGCGCTACATCGGTCCGGTACAGGCGTCGCTGGCGGTGAAGAAGGCGCGCTTGCTGATCGCCACGCCCGAAGCGAAAGCCCCGACGGTCTCGCCCTACCCGTCGCGTTATCTGCTCGACGAACCGGCCATCGAGTTGCTCAACCACGCCAACGTGTTCTGCCGCGAAGGGCTGGACATCGGCACCCGCGCGTTCCTCCCGCACTTGCCGAAAAACCTTGGTTCGGCCCGGGTCGCCGACCTGGGCTGCGGCAACGGCGTATTGGCGATCGCCAGCGCCCTGCACAACCCTGACGCGCATTACACGCTGGTCGACGAATCGTTCATGGCGGTGCAATCGGCCGACGAGAACTGGCGGGCGGCACTGGGCGCACGAGAAGTGATCGTGCGGGCCGGCGATGGTCTGGCCGGACAAGCGCCGCAATCGCTGGACGTGGTGCTGTGCAATCCGCCGTTCCATCAACAGCAAGTGGTCGGCGACTTCCTCGCCTGGCGCATGTTCCAGCAAGCCTGCGAGGCGCTGGTGGTGGGCGGTGCGTTATACATCGTCGGCAACCGTCATCTGGGTTATCACAGCAAACTGGCGCGGCTGTTCCGTGGCGTCGAGCAAGTAGCGGCCACACCGAAATTCGTGATTCTCAAAGCCCGCAAGTAAAACCTCAGGCAAAAAAAACCCTCCGTGGTACGGAGGGTGGTAAACCGTGCCCAGAGGCAACGGGACGGGATGTTTCAGTGCGTGGTCAGGCCCGCCGCGCTCATGAACAGGCGCATCAGGCTGGCCGCAATGAACAGCGCGCCGACGCTACCGATCCAGATCAGGGCCAACCAGCCGAGCCGCTGCCACAGCGGCTTTTTTTTCGGCCTCTTCAATCTCGTGCAGGGAATGTTTGCCGTTCATTGCATCGTTCCTCCGTCAGGCGATGGCGTCACTGACGACACCATCGCGAGCAGGCTCGCTCCCACTGGGTGAGCGGAGCGCAGGCTAGTGGTAACCGTCTTCATGGGTGACCTTGCCGCGGAACACGTAGTAGCTCCAGAAGGTGTAACCCAGGATGAACGGGATGATGAACAGCGTACCGACCAGCATGAAGCCCTGGCTCTGCGGCGGTGCAGCGGCGTCCCAGATCGAGATCGACGGCGGCACGATGTTCGGCCACAGGCTGATGCCCAGACCGCTGTAACCGAGAAAAATCAGCACTAGGGTCAGCAGGAACGGCATGTAGTTGGCGTTGCGCGCCACCGCGCGGATCAGCCCGTACATCGTCACCAGCACCAGAATCGGCACCGGCATGAACCAGAACAGGTTTGGCTTGCTGAACCAGCGTGTCGCGATTTCCGGGTGAGCCAGCGGCGTCCACAGACTGACGATGCCGATCACCGCCAGCAGCACGAACGCCAGCGGCCGCGCGAGGTTGTGCATCTGTTCCTGCAACTTGCCTTCGGTCTTCATGATCAGCCAGGTGCAACCGAGCAAGGCATAGGCCACCACCAGCGCAGCGCCGCAGAACAGGGTGAATGGCGTCAGCCAGTCCAGTGAACCGCCGGCGTATTGCCGATTGACCACTGGCAAGCCGTCGATGAATGCCCCGAGTGCCACGCCCTGAAAGAACGTCGCCGCCACCGAACCGCCGATGAACGCCTTGTCCCACAGGTGGCGCTTGTCGTCCTTGGCCTTGAAGCGGAACTCGAACGCCACACCGCGAAAAATCAGGCCGATCAGCATGAAGATCAGCGGCAGGTACAGCGCCGACAGCACCACCGAGTAGGCCAGCGGGAACGCGCCAAACAACGCCGCGCCGCCCAGTACCAGCCAGGTTTCGTTGCCGTCCCACACCGGGGCCACGGTGTTCATCATCACGTCACGGTCGGTCTTGCCCGGGATGAACGGAAAGAGAATCCCGATCCCCAGGTCGAAACCGTCCATGACCACGTACATCATGATGCCGAAGATGATGATCACGGCCCAGATCAGCGGAAGATCAATACCCATGAGTCAAATCTCCTTTTCCAGGCTGCGCTGCGAGTCAGCGTCGGTGCCTTCGTCATCGGCGGCGGACAACGGCCGCGCCGGTGTGCGTTTCTGGCCAGGACCACCGTCGTTGGTTTCCTTGCCTTCATCGGTTTTCGGCCCTTTGCGCACCAGACGCATCATGTAGCCGAGCCCGGCACCGAACAGCGCGAAATACACCACGACGAACATGATCAGGGTGATGCTCATCTGCATGAAGCTGTGGTTGGAGGACGCATCCGCCGTGCGCATCAGCCCGTAGACCACCCACGGCTGACGCCCGATCTCGGTGGTGAACCAGCCGGCGAGGATCGCGATCAGGCCGGACGGTCCCATCCACAACGCCAGATACAGGAACGGGCGCGAGGTGTAGAGGGTGTCGCGCTTGCGCAGCCACAGGCTCCACAGACCGGTGAAGATCATCAGGAAGCCGAGACCGACCATGACCCGGAACGACCAGAACACGATGGTCGAGTTCGGCCGGTCTTCAGGCGGGAACTCCTTGAGCGCCGGTACTTGCTTGTCCAGCGAGTGGGTCAGGATCAGGCTGCCGAGATACGGAATCTCCACGGCGAATTTGGTTTTCTCTTCTTTCATGTCCGGCCAGCCGAACAGGATTAACGGCGTCGCTTCGTTGCCTTTGTTTTCCCAGTGGCCTTCGATCGCGGCGATTTTCGCCGGCTGATGCTCAAGGGTGTTGAGGCCGTGGAAGTCACCGATGACCGCCTGGATCGGCGCGACGATCAGCGCCATCCACATCGCCATCGACAGCATGGTGCGGATCGCCGGGTTGTCCTTGCCGCGCAGCAAGTGCCAGGCCGCCGACGAGCCGACGAAGAACGCCGTGGCCACGAACGCAGCGGTCGCCATGTGCATCAGGCGATACGGGAACGACGGGTTGAAGATGATCGCCAGCCAGTCGGTCGGGATCACCTGACCGTTGACGATCTCGAAGCCTTGCGGCGTCTGCATCCAGCTGTTGGAAGCGAGGATCCAGAACGTCGAGATCAGCGTACCGATGGCCACCATTACGGTGGCGAAGAAGTGCAGTTTTCGCCCGACCTTGTTCCAGCCGAACAGCATCACCCCGAGGAAACCGGCCTCGAGGAAAAATGCCGTGAGCACCTCGTAGGTCAGCAACGGTCCGGTGACGGAACCGGCGAAGTCCGAGAAACGGCTCCAGTTGGTACCAAACTGGTAGGCCATGACCAGACCGGAGACCACACCCATGCCGAAGTTGACGGCAAAGATTTTCGACCAGAAGTGGTAGAGGTCACGGTAGGTATCGTTATGGGTTTTCAACCACAAGCCTTCGAGCACCGCCAGGTAGCTCGCCAGACCAATGGTGATGGCCGGGAACAGGATGTGGAACGAGATGGTGAATGCGAACTGAATTCGGGCGAGATCGAGCGCCTCTAAACCGAACATACGTCTTCCTCTGTCAGGTAATACCGGCGATGGGGCTTGCGGCCCCTGCACCTACTGCCCCCACGAATATCGAGTGCGGCGAATTCTGATTCGTTCTTTTTTAATAACCATCGCAACGCAGGGAGTCTGGCCATCGGGCCACCAGACCATGGCCCGGGAGGGTCTTGATCTGGATCAAGCAATGTTGAAAGAGTAGTCCCATTTCCGACGAAGAACGGCGTGGTCGTTTGCCGCGTGACAAGTTGCCTCATTGCCTGAGCAACGTTCTGAAAGACATTCCCGGAGCGGCGAAATCCCTGTGGCGAGGGAGCTTGCTCCCGCTCGGCTGCGCAGCAGTCGTAAAACCTGCCACCTTGACCTATCCAGAGAAATGCTTGGGAGTGCTTCGCCCTCCAGCGGGAGCAAGCTCCCTCGCCACAAGAAACTGAGGGTTTTGGACGATAGATGTCTGGCTAACTAAATTTTTTGTCATAGCAACTTCCTGTTACAGACTGGTGATAACCTCGCGGTTCCCCCCCGAGCCAGACCTGCCTTCAGATGCCCAGCCAAGAGCCCCTGCTGTTACGTCACCATCGTCCATTTCTCGCGTTCTGGTTCGCCCGGATCTTCACCGCCAGCGGTTTTCAGATGCTCACGGTGGCGATCGGCTGGAATCTGTATCAACTGACCGGCAACGTGCTCGATCTGGGTCTGGTCGGGCTGGTCGAGTTCGCGCCAC
Organism: Pseudomonas sp. RSB 5.4; assembly: GCF_037126175.1. NCBI lineage: Bacteria > Pseudomonadati > Pseudomonadota > Gammaproteobacteria > Pseudomonadales > Pseudomonadaceae > Pseudomonas > Pseudomonas sp. RSB 5.4. Next base: position 3,704,678 of record NZ_CP146986.1, read on the forward strand.
GGGTGTTGTTCATGCTGCACACCGGTCACGTCGCCGACCGCTATGACCGACGCCGAGTCGCGGCGATCTGTCAGTCGTTGCAGGCGTTGATTGCCCTGGCGCTGGCCATCGGCAGTGCCACCGATCACATCACCCGGGAAATGATCTTCATCCTCGCCTTCCTGCTCGGCGGCGCACGCTCCTTCGAGCTGCCGACCACCCAGGCACTGCTGCCGAGCATCGTGCCCAGTGCCCTGTTTCCACGGGCGGTCGCCGCAGCACAGTCGGCACAGCAGTCGGCCACCATCGTCGCCCCGGCGATGGGTGGCCTGCTCTACGCGTTTGGCAGTGTCTGGGTCTACGGCCCGACGGTGTTGCTCTACGTTATCGCCTGCACCTTGATGCTCAATCTGCCCGCGCGGCAGACGCCGCTGAACAAAGGCAAAGCCACGCTGGACTCGCTGCTGGCCGGGATTCGCTTCATCCGCAGCCGCCCGGACATTCTCGGGGCGATCTCGCTGGATCTGTTCGCCGTGCTGCTCGGTGGTGCCACCGCGTTGCTGCCGGTGTTCGCCAAGGACATCCTGCTCACCGGCCCATGGGGCCTGGGCCTGCTGCGTTCGGCGCCGGCGGTTGGCGCGCTGGGGATGTCGCTGTTCCTCGCCCGGTTTTCCGTCGAACGCAACGTTGGCCGGGTGATGTTCACCGCCGTCGGCGTATTCGGCGTCGCGACCATCGCCTTCGGTCTGTCGACTTCGTTCTGGTTCTCGCTGGCGGTGCTGGTGGTGCTCGGCGCAGCGGACATGATCAGCATGGTGATCCGCGCCTCCTTCGTGCAACTGGAAACCCCGGACGAAATGCGCGGCCGGGTCAGCGCGGTGAACGGCCTGTTCATCGGCGCCTCGAACCAGTTGGGCGAATTCGAATCCGGCCTCACCGCGCACTGGTTCGGCACCGTACCGGCCGTGGTGATGGGCGGGATCGGCACGCTGGTGGTCACCGGGACCTGGATCAAACTGTTCCCGACCCTGGCCAAACGCGACCGGATGCATGTGCCGGTGGAAGAGGCGAAGGTCTGAGGCACATCAGCGAAATCAACACGCCAAGCACAAATTGATTGAAAAGGTGCGGTACATAGTTACCGCACAGAGTGTAATGTATCGCCTTACACTCGCCGCCATGATCAAATCCTTTCAGCACAAAGGCCTTCGTGGCTTCTATGAAACAGGTTCGACCCGCGGAATTCGCGCCGATCACGCAAAACGTCTGGCACGTATGCTGCAGTTCATGGATCGCGCAGCACTTCCCGCAGATCTTGATCTGCCGGGTTGGCGCCTGCATCCACTGAAAGGTGAACTGTCCGAATATTGGTCGCTCAGTGTTTCAGGCAACTGGCGGGTTATCTTTCGTTTTGTCGGTTCGGACATCGAATTGGTCGATTATCTGGACTACCACTGACAGGAGGCAGGCTCATGCCCATGCACAACCCGCCACACCCCGGTGAAACACTGCTCGTGGATGTCTTGCCAGAGTTAGGCATCAGTGTGAGTGAATTGGCCAGACATCTGGGCTTCGCCCGCCCTCACCTTTCCCGCGTATTGCACGGCCATGCACCGATCAGCCCGGATCTGGCAGTACGGCTGGAGCGAGCAGGCATTGGCAAGGCGCGTGTGTGGCTAGGCGTTCAAACCGATTACGATCTGTGGCAAGCAGAGCATCGGGAGCAACCAGCCATTACGCCTATCGCTGCCCACGCCTGAAGCCATCACACCAACATCTCCCCCGCCACCTTCGCCCGCAACGCCTTGCCGCCAAGCTGCTCAACCAGCGTCAGGGCAAACGCCAGTGCGCCACCAGAGCCTTGGGCGGTGATGCAGTTGCCGTCGACCACCACCGGTTGATCAACAAACGTACAACCCGACAGTTGATGACTGGTAGCCGGCAGGCAGGTCATGCGCCGCTGACGCAGGACGCCGAAGGCTTGCAGGGCGATGGCCGGGGCTTCGCCTATGGCGGCGAACAGGCGTCCGGCGCTGGCCTGATCCTTGAGCAACTGTTGCAGTGGCTGATGCGCCGACAGATGTTGTGAACCGACAACACCACCGGGCAGGGCAATCAGGTCAAAAGTCTGTGCCAGCACATCGACCAGCATGCCATCCGCCGTCAGGCGCGTACCGCGCGCGCAGGTCAGCATGCGCCGGCCTTCGATGCTGGCCGCCACCACTTCGACACCGGCGCGGCGCAGCACATCGATCAGGGTCACGCTTTGCAGATCATCGATGCCCTCGGCGAGGGTAATCAGGGCTCTAAAGGTCATGGGCGCCATCCGCTGGGTGATCTTCCAAGCGTAGTCAGCTTTGCCCTGCCCCGTCCGGTGATAGCCGTTACTTGATGTAAAGCTGGGTCGACAGGGTGTTGCGCGGCGCGTTGAGCGAGGTGTTGCTGAAGCTGAAGGTGCCTTCCTGCTTGCCCGCCAGATCGAAGGTATACAGCGAGCCGACAGTTTTGCTGCCGGGCGTGCACTCGGTCAGATTGCCGTTATCGTAGGCACACACCGGGGCCCGGGTGCCGTTGACTTCAAAACCGTCCAGCGTGGCGTGCGGCTGGTTCTGGCCATAGCCGACTTCCAGCACATACACCTTGATGCTCGGGCCGCTGTGATTGCACTGGGTTTGCGGCTGGTTATCGCCGATGTCTTCGAGGCCGCAAGCCGGCGACTGAACCTTGATCACCTTCACTTCAGTCAACGGTGGCGCCGAGGCTGCCAGCGCCGCCGTCGACCCGACCATCAGCCCAGCCATTACCCCCAAAGCCTTTATCCAGCGCTTGCCCATGTGATCGTATTTCCCCAAAAATTCAGCGCGCAGTATGGCGCAGATAACCCTCCGGCAAAACTTCGACGACGTTCGGCACCAACAACCGCCATATTCCTCACGCTGCTGGTATGATGCGCGGCTTTTTCCGGCCCACCACAAATTCCCAGGCGCTTGCGACGGTCTGTGCTTTGCTGTTGAGGTCGATACATTCACGGCGCCGCGCGCGCCACGGGGAGCAGACATGCTGGAAAGGCTGTTTCAACTCAAGGCACACAACACCAACGTGCGTACCGAGATTCTGGCGGGCGTCACGACCTTCCTGGCCATGGCCTACATTCTGTTCGTCAACCCGAGCATCCTCGGCGAGACCGGCATGGACAAGGGCGCGGTGTTCGTCGCCACCTGCCTAGCAGCCGCCATCGGCTCGACCATCATGGGCCTGATCGCCAACTACCCGATCGCGCTTGCTCCGGGCATGGGCCTGAACGCCTTCTTCACTTACACCGTGGTCCTGCACATGGGCCACACCTGGCAAGTGGCGCTGGGCGCGGTGTTCATCTCGGCAGTGTGCTTCTTCCTGCTGTCGATCTTCCGCATCCGCGAATGGATCATCAACAGCATCCCGCTGCCGCTGCGCTCGGCGATTGCCGCCGGTATCGGCCTGTTCCTGGCACTGATCGCCCTGCACAACGCCGGCATCGTAGTCAGCAACCCGGCGACCATGGTCGGCCTCGGTGACCTGAAAGCCCCGGCGCCGATCCTCGCCACCCTCGGCTTCGCGCTGATCGTCGCCCTCGAAGCGCTGAAAGTGCGCGGCGCAGTACTGATCGGCATTCTGGCGGTGACCATCATTTCCATCGCCATGGGCTTCACTCCGTTTGGCGGCGTGACCTCGATGCCACCTTCGCTGGCCCCGACCTTCATGCAACTGGACATCAAGGGTGCACTGGACATCGGTCTGGTCAGCGTGATTTTCGCCTTCCTGTTCGTCGACCTGTTCGACAACTCCGGCACCCTGATCGGCGTCGCCAAGCGCGCCGGCCTGATGGGCAAGGACGGCCACATGCCGAAAATGGGTCGTGCACTGATCGCCGACAGCACCGCGGCGATGGCCGGCTCGCTGCTGGGTACTTCGACCACCACCAGCTACATCGAATCCGCGGCTGGCGTAAGCGCTGGCGGGCGTACCGGCCTGACGGCGGTCGTCGTGGCGATCCTGTTCCTGCTGGCGCTGTTCTTCTCGCCACTGGCGGCCAGCGTTCCAGCCTTCGCCACCGCACCGGCGCTGCTGTTCGTCGCCGTGCTGATGACTTCCGGTCTGGCGGAAATAGACTGGGAAGACATCACCGTGGCCGCACCGGTGGTGGTTACCGCGCTGGCGATGCCATTCACTTACTCGATCGCCAACGGTATCGCCTTCGGCTTCATCTCCTGGACCGTGATCAAGCTGCTGTCGGGCCGCGCCCGTGAGCTGAACCCGGCGCTGGTGATCCTGTCGATTCTGTTCGTGATCAAGTTGGGTTGGTTCAACGCATGACTTTCGATTCCCAGGCCTACGCCACTCAGCTCGAAGACAAGGTCACGCGTTTGCGTGACCTGCTGGCCCCGTTCGATGCGCCAGAGCCGACCGTGTTCGACTCGCCGCTGCAGAACTTCCGCCTGCGCGCGGAATTTCGCCTGTGGCGCGAGGGCGGTGAGCGGCACTACGCGATGTTTTCCCAGGACGACAAACGCACGCCGATCCTGATCGAAGAATTCCCGATTGCCAGCCTGCGCATCAACCAGTTGATGCCGCAGCTCAAGGCGGCATGGCAGGCCAGCTCGGCGCTGAGCCACAAGCTGTTCCAGGTGGAATTCCTGACCACCCTGGCCGGCGATGCGATGATCACCCTGTGTTATCACCGTCCGCTGGACGAGCACTGGCATGCGGCCGCGTCGAAGTTGGCGGCTGATCTCAACGTCAGCGTCATCGGCCGCTCCAAGGGCAAGCGCGAAGTGATCGGCCACGATTACGTGGTCGAGAAGCTTGAAGTCGGTGGTCGCACCTTCAGTTACCGTCAGCCGGAAGGCGCGTTCACTCAGCCCAACGGCACCGTGAACCAGAAGATGCTGAACTGGGCGTACGAAGCATTGGGCGATCGTCCCGACGATCTGCTGGAGCTGTACTGCGGCAACGGCAACTTCACCCTGCCGCTCGCCACCCGCGTGCGCAAAGTGCTGGCCACCGAGATCAGCAAGACCTCGGTCAACGCCGCACTGAGCAACCTCAGCGAAAACGCTGTGGATAACGTCACGCTGGTGCGTCTGTCCGCCGAAGAGCTGACCGAAGCGCTGAACGAAGTGCGTCCGTTCCGTCGCCTGCACGGCATCGACCTGAAGAGCTACGAGTTCGGCAGCGTGTTCGTCGACCCGCCGCGCGCCGGCATGGACCCGGACACCTGCGAGCTGACCCGGCGCTTCGACAACATCCTGTACATCTCCTGCAACCCGGAAACCCTGGCGGCCAACATCGCCCAACTGCACGACACCCACCGCATCACCCGTTGTGCAATGTTCGACCAGTTCCCGTGGACGCATCACATGGAGTCCGGGGTGTTGCTGACCCGGCGTTGATAGCGAATGCCAGATACGAAAAAGCCGTCGTGATTGACGGCTTTTTTGTGGGTGATGTTTTGTTTTGTGCGATTAACGAACACTAAGCGCCAAGCGCAACGTTGCTCAATTGACCATGGTAACCATCTGGTACATTTTACCTCCACAGGCTGAAATCCTCGGCCCAAGCCAAAAACAATAAGTGGAGTTTGCCCCCATGCCCCCTATCGTTCTGGTGCTCAACGGCCCGAACCTGAACCTGCTCGGCACCCGTGAACCGGCGACCTACGGCCACGAAACCCTGGCCGATATTTCTGCACTGTGCGGGCGCGCCGCTGAAGAATTCGGCCTGACCGTGGAATTTCGCCAGACCAATCACGAAGGCGAATTGCTCGACTGGATTCACGCGGCACGCGGGCGCTGCACCGGGATCGTGATCAACCCGGCGGCCTGGACGCACACTTCGGTGGCGATCCGCGACGCGCTGGTGGCCAGTGAGTTGCCGGTGATCGAAGTGCACCTGTCCAACGTGCATGCGCGTGAGCCGTTCCGCCACCATTCGTTCGTTTCGGCCATCGCCACGGCGGTGATGTGCGGCTTCGGCAGCCATGGCTATCGCCTGGCCCTGGAGCATTTCAGTCAACGGCTGAAAGGACGCGCAGCATGATCCGTAAGAACGTAATACTCGCCGGGCTGATTGGCGCGGGCATTCAGGCCTCGCGCACGCCAGCACTGCATGAACACGAGGGCGATGCCCAAGGCCTGCGCTACCTGTATCGACTGATCGACCTCGATCAGTTGCAACTCGACAGCAACGCGCTGCCCGACTTGCTGCTGGCCGCCGAGCGCATGCACTACACCGGCCTGAACATCACCTTCCCGTGCAAGCAGGCGATCATCCCGTTGCTCGATGAACTGTCGCCGGAAGCCCGGGGCATCGGCGCGGTCAACACGGTGGTGCTCAAGGATGGCAAGCGCATCGGCCACAACACCGATTGCCTGGGTTTTGCCGAAGGTTTTCGCCGAGGCCTGACAGACGCTGCGCGTGAGCGTGTCGTCCAGATGGGCGCCGGTGGTGCCGGGGCGGCGGTGGCCCACGCGCTGCTGAGCGAAGGCGTACAGCAACTGAGCATTTTCGACGTCGACCGCGAACGTGCCGAGAGTCTGGCGAACAACCTCAACCAGCATTTCGGCTCAGGCCGCGCGGTGGCCGGGCGAGATCTGCCGGGCACGCTGAATCAGGCCGATGGTCTGGTGAATACCACGCCGATGGGCATGGCCAAACTGCCGGGCATGCCGGTGCCGGTGGAGCTGCTGCGCAAGGAATTATGGGTCGCGGAGATTGTTTACTTCCCGCTGGAAACCGAACTGCTGCGCAACGCCCGCGCCCTCGGTTGCCGCACGCTGGACGGCGGCAACATGGCGGTGTTTCAAGCGGTGAAGGCGTTTGAATTGTTCAGCGGCGTGGTGCCGGATGCGCAGCGGATGCTTGCGCATTTCCAAAGCATGAATAGCTGAAGATCAACATCGATCCTGTGGGAGCGGGCTTGCTCGCGAAAGCTGTGTGTCAGGCGCCAGATGTATAGGCTGACACACCGCCATCGCGAGCAGGCTCACTCCTACAGGGGGAATGCGTCAGGCTTGCAAGTAGCGCAACACCGACTCGCAGATCATCTCGCGATGACGCTGCTTGATGCTTTCGTCCGGCAGGTCGATCTGAAAAATCTCACCGAACGTATGGCGGTTCGAGACGCGGTAGAAGCAGAACGAGCTGATCAGCAAGTGCACATCCAGCGCGTCCAGCCCGGTGCGGAACACACCCTCCTCGGCACCGCGACGCAAAATCTCGCCCAGTGAATCGAGGATCGTATTGTTCATTGCCTTGATCGTGTCCGAACGCTTCACGAACTCGGCGTTATGGATGTTTTCGATACAGACGATGCGCACGAAATCGACATTGCGGTCGTGGTGATCGAAGGTGAACTCCACCAGTCGGCGGATCGCCACCACCGGCGGCAGCTCGGCCAGGTGCAGGCGGTTTTCGGTGCTGCGGATGTCGCCGTAAAGCTTCTCCAGCACCTCGACGTACAACTGCTCCTTACTGCCGAAGTAGTAATAGATCATGCGTTTGGAGGTGTGGATACGCTCGGCGATCGCGTCGACGCGGGCGCCGGACAAACCCTGCTGGACGAACTCGACGATCGCCTCCTGCAGGATGTTCTCGCGGGTCTTTTCCGGGTTGTTCTTGCGACTCTTGCGCGGCTCGATGCCAGATACGACGGGGGCTGCGGGGAGTTCTGAAGTCATTGTCATTGCGGGCTCACGGCCATCACTGCACAGGCTGGCGATTATGGGCCGCACAACTGCGCTAAGGAAGCTGCGCGACCCGTGTTTAATCCCGCGTTTACGAATTTCCTACAACTTCGCCTGGCGCACCGCGCCGCTGCGTGATTTGGCCATCGCCGCCAGACGCACCGCGACGTTTGCCGCACCATAACCGGCATAACCGTTTTTACGCTGGATGATCTCGAAAAAGAAGCGCCCCTCGAACGGCTCGGTGTACACGTGAAACAACTCGCCACCCTGCGCGTCACGGTCGTAGAGCACGTTGTAATACGCCAGTTCGCTGAGGAATTCGTCGTCAAAATCGAAGCGTGCGGCGAGGTCGTCGTAATAGTTGAGCGGAATATCCAGCAACGGCACACCGGCTTCTTTGGCGCGGCTGACTTCGGCGAAGATGTCATCACAATCGAAGGCGATGTGATGCACACCGGAACCGCGATAACTCGACAGCGCGTGGGAGATCGCGGTGTTACGGTTCTCCGAGATGTTCAGCGGCAGGCGGATCGAACTGTCACGGCTTCTCAGCGCCCGGCTCTTCACCAGCCCATACGGATCGGGCAGCACCACTTCATCGTCAGCCTCGAAATCCAGCAGGCTCTTGTAGAACAGCACCCAACTGTCGAGGCTGTCGGCCGGCAACGCCATGGCCATGTGATCGATGCGCTTGAGGCCGCCACGGGCCTGAGCGTTCGGCAGCAGATTGAAGTCGGTGCCATAGACATCCGCCGCTTCATCCACCAGATAAATCAGGCTGCCGTCCGGCGCACGCACCGCGGCCAGTTCCAGCTCGTTCGGGCCGACCAAGCCGCGATAGGGCTGGCCCTTGTAGGCGACCGCACGAGCGAGTGCGCTGGCGCTGTCCTTGACCCGCACGGCAGTGGCGCACAGCGACGGGCCATGGGCCTCGAAGAAACTGTGGCCAAACGAATACGGTTCGGCGTTGAGGATCAGGTTGATATCGCCCTGACGCAGCAGGCTCACGCTCTTGGAGCGGTGCTGCCCGGCCTTGACGAAGCCCAGCCGCTCCAGCCAGTTGCTCAGTTTGGCGCCGAGGCTTTCGTCGACGGCGAACTCAAGAAACTCGATGCCGTTGTACTCGCTGGCCTGTGGCGTTTCGAAGAGGATTTCGCGGTTGGCCACCGGCGTTGCTTGCTGTTCCAGGCGCTGACGGGTTTTCTCTTCCAGATACAGCAGCGAACGCAGACCATCGGCGGCATTCGCCCGCGGCGGTGCGGCGCGGAAACCATCGTTGAAGATCTCCAGCGACAACGGCCCGGTGTAGCCGCTCTGGATGATCGGCGCGAGGAACCCCGGCAGATCGAATTCGCCCTGCCCCGGGAAGCAACGGAAATGCCGGCTCCATTCCAGAACATCCATGGCGAGGATCGGCGCGTCGGCCATTTGCACAAAGAAGATCTTGTCGCCGGGAATGTCGGCGATCGCGCCTGGATCACCTTTCAGCGACAAAGTGTGAAAGCTGTCGAGCAGCACGCCGAGGGCCGGGTGATCGGCCTGGCGAACGATGTCCCAGACCTGTTGATAAGTATTGACGTGCCGGCCCCAGGCCAGCGCTTCATAGCCGATGCGCAACCCGCGAGCGCCGGCCCGTTCGGCCAGCAGGCGCAGGTCATCGACGAGAATCCGTTGATCGCCGATGCTGTCCGCCGAGGCGTTGCTGCAGACCAACACCAGATCGGTGCCCAGTTCCTGCATCAGGTCGAATTTGCGCTCGGCCCGCTCCAGATTGCGCGCCAGTCGATCACGGCGGCAGCCTTCAAAATCGCGGAACGGCTGGAACAGCGTGATGGCGATCCCCAGGTCAGCGCACATCTGCCTGATTTCCCGCGGGCTGCCGTCGTAATACAGAAGATCGTTCTCGAAAATCTCGACGCCGTCAAACCCGGCGGCGGCAATGGCTTCGAGCTTTTCCGGCAGGGTGCCGCTCAGGGAAACGGTGGCAATGGAACGCTGCATGTTTCTACTCCCGGACTGCGCTGCAGTTTTTTACAGGGGATCGTTTTTTATCGTGAGGAAATTATTGGCTGCATCGTCTTCAGCAGCAATTTAAAGTGTACCAGCCGGTTAGTTTTGCGTGCGATTATCGAACACTATGGCGTTTCGACGAATTGACGATTTTTCGTCCACTGCCCACCATCGACTTCACATTGAGTCCGGAAATGAACCTTCGGTCGCAGTGCGTGCAAACAACACCACATAACAAATTCAAAAACGGGTGGAACAATGATTCCTTCACAGACTTCCCGCATGGCCCCGGCCATGAGCACTGCCACGGGTGGCATCGGCGACAAGATCCGCGGCGCCATGGCTGTCGGCAAGACCCGTTGGGGCATGCTGGCGCTGGTGTTTTTCGCCACGACCCTGAACTACATCGACCGCGCCGCACTCGGCGTCATGCAGCCCATCCTCGCCAAGGAAATGAGCTGGACGGCGATGGATTACGCCAACATCAACTTCTGGTTTCAGGTCGGCTACGCGATTGGTTTCGTCCTGCAGGGACGCCTGATCGACCGGGTCGGCGTGAAACGCGTGTTCTTCTGCGCAGTGCTACTCTGGAGCCTGGCCACCGGCGCCCACGGTCTGGCGACGTCGGCCGTCGGCTTCATGGTCTGCCGGTTCATCCTCGGTCTCACCGAAGCGGCCAACTACCCGGCCTGCGTGAAAACCACACGCCTGTGGTTCCCGGCCGGTGAACGCGCAGTGGCTACCGGCATCTTCAACGCCGGGACCAACGTCGGCGCCATGTTCACGCCGATGCTGCTGCCGCTGATTCTCCACGTGTGGGGCTGGCAGGCGGCGTTCCTGTGCATGTCGGCACTCGGCGGGATCTGGCTGCTGTTCTGGGGCCTGAAATACTTCAACCCGGAAGACCATCCACGGGTGAAAAAATCCGAACTCGACTACATCCAGCAGGAAGTCGAACCGGAACAGGCCCGCGTACCGTTTTCACGCATCCTGCGCATGCGTGGCACCTGGGCGTTCGCCCTCGCCTATTCGCTGACGGCGCCGGTGTTCTGGTTCTACCTGTATTGGCTGCCGCCGTTTCTCAATCAGCAATACAACCTGGGCATCAACGTGACCCAGATGGGCATTCCGCTGATCATCATCTACGTGACGGCCGACTTCGGCAGCGTCGGCGGCGGCATTCTGTCTTCGTTCCTGATCGGTCGCGGGATGAACTCGATCAAGGCGCGGCTGCTGTCGATGTTCCTGTTCGCCTGCTGCATCATCGGCGTGGTCATGGCCGCCGGTTCGAGCAATCTGTGGGTCGCCGTCGCGGCAATCTCCCTGGCCATCGGCGCGCATCAGGCCTGGACCGCGAACATCTGGAGCCTGGTGATGGACTACACGCCCAAGCACATGATGAGCACGGTGTTCGGTTTCGGCGGTATGTGCGCAGCGATCGGCGGGATGTTCATGACCCAGATCGTCGGCCACATCCTGACCGTCACCAACAACAACTACACGGTGCTGTTCACCCTGATCCCGGCGATGTACTTCCTGGCGCTGACCTGGATGTACTTCATGGCGCCGCGCAAGATTCCAGACGTCACCGAGTAACCCGGCCTGCACCACCCTCCCCCTGTAGGAGCTGCGGCACGCTGCGATCTTTTGATCCTGTTTTTGAAGATCAAAAGATCGCAGCGTGCCGCAGCTCCTACACAGGGATTTGTGGGTCCTTCAGCGGCGGCTTTGCTGCCACGCCGCCGCCAGGCCGCTGCAGCAGATCACCGCGATCCCGATCACCGTCAACAGACTCGGCGTGTGATTGAACACCACCCACCCCAACAACCCGGCAAACACGATCTGGCAATAACCGAACGGCGCCAGGAATGCCGGCGCGGCATGGCGGAACGCCTGGGTCAGAAACAGGTGCGCGGTCATCCCGCAGCTGCCCAGCGCCAGCATCAACACGGCGTGAGACAACGTTGGCACTTGCCAGAAGAACGGCACCAGCGCACTCATCACCAAGGTGTTGCACAAGCCGGCGAAGAAGTTGCTGGTGGTGGGGCTGTCGACTTCTGCGAGCTTGCGCGTCAGCAGTTGATAGAAGCAGAAAAACAGCGCCGAACAGAATGGCAGCAACACCGCCGGGGTGAACAATTCGCCGCCCGGATGGACGATGATCAGCACTCCGATAAACCCGCAGATCACCGCGATCCACTGCCCGCGCGTTACCCTTTCCTTGAGCAGCGGCACCGACAGGGCCGTCACCAGCACCGGCGCAAGAAAGTTGACCGCCGTGGCCTCGGCCAGCGGGATGTACAGCAGCGCAGTGGTGAAAAACAGACTGGTGCCGAGCAGGCACAGCGCCCGCGCCAACTGCCACAACGGCCGTTTGGTGCGCAGCACGCGCAACCCCGACTGCGGCAGGAAAATCCCCGCCATCAGCAAGGTGTGCACCAGATACCGCGCCCACACCACCATGATGATCGGGTAGAAACCCGAAAGGTATTTCGACAGGGCGTCGTGGCTGGAGAACAGGAAAGTCGCCACGACAATCAGCAAGATCCCCTTGAAGGGTTGGTTGACACCAGAGAGCGGGGTGCTGACGGTCATCGGATTTCCTTGTGTTGCAAAAAAGATCAAAAATCTTCGCAGGCAAGTCTCGTCGCCACAGGAACAACATTGTCCCTGTGACAACGGGGTTGTCCGCAACAGGTGCGCAGCAGCGCTTAAAGCCGCGCCAACAACGCTCGGGTGCTATCCATCGCCATCTGCGCCCGCTGCAATCCACTCACGCCCTGCTCGAGCAATTTCACCGCAGGAATTTCCAGGCTCAACGCAAGATTAGTCGGCAGCGCTTTCAGCAACCCGAGCAAGTCACAATCGCCCTCGCCGGGAAACCGCCGCTCATTGCGCGCCTGACGCAAGATCTCGGCCATGTCCGCCGGTCGCGGGCCCGCCACATCACACAATTGCGCATAACGCAGGCGCGCAGGCGCGACGTGGGCCAGATCCTCCAGCCGTGAGCCGGAGCGATCGAAATGAAAGGCATCGACCAGCACCGCGGCGTTTTCCCGGTCGGCATTGGCAACAATGCGCAACGCCTGCTTGAGGTTGCGCGCATCGGTCCAGGGCATGAACTCCAGGTGCGGATGCAAACCGTAAGGCGCCGCCAGATCACACAGCGCGGCAAAGTTGTCGGTGAGCCGTTGCTCGTCAGGATCATTGCCGGCGACCAGTAATTCACTGGCGCCGAACTCCGCGCCGACGGCCAGCAGCTTCTCGAAATCGGCGACCACGGTTTGCGGCTTCAAGCGCAGGATTTCCACATCGAGCACAGCGATGCCAGTGTCGCGCAAACGCGCCAGCGTCTGACGCCGCAAATCAGCATCGGCCACCAACGGAAAGTGATATTCCTCGGGCGTCGCCGGCTCAAGACGCAGGCCGACATGGCTGTAACCGGCACGCGCCGCCACCTCGACCATTTGCGGTGGCGACAATTCGAGTACGGTGAGACTGGCCAGGGACAGGATTCGTTCGTACATGTTCAAGCCTCGACCACTGCAGGGGAACAGGCACGACCGCTGGCCGCCGCCTCGCGAATCGCCTCGACCAGCGCCAATGTTCGCGCGGCATCGGCGGCACTGACCAGCGGTTCGACTTCACGCCGCGCGACCTGCACAAAATGCTGCAGTTGCAAACGCAAGGCGTCACCGGCCGCGCAATGTTCCTGCACCGCGAGCAAAAGCTCGTGCCAACCGGCATCGACTTGATCGGCAGCGTAATGCCAGCGCTTGAGTTGCGGAATGCTCAGCGCCCCGGCGGTACCCGCCAGCAGATAACACGGCTGGTCGACTTGACGCGGGTAGACCGGGTTCTCCCCGGAATTCAGCTCCCAGCTCCACGGCGCGGCGACCGCATCAGAACCGCTCAGCGTACCGAGTGCACCGTCGGCAAATTGCAGCAACAGCGCCACGCTGTCCTCGTTGGCAAAACCCCGCACCGCGTTGTCGGTGACGGCCTGCACCGATTGCACTTCACCGCACAGGTGACGCAGCAGATCGAGGTCGTGAATCAGATTGGTCAGCAACAGGCCCGCCCCCGGTTCACGGCGCCACGGGATCTCGAAATAACGGTCGGGTTTGCGTAACTGGAACAGCGCGGTAACCGTGGTCAGCCGCCCGAGCGCGCCGCTGCGCAACAACTCATGGGCCCGCACGATCAGCGGATTGTGCCGCCGATGATGGCCGACCAGCACCGGCACGCCACAGCGTTTGACCGCCGCCACCAGCTCACGCACCTCATCCAGGTGCACGCCGACCGGTTTCTCCAGCAACACCGGAACCCCGGCGGCGAGGCAATCCAGGGCGGTGCTGACGTGCTGATTATTTGGATTGGCGACGATCACCGCGTCTGGCCGCGCCTGCTCCAGCATCTGCCGGTGATCGGCGAAATGCGCTACGCCCCACCGCCCCGCCAGCGCGGCAGCCTGCGGGCCGGGATCGGCCACTGCGCATAAGCGGGCTTCGTTGAGGGTTTGCAGGTGCTGGTAATGCTGCTGGCCCATGTTGCCAGCGCCGATCAGGGCGATACGAAGGGGCGGAGTCAAGACGCGATCCTCTTGTGATTGTTGTTGGAAAAGTCACTCCAGCAACAATTTAGAACCACGTTCCACAATCAAACACCCAGTGATGGGAAAACCGTGCGAACACCGCACAACTTCATACCAACGCCTGACCTGTAGGAGCTGCCGCAGGCTGCGATCTTTTGACTTTGTTTTTCAAGATCAAGATCAAAAGATCGCAGCCTTCGGCAGCTCCTACAGGGGATCGGTCAGATGAATAACTCAGACGCCAGGCTCGCCGCCGACAATTCCTCGGTGAACTTCACCAGCAACGGCGCCAATTCGTGCAGTCGCGCGCCGGGCATCCGTGCGCTTGGTCCGGCAATGCTCAGTACGCCGATCACTCGCCCGTCAACCGGATGTTTGACCACCGCGGCAATCGCCGAGGTGCCCACCGCCGAACTTTCCTCGACACAGGCATAACCCTGTTCCCGCGCCAGGCGCAGGCGCTCCAGTAGTTCGATATTGGAACGCGGCGCATTCGGCCCGATGCCCACCGGTACTTCCGCGCCCTGGCGCTCGACCAGCGACAACGCCTCGGCATCGCTCATGCAGGCCAGCCACGCATGCCCGGAGGCGGTGTAGAACAGCGGCGCATCGCGCCCCATGTCCGGGTCATAACGCAAGCCCGTGCGTGCGCCCTGTGCCTTGGCGATCCAGGTCTGGCGCTCGCCGTCGATCACCCCCAGACGCACCAGTTCACCGGTTTCCTGCGCCAGTCGATCCAGCACCGGTTGCACGATGTCGGCACCGCTGCTCGACAGATACTGAAACCCCATCGCCACCAGTTTGGTCGACAGGTGATAGCGCAAAGTGTCGGCATTCTGCCGCACGTAGCCCAGGCGAATCAGCTCGGCGAGCATCCGGTGAGTGGCACTTTTCGGGATGTCCAGTTGCTCGGCGAGGGTCTGCATCGGCAGCCCGCGCGGCTCACTGGTGAGGCTTTCGAGCACGCTGAAAACCCGTTCGATCTGACTGCCGGCCATGGGGAAATCCAAGTGAAATTTTGCCGATTCTAGAAGACATCTCACACAAAGCGAAATCCGGAACTGGCCGGGCGATTACCGCCCACTTTACTGAAACAAGCCTTGTTGCAGCCACGCTTCATTGGTTATTTTTTGGAATTCAATTCCAATAAACCCAGCTGCGGAGCTTTGCCTGATGCCTGCCGAACTTCCCGAAATCGACTGCGACGTTCTGGTCGTCGGCTCCGGTGCCGCCGGTTTATCCACAGCGGTCACTGCGGCGTGGCATGGTCTGAAAGTCATCGTGGTTGAAAAAGATCCGGTGTTCGGTGGTGCCACCGCGTGGTCCGGCGGCTGGGCGTGGGTGCCGTGCAATCCGCTGGCCCGGCGCGCCGGCATCGTCGAGGACGTTGAGCAACCGCGCACTTACCTGCGCCACGAACTCGGCGAGCATTACGACCCGGCAATGGTCGATGCCTTTCTCACCGCCGGGCCGCGCATGGTGGCGTTTTTTGAACAGCACACCGCTCTGCAATTTGCCGACGGCAACGCCATCGCCGACATTCATGGCGATACACCCGGCGCGGGCACGGGCGGTCGCTCGGTCATCGCGGCGCCTTACGACGGACGAAAGGTCGGACGCCTGCTCAAGCGCCTGCGTACAACGATGCGCGAAACGTCCTTCATGGGCATGCCAATCATGGCCGGCGCCGACCTTGCGGCGTTCCTCAATCTCAGCCGATCGCTGAAAGCCGCGTGGCACGTAACCCGTCGTTTTACCCGGCACCTGCTTGACCTCGCGGTACATGGCCAAGCCATGCAACTGGTCAACGGTGTGGCGCTGGTCGCACGACTGGCGAAGTCCGCCGAGGACCTTGGCGTCCTGCTCTGGGCGTCGGCACCGGTGACCGAACTGCTGCGCGATGAAGCAGGGGTTTGCGGCGCGCTGGTCAACAGCGCCAAAGGCCCGATCCACATTCATGCACGCAAAGCCGTGATGCTGGCCGCCGGTGGATTTGCCAACGACATCGAGCGACGCAAGGCCTTGTTTCCGCGCACGCCCACGGGTCATGAACACTGGGCACTGCCGCCGCTGGCGGTGAATGGCGACGGCCTGCGCCTGGGCGAAAGTGTCGGCGCCACGGTCAACACCGACGTGGCTTCGCCCGTGGCCTGGGCGCCGGTCTCGCAAGTGCCCCATGCCGACGGCAGCATCGGCCATTTCCCACACATCATCGAACGCGGCAAACCAGGAATTATTGGCGTACTGCGCAACGGCCAACGCTTCGCCAATGAAGCCAACGGTTACTACGACTACGTCAGCGCCATGGTTGCCGCCACGCCCGAGGGCGAAGAAGTCGCCTCATGGCTGATCTGCACCCGCGCCTTTCAACGGCGTTATGGCTTGGGCATGTCGCGGCCATTTCCCGTTCCGGTGTCAGGATTTATCCGCAGCGGCTATCTGAAAACCGGCAACACCCTTGAAGAATTGGCCAGCGTCTGCGGCATCGACCCCAGCGGGTTGCGTCAGACGGTGGAGGACTACAACCGCCATGCACGCCACGGCGAGGACCCGTCGTTCGGTCGCGGCGCAACGCCCTATAACCGCAAACAGGGCGATCCGGCGAACCTTCCCAACCCTTGCGTTGCCCCAATAGAGACAGGCCCCTTCTATGCCGTGAAAGTCCAACCGGGCTGCTTCGGCACCTTTGCCGGGCTCAAGGTCAACCCGCAGGCGCAAGTGCTCGATGCCCATGCCCAGCCCATCGCCGGGCTCTACGCCGCCGGTGGCGACATGGCCAGCATCATGGGCGGGCACTATCCGGCAGGCGGGATCAACCTCGGCCCGGCGCTGACTTTCGGCTACATCGCCGCCCGGCATATCGCCGGCATCACTGCTTTCGAACAGGAGATCGACCATGCAGCACATCGTTAACGCCCAGGGTTTGAACATGCCGAAACTCGGCCTCGGCACCTGGCCGATGCTCGGCGACGAATGCACCCGTGCCGTGGAGCAAGCGCTGGAACTCGGCTACCGGCACATCGACACGGCAGCGGCCTACAACAACGAAGACGCCGTCGGACAAGCATTGGCGAACACACCGACACCCCGCGAGCAGATTCATGTCACCACCAAGGTCTGGTGGGATCAGTTGCAACCCGACGCGATGCGTCACTCGATGGAACGAAGCCTCAAGGCTTTGCGCAGCGATTACGTCGACCTGTTCATGATCCATTGGCCGAGCACTGACTGGGACTTGCCGCGCACGCTTGAAACCCTCGCATCCTTCAAGGAGCAAGGTCTGGCGCGCAATATCGGTGTGGCGAATTTTCCTCTGCCGCTGCTGCGCAAAGTCGTCGAGGAATACGGTATTCCGCTCTCGGCGATTCAGGTCGAGTACCACGTCCTCCTCGGCCAGAACGCCCTGCTCGATTACGCGCGCCAACACGATCTGGCACTGACGGCCTACACGCCATTGGCGCGTAACAAGGTCTCGGACATTCCACAGATTCAGCAGATCGCTGAAAAACACGGCGTGCTGCCGACTCAGGTCGCATTGAAATGGCTGCTGGATCAGCCCAACGTCGCGGCGATTCCCAAGGCCAGCAGCCGGGCCAATCAACTGGCGAACCTGGCTTCGCTGCAGGTTGAACTGGACGCTGAAGACCGCGCACTGATCGCCGCACTGCCGAAGAATCAGCGTCAGGTCAGCCCGGATTTCGCCCCGGTGTGGGATGCCTTCGATCGCTGACGCACAGCGCGCCGAGAGAAATCCGCCAACGGATTGAATTAGTCGCGTACACGCTCGTCAATAACAGGCCCGTCCTCGTCACCCGAGGCCGGGCCTGTTGGCGTGTGCGCGAATAGACGGACGACCGGACTGGCGCCACACTCTCACACCAGCAACACTCATCACCACGTACAGAAAGAGGATTTCCCACATGCTATGGAAAAAAGGCCGACGCAGTGACAACGTCGTCGATGCCCGTGGCGATGATACCGGCGGTGGCGGCGGCATGCGTTTCGGTGGCGGCAAGGGTCTGAGCCTGGGGGCGATTTTGCTGATCGTCGGCATCGGCTGGATCACCGGCCAGGATCCGTTGCAGATCCTCGGCCAGCTCACCGGGCAGATGACCGAGCAATCGGCACCGGCCTCGACGCAAACCCGACAGGCGCCACCGGCCAACGACCAGCAGGCCGAATTCGTGCGGTCGATCCTTGGCGATACCGAAGACACCTGGGGCGCGATTTTCCAGCAGGCCGGCCGCCAATATAAGGACCCGACCCTGGTGCTGTTCAGCAATCGGGTGAATTCCGCCTGCGGTCTGGCGACTTCGGCGACCGGCCCGTTCTATTGCCCGGCCGATCAGAAAGTCTATCTGGACATGGCCTTCTTCCAGGAAATGGCCCAGCGCTTCAAGGCTGCCGGCGATTTCGCCCAGGCTTACGTGATTGCGCACGAAGTCGGCCACCATGTGCAGACGTTGCTCGGCGTCTCGGCGAAAATTCAGGCGGCCCGTCAGCAAGGCCGGCAGATGCAGGGCGACGGCGGTTTGCTGGTGCGCCAGGAATTGCAGGCCGACTGCCTCGCCGGCGTCTGGGCCTACCATGCGCAGAAGCGCCTGAACTGGCTGGAACCGGGTGACGTCGAAGAGGCCTTGAATGCGGCCAACGCCATCGGTGATGATCGCCTGCAACAACAGGGTCAGGGCCGTGTGGTGCCGGACTCGTTTACCCATGGCACGTCGGCGCAAAGGGTGCGCTGGTTCAAAACCGGTTTCGCCCAGGGCCAGGTCGGCCAGTGCGATACCTTCGCGGCGAAAAACCTGTAAATGCGCAAATGGCTTTTGGCTTTACTGATCATCGGCGGCAACGCCCACGCGGCGGGCGTCGATGCCATCAGCCCCGGACGCCTGCAATTCGAGGCCGGCGAAATGGCCGTCGGCATCAGCCCGGCACCGGAAAAAATCGAGCGGGTGTTGATCGTCATTCACGGTCGTCTGCGCAATGCCGAGACCTACCGCAAGAGTGCCGAACGCGCCACCGAACTGGCCGGGCAAACGGCGCACACGCTGGTGATCGCGCCGCAGTTTCTCAACGAAAGCGACGTCGCCCTGTACTCCCTGCCCAACACGTTGCTGCGCTGGAAAGGCAACGAGTGGATGGGCGGCGGGTTATCCACAGGGCCGAAGCCGCTGAGCTCCTACGCCGCACTCGACGCCATCGTCGCCCGGGTCAGTGATCGCAAACAGTTTCCGGATGTGCAGCAGATCGTGATTTTCGGCCATTCCGGTGGCGGACAAGTGGTGCAGCGCTACGCCCTGCTGGCCAAGGATCAGCCAGCGCTGAAGGCCAACGGCATTCGCCTGCGGTATGTGGTGGCCAATCCGTCGTCGTACGCTTATTTCAACGAACAGCGGCCAGTGGCGTTCGATCACACACAGTGCCCGGGCTTCAATCGCTGGAAGTACGGTCTGGCAGACATGCCGGTGTACGCCGGTGGGCAAACGCCGTTGCAGCTTGAGAGCAGCTACATCAAGCGCGAAGTGATTTATCTGCTGGGGCAGCAGGACACCGACCCGCAACATCCGGCGCTGGACAAGAGTTGCGCCGCCGAGGCGCAGGGCGCGTATCGACTGGAGCGGGGCAAGGCGTTTTTCAGTTACCTGCTGCGGCGCCATCCGGAAGGGGTGAATCAGCGGCTGGTAGAAGTGCCCGGTGTCGGGCATAACGGCGATGGGATGTTGACGTCGCCGGAGGGGCAGAAAGCGCTGTTTGATCAGTAATCCTTGCGGTGGCCGTTCTGGCCTCTTCGCGAGCAAGCTCGCTCCCACAGTTGGAATGCATTCCCCTGTGGGAGCGAGCTTGCTCGCGAAGGCAATCTGACAGGCACCGAAGATCTCAGGCCAAAAGCATCCGCCGCAGCTCGACACAATCCTGCGCATGCCAGTCCGTCAACTCCGGCCACGGGTTGTCCGGCAGATTCACCAGCACCGTCCGCGCCCCTGCCGCCCGCCCGCAATCCAGGTCAAAGCGGTAATCCCCGACCATCACCATCTCGCTTGCCGGCACGCTCCACGCCTCCGCCAGTTTCAGCAACCCACCGGGATGCGGCTTGGGCGGCGCTTCATCGCGGCCCAGCACATCTTCCACGGCGAAGCAGTCGGCCAGGCCAATGGCTTCAAGTGTCACGTGCGCCAGCTCCCGAGCATTGCGGGTCAGAATGCCCAGGCGATAGCCACGCCCGTGCAGGTCGCGCACCAGCTCCACCGCACCGGCAGCCGGTTTCGAACCCAGCGCCAGATCGCGCTCATGCTCCAGCAACCACGCGTGTTTCGCCGCGGCCTCCTCGGCCGGCAGCGAAGCGAGGTGGGTGAGAATGTCGTCCTCGGGCGGAATCGCCAGGGCCACGCGGATCGCCGCAAAGTCATGCACGGCGACGGTCAGGGTGCCGTCCATGTCGAACACCCAGTGCTTCACATCGCTCAGGCTCATGCCCAGTCCTTGCGGTGACGAATCAGGCCTTCCTGCGTCACCGACGCCACCAGTTGCCCGGCGCGGTTGTACACGCTGCCACGGGAGAAACCCCGGGAATTGCCGGCCCACGGACTGTCCATCGCATAGAGCAGCCAGTCATCGGCGCGCAGATCATTGTGGAACCACAGCGCGTGATCGAGGCTGGCGACCTGCATGTCTTTCTGCCAGACCGACTTGCCGTGCGGCAGCATCGAAGTGGTCAGCAAACCGAAGTCCGAGGCATAGGCCAGCAGGTATTTGTGCAGCGCCGGAATATCCGCCAACGCGCCATCAGCACGGAACCACACGTATTTCACCGGATCGGCCGGTTGTGGGTTGTACGGGTCTTTTTCAGTGACCGGGCGCACTTCGATCGGTTTCGGGCACAGCAGTTTTTCGCGCATGTGCTCGGGGATCAGGTGCGCACGTTGCTGGGTCAGTTCCAGCTCCGACGGCAGGTTTTCCGGGCCGACCACCACCGGCATCTGGCTCTGGTGCTCAAAGCCTGCCTCGTCATACTGAAACGAAGCGCTGCAAGTGAAGATCGGGTGGCCTTTCTGGATGGCCGTGACCCGACGGGTGCTGAAGCTGCCGCCATCACGCACGCGATCCACCGAATACACCACCGGCAACTTGGCATCGCCCGGGCGCAGGAAATAGCCGTGCATCGAATGCACATGGCGCGCCTCTTCAACCGTCTGACTGGCCGCCGACAGCGACTGACCGAGCACCTGCCCGCCGAACAACTGACGGAACCCCAAGTCCTGGCTGCGGCCACGGAACAGATTTTCCTCGATCGGTTCCAGGGTCAGCAGGTCGACCAGATCTTCCAACACTTGGCTCATTCAGACTCTCCTCACACAACGCTATGCCGCGCAGTCTTGGCTGCGGCGGCCCATTCAGGTTCTGGCGCGAGCCACTGTCGCGCCATTGTAAACGTCCGTGTCGGCTTAGCCATGCAGGGTTTGCAGCCATTGCTCCCTGGTAATTCGGTACAACAGATGCCGGCGCAACGGGTGATCGACGGCAACTTTGGGGTGATCGAAATCATCGGCCGGATCGTGCTGCATGCCAATCGCCTGCATGACTTTCTCCGAAGGCAGATTGCTCTGCGCGGTGAAAGAAACGATCTCCTTCAGCCCCAGCCGATCAAAGCCTGCGCGCAATGCCGTCCACGCCGCCTCACTGGCATAACCAAGGCCCCAATGCTCGCGGGCCAGACGCCAGCCGATTTCCACCGCCGGAGTGAACGGCGCGTCGAAACCGACCACACCCAGACCGGTAAAACCGATGAACTCACCGCTGTCCTTGCGCTCCAGCGCCCACAGACCGAAACCGTGCTCGGCAAAATGCCCGCGCACCCGGCCGATCATTGACGCACTTTCCAGGCGGCTGAGCGGGGCCGGAAAGTAGCGCATCACCTGCGGATCGGCGCACATCGCCGCAAATGCCGGCAAATCCTCGTCGCGCCACTGACGCATCAACAGGCGTGCGCTTTCGAGTTGCTGAATCGGCTCCATCATGCCCCTCCATTTCCATGCCGCAAGTCTACATCGCTGGTAGGATCGTTCACTCTTTCCTGCGTTCCCAATCTTCAACAGCCATACGAAATCACCATGCCACTGCCGCTGATCTACCACGAAGACTACAGCCCCGAGTTTCCGGCGGATCACCGCTTTCCCATGGACAAGTTCCGCTTGCTGCGCGATCACCTGGTCGACAGTGGCCTGACCCGCGACGCCGACCTGCTGCGTCCCGAGATCTGTCCCAACGACATCCTCGCCCTGGCCCATGACCGTCGCTATATCGAACGTTACCTGAGCGGCGAGTTGTCCCGCGAAGACCAGCGGCGCCTCGGCCTGCCGTGGAACGAAGCGCTGGCGCGGCGTACGGTGCGCGCGGTCGGTGGCTCGATTCTGGCGGCGGAAAAAGCCCTGGAGCATGGTCTGGCATGTCACCTGGCCGGCGGCACCCATCACGCCCACTACGACTACCCCGCCGGGTTCTGCATCTTCAACGACCTGGCGATCATCAGCCATTACCTGCTGCAAAGCGGTCGGGTGAACCGGGTGTTGATCTTCGATTGCGACGTGCATCAGGGCGACGGCACCGCGCGGATCCTGCAGGACACCCCGGAGGCGATCACCGTTTCCCTGCACTGCGAAAAGAACTTTCCGGCACGCAAGGCCGAAAGCGACTGGGACATTCCGCTGCCCAAAGGTATGGGCGATGCCGACTATCTGCAGGTGGTGGATGACACCCTTAACTACCTGCTGCCGCTGTATCAACCGGACCTGGTGCTGTACGACGCCGGCGTCGATGTGCACAAGGACGACGCCCTCGGTTATCTGCAGCTGACAGACGAAGGCGTCGCCGCCCGCGATGAAAGCGTGATGCGTCACTGCCTGGGCCGCGACATCCCGGTGGTCGGCGTGATCGGCGGCGGCTACAGCAAGGATCGCCACGCCCTCGCCCGCCGCCACGGCATCCTCCATCACAGCGCGCAACGGGTCTGGACGTCACACGGTTGTCACTAAGCTGTGCTGCGTTACCCACAATGGCTGTGGAACGGCCTGTGGATAACCTGAGCGAAAGGGACTACAGACCATATCGCTCATGGCCTGCAGCACACTGACTAATTTTTAACCAGGTATCGAATCCACTAAATACCCCTGTGGGAGCGAGCTTGCTCGCGAAGGCGGTGTGTCAGTCAACTGGATGTTGAATCTACCGACGTCTTCGCGAGCAAGCTCGCTCCCACAGGGATCTCCCACATTGGTCTGCGCTGTTAGAATGCGCGCCTTATCCCGCCATACCGCAGCGCACGCCATGACCCAGACTTCTGCCCCCCTTCCCGCTCACGTCGCCATCATCGGCGGTGGCCCCGCCGGCCTGATGGCCGCCGAAGTGCTGAGCCAGGCCGGCGTGCGCGTCGATCTGTATGACGGCATGCCCTCGGTCGGTCGCAAGTTCCTGCTGGCCGGGGTCGGCGGTATGAACATCACCCACTCCGAGCCTTACCCGGCGTTCCTCGCGCGCTACGCCGAACGCGCGCCGCAGATCGCGCCCTTGCTGCGCGGTTTCGACGCCGACGCGTTGTGCCGCTGGATCCATGATCTGGGCATCGAAACCTTTATCGGCAGCTCCGGCCGGGTGTTCCCCACCGACATGAAAGCCGCACCGCTGCTGCGCGCCTGGCTCAAACGCCTGCGCGACAGCGGCGTGGTTATCCACACCCGCCATCGCTGGCTCGGCTGGGATGAACACGGTGCGCTGCGCATCGCCAGCCCCGACGGCGAAATCATCGTCAAACCCAACGCCACCCTGCTCGCCCTCGGCGGCGGCAGTTGGTCGCGGCTGGGTTCGGATGGCGCGTGGATGCTGCCCCTTGAGCAAAAAGGCGTAGGACTGGCGCCGTTGCAGCCGAGCAATTGCGGCTTCGAGGTGCAGGCCTGGAGCGAGTTCCTTGTCAGTAAATTCGCCGGCGCACCGCTGAAAAATGTCGCCATCGGTTTGAACGACGATATCCCGCGCCTGGGCGAATGCGTGGTCACCGCGACCGGGGTTGAAGGCAGCCTGATCTATGCGCTGTCGGCACCGATTCGCGAAGCGATCAATGCGCATGGCTCAGCCACGGTGCACATTGATCTGCTGCCCGGCCGTCCTGTGGATAAATTACAGGCCGCGTTGAGCAAACCACGCGGCTCGCGTTCGATGGCCAAGCATCTGCACAGTCAGGTCGGGATTGATGGGGTGAAAGCGGCGTTGTTGCGAGAGCTGAGCGATGCAGCAACGTTTGCTGATCCGGCGCTGTTGGCGCGGGCGATCAAGGCGTTACCGCTGACTTTGGTAAAAACGCGGCCGCTGGACGAAGCGATCAGCAGTGCCGGCGGCGTGACGTTCGAAGCGCTGGATCAGCGTTTGATGCTCAAGGCGTTGCCGGGGGTGTTTTGTGCGGGCGAGATGCTGGATTGGGAAGCGCCGACGGGCGGCTATCTGCTGACCGGGTGTTTTGCCAGCGGGCGATCTGCGGGTTTTGGGATGCTGGAGTGGTTGCGCAAGGACTGAGGACCGCGGCGCGCCCTTCGCGAGCAAGCCCGCTCCCACAGGAGATCTCCATTTCAATGAAGGCCCATGTGGGAGCGGGCTTGCTCGCGAAGGCGTCCTTACAGACACCCCATCAGATCAAGGCTTGCGCTTACGCGGCCCGGTATTGAACACCGGCACTTTACGCACAGGCTTGATCGACGGCTCCGGCGCCTGGGTGTCGCCACTGTCGACCCACTTGCCCAGATTGCGCTTGCCACCGCCGCCGGATGCTTTCGGCTTTTTCGGTTTCTTCGGCTTCTTGATCACCTGACCGCTGGCATCGGTATCCGGCACGCGGTGCTCGGGTTCGAAGTCCGGCTCGTTCTGGCGCTTCAAGGTCTGACGCGTGAGCATCTCGATCGCCGAAAGCATGTTCACTTCATCCGCGCACACCAGCGAAATCGCCTCGCCCGTCGCGCCCGCACGGCCAGTACGACCGATGCGGTGAATGTAATCCTCGGCGACGATCGGCAGGTCAAAGTTGACTACCAGCGGCAAATCTTCGATATCCAGACCACGGGCGGCGACGTCGGTCGCCACCAGAATCTGCACTTCACTGAGCTTGAAACGATCCAGCGCACGCTGGCGGGTCGCCTGCGGTTTGTCGCCATGGATGCCGTCGGCGTTGATGCCCAGGCCCTGGAGTTTTTCCACCAGCGCATCCACACCGTTACGGGTCTTGGCGAACACCAGCACCTGCTTCCACTTGTTCTTGCGCATCAGGTGCACGAACAGTTCCGGCTTGCGCTTCTTGTCCACCGTCACCACCCACTGCTTGACAGTGTTGGCCGCGACGTTGCGCGGGCTGACTTCGATGCTCAGCGGATCGTTGAGCATCTGCCCGGCGAGCAGGCGGATGTCATCGGAGAAGGTCGCAGAGAACAGCAGCGTCTGGCGCTTCTTCGGCAGCATGCGGTAAATGTTCGCCAGTTCTTCGGAGAAGCCCAGGTCGAGCATGCGGTCGGCTTCATCCAGCACCAGGGTTTGCAACTGATCGAGTTTCAACGCGTTCTGGCGGAACAGGTCGATCAGGCGACCAGGCGTGGCGACCAGCACATCAACGCCGCCGCGCAGCTTCATCATCTGCGGGTTGATGCTGACGCCGCCGTACACCGCATACGTGCGCAATGGCAGGTTTTCAGCGTATTGGCGCACCGACTCATGAACCTGCTCGGCCAGCTCGCGGGTCGGCACCAAAATCAGCGCACGCGCCGAATTGGCGGCCACTTTCGGCCCTTCCATGGCCAGCAACTGCAGCAGCGGCAAGGCGAAACCGGCGGTCTTGCCGGTGCCGGTCTGGGCCGCAGCCATCAGGTCGCGACCGGCCAGAACGGCCGGAATGGCTTGCGCCTGGACCGGCGTTGGAGTCTGGTAGCCGAGCTTCTCGAGGGAGCGCAGCAAGGGTTCGATCAGGCCAAGGGTGGCGAAAGTCATGGGAGTACCGTAGGAAAAATCAGCGCGGTTGCGCAAAACAAGGGTGCAATGGCGCGCAGTTTACCCTAATTCACACGTTGCTCTGCTGGAATGGCGGTCTTCGGCGTCTCCACGACGAGCGGCTGCGCCGGGCGCCGCCACTGCGGCAGACCGATCAGCACCACCGCGCTGATGATCACCAGCATCGCTAGCGCCTCTTCCATGCCAATGCTCTCGCCAACAAACACGATCCCCAGCAACACCGCCACCGCCGGGTTGACGTAGGCATAACTGGTGGCCGCTGCCGGACGCACGTGCTTGAGCAGATACATGTAGGAATTGAAGGCGATGATCGAGCCGAAGAAAATCAGATAACCCAAGGCCAGCCAGCCTTCCACCGGCGGCAAGGCTTGCAGGTGTTCGCCGCTGACCGCGCTGCCGATCAACAGCACCACGCCACCCACCAGCATCTCCACCGCGCTGGCCATCGCCCCTTGCGGCAACGGCAGGTGCTTGCTCCACACCGAACCGAACGCCCAGGTTGCCGCCGCAAAAATCAGCAGCGCCGCGCCCATCGGGCTCGATTGCAGGTTGGAACCCATGTTGAGCATGGCGATGCCGATAATCCCCAACGCCACCCCGGCCCACTCCAGACGAGTATTGCGGGCGCCCCAGAAATAGCCGCAGAGCAAGGTGAACAACGGCACCGTCGCCACCGCCAACGCGGCCACGCCGGACGCCACGCCGCTGTGCTCGGCGACACTGACCGCGCCGTTACCGAAACTGAGCAGCAAAATCCCGATGATCCCCGCCGCTTTCCACTGCGCCCAGGTCGGCGCCGGCGCCCCGCGCCAGCGCAGGAAGGCATACATCAGGCTGCCGGCAATCACGAAGCGCACGCCGCCGAGCATCAGTGGCGGCCAGTATTCGACGCCGATACGGATCACCAGATAGGTCGATCCCCAAATCACGTACAGCGCGAAAAACGCGGCGATCAGCGGCAGAGAAAAACGGCGCAAGGCAGGCATGGGCAGCTCGACAGTCAGAGGCAGGGTCCGAATATTCTAGAAAGGCCCGTGGGCAAAAATAAGTTACAAAACCTGTTTATCGCGCCGGTAAACTTTTGAAACAACGGAGATCGACGGGATTAACCGCGATTTCGAAAGTCTGGCAATTTCAGGAGTCCGGCCTTGGACAAATACGACCGCATGCTGCTCAGCGCCCTGTTGGAAAACGGTCGCGCGTCCTACGCCGATCTGGCGCGCAAGGTGAACCTGTCTGCCCCGGCGGTGGCCGAACGCGTCGCCAAACTTGAAGCAGCCGGGGTGATCACCGGGTATCAGGCAAACATCGACCTGTCGAAAATCGGCTTGCCGATCCAGTGCATGATCGAACTGCGCCTGCACCAGAATGGCAGTCAGAAGGTGTATGACGAACTGGTGAAAATCCCGCAACTGACCGAATGCTTTCGAGTGACCGGCGATCCGTGCGTGATGATGAAGGGCGCGGTGGGCTCGATGCCGGAACTGGAAGAGTTGATCAATCGCGTGGCGAAGTTCGGCTTCAGCAAGACCTCGATTGTGTTGTCGAGCGCGATCGAGAAGCGCGTGCCGTTGAGCCATATCGAAGGCAACGGCAAGTAATCAGCAACTCAGAGGATCCAAATGTGGGAGCGGGCTTGCTCGCGAATGCGGTGTGTCAGACAACATTTTTGTCGAATGACACACCGCATTCGCGAGCAAGCCCGCTCCCACAGGGGATTTTTGGTGACTTCGGAATCAGCGGTAGCGCTGTAGATGCTCGCTGACTTTCGCGGCGGGGACTTTCTGCAGTTTGCACAGCAGGTCGTGGTTCAGCTCACGCACCCCATGCTTGTGCCGCAGTTCCTCCGCCAGATGCGCCATCAGGTTGGCCGCCATCTCGGCATCTGCCATCGCCCTGTGCGCCTGGCCGGTGTGCGGCAGGCGGGCGAAGGTGGTCAGGGTGCCGAGCTTGTGATTCGGTGCCGCCGGCATCAGGCGTCGGGCCAGCAGCAGTGAGCAGGCGAAGTTCTGCAGGCGAGTGCGCTTGATCCGCCCCAGTTCGAAGTCCCAGAACTTCTGGTCGAATGACGCGTTGTGCGCCACCAGTGGCGTGCAGCCGACGAATTCGTTGACCTCTTCCATCACCCGCTCTGCCGGCGGCGCACTGCGCAGCATCGCGTTGCTGATGCCGGTCAGTTGTTCGATGAACGCGGGGACGCGCACGCCAGCGTTCATCAGGCTCTGGTAACGCTCGACGATGCGCCCGTTCTCCAGCATGACCACGGCGATTTCCGTGGCGCGACAGCTGCTGTTCGGCGACAGGCCGGTGGTTTCAAAGTCGATGACTGCAATGCGTTCCAAACCGGGTTCAACTCCGTCCAAATCAATTCTTCAATAACTGCTCAATTTTTGAGCAACAACGCGCCTTCGATCGGCACATAACGGCTGGCGGCGCGGATCAGCGAGTTGGCGGTCAGGCCCGGCACACCGTAGGCCACTGCCTGCACGCCGTGCTTGTTGATGATGCGTTCGAGCAGCATGTCGAAGTCGCCGTCACCGGAGGCCAGGACGATTTCGTCGACATGGTCGGCGGCGTCCATGATGTCGAGGGTGATGCCCACGTCCCAGTCACCCTTGGCCGAACCGTCGCTGCGTTGGATGTAGGGTTTGAGCTTCACGGTGAAACCGAGGTTGCGCAGGATCTGCTGGAACTGCTGCTGCTTGCTGTCGCCACGGTCGATCGCGTACGCGTAGGCCTCGACGATCTGCCCGTCCTTGCTGATGTCAGCCCACAGCGCGGCGTAGTTGAAATGGCAACCATAGGCCTGACGCACGGTGTAGTAGAGGTTCTGCACATCGGCGAACACTGCGATTTTTTTCACCGGAATTCCTGTGAGCGCATAGCGCACGAAGCGGAATCAGGCACCAGGCCCGAAAAAGGCGCTCAGTATGCCAGTAAAAAGCAGTGTGGCGAGGGAGCTTGCTCCCGCCGGACTGCGCAGCAGGCCCTTCTTTTTTAAAAGAAAGGGCCGCTGCGCGCCCCAGCGGGAGCAAGCTCCCTCGCCACAGAAACGGTGTTGCCTGGTGCCTGACCGTTAGTCAGACGAACGAATCGTCGTCATCGAAGAACGACGAGTTGTCATCGCTGTAGTCGGTGTCAGTGAATCCGCCTTGGTCATTGCCAGAGAAACCGTTATCGGCCACACGCTGGTCATTGCCCCAGTCGTTACCGCTCTGGTCGGCCACTTGCGCCGGCTCTTCCTTGATCACCTCCACGATTTCTTCGGGCTGCTGGTTGTGATGGAACAGACTGCTGATGCCCTGCGCCAGCATCACGCCACCGGCCACGCCAGCGGCGGTTTTCAGGGCGCCGCCGAGGAAACTGCTGCCCGCTGCCGGGGCTGCCTGCTGTGCGTAGTTAGGCGGTGGCGCGGCATAGTTCTGTTGTGGCGGCGGCGCACCAAAATTCTGCTGTGGTGCCGGTTCACGCCAGCCGCCGGTGGAAGCCGGAGCGCTCTGGGTCGGTGCCGGACGCGAGCTGCCGCCGCCGAAGATGCTCGACAGGAAACCACCGCCGCCGCTTGGCGCCGGGGCCGCGCTCTGGGACTTGGCCGCTTGCAGTTCAGCCTGCAATTGCTGGACTTGCTGGGTGAGCTGCTTGTTCTGTTCGTCGAGGCTCTTGATGGCCGCCTCTTGCACCAGAATCGCCTGGGTCATGAAATAACCTGCCGCCGGCTGGCGGGTCAGGTGTTCCTTGATCCGCGCCTCGGCCTGGGCGTCGCGCGGGGCTGCCTCCGTTTCGGCCTGTTGCAGCCGGGAAAACAGTCCATCGATCAGGGTTTGCTCTTCGCTGTTCATGGCGACCTCGTAGATTGCCGGGGATAACGTTGCCTGTGCCCACTGTGGACATGGCGCACTTCTGTAATGGAGGCAGTGACAGGATGTTTCAACGACCTTTACCGAATGTTTACGTTTGCGTCGGCCCGCCCATCATCGGTTAAAGTGAGCCACTGTTTTCGACCTGCGATACCGACTGATGAATGCCTTCGATGTACTGCGCGACTCGCTGTATTTTTTCAAACGCCATCTGGCCAGCATCGTGCAGTTGTGTCTGCCGTTGGTGATCTTCGAGGCCGCGCTGCAGCAAGTAGTGGATCACGCCACCGACCCCGACAGTTTTTCCGCCGCCAGCGTGGTCGTCGGCCTGCTGGTGTATCCGCTGTACACCGCGGCGCTGATCCTGTTCCTCGACGCCCGCACCCGTGGCGAAGCCCCGCGCACTCTCGACCTGCTGGCGATGTCCGCCCGCCTGTGGCCGCGCTTCGCCCTGCTCACGGCGCTCAATACGTTGCTGATCCTGCTGGGACTGTCGCTGTATTTCCTGCCGGGCCTGATGCTGATGGTGATGCTCGCGTTCGGTGAATACCTGCTGGTGCTGCGCGGCATGGGGCCGTTGCAGGCGATGAAGGAAAGCCTGCGCCTGACGCGCGGGCATTTCTGGCGCATCCTGATGTGCATTCTGTGTGTGATGGGGCCGTTGTGGCTGCTCAAGGGCGCGACGCTGGCGGTGTACCCCGATCCACAGAATCCGCTGATCGCGGTCATGATCGACAGCGCACACAGCTTCCTGCAACTGTTCACCAGTGTGGTGCTGTTCCGCCTGTTCATGCTGATCAGCGAATTGCCTGACAAACGTAACGGCGCGGTCTGACCTCTTGGCCCTTGGGCCAAGCGTTCGCCGTCAGGTATGCTCGGAGCCATCTTTGTAACGCGATAAGCCGAGCCATGCCCCGTCTACTGCGCTACACCCTGTTGCTGATTGTGCTCGCCATCGTCCTGATCGGCGGGCTGATCTACAGCCTGACCTGGCGCCCCGGCGCCCGCGAAACCCTGCCGGTCAGCTGCATCGGTACGCCGCCGACCCTGGTGCCCGGACAAGCCCTGAAAGTCATGACCTGGAACGTGCAGTACCTGGCGGGCAAGCGCTACGTGTTCTGGAACGATCTGGCCCACGGCGACGATGAGTCGCCAACCCTGGAAGACATGGCTTTCAGCCTCGACGAAGTGGCACGGGTGATCCGCGACGAGCAGCCCGACGTGGTTCTGATTCAGGAACTGGATGACGGCGCCAAGGCCAGCGATTACCAGAATCAGCTCAAGTTGCTGCAAGAACGGGTCACCGACCTTTACCCATGCAGCGCCCACGCCTTCGACTGGAAGGCCGATTTTGTCCCCGCCCCGCACATCTTCGGCAGCGTCGGCCGGCAACTGGCGACCCTGAGCCGTTATCGCATCGAACATGCCGAACGCCTGCAATTGCCGGTGCCCCCGGCGAATTTCATCTGGCGCCAGTTCGAACCCAAGGACGCCCTGCTCGCCACCAAACTGCCGCTGAGCGACGGCGGGCAACTGACGGTGTTCAACACCCATCTGGATCGCGCCAGCCAACCGGACGACACCTTGCGGGCGCAAGTGACGGCGGTGGCCAAAGTGCTCGACACATACGAAAGCCAGGGCCTGCCATGGCTGATCGGCGGTGACTTCAATCTGCTGCCGCTGGGCCAGTACCAACGCCTGCCCACTGATCAGCGCAAGCCCTACTCCGTGGACAGCGCGCTGCATCTGTTATGGGACAAGTACCCGATGATCCCGACCAACAACGAAGCCAGCGGCATCGACCGCGCCCACTGGCTGACCCATTACCCCAACGACCCCGGCCTCGATGGCCCGGATCGCACGGTCGATTACCTGTTCTACAGCCCGAAGATCAAACGGATCGAGGCGATGGTGCGCCAGGACGATACGCTGCGCATCTCCGATCATTTGCCGGTGATTGCGCGGTTCCTGCTGCCCGCTGCTCCGTAGTCATACATACCTCATAACCCTGTGGGAGCGGGCTTGCTCGCGAAAGCGGTGTGTCTTCAACGTTGATGGCGGCTGACACTACGCCTTCGCGAGCAAGCCCGCTCCTACAGGGGAATATGCATGACTCCAGGTCAATGCACTTCCTCGAGGTCGTCATGCAGCAGCCCGAAGATCTCCCGCTTCATGTCGATAAACGCGCGCTCCATGACCATGTCCAGTGAGCGCGGGCGCTCGATCGGCACGTCGAGGATCTGCTTGATCCGCCCCGGCTTCGCGCCCATCACATAGACCCGATCGCCGAGCAGAATCGCCTCGTCGATATCGTGGGTGACGAACAGCACGGTCTTTTTGCTGTTGCCCCAGACCCGCAGCAACAACTGCTGCATCTGCAAACGGGTCTGGCTGTCGAGTGCGCCGAACGGTTCGTCCATCAGCAGGATCTGCGGATCATTGGCCAGCGCCCGGGCAATCGCCACGCGCTGCATCATCCCGCCCGACAGTTGCTTGGCGTAGCTGTCGGCGAAGCCACTGAGGCCGACCTCATTGACGTAATAATCGACAATCTCCTTGCGCCGCGCCGCCGGCATGCCGCGCCGCTTGAGGCCGAACTCGACGTTCTGCCGCACCGTCAGCCACGGAAACAGCGTGTAGCTCTGGAACACCATGCCGCGATCGGCACCGGGGCCTTGCACTTGCTGACCGCCGACGTAGATCTCGCCAGAAGTCGGCTCGGCGAGGCCGGCGGTCAGGTATAACAGGCTCGACTTGCCGCAGCCCGATGGCCCGACCAGCACGGCGAACTGCTGATCCGGCACGTCGAACGACACCTGTTCCAGTGCGGTAAACGTGCCGCCGTCGGGCTTTTTGTAGCGCAGGCTGACCTTGTCCACTTGCAAGCGCGGGGCGGCTTGCGGCGCGGCAGCACGCGGTTCGATGAAGCGATGATTGGCGGCGGTTACTGAGCCCATGCGGCAACCCTCAAGCGGAGAAAGCGGAACAGTTGATCGGTGACCAGACCCAGCAGGCCGATGATCGCGATGGCGAGGAAAATCACGTCGACCTGAAAACCACGCATGGCTTTCAGACTCAAGTAACCGAGGCCACTCGACGCCGCGACCAGTTCGGCCACCACCAGATAAGTCCAGGCCCAGCCCATGGTCACGCGCAAGGTGTCGAGCACGCCGGGCACCGAGGCCGGGGCGATCACATGCAGCACCGCATCGCGGCGATTGGAGCCGAGGGTGTAAGAGGCGTTGATCAGGTCCTTGGAAATCCCTTTGGACACGTCAGCGATCATCACCAGTTGCTGGAAGAACACGCCGAAGATGATCACCGACACGCGCTGCTCCAGACCGATGCCGATCCACAAAATGAACAGCGGCACGAACGAGGTCACTGGCAGGTAGCGAATGAAATTGACCAGCGGTTCGAGGAACGCCTGGACGATGCGAAAGCTGCCCATTAACAACCCCAGCGGCACCGCCACCAGCGACGACACAATGAAGCCGACCACCACCACTTCGACACTGGCCCACACATGCGTGCCGAGAGTGCCGTCGCGGCTCAGGCGCACCGCCGCTTCGAGCACCGCGCCGGGCGTCGGCAAAAACATTCCCGGGACGATGCCGCCGTAGGACAACCCGGCCCACAGACCGACCAACAACACCCAGGCCAGACCGCTGGCACTCCACACCACTGGCACCGGCAATCCGGTCTTGGGCGTCAGGCAGCGGCTCAGCCATGATTTGCGCTTGAACATGCGGACCTCCTAGAGCGGGCTGACGAAACGGTTGTCGACCAGCTCGTCGTGGCTGACGTTGTAGGGTTTGCCTTGCAGTTCGCTGGCGGTCTCGTTGGCGAGTTTGATCAACGCGGCGCTGTCACCCGGTTTGCCCGGCGAGCCGAGAAGTTTTTCGCTCATGGCCTGATCGTAGAAACGCACACCTTTGGCGGCAGCGGCCAGTTCCTTCGGATCAGAAAGATAACCGCCGACGCCTTTGGCCATGATCGCGTAGGCCTCGTCCGGGTGTTCCTGGGTGTACTTGACCGCCTTGTACAAACCGGCGACCAGCGCCTTGACGTCCTGCGGCTGTTTTTCGATGACGCTGCAATTGAGCGCCACCACATCGACGATCACACCCGGCGTGCTGCTGCTGTCGATCAGCACCTTGCCCTGCTGCTTGTCGCGGACCATCGACAGGTGCGGCTCCCAGGTCACGGCGGCTGGCACGCGACCGGCGATGAACGCGGTGGCGGCATCGTCGGCCGTCATGTTCTGCACGGTGATGTCGCTCATTTTCATGCCATTCTTTTTCAGCAGGTACGACAGCCAGAACTGCGACGTCGAACCTTCGTTGACGGCCACCGCCTGGCCCTTGAGCTCTTGCAACGACTTCACGTCCTTGCCGACCAGCACGCCGTCACCACCATGGCTGTCATCCAGCGCCGCCACAGCCTTGAAGCAGAACTGCGGACGGTACTTGAGCACTTCGTCGATGGTCGAGGCCGAGCCGGACAGTTGCCCGGAGGCCTGGGCGGCCATGTACATCGAAGCTTCCTCAACCACCGGCAATTCGACAGTCAGACCGTTTTCCTTGAAGTAGCCCAGGTCCTGAGCCAGGTACAGCGTGCCGTAGCCGACCCAGGTGGTATGGCCGATGGACAGGGTGCCGGCCTGGGCGCCAGTCGCGACCGTGGCGGCCAGGGCGGTGATTGCCAGAGGATGGGTGAGACGGATACACAAGGACTTGATCATGGAGCACTCCCGACGCTGTTGATTTAGTTTTGTCATGGGCAGTACGGCCGGCCCCGATGAGGTGAATTCACGCTGCGGTCTCTGCTGGACTCTGGCGGGAAACACCGGGCTGGCAAGATCGATGGTGGCCCATGTGCGGGCTGAGGAAAATCAGGAAATTGTTGGCTGCAAATGATGAAAAAACTGCTTAGGGTGCACCGTGAAAGCGCGGGATTGGCGAAGATGCTCACGGTCGGTGCAAGCCAGGAATTTTTACTGCCTGGGAGAATGCAATCGCTGGCAAGCCAGCGCCCACAGTAATCGTTGGTGTACCCGGAATGGGTGAACACCACAAAAACCTGTGGGAGCTGGCTTGCCAGCGATAGGGTCTACGCGGTATCAGCGCAACTGAAACCAGGTGGTTTTCAACTGGGTGTATTTGTCGAACGAGTGCAGCGACAGATCGCGACCGAACCCCGATTGCTTGCCACCGCCAAACGGCACCGTCACGTCGAGGGCATCGACTGTGTTGACCGATACCGTACCCGCCCGCAGTCGTCGCGCCACGCGGTGTGCGCGATGCAGATCATCGGTCCACAGTGACGCCGCCAGCCCATATACGCTGTCGTTGGCCAGGCGCACCGCCTCGTCTTCATTGTCGAACGGCATTACCACCAGCACCGGGCCGAACACCTCTTCGCGAAACAACGGCATATCGGCACTGACGCCGGTGAAAATCGTCGGTTCGATGAAGTTGTCCGAGCCATTGAAGCGCTGCTGCTGACCACCACACACCAGGGTCGCACCCGCCTGCTCGGCACCGCGAATGGCGCGCAGGATGCTCGCCGTCTGCCGCTGATCGACGATCGCTCCGGCACGGCTTTGCGGGTCGAGCGGATCACCCGGCAGCCAGCGCTCAGCCTGGGCTTTCAGGCGTTCGACAAACTCATCATGAATCGAACGCTCGACCAGCAACCGCGAGTTCGCCGAGCACACTTCGCCCTGATTGAAGAAGATCCCGAACGCGGCTTTTTCCGCCGCCAGATCCAGATCGCGACAGTCCGCGAACACCAGATTGGCACTTTTGCCGCCGCACTCCAGCCACACCTGTTTGAGGTTGGATTGCGCCGAGTACTGCATGAAATACTTGCCGACCTGCGTTGAACCGGTGAACACCAGGCAATCGACATCCGCGTGCAGGCCCAAGGCTTTGCCGGTCTGCTCACCCAGCCCCGGCAACACGTTGAGCACGCCCGGCGGCAGGCCCGCTTCCAGCGCCAGCTCGGCCAGACGCAACGCGGAAAACGGTGATTGCTCGGCCGGTTTGAGGATCACTGAGTTACCCGCCGCCAGCGCTGGCGCGAGCTTCCACGCGGCCATGTCCAACGGAAAATTCCACGGCACCACGGCCGCCACCACGCCCAGCGCTTCACGGGTGATGGTCGCCAGCACATTGGCGGCGCCGGGGGCGATCTGGTCGTAGAGTTTGTCGATACTTTCGGCGTACCAGCGAAACACCCCGGCGGCGCCCGGCACATCAATGTTGTAAGCGTCCATCACCGGTTTGCCCATGTTCAGCGAGTCGAGCAGGGCCAGTTCTTCGCGATGCTCCATCAGCAGGTCGGCCAGACGCAGCAGCACCCGTTTGCGCTCGGCGGGCGGGCGTTGCGCCCAGGTGCCGGCCTCGAACACTTGTCGCGCATTAGCCACCGCCGCGTCGACATCGTCCTCGCCACACGCGGCGACATTGGCCAACACCTGGCCGGTAGCGGGATTGATCGCGGCGAAGGTCTGCCCCGATTGCGCAGCGCAATGTTGGCCATTGATTACGGCTCGATCGGGAAACTTCAAGGCAACGGCCTGGCGCTGCCACTCTGCAAGTTCGAACACGTCGAATGCTCCTTGGACGTTATTGTGCAGTCGATGGTGGCGCAGGCCCGGACGGGCGAAAATTAGTAAAAATGTCTTCGCAGACAATGAAAAAACTGCTCAATCGGTTTCCCCAAAACCGCTGTGGATGACTAAGGTTCAAGGATAAAAACAACGTCGCGCAGCGGACGCGGCGGCGCACAAATTGCTTGGAAGTCGAGTCCGCTCGTCCTGAGGTTTGCCGTGGCCGCCTACAATTTGCGTCAGCTCAAATACTTCATCACTACAGTCGAATGCGGCAGCGTTGCCGAAGCCTCGCGCAAGCTGTACATCGCGCAACCGGCGATCTCTACGGCGATCAAGGGTCTGGAAGACAGCTTCGCCGTGCAACTGCTGATTCGCCATCACGCCCAGGGCGTGTCCCTGACGCCCAGCGGGGCACGGTTTTTTCGCAAGGCGCAGGAGCTGTTGCGCATGGCCCGGGAGTTCGAGCAGAACGCCCTCGCCGACAACGACATCGTCGCCGGGCAGATCGACATCGGCTGCTTCGAAACCGTCGCCCCGCTGTACCTGCCGCAATTGATTGCCGGGTTTTCCGCGCTGTATCCGGGAGTGAAAATCCGCATCCGCGACGGCGAGCAGCAGGAACTGGTGCAAGGCCTGACCTCGGGTACGTTCGATCTGGTGATCCTCTACGAACACGAACTGGATGCCACCATCCAGACCGAACCGCTGATGCCGGCACAACGGCCGTATGCGCTGCTGTCGGCCGATCATCGCTTCGCCGAGTACAAGCAAGTATCGCTGCGCGATCTGTACCTGGAGCCGATGATTCTGCTCGACGTGCAGCCGAGCCGAACCTACTTCGTCAGTCTTTTCGAAGAACTTGGCCTGACCCCGCGCATCGAGTTCAGCTCGCCTTCGATCGAGATGGTGCGCGGCATGGTCGGCCAGGGTTTTGGCTTCTCGGTGCTGGTGACGAAGCCGCACTCGGAGTGCACCTATGACGGCAAGAAAGTAGTGTGCGTCGACATTGTCGAAGATGTCACCGGTTCAGGCCTGGTTGCCGCGTGGCTCAAACGCGGGCAACTGACCAAACCGGCGCAGTTGTTCGCCGATTATTGCCGGGAACAACTGACGGGCAAGGCTACGATCTTTTGATCTTCAGGTGCCGCGGGGCTTGGCCCGCGCCGTGGCCTCGGCCACCAACGGATCGTCCGGCCAATAATGCTTCGGATACCGCCCCTTCAGATCCTTCTTCACCTCGGCATAGGTGCTGCGCCAGAAGTTGGCCAGATCCTGCGTCACCTGCACCGGCCGGCGCGCCGGGGACAACAGGTGCAGCTTGACCACTTGCCGGCCGCCGGCAATTCGCGGCGTCTCGGCGAGGCCGAACAGCTCCTGCAAACGCACCGCGAGAATCGGTGGCTGTTCGCTGTAATCCAGACGAATCGATGACCCCGACGGCACGCTGATGTGATGCGGCGCCAGCTCATCAAGCTTCTGCGGCAACGGCCACGGCAGCAGATTGCGGACGATGCTCGACAGGTCAAGATTGGCGAAATGGCTGAGCCGCGAGACCTTGCCCAGGTAAGGCATTAACCAATGCTCGAGAGTTTTCAGCAACGTTGCATCGCTGACATCCGGCCACTGACTGTCATCCTGCGTAGTCAGATCCAATTGCCGTAACAGGGCAACCCGCGCCTGCCACTGGCGCAGTTCCGGCGTCCACGGCAACAACTCCAGCCCCTTGCGCCGCACCAGATTGACCAGCGCCTGACTGCGCGCCGCTTCGTCGAGACCGGTCAACGGTTCGCGGCTGAGGATCAGTTCGCCGACCTTGCGCTGACGCTCGGCGCGCAGCACGCCTTCGCGCTCGTCCCAGTCCAGTTGATCGACGACGTGCACTTGCTCGGCGAGCACCGAATCGAACAGCGCCGGATCGAAATCCGCCGCCAGGTAAATCCGTTCCTCACGCTGACCCTGACGGCTGCCGAGGTCGGCGATGACAATCCACGCTTCCTTCATCAGGCTGTCGGCTTCGGCGAACAGCGCAGCGCGACCATTGGCCAGACGATATTCAGCGCCACCGGCACGCCGCTGCTGGGCAACACGATCCGGGTAGGCCAGCGCCAGCAACGCTCCGAGCCAGCGTGGGTGATCGGGATCGCTGACCGGCTCGCTGGCCTTGCCGCGCAGGTAACCCCGATATTGCCGCGCCAGTTGCCGCGCACGTTGCACACCACCCTGTGCACCGCGTGCCGCGCGTTCTTCGCCGGAGAGCAGCACCAGGCGGCTGTGCAGATCGGCACCGGCACCGCGCAAAATATCGCGCTCGCCGAGCAGTGCCGCGACGTCGCACGCCATGTGCGCCAGCCCCAGCGCCTGACCGCGCAGCAACAGATGGGCGATGCGCGGATGCGCCGGCAACTCGGCCATGGCCTGACCGTGCGCGGTCAGCGCCTCGCCTTCAAGTGCGCCCAGGCGCTGCAACAAATCCTGCGCCTGTGCATAGGCCGCTGCCGGCGGCACATCGAGCCAGACCAGTTCGCCCGGGATCACGCCCCAGCGTCCGAGTTGCAGCGCCAGGCTCGCCAGATCCGCCGACAGAATTTCCGCACTGCCGTAAGCGGCGAGTTGCTCGTGCTGATCCTGCGACCATAAGCGGTAACACACACCCGGCTCCAGACGCCCAGCCCGACCCGCACGCTGGGTGGCGCTGGCCCGGGAAATGCGCTGCGTATCGAGGCGGGTCATGCCGCTGCCCGGGTCGAAGCGCGGCACCCGCGCCAGCCCGGCGTCGATCACCACGCGCACGCCGTTGATGGTCAGGCTGGTTTCGGCAATGTTGGTCGCCAGCACCACTTTGCGCTGGCCGGTCGGCGCCGGGTCGATGGCAGCGCGCTGGGCATTCAGATCCAGTTCGCCGTGCAACGGGCAGAGCAATACGTCTTCACGCTCGCCGATGGCATCGCTCAGTTGCTGATGCACGCGACGGATTTCCGCCTGCCCCGGAAGGAACACCAGCAAGCTGCCGCTTTC
Organism: Pseudomonas sp. RSB 5.4; assembly: GCF_037126175.1. Taxonomy (NCBI): domain Bacteria; kingdom Pseudomonadati; phylum Pseudomonadota; class Gammaproteobacteria; order Pseudomonadales; family Pseudomonadaceae; genus Pseudomonas; species Pseudomonas sp. RSB 5.4. Next base: position 3,744,515 of record NZ_CP146986.1, read on the forward strand.
ATCGTGCAGGGCTTCAAGTACGGTCTGGGTCACGCGCTGGTCGATGTATTCGCCGGGCTGGAACGGCCGGCCCCAGCGCATCGTCACCGGGTACATGCGCCCTTCGCTGCGCAGGATCGGCGCGTCATCCAGCAACCCGGCCAGACGCTCGCCTTCCAGCGTGGCGGACATCAGCAGAATCTTCAGCGGCTGTTCAGCGCGGAACAGTTCACGACCGTTCAAACTCAGGGCCAAGGCCAGATCGGCATCGAGGCTGCGTTCGTGGAATTCGTCGAAGATCAGCAGACCGACGCCTTCCAGCGCCGGATCATCCTGCAGACGCCGGGTGAGGATGCCTTCGGTGACCACTTCGATACGGGTGTTGGGGCCGACCTTGCTGTCGAGGCGGATGCGATAGCCGACGGTTTCGCCAACCTTCTCACCCAGTTCGCTGGCCAGACGTTCTGCGGCTGCACGCGCGGCGAGACGGCGCGGTTCGAGCATCAGAATGGTCTGCCCGGCCAGCCACGCTTCATCGAGCAAGGCCAGGGGCACGCGGGTGGTTTTACCGGCGCCGGGCGGTGCTTCGAGCACGGCTTCGTGGCGTGTCGCCAAGGCTTCACGCAGGGCGGGTAAAACTTCATCGATCGGCAAAGAAATCATGCTGGCTCCCCAGGGCGTGCCCACAGTAAATTGCGAGTCGCGTTAAAGCTGTGAGCGTGCCAGGCAAGGCGCGGGACGCAGGTAAGGGTCGTTTCCTTGCCAAGTTCCGCAACGCAGCATGGCGCGCTCACAGCTTTAGCCCGGAGGGCCGAACCCCGCCAGGATTCATCAACCTTCACGCGGTGTCGATCTGGAGAAAACAACTTCAATCCTCAACATATTTCAGTAGGGGTGAGACGAGGCCGCAATTTACTGTGGGCGCGCCCTGCCGAGGGCGAGTATAACGGCGAACTGCTTGGCGTTCGTCAGGGTCTTAACTTCACACAACGACGCTTCGTTATTTGATGATTCAGGAGACATTTCTCATGCGTTCACCTTCTCGCCTGATCGGCGGTGTACTGGTCGCCACCCTGCTCACTCAACTCACCGCCTGCGGTTCGATTTTCTATCCAGACCGTCGCGGCCAGATCGACGGCAAGATCGATCCGGCAATTGCCGTGCTCGATGCCGTGGGCCTGCTGTTCTACGTGATTCCCGGGCTGATCGCCTTTGCCGTGGACTTCACCACCGGCGCGATCTATTTCGAACCGGGCCACACCGCCCAGGTCGATCCGGCCAAGCTCAAACAGGCGGTCGGCCCGGACGGTCAGGTCGATAACCTCAAGTTGCAGGCTATTCTCGAAACTGAGCTGGGCCGCAACCTGCCGCTGGACGATCCACGCCTGATCCAGCACAAGGGCAGCACTCAGCAACTGGCGATGTTTGGCCTGCAACCCGCCGCATAAGGAAATCACATGACCACCAGCCCCGAACATGCCCGCCTGCTGCGGCTGGCAACCCGCGCTTCGGTGGCGGTGGCTTGCACGCTGATCATCGCCAAAGCCATCGCCTGGTGGCTGAGCGGTTCGGTGAGCATGCTCGCCGGCCTCACCGACTCGGCGCTGGATGGCGTCACCTCGCTGCTGAATCTGCTGGCGGTGCATTACGCACTGCGCCCGGCCGATGACGATCACCGTTACGGCCACGGCAAGGCCGAATCGCTGGCGGGCATGGCGCAGGCGCTGTTCATCGGTGGCAGTGCGGTGCTGATTGCGTTTCAGGCGTATGAACGCATTCAGCAACCGGAGCCGCTGGGCGCGCCGTGGCTGAGCATCGGCGTGATCGTGTTCTCACTGCTGCTGACCGCGGCGTTGCTGACGCTGCAACATCGAGTGATCAAGCAGACCGGTTCCAACGCGGTGCGCGCCGACTCGCTGCACTACCGGTCGGACATGCTGCTCAACGGCAGCATTCTGATCGCGCTGATCCTCGCCGGCATGGGCTTTCATCAACTCGATGCGTGGTTCGGCCTGGGGATTGCCGGGTACATTTTGTGGAGTGCGATCCAAATCGCCCGGGAAAGTTTTTCGGTGCTGATGGATGAAGAGCTGCCGACGGACGTCAGTCAGCACATGCTCGAACTGGCCTGCGCGGTGCCCGGTGTGTTGGGCGCGCATGACTTGCGCACACGGATCTCGGGAAACCACTGGTTTGTGCAGTTGCATCTGGAATTGCCGGGAGAGCTGACCTTGTCAGTCGCCCACGGCATCAGCGATCAGGCGGCCGATGCGATTCACGCCGCCTACCCGCGGGCCGAAGTGCTGGTGCACGCCGACCCGCAGGAAGTGGTCAAGACCGAACGGGCACAAACCCGGATTCAGTAAGACACCTGATAACCGCGACTGCTCAGGCAATTACCCTGGGCCTGACGGTAAGCCTGCACCACTTGTGGCGCTGGCTGATACGTCGCGGTGCGCGGATCGAAACCGCTCTGCTGCACGGCGTATTGGTAGCACTGGTAACCGTCCTGCTGCACTTGTTCCGGCGACTGGCCGTTGGCCGGATAAGCCTCGACGTCATAGCCCTGGGATTGCGGCTGCGGTTGCGGCGGTTGTTGCACCGGTGGCTCGACCACCACGTAATCCTGGGTGCTTTCTTCGTACGCATAATAGGAGCCGGCAGCGAGGAACAGCAGCGCACCGCCGATCCACACTTCACGGGCGTAGTCCGGCAGATAATGGGTACGAATGCCCCGTGGCGGCTGCACGACGATGTAGCGTGGGCCTTGCGGGCGATACCAGTAGCCACCGGAATAGAAGTAATCCTGGCCGCGATACGGCACGCGGTATTCGCGATCCGGGAAGCGGTCGATCACATGCCCCGGGCGGTATTGCGGGCCGGGGCCCCAACCGTTGCCATGCCCGTCCGGGCGACCCGGCCAGCGATTATCGTTGGGCCGATTGTTGCCGGCCTGCCAGTGCTGGTTGTTGTAGCCGTTTTGCGGACGCTCATCGCGGTAGTAACCCTGGCGCGGCTCCTGAGTCTGGCGCACGGCGTCGGGCCGTGGCTGGATTGGCAGGTTGTTGGCCGGAGGCGGCGGTGGCTGATGCACCGGGGCCGATTGATTCGGCGCGCGGTTCTGGTTCTGCCACTGACCATTGTTGTGCTGCTGGCCGTTGTGCTCGAACTGGCGGCTGTTGTCGCCCCGAATGATTTCATTGTTCTGCGGCCGCGGCTGGTTTTGCGGCGGCGGATTGTTCTGCCCGTGCGGCGGATTGTTGCCACCATGGCCTTGATTGTTGCCCTGATGCTCCGGACCACGCCCGTCATTCTCGGGACCACGGTTCTGCGGCTCATCGGCAAGCGCTTGCGCACTGACACTCACACATAGCAAACCAACACTGGCCAGACGCCAGATGCGCGACTTCATGCTTTTCCTCACTGCGGGCTAGGCCTGTAATTGAGTGGACCTGTAGCTAAGACCGGGAAACCACAGTCCGGGTTCTGCGACAGGTTATCAGTCACGCAACTTATTTATTGAGGCCGGCATTCTCCGTGGCGGGCAAATCGCAGGCAAGAAAAAAGGGAGACCCGTCGGCCTCCCTTTAGAGAACTTCGTCCTGGCTCGACGCTTTTGACGTCGGCTCACCTCACGCCGTCTTCTGGACAGTGTGCAGCTCGGGGGCCGGCACATCCCCGGTGGGGGTGGCGGCCGCGGCGGGCCTGATTGGGCGGGCCGCAGTGGACTGTGTTACCGAGCAGTGATTCTGGTGATAAGAATAGGCCGCGAGGCGCGACAGAGGATTGCGAAGATTGCTCAAATAAACACCGCTTGCGCAATTTTTAACCCTGGATAGATAATCCGCCGCAATAGTTACAACCAAGGACAGATTCATGAGCAAACTCGACCGTTATGACCTGAGCATTTTGGCGGAATTGCAGCGCGACGCCCGCATCTCCAACCAGGAACTGGCCGAGCGCATCGGTCTGTCGCCCTCCCCCTGCTCGCGCCGGGTCAAGCAACTGGAAGACGACGGCTACATCTCGCGCCAGGTCGCCCTGCTCGATCGCAAGATGCTCGGCCTGAGCCTGACCGCCTACGTGCTGATCGGCATGGACCGGCACACACCGGAGCGTTTCGAGAACTTCGAAGCGGCGATCCGCACTCTGCCGCAGGTGCTGGAATGCAGCCTGGTGACCGGCGTGGACGCCGACTATCAACTGAAAGTGGTGGTGCCGGACATGGATCATTATCAGAAGCTACTGCTGGGGCATCTGACCCGGATTGAAGGCGTAACCAGCGTGCGTTCGAGTTTTGTGTTGAATCAGGTGCTCAATAGCACTGAACTGCCGCTGACCCATCTGCGCAGCTGACATCGCCTTCGCGAGCAAGCCCGCTCCCACAGGGAAATGCATTCCAACTGTGGGAGCGGGCTTGCTCGCGAAGGGGCCGGCACAGGCGACCACCATCACTGCGGCACACCGACACAGGTCAATGCGCCCGCAATCCCCCTCGGCGTATAATCGCCCAGCCCTTTCAGCCCTGTGCGCGCCGGAGATGCCCGATGGATCCTGCAGTATTCGAAGAGTGGATGATGACTGGCCTGGTCAGCATCCTGATCATTTTCATGGGTTTCATCGTCTGGGATCTGGCGAAGAAGTCCAAGGCCGGGCGTTTCGGCTCGTTCATCCTGTTCTTCGTCCTGGGCCTGGGCGTGGCCGCATTCATCATCAAGAGTGTGGTGATCGGCCTGATCGAATCCGGCGCTCTATAGACGCGCCGGCACTTCTTTCCACTGACCCTGATCGAGCCCTTCGAGCGTCCAGTCGCCAATCCGCACCCGCACCAGCCGCAACGTCGGCAGCCCTACCGCAGCGGTCATCCGCCGTACCTGACGGTTGCGCCCTTCACGAATCACCAGTTCCAGCCAACTGGTCGGCACCGTCATGCGAAAGCGCACCGGCGGATTGCGCGGCCACAACTGCGGCTCATCCAACTGCCGGGCTTCGGCGGGCAGGGTCATGCCGTCATTCAACTCGACACCTTCGCGCAGACGCTGCAATTGCTCGGCAGTCGGCACGCCTTCGACCTGCACCCAGTAAGTCTTCGCCAGTTTGTGTTTCGGATCAGCGATGCGCGCCTGCAACTGGCCGTCGTTGGTCAGCAACAACAAGCCTTCGCTGTCGCGATCAAGGCGTCCGGCCGGATAGATACCGGGCACGTCAATGTAATCCTTGAGCGTCGCCCGCCCGCTTTCGTCGCTGAACTGCGTCAGCACATCGAACGGTTTGTTGAACAGGATCAGCTTCGGCTCGGCCGGCGGCGCCTTGGCGACACGACGTGGAGCTGAGGAGGATGGCTTCGCACCGGGACGGCGGGAAGGAGGACGCGGAGGACGGGACATGGGCAAAACAACATCTGGCGATCTGGGCTGACAATGCTAGTGCCCCGACCGCCAAATGACCACGACTAACCGTTAACGGAACGGCGGCTCGTCGAAGCTGCGCAGTTTGCGCGAGTGCAGCGAGTTGAGTTCGGTGCGCAGCAGATCCACCGCCTCGATGCCGATCTTCAAATGCTGGCTGACCGCACGCTCGTAGAACGCGTTGGCCGAGCCCGGCAGCTTGATTTCACTGTGCAGCGGTTTGTCCGACACGCACAGCAGCGTGCCATACGGCACCCGCAGGCGATAACCCTGGGCGGCGATGGTGCCGCTTTCCATGTCCACCGCCACGGCGCGGGACAGATTGATCAGCGGACGTTCCTGCGCCCAGCGCAGCTCCCAGTTGCGGTCGTCGTAAGTCAGCACGGTGCCTGTGCGCAGGCGCTTTTTCAGCTCCTCGCCCTTCTCGCCGGTGATATTGGCCGCGGCTTGTTGCAGCGCCAGCTGCACTTCGGCGAGTGCCGGGATCGGGATGTTCGGCGGCACTACGCGATCGAGAATCCCGTCGCGACGCATGTAGGCGTGAGCCAGCACGTAGTCGCCGATAGTCTGCGACTGCCGCAGGCCGCCGCAGTGACCGATCATCAGCCAGCAATGCGGACGCAGCACCGCCAGGTGGTCGGTGATGTTCTTGGCGTTGGATGGGCCGACACCGATGTTGACCAGGGTCACACCGTGGCCGTCATTGGCGATCAGGTGATAGGCCGGCATCTGGTAGCGGTGCCAGACCACGCCAGCGGCAATCGCCGACGCTTCGCCGTGATCCATGCCCTTCTCGATGATCACGTTGCCCGGCAAAACCATGCGCACGAAACGCGGGTCGTTGCGCAGTTGTTCCAGGCCATGAACGATGAACTGGTCGACATAGCGGTGGTAGTTGGTCAGCAGAATCCACGGCTGCACATGGCGCCAGTCGCTGCCGGTGTAGTGCACCAGGCGACGCAGGGAAAAGTCGACGCGCGCGGCATCGAACAGCGCCAGTGGCAGCGGATCGGTGTTTTCCCAATCGTAGAGACCGTCGGCGATGCCATCGGTGGCGGCGGACAGGTCGGTACTCGGGAACACCCGCGCCAGCACCGCAGCGGTAACGCCGGAGCCGGCCAGTTCATCGCCCTGCTCGACCACGTACGGATACGGAATGTTCTGCTGACTGACGCCGACTTCCACGGTCACGGTGAAGTCGTGCATCAACGGCACCAGCTGTTCCAGCAGGTATTTGCGGAACGCCTTCGGATGGGTGACGGTGACGCTGTAGGTGCCCGGCAATTGCACCTTGGCGTAGGCGCGGGTGGTCTGCGGCACTTCGCCCTGACACAGGTAGGTCAGACGCAGTTCGGGGTAACGAAACAGAGCACGCTGTTCGGCGTCGGGCTCGACGCGATCCTTGAGATACCGCTTGAGCGCCGAATTCAGCGCAGTGGTGGCCCGCTCATGCAGCTCGGCCAGACGATCCACGGCTTGTTCGGCGGTTTGAACGACAATAAACGCTTCGGTCACGATCAGCTTCCTGTGTTCTGACTTGCAGAGCTTCATCTTGCCTGCAACATCGCGTCACGGGAACAGTGGCGTTGTGGCTGTACCCAAATCTCCCTGTCAATGGAGATCCCCCTGTGGGAGCGGGCTTGCTCGCGAATGCGCAGTGTCAGTCGACCTATCCATTGACTGACACACCGCATTCGCGAGCAAGCCCGCTCCCACAAGGGGATTTGTGTTGAGTCAGAAACCCTGCGGGGTTGAGCGGGCGACGATGGCTTCGACGTCCAGGCCGCGCGGCAGTGCACCGTAGACCCGGCCGCCACCGCTCAAACGGCTGGCGATAAATGCATCACTCACTGCTGAGTTTCCGGCCTCCAGCAACAGCTTGGCCTGCAGCCCCAGCGCAATGTCCTCGGTCAACTGCCGCGCCCGATACTGAATGTCGCTGGTGTCCTTGAACTGTGCCTGCAACTGCTGGATATGCGCGGCCAAGCGCTTATCGCCATGGCCATCGCCCAATTCGCTGAACAACACATCGAGCACACCCGGTTCTTTCGATAGCGCACGCAATACGTCCAGGCACTGCACGTTGCCCGAGCCTTCCCACGTCGAGTTGACCGGCGCCTCGCGATACAGGCGCGGCAGAATGCTTTCCTCGACATACCCCGCGCCGCCCATGCATTCGGCAGCTTCATTGATCATTCCGGGGGCGCGTTTGCAGATCCAGTATTTGCCCACCGCCGTCACCAGCCGGGCGAATTGCGCTTCATGGCGATCATCCAGATGATCCAGCGCCTTGCCCATGCGCAGACTCAGGGCCAGCGCGGCTTCGCTTTCCAGGGCCAGATCGGCCAGCACGTTCTGCATCAACGGTTGCTCGCTGAGCAGTTTGCCGCCGACCTTGCGGTGCGCGCAGTGGTGGCTGGCTTGGGTCAGCGCCTGACGCATCAAGGCGCTGGAGCCGACCATGCAATCGAAACGGGTCATCGCCACCATCTCGATGATGGTCGGTACGCCGCGCCCCTCTTCGCCGACCATCCACGCCAGCGCGCCGCGAAACTCCACTTCACTGGAGGCGTTGGACTGGTTGCCGAGTTTGTTTTTCAGGCGCTGGATGTAGAACTGATTGCGCGTGTCGTCCGGGCGATGGCGCGGCAGCAGGAAGCAGGTCAGGCCCTTGTCGGTCTGCGCCAGCGTCAGGAACGCATCGCACATCGGCGCCGAGCAGAACCACTTGTGCCCGAGCAGTTCATAAGCCTGCCCCGGGCCGCTGGCACCCACCGGATAGGCCTTGGTAGTGTTGGCCCGCACGTCGGTGCCGCCCTGTTTTTCGGTCATCGCCATGCCGATGGTCACACCGGCCTTGTGCGCCATGCCGACGTTGCGCGGGTCATATTCGGTGGCGAGGATCTTCGGTAGCCACTGTTCGGCCAGATCCGGCTGCAAACGCATGGCCGGAACGCTGGCGAAGGTCATGGTCAACGGGCAACCGCTGCCCGCCTCGGCCTGGCTGTGCAAATAGCTCATGGACGCGCGGGCGACATGCGCGCCGTCCTGCGGATGCGCCCACGGCAACGAGGTCAAGCCATGTTCGATCGCGGTGCGCATCAGCTCGTGATAAGCGGGATGGAATTCCACCAGATCGATGCGATGACCGTAGCGGTCATGGCTGACGAATACCGGTTTGTTCTGATTGGCGAGGAACCCGGCTTCCATCAGCGGCCCACCGGCCAGAGCGCCGTAGGTGTCGATCCGCGACTCGGCCCAACCGGCGCCAAAACGGCGCGACCACTCCTGCAGCGGCAGATCAATGCGGTACAGGTTGGCGCCGTCCAGCGACGGTGGCTGGTTGGTGACTTCGTGGGTTTCGGCGAACTGATGCAGGTTCATGACGGGGCTCCTTTGGTCAGCCAAGGAATCCAGTTAAGCACCGGTCCGCTGCCGATCAAAGTGTCATATGCGCCGAACTTCCGGCGCTTTCACCCTGTTACGCGCTAAGCAACCGACGCTCCAGCGCCGTTTGCAGGTCTTCGAATTTCACCGGCTTGTTCAGGTAATCGATGCGCGTGCCCGGTGCGCAATGCTCGCGATCCGTGCCCAGGGCCAGCATGAACACCGGCAGATTGGCGCAGCCGGGCAACCCATGAATCTGGCAGCACAACGAGGCCCCTTCGTGGCTGGGCAACTGGCAATCGATCAGCACCGCATCGAAGGCCTCGCGCTGCAGATAATCCAGCGCCGCCGCGCCGTTGTCCGCCGTGCGTACGCGGAACCCCAGTTTGAGCAGCATGCCGCGCATCACCAGTTGGTTGACGCTGTTGTCATCCACCAGCAACACCGTGCAATCCTGCGGCGCACGGCTGCGCTCGTGCAGCGCGTCCGCGGTTGGCGCCGCTTCGACTTCCGGCAGCTCGAACTCGACATCCAGTTGAAAACGGCTGCCGCTGCCAGGTTGGGAGCGGTGCGTGAGCTTGCCGCCGAGCAGTTCCACCAGTTGCCGACAGATCGCCAGCCCCACGCCCAGCCCACCGTATTCGCGGGTCATCGAACCATCGAGCTGGAAGAAGCGCTGATACATCGTCGCCTCGCCCAGATCGGTGAAACCGATGCCGGTGTCGATCACCGCAAACGACAGCGCCAAGCGATTGCCCGCCGACGGTTTGCCGGTCACTCGCAGCGCGAGACCACCGACCCGGGTGAACTTGATCGCGTTGTCCAGCAGGCACTCCAGGCACTGCGCCAGTTTGGCGCTGTCGCCGTGCAAGCGATCCGGCAGGGTCGGCAGTACCTCGACCTTGAAGTCCAGCGACTTGCTCGCCGCGTTGCCATCGAACTGCACGCGCAAGGCCTCGACCACCGCGCGCAGGCTGAAGCTGCCCGGCGTCGCCTTGAGCTTGCCGGCCTGCAGTTCGGTGAGGGTGAGGATGCCGTTGACCATGCGCATCATGTCCCGGGCGGAACCGGCGGCGGTTTGCTGGTATTGCTCCAGTTCAGGTTCCAGCTCGACGGTCTGCATCAGCTCCAGCGAACCGATCACGCCGTTCATCGGCGTGCGCAATTCGTGGGTCAGCGTCGCAAGGAATTCATCCTTGAGCTTGTTGCTGTGGGCCAGTTGCTGGTTGAGCACTTCAAGTTTCTGCCCGGCATCGAACAGAGTCTGCGCCTGTTGCTCGCGCATCGCGTTGATGCGGTCGGCCAGCGCCAGCGACAGCAGCGCCACTTCGATCGCCGAACCGATCTGGCTGGCGTACATGGTCAGGAACACGTTCGGCAGCAGGCCGAGCACCATCAGCGTATTGACGATGCCGCCGAGCAGGAATGCCGACCAGGCAATGATGAAATAACGCGCCACCCGCAAGCCGCGCCACCAGGCGAGAATCCCGGCGGCGAAGATCACCACGGTGAACACCAGCGCCAACAGGGTCGCCAGGCGCAGCGACAAGGCGTAACTGGTCATCAGCGACAGCCCGACCACCAGCGCGCCGAATGCGATCAGGGCGATCAATAAATAGTCGAGCCAGCGGCTGTGGGTTCTTGTCTGCAGGAAACTGCGGGCGAACTGGCTGCCGAACAGGCCGGCGCAACCGATGAAAAATGGTGTGGCGGCGTTGGCCCACCACGGATTGTCCGGCCAGAAATACTCGACCGCCGCGCCGTTCACCGACAGTTGATAAAGGCCGAACGAAGCGATGTAGAAGATGTAATAGAGGTAACTGGTGTCGCGCACGCTCAGGTAGATGAACAGGTTGTAGACCAGCATCCCCAGCAGCACGCCATAAATGATCCCCAGCACATACAGGCGCACCGGCTGATCCTCGAGGTACGCGGTGCTCGACCATAAGGTCACCGGCGCCTGGATCGAACCCTCACTGGCCAGGCGCAGGTACACGGTGCGTTGTTGCTCCGGCTTGAACTCAAGGTCGAACAGGTAGTTGTTCTGGCGGATCTCGCGACTGGCGAACGGCAAGGCGTCGCCGGTTTGCCGGATCAGCCGGTAGTCGCCATTGGCATCGGCCATATAAAGGTCGAGGTGATCGAGCGGCGGATACGCCAGTTCCAGCAGCCAGGTGCGCTGGGCGGCCGGGTTGTTCGGACGGTAATGCAGGTCGATCTTCAGCCAGAACGCCGAGCGCGAGTAACCGGCATTGAGCGTGGCTTTGTCGTGAGGTTTGAAATTGCCCGCCGCCGCTTGAGCGCGGACGTCGGCGATGCTCGCCTGACCGCTTGGGTCCTCGAACACTTGCAATGAGCGGCCCAGGGGAAGGCTCTGGGTATTTTCGTCGAACTCGACGGCGCTTGCGAAGAGGGGCAAGCAGAACAGCAACATCAGCAAATAGCGCATTGAAGCCCCAGCGTGGCTCGTCCGGTTGTGTCAGGAAGCCCCCCATTCCCTTTGAGTAGACGTAAAACCGGTATTACCTGTTATTGGTTTGGATCCACACTAGCATAGCCGTTGATGGCCATTGAGCACCATCGAAATTTTTCCTACAAAGGCTCTAGAACGGGCGTTTCAGAGCAAAGCAGCGAGCTAGAGCTGTTGAGTTGGTCAGCTCAATCATTGCGATCCGCTTTTGTGGCGAGGGAGCTTGCTCCCGCTCGGCTGCGCAGCAGTCGTAAAACCTGTAAATGCGCGGTGCCTGAATAAATGCAGGGGGCTGCTTCGCAACCCAGCGCGAGCAAGCTCCCTCGCCACAATGATAGCTGCAGTGTTGTCCGACAATCTGCTCGCAAACACCGTCAGGACTGAACCCCAAAATCAGGTTTGGTGGTAAGCTCGCGCACCATGAATATCTACAGCTCCCGCCCCGTTGTCCTCTGTCTCTCCGGCCACGACCCCAGTGGTGGCGCCGGCTTGCAGGCAGATATCGAAGCCCTGCTCGCGCAGGGTTGCCATGCGGCTCCGGCCGTCACCGCCCTGACCGTGCAAGACACCGTCAACGTCACTGACTTCCGCGTCCTCGACCGTGAGTGGGTACTGGCCCAGGCCAATGCCGTGCTCAACGACTCCGAAGTCGCTGCGGTCAAACTGGGCATGCTCGGTTCGTTGGAAATGGTCGACACCGTTGTCGAACTGCTTTCGGCGCACCCGCACCTGCCAGTGGTCTGCGACCCGGTGCTGCGTGCCGGCGGCGGCGGACGCCTGGGCAAGGATGAAGTCGGTTATGCGATGCGCGAGCGTCTGCTGCCGCTGTCGATCATTGCCACCCCCAACCTTCCCGAAGCGCGGATTCTCGCCGAATTGCCCGAAGGCACGGCGGACGAGTGCGCGGAAAAACTCTTGCCGTTCGTCAAAAACCTGCTGATCACCGGCGGCCATGGCGACGAAACTGAAATCCACAATCGCCTGTACAGCCGTGACGGCCTGCGTGAAACCTTCTATTGCCAGCGTTTGCCGGGCAGTTATCACGGTTCCGGCTGCACATTGGCCAGCGCCCTCGCCGGTCGGCTGGCCCAGGGTGAAAACCTTGCCAGCGCCGTGCGTACCGCACTGGATTACACCTGGCGCACCCTGCGCGACGCCGAACAACTGGGCAAAGGCCAGTTTGTGCCGCGTCGCCTGCCGCTGGATTTTTGCTCGTAACGTCGTGAGGTCTGCCTGATGAAACTCCGTGGCCTGTACGCCATCACCGACAGCCAATTGCTGGCGGGCAAGTTTCTGTCGTACGTGGAGGCGGCGCTGGAAGGCGGCGTCACCCTGCTGCAATACCGCGACAAAAGCAGCGACGAGGCCCGCCGTCTGCGCGAGGCCGAAGCGCTGCGTAACCTGTGCGAGCGCTACAAGACGCAGTTGATCATCAACGATGACGCCGAGCTGGCCGCACGCCTCAACGTCGGCGTGCACCTGGGGCAGACCGACGGCCCGCTGTCGCCGACCCGCGCCCTGCTCGGCTCCAAGGCCATCATCGGTTCGACCTGCCACGCGCAGCTCGAACTGGCTGAACAGGCCGCCAAGGAAGGCGCGAGTTATGTCGCCTTCGGCCGCTTCTTCAATTCCAACACCAAACCCGGCGCGCCAAGCTGCAGCCTCGATCTGCTCGACGAGGCCAAACGCAAGCTGCACCTGCCGGTCTGCGCGATTGGCGGCATCACCCTCGACAACGCCGCGCCGCTGGTGGCCCATGGGGTCGACCTGCTGGCGGTGGTCCACGGCTTGTTCGGTGCAGAGAGCACCGCCGAAGTGACCCGCCGCGCCCGCGCCTTCAACGAACTTCTGAAAATCTGATTTGAGAGCCCGATCATGTCTCGTTCCGAAACCCTGTTTGCCAATGCCCAGAAACACATTCCCGGTGGCGTGAACTCGCCGGTTCGCGCGTTCAAGAGCGTGGGCGGCACACCGCTGTTCTTCAAGCATGCCGAAGGCGCCTACGTCACCGACGAAGACGACAAGCGCTATGTGGATTACGTCGGTTCGTGGGGGCCGATGATCCTCGGCCACAGCCACCCGGATGTGCTCGACGCGGTGCGCAATCAGCTGCAACACGGCCTGTCCTACGGCGCGCCGACCGCGATGGAAACCGAGATGGCCGATCTGGTCTGCTCGCTGGTGCCGTCGATGGACATGGTGCGCATGGTCAGCTCCGGCACCGAAGCGACCATGAGCGCGATTCGTCTGGCCCGTGGTTACACCGGTCGGGACAGCATCATCAAGTTCGAAGGCTGCTACCACGGCCACTCCGACAGCCTGCTGGTCAAGGCCGGTTCCGGCGCGCTGACCCAAGGTGTGCCGAGCTCCGCCGGTGTACCGGCAGCGTTCGCCAAACACACCCTGACCCTGCCGTTCAACGACATCGACGCAGTGGAAAAGATGCTCGCCGAAGTCGGTCAGGACGTCGCCTGCATCATCGTCGAGCCAGTCGCGGGCAACATGAACTGCGTACCGCCGGCGCCGGGTTTCCTCGAAGGCCTGCGTGCGCTGTGCGACAAGCATGGCGTGGTACTGATTTTCGACGAAGTGATGACCGGTTTCCGCGTTGCCCTCGGCGGCGCCCAGGCGCACTACGGCGTGACCCCGGATCTGACCACGTTCGGCAAGATCATCGGTGGCGGCATGCCGGTCGGCTGCTTCGGCGGCAAGCGTGAAATCATGGAGCGCATCGCGCCGCTGGGTCCGGTGTACCAGGCCGGCACCCTGTCGGGTAACCCACTGGCGATGGCCGCCGGTCTGACCACCCTGCGTCTGATCAGCCGTCCGGGGTTCCACGCCGAACTGACCGACTACACCACGCGCCTGCTCGACGGCCTGCAACAACGCGCCGATGCGGCGGGCATTCCGTTCGTGACCACGCAAGCGGGTGGCATGTTCGGCCTGTACTTCAGCGGCGCCGACGACATCGTCACCTTTGAAGACGTGATGGCCAGCGACGCGGCACTGTTCGGTCGCTTCTTCCATCTGATGCTGGAAGGTGGCGTGTACCTGGCGCCGAGTGCATTCGAAGCTGGTTTCACCTCGATCGCCCACGGCGAAGCCGAGCTGAAAATCACCCTGGACGCTGCCGAACGCGCCTTCGCTGCATTGAAGTAATCGCCGTACCGCTGACGTTGGCCATGGCCAGCGTCAGCTTTTACCTACACCCACGCCGTTTTTCCCACGCCTCTGCTAAAAATCCGCCAGAAAGTGGGCGATATATTCCCCGCGCAGCAGAAAAACGAGTAAAGACTTTGTAAGGTTGGCCCCGCTTATTTCATAATGCGCGCTTATTGGATCCCTCGATGGGTCCGCGTGCCCTTCAGAGGTAAGTCGATTCCCATGAACCGCACCGGCCGCACCCTTGCCTTGGGCTGCCTGTTGCTCCTTCAGCCCCTGCTCGCGCATGCACAAGCAGGCGGCAACTCGTTGTTGATCCCGGCGATGGGTCGTTGCACCCTCAATACTCAGCCGCAAGACGTCACGCAGGCACTGGCTGCCTGCCAGAAAGCGGCGGATGAAGGGGATGCGCAAGCGCAATACGAGTTGGGTGAGTTCTACTACGACGGCAAGAATGCGCCGCGCGACCTCAATCAAGCCCTGAGCTATTTCGAAAAGGCCTCGTTGCAAGGCCATGCTCAGGCACAGTTCAAGCTCGGCACCATGTTCTTCCACGGCGAAGGCGTGCAGGCCAACAACATTCAGGCGTACATCGTGCTGAAGATGGCCGCGGTCAACGGCGCCGAAGATGCGCTGGACACCGCCGACGAGGTCTCGGAAAAAATGTCCCGCGAAGACCTCGAAACCGCGACCCAGGTGCTCGGGCAAATTTTCCGTAAATACCTGATGGAACTGCAGAGCGCGGATGGGCGTACGCCGTTTTCGCCGCTTCCCTGATTTTTGCGCCGACCTTTCCGGCCCCTTCGCGAGCAAGCTCGCTCCCACAGTAGATCTCCAGTGTTCAGAAGATCCCCTGTGGGAGCGACGGTGCGACGATTCGACTTGCTCGCGAATGAGACGACTCGGTTTTGCGGCTTACTTCTCAGGCATCGGCATCGGAAACGGCATCACATTGCCGACCGCGCCACGGGCTTCGCTGATTTTCGGGGTGCCCAGACGCTCCACCTCGTCGATGCGCACGATCGAATGCATCGGCACAAAGCTGCGCACCACGCCTTCGAACTGCGCCTTGAGCTTCTCTTCGCTCGGATCGACGACCACTTGCGTGCGCTCGCCAAAGACGAACTCTTCCACTTCCAGAAAACCCCACAGATCACTTTGATAGATCTGCTTGGCGTACATTTCGAACACCTGGCCCTGGTTGAGGAAAATCACCTTGTAGATTGGAGCTTCGCGTTTGGTCATGGCGGGGGGATAACATCGGGGATAAAAATGAGGGCGCAAACTATAGCATAGCCGCCGGACGCACAGCGGTAGGAACCTGAGGGCTTGTTCCCTATAATGCGCGGTTCTTTGAATCAGGTGACGACCCTACTCCATGGCCAAGAAGCTTTACATCGAAACCCACGGTTGCCAGATGAACGAGTACGACAGCTCGCGCATGGTCGATCTGCTGGGCGAACATCAGGCCCTGGAAGTCACCGCGCGTGCGGAAGACGCCGACGTGATTCTGCTCAACACCTGCTCGATCCGCGAACGCGCCCAGGATCGGGTGTACTCGCAACTCGGCCGCTGGCGCGAACTGAAACTGGCCAACCCGGACATGGTGATCGCCGTCGGTGGTTGCGTGGCCAGCCAGGAAGGCGCGGCGATCCGTGATCGCGCCCCGTATGTCGACGTGGTCTTCGGCCCGCAGACCCTGCACCGTCTGCCGGAAATGATCGACGCCGCACGCAGCAGCAAGTTGCCGCAAGTCGACGTCTCGTTCCCGGAAATCGAAAAATTCGACCACCTGCCCGAGCCGCGCATCGATGGACCGAGCGCCTACGTGTCGGTGATGGAAGGTTGCAGCAAGTACTGCACATTCTGCGTGGTGCCCTACACCCGTGGCGAAGAAGTCAGCCGGCCGTTCGATGACGTGATTGCCGAGATCATCCACCTCGCGGAAAACGGCGTGCGTGAAGTGACCTTGCTCGGGCAGAACGTCAACGGCTATCGCGGCCTGACCCACGACGGGCGCCTGGCCGATCTGGCCGAGCTGATCCGTGTGGTCGCTGCCGTCGATGGCATCGACCGCATTCGCTACACCACTTCGCACCCGCTGGAGTTCTCCGACAGCCTGATCCAGGCCCACGCCGAAGTGCCGGAGCTGGTCAAACACCTGCACTTGCCGGTGCAGTCGGGTTCCGACCGGATCCTCGCGGCGATGAAGCGCAACCACACGGCGCTGGAGTACAAGTCCAAACTGCGCAAACTGCGCGCTGCGGTGCCGGGGATCTGCATCAGCTCGGACTTCATCGTCGGCTTCCCCGGCGAGACCGAAAAAGATTTCGAGCAGACCATGAAGCTGATTGCCGACGTCGGTTTCGACTTCTCCTATTCCTTCGTCTACAGC
Organism: Pseudomonas sp. RSB 5.4; assembly: GCF_037126175.1. Taxonomy (NCBI): domain Bacteria; kingdom Pseudomonadati; phylum Pseudomonadota; class Gammaproteobacteria; order Pseudomonadales; family Pseudomonadaceae; genus Pseudomonas; species Pseudomonas sp. RSB 5.4. Next base: position 3,761,316 of record NZ_CP146986.1, read on the forward strand.
CAGCGCCCGGGCACCCCGGCGGCCGATCTGGCCGACGACACCCCGGAAGAGCTGAAAAAAGAACGCCTGAACGCCTTGCAGCATCGTTTGAATCAGCAAGGGTTCGAGATCAGCCGACAAATGGTCGGCTCGATCCAGCGCATTCTAGTCACCGACTATTCGAAGAAGGACCCGGGCGAGCTGCAAGGGCGCACCGAGAATAATCGTATCGTCAACTTCCGCTGCGATAATCCGACCCTGATCGGCCAGTTCGCCGATGTGCACATAGACGCGGCGCAACCGCACTCGCTGCGCGGCTCGCTGGTCCAGTAAACGTAAGGCGTCAAAGTGCCTCTGTGGCGAGGGAGCTTGCTCCCGCTCGGTTGCGAAGCAGCCGCAAACCAGACACCTCGATCATCCTGAATGATCGAGGCTGGAGGACTTGGGAGCGCTGCGCACTCCAGCGGGAGCAAGCTCCCTCGCCACAGTTATCCAGTGAGACCGTTTTAAGAGCTTTCGCACCCACGCCACTGGCGTTATCCTTGATTTCATCTTAATTGCCCCAGGGCGGCTAAATACGACCTTGAACGCACCCATAGAACCACATCGTTTTATCCTCGAGCCCTTTGAGGCTCGCCGCTTCGCCAATCTGTGCGGGCAATTCGACGAGCACCTGCGCTTGATCGAACAACGCCTAGCCATCGAGATCCGCAATCGCGGAAACCAGTTCGAGCTGATCGGCGACCCCAAGCACACCACGTCTGCGGAAAACCTGCTGCGCCGCCTGTACCGCGAAACCAAGGGTACCGAGCTGTCGCCGGACATGGTGCACCTGTTCCTCCAGGAATCGGCCGTCGTCGAACTGGACAACCACGCCCCCGCCGAAGCCTCCGTCGCCCTGCGCACCAAGAAAGGCATGATTCGCCCACGTGGCTTGAATCAGCTGCGCTACGTGAAGGAAATCCTCGGCAACGACATCAACTTCGGCATCGGTCCGGCCGGTACCGGCAAGACCTATCTGGCCGTGGCTTGCGCCGTTGATGCCCTGGAGCGCGAGCAGATCCGCCGCATCCTGCTGGTGCGTCCGGCGGTTGAAGCGGGTGAAAAACTCGGCTTTTTGCCCGGCGACCTGAGTCAGAAGATCGACCCGTACCTGCGCCCGCTGTACGACGCGCTGTACGAAATGCTCGGCTTCGAATACGTGGCCAAGCTGATCGAACGTCAGGTGATCGAAGTCGCGCCGCTGGCCTACATGCGCGGTCGGACGCTGAACAACAGCTTCATCATTCTCGACGAAAGCCAGAACACCACCGTCGAACAGATGAAAATGTTCCTGACCCGGATCGGCTTTGGGTCCACCGCCGTCATCACCGGCGACATCACCCAGGTCGACCTGCCGCGCGGCACCAAGTCCGGGCTGCACCATGTGATCGAAGTGCTCAAGGACGTTCCGGGCATCAGCTTCACGCACTTCCAGCCCAAAGACGTTGTGCGTCACCCGTTGGTGCAGCGGATCGTCGAGGCCTACGAGCGCTTCGAGACCCGTGCCGAAGCCGCCAAGGAAACCTCGCGCGATGCTTGAGCTGGATCTGCAAATCGCTACCGAAGCGAACGCCCCGAGTGAAGCCGACTTCCGCGAATGGTGCGAATTGGCCCTGCGCCAGCGCACCGCCGACTCGGAAATGACCATTCGCCTGGTCGACGAGGAAGAAGGTCGCGAACTCAATCACACCTGGCGCCACAAGGATTACGCGACCAACGTTCTGTCGTTCCCGGCCGAAGTCCCGGACGAGTTTCTCGACATCCCGCTGCTCGGCGATCTGGTGATCTGCGTGGCTGTGGTCGAACGCGAAGCTGCCGAACAAGGCAAGGAACTCCAGGCCCATTGGGCACATCTAGTCATTCACGGCTGCTTGCATCTGCTCGGTTACGACCATATAGATGACGACGAAGCCGAAGAAATGGAAGCACTGGAGCGCGAGTTGCTTGCCGAACTCGGCTATCCCGATCCGTACGCGGACGACGAAGCCGAAACCTCCCCTATCGTTACAACAAAGGATTCAGAGTAATCGCTATGAGCGAAGATCGATCGAGCAACGGGCAGAAGTCATGGCTGGGTAAACTGACCCAGGCTTTTGCCCACGAGCCGAAGAACCGTCAGGAGCTGCTTGAGCTGCTGCGTGATGCACATCAGAACAAACTGCTGGACAGCGAAGCGCTGGCCATCGTCGAAGGCGCCATTCAGGTGGCTGACCTGCAAGTACGCGACATCATGGTCCCGCGCTCGCAGATGATCAGCATCAAGGCGACTCAGACCCCTCGTGAATTCCTGCCGGCCGTGCTCGACTCGGCCCACTCGCGCTACCCGGTCATCGGCGAAAGCCACGACGACGTGATGGGCGTGCTGCTGGCCAAGGATCTGCTGCCGCTGATCCTCAAGGAGAACGGCGACAGCTTCAACATCAAGGACCTGCTGCGCCCGGCTACGTTCGTGCCGGAGTCCAAGCGTCTGAATGTGTTGCTGCGTGAATTCCGCGCCAACCACAACCACATGGCCATCGTCATCGACGAGTACGGCGGCGTGGCCGGTCTGGTGACGATTGAAGACGTGCTGGAGCAGATCGTCGGCGACATCGAAGACGAGCACGACGTCGAAGAAGACAGCTACATCAAACCACTGCCCAGCGGTGACTTCCTGATCAAGGCCCTGACGCCGATCGAGAACTTCAACGAGTTCTTCGACAGCGAATTCTCCGACGACGAGTTCGACACCGTTGGCGGTCTGGTGATGAGCGCGTTCGGGCACTTGCCAAAACGCAACGAAATCACTGAAATCGGCGCCTATCGTTTCCGCATCCTGAACGCCGACAGCCGTCGGATTCATTTGCTGCGACTGACCCCTATCGCCCGGTAAGAAATCTAAGGACTGAAATGCGCTGGACAACCCGCCCCGGCTGGCCCGGTAACCTGCTGGCCGTGGCGGCCGGTGCAATCACCACCTTCGCCCTGGCCCCGTTCAACATCTGGCCGCTGGCTTTGCTCGCGGTCGGCCTGTTCTATGCCGGCCTGCGCGAGCTGAAGCCGCGTCAGGCACTGGGCCGTGGCTGGTGTTTCGGTTTCGGCCTGTTCGGCGCGGGGACCAGCTGGATCTACTACAGCATTCATCATTTCGGTGGCGCCTCGGTGCTGCTGGCCGGGTTCCTGATGCTGCTGTTCACCGCAGCGATCGCGCTGTTCTTCGCCCTGCCCGCGTGGGTCTGGGCACGCTGGTTGCGCCGCAACGAGGCGCCGCTGGCCGATGCGCTGGCGTTTGCCGCACTGTGGGTCGGTCAGGAAGCGTTTCGCGGCTGGTTCCTCACCGGTTTCCCGTGGCTCTACTCCGGTTACAGCCAGCTCGACGGCCCATTGGCCGGGCTCGCGCCGATCGGTGGCATGTGGCTGGTGTCCTTCGTTCTGGCACTGACTGCCGCGCTGACCTGCAACGCACCGCGTCTGCTGCAATCCGGTCGCAAAGGTTTTATCGCGGCCGGTTTGGTGTTGCTGGTCGGACCTTGGGTGGCGGGCATTGCGCTCAAGGGTCACGCCTGGACCAGTCCGGCCGGTGCACCGCTGACTGTCGCGGCGATTCAGGGCAACGTCGAACAAAGCATGAAATGGGATCCGGCGCAGCTCAACGCGCAACTGGCGCTGTACCGCGACCTGAGTTTCCGCTCAAAACCGGTGGACCTGCTGATCTGGCCGGAAACCGCGGTACCCGTGCTCAAGGAGTCCGCCGAGGGCTACTTGAACATGATGGGCAACTTCGCCGCCGAGCGTAAATCGGCGCTGATCACCGGCGTGCCGATCCGCGAGACGGTGCGCCACGAAAAACGCTTCTTCAACGGCATCACCGTGGTCGGCGAAGGCGATGGCACCTATCTCAAACAGAAATTGGTGCCGTTCGGTGAGTACGTGCCGCTGCAGGATCTGCTGCGCGGTTTGATTGCGTTCTTTGACTTGCCGATGTCCGACTTCGCTCGCGGCCCGGCGGATCAGCCGTTGCTGCAGGCCAAGGGTTATCAGATCGCGCCGTTCATCTGCTACGAAGTGGTGTACCCGGAGTTCGCCGCCGGTTTGTCGGCACGCAGCGATCTGCTGCTGACGATCAGCAACGACACCTGGTTCGGCACCTCGATCGGCCCGTTGCAGCACCTGCAAATGGCGCAGATGCGCGCACTTGAGGCGGGCCGCTGGATGATCCGTGCTACGAACAACGGCGTGACCGGACTGATCAACCCGTTCGGGCAGATCACCGAGCAGATTCCGCAGTTCGAGCAGGGCATTCTGTATGGCGAAGTGGTGCCGATGCACAACCTGACGCCGTACCTTGAATGGCGTTCGTGGCCGCTGATTATTCTGTGCGTGCTGCTGTTTGGCTGGGCACTGATGGCGAGCCGGATGTCGAAAACCCTTTAAAAGCGATCCATAAACACTGTGGTGAGGGGATTTATCCCCGATCGATGACGCAGTCATCGCAAATCCATTGCACTCGATTTACCTGAAAGACCGAGATGCAGGTTTTGGGGCGGCTTCGCCACCCATCGGGGATAAATCCCCTCGCCACGGAAGCCCTCTCAAAACAGTGCTCTTAGCGGTAAAACAGCGAATACCCCACCTGCCCCACCGCCTCATTCAGCAACTGTCCGCTCTGCCAGATCGACTTGAACTCCGGCAGCCAGCCACCAAACGGTCGTGCATTGTCGGTCCCGAGAAACCCTACGGGTGCCGGTACCACTTCAAACCCTGCCTGCTGAAAACACCAGACGGCGCGCGGCATATGCCAGGCCTGGGTCACCACCACGACGCGTTTGATCCCCTGTGGCAGCAACATATCGGCGCTGAATTTGGCGTTCTCCCATGTGGTACGGCTCTCGCCCTCCTGCCAACGCGTGGTCACGCCGAAATCATCGCGCAGCGAATCGGCCATCAGCTTCGCTTCCGTCGGCGGTGTACCGTAATGCAAACCACCACTGGTCAGGATCGGCAAGCCGGACGCCTTGGCCAGCCGCGCCGCATAGCGCTGACGCTCCAGTCCAACGCCGGTCGGCTGATCCTCGCCCCAGGCCAGATCGCCGCGCTCACGCCCGGAACCCAATACCACGATGGCGTCAGCCCGCTGCGCCAGCATCGACCACGCGTCACGGGGCAGCGGCAGCTCACGCTCCAGCGCCTTGGCGCCCCACTGCACCACCACTGGCAGGCTCATCAGCCAGAAACCACCCAGACCAATGGCGAAACACGCAGCGGCCAGCCGCGGACGGGAGCGGCGCAGCCACCAGGCGACCAACAACAGCAGCAAAAGAATGCCGGGCGGCAATAAAAGTTGTTTGATGAAGTAACGAAAAGGCATCGGGGCATCTCCAGAGATGCCCGAAGCCTAAGAGTGTTAATAGAGCGTTACAACCGATAGGGTGGGATCCTGTTGAAAAAGATCCGTTTCCTGCTGCCTTGCGCTTACTTGGCCTGCAAAGAGCGAACCTTGACGGTGTCTTTGCCGGGCGCCTTGTCCTTGAGCCAGATGACCTTGGCCGATTGTGGTGCATCGAGCTGCTTCACTGCCTGTGACAAGCTTCCATGCGTTTCACGTTCACAGCGATCCAGATAGGCCTTGACCAGTTTGAACTCGGCGGGGCTCAAGCCACGCAATTCCAGTTCCAGGGGGCGCTCGTCGCGCAGCCGGCCAGCGGTTTTGGCAGCGTCGAGGGCCATGCCCAGACGATCCATCAACCGTTCGTACAACTCGGGTTTCGTCACGTTTTTTTGCCGTTGCTCCACCATCCCTCACCTCATTGAAGATAAGACTCACTCCCCAATAAGAGCTTAGCTTCGCTGCACAAACCGGCTGAACGCCGCGACCAACGGCCCTCGCCACGGTTTTCCGGGGCCAGACAGCTGTAATCAGGGTTTCCCTAGGCCAAGCGCGGTCATGTATGCTACGGCGCTTCCTGTCATTCCACTTCCAGCTTGTCCGGAGCATCCCCGGAGGGCGCGTTGAAGAGGATTAGGCCACCCCTATCCAGTACAAAAGTAGCCATGCACGAACAATATCAGCCCCGTGAAATCGAAGCCGCCGCCCAGTCGTTCTGGGACGAGCAAAAGTCCTTTGAAGTCAGTGAACAGCCAGGCAAGGAGACCTACTACTGCCTGTCGATGTTCCCTTACCCCAGCGGCAAGCTACACATGGGGCACGTGCGCAACTACACCATCGGCGACGTGATCTCCCGCTACCAGCGCATGCAAGGCAAGAACGTTCTGCAACCGATGGGTTGGGACGCCTTCGGCATGCCGGCGGAAAACGCCGCGATGAAGAACAACGTGGCACCCGCCAAGTGGACCTACGAAAACATCGCCTACATGAAGTCCCAGCTGCGCAGCCTGGGTCTGGCGGTGGACTGGTCCCGTGAAGTGACCACCTGCAAACCGGATTACTACCGTTGGGAACAATGGCTGTTCACCCGTCTGTTCGAAAAAGGTGTGATCTACCGCAAGAACGGCACCGTGAACTGGGACCCGGTCGACCAGACCGTACTGGCCAACGAGCAGGTGATCGACGGCCGCGGCTGGCGTTCCGGCGCGCTGATCGAAAAGCGCGAAATCCCGATGTACTACTTCAAGATCACCGCCTACGCGGATGAGCTGCTGGAGAGCCTCGACGAACTGACTGGCTGGCCGGAACAGGTCAAGACCATGCAGCGCAACTGGATCGGCAAGTCCCGCGGCATGGAAGTGCAGTTCCCGTACAACGTCGACTCGATCGGCGAAGCAGGCACCCTCAAGGTCTTCACCACCCGTCCGGACACCCTGATGGGCGCAACCTACGTTGCCGTGGCTGCCGAACACCCGCTGGCCACCCAGGCCGCGCAGAACAATCCTGAGCTGCAAGCGTTCATCGCCGAATGCAAGGGCGGCAGCGTCGCTGAAGCCGACGTCGCCACTCAAGAGAAGAAAGGCCTGCCGACCGGCCTGTTCGTCGAACATCCGCTGACCGGTGAAAAACTCCCGGTATGGGTCGCCAACTACGTGCTGATGCACTACGGCGACGGCGCGGTGATGGCGGTGCCGGCGCACGACGAGCGCGATTTCGAATTCGCCCACAAGTACAACCTGCCGGTCAAATCGGTGGTACGCACCAGCTCCGGTGACACCAACCCGGCTCCGTGGCAAGACGCCTACGGCGAGCACGGCACGCTGATCAACTCCGGCGAGTTCGACGGTCTGGACTTCGCTGGCGCGTTCGATGCCATGGAAGTTGCACTGATCAAGAAAAACCTCGGCGCCTCGCGCACCCAGTTCCGCCTGCGCGACTGGGGCATCAGCCGTCAGCGCTACTGGGGCTGCCCGATCCCGATCATTCACTGCGCCACTTGCGGTGACGTGCCGGTGCCGGAAGACCAGTTGCCGGTGGTTCTGCCGGAAGACGTGGTGCCGGACGGCGCCGGTTCGCCGCTGGCGCGCATGCCGGAATTCTACGAGTGCAGTTGCCCGAAATGCGGCCAGCCTGCCAAGCGTGAAACCGACACCATGGACACCTTCGTCGAGTCGTCCTGGTACTACGCCCGCTACGCTTCGCCGCACTTCGAAGGTGGCCTGGTGGAAAAATCCGCGGCTGACCACTGGCTGCCGGTGGATCAGTACATCGGCGGTATCGAACACGCGATTCTGCACCTGCTGTACGCGCGTTTCTTCCACAAGCTGATGCGTGACGAAGGCCTGGTCAGCTCCAACGAGCCGTTCAAGAACCTGCTGACCCAGGGCATGGTGATCGCCGAGACTTACTACCGTCGCGAAGCCAACGGTGCCTACACCTGGTTCAACCCGGCGGACGTGGAACTCGAGCGTGACAGCAAGGCCAAGGTCATCAGCGCCAAACTGAAATCCGACGGCCTGCCGGTGGAAATCGGTGGCACCGAGAAAATGGCCAAGTCCAAGAACAACGGCGTCGACCCACAGTCGATGATCGATCAGTTCGGCGCCGACACCTGCCGCCTGTTCATGATGTTCGCTTCGCCGCCGGACATGAGCGCCGAATGGTCCGACTCCGGCGTGGAAGGCTCGCACCGTTTCCTCAAGCGCGTCTGGCGTCTGGCTCAGGCCCACGTCACCCAGGGCCTGCCGGGCAAACTGGACATCGCCGGCCTGAACGACGAGCAAAAAGCCGTGCGCCGCGCCATCCACCTGGCCATCAAGCAGGCCAGCCACGACGTCGGCCAGAACCACAAATTCAACACCGCCATCGCTCAGGTGATGACGCTGATGAACGTGCTGGAAAAAGCCGCGCAAGGCACCGAGCAGGATCGCGCACTGATTCACGAAGGCCTGGAAGCCGTTACGCTGCTGCTGGCTCCGATCACGCCGCACATCAGCCATGAGCTGTGGAATCAATTGGGCCACGCTGACCCGGTGATCGATGCTGGCTGGCCAGCGGTCGATGAAAGCGCCCTGGTGCAGGACAGCCTGCAACTGGTCATTCAAGTGAACGGCAAGCTGCGTGGCCAGATCGAAATGCCGGCCAGCGCCACTCGCGAGGAAGTCGAAGCAGCAGCCCGCGCCAACGAAAACGTGCTGCGTTTCGTCGACGGTCTGACCATTCGCAAAGTGATCGTTGTACCGGGGAAACTGGTCAACATCGTCGCCAGCTAAATTGGATTGGGCGTCAGGTTCGCCTGACGCACTGTAAAACCTTTCGGGCCGCAAGGTCGGCCCACATGGTTTCAAGGGGAGCAACACAATGATCAAACGCAATCTGCTGGTGATGGGCCTCGCTGTTCTGCTGAGCGCCTGCGGTTTCCAGCTGCGTGGCACTGGCACCACCGAACTGGCAATCAAGGAACTCGACCTGAGCGCCCGTAACGCCTATGGCGATACCGTCACCCAGCTGCGTCAGGTGCTGGAGTCCAGCGGCGTCAAGGTCTACAGCGGTGCACCGTACAAGCTGTATCTGGCTGACGAGCAGGAAAACCAGCGCATCCTCAGCTACGCCGGCGCCGGCCGTACTGGCGAATACCAGGTCAACACCGTGCTGAACTACAACATCGTGGGCGAACACAATCTGAACCTGCTGAGCGACAAGCTTGAAGTGCAGAAGGTGTTCATTCACGACGGCAACAACCTGGTCGGCTCCGATCAGGAAGCTAACGACGCCCGCACTGAAACCCGCCGTGAACTGGTTCAGCGCATGATGCTGCGCCTGCAACAGCTGACTCCGGGTCAACTGGAGAAACTGCAGCAAGCGGCCAACGACCGCGCCCGGGCCGAAGCCGACGCGCTGAAGGCGGCACAGAAGGCTGAAGCGGAAACGCCGCGTCAGTCGCCGCTCGAACTGCCGCAGCAGTAAGACGTACGGGGCGCTCAGGCGCCCCGTACGCCCTCTCTTATGAAGCTCGCTCCCGCTCAACTCGGCAAACACCTGCAAGGCGCTCTTGCGCCCGTCTATATCATCAGCGGCGATGACCCGCTGTTGTGCCAGGAGGCCGCCGACGCCATCCGCAGCGCCGCCCGGCAGCAAGGTTTCGACGAACGCCAGGTGTTCGCCGCCGATGCCAATTTCGATTGGGGTACCTTGCTGCAGGCCGGCGCCAGCATGTCGTTGTTCGCTGAAAAGCGCCTGCTGGAGCTGCGTTTGCCTTCGGGCAAACCCGGTGACAAGGGTGCTGCCGCACTGATCGAATACTGCTCGCGCCCCGCCGAAGACACTGTGCTGCTGATCAGCCTGCCCAAGCTCGATGGCAGTGCGCAGAAGACCAAGTGGGGCAAGGCGCTGGTCGAAGGCCAGCAGACCCAGTTCATTCAGATCTGGCCGGTGGATGCCAATCAGCTGCCGAGCTGGATTCGCCAACGCCTCTCGCAGGCCGGATTGTCGGCCAGCCAGGACGCGGTTGAACTGATCGCCGCGCGCGTCGAGGGCAACCTGCTCGCCGCCGCGCAGGAAATCGAAAAGCTCAAGCTGATGGCCGAAGGTGGGCAGATCACCGTCGAAACCGTGCAGGCCGCGGTGGCCGACAGTGCGCGCTTCGACGTGTTCGGCCTGACCGACGCCGTGCTCAACGGTGAACCGGCCCACGCCTTGCGCATGCTCGAAGGCCTGCGCGGTGAGGGTGTCGAGCCTCCGGTGATTCTCTGGGCGCTGGCGCGGGAGTTGCGCCTGCTGGCCAATATCTCGCTGCAGTACAGCCAGGGCACGCCGCTGGACAAGTGCTTCAGCCAGGCGAAACCACCGGTCTGGGACAAGCGCAAACCGCTGATGAGCAAAGCCCTGCAACGCTATTCGGCACAACGCTGGGCGCAGTTGCTGCTCGAAGCCCAGCGCATCGATGCGCAGATCAAGGGACAAGCCGCCGGTTCGCCGTGGATGAGCCTGAGCCGGTTGGCGTTGTTGATGTCCGGCCAGCGTCTTTCACTGCCCGCCGAGTAAGACGTTCAACCGCATAACGCCCTTTCGCGAGCAAGCCCGCTCCCACAGTCGACCGAGTTCTATCATGTGAATGCGATCGACTGTGGGAGCGGGCTTGCTCGCGAAGGCGTCGGAATGTTCCTACGCAATAGAGACTGGACAGACGCACGGCTTCGGCAGATTATTTCCCCCGCAAAAACCACTCACTCGAGAGATCCATCATGAGCAAAAAGCCATCGAAACATGGCCCGAACAAGGCCAAATCCATCATCGCCCAACCCCTGTTCCGCAGCCGCCAGGAACGACCAACCAAGGGTAAAGGCAGCTACCGCCGCGAAGCCTTCCAGTCTGATAGCTGGGAGGCTTCTTACTTTCTGGCTGCCTGAAGCACAGTACCCCCCGGTCATGTTAAGGTTTGTACCTGATTCGTATCCCCTGGAACTGTGCATGCCCTTCAGTCTTTCCCGTCGTTGGCCCGTTCGCCAACTGATCGCTGCCTCCAGCTTCATTCTGCTTGTCGCCTGCGCGGAAAAACCTACCGCCGCCGATGCGCAACCATTACAGACCGTTCCTGCCGTCACGGCCCCAGCGATCATCCCGCCGGTAGTGCCGTCCGCCGACTCTCTCGACTTGCAGCCAACCCAGACCTTTGCCGAATGGCAGGCAGGTTTCCGCAAGGATGCGCTGGCAGCCGGTATCCGTGCAGATGTGTTCGACCGCGCGTTTGCCAATGTCAGCTTCGATGCCAGCGTGATCAAAGCCGACCGCAGCCAGCCGGAATTTTCCCGTCCGGTATGGGAATACCTCGACGGCGCCCTGTCGCCGCTGCGGGTGCGCAAGGGGCAGGCGCTGATCAGTCAGTACGCCGACATCCTGCAAAGCATCGAACAGCGTTATGGCGTGGATCGCCAGGCACTGGTGTCGGTATGGGGCATGGAAAGCAACTTCGGTCAGTTCCAGGGCACCAAATCGGTGATCAATTCGCTGGCGACCCTGGCCTACGAAGGCCGTCGTCCGGGCTTTGCCCATGCGCAACTGATCGCGGCCCTGCAGATCCTGCAGCAGGGCGATATCACCCCAGAGAAAATGCTCGGCTCGTGGGCCGGTGCGATGGGCCAGACCCAGTTCATTCCGACCACCTACAACACCCACGCCGTGGATTTCGACGGTGACGGTCGCCGCGACATCTGGGGCAGCCCGGCCGATGCGCTGGCCTCTACCGCCCACTACCTGCAAAGCTCAGGCTGGCAGCGTGGTCAGCCGTGGGGCTTCGAGGTGCAACTGCCAAACGGTTTCAACTACACCCTGGCCGATGGCGCGATGCGCAAGACCGTTGCCGAATGGCGTCAACTGGGCGTGATCCTGCCCAATGGCGGTCAGGCCCCTGCCGGCTCGGAACAGCTGTCTGCCGCCCTGCTGCTGCCGGCCGGCTACCGTGGCCCGGCGTTCCTGATCCTCGATAACTTCCGGGCGATCCTCAAGTACAACAACTCGTCGTCCTATGCACTGGCGGTCAGTCTGTTGTCCGAGCGTTTCAATGGCGCAGGCCTGATCAACGGCACATGGCCGAAAGACGATCTGCCACTGAGCCGTTCCGAACGCATCGAATTGCAGAACCTGCTGAGCGCGCGTAATTACGATGCGGGCACGGCGGACGGGATTATCGGCGCCAATACCCGCAAGGCGATCCGCAGTGCCCAGCAGTCGTTTGGCTGGCCGGCGGACGGGTATCCGACGCATAAGCTGCTTGAGAGCCTGCGCTCCCAATAGAAAGATCGTCGTATGGCTGATGCCGCCTTCGCGAGCAAGCCCGCTCCCACATTGGTTCTGTGTACGACACGAATCCAATGTGGGAGCGGGCTTGCTCGCGAAGACTGCCTCACTGGCAACCAAACCCTAGCGTCTGATCACTACATCCTGTTCCAACATCAATTCCTTCTTCCCGGCATCCAAGCGAACCAGCGCTCCCATCGGCAGCGTCAGGTTCGGATCACAATGCCCGCTGCGCCACCCCGACAGCACCGGAATCCGTAACGGCTCGAAGGTCTGCTTGAGCAAGCGATTCAACGCCTCGACATCCACCCCGGCGACATCACCGACCAGCACCCCACGCAATCTGGCCAGTTTGCCGGCCAGGCGCATCTGCGTGAGCAAACGGTCAATCCGATATAGCGGCTCGTTGACGTCTTCGATCAGCAGAATCACGCCCTCGACGTCAATCTCATAAGGTGTGCCCAGCGTCGAGGCAATCATCGCCAGATTGCCGCCAAGCAAACGCCCGTGAGCGATGCCGGGTTCGACCGTGGTCAATGGATAAGCCACCGGATGGCTCAACACACTCCCCGCCTTCAACTGACCGCGCAACATGGCGAAGAATGAGGTGACGGTGGGTGGCTCCTTGTCGCCCAGCAGATCGGCATTGAGCAGCGGGCCATGGAAGGTCACGAACCCTGCGTAGCGACTGATCGCCAGATGCAGTGCGGTGATGTCGCTGTAGCCGACAAACGGCTTGGCGTGACGACTCAGCAAGTCGTAATCGATCCGGTCCAGCAGGCGCGGCGTACCGTAGCCGCCGCGCAGGCAGATGATCGCGTCGACTTCAGGGTCGACGAAAGCGGCGTGCAGGTCGTTGAGGCGTACGTCATCGCTGCCGGCCAGATAGCCGTCCTTCTCGTAGACACCGGGGAACACCTTCAGCGCATAGCCGCGGGCACGCATCCACTGCACAGCCTTGTCAGTGTCCAGTGCACCGGGACCGGCAGGGGCAATCACACCGATCAGTCCTTCGGACGGCAGCGCCGGCACAGGCTTATGCGGAAAAAGGGTGTGAGTCGGTCGAACGGTCATCCATGGGTCTCCCTGTGAATTCATGAACACACAGTAGTCAGGTACGGAGACAAACAAAAGAGTGCTCGGCAGGCCCAAACAAAAATACCCGCCGAGGCGGGTATTTTTGGAGGCTATCAGCGCCGAATCAGGAACCGAGCAGCTCGGCCTTGACCAGTTTCGCCTGCTCGTCAGCGTGATACGAAGAACGTACCAGCGGGCCGGAAGCAACGTTCTTGAAGCCCATCTTGTAACCTTCCTCGGCGAACCAGGCGAAGGTGTCCGGGTGCACGAAACGCTGCACCGGCAAGTGGCTGCGCGACGGTTGCAGGTACTGGCCGAGGGTCAGCATGTCGATGTCGTGTTCGCGCATGCGCTTCATGACTTCGATGACTTCTTCGTCAGTCTCGCCCAGCCCGAGCATCAGGCCGGATTTGGTCGGGATGTGCGGCATCATCTGCTTGAAGCGTTGCAGCAGGGTCAGCGACCACTGGTAATCCGAACCCGGACGCGCAGCCTTGTACAGGCGCGGCACGGTTTCCAGGTTGTGGTTGAACACATCCGGCGGCTCGGCGGCAGTGATTTCCAGGGCGATGTCCATGCGGCCACGGTAGTCCGGGACCAGGGTTTCCAGCTGCACGTTCGGCGACAGCTTGCGGATTTCGCGAATGCAGTCGGCAAAGTGCTGGGCACCGCCGTCACGCAGATCGTCGCGGTCAACCGAGGTGATCACCACGTACTTGAGCTTAAGGTCGGCAATGGCGATCGCCAGGCTTTCAGGCTCGTTGACGTCCAGTGGCTTCGGACGGCCATGGCCAACGTCGCAGAACGGGCAGCGACGGGTGCAGATGTCACCCATGATCATGAAGGTCGCGGTGCCGCCGGAGAAGCACTCGCCAAGGTTCGGGCAGGACGCTTCTTCGCAGACGCTGTGCAGCTTGTGCTTGCGCAGCAGGCTCTTGATCCGGTCGACTTCCGGCGAAACCGGGATACGTACACGAATCCAGTCAGGTTTCTTCGGCAGTTCGGTGGTCGGAATGATCTTGACCGGAATGCGTGCAACCTTCTCGGCGCCGCGCAGCTTGACGCCGGCTTCAACCTTGGGACGCGGGGCCGGGCGCTCGGTCACGTCGAGCGTCGGGATCATGGTTTGCACTGCATCAGTAGTCATATCAGTCGATTCCGCCCGTCAGGGTCGTCTGCTCAGCATAGTCGAGGTGTTTGACGAGCTGCGCGCGCAGCCGGGCACTTACCTCGGCAAATTCAATCGATCCTGCGTGATCGCTCAGCTGGGTCATCGCCAGCCCGGCATAGCCGCAGGGATTAATCCGTCGAAACGGCTCCAGGTTCATATCCACGTTCAGGGCCAGGCCATGAAAGGAGCAACCGTGGCGAATCCGCAAACCCAGAGAAGCGATTTTCGCTCCGTCGACGTAGACGCCGGGAGCATCTGGCTTGGCTACAGCGGTCACGCCGTAGCTGGCCAGCAATTCGATCAGGCAGTGTTCCATGCGACTGACCAGATCACGTACGCCAAAGCCCAGCTTGCGCACATCCAGCAACAGGTAAGCCACCAATTGGCCGGGGCCATGATAAGTCACCTGTCCGCCGCGATCGACCTGTACCACCGGGATATCCCCCGGCAGCAGCAAATGTTCGGCCTTGCCGGCCTGGCCCTGGGTAAACACCGGGGGGTGCTCGACCAGCCAGATTTCGTCGGCGGCATCGCTGCCGCGTTCGTTGGTGAAGCGTTGCATGGCATGCCAGACGGGCTCGTAAGCCATCTGGCCAAGTTCGCGAAAGCCCAGCGTGCCCGGCATCACAACACCATGTGTACGAAACCGGTCGCCCGCAGTTCGCTGTTGATGTTGTACAGCTGATCCTGATCGGTCGCGACGATGTGCAACTGGATGGTGGTGTACTTGCCGTTGCTGCTCGAGCGTTCGTCGACACGCTCATCGTTGATGGTCGCGAATTTCTTCACGATCTCGATGATCTTGTCTTTGTGCCCGACGCCCGTATCGCTGATTACCTTAACCGGATAATCAACCTGGGGGAATTCGATCTTTGGCGCCTTTACTTCGGTATCGGTCATGGCGTAACGGCCTCGTAAGCGTAAGCCGTGGTAACGCACATGGCCCCGCGCCGGATCGGGGCGGGGCCATGCAGGTCAACACTCAATCAGTTGAACAAGCCGTAGAAGAATAGACGGATGCTATCCCACATGCGACGGAAGATACCACCCTCCTCGACAGCGTCCAGAGCGATCAGGTCGGCGCTGTGCACTACCTTGTCGTCCAGTTTCACTTCGACTTTACCGATCACGTCGCCCTTGGCGATTGGCGCGGTCAGTTGCGGGTTCATGGTCATGCTGGCAGCGAGCTTTTTCAGCTGGCCTTTTGGCAGGGTCATGGTCAGGTCTTCAGCCAGGCCGGCCTTGACTTGGCTGGTGGTGCCTTTCCACACCGGGGCCTGAGCCAGTTCGGTGCCCTTCTGGTAGAAGGTCTGGGTTTCGAAGAAACGGAAACCGTAGGTCAGCAGCTTCTGGGTTTCAGCAGCACGGGCCACTTCGCTGTTGGTGCCGAACACCACGGCGATCAGACGCTGGCCATCACGTACAGCCGAGGACACCATGCAGTAGCCGGCTTCGTCGGTGTGACCGGTTTTCAGACCGTCAACGGTCTTGTCGCGCCACAGCAACAGGTTGCGGTTAGGCTGCTTGATGCCGTTCCAGAAGAACTCTTTCTGCGAGTAGATCGCGTAGTGAGCCGGGTCTTCGTGGATGATCGCGCGCGCCAGGATCGCCATGTCGTGAGCCGACGAGTAGTGCTCAGGGTTCGGCAGACCGGTCGGGTTCATGAAGTGGGAGTTGGTCATGCCCAGATCGGCGACCGTCTTGTTCATCAGGTCGGCGAACGCGTCTTCGCTGCCGGCGATGTGCTCGGACAGCGCCACGCTGGCGTCGTTGCCGGACTGGATGATGATGCCGTGCAGCAGGTCGCTGACGGTCACTTGCGAGCCGACTTTGATGAACATCCGCGAACCGCCGGTACGCCAGGCGTTTTCGCTGACGGTCACCGGGTCGTTTTCACCGATCTGGCCACGACGGATTTCCAGCGTAGCGATGTACGCGGTCATCAGTTTGGTCAGGCTGGCTGGCGGCAGACGCTGGTCACCGTTGTTCTCCACCAGCACGTTGCCGCTGCTGGCGTCCATGAGCACGTAGGCTTTTGCAGCCAGTTGAGGTGGCGACGGCATCATCTCGGCCGCGAAGGCGGCTGGCGAGAGGAGCAGCGGGACTAGCAGACACAGGCGTTTGGCAAAGGTGGTGATGTTCATCCGTCTCTCGAAATCGCTAATGGAAACTTGCCCGAGGGCAAAACTATTCAGACAGCCTTCTAACGGGCCATCGCGTGTTCAGTTGCTCACTCCAGTCACCCTTGCCGGGCTTTTGTTCTTCGACGAGCCAACAACCTGGTTCACCCCCCAAAACCGCAAGTGAACCGTCAATCAAGTGCTACGTTTCTTACTCTGTGACCACACTCGGCGAACCGAGGTTGGCCAGGCGCACGCTGTTCTGCACCTGGGCGATTTCACCCGGCGAACCGATCGGCCCCAGGCGTACCCGGTGCAGGGTCTGCTGATTGCGCACGATCGAGCTGATGAACACCGGAGCGCTCACCATCCCGCTGAGCTTCGACCTCAGGAGTTCTGCAGCGTCCGGGTTGGCGAACGCGCCCACCTGCAGATACTGGCCAGACGCTGGTGCAGAAGCGTTTTTTTTTGCGCTGATCTGTACAGGTACAGTGTCAGAGGCATGTTGCTGCGGCGGCGGGGTCCACTGCTCGATGGTACCGGCCGACGCCGTGATCACCGGGGCGCTATTCTGCGCGACTTGCGGCTCGTTGAGCATCAGAGGCGCCGGACGGCCCTTCGCGGCCCACCATTGCTGCGGATCGATGCCTTCGACCTTGACCCGCGCGGTGCCGATTTCGGCATAACCGAGCTTCTTCGCGGCCGCGTAGGACAAGTCGATGATCCGGTCCGAATAGAACGGCCCGCGATCGTTGACCCGCAGGATCACGCTCTTGTTGTTGTCCAGGTTGGTCACCCGAACGTAACTTGGCAGTGGCAGAGTCTTGTGGGCGGCACTCATGCCGTACAGGTCATACACTTCGCCGTTGGCGGTATTCTGCCCGTGAAACTTGGTGCCGTACCAGGATGCCGTGCCCGAGGCGACGTAGGTCTTGGATTCCTGCAACGGGAAATAGGTCTTGCCCAGCACGGTGTACGGGTTGGCCTTGTACGGGCCGGTGTGCAGGGTCGGCGTGGCATCCGGGATCCGCGAAACGTCGACATCCCACCAAGGCGCGCCGTCTTTGTGGGCGCGGTTGATGTCCAGCCCCGGCTGCGCACGCACGGCGGTGGACGAGGTCTTCTGGGTCGGCGCGCGGCTGGTCGAACAACTGACGACCAGTACCGCCAACGCAGCGAAAGCCACCAGCTTCAGGGGTTTATTGATAGGCAATGCCCGCATTACTTGACGCCCCGTGCTTTTACCAGCTCTTCAGACAGTTGATATACGGCCATGGCGTACATCACGCTGCGGTTATAACGCGTGATCGCGTAGAAATTCTTCAGGCCCATCCAGTATTCAGGGCCGTTATCGCCTTCGAGGCGAAATGCAGTAACCGGCATATCATCGCGCAGCGCATCATGACTTGACCAGCCCAGCGCCCGCAACTCTCCAACCGTCTTCGTCGGCTCGATGCCGGTGGTCAGGCCTTCATCGACCTGCTCGCCGCGGACATCGGCGCGGCTGACCACCGGTTCCCCGGCGACCCAGCCATGCCGTTTGAAGTAACTGGCAACGCTGCCGATCGCATCGTCAGGATTGGTCCAGATATTGATGTGACCGTCACCGTCGAAATCCACCGCGTAGGCGCGAAAGCTGCTCGGCATGAATTGCGGCAGGCCCATCGCCCCGGCGTACGAGCCTTTGAGGGTCAATGGATCAACTTGTTCTTCACGGGCCAGCAGCAGGAACTCACGCAATTCCTTGCGGAAAAATTCGGCACGGGGAGGATAGTCGAAACCGAGCGTGGACAACGCATCAATCACCCGGTAATTGCCGGTATTACGTCCGAAAAAGGTCTCGACGCCGATGATCGACACGATGACTTGTGCCGGCACGCCGTATTCCTGCTCGGCACGGGCCAGTACGGCCTCGTGCTGGCGCCAGAAGTCCACGCCACGGGCGATGCGCGCGTCGGTGATGAACATCGGGCGATATTCTTTCCACTGTTTGACCCGCTCGGCGGGCTTGGAAATCGCGTCGAGAATCGCCTGTTTGCGCTGGGCCTCGCGAAACACCGCCATCAGTTGCTCACCGGCAAAACCGTAGTCGCGGGTCATTTCACCGACGAATTCGGCCACCTGCGGCGAGCCTTCGTAATCGCCGGCCAGCGCTTCCTGCGCGCTGCCAAGGATGCCGACCAGGCCGACCCACGGCGCGTAACGAGTCGCCCAGCTGCGCATGACTTGCATTGAACTCTTCACCTTATTCAAACCTGTGCGATCCACTTGCGATGCGTATGAATCGACATCAAAACCCCAAACGCTGACAGCAGTGTCACCAGCGAAGTTCCTCCGTAGCTAATGAACGGCAACGGCACCCCCACCACCGGCAACAGGCCACTGACCATACCGATGTTGACGAAAACATAAACAAAAAACGTCATGGTCAACGCGCCGGCGAGCAATTTGCCGAACAGCGTCTGCGCCTGGGCGGTAATCACCAGCCCGCGACCGATCAACAGCAGATAGATCAGCAGCAGCGCGCAGATGCCCACCAGACCGAACTCTTCGCCGAGGACGGCGATGATGAAGTCGGTGTGGCTTTCCGGCAAAAAGTCCAGGTGCGACTGGGTGCCCAGCAGCCAGCCCTTGCCGAACACACCGCCGGAACCGATCGCGGCTTTCGACTGGATGATGTTCCAGCCGGTGCCGAGCGGATCGCTTTCCGGGTCGAGGAAGGTCAGGATCCGCTGTTTCTGGTAGTCGTGCATGATGAAGAACCACATGGCGATCGCCACCGGCACGGCGGCGGCCAGCACGCTGAGGATCCAGCGCCAGCGCAGCCCGCCCATGAACAGCACGAATGCGCCGCCGGCCAGAATCAGCAACGACGTACCGAGGTCGGGCTGGCGCACGATCAGAATGAACGGCACACCGATCAGCAACAGGCTGATGCCCACATGCTTGAGCTGCGGCGGCAGTGTGCGCTTGGACAGATACCAGGCAATCGTCGCCGGCATCAGAATCTTCATGAACTCCGAGGGCTGGAAGCGGATCACCCCGGGGATGTTGATCCAGCGCGTCGCGCCCATGGCGTTGTGGCCCATGATGTCCACCACCATCAGCAGCACCACGCCGACCACGTAACCGAGCGGCACCCAGCGCGCCATGAAACGCGGTTCGAACTGGGCGATGACGATCATCGACACCAGGCCGATGCCGAACGAAGTGGCTTGTTTGCCCAGCAGATCCCAGCTCTTGCCGCTGGCCGAATACAGCACGAACAGACTGCCTGCGGCGAGGATCAGCAGCAGGATCAACAGCGGGCCATCGATATGCAGACGTTGCAGCAGCGTCGCGCGGCGACGCATCACATCCTCGCTGGAGAGCATGCGATCAAAATTATTCATCACGGGCCGTAGCCTCCGCACTGATAGGACCGGCGTATTCGGCCTTCAACCGACCATCCTGGTCCAGAAGCCAGGCATCCATGACCTGACGCACCACTGGCGCGGCGACACCCGAGCCGGACTCACCGTTCTCGACCATCACCGAGACCACGATTTTCGGGTTGTCGGCCGGGGCGAAACCGACGAACAAGGCGTGGTCGCGGTGGCGCTCCTGAACCTTGGAGCGGTCGTATTTCTCACCTTGCTTGATCGCGACCACCTGAGCCGTACCGGACTTGCCGGCGATGCGGTATTGCGCACCGATCGCCGCCTTGCGCGCCGTACCCCGGGCGCCGTGCATAACCTGTTGCATGCCGTGGTTGACCTTGGTCCAGTCCGACGGATCGCGCAGGACAATATCCGGCATCGGGTTTTCGTCTACCGGTTTGGCGCCTTCGATGGTCTTGGCCAGGTGCGGCCGGTTCCAGATGCCTTTGTTGGCCACCAGCGCCGTAGCCTGCGCCAGTTGCAACGGGGTGGACTGCATGTAGCCCTGGCCGATCCCCAGAATCAGGGTTTCGCCCGGGAACCACGCCTGTTTGCGCGTCGCGCGTTTCCACTCGCGGGACGGCATCAGGCCGGGGGATTCTTCGAACATGTCCAGCGAGACCTTCTGGCCGATGCCGAACTTGTTCAGGTAGGCCGACAACCGATCGATACCCAGCTTGTGCGCCAGGTCGTAGAAGTAGGTGTCGTTGGAACGCATGATCGCCGTGTCGAGATCGACGAAACCGTCACCGGTGCGGTTCCAGTTGCGGTACTTGTGATCGTAGTTGGGCAGCATGTAATAACCGGGGTCAAACACCCGGCTCGACGCTGTCACCACACCGGCATCGAGACCGGCAATCGCCACCGCTGGCTTGATCGTCGAACCCGGCGGGTACAGACCGCGCAGCACCCGGTTGAACAGCGGCCGGTCGATGGAATCGCGCAGCTCGGCATAGGCCTTGAAGCTGATGCCGGTGACGAACAGGTTCGGGTCGAAACTCGGCTGACTGACCATCGCCAGCACTTCGCCGGTGTTCGGATCGAGCGCTACCACCGCGCCACGGCGCCCGCCCAGCGCGGCCTCGGCCGCTTCCTGCAGCTTGATGTCCAGGCTCAGGACGATGTCCTTGCCGGGAATCGGATCGGTACGCTTGAGCACGCGTAATACGCGGCCTCGGGCGTTGGTCTCGACTTCCTCGTAACCCACCTGGCCGTGCAATTCCGGCTCGTAAAAACGCTCGATGCCGGTCTTGCCGATGTGGTGAGTGCCGCTGTAATTGACCGGGTCGAGGGTCTTCAGCTCTTTCTCGTTGATGCGCCCCATGTAACCCACCGAGTGCGCAAAGTGCGCGCCCTGCGGGTAGTGGCGCACCAGCTGCGCGACCACTTCCACCCCTGGCAGGCGGAACTGGTTCACCGCGATCCTGGCGATCTGCTCTTCGGTCAGCTCGAACAGGATCGGCACCGGCTCGAACGGCCGGCGCCCCTGACGCATGCGCTTTTCGAAGATCACCCGGTCCTCGGGCGTCAGCTGCAGCACTTCGACGATCACGTCAAGCACTTGCTGCCAGTCGCCGGAACGCTCGCGGGTCATGCTCAGGCTGAAGCTCGGGCGGTTGTCCGCCACCACCACGCCGTTGCGGTCGAAGATCAAGCCGCGGGTCGGCGGAATCGGCTGCACGTGGACGCGATTGTTTTCCGAGAGCGTCGAGTGGTACTCGTACTGGATCACCTGCAAGTAGTACAGCCGCGCAATCAATACGCAGATCAACAGCATGACCGCAATGGCCCCGAACACGACGCGGCTACGCACCAGGCGGGCGTCCTTTTCGTGGTCCTTGATGCGGATCGGCTGAGACATGAGGGCAGGACTACTTGTGGTAAGGGTGACCGGACAGCACGGTCCAGGCACGGTACAGCTGTTCGCCGATCAGGATCCGCACCAGCGGGTGCGGCAAGGTCAACGGCGACAACGACCAGCGCTGATCGGCGCGGGCGCAGACTTCCGGCGCCAGCCCTTCGGGGCCGCCAACCATGAAGTTGACCGTGCGCGAATCCAGCCGCCAACGGTCGAGTTCGACCGCCAGCTGCTCGGTACTCCAGGGCTTGCCGTGGACTTCCAGCGTGACGATCCGCTCGTTCGGCCCGACCTTGGCCAGCATGGCTTCGCCTTCCTGACGGATGAAACGGGCCACGTCGGCGTTCTTGCCACGGGTATTGAGCGGAATTTCCACCAGTTCCAGCGCCAGCTCGGACGGAAGACGCTTGGCATATTCATGCCAGCCTTCTTCCACCCACTTGGGCATGCGTGAACCGACGGCGATCAGTCGCAGTCGCACAGCAATCCCTTACAGCTGGTCTTTGTTGAGCTTGGTGAAATGCTCGTGGGTGTTTTCCGGGCTGTGGTGCCTGGCGTCTGCCGCACGGCTTTGCTCGGCACCGGCCCACAGGCGTTCCAGGTCGTAGAACTGACGCGCCGAGGCAGTCATCATGTGCACGATCACCAGATCGAGGTCGAGCAGCACCCAGTCGCTGTCGCCCTTGCCTTCTTCGCCCAGCGGCTTGGCGCCCTGCTTTTTGACTTCTTCACGGACCTTGTCCAGCATCGCGTTGATCTGGCGATTGGACGTACCGGTAGCGATGATCATGTAGTCGGTGATGCTCTGCTTGTCGCGAACATCGATGATCTGGATGTCTTGTGCCTTGACGTCTTCCAGGGCGGCCACGGCAACCTTGACCAGTTCGTCGCCTTTCAGCGGCTCGTTGGTGTTGGCCACTTCCGGCAGCGGCGCGCTCTTGAACGTGCCTTTACGCTTAACTTTGCTTACATCTTTGTCAGTCATATAAAACTCGTTTTGCTCATGTATTCGGCGGCTTGGCGATACGTGGATTCGTATCAGTGAAGCACGCCTTGTTCAGTTCGACGCACGGTACAGACCGTGCGCATCGATGTAGGCCAGGACCGCGTCGGGCACCAGGAAACGTACCGACTTACCGCTGGCCAGCAGTTGACGGATCTGGGTGGCGGAAACCGCGAGCGGTGTCTGCCAGACGAATGCAATCTGTCCGCTCGGCCCTTTCAGGGCCAGCGGGTCGCTCACCGAACGCGCTGCCAGCAGGTTGCGCAAGGCATCCGGCGGTTCGCTGTCGGCGTCCGGGCGCTGTAGCACCAGGATGTGGCAATGCTGGAGCAACTCTTCCCAGCGGTGCCAAGTGGGCAGGCCGCAAAATGCGTCCCAGCCCAAAAGCAGAAAAACCTGGGTCTCGGCGGCCATTTCGGCACGCATCAACTCCAGGGTATCGATGGTCCAGGACGGCTTGTCCCGCTGCAATTCGCGGGCGTCCACCACCAGCGGCGGCACTCCGGCCACCGCGCATTCAACCATTGCCAGCCGATCCTGCGCCGACACTTGCGGCGTATCGCGATGCGGCGGCCGAGCGCTGGGCATCATGCGCAGCTCGTCGAGCGTCAGCGCTTCGGCGACTTCCAGCGCACCGCGCAAATGGCCGATGTGCACCGGATCGAACGTGCCACCCAGTACGCCGATGCGCCGGGGTCGGAGTTCGCTGTCAGGCAGCGGCGCTGTCAGGTCGAGGTCGGTCAAGTCAGACCGTCGCCTGGCCGCGCAACTGGCCATCACCGACCACGATGTACTTCTCGCAGGTCAGTCCTTCGAGGCCCACCGGGCCGCGGGCGTGCAGCTTATCAGTAGAAATGCCGATCTCGGCACCCAATCCGTATTCGAATCCATCGGCGAAGCAGGTCGGGGTGTTGATCATCACCGACGCCGAGTCGACTTCCGCGACGAAACGCCGGGTGTCCGCCAGGTTTTCGCCGACGATCGAGTCGGTGTGATGCGAGCCGTAATGGTTGATGTGTTCAATGGCCTGGTCCAGCCCGTCGACCACGCGGATCGACAGGATCGGCGCCAGATACTCGGTGCTCCAGTCGTCTTCGCTGGCCTGCACCGCGTCGATGATCGCCCGGGTGCGCTCGCAGCCACGCAGCTCGACGCCTTTTTCGCGGAACTGGGCCGCCATCGACGGCAGGAAATCCTTCGCAACACTTTGATCGACGAGCAAGGTCTCCATCGCACCACAGATGCCATAACGGTAGGTCTTGGCATTGAAGGCGATGCGCTGGGCTTTCGCCAGATCCGCGTGCTCGCTGACATACACGTGGCAGATGCCGTCCAGATGCTTGATCACCGGCACGCGGGCATCGCGACTGATGCGCTCGATCAGGCCCCGACCACCGCGCGGCACGATCACGTCGACATACTCGGGCATGGTGATCATCGCGCCGACGGCGGCGCGATCCGTGGTTTCGACCACTTGCACCACGGCTGCCGGCAACTCGGCCTCGGCCAGACCGCGCTGGATGCACGCAGCAATCGCCCGGTTGGAATGAATCGCCTCGGAACCACCGCGCAGGATGGTCGCGTTGCCGGACTTCAGGCACAGGCTGGCGGCATCGATGGTCACGTTGGGCCGGGATTCGTAGATGATCCCGATCACGCCCAGCGGCACGCGCATCTTGCCAACCTGAATGCCGGACGGACGAAAGCTCATGTCGCGGATCGCCCCGACCGGGTCGGGCAGTGCCGCGACCTGACGCAGGCCGACGATCATCCCGTCGATCCGTGCCGGGGTCAGTTCCAGACGTTCCAGCAAGGCCGGCTCCAGACCATTGGCGCGACCGGCGGCCAGATCCTGTTCATTGGCTGCGGCCAGCTCGGCGCGCGCGGCGTCCAGCGCATTGGCAGCAGCCTGCAGGGCGCGGTTTTTCTGCGCGGTGCTGGCACGGCCGATGACCCGGGAAGCTTCGCGGGCGGCGCGACCCAATCGGGTCATGTAGTCAAGAACGGACTCAGTCATGGTCTGCTGGGGTCTTGGCAAAGAGGAAAGCGGCAGATTATAGCTGTCGCGTCCCGGGACTAACAGCGGTGACAGGCGGATGGTCGAAATGGACTGCAATTTGCCGACGTTCAGCCGTAATTAAGCCTCGGATTGCTATCATCACGACCTCTTTCGCCTGGATAAACCTCGTTTGCCATGTCCAACCTGACCGTTCGCGCCACCGCCGAGCGCCTGCCACTGGGCCTTCCGGACGCTTTTTTCGACCGTGACGCGCAAGTGCTGGCCCGCAATCTGCTCGGCAAAGTCATCCGCCACCGGGTCGGCGATCTGTGGCTCAGCGCCCGGATCATCGAAACCGAAGCCTATTACTGCGCGGAAAAAGGCAGTCATGCGTCGCTCGGTTATACGGAAAAGCGTAAGGCTTTGTTTCTGGACGGTGGGCACATCTATATGTACTACGCCCGGGGCGGCGATTCGCTGAACTTCAGCGCCCAAGGGCCAGGCAACGCGGTGCTGATCAAGTCCGCCTACCCGTGGGTCGATGAAATCAGCGGGCAGGCAAGTCTGGCGCAAATGCTGCTGAACAACCCTGACACTCAGGGTCGGCCGCGCCCTTCGCAAAAGCTTTGCGCCGGACAGACGCTGCTGTGCAAGGCGCTGGGGTTGAAGGTGCCGATGTGGGACGCCAAGCGTTTCGATCATGAACGGATACTGGTGGAAGACACCGGGCCGGCGCCGACGCAGATTATCCAGACCACCCGTCTGGGCATCCCCCATGGCCGCGACGAACACCTGATGTACCGCTTCGTCGACGCCACATACGCCCAATGGTGCACACGGAACCCGCTGCGCCGGGGCCAGGTCGAAGGTCGCGATTATTTTTTGCTGCCCTGAAGTGACGGATTTGAAATAGATGAAATCCCCCTGTGGGAGCGGGCTTGCTCGCGAAGGGGCCGTGTCAGGAGCGGATGAGTTGAATGACACAGCGCATTCGCGAGCAAGCCCGCTCCCACAGGGGAACTGAGTGCTGTTGAAAATAGCCTGCACCCTTTGAGGCCAATTGAAGATTTGATGGAGTTGCTTGTATGGGCCCATGGCTCGATAGCGTGACCGGGTGGCTCGCCGCCAATCCGCAGTGGCTGGCCGCTGCGGTGTTTATCGTCGCATTCGTGGAGTGTCTGGCGATTGCCGGAATTATCGTGCCCGGCACTGTGTTGTTGTTTGCCGTGGCCGTACTAGCCGGCAGCGGCGCACTGTCGTTGAGTGAAACCTTGCTGCTGGGTTTTCTCGGCGGGATTCTGGGCGATGCGGTTTCGTATTACCTGGGCCGTCATTTCCACCAGAACATCCGCCGTTTGCCCGGCCTGCGCCATCACCCGGAATGGATGGCCGGGGCCGAAACCTACTTCCAGCGTTACGGTATTGCCAGCCTGCTGGTCGGCCGTTTCATTGGCCCGCTGCGGCCAATGCTGCCGATGGTCGCCGGCATGTGCGACATGCCCTTCCCACGCTTCGCCGCCGTCAGCCTGCTGGCCGCTGCCGGCTGGAGCGTCGCCTACCTGCTGCCGGGTTGGGCCACCGGCGCGGCAATCCGCCTGCCACTACCGGAAGGTTTCTGGCTGCAAGCCGGGATCGTCGCCGGCAGTATCGCGGTGATGGTCGGCCTGAGCGTCAACAGCAGCCTGCGTCAGCATCGCCGCGCCACGCTGTGGATCAGCAGCATGAGTCTGTTGATTCTGTTCGGCCTGTTCGTCGGCTATCCGTATCTGAGTGCGCTCGATCAGGGTGTGATGACGCTGGTGCAAGAGCACCGTCAACCCGTGCTGGATGAAATTGCGGTCACCTTCACGCTGATCGGTGAGTTCCGCAACATGTTCGTGTTCAGTGCATTGCTGACCGGCCTGCTGTTGCTGTGCAAGCAATGGCGACAGGCTATTTTCGTCGGCGGCACACTGCTGTTCACGGCGCTGGCAAACACCGCGACCAAGCAATTCTTCGCTCGTGTTCGACCGGAAGTTCTGACCGAACCGCTGACCAGTTTCAGCATGCCCAGCGGCCATGCGTCAGGGTCGTTTGCGTTGTTCCTGACCCTCGCCGTGCTGGCCGGACGCGGACAACCGCCGCGCATGCGCCTGACGTGGCTGCTGCTCGGCTGTATTCCGGCCATGGCGATTGCGCTGTCACGGGTGTATCTGGGCGCGCACTGGCCGACCGATATTCTGGCCGGGGCGATGCTGGCAGCGTGCGTCTGCGCTGCTGCCTTGTGGCTGAGCCAGCGCAACACGCCGCTTGAACCCATGCCACAGAAAGTCTGGTGGCTGGTGCTGCCGGCACTGGTCGCGCTGTTCGGCTTCTTCGTTCTGCGGCATTTGCCGCATACGATGCTGCGCTACGCCTACTGACGCTCAGGCGAACAACTCGCCCTGCAGTTCATCAAGCAGCGCCTGGATCGCATCCAGCCGCTGCTGCGGATCGTCGAGTTGCAGCAGGTCGATCTTGTCCTCTTCGGCGAACGGCAGCAGATACGCCAGTTGATTGGCCAGTGACTGCTGGCCCAAGGCCTCAGTGCCCATGTTCAAAGCCTCGACCATCGGGTGCTCGGCCAAGGCCTTGAGCAGCGCCACCAGATCGGCGTCTTCGTCCTGCAGCGGTTGCTCCGGCTCATCGTCCAGCCACTCGACGTCAGCGAGTATCAACTGATCACGCTGCACTTCAGTGTGCAACACCTGAAAACGCCGCCCACCCTGCACGCGAATCCCCAGCAGACCATTGTCCTGTTGCTGGAAATCGGTGATCCGCGCCTCGCAGCCGACCAGGGCAAAGCCTTCTGGCGCAACGCCAACTTCGTGGCCGTCAAGGATGCACACCACGCCGAAACCGCCGCCCTGTTTCATACAGCGGCCGATCATGTCCAGGTAGCGCGCCTCGAAGATCTGCAAGTCGAGGTTGCAGCCGGGAAACAGCACTGTGTTGAGCGGAAAAAGCGGCAGACTCATAGACATTTCCTTAGACCACCATCGACACCGCCAACGGCAGGAACACCGCCGTGGCCACGCCCATCAGACTCATCGCCAGCGCCGCGAAGGCGCCGCACTCATCGCTTTCCTGCAACGCCACCGAGGTGCCGACCGCGTGTGCGGTCATGCCCAGCGCCATGCCACGCGCCTCGGGGCTGTGGACACCGAGCCGGGTCAGCATGGCCGGGCCGAAGATCGCCCCGATCACCCCGGTGATCAGCACGAACACCGCAGCCAGCGCCGCGACGCCACCGATCTGCTCGGCCACCAGCATCGCAATCGGTGAAGTCACCGACTTCGGCGCCATGGTCATCAGGATCATATGATCGGCACCGAACCACCATCCCAGCAAAACGCCCATGCCAGTGGCAACCACCCCGCCTATCACCAGCGTAGTAAAAATCGGCCAGAACAATTGGCGGATGCGTTTGAGGTTCAGATACAGCGGCACCGCCAGTGCCACCGTGGCCGGGCCCAGCAGAATGCTGAGGATCTCTGTGCTTTTGCGGTACTCGGCGTAGGTCAGGCCACAGCCGACCAGCACGCCGATCACCAGCAGCATGGAGACCAGCACCGGTTGCAGAAAGATCCAGCGGGTTTTCTCGAACGCCGCCAGCACCAGTTGATAGGCACCGAGGGTGATGCCAATGCCGAATAGCGGATGATGGATGACCGAAGCCCAGGCCCCTTGCCAATCGAAGAGCATCACGACTCCTCCGAGTGCGGCGCATGGCGCTTGACCAGCCGTTGCATCAGCACCCCGGCGAACGCCATCGACAGAATCAGCGACAGCACCAGCGCACCGACAATCGCCCAGAAGTCGGCGGCAATCGCCGAGGCATACACCATCACGCCCACCGCCGGCGGCACCAGCAGCAACGGCAGATAGCGCAGCAGGCTGCCGGCGGCGAGGTTCAGCGGTTCAGCGACTTCGCCGCGAATGATCAGGAACACCAGCAACAGCAGCAGGCCGATGATCGGCCCCGGCAGCACCGGCAGCAGCAAGTGGTTGAGCGCGGTGCCGAGCAATTGGAACAGCACCAGCATGGTCAGGCCACGTAACAACATCCGACATCCCCTGTGAAAAAGCGCCCCGCATTATAAGCACGCTGGCGCTATGCATCGGCATTCGCCAAAAGCATGGTCGGTTGACCGGAGCAAATCGCCATGTTGATCTACAGTGGTTCGCAGGGCGGTCAAATCCCCCACCTGAAAAACTATAAAACCGATGAACCCAAGGAGAGTCTCAATGCCCTATGTTCCAGTTGCAGAGCTCAAAGATTATGTCGGCAAGGAACTCGGACGTTCCGAATGGCTCACCATCGATCAGGAGCGCATCAACCTGTTCGCCGAAGCCACCGGGGATTATCAGTTCATCCATGTCGATCCGGTCAAAGCCGCGCAAACGCCTTTCGGCAGCACCATTGCTCACGGTTTCCTGTCGCTGTCGCTGATCCCGAAACTGATGGAAGACATCCTCGTGCTGCCGCAAGGCCTGAAGATGGTGGTCAATTACGGCCTGGACAGCGTACGTTTCATCCAGCCGGTGAAGGTCAATTCGAAAGTTCGCCTGAAAGTCGATCTGGCCGAAGTGACCGAGAAAAAACCCGGTCAATGGCTGCTCAAGGCCACCGCGACACTGGAGATAGAAGGCTCGGACAAACCGGCCTACATCGCCGAACCGCTGTCGCTCTGCTTCGTCTAAGTGCCCCGGATGCGAAGCGGCTCACGCTGTTTCGCGTTCCCTCTCTATATATGCGACACATAGCTGCGGCATACTCGGTCGCCTAATTGCCCGGATCCCGCTATGCGCCCACTCGCTTCTCTTGCACCCATTGCCCTGACCCTGATGCTCACCGCTTGCGGCGACGGCGAATCGCTGCTGCCCCCGGATGCACGGCTGCCGGATGGCGGACGCTATCGCGGCGAACTGGTCAACGGTTTGCTGCAAGGTCAGGGTCGCGTCGACTACCCCAACGGCAGCTGGTACGCCGGCCAGTTCGACAAGGGTCAGTGGCATGGTCAGGGCGAGTGGCACGGCAGCAATGGCGAGGTCTATCGCGGCCAGTTCCAGCAGGGACTGTTCGACGGTCAGGGCAGCCTGACCACCAACGCCAGCAGTTACACCGGCGGTTTCAAGCAGGGCCGACGCGATGGCGAAGGCACGCTGAAAGAAAACGCCATGACCTACCGTGGCGAGTTCAAGGCTGACCAGTATTCCGGGCTGGGCCGTCTGGAAATGGACGACGGCAGCTCCTATCAGGGCCAGTTCGCCCATGGCAAACCCAACGGCGAAGGCCAGCGCGGCGACTCTAGCGGCAATACATTCAGCGGCCACTTCGTCAACGGCCAACTCGAAGGCAATGGCACCTTCAACAGTGCCGATGGCGACATCTATGTCGGCGGCTTCAAGAACAGCCAGCTGCACGGCAAGGGCCGCTATGAAAACGCCGACGGCGATGTCTGGCTCGGCCAATTCAAGGAAGGCGCACTGACCGGCAAGGGTGAACTGATCGGTGCCGACGGCAGCCATTACGTCGGCTACTTCAACGACTGGCGCTTCAGCGGACAGGGCCGTTTGAACCTGGCCGACGGCAGTTTCTACATCGGCGAATTCGACAGCGACAGCTACGCCGGACGTGGCACTCTGGTGCTGACCGACGGCACCGTCCTCAGCGGCACCTGGATCAACGGCCAGCGCGTACGTGACGCCGACGGCAAGCTGTTGCCCGACACCCTCGAACTCGGCCTGCTGGCCCAGGGTCGTCTGCTGGACGAGGCGCTGGCCGCCGTGCCCGCCTCAACGCCTGCGGTGGAGTTGTACACCCTGACCCTCGGTGGCGACGGCAAGCAAAGCGTGTTCCTGCGCGAGTCAGATTATGTCGCCAACATGCTCTCCACGCGGTTTGGCGCCTATGGACAAATCCGCCTGGTGAACCATCGCGACCATCTCACCGACCGACCGATGGCCACCCGCGAAAACCTGCGCCGCGCCGCGCAGACCCTGGCCGAGCGCAGCGGCCCGGAAGACCTGGTGTTCATCTACCTGACCAGCCACGGCACCGCCGAACACGAACTGGTGCTCGACCAGCCGCGCATGGAGCTGGCCGACCTGCCCGCCGACGAACTTGCCACGGTGCTGGCCCCGCTGAAAAATCGCGACAAGGTGATCGTGATTTCCTCGTGCTATTCCGGCGGCTTCATCCCCGCGCTGAAAGATGAGCGCACCCTGATCATGACCGCCTCGCGCGCCGACCGCGTGTCGTTCGGTTGCTCGGAAGAAGCCAACTTCACCTACTTCGGCGACGCCTTGTTCGCTCAGGCCCTGAACCAGACCGATGATCTGGAGCAAGCGTTCAAACTGGCCAAGGCCACCGTCGCCGAGCGCGAACTGGCGGACAACTTCGAAGCCTCGGAGCCGCAGATCTGGGCACCGAAAACCGTACTGGCGCACTGGCAACTGCTGCGTAAACAGCAAGCGAGAAAAGCGTTGCAGAGTGCTGCATTGAACGACGGAGCAACAAACAGCAACTAAGCTGAACAGTATCAAGGGAGAAACACTATGTACTTGACGCCTCAGCACGTTTTGCTTGCCGGAGCCACCGGACTGACCGGTGAGCATCTGCTCGACCGTTTGCTCAACGAGCCGACGATCACCCGCGTGCTCGCGCCGTCCCGTCGGCCGCTGGCGGAACATCCGCACCTGGAAAACCCGGTGGGCGACCCACAGACCTTTCTGCCGCAACTGAGCGGACGCGTCGATATTGCCTATTGCTGCCTCGGCACCACGATCAAACAGGCCGGTTCCGAAGCCGCTTTCCGCGCGGTGGATCTGGACATGGTCGTGGCCTTCGCCAAACGCGCGCGGGAGATGGGCGCGCGGCACTTGATCGTGATCAGTGCGCTGGGCGCCGATCCGAAATCGTCGATTTTCTACAACCGGGTCAAAGGCGAGATGGAGCAGGCATTGCGCGCTCAGGACTGGCCGCAACTGACCATCTGCCGGCCATCGCTATTACTGGGAGATCGCAGCGAACCGCGCCTGGGCGAACAGCTTGCGGCGCCGTTTTCCAAGCTGATTCCCGGCAAGTACCGCGGCATCGAAGCCTGCCAACTGGCCCGGGCGATGTGGCGTCTGGCGCTGGAAGAACAGGACGGGGTGCGGATCGTCGAGTCGGATGAATTGCGCAAGCTCGGCAAATAACAGCGGGACTTTGTGGCGAGGGAGCTTGCTCCCGCTCGACTGCGCAGCAGTCGCCAACCCTGAAAGATGCGGTGTATCTGAAGGATTTAATCGCGGGGTTTTGGGGCCGCTTCGCAGCCCAGCGGGAGCAAGCTCCCTCGCCACAGGAGTGCGACACACTCCCCTACAACCCGCCAGTCGCCTGAAATCCCACGCCAATCACGGTCAGCAATGACAACGGCAACAGCAGCGTATCGAGCAACGCACTCGCCGGCAGATCCACGCCCGGATAGCTCGGCGCTTCAGCGCCGAAGCGATCCATCGCGCAGCACCCGCCATTCATCGCATACAAATCCAGGCGCGTCCCGGAATACACCACCGGCGCCCCCGGTTTGGCCGCATCCAGCGTGCGCGCGGTGGCGCAGCCGGCCAGTTGCAGGGCCAGCACAATTGCCAGCAGCTTATTCATCGCTGCTCAGATGATGTTCGCCCCAGCGCGGCAGCATGTCCTGCGGAATGCCCAACAGATTGAGAATCCGCGCGACGACGAAATCGATCAGGTCGTCGATGGTCTGCGGCTGGTGATAGAAGCCCGGCGAGGCCGGCAGGATGGTCACGCCCATGTTCGACAGCTTGAGCATGTGTTCCAGATGAATGCTCGAATACGGCGCCTCGCGTGGCACCAGAATCAACTGGCGACGTTCCTTCAAGGTGACGTCCGCCGCGCGCTCGATCAGGTTGTTGCACGCGCCCGTGGCAATCGCCGACAAGGTACCCGTGGAACACGGCACCACGACCATCGCGGCCGGTGCGCCGGAGCCCGAGGCTACCGGCGACATCCAGTCTTCCTTGCCGTACACACGGATCTGCCCGGCAGCGGCGCCGGTGTATTCGGTGAGGAACGCCTGCATCATCTGCGGCTTGGGCGGCAGCGTGACATCGGTTTCGGTGGCCATCACCAGTTGTGCGGCCTTGGAGATCAGGAAGTGCACTTCGCGATCTTCACGCACCAGACAATCGAGCAGGCGCAAACCGTACTGCGCGCCGGACGCGCCGGTCATCGCCAGCGTGATGCGTTCCGGGCCGCCGTTCTGGGAAAAAGTGTTCATTGCAGTGCCTCGGCGAGTTTGCCGTGCAGACCGCCGAAGCCGCCGTTGCTCATGATCACCACGTGAGTGCCAGGCTGGGCCTGACTCTTCACGCGTTCGATGATGCCTTCGAGCGAGTCGCTGACAATCGAGGGCACGCTGCACAGTGCGGCGGTGGCTGCCAGATCCCAACCGAGATTGGCCGGGGCGTACCAGATCACCTGATCGGCATCGACCACGCTGTCCGGCAGACCGTCACGGTGCGCGCCGAGCTTCATCGAGTTGGAGCGCGGCTCGATGATCGCGATCAACGGGGCGTCGCCGATGCGCTTGCGCAAGCCATCGAGGGTGGTGGCGATGGCGGTCGGGTGGTGGGCGAAGTCGTCGTAAATGGTGATGCCGCGCACTTCGGCGACTTTCTCCATCCGGCGTTTGACGTTCTTGAATGCGCTCAACCCGGCGATGCCCATCGACGGCACCACACCGACATGCCGCGCCGCTGCCAGCGCAGCCAAGGCGTTGGCGACGTTGTGCTGACCGGTCAGCTCCCATTCGACAGTGCCCTGGGACACGCCTTCGAACATCACTTCGAACGCCGAACCGTCATCCTTGAGCAACTTGACCTGCCACTGACCGCCGACACCGGTGGTCTGCACCGGGGTCCAGCAGCCCATTTCGATCACACGCTGCAGGGCAGGCTCGGTGGTCGGGTGGATCACCAGACCTTCGCTCGGGATAGTGCGGACCAAGTGGTGGAACTGCCGCTCGATCGCCGGCAGGTCGGGGAAGATGTCGGCGTGATCGAACTCAAGGTTGTTGAGGATCGCGGTGCGCGGGCGGTAGTGGACGAACTTCGAACGCTTGTCGAAGAACGCGCTGTCGTACTCATCGGCCTCGATCACGAAGAACGGCGTACCGCCCAACCGCGCCGACACCGAGAAGTTCTGCGGCACCCCGCCGATCAGGAACCCCGGGCTCATGCCGGCGTGTTCCAGCACCCAGGCGAGCATGCTGCTGGTGGTGGTCTTGCCGTGCGTACCGGCAACCGCCAGCACCCAGCGCCCTTGCAGCACGTGATCGGCCAGCCATTGCGGGCCGGAGACGTAGGGCAGACCTTTGTTCAGCACATATTCCACCGCCGGATTGCCGCGGGACATGGCGTTGCCGATCACCACCAGATCCGGCGCCGGATCGAGCTGGGCCGGATCGTAGCCCTGGGTCAGCTGAATGCCCTGGGCCTCAAGCTGCGTGCTCATCGGCGGATAGACGTTGGCGTCGGAGCCGGTCACGTGATGGCCCAGCTCTTTGGCCAGAACCGCCATCGAGCCCATGAAAGTCCCGCAGATACCCAGAATATGAATGTGCATAGTCGACCTCGTAAAACATGGCCGCAGGTTAGCGTAGGGTGGGAAAAATCGCACCTTGTGTTTCGTCTGCACCGACGCCTTCGCGAGCAAGCCCGCTCCCACAAGGATGGCGCCAATCCTGTGGGAGCGGGCTTGCTCGCGAACGGCGCGACGCGGTTTAACGGGAGATCGCGTGCTTACGCAGCTTTCTATAGAGGGTGTTGCGGCTGACCCCAAGCTGCTCCCACAAGGATGGCGCTAATCCTGTGGGAGCGGGCTTGCTCGCGAATGGCGCGACGCGGTTTAACGGGAGATCGCGTGCTTACGCAGCTTTCTATAGAGGGTGTTGCGGCTGACCCCGAGCTGCTCCCACAAGGATGGCGCTAATCCTGTGGGAGCGGGCTTGCTCGCGAATGGCGCGACGCGGTTTAACGGGAGATCGCGTGCTTACGCAGCTTTCTATAGAGGGTGTTGCGGCTGACACCGAACTGCTCCCACAAGGATGGCGCCAATCCTGTGGGAGCGGGCTTGCTCGCGAATGGCGCGACGCGGTTTAACGGGAGATCGCGTGCTTACGCAGCTTTCTATAGAGGGTGTTGCGGCTGACACCGAGCTGCTGCGCGGTCTGGGTCATATGCCAATGTGTCTGTTCCAGCGCGTTGAGTAGCGCCACACGTTCAGCGTCTTCCAGCGGATGCTCGGACTCAACCGACTTCAGCTCCAGCGTCGGCCGCGCCTGCCGAATCATCGCCGGCAAATCCTCCAGCCCGATCCGCCCCTCATCGCACAACGCCGCCAATGTGCGCAGCACATTGCGCAACTGCCGCACGTTGCCCGGCCAGTTGAAGGTCAGTAACGCCTGACGCGCCGGTTCGTCGATCACAATCACTTCGCCATCCGCCTCCTCGGCCAGCAGGAAATCCAGCAACTGCGACTTGTCGCTGCGCTCACGCAACGCCGGCAACGCGACCTCCAGGCCATTGAGCCGGTAATACAGATCTTCGCGGAAACTGCCGTCCGCCACGCGCTCCAGCAGATTACGGTGAGTGGCGCTGATGATCCGCACGTTGACCGCTTCCGGCTCGCCGCCGATCGGCACCACCTGCCGGTCTTCCAGCACCCGCAACAAACGGGTTTGCAGCGCCAGCGGCATGTCACCGATTTCATCCAAAAACAGAGTACCGCCATCGGCCTGCTGCAACTTGCCGCGCATGCCGTCCTTGCGCGCACCGGTGAAACTTCCGCCGCGATAACCGAACAGTTCGCTCTCGATCAGGCTTTCGGGGATCGCCGCGCAGTTGAGGGCGACGAAGGCTTTGTTGGCGCGCTGGCTGGCGTGATGCACAGCCTTGGCAAAGGCTTCCTTGCCCGAGCCGGTTTCGCCATTGATCAGCAGCGGCACGTCGCGTTCGAATACCCGCAACGCCTTGCGGAAATCCGCTTGCAGCGTTGCGTCACCGAGGCAAATGCCCGCCAGTGGCTGGGCCTTGGCCACAACTGGGGCCGGGGTGATCGGCGCCGGTTTACGCGATTCGCCGCGCAACAAGGCAAACAGATGTCGCCCGTCGCGGGTGCGCAGCGGCCAACTGGCGCTGGCATTGGCGCTGGCACGACCGAGCAATTCATCCAGCGAACAATCGAAAAACGCTTCCACCGGTTTGCCGAGCAAACCACCGCGAATATGCCCCAGCAGATTCAACGCACTCTGGTTGACCGCGCTGATCCGCCCTTCCCCGTCAAACGCCAGCAGCCCTTCGCTGAACAGGCCGACCGATTCGGCCTGAAGATGGAACCGCAGCAGCCACTGATTATCGAAGCAACGCAGGAAATAGCAGCTCTCGATCATCTTCGCCGACAGATTGACCAGCGCCATGGTGTGGAACTGGCTCTGCCGCGAGACGTCATGGCGCGCCGAGGACACGTCGAGCACCGCCAGCAGTTCGCCGTGCGGGTCGAACACCGGGCTCGCCGAGCAGGTCAGGCCGGTGTGGCGGCCGCGAAAGTGTTCGTCCTGATGGATGGTCAGCGCCTGGCGTTCGACCAGGCAGGTGCCAATGCCGTTGGTGCCTTCGCAGGCCTCGCTCCAGTCGGCGCCGAGCCAGAGCCCGGCCCGTTCGAAAATCTTGCGCTCGGCAGGTGCGGTGACGCAGTTGAGGATCACCCCGCGCGCATCGGTCAACAGCACCGCATGACCGGCGCCGGACAGCTGCTGATGCAGGCTGCTCATTTCATTGCCGGCGATCTGCAGCACCTGTTGCAGGCGTTCGCGACTTTCGAGCACGCGTCCGTGCTCAAGCACGGTGGGCGCCATGGTCAGGGCCGGATCGAGGTGATAGTCCTCAAGACAGCGCAGCCACGAACGGGCAATCGAAGGGTCGGCACCGGGCCCGTGCAGGTGCGGCTTGCCCTGAGTGACGGTGAGCACCTGTTGGGCATGGCGACTCAAATGGTTGTCGTGCATTTCTTATTATTCTCCCCGAGATCAGTGCCGCCTCTTTATTGGCTGGCACATACCTAGTGGTGAGGGGATTTATCCCCGATGGGGTGCGAAGCAGCCCCAATCAAACCAACGTGGCTTCTTAGATTCACCGCGTACACCGGATTTACGACTGCTGCGCAGCCGATCGGGGCGGTGCGACGTTTCGCTAAATCCCCTCGCCACTAAGTTGCATCTGGACGATTGGCAGTCAGCATCCTCCAGCCATCGGCGCATTGCAATGCTGGCGAGACCACCCGGTCACAGGCCGTGCCAAAAGCGGTACAAACTGTCACCCGGTCTGTACCGAAACCATCACAGGCGCCGTCCGCCCGTCCGACACAAACCACGCAAGGTCTTGATTTGCCTGCCCTGCACGGCAGTGGCCCGACCTTTGCTCTACGCTTATAGCAAGCGCACTTGCGCGTTTCTCTAATAAGTACAAAGCCAAGGAGAACAAATCATGCGTTACGCTCACCCCGGTACTGAAGGCGCCAAAGTCTCGTTCAAGAGCAAGTACGGTAACTACATCGGCGGCGAGTTCGTCGCGCCTGTCAAAGGTCAGTACTTCACCAACACCTCGCCAGTGAATGGCCAACCGATTGCCGAATTCCCTCGCTCCACTGCCGAAGACATCGACAAGGCACTGGACGCCGCCCACGCCGCTGCCGATGCGTGGGGCGCGACCTCGGTGCAGGCGCGCTCGCTGATCCTGCTGAAAATCGCCGACCGCATCGAACAGAACCTCGAACTGCTGGCGATCACCGAAACCTGGGACAACGGCAAAGCCATCCGCGAAACCCTCAACGCCGACATCCCGCTGGCGGCCGACCATTTCCGCTACTTCGCCGGTTGCCTGCGCGCCCAAGAAGGCAGCGCGGCCGAAATCGACGGCAACACCGTGGCCTATCACATCCATGAACCACTGGGCGTGGTCGGCCAGATCATCCCGTGGAACTTCCCGCTGCTGATGGCCGCGTGGAAACTCGCCCCGGCACTGGCCGCCGGCAACTGCGTGGTACTCAAGCCTGCCGAGCAGACTCCGCTGGGCATCTGCGTGCTGATGGAGTTGATCGGTGATCTGCTGCCACCGGGCGTGCTCAACGTGGTGCAAGGCTTCGGCAAAGAAGCCGGCGAAGCGCTGGCCACCAGTAAACGCATCGCCAAGATCGCCTTCACCGGCTCGACCCCGGTCGGTTCGCACATCATGAAATGCGCCGCCGAAAACATCATTCCGTCCACCGTGGAGCTGGGCGGCAAGTCGCCGAACATCTTCTTCGAAGACATCATGCAGGCCGAGCCGACTTTCATCGAGAAAGCCGCAGAAGGTCTGGTGCTGGCGTTCTTCAACCAGGGCGAAGTCTGCACCTGCCCGTCCCGCGCGCTGGTACAGGAATCGATCTACGACGAGTTCATGGCCGTGGTGATGAAAAAAGTCCTGCAGATCAAGCGTGGCGACCCGCTGGACACCGACACCATGGTTGGGGCCCAGGCGTCCGAGCAGCAATTCGACAAGATTCTTTCGTACCTGGAAATCGCCAAGGGCGAAGGCGCCGAGCTGCTGACCGGCGGCAAGGTGGAAAAACTCGAGGGCAATCTGGCGACCGGGTATTACATCCAGCCGACCCTGCTCAAGGGCACCAACAAAATGCGCGTGTTCCAGGAAGAAATCTTCGGCCCGGTGGTGAGCATCACCACCTTCAAGGACGAAGCCGAAGCCCTGGCGATCGCCAACGACACCGAGTTCGGCCTCGGTGCCGGCCTGTGGACCCGCGACATCAACCGCGCCTACCGCATGGGCCGCGCGATCAAGGCCGGTCGTGTGTGGACCAACTGCTACCACCTGTACCCGGCGCACGCCGCGTTCGGCGGGTACAAGAAGTCCGGCGTCGGCCGTGAAACTCACAAGATGATGCTCGATCATTATCAGCAGACCAAAAACCTGCTGGTGAGCTACGACATCAATCCGTTGGGTTTCTTCTAAAACCCGAGGGCGATACAGATATTTCTGTTTCGCCCGTTCGACCGCCTTCGCGAGCAAGCTCGCTCCCACAGGGATCTGTATTCGATCTCAATATTGGGTTCACCACATAGACCTGTGGGAGCGAGCTTGCTCGCGAAGGCGCCCTCAATGACACGACACATGGCCTGGCCGCTCTGGCACGGCCCTTGCGTACCCGTCATTCAGGATTTGCGCGAAAACTGCCGCTGCGTGAACAGCATTCATCCACCCAACCCTTGCACCCGAAAGTCCAACAGATCGAACAATAAAAAACAGAGAGGACTTATGACTTCCACCACACAGCTCAAACCCACACTCGGCACCCTGCACCTGTGGGGCATTGCCGTCGGCCTGGTGATTTCCGGCGAATACTTCGGCTGGAGTTACGGCTGGGGCACCGCGGGCACCCTCGGATTTCTGGTCACGGCGCTGATGGTCGCGACCATGTACACCTGCTTCATCTTCAGCTTCACCGAACTGACCACCGCGATTCCCCACGCGGGCGGGCCGTTTGCCTACAGCCGCCGGGCGTTCGGCGAAAAAGGCGGGTTGATCGCCGGGATCGCCACGCTGATCGAATTCGTCTTTGCCCCACCGGCCATCGCCATGGCTATCGGCGCCTACCTCAATGTGCAATATCCGGGACTCGACCCGAAAATCGCCGCAGTCGGCGCGTATTTCGTGTTCATGACCCTGAACATCCTTGGCGTCAGCATCGCCGCCACCTTCGAACTGGTGGTCACCGTGCTGGCGGTCGCCGAACTGCTGGTGTTCATGGGCGTAGTCGCGCCGGGCTTCAGCTTCAGCAACTTCGTGCTCAACGGCTGGTCGGGTGCCAACGAGTTCACCCTGGGCTCGATCCCCGGAATTTTTGCCGCGATTCCGTTCGCGATCTGGTTCTTCCTCGCCATCGAAGGCGCCGCCATGGCCGCCGAAGAAGCCAAGGACCCGAAACGCACGATTCCCAAGGCGTACGTCAGCGGCATCCTGACCCTGGTGTTTCTCGCCATCGGCGTGATGGTGATGGCCGGCGGCGTCGGCGACTGGCGCCAGCTGTCGAACATCAACGATCCGCTGCCGCAGGCGATGAAAGCGGTGGTCGGCAACAACTCATCGTGGATGCACATGCTGGTGTGGATCGGCCTGTTCGGTCTGGTGGCGAGTTTCCACGGGATCATCCTCGGCTACTCGCGACAGTTCTTCGCCCTCGCCCGCGCCGGTTATCTGCCAAAAAGCCTGGCCAAACTGTCGCGTTTCCAGACCCCGCACCGGGCGATTCTGGCCGGCGGCGTGATCGGCATCGCGGCGATCTACAGCGACGGTCTGGTCAATCTGCAAGGCATGACCCTGACTGCGGCGATGATCACCATGTCGGTGTTCGGCGCGATCGTGATGTACATCATCAGCATGCTCAGCCTGTTCAAACTGCGCAAAACCGAACCGAACCTGGAACGCACCTTCCGCGCCCCAGGCTACCCGCTGGTGCCGGCGATTGCACTGTTTCTGGCGGTGGTGTGCCTGGTGGCGATGGCGTGGTTCAACACGCTGATCGGTTGTGTGTTCCTGGGGTTCATGGCCGCTGGTTATCTGTACTTTCAGCTCACCGCCAAACAACGCGCCGACGCCCCGGCAGACGCTATGCTCGAAAGTATCTAGTTGCACCGGCACCGGGCCTGTCGCCCGGTGCCCGCTATATAGAAGTGCATGAAAATCCCCCTGTGGGAGCGGGCTTGCTCGCGAAGGCGTCGTGTCATCCAACAACGATGTCGTCTGACACGACGCCTTCGCGAGCAAGCCCGCTCCCACAGGGAGACCGAGTTACCCACAGAATCAGGAGGACACCGCCCCATGGCCGCATTTGCCCATTCCGTCGGCGCCCAGACCTACCGTTTCGACAGCCTCAAGGACGTCATGGCCAAGGCCAGCCCGGCGCGCTCCGGGGACTTTCTGGCTGGCGTTGCCGCGCTCAACGACGGCGAACGCGTGGCCGCACAAATGGCGCTGGCCGACATCCCGCTCACGCATTTCTTGCAGGAAGCGCTGATTCCCTACGAAACCGATGAAGTCACCCGACTGATCATCGACACCCACGACAAACAAGCCTTTGCCGTGGTCAGCCACCTCACCGTCGGCGGCTTCCGCGACTGGCTGCTCAGCGACGCCGCTGACGAAACCAGCCTGCGCGCCCTTGCCCCCGGCCTGACCCCGGAAATGGTCGCCGCCGTGTCGAAAATCATGCGCGTGCAGGATCTGGTGCTGGTGGCGCAGAAGATCCGCGTGGTCACAAAATTTCGCGGCACCCTCGGCCTGCGCGGACGCCTGTCGACCCGCCTGCAACCCAACCATCCGACCGATGAGCCATCCGGCATCGCCGCGAGCATTCTCGACGGCCTGCTGTACGGCAACGGCGACGCGATGATCGGGATCAACCCGGCCACCGACAGCATCGCCTCGATCTGCGCGATGCTGGAAATGCTCGACGCGATCATCCAGCGCTACGACATCCCGACTCAGGCTTGCGTGCTGACCCACGTCACCACCTCGATCGAGGCGATCAACCGGGGGGTGCCGCTGGATCTGGTGTTCCAGTCGATTGCCGGCACCGAAGCGGCCAACGCCAGTTTCGGCATCAACCTCAATGTCTTGCAGGAAGGCTATGACGCCGGACTAAGCCTGAAGCGCGGCACCCTCGGGCAGAACCTGATGTATTTCGAGACCGGTCAGGGCAGCGCGCTGTCGGCCAACGCCCACCACGGTGTTGACCAGCAGACCTGCGAAACCCGGGCCTACGCCGTGGCGCGGCACTTCAAGCCGTTTCTGGTGAATACCGTGGTCGGATTTATCGGCCCGGAGTACCTCTATAACGGCAAACAGATCATCCGCGCCGGCCTCGAAGACCATTTCTGCGGCAAGTTGCTCGGCGTGCCGATGGGCTGCGACATCTGCTACACCAACCATGCCGAAGCCGATCAGGACGACATGGACACCCTGCTGACCCTGCTCGGTGTGGCCGGGATCAACTTCATCATGGGCATTCCCGGCTCCGACGACATCATGCTCAACTACCAGACCACCTCGTTCCACGACGCGCTCTACGCGCGCCAGACCCTGGGCCTGAAACCGGCGCCGGAGTTCGAGCAATGGCTGGCGAACATGGGCATCTTCACCCAGGCGGACGGCAAGGTTCGCTTTGGCAACAACCTGCCGCCGGCCTTCCGCCAGGCGCTGGCGCAACTGGGATGAGTGTTATGGAAAAACCGCCTGTCGACCCGCAAAACCCATGGCTGGAACTGCGCCGCCTGACCCCGGCGCGCATCGCCCTCGGCCGCACCGGCACCAGCCTGCCGACCAGCGCCCAGCTGGATTTCCAGTTTGCCCACGCTCAGGCACGGGATGCGGTGCATCTGCCGTTCGATCATGTCGGGCTCAGCGCGCAACTGCGCGAACGCGGGCGCGAGAGCCTGTTGCTGCACAGCGCGGCAACGGATCGCAACAGCTATCTGCAACGGCCGGATCTGGGGCGCAAGCTCAGCGACGCGTCGGCACAGACCCTGCGTGATTACGCTGCGGCGCACCCTGGCGGCGTCGATCTGGCGATTGTCGTGGCGGATGGATTGTCGGCACTGGCAGTGCATCGGCACACCCTGCCGTTTCTCGGCCGTCTGGAGGAACAAATGGCCGGCGACGGCTGGTCCGTTGCCCCGGTGGTGCTGGTGGAACAGGGCCGCGTTGCCGTCGGTGACGAAATCGGCCAGTTGCTCGGCGCGAAAATGCTCGTAATGCTGATCGGAGAGCGCCCGGGCCTCAGCTCGCCCGACAGCCTGGGGTTATATTTCACCTACAATCCAAAGATCGGGCTGACCGATGCCTACCGCAATTGCATCTCCAACGTGCGGCTCGAGGGTTTGAGTTACGGGATGGCGGCACATCGCTTGCTGTATCTGATGCGCGAAGCCTGTCGGCGGCAGCTGTCGGGGGTCAATCTGAAGGACGAAGCACAGGTTCAGACGCTGGAGTCGGACGCCGGTGCGGACATGAAGGGAAACTTCCTACTCGATCCGCCCACAACCTGAACCGTTTCCGCATTGCGTTTCTGCGCTGCTTTCAGGCAGGATCGACGCACGGCCGCAGGGTTTCCCATCGCCGTCAGAGCAGTTGAAGACAGCCACTTGAAGACGAGACCTATCATGCGGATTATTCAAGCGACCCTCGAACACCTGGATTTGCTGACCCCGTTGTTCGTCAAATATCGCGAGTTCTACGGTTCCCTGCCTTACCCGGATTCCTCCCGCGCGTTTCTCGAAAAACGCCTGCGCCGCAAGGAGTCGGTGATTTATCTG
Source organism: Pseudomonas sp. RSB 5.4 (assembly GCF_037126175.1). Classification (NCBI taxonomy): domain Bacteria; kingdom Pseudomonadati; phylum Pseudomonadota; class Gammaproteobacteria; order Pseudomonadales; family Pseudomonadaceae; genus Pseudomonas; species Pseudomonas sp. RSB 5.4. The sequence continues at coordinate 3,804,596 of NZ_CP146986.1, forward strand.
GCCCTGGCCGATGATGACGACAAGAAACTGATGGGTTTCTGTCAGCTGTATCCAAGCTTTTCCTCGCTGTCGCTCAAGCGCGTGTGGATCCTCAACGACATCTATGTCGCCGAAGACGCCCGCCGCCAACTGGTAGCCGACAACCTGATCCGCACCGCGAAGAAAATGGCCAAGGAAACCCAGGCCGTGCGCATGCGCGTTTCCACCAGCAGCAATAACGAAGTGGCGCAGAAGACCTACGAGTCGATCGGCTTCAAGGAAGACACCGAGTTCAAGAACTACGTTCTGCCGATCAGCGACGAGCTCTAGCACTCATCAAGGGCCTGTTGTGGCGAGGGAGCTTGCTCCCGCCGGGCTGCGAAGCGGCCCCACCTCAGTCATCTCAACAGGTCAGGCAAATCAAGGCTTGGGAGTGCTCCGCCCTCCAGCGGGAGCAAGCTCCCTCGCCACACCCACCTTGCCGCCACCATCAATGCCTGCCTGACATTTGTTCACACCCCGACATCCCTCGCTACAAAACCAACGCGCTTTTCACCTCTCAGCCCGTATAATCCCGAGCTTTCCGGCTTGTAAGAAAAACTACACCCCGCTGTAGGCTTACACCCGAATCATCCGCACAGGCTTGCCGAGTCAGGCCATCACCACAGGTGCCCCCATGGATTTCAACCCGCTCGACCTTATCCTGCATCTCGACGTGTATCTCGATTTGCTGGTAACCAACTACGGGCCGTGGATCTACGCGATTCTGTTCGCTGTCATCTTCTGTGAAACCGGTCTGGTGGTGATGCCGTTCCTGCCGGGCGATTCGCTGTTGTTCATCGCCGGTGCCGTAGCGGCGGGCGGTGGCATGGATCCGGTGCTGTTGGGCGGTCTGCTGATGCTCGCGGCGATCCTTGGCGACAGCACCAACTATGTGATTGGACGAACCGCGGGTGAAAAACTCTTCAGCAACCCGAATTCGAAAATCTTCCGCCGCGACTACCTGCAGAAAACCCACGATTTCTACGACAAGCACGGTGGTAAAACCGTGACTCTGGCGCGTTTCCTGCCGATCATCCGCACGTTTGCCCCGTTCGTCGCCGGCGTCGGGAAAATGCCGTACCCGCGCTTCTTCGCTTTCAGCGTGTTCGGCACCATCCTCTGGGTCGGCGGCCTGGTAACCCTGGGTTACTTCTTCGGCAACGTGCCGTTCATCAAGAAAAACCTGTCGTTACTGGTGGTCGGCATCATCCTGCTGTCGCTGATTCCGATGATCATCGGTGTGGTGCGCAGCCGTTTCGGCGGTGCCAAAGCCGAAACTCACTGATCCGATGTGGTCACTGAGCGCCTGGCGTCGCCGGCGCATTCTGGCCAGGCACCCGATTGCCGACGAGATGTGGCAACGGGTGCGTCATCACCTGAGCTTTCTCGACGGCATCAGCGCCACCGAAGACCAGTGGCTGCGTGAAGCCAGCGTCCTGTTCCTCGAAGAAAAACACCTGACCGCCCTGCCCGGTGTCGAACTGCATCAGGAACAATGCCTGCTGCTCGCCGCCCAGGCCCAGTTGCCGTTGCTCAATCTGGGCGATTTGAACTGGTATCAGGGTTTCCACGAAATCGTCCTCTACCCCGATGACTTCCTCAGCCCGCAACGGCATCGCGATGCCAGCGGGGTCGAGCACGAGTGGGACGGCGAGCACAGCGGCGAAGCCTGGCAACAGGGGCCGATCATCCTCGCCTGGCCGGGCGTGATGGCCAGTGGGGGCTGGGAAGGCTACAACCTGGTGATCCACGAACTGGCGCACAAACTCGACATGCTCAATGGCGACGCCAACGGCCTGCCACCGCTGCACGCCGACATGCGCGTCAGCGACTGGGCCGAGGTCATGCAACACGCTTACGATGACCTCAACCGCCAGCTCGACCGCAACCCCGATGCCGAAACCGCCATCGACCCCTACGCCGCCGAGAACCCGGCGGAATTCTTCGCGGTCACCAGCGAATATTTCTTCAGCGCCCCGGATCTGCTGCACGCGGCTTATCCACAGGTCTACTTGCAGCTGCAGCTTTTCTACCGGCAGGATCCGTTGGGCAGGCTGCGGCAACTTCAGGCCACAGACCCGGTCTATCAGGCGCACGAGTAAGCGCTGCACGACTTCTGGTACGTGGCGTCGGCTTAGGAATATGCCTATAATCGCCGCCACTTTTTGGTCAATCCGGCCAAGTGTTTTTGGTCAACTACGGGGGCAACGCCCAATGAGCTACAGCAAGATTCCGGCTGGCAAAGACCTGCCGAACGACATCTACGTCGCGATCGAGATCCCGGCCAACCACGCGCCGATCAAATACGAAATCGACAAAGACAGCGATTGCCTGTTCGTTGACCGTTTCATGGCCACCCCAATGTTCTACCCGGCCAACTACGGTTACATCCCGAACACCCTGGCTGACGACGGTGATCCCCTCGACGTGCTGGTTGTGACCCCTTACCCGGTTGCTCCAGGCTCGGTGATCCGCGCGCGTCCAGTCGGCATCCTGAACATGACCGACGACGGCGGCGGCGATGCCAAAGTCATCGCAGTCCCACACGACAAGCTGTCCCAGCTGTACGTCGACGTGAAGGAATACACCGACCTGCCACCGCTGCTGATCCAGCAGATCGAGCACTTCTTCGCGAACTACAAGGATCTCGAAAAAGGCAAGTGGGTCAAGATCGAAGGCTGGGCTGGCGCTGACGCCGCTCGCGACGCGATCACCAAGTCGGTTGCTGCCTACAAGGGCTAAGCGCCCGCTGGCTGCATGACGCTTGAAGAAAACCCCGGTTGATCCGGGGTTTTTTGTGCCTGAGAAATGGTGTCTTAAACAGTGTGTTTATCGCGGACTACAGAAAAGTTTCGAAGTGAGTGATTTCCCACAAGCACGTCTTACATCCAGTCGCAAAATACAGCCTTTTTTTGAACACCCGGTTTATTCAAACCGCTCTGGCACGGCCGTAGACTCGGTGTTTATGAGAAAGAACACTAGCGGTCCAAGATTCAAGGCACTCCTGGAAGCAGCGAACATCACCACCACGGGATTCGCAAAGTTCTGGGGCACGGAAGCCCAAAATATTCATAACTGGTACACCCGGGGCGTCCCGGCGTACCGCATGGAGGAAGTCTCACGCCTGCTCTCGGTCAACAGCGACTGGCTGAAAACCGGCGAAGGCACCAAGGAGTCACCCCGCCTGCACACCCCTGCCAGCAACGGCGACATCTTTGACGCGCAGTCCGTCAACGGCGTCTATTCGATCATCGACCCCAACGACATCGAACTGCCGTTTTTCAAGGAAACACCGCTCAGCGCCGGCGCCGACAAAACCCACGTCATCCTCGACCCCGAACATACCGTCCGCCTGCCCCGCGCCCACCTCGCCCAACTGGAAATCCGCCCCGGCGACGCCATCTGCGCACACATGATCGGCAACAGCATGGCCGAGCGCATCGAAGACGGCTCGATCATCGGCATCGACCGCGGCCTGACCCAGGTGGTCGACGGCGAAATCTACGCCATCGAACACGACGGCATGCTGCGCATCAAATACCTGCACCGCATGCCCGGCAACGCCCTGCGCCTGCGCAGCCACAACAGCGCCGAATACCCGGACGAAATCTTCCGCGCAGCGCAGATCGATGAGCAGCGGATCCATATTCTGGGCTGGGTATTCTGGTGGTCGACCCTGGGCAAACGCCGGCCGGTGGTGCCGTTTCTCTGATCGGATACGGATCTTCAACCCTGCACCAAACCCTGTGGGAGCGAGCCCGCTCGCGGAGAGGCCCCGAAAATCAGTACAAATTACAAATATCGACCGCCGCAGTGGCTCTATTCCGCAGTTGAGACTGGGAATCCCCAACAAAACTCAGTATCCTGCGCCCCACATTTGCGCATCGTCCCGCTCCCGCGGCTCAGATGACGCCTGACGCGGCAGACCAACGTCTGACCAAGTCCCACAGCCGGTCGCAGATCCGGGTGTACGTTTTGAAGGCTGGCGCGGTTTACCAAAAATAAACCAAGCCAGTCCCCGAGAAGCCGGCCACAAGCCGGCTTTTTAATGCCTGAAAGAAAGTGCTCCGGCAGTCCACACACGCTTACAAGGAAAGTAAAACGTGCAGCTCGACAGTTACCGCTCTGCTCTGAAATCAGTCGTTTTGACTGCCGCTTTAGGCGTTTGCCTATCCGGCTGCGTCGGTGCCATCGTGGCCCTGCCGGAGAAAACCACGCTTAGAACAGATGAGCACAAAGCCCTCAGCGCACGCTCGATTAATCCGAATATCACCAGGACCGAAAGATCGACACCTACTCGAGAATGGTGCGGTATCACGGTTTGGGCTCTGGTGATTCCTGTGCCGTTGAAGTTGCCAGTGTGTACCTCGTACTTCGAGCAGTCCTTCGGCAGCGACGAATTCGGCAAAGAAGTGGTCTTGCTCAACTCAGAGCAAAAAGTGGCGTCCCAGTTCTACGCTTGCGGTCCATTGATGGTCCTGGCGCCGGTAGTTCACGAATATCAGGGCAATGCGTTCTGCGGTGTGTTCCCCAAATAACCGGAGCCTCACGGATAACTGAACGACTTCACCAGCGTCAACTCCCCCACCGCCCGCATCGGCACCACAAACGTCTCCATCTTCTCACTCGGCGTGCCTTCCTCGGTAATCACCGTCACCTGCGCCGTGGTCAGCGGCTGCACCGCCTCTTCCCCACCCTCGTCATCCCCGCGATACCCACCGCCGAAATAATTCACGTACACCAGATACTGGCCCTTGATCGGCGCCGGCATGGCGAAGATTTCCGGGCCATAACCTGTGGTGACGTCGACGTCGAGCGTACCGCCGTTGGGCGCGACGCGGTCGCCATACCAGATGTGCGCGCCATCGGGGGTGATCAGGTGCAGGTCGAGGTCGGTGCCGTCGCTGTCCCACGACAGCAGCACGCGCAGTTTGGCCGGGGTGGCGCCGCCGCTGGCGTTGATGAATTGGGTGCGATGGCGTTGCTGACCGTCAGGGCTGCGTACTTCGACGCTGTTGCTGCCGTTGGGGAAGGAGAACGGACGGTCGAAGTGGCCGCTGTCGTCGATTTTCAGCGGCATGCTGACGCCGTTGACGATCAGTCGGCCCGGCTCCTTGCTCTTGGGGGTGGCTTTGATTTCACCGCTGATGCGTGCGGTGTTGGCCTGGCCAACCGGTGTATTGACCGAGGAGGCCGGGTAGTTGACGGTCTGGCGGAAGTTTTCGCCTTCGCCCTCGGGCGCGCCGGAGCGCCAGCCGCCGACCGGGGTGTCGAGTTTGACGCTGTCGGCGGCCATTGCCATCGGCAATGCATGGAACGCGCAGAGCAACAGCAAGACCTGTGGATAACGGAGTGTCATGGTCTATTCCAGCAAGAGGTGACGGGCGAGCCCTTCAATGTAGGTTTCATCCTGGCCATTGGGATGTGCTTCAAAGGCCAGGTGCAGGTATTCGTGAGTCAGGTCGAGGCGGTCCTGCAGCGTCAGCACGCCACGCACGTAAATACGTTGGCGTTCGCGATCGACAAAGGGGCGACCGAAAGCGAGTTTGCACACGGCGAAGGTGCTGACTTCGTTGTAGCCGGTTTCGCTTTCAAGCTTAGGACGCCAGCCACGACGCTGCTTTTGCAGCCAGTCTTGCGCGGCGGGCAGTGCTTCGCAGGAGGCGACCGGGTTGTCCCAGCGGCTGAGGCTGGCGCGCGGATAGGCGTGCAGCAGAATCGCGTCGTAGCGCTGACCGGCATTGGCCTGCTCGACGGCCTGTTGCCATGCGAGTTTGTCCGGGCCGGGCTGGTCGGAGTGATAGGTGACGGTGCTGCCGGCCAGCACCAGATCCGCTGTCCACGCCGCGATGTTGCGCGACTCGGCGGAAGCCGGGCGTGGGGCGACGCGCTGACGGTTACTGCTGTCGTCGATACTCAGACAATCGCCATTGCGCGTGGCGTTTTGCAGCAAGTAGGTGCGGATCGCCACGGCCAGCGCCTTGGCGGCTTCGGCGGGTTCGGGTTTGGCTTCACGCTCAAGGACGCGGGCGACGTATTCTTCGCGATCGAGCCGTGCGACGAGTTTGTCGTTGAGCAGAAACAGTTCGCCGGCGCTGTGGATATCCAGCGCATTGCCATTGGCGAATTCGACGCGGTAGTCGCCCTGCAAAGGCCCGGAGCCAGCAACGCGCTCACCCGACAGGACTCGCGAAACCGGATACCGCGAGAACAGTCCGACCTCAACACAACGCCCCGCCTCGGCCGGCCATGACGCTGGCAACACCGTCGCCAACGCCTGCCCGTAATGGCGCAAAACCATCTGACTGGTGCCACGCCCACCGGCCCAGATCGGCGAACCGTCTGCCGTCCAACCGGCGAAACCACCCTGCCGCGATTGCGGATCCTGATCGCCGAGCCAGCTCCAGGTTTTCACCCGCAGGCGTCCGCCCAGCTCACCGACGACATTGCCGTCCGCCGCATTCAGCACAACGTCGAGCAACACCCGGCGCGTCTGCTCCTGCGCCGGCAGCACCGACAACACCTTCAGCAAGTCAGCCACGGAAACCCGGGTAGCCGGTTGCACGGTTGGCAAATACAGCAACCACGACGGTGCCTGCCGCGCTTGCCAATACGTGCGCCAATCGGCAGCAGCAATGCCCAATCGCGCCGGCTCAAAGTACAAGCCGCAGGATTTCACCAACGCCTGATCGCGCTCGATCTTGCCGCCCGCCGAGCAGCAATAAACCTCCTCCTTCGACTGCCCGCGACATTCATACGCTGGCTCGCGCGCGCCGGTATCCACCAGCCACGCATAGACGAACAATTTCCACAGACTGCCCAGCGGCGTATCCAGCGTCGACGGCAAGGGCTCGCGGGCGATCAGTTGCGTCTGATTCAACGACAGCAACTCGCCCTTGTACGCCAGCCGCAACGGCTCATCCTGCGCCGTCGCCAGCGCAGGCATCACACACATCAGCAGCCACAGCAGCGGCCGGTTCATGTCAGTTGACCGTGACCTGACCGAGGGCAGCTTGCGCTTCCTGGGCCTGATGCTGCGGGGCGTAGACCTGAGTGAAGCGCACCGGCGGCAGGTTGAACTGACCCTTCTGCGAGAAACGCACCAGATGGCGCAGACGCAATTCGCCACTCAGCGCATCCACCGGCACCGCGTAAGCCAGTTGCCCCGGCTCGAAGCGCGCCTTCTCCAGCGCGGTCGGTTCGGTGCCGTCCTTGCCCTGCAACTTGATACCCCAGGTGGTGCGCTCGACATCGGCGCCCGGTGGCAGCGGCACTTCAAGCATGCCGTAGCGCAGCGGTTTCGGCGCCTTGCTGGTGAGGATCACTTCGTCCAGGTACAGACTGTCGCTGGACAGCGGCTTGGTGCCCACCGGCTCCAGTTTGAAGGTGAAGGCTTCGTCGCCCGGCACCAGTCGCGACAGGCGCCGGGTGATGGTCACGGCCATTGGATCGACCGCCGGTTGCCGGGTCTGGAAGCTCAGCGCCGCCCGCAGCGGACGCTCCTGAGTGCCGGACACCGACAACACGCTCGGCACCGGCGTCGCCCCCTGCCACGTCCAGAACATCTCGCCGGTCGCGCCGTAGTTTTTCTTCCAGCCTTCACCCGGCATCAGCGCGATGGTCGGCGAGGCCTGGGCGATGCTGCGTTGCAACCAGCTCAGCGCCAGGGCGCGTTCGAGGGTCGATTGCTGTGGCAGCAGACGTTGCAGCAACGCCGTCGCACGGGCCTGATCGAACGCTTGCAGCGACAGGTTCAGCGCTTCGGCAAACGGCTGCGAACTGACCGCCAGACGCTGTTGCGCCGCGCCAACCTGACGATTGAATGCGTCCGGCAACGCGACTTTCGACTGAGTCGCCAGCGCCGCGGTCAACACCCGCGCCGCCGCCAGACCGAGCGCCGAATCCGGGTCACTCATCACCAGGCTGTCTTCGCCGTCGTCCATCAGGGTTTCGGCATTGCCCTCACCGGCCTTGGCCAGATCGTCCATCAAACCGCTGAGCAAAGTGTTCACCGGCAGGTGCATCTGCTTGGCGAACGACAGAATCAGTGCCCGCTGCAGCAGCGGCGTGTTCGGCGCTTGCTTGGCGTAGACCTCCAGCACTCGCTGCCAGTGCTCCGGTGGCAAGGTCAGCTCCAGCACTTGGCTGGCGTTCCAGTCGGCGTAGTAGGCGTAAGCGGTGAGGAACGCGTCCGGCTCGCCGTCGAAGCCCCACCAGGTGAAGCTCGCCGACGGCCCGGCCATTTGCACCAGACGCAGACGGCTGTTCTGCATGATCAGGCGCAGGCGATCGCGGATCTGCGGGCTCGACGCCAGCGACGGATAAGCGATGCTCAGCGGCAGCAAACGGCTGGCCGTCTGCTCGACGCCGCCATACGGGTAGCTCAGCAGATCGTCGAGCGCGGAACGGAACAGCGCTTGCGGACTGTCATCCAGACGCAGACGAATGTCAGTGGCGTCCGCCGGCAGGCTCAACGGAGTGTCGCCGCTGGCCACGTCGAGGCTCTGGGTTTGCGTGACTTGCCAGCCGTCACCGGTCGCGCTCAGGCGCACGGCCAGCGAGTCCGCGGTTTTGCCATCCTGCACCAGCTCGGCAGTCCACTCACCGGTCGCCAGCGCAAACGCTGGAAGCGGCACGTAGTTGATGCCGTTATTCAGGGTCACCGGCAGGCGTTGTTCGGCGCCAGCGTAATGGGTGACCAGCTCAGCCTTGACCGGTTTTTCCGCCTGGCTGAAGGCAAACACTCCGAGTTGCGGCTGATCGCCCTTGCGGAATTTGCTCGGCCCGCTCCACTTCAGGTACAGCGGTTTTTCCGAACGGACGAACTGCTTCTTCTGCCCGACCTGACCGTCATCGGCAATGGCGCGGGCGGTGATGCGCCAGCGGGTCAGCGAGTCCGGCATCTTGAAGGTGAACCGGGTTTTGCCGTCGGCACCGGTCAACAACTCTGGCTGCCACGCGGCGGTGTCGACGTCTTCGCGACGCGGACGCTCCAGCACTTTCACCCCACGCTCGCTGCGGTTGGCCTTGCCCGGCGCGCCGGGGCTGCCCGGCAACGCCACGTCGTAACTGATGAACGACAGGCTGGCGCTGGTGCGCACGTTGTTGCGGCGTGGGTGGTAGAAGAACTGGTCGATGGTCGGTGCGACTTCCGGTTGCAGCGCGTAGACCATTTCATCGACGACGCTGACGGTCAGATGCGCCGGGACCGCTTTGCCGGCGAACTGCGTGGTCAGGTCAACCGTGACCGTGTCGCCCGGCAGGTACACGGTTTTATCGGTGCTGATCGCCACGTCGATTTGCGGCGCGATCACCTTGATCCCGGCGTTCTGGAAGCTGTACTGCCCGCCCTTGGTGTACAGCACCGAGAAGGTCAGGTTCGGCGCGAAATTGTCCTTCACCGGGATGCGTGCGCGGTATTGGGTGTCGCTGAGTTTTTCCAGTTTCAGCCAGTCGCCGCCCTTGGCCAGCAGCGCGGTGGCTTCGACCTTGTCACGCTCCAGCGACAGCAGGGCATCGCTGACCGGCTCCGGGAACGTGATCAGCGCCAGCGCTTCATCGCCAGCCTTGTACTCGGGCTTGTCGAGGACGATTTCCACAGTGCCCGGCACCGCTTTGACGCCGTCACCAGTGACTGAATGGCCGGTGGCGCCGAGGACGCGACCGTGCTGATCCTTCAGCGTCAGGTTGTAAGTACCCGGACGTTCGAAGGCAATGCTGAAACCCTTGTCCGTCGCCGCAAGCTTGCCTTCAGCGGTGCTCTGGTCTTCCAGGCGCACCCAGCTGTAGCTGCTCGGGGTGACGGCTTTGCTTTGCTCGCTGCCACCTTCGTTGACGTAGCTGAACGCGACTTTGTCGTTGACCGCGCTGAAACGTTGCGGCGCGCTCAGACGGAAGCTTGCGGCGCCACGGTCGATGAGAATTTCCTTGGTGGTCTTGACCCGATACGCCGCGCCATCGCTGGCAAACACGGTGAGCATGTAACGGCTCGGTTTGTCGGCGGCCGGCAGGTCGAGGGTCGCGTTGCCTTTGCTGTCGGTGGTCAGTTCGGTGCTGGTCAGTTCCACCGGGAATTGCCCAAGATATTGCAGCTCGTTGTCGACCATCGACAGTTGCTGCGCGCGCAGACTCAGAGTCAGTTTGGCGTTGGCCACCGGTTTGCCGTCCGGATACAGCAGCACCAGACTGCCCTTCACCGGCTCGCCGGTGCGGTAATCCTGCTTGGCCAGATTCAGCGAAATCTCGAAGTGCGGCTTGATGTATTCAGCCACACGGAAGGCGCTGCTGTAGGCCTGATCCTTGTAGCTGAAACGGATCTCATAGCCACCGGCCACGGCGTTATCCGGCAACTGGAAGCGGCCCTGGGTACCGGCCTTGGAATCGAGTTTCAGGTCAAGGTGTTGCAACTCGGTGCCGGTGGCATCCAGTACGCTGACCGTGACGTCCGCCGCACCCGGCAATACCGAATCCCGCGCATTCTTGAACTCGCGACCGACGATTTTCAGCGACACCCAATCCCCCGGGCGATACAGCGGTCGATCAGTGAACGCGTAGAGTTTGGTGTCGTAGATTTCGCTGTCGTAATAGAAGTTCTCGGAGACGAACACCCCGCCCTCTTCGTCCTCGCCGATCACGAACGAGCGCTCGGGGCTGACGTGTTTCAGACGCAGCAAACCATCGGCATCGGTGGCGCCGCTGCTCATCACGCCGAGGCCGTCGGTCCACAGCACATTGACCTTCGGCACCGAACTGCCTTCGTGTTTGCGTGCGGCCCAGACCAGCAATTCATCGCCGGCAATCTTGCTCACCGCGACGGTGTTGGAGACGAAAACCATGGTGGTCGCGCGGTACTTGCCGATCAGCGCTTCGACCAGATACAGGCCCGGTTTCAGCTTGCCCAACGGGATGTACACGTTACCCGGCGCAACGCTGACGAACTCGCTGGAAGACCCGGCCAGGTTGACCCCGGCCGGCGGCTGGATCGGTTTGGCCTGCCACAGTGGATAACGGAACTGGCTGACCACCGGCAGACCCGGAATCAACGCGAATTGCGGCTGTGCGTCGTACGGGGTCGGCGCGGCGATGGCGTTGCCCATCTTCAGTTCCGGCACTTCCTCGGTGACCTGCTTGCGCGATTCGTAGGAGAACGCACGCTGCATCACCCGCCGCGATTTGCGGTACCAGTTGTCCCACAGGTACGCGAGGGTGTTGGACAGGCCTTCGCCCTTGAACTGGCCGTCGCTGACCACGCGGTGCAGGTTCTTCTGACGCTTGAGGAAATCCAGCGGTTTGTCGATGCGATAGACGCGGATGTCGGCGCCGCCGTACGGTTCCATGCGGAAGCGGCGGTAGTCGCGACCCGGCGCTTCGAGACGCACCATCGCCTGCTCGTCCGCCGCGAAACTGCTGTCGGCCAGCAGGAAAAAGCTTTCACCAGAGACCGGCGTGTAGCCGCTCGGCTCCACTGAATCTTCAGCGTTGACGGTCGCCAGTGGCAGCAACAGCGCCAGCAGCAGGGGAATTCGAGCGCAGAGTCGCAGCATGCGGGCACCGGTCATTGGGAGAGAAAGTTCAGTCGATAGACGCCGATGAAGTTGGGGTTGGCTGCGTCGGGTATCCATCGGGTGTCCTTCCATGTCATGAGTTGCTGCAGGCTTGCCGAACGCATGCCGTTGTCAGTGGGGGTGGTCGTGCCGGTGTGATAGGCGATGTAGCGGCCCATCCAGATCATCAGGTGCTGATCGTCGCCCTGATCGAAAAACATCAGGTCGCCGGGGCGTGCCTGGGACACGTCGCGGCTGACCAGATGGCTGTTGAACTGAATCAGTTTGATCGCGTTGACGTACGGCCCGACCTTGCCGCCGCCCTGCTGCCATTGCTGGGCGAGCTTGCGCTGCTCATCGCTGAGCGTCAGCTCCGGCGGGAGGTAGCGATTGGACAGGCCATTGCTGCGCAGCCATTTGTCGTCGTGGACTTTCAACGCTTCGTTGGCAGCGAAACGCACCAGCCCCGCGCAGTCCTGCTGATACCAGCGCGGGCTCGGCCCCTGGCTCAGTTGCTCCTGAGCGATGCGCACGAACCAGGCGCGGAACACCTGGGACTGTGCCGGATCCAGCGCCGGCGCTTCGACGGCTCGGGCGCCGGCGCTGAGTAACAGCGCGAGCAGGCCGAGGCTGCGGATCAGTGTCGTCACAGCGCTTTCCATTCCAGCGGCAGCCATTGCCAGTGGCCGTCAGGCTCGCTGCCTTCGGGCAGGGTCAGCGCGTATTTGCCATAACCGCCGAGGGTGCGCAGTTTCGGGATCAGGTAGGTTTGCGCGGCGTTGTAGAACACCGGCTCCATGTCCTGCGGCAGGCTGTCGAGGGTTTCCTGCTGCATCAGTTGCGCCATCGCATCCGGACCGAAGTAGATCGGCATCAGCACGTCTTTCGGCAGCACGTCGGCCATCGGCGGGAAGCGTTTGTCGAGGGTGCCAATCGCCTTTTCCACCAGTTTGTCGTCGAGGGAAAACAGCAGGGTCGAGTTGTGACGCGCCATGCTGACTTTCATGAACGCCTTGCCGGTGATTGCGTCCGGGTTCTCGGCATCCTTGGCCGGGTACTGGCCAAAGTTCGAGCTGACCTGACGCTGCCACACGTGGCTCTGGCCTTCCTGTTTCTCGACCACCGGGAAAGCGCGGTATTCAACGTTGTTTTCATACGCGCCGATCATCGAACTGAACAATGCACCCAGTTCACCGTCGATCCGGCCGGTGTCCTCGTTCTTCAGGCTCGCCACCAGCAACGGCGTGTACAGGCGTGAGTCGGCATACCAGCACAGCCCGGCGGCACCGGCGACGTGGGTGATCATGCGTCCGGCCACGGCCTCGTCGGCGCCGAGTTTCACCAGTAATGGTTTCTGCGGTTCGGCCGCCACCGGCAAGGTCACGCAGGCACTGGCGCCCAGCGGCATGGCTTGCCAGACCGGTTTGAAATCGAAGTCCGGCTGATTGTCCAGTTCGTCCATGGCCAGAAAGCTGTGCCAGCCCTTATCGTCCATGTCGAAACGCAGTCCGGCGAAGTTCGGGATGAAGCGCTGATACCCCATGGCAAGCACGCTGGAGCTCACCGACAGGCGTTGTTTGATTTCCGGCGTTTTCGTTGCCAAACCGAAGGCTTCGGGGAACAGTTTGTCGCCATTGAGCAACGCTGCCAGCGCTTGTGAAGACACGTGGCCCGACTCCTCCGAGGCGCCGTTGTCGGCGTCGTAGTATTTGGCCGGATTGGACAGCACTACCAGCTTGTCGCCGCGCGAAGCGAACAGCAGCGATTTGCTGGCGTTGTAGCTGAGCTGATAGAGCGTCACCTCGTCGCTGCCGACTTTCAGCGTGCCGAACTTGCTCAGTTGCGAGTCATCCAGCGCGACTTTCGCCAGCGGCTCCAGCAGTTTCGCCAGACCGCCGCGATCCATCACCAGCAGGAAATCCTTGAGTCGGCCATCGGCGCCGCGCCACAACGCGACATCGGCTGGCTGATCGAAAAGCTGCTCGATCAGGCTGTCCTGCAGCTTCAGGTCGTGCTCGTAGATGATCCGTCGCAGGCTGCCGATCAGGCCGAGGCGGTCAGCGTGGGTTTCGTAATAGAAGACGAAATCTTCGGTGAGCGTGGCCTTGAGGAACGGCACCGTCAGCAGGTCCTTGGGCAACTGGCTCAGGGAGCGGGTTTCCAGCAGTGCGTCCGGGCGGCTCAGGCCGAGCTTGTCGCTGGCAAGTAGAGCCGCCGGCAACTTGGGCTTGTGCAGCAGCCAGCCGAGACCACCCGCTACCCCGGCCACCAGGACCAGGCCAATCAGCAGCGCCGGCCAGCGCCGGGAAGGTTTGCCGGCAGGTGTCGGGACGGCCGGAGAAGCAGCGTTATCACTCATGTTCACAAAACCCGAAGTTCATCCGTGGAGCGGGATGCTTAATAGTTGAAAGTCTTGACCAGCAGCAGATCACCGATCGCCCGCAGGGGCACGATGAACGTTTCACGTTTTTCGTCGACCGTGTTTTCGTTGAGCACCAGCGTGATTTGCGAGGTGATGACCTCGTTCTGATTGCTGGCCTCCTCGAAGTTATAGCCGCCGTCGCCAAAGTTGCCCCAATAGTTGACGTAAACCAGATAGGTGCCATGCAGCGGCGCGGTCATGGTGAACATTTCCGGGCCGGGGCCATCGACGCCATCCGGGTCCAGACCGCCGCCGTTGGTCAGCGCCGTGTGGGCGAAAAACGCGTGCTGACCGTCGGGCGTAATGATGTGCAGGTCGAGTTCGGCCTTGGGATCGTCCCAACCCAGCACCACACGGATTTTCGCCGGAGTGCGCAGGTTGTTCGCTTCGTAGAACTGCACGCGCTTGAGCGACTGCCCCTCGGCGCTGCGCACTTCGACACTGTTGGAACCGGCGCCGAACGCATACGGGCGGGCAAATCGCCCGTCATCGTCGGTGTACAGATTCAGTGGATTGCCATTGACCGCCAGCGTGTGCGGCCCGCGTTGATTGCCGATGGCCTTGAGCTGGCCCTGGATCATCGTGCGATTGCGCTGGATGCCACGGTCGATTGGCGGCGTCGGATAGGCGACTTGCGGGTTTTCACTGCGATCAAGCAGACCGTTGTAGCGCCAACCGCCCGACGGTTCCGACAGTTCGGCAGTCGGCGCCGCCAGCAGCGCAGGCGCGCCAGCCAGACCGATCAGCAACAAAAGAAATGAACGCATGTAGTGCCTCCTGCCATGCCTGAACGAAACCTTGCACCCGATCCTCGGTACTTCACAGCGGTGGAAACTGCGTTTCGTCTGAAAGACCCCGTGACTAGCGGGTCGTAGAAGGCGCGAAGATTAGCGATTCGGCAGTTTTTTAACAATCGGATACATCTGGATTTGCTGTGGGATTCACGCAGGTTTGTTGGGCGTGAGCCGAATAGAAGCGTTATTCGGCTCACAAAATGAGCCGAATAAGCTCCAACCTTCATAAGTCACCACAAATACTGTGGCGAGGGAGCTTGCTCCCGCTGGACTGCGCAGCAGGCCCAATCCGGTCAGTGCAATCTGCCTGAAAAACTGCGGTGGCGGGTTTTGGGGTCGCTACGCAACCCAGCGGGAGCAAGCTCCCTCGCCACAGTAAAGCGGGGTCGTCCGGGGCACCTCATTTGCCCATAAACCCCCTATCTGCTAGTGTCGCGCCGGTTTAACGTCAACCGGAAATCGCCGCCATGGCCCGCAAAAAAGCTGCACTGGATTTCGAACAGTCCCTCGCCGACCTGCAAACGCTGGTCGAGCGTCTGGAGAACGGTGAATTGTCGCTGGAAGACTCGCTGACCGCTTTCGAGCAGGGCATCGGCCTGACCCGTGACTGCCAGGCAGCGCTGGCCCAGGCCGAGCAGAAGGTGCAAGTGCTGCTGGAGCGCGATGGCGAACTCGCCGAGGAACCCTTCGACGCGGAACAGCCAGAATGATTGCGGCGTATTCGGCGACCAGTCAGGCGCGGGTCAATGCGGCACTGGAAATCCTCTTCAAGGCTCCGCTGCCGGAACTGTCGCGCTTGTATGAGGCAATGCACTACAGCGTGATGATCGGCGGCAAACGCGTGCGCCCGCTGCTGGCCTACGCCGCGTGCGAAGCGCTCGGTGGCAAGGCTGAGCAAGCCAACGGCGCGGCCTGCGCGGTGGAGCTGATCCACGCCTATTCGCTGGTGCACGACGATTTGCCGGCGATGGACGACGACGATCTGCGTCGCGGCCAGCCCACCACTCACAAGAAATTCGACGAAGCCTGCGCGATTCTTGCCGGTGACGGCTTGCAGAGCCTGGCCTTCAGCGCCCTGCTCGACCCGCGCCTGAGCAGCCTCGACGCTGACATCCGTTTGCAACAGGTCACGGCGCTGGCGCATGCGGCAGGCCCGGCGGGCATGGTCGGCGGTCAGGCCATCGACCTCGGTTCGGTCGGTCTGAAGCTGGATCAGCAAGCACTGGAGCAGATGCACCGGCACAAGACCGGCGCGCTGATCGAAGTCAGCGTCAAACTCGGCGCCCTGGCCAGCGGCCGTGCCGAGCAGGATGAACTCAAAGCCCTGCAGACTTATGCACAGGCCATCGGTCTGGCCTTCCAGGTGCAGGACGACATTCTCGACGTCGAAAGCGATACCGAAACCCTCGGTAAACGCCAGGGCGCCGACATCGCCCGCGACAAACCGACCTACCCGGCCTTGCTGGGGCTGGACGCGGCCAAGGTCTACGCCCTGGAACTGCGCGATCAGGCACTGCACGCGCTGCGACCGTTTGACGCGGCAGCCGAGCCTTTGCGCGACCTGGCCCGGTATATCGTCGAGCGGCGTAACTGAACGCCAACCTGCCAAAAAAGACCAACGCGTGGGCAGGGGGCGATGCATCAGGTAAACTGCCGCATCTTTTATACCTATAACGATTCGCCTGATGCCCACGACGTTTCATGAGATTCCCCGCAAGCGCCCGACCACGCCCCTGCTCGACCGCGCGAACACGCCGGACGGCCTGCGCCGGTTAGGCGAAGCCGAGCTGGAAACCCTGGCCGATGAGTTGCGCCTGGAATTGCTCTACACGGTCGGCCAGACCGGTGGGCATTTCGGTGCCGGCCTGGGCGTCATCGAGCTGACCATCGCGTTGCATTACGTCTTCGACACCCCGGATGACCGGCTGGTGTGGGACGTCGGTCATCAGGCGTATCCGCACAAGATCCTCACCGGTCGCCGCCAGCGCATGGAAACCCTGCGCCAGAAGGACGGCATCGCCGCTTTCCCGCGTCGCGCCGAGAGCGAGTACGACACCTTTGGCGTCGGCCACTCCAGCACCTCGATCAGCGCCGCGCTCGGCATGGCCATTGCCGCCCGCCTGCAAAACAGCGATCGCAAGGCGATTGCGGTGATCGGTGACGGCGCGCTGACCGCCGGCATGGCCTTCGAGGCGCTGAACCATGCGCCGGAAGTCAACGCCAACATGCTGGTGATCCTCAACGACAACGACATGTCGATCTCGCGCAACGTCGGTGGTCTGTCGAATTATCTGGCGAAGATCCTTTCCAGCCGCACTTACGCGAGCATGCGTGAGGGCAGCAAGAAAGTCCTGTCGCGCCTGCCCGGCGCCTGGGAAATCGCCCGTCGCACCGAAGAATACGCCAAAGGCATGCTGGTTCCCGGCACCCTGTTCGAAGAGCTGGGCTGGAACTACATCGGCCCGATCGACGGCCACGACCTGCCAACCCTGATCGCTACCCTGCGCAACATGCGCGATCTGAAAGGCCCGCAGTTCCTGCACATCGTCACCAAGAAAGGCAAAGGCTTCGCCCCGGCAGAAGTCGATCCGATCGGTTACCACGCGATCACCAAGCTCGAACCGCTCGACGCTCCGGCCGCTGCGCCGAAAAAGGCTGGCGGGCCGAAGTATTCGGCGGTGTTCGGCGAATGGCTGTGCGACATGGCGGCGGCTGATCCGCGTCTGGTCGGCATCACCCCGGCGATGAAGGAAGGTTCGGACCTGGTGGCGTTCAGCGAACGTTTCCCGCTGCGCTACTTCGACGTGGCGATTGCCGAACAGCACGCGGTGACGTTCGCCGCCGGCATGGCCTGCGAAGGTGCCAAGCCTGTGGTGGCGATCTACTCGACGTTCCTGCAACGCGGATACGACCAGTTGGTGCATGACGTCGCGGTGCAAAACCTCGACGTGCTGTTCGCCATCGACCGCGCCGGTCTGGTGGGCGAAGACGGCCCGACCCACGCCGGCAGCTTCGATCTGTCCTACCTGCGCTGCATCCCGGGGATGGTCATCATGACCCCGAGCGATGAAAACGAATTGCGCAAGATGCTCACCACCGGCCACCTGTACAACGGCCCGGCGGCCGTGCGCTACCCGCGCGGCACTGGCCCGAACGCGACCATCGACAAGGATCTGGAGCCGATCGAAATCGGCAAGGGCATCGTCCGTCGCCAGGGCAGCAAAGTCGCCCTGCTGGTGTTCGGCGTGCAACTGAGCGAAGCGCTGAAAGTCGCCGAGAAGCTGGATGCGACCGTGGTCGACATGCGCTTCGTCAAGCCGCTGGATGAGGCACTGGTGCGCGAAATCGCCGGCAACCACGAGTTGCTGGTGACGATCGAAGAGAACGCGGTCATGGGCGGTGCCGGTGGCGCGGTCAGCGAGTTCCTGGCGCGCGAGAACATTCTCAAGTCGATGCTGCATCTGGGCTTGCCGGACATCTACGTCGAGCACGCCAAACCCGCGCAGATGCTGGCCGAGTGCGGGCTGGACGAAGCGGGAATCGAAGCTTCGATTCGTGAGCGTCTGGAACTGCTCAACAAGTAACACGCAATACCCATGTGGGAGCGGGCTTGCTCGCGAAGGCGCCGGTTCAGTCGATGATGAGTTGACTGAACCGGCGCCTTCGCGAGCAAGCCCGCTCCCACATTTGATTTGTGTACATCAGAAATACCCAATGGATCACCGATGAACTTCTCGCGCCTCGCCCTGCCCTTCTTCCTGCTTCACACCGCCAATGCCCTCGCAGACAGCTTCGAACGCGATCAGGCCCTGAAACTGCCGGACACGCTGATCAGCGCCAACCGCCAGGTCGAAGCGCGCAACGACAGCAGCGCCGCCAACACCGTGTTCACCCGCGAAGACATCGACCGCCTGCAACCGAGCAGCGTCACCGACCTGCTGCAACGGGTGCCGGGCGTGCAGGTGGCGCAGGCCGGTGGGCGCGGCAGCCTGCCGGGGATCTACATTCGCGGCACCCAGTCGGCGCAGAGTCTGGTGCTGGTCGACGGTCAGCGCATCGGCAGTTCGACCTCCGGCGACAGCAACCTGCAGCACCTGAACATCGACCAGATCGAACGCGTGGAAGTGCTGCGCGGTTCGCGTTCGGTGATCTACGGTAGCGATGCGATTGGCGGGGTGATCCAGATCTTCACCCGGCGCGGTAACGAGCAAGGTTTACAGCCTCGCTTGCACGTCGGTTTCGGCAGCAACCAGACCTGGGAACGCAGTCTCGGCCTGTCGGGTGGCGACGAGAAAACCCGCTTCAACCTGGGCGCCAGCCTCGATGACACTGCCGGTATCGACCGTACGCACGAGTCCTACCCCAGCGACAGCGATCACGATGCCTATCGCAATCAATCCGTCAGCCTGAGTCTCAGCCATGCGCTGACCGATGACATCGAAGTCGGCGCCAACCTGCTGGATAACCGCGGCAAAAGCGAGTTCGACAACCCGTTCGGGCGCTTCGATACGACCACTTTCGAGTCGGTGCAACAGCAGCCCTACAGCGACTTCAACGTCAGCAGTATCAGCAGCTACGTCGATGCCCGGGTCAACGAAATCTGGAAAACCCGCGTCGAATTCGGTCACACCGAAAACCGCGAAAAGACCCTCGACAAACTCAGCGACGAGCGCACGGTTTTCAACACCTATCGCGATTCGGTGAACTGGCAGAACGACCTGACTCTGGATGCGCGCAACAGCCTGATCCTCGGCGGCGACTGGTACGAAGACCGGGTCAACAGCAGCACCGCGTTCGACGAGGACAGCCGCTGGAACCGCGCGGCGTTCATCCAGCATCGCTATCAGGCCGACAGCTTCTCCACGGAGCTGGGCCTGCGCCACGACGACAATCAGCAGTTCGGCAGCCAGAACACCTGGAGCGGCACCTTTACCCTGCCGCTGAACCCGGACAACGATCTGCTGCTGAGCTACAGCGAAGGCTTCCGCGCGCCGACCTTCAACGACCTGTACTACCCGGATTTCAGCAACCCGAACCTGAAACCGGAAACCTCGAAAAGCTACGAGTTGCAATGGCGTAGCCAGTTGAGCGATTCCAGTCGCCTGGAAACTTCGATTTATCGCACCGACCTGGAAGACGCGATCATCTTCGGCAGCAACTCACGCCCGGAGAACGTGGCCTCGGCACGGATCAACGGTTTCGAAGCGGCATTGAAGCAGGAGCTGTTCGGCTGGCAGAGCAATCTCGGCGTGGCGATCATCGACCCGCGCGATCGCGATACCGGGCACACCTTGGCCCGCCGCGCACGGCGCACGATGAGCTGGGATCTGGATCGGCAGTTTGACCGACTGGGTCTGGGCGCCAGTTGGCAGGCGGTAAGCAGTAGCTACGACGACAAGGACAACACCCAGTCACTGGGCGGCTACGGCTTGATCGGATTGCGCAGCAGTTGGGCACTGAACCGCGAGATCAAACTGGATATGAAGATCGAGAACCTGTTCGATAAAGGCTATAGCCGCGCGCTCTACAGCTATGACGGCAGCCAGTACGGCTATCGCGAGGAAGGTCGGGCCTGGGTGTTTGGGGTGACCTGGACGCCGGAGCTCTGATCCAGAATTTGCGCTGCTTCGACTGGCCTCTTCGCGAGCAAGCCCGCTCCCACAGTGGGAACGCATTCCAAATGTGGGAGCGGGCTTGCTCGCGAAGAATTCACCTCGGTCTCAGCGGTCAGGCGCAATCAAATGGCAGAGTTTGGCGGTTGCCTCGATCATCTGCCCACTCGGGCGCTCAAGGCCTTTATCAGTAACCAACAGTAGTTTCCCCTGCTTCACCGCCGCCACCTGCGGCCAGGCTTTCCAGGCATCAAGCTGGGCCTGATCACCGGCCAGAATCACCGCGGGATCGCGCTGCAACACCGCTTCGATACTGACCTGCGGCGCCGGCAGACTCAGATCGGCAAACACATTACGCGCGCCGCATACCTCAAGCGCATCGCTGATGATCTGCCCGCCACCGATGGTGTACAGCGGCTTGTCCCAGACTTGATAGAACACTGTCAGCGGCGTCTCCCGGCGATAGCGTTGGCGCAGGTCATCGAGTTTCTGGCGCAGATCCGCCGCCAGTGTCACCCCACGTTCAGGCCGGCCGAGTTGCGCGGCAATGGCTTCGATCTGTGCAGAAAGCTGTTCGAGATTGTGCGGTTCGGCGACGTAGGTCGGGATGTTCAGGCGTTTGAGTTGATCGCGTTGCGCCGGGCCGACACTGCAAGGCCACAACAGCAACAAATCGGGCTTCAAACTGAGCAGACGCTCCATGTCCAGCTGACCGTAGCGGCCCACTGACGGGACATCCTTGAGCGCGGCAGGACGCTCGCCGGCATCGAGCACGCCGACCAGCAGATCGGCCGAGTCCAGCTCGACAACGATTTCCGACAGCGAAGGCGCGAGGCTGACCACCCGCAGACTCGCCAGCGCCGGGCCGGCGACGGCCAGCAGCAGCACCGCCAGCCACAGACGACGCATCAGCCGAGTTGACGCGGGATGCGATAGAGGTAGAACAGCACGGCCGTGGACAGCGCCAGCAGCATCAGCGGTACGGCTTCGAGGCCGACGAACACGGCCAGCGCACCGATCCATGCCGGCAACGATGCAGCGAGGAACGCAATACGGCGACGGGCCGCGAGCGCGATCCAGGCCGCCGGCTCGGCAGGCGTATCGAGGGCTTTCTGGGTGGCGATCAGTGCGTGTTTGTAGCCACCGAAAAACTTCAGGCTGACAAACATCGAGGCCACGCCGGCAATGAACATTGGCATGGTCAGTACCGGCAGAAACGCTTCATATTGGCCGAACAGTGCGTTGAGCACGAACAACGGCAGCAGCGCCAGTGCCAGATATTTCCACCAGTCGACCGCCAAACGGCGGCGCACCTGACCGCGGGTCACGCGCGGTCGACCTCGCCCTGATGCTCGTTGCCCATCATGTGGTCGAGCTTGCTGGCCTTGGTCGCCAGATAGAGCTTGTTGTGCGGATTATGGCCGGTGTGCAGCGGCACGCGTTCGGCGACGACGATGCCCATGTCGGTCAGGGCTTTGACCTTGCGCGGGTTGTTGGTCATCAGGCGCAGCGACTTCACGCCCAGGTGCTCCAGCATCGGCAGGCACATCGCGTAGTCACGCTGATCGGCGGCAAAGCCCAGACGCTCGTTGGCTTCCACGGTGTCGGCGCCGCCGTCCTGCAACTCGTAGGCGCGGATCTTGTTCAGCAGACCGATGCCACGACCTTCCTGACGCAGGTACAGCAGCACGCCGCGGCCTTCGCGGGCGATGGCCTTGAGCGCCGCTTCGAGTTGCGAGCCGCAGTCGCAGCGCTGGCTGAACAGGGCATCACCGGTCAGGCACTCGGAATGCAACCGGCCAAGGACCGGGGCACCGTCGTCAATTTCACCCAGGCTCAGCACAACGTGCTCGCGGCCGGTGGCTTCATCGAGAAAACCGTGCATGGTGAATTGCGCAAAAGGCGTTGGCAGCTTGCAAGCGGCGACAAAAACGACAGGCACCTGTGTGCTCCTGATCTAAAAAGTCTGAAGATTCGCAGGCCGGCATTGTAACAGCAGGTTCCGGCAGGCGCTT
Source organism: Pseudomonas sp. RSB 5.4 (assembly GCF_037126175.1). Lineage (NCBI taxonomy): Bacteria > Pseudomonadati > Pseudomonadota > Gammaproteobacteria > Pseudomonadales > Pseudomonadaceae > Pseudomonas > Pseudomonas sp. RSB 5.4. The sequence goes on from NZ_CP146986.1 coordinate 3,827,003, forward strand.
AGGCTGAATTATCGGGCATAACGATCAAAAAGTTTGATAACACCCGGTTGGCGTGGCCCCTCCCTGTGGGAGCGGGCTTGCTCGCGAAGGCGTCGTGTCAGTCGGCAATAGGCTGGCTTAACCACCGCACTCGCGAGCAAGCCCGCTCCCACAGGGGGACAGTGTTGGGCACAAGATTCGCAATCAGGGCGTATCAAATGGATACGGCTGCTTCCACTGCTCGAAAATCGGCTTCAGCTCGCCGCTCTTCACCAACTGCTCCATGCGCCTGTCGAACAGCGCCATCAGCGTGCGCGCTTGCGGCGTATCGGCGAAGCACAGGTACAGCGGCAATTCGGCGATGTGGGTCTTGCGAAACTGCGTCGGATCCTTGGCCCGGCCAACCACGTAATCGATTTCGGTCTGCGCATCGATGTAATAGTCAGCACGGTTGTGGGTGAGCATCGAGAGGATCCCGGTACGTCGCACGACCTCGTTGAAGTTGCGCACGCCGGGTAGATAATTCTGATAGTCGTAACCACGAACCCAAGCCAGCCGATATTGGCCGAGGGTTTCCGGGGTCGGTGCTGGATTACTCGCCAGGCCCAGGGCGTAGATGTGGTCGGTGTCGAAATTCCAGCGCGGATAGAGCAGGTCGCTGAATTCTTCATGATAAGAACCGACACAAGCATCGACCTCGCCACGCTGGGCCAGCCCAACTGAACGAGTGTATGGTTCGCTGCGAATGTCGAGCTTCACCCCGGCCGGTTCGAAGACCTTGCGCAGCACGTCCCAGCCCAGGCCGTGACCGTCAGCGGCGGTGTAGTCTTCCCAGTCTTCGCTGGCCAGATGGATGACCGCGGGCGTCGGCGCAGCTTCCTGCGCACTGGCGACAGTGCCCAGCAAGGTAAAAAACACCAGCGCCAGCCAGCGACTAACCATCCTTAGTCTCCCCACTTAACCCTGACAATCCGGATCAGGCGAAAATCCACACCAGTCCCTGCATCGCCAGCCAGGCGAACACGCCGGCCAGCACGTCATCGAGCATGATGCCGACGCCGCCATGGACATGCCGATCGATCCAGCGGATCGGCCATGGCTTGAGAATGTCGAAGAAGCGGAACATCAGGAACCCCGCGAGCAACCAGTACCAGCCTTCCGGCACCAGCCACAGGGTGATCCACATCCCGACCATTTCGTCCCAGACGATGCCTTCGTGGTCGTGTACCCGCAAATCGTCGGCGACCTTGCCGCACAGCCAGAAGCCGAACAGCATGGTGATCCCGAGCATCAGCCAGTAACCCCAGTCGGGCAACATCTGCCACAACGGAATAAAGGGTAGCGCAACTAACGAACCCCACGTGCCCGGCGCTTTCGGCAAGGTGCCGGAGCCGAAGCCGAACGCGAGGAAATGCCAGGGATTGCGCCAGACCGACGGCGGAACGAATTCGGCCGGAACCTGTTTCGGGTGATCTGTCACGGTGTCTCCTGAAAATGTTGATAACCCCGGATTTGCGGGGTGATGTCGTGTCCTTCGCGATCCAGCAGCACCACACCCTGGCCCTGCGCCACACGCCCGATCACATGGATCGGCCAACCATCGGCCAGCAGTGCCGGCAACTCGACGGACGGTAGCGTGAAGGCCAGCACATAGTCATCGCCGCCGCTCAACGCCGCCCGTTCGGCGCCACGCTGGCCGAGAAACGCCACTAAAGCATCGGACAACGGTACGCGCTCGCGTTCAACCTCAAGCCGCACCTGCGAAGCCAGAGCGATATGGCCGCAATCGGCAAGCAGGCCATCGGAGATATCCAGGGCCGAGGTGGCCTTGCCGCGCAAGGCCTGACCGAGCCCGAGTTGCGGTTGCGGCGACCAGTAATGACTGAGCAGCGGCTCGGCAATATCAGTGTCGGCTTCACGCTGGCCAAGCACCAGCGGCAAGGCACCGGCGGCATTGCCCAGTTCGCCGCCAACACAAAGCAGGTCGCCCGGTTGTGCGCCGCTGCGGGTCAACGCCTGCCCGGCCGGAACGCGACCGAATACGGTGACGGTCAGGCTCAATGGTCCACGGGTGGTGTCGCCGCCAACCAGCGCGACGCCGCAGCTCTGCGCCATGCGGTTCAAACCGCGGGCATAGGCTTGCAGCCAATCGGCGGTCACCGTCGGCACAGTCAGGGCAAGGGTAAAGGCAACGGGCGTGGCGCCCATGGCGGCCAGGTCGCTGACCGCAACGGCCAGCGAGCGCTGACCGAGCAGAAACGGATCGCAGGGATCGGCGAAGTGCACGCCGGCCACCAGCGTATCGGTGGAAATCGCCAACTGCTCCCCGGGGGGAACCGCCAGCAAGGCGCAGTCGTCGCCGATCCCCAGGGCAACGCCCTCGCCGCCCTGCGCACAAGGCGCGGCGGCGAAGAAATTGCGGATCAGCTCAAACTCGCCCATTGCGATATCAAGCGCTGATCAGCGCTTGAACGCCTTGACTTCAGCTTCACGCAGGCGCGGAGCCAGCTTGTCGAGTACACCGTTGACGAACTTGTGGCCGTCGGTCGAACCGAAGACTTTCGCCAGCTCGATACCTTCGTTGATCACCACGCGGTACGGCACGTCGACGCGCTTGAGCAGTTCCCAGGTAGACAGGCGCAGAACCGCCAGTTCAACCGGGTCCAGCTCTTCGATTTCGATGTCCAGGCAAGGCTTGAGCGCAGTATCGATTTCGGTGCGGCTCGCCGGAACCCCGTGAAGGATTTCGCGGAAATACGCGCCATCGACATCGGTGAAATCGTTATCAACGCGGAACTGCGCTTCGATTTCGTTCAGCGAAGCCTTGGCCATGTGCCACTGATACAGAGCCTGAGTCGCGAGCTGACGGGCTTCGCGACGCTTGACGCTTTTCGATGGCTTGCCGGCATCCGCAGGTTTCGGATCGCGCGGGTTGAAACGATCGCTATCGTCGCTAATCACTTGGCCTCCAACTGCGCCAGCAGGCTGACCATTTCCAGAGCGGACAGGGCAGCTTCAGCACCTTTGTTGCCGGCCTTGGTGCCGGAACGTTCGATGGCTTGCTCGATGGAATCAACGGTCAGGACGCCGAACGCGACCGGTACGCCGAACTCCATGGACACCTGGGCCAGGCCCTTGGTGCATTCGCCAGCCACGTATTCGAAGTGCGGAGTGCCGCCACGAATGACCGCGCCGAGGGCGATGATGGCTGCGAACTCGCCTTTCTGAGCGACTTTCTGCGCAACCAGCGGGATTTCGAAGGCGCCAGGTGCGCGGATGATGGTGATGTCGCTTTCGCTCACGCCGTGGCGAACCAGGGCATCAACTGCACCGCTGACCAGGCTTTCAACCACGAAGCTGTTGAAACGGCCCACTACCAGAGCGTAGCGGCCTTTAGGGGCGATGAAGGTACCTTCGATGGTCTTCAGGGTCATTCGTCAGATCTCTTAAAGAGCCGGGACGCGTTTCGTACGCATCCCTCAGTGATATTAGCCACAAATTCATGACCGGAAAAAACCGCATTGCTGCTCGACTACACCCTGTGGCGAGGGGATTTATCCCCGATGGACTGCGCAGCAGTCCCAACCAAATAGGGCCGCTGCGCAGCCCGTCGGGGATGAATCCCCTCACCACAAGGATCTACGTCAACAATGCCGAATTCACCGGGTCATTATTCGGAGGGCACGTATTCTACAACTTCCAGATCGAAACCGGATATCGCATTAAATTTCATTGGCGCAGACATCAAGCGCATTTTGCGCACGCCGAGGTCACGCAGGATCTGCGAACCGGCACCGACGATGCTGTAAGTGGTCGGTTTTTTCACCGCTGCCTGCTCACCGGTTTCGCGGATATGCGCCAGCAGCACGTCGCCGTCGAGCGGGTGACCGAGCAACAGCACCACACCACTGCCGGCCTCGGCCACCGCAGCCATCGCGGCGCGCAGGCTCCAGCGGCCCGGTTGCTTGACCATCAGCAGGTCGCGCAGCGGGTCCATGTTGTGCACGCGAACCAGGGTCGGCTCTTCGGCGCAAACCGTGCCCAGCGTCAGGGCCATGTGCACGTCGCCTTCCACCGAATCACGATAGGTCACCAGGTTGAATTGGCCCAGTTCGCTGTCCAGCGGCTGTTCGGCAATCCGCTGAACGGTACGTTCGTGGATCATCCGGTAGTGAATCAGGTCGGCGATGGTGCCGATCTTGATGTTGTGTTCGGCGGCAAACGCTTCCAGTTCGGCGCGACGGGACATGGTGCCGTCGTCGTTCATCACTTCGCAGATCACGCCGCTTGGTTCGAAACCGGCCATGCGCGCCAGGTCGCAGGCGGCCTCAGTGTGACCGGCACGAGCCAGGGTGCCACCGGCCTGAGCCATCAGCGGGAAGATGTGCCCCGGGCTGACGATGTCTTCAGCCTTGGCGTCTTTCGCCGCAGCCGCTTGCACGGTGCGCGCACGGTCGGCGGCGGAGATACCGGTGGTGACGCCTTCGGCGGCTTCGATCGATACGGTGAACTTGGTGCCGAAACCGGAACCGTTGCGCGGGGCCATCAACGGCAGCTTCAACAGCTCGCAGCGCTCGCGGCTCATCGGCATGCAGATCAGGCCGCGGGCGTGCTTGGCCATGAAGTTGATGTGCTCGGCCTTGCAGCATTCGGCGGCCATGATCAGGTCGCCTTCGTTCTCGCGGTCTTCGTCATCCATGAGGATGACCATCTTGCCTTGGCGGATGTCTTCAACCAGTTCTTCGATGCTATTGAGCGCCACAAGGCACCCCCTTCAGTCAGGATTTGAGGTAGCCGTTGGCGGCCAGAAAGCTTTCAGTGATCGTGCCACCGGCGGTCGGCTCTGCAGCCTTGTCACCCAACAGCAAACGCTCCAGATAACGCGCCAGCAAATCGACTTCCAGGTTCACCCGGCGGCCCGGCTTGTAGGAAGCCATGATGGTTTCGCTCAGGGTGTGCGGAATGATCGTCAGCATGAATTCGGCGCCATCGACCGCGTTCACGGTCAGGCTGGTGCCGTCGACGGTGATCGAGCCTTTATGGGCGATGTACTTGGCCAGTTCTTTCGGCGCGCGAATGCGAAATTCCACCGCACGAGCATTGTCGCTGCGCGACACCACTTCGCCGACACCGTCGACGTGGCCGCTGACCAGATGGCCGCCGAGACGGGTGGTCGGGGTCAGGGCTTTTTCCAGATTGACCGGGCTGCCGCTTTTCAGGTCATTCATGGCGGTGCAGTCGAGGGTTTCGCGGCTGACGTCGGCGGCAAAGCCGTTGCCCGGCAGCTCAACCGCCGTCAGGCACACGCCGTTGACGGCGATGCTGTCGCCTAGTTTGACGTCGCTCAGGTCGAGCTTGCCGGTTTCGACATGCACCCGCACATCACCGCCCTTTGGGGTCAGTGCGCGGATACTGCCGATGGATTCGATGATGCCGGTAAACATGGGGTTCTCCTTGAGAACGAAGCCAGCGCTAACGCGATGGCCGGGAATTATACGCTCGCCGAAACGACTGGCGTCGCAGTGACTCGCCAGTCATCGCCAACCGCGCGGATTTCAGTGATTTTCAGCTCGGGAGCGTCCTTCATATAGGCCAGCGGCCAGTCCAGCAACGGCCGCGCCGTGGAGCCGAGAAACTTGCCGGCAATGAAGATCACGAACTCATCGACCAGACCGAGCTGGGCGAACGCGCCAGCCAAGCGCGGGCCGGCCTCGACCAGCACTTCGTTGACGCCACGGTTGGCCAGTTCGATCAGCAGTTGATGCAGATCGACCTGACCGTCGTCACCCGGCACGATCAGGCATTCCGGGCCATTGGCGTATTGTTCTTCGACCGCCATGCACGTCGCGACCAGCGCCGGGCCGGCCTTGAAGAACGGCGCGTCCAGCGGCACCCGCAGGCGCCCGTCGACCAGCACCCGCAGCGGCGGACGGCTCATGGCCCGTGCAGTTTGTTCGGCATCCAGACCCAGTTCGTCGGCGCGTACGGTCAGGCGTGCGCCGTCAGCCAGTACGGTGTCGGCGCCGGTCAGCACCACGGCCGCCTGCGCGCGCAAACGCTGTACGGCAGAACGTGCGGCTGGGCCGGTGATCCACTGGCTCTCGCCGCTTTCCATCGCCGTGCGACCGTCGAGACTCATGGCCAGCTTGACCCGCACGAACGGCAAGCCGTGTTCCATGCGCTTCAGGAAACCTTGATTGAGCTGGCGCGCCTCGGCTTCGAGCACGCCACTTTCGGTGGCGATCCCGGCATCGCTCAGACGCTGCAAGCCACGCCCGGCGACCTGTGGATTCGGATCGCGCATCGCGGCGACCACCCGAGCCACCCCGGCAGTCACCAACGCATCGGCGCACGGCGGTGTGCGGCCATGGTGGCTGCACGGCTCAAGGGTCACGTAAGCGGTGGCGCCGCGGGCCAGTTCACCGGCAGCGCGCAGGGCGTGGACCTCGGCGTGGGGTTCGCCGGCGCGCTCGTGAAAGCCTTCGCCGACAATCTGCCCGTCACGCACGATCACGCAGCCAACCCGTGGATTGGGATGGGTGGTGTAGTGACCCTTGCGCGCCAGTTCAAGCGCGCGCGCCATGAAGTGGGCGTCGAGGATCGCCTGCTCGGCGGCGCTGGTCATTCTTTCACCGGTTCGCGGGCGAGGCGGTCGATCTCTTCGCGGAACTCATTGAGATCCTGGAAGCGCCGGTACACCGAGGCGAAACGGATGTAGGCCACTTCATCGAGCTTTTGCAGCTCGGCCATCACCAGTTCGCCGACCACGAGGGATTTGACCTCGCGCTCGCCGGTGGCGCGCAGCTTGTGCTTGATGTGAACCAGAGAGGATTCGAGGCGCTCGACGCTCACCGGACGTTTCTCCAGGGCGCGTTGCATGCCGGCACGGAGCTTTTCTTCGTCGAACGGCTGGCGGCTGCCGTCGGTTTTGATCAGGCGCGGCAACACCAGTTCGGCCGTCTCGAATGTCGTGAAACGCTCGCCGCAGGCCAGGCATTCACGCCGGCGGCGCACCTGTTCGCCCTCGGCGACCAGACGCGAGTCGATGACCTTGGTGTCGTTGGCACCGCAGAAGGGACAGTGCATGGTGGCTGGCAACAAAAAAAGGGAGGGCCATGGTAGCGCATCCCGGTGGCAAGACAAGCCATAGGGTTTGCGGTATACAGACGGGCATGATCGTTTGATCCACGGATTTCATTTTCTGGAGCTGCCAATGTCGCTACGACCGCTCGTTTTGCTCAGTCTTTTCGCCCTGCTGGTGGCCTGTGGCAGCGATAAACCCAAGCCGCAGCCGCCCACGCCGGGCCCGGCGCCACAACAGGCGCAGAAAAAAGCCCAGGAAGCCGCTGACCTCGGTCCGCTGCCGGCTTATCAACGGGAACTGAGCGGCACCCTGCAAGGCGTGCCAGCCGGGGCCGAAGTCGAACTGGCGTTGCTGGTGATCGACGATAAGTCCCGCCCGCAACAGTTGCTCGCCAGTTCCACGCTGATAGGCAATAACCAGGCGTTGCCGTTCCGTCTGCGTTTCAACCCCGAAGCATTCCCCGCCGGCGCGCGGGTTGAGCTGCGCGGCCGTGCCACGCAGTCCGGCCAGTTGATCCTGCATCTGCCGTCGCAACCCATTACCCAGCCGACCACTCAGGCGCTGGGCCAGCTGCAATTTGTCAAAGCGCCATGACGCCACCGCTCGACCTGCAACTGGCGTTAGGTGAATTGCTCGGTGATGCCCGGCTCAAGGCCTGTGCATTGCCGGGTACCGATTTGCAGCTGTGGCTGATCGACGGCGACAACATGGATCGCGAATTCAGTCCCGACGAAACCCGGCGCATCCTCCACGAACCGCCGTATTGGAGTTTCTGCTGGGCCAGCGGCCTGGCGGTGGCGCGCTATCTGGCGGAGTTTCCGGAGTGGGTGCGCGGCAAGCGGGTGCTGGATTTCGGCGCCGGCTCCGGGATCGCCGCGATTGCGGCGGTGAAGGCCGGGGCGTTGGAGGTGGTGGCTTGCGATCTTGATCCGCTGGCGATTGCTGCGTGCCGGGCCAATGCTGAACTCAATGATGTGCAGATGAGCTATTCGACGGACTTCTTTGCCGAGGCTGATCGCTTCGATCTGATCCTAGTGGCGGATGTGCTCTACGACCGTGAGAACCTGCCGCTGCTCGACGCGTTTCTCAGCCGTGGCCGCGAGGCGCTGGTGGCGGATTCGCGGGTTCGGGATTTTCGCCATCCGTTATATGAGCGCATCGAAATGCTTGAGGCGATGACCTTGCCGGATCTGGCGGAGCCGGAAGAATTTCGGCATGTGAGCCTGTACCACGCGCGGCGGAGCTAAAAAGCTTCGTCGGATCGCCGCCCGGAGCAAGCCCGCTCCCACATTTGGATTGCGTTCCCCCTGTGGGAGCGAGCTTGCTCGCGAAGGCGTCCTATCAGGCAACACATCTCTAAACCTGCCCCCGCTTCCGGCCACACCCCGCCAAGCCGTATAGTTGCCCCATCCACGCTTTTACGAGATCTCCCATGAGTCAGCAAACGCCGTACATCTTCGACGCCACGACTGCCGATTTCGACCAGTCGGTGATCGAAGCTTCCTTCAACAAACCGGTGCTGGTGGATTTCTGGGCCGAATGGTGTGCGCCGTGCAAGGCATTGATGCCGATGCTGCAAGGCATTGCCGAGAGCTATCAGGGCGAACTGCTGCTGGCCAAGGTCAACTGCGACATCGAGCAGGACATCGTGGCCCGCTTCGGTATCCGCAGCCTGCCGACCGTGGTGCTGTTCAAGGACGGTCAACCGGTGGACGGTTTTGCCGGTGCGCAACCGGAATCCGCCGTACGCGCCTTGCTTGAGCCGCATGTGCAGATGCCGCCGCCGGCCGCCGCCGATCCGTTCGAACAGGCGCAGGCGCTGTTCGACGACGGTCGTTACGCTGACGCGGAAGCGGCGCTGGTGGTGATGCTCACCGAAGACAACAGCAACGCCAAGGCGCTGATCCTCTACGCCCGCTGCCTGACCGAACGCGGCGAACTGGGCGAAGCGCAAACCGTGCTCGACGCGGTCAAGAGCGATGAGCACAAGGCTGCACTGGCCGGGGCCAAGGCGCAGATCAAATTCCTGGGACTTGCCCGTGATCTGCCGGATGCTGCCGACCTCAAGGCGCGCCTGGCCAAAGATCCGCAGGACGACGAAGCGGTGTATCAACTGGCGATCCAGCAACTGGCGCGTCAGCAATACGAAGCGGCGCTGGAAGCCTTGCTCAAGCTGTTCATCCGTAACCGCAGCTATGGCGAGGGTCTGCCGCACAAGACGTTGCTGCAGGTGTTCGAACTGCTGGGCAACGATCACCCGCTGGTGACCGCTTACCGCCGTAAAGTATTCGCTGCGCTTTATTAAGATCAAAAGATCGCAGCCTTCGGCAGCTCCTACATTCGATCGTGTTCACCCGTATTTGCGGATGAACGCTGAACCTGTAGGAGCTGCCGCAGGCTGCGATCCTTTGCGGCTCACTCGACCCAGCTGTAGAGCGGCGTATCGCCGCCGCTCGCCACTTTCACCTGTGAACTGTGGCGCAATCGCACCAGCAGGCGTTTGCCCGCCGCCGCGCTGCCGGTCAGGCCCTCAAGCTGCTCCAGAAGATCCGGCCCGCTGAGTTGCCTGGCCTGGCGCAACAGATCCTGCGCGACCTGCCACAACGCATCGTCCTGGTTCAGCGGTTTCGCTGCCGGCGCGCTCAATGCCGCTTCAGGCTGATCGCCCTGCGACTGCGCGCCAAGGGCTGCGCCAAGCTTTGCCCAATCGCTGTCATCCAGCTCCACCGTCAAATCCACCGGCATCGCGCCGACGGTTCCGCGTATCCGCAACATCTGCTTCGCTCCTGCACATTTCTGACCTGCATGCTCCCACGGGACTTGTGCAACGCCAAGCGCACGGGCAAACTCTGCGGACTTTCGTTATAAGATTACATAACAAACTCTTCACTTTACTTTCCGGAGACCGCCATGCGTCGTCTGCTGCTCGCTTTGCCGTTTGCCCTGTTGCCGCTGGCCATCGCCCATGCCGCCGATGAGCACGATCATGACCATGAGCACGGCAGCCTCGGCGCCCACGAACATGGCGTCGGCCGACTGAACGCCGCACTCGACGGCCAGACCCTGGAACTGGAACTGGAAAGCCCGGCGATGAACCTGGTGGGCTTCGAACACGCCGCCACCAGCGACGCCGACAAGGCCAAAGTCGCCGCCGCCCGCGCCCAACTGGAAAACCCGCTGGCGCTGTTCAGCCTGCCGGCCGCCGCTGGTTGCAAAGTCGCCAGCCAGGAGCTGGAAAGCCCGCTGTTCGGCGACAAACCGGATGCCGACGACCATGACGATGATGATCACGATGCCAAGGGCGGTGAAGCGCATCACCATGAACACAGCGAAATCCACGCGCACTATCAATTCAGTTGCGCTGCACCGGGGGCCTTGAAGACTCTGGATCTGGCGAACCTCTTCAATACCTTCCCGGCCACCCAGAAAATTCAGGTACAACTGATCGGCCCGAACGGCCAGCAAGGTACGGAAGTGACGGCCAAGGCTGCTGCCCTGAAATTCTGATCACACCGACAATCCCCTGTGGGAGCGGCTTGCTCGCGAATGCGGTGGGTCAGTCAACATGGATTTGGCTGATCCACCGCATTCGCGAGCAAGCCCGCTCCCACAAGGGGTTACGTGTTCACTTCATGAAATTGGTGCCATGACCCAAGCACTCATCGAACTGTCCGACCTGGGCTTCAACTGGCCCGGTCACCCGCCGCTGCTGGACATCCCGGCGTTTCGCCTGGAGCCGGGCGAAACCCTGTTCCTCAAAGGCCCCAGCGGCAGTGGCAAGACCACCCTGCTCGGCCTGCTCGGTGGCGTGCAGAAACCCGGGCGCGGCAGCATTCGCCTGCTCGGCCAGGAACTGACCGAACTCGGTGCCGGCGCCCGCGACCGCTTTCGCGTCGATCACACCGGCTACATCTTCCAGCAGTTCAACCTGCTGCCGTTTCTCTCGGTACGCGAGAACGTCGAGTTGCCCTGCCACTTCTCCAAACTGCGTGCCGAACGGGCGAAACAGCGCCACGGCAGCGTCGATCAGGCCGCCGCCACCCTGCTCGCCCATCTGGGCCTGAAGGACGAAAGCATCCTCGGTCGTCGCGCCGATTCGCTGTCGATCGGTCAGCAGCAACGGGTCGCCGCCGCCCGCGCGTTGATCGGCCAACCGGAACTGGTGATCGCCGACGAACCGACCTCGGCGCTGGATTACGACGCTCGGGAAAACTTCATTCGTCTGCTGTTCGCCGAATGCCGCGAAGCCGGGTCGAGCTTGCTGTTCGTCAGCCACGACCAAAGCCTTGCGCCGCTGTTCGACCGTCACCTGTCCCTGGCCGAGCTCAATCGCGCCGCCACGTCTGCCGAGGTCTGAGATGTATCTGTTTCGTCTGGCCATGGCCAGCCTGGCCAACCGCCGCTTTACCGCCCTGCTCACCGCGTTTGCGATTGCCCTGTCGGTCTGCCTGTTGCTCGCCGTCGAGCGCGTGCGCACCGAGGCCAAGGCCAGTTTCGCCAGCACCATCAGCGGCACCGACCTGATCGTCGGCGCCCGCTCCGGCTCGGTGAACCTGCTGCTGTACTCGGTGTTCCGCATCGGCAACGCGACCAACAACATCCGTTGGGACAGCTTCGAACATTTCGCCAGCAACCCGAAAGTGAAGTGGGCGATCCCGATGTCCCTCGGCGACTCGCATCGCGGCTACCGGGTGATGGGCACCACCGGAGCCTATTTCGAGCATTACCAGTACGGTCGCCAGCAGCACCTGGAACTGGCCGATGGCCGCGCCTTCGCCACCGATCCGTTCGAAGTGGTGCTCGGCGCCGAAGTGGCCGAGGCGCTGCATTACAAACTCGGCGACCAACTGGTGCTGGCCCACGGCGTGGCGGCGATCAGTCTGGTCAAGCATGACGACAAGCCGTTCACCGTGGTCGGCATTCTCAAGCGCACGGGTACCCCGGTGGATCGCACGTTGCACATCAGCCTCGGCGGCATGGAGGCGATTCACATCGACTGGCACAACGGCGTGCCGGCGCGCGGCAACGGCCGGATCACGGCGGATCAGGCACGCAACATGGACCTGACGCCACAGGCGATCACCGCGTTCATGCTCGGCCTCAACAGCAAGATTTCCACCTTCGCCCTGCAACGCGAGATCAACGAATACCGTGGCGAGCCAATGCTGGCGATCCTGCCGGGCGTGGCCTTGCAGGAGTTGTGGAGCCTGATGAGTACTGCGGAAAAAGCCTTGTTCGTGGTCTCGCTGTTCGTGGTGCTGACCGGGTTGATCGGCATGCTCACGGCGATTCTCACCAGCCTCAACGAGCGTCGCCGCGAGATGGCGATTCTGCGCTCGGTCGGTGCCCGGCCTTGGCATATCGCAAGCCTGCTGGTGCTGGAAGCCTTTGCCCTGGCGCTGACCGGCGTAATCGCCGGGCTGGCATTGCTGTACATCGGCATCGCCGCCGCGCAGGGTTATGTGCAGGCCAATTACGGTTTGTATCTGCCACTGGCGTGGCCGAGCGAGTATGAATGGACGCTGCTCGGTGGCATTCTGGCTGCCGCGCTGCTGATGGGCAGCGTGCCGGCCTGGCGCGCGTATCGCCAATCCCTGGCCGATGGCCTGTCGATCCGTTTATGAGGATGTTCACCATGCCCCGCGCCGTGCTTGCGCTGCTGTTGCTGGTTGCCCTGCCCGTGTGGGCAGCGGCGCCGAAAGACCTGACCTGGTCGGAGATGATCCCGCCGGACGCCGCGCCGGAAGTGCCGAACATGACGCCGTTGCACGACATGTCGAAGATGAGTGATGCGCTGTCCGCCGAGTCGGCGCCGGCGGCGAAACAGGACATGCCCAACGCGCCGGTGGTGCAGAGTCTCGACGGGCAGAACATCCGCCTGCCGGGTTACATCGTGCCGCTGGAAGTCAACGAAGAGGGCCGCACCACCGACTTCCTGCTGGTGCCGTACTTCGGCGCCTGCATCCATGTGCCGCCACCGCCGTCGAACCAGATCGTGCATGTGAAAAGCGAGTTGGGCGTGAAGCTCGACGAGCTGTATCAGCCGTACTGGGTCGAAGGACCGTTGCAGGTCAAGGCGTCCACCAGCGAACTGGCCGATGCCGGGTATCAGATGGCGGCGGACAAGATTTATGTGTATGAGCTGCCGGAGTAATTCCGGTAATTCTGCACTGTTCGGCCCATTGTCTTCGCGAGCAGGCTCGCTCCCACAGTTGACCGAGCTCTAATGTGGGAGCGAGCTTGCTAGCGAAGGGGTCGGCCAAGGTTCCACAAATAAACCCGCCATCACTGTTTCATTGAGCTGAGTCAAAAGACCGTATCAGTTGGCTTCATACCATAGGACATCAGACATTTTTAACGTCCTTTTGGAGCTCCCATGAACAAGTCCTTGCTCAGCGCCGCGCTGTTTGCAGTCGCGCTCGCAGCCCCGCTCGCCCACGCCCACGAAGCCGGCGATATCATCGTTCGCGCCGGTGCGATCACCGTCAACCCGAAAGCCGACAGCTCCAGCGTCAAGGTCGATCAGGGTCCGTTGAGCGGCACCAACCTGGGCGGCAAGGCGACCATGAGCAGCGACACCCAACTGGGTCTGAACTTCGCCTACATGCTGACCAACAACATCGGTATCGAGTTGCTGGCCGCCTCGCCGTTCGAGCATGACGTGAAAATCAAAGGCACCGCACTGCCAGCCGCCAACGGCAAACTCGGTACGCTGAAACACCTGCCGCCGACCCTCAGCGTCGTGTACTACCCGCTGGATTCCAAGTCGCCGTTCCAGCCGTACATCGGCGGCGGCATCAACTACACCTGGATCTATGACGAGCACGTCGGCAGCGAAGCCCAGTCCAACGGCTTCAGCAACTTCAAGGCGAAAAACTCCTGGGGCCTGGCCTGGCAGGTCGGCGCCGACTACATGCTGACCGACAACATCATGCTCAACGCCCAGGTGCGTTACATGGACATCGACACCCGCGCGACTGTCGAGAACAACGCCGTGGCGCCGGGCACCCGTGCCAAGGTGAATGTGGATGTCGATCCGTTTGTGTACATGGTGGGTCTGGGCTACAAGTTCTAAGCAACAGTCGAACATTCGCGTGGTGGTGAATGAGGCTTTGGGTGAGCAGGCTTAGAACTGACGACGATCACTTCGTGATCGATCGGGGATAAATCCCCTCGCCACAGGATTAGCGACAAATTCCGGCCGTGAAAAAGGCGCCTGTGAAAAGGCGCCTTTTTCATGTCTGCGATAAACCTACTTGCCGAGCAACCGCGCCAGTCCCACACGCATCGGCGTCGGCTCTGGCAGCTGGAAGCGTTGCAGCAAACGCGCGTTGTTCGCCCGCGAATGGCGGATGTCGCCGGAGCGCGCCGGGCCGTAGCTGACCGGGGGCAACTCGCCGACCACTTCCTGCAGCGCTTGCAGCATCTGCTTGAGGTTCATTGCCTGATTCCAGCCGACGTTCATCGCCCCCACTTCCACTTCAGACTTGTCGATCGCTTGCACCAGCACGTCGACCAGATCCTCGACATAGAGGAAATCCCGGGTCTGCTCGCCATCGCCGAACACCGTGATCGGCAGGCCTTTCTGCGCCCGCTCGCTGAAGATGCTGATGACCCCGGAGTACGGCGAAGACGGATCCTGGCGCGGGCCGAAGATGTTGAAGAAGCGGAAGATCACCGGCTCCAGGCCATGCTGGCGACGATAGAAATCGAAGTAGTGCTCGCCGGCCAGTTTGTCCGAGGCATACGGCGTCAGCGGGGCTTTTGGCGTGTCTTCGTCAATCGACTCGCCTTCACCGTTGTTACCGTACACCGCGGCGCTGGACGCGTAGAGCACACGCTTCACTCCGGCCTGGCGCATCGCTTCGCAGACATTCAGGGTGCCAATGAAATTGCTCTGGTGGGTCTTCACCGGATCGTCCACCGAAGCCTGCACCGAGGCCACCGCCGCCAGGTGCGCGACGGCGCTGCAGCCTTGCATGGCCCGCGCAACCAGTTCGGCATCGGCAACGTCACCGACGATCAGTTCGACCTGCGGATTGTCCAGCGGCAGGTTGGCGCGTTTGCCGGTCGACAGATCATCGAGAATCCGCACCGAATGGCCGGTGGCGAGCAATGCATCCGTCAGGTGCGAGCCGATGAAACCGGCGCCGCCGGTGATTAAAACAGGGCCTTCAGCCATGACGATAAAACCTATCCAGTAAAGCCGGGAGCCCGGCGCGCCAGGCGCGGGGCTTGATCCCGAAAGTGTGCAGAATTTTCTTGCAGGCGAGTACCGCGTGTTGCGGTTCCTCGGCAGCGTCCGGCCGCGCGGCATGGGCCTGCGCGGTCGGCGACTCGATCGCCAGCGGATGCAGGTTGCGCGCTTCGCTCAGAATCGCCTGACCCAGCGCCAGCGGCGTGGTCGCCTCGTGGCCGGCGTAATGGTAAGTACCCCACAGCGGCGCCGCGCAATCGAGTTGCTTGAGCACCGAAATGATTACCCGTGCCGCGTCATCGACCGGTGTCGGATTGCCCCGGCGGTCATCGGCCATGAGCAATTCGTCCGGTTGTTCGGCGCGGGCGAGGAAGCGTCCGAGGGTGCCTTCAGGGCTGTCATCGAGCAGCCAGCCGAAGCGCAGCAGCACGTGTTGCGGGCAAGTGGCGCGAACACTTTGCTCGATGCGCCACAGCGCCTGACCGCGCAGGCCCAGCGGCACCGGCTCGTCCTTCTCGCTGTAGGCGGTCGCCCGCGAACCGTCGAACACCCGATAGCTGGAAGGCTGCACGAGGATGATGTTGTGGTGCTGGCACAGTTCGGCCAGCCGCTCGATGGCGCGTTCCTGCCCGGCCAGACGGCTTTCGCTGACGGTCTCGGCCTGGAACCAGTCGAAATAGTAGGCGAGGTTGATCAACGCATCCGGACGGGTATCGTCGAGCAGTTGCGTCAGGCTCGCGGCATCCCAGCCGTCTTCTGGCGGGCGGGGGGCGAGGAAACCGATGTCTTCTTCCGCACCGAGGCGAATCAGCGCCTGCCCAAGGGCATTTCCGCCGCCCAGTAACATAAGGCGCATTCGCATAGAGTCAGCAGGCCCAGTCTGATTGGAACGATGGCTTTAGCGACGGTGCTGGTGACACCGTCATCGATAATTGCCGGAATCGTTGCATTTTGCGGGTTTAGTGCGCAACCGTCACCCGTAAAGTGTAGATCGCCGGGAATTGTGCTGAATCAACTGGCCCCATCGCGAGCAGGCTCACGCCTACAGTTGATCGCGTTCCCCTGTGGGAGCGGGCTTGCTATCGAAGAGGCCCGGCCAGACGCTGAAGATCCCAGCGGTACTTGCATCTTCCCGCCCCCACCCGCATAACTTAAGCCATGAATCTGCCCATCCCCAAGGACGCGGCCCTGGCAGGCTTCCACCCCGCCGTCAGCGCCTGGTTCAGCAGCACCTTCCCGACGGTCACCGCCGCCCAGGCCCGCGCATGGCCGTTGATCCGCCAGCGCCGCTCGACGCTTATCGCCGCGCCCACCGGCTCCGGTAAAACCCTCACCGCATTCCTCGCCGTGCTCGACGACCTCGTCCACCGTGGCCTGGAAAACCCCGAAGGCCTGCCCGATGCAACCCTCGTCGTCTACGTTTCGCCGCTCAAGGCGTTGTCCAACGACATCCGCATCAACCTGCAGAACCCGCTTGCGGGAATCACCGAACAATTACGCCAGATGGGCCTGCCCGAACTGCAAATCACCACCGCCGTGCGCACCGGCGACACCCCGCAAAAAGACCGCGCCGCCATGCGCAAGCGCGCGCCGCACATTCTGGTGACCACCCCGGAATCGTTGTACGTGCTGCTCGGCTCCGAGTCCGGACGCAAAATGCTCGGCAGCACACGCACAGTGATCATCGACGAGATCCACGCCATCGCTGCCGGCAAACGCGGCAGTCATCTGGCGCTGAGCCTCGAACGCCTGCAGGCGCTGTGCGCAGAACCACTGACCCGCATCGGTCTTTCGGCCACGCAAAAACCCATCAATGCCGTGGCGCGGTTTCTGGTCGGCACTGATCGCCCCTGCGAAATCATCGACATCGGCCACGCCCGGCCACGGGATCTGGGCATCGAAGTGCCGCCGGTGCCGTTGTCGGCAGTGATGGCCAACGATGTCTGGGAATTGGTCTACGACCGCCTCGCCGAGTTGGCCCGCGAGCACCGCACCACACTGATTTTCGTCAACACCCGGCGTCTGGCCGAACGCCTCAGCCGACACCTCAGTGAACGTCTGGGCAAACAGGCGGTGGCGGCGCACCACGGCAGCCTGGCCAAGGAGTTCCGTCTCGACGCCGAACAGCGGCTCAAGCGCGGTGAGCTGCAAGTGTTGATCGCCACTGCGTCGCTGGAGTTGGGCATTGATATCGGCGAAGTCGATCTGGTCTGCCAGATCGCCTCGCCGCGTTCGATTGCCGGGTTCCTACAAAGAGTCGGTCGCTCCGGGCACCAGGTCGGCGGCACGCCCAAGGGCCGCTTGTTCGCCACCACCCGCGACGACCTGATCGAATGCGCCGCCCTGCTCGACTGCGTGCGCCGTGGCGAACTCGACACCCTGCACATCCCCGAAGCGCCGCTGGATGTACTGGCGCAGCAGATCATCGCCGAAGTCAGTTGCCGGGAATGGGCGGAAGACGCGCTGCTGGCGCTGTTTCGCAAAGCCTCGCCGTACCGCGATCTCGACGAAAAACACTATCAGGCGCTGCTGACGATGCTCGCCGAAGGCTACAACGGTCGTCAGGGCATCCGCAGCGCCTACCTGCATCGCGATGCGGTCAGCCACACCCTGCGTGGCCGCCGTGGCGCGCAACTGACCGCCGTGACCAGCGGCGGCACCATCCCCGACAACGCCGACTACAGCGTGCTGCTGGAACCGCAGGGTCTGAACATCGGCAGCGTCAACGAAGACTTTGCCGTGGAAAGCATCGCGGGTGACGTGTTCCAGCTCGGCAATACCTCCTACCGAATCCTGCGGGTGGAAACCGGCAAGGTGCGGGTCGAGGATGCCCAAGGCCAGCCGCCGACCATTCCGTTCTGGCTCGGCGAAGCACCGGGGCGCAGTGATGAATTGTCTGCGGCAGTGGCGCGCCTGCAAGCGACCCTCGACGACCTGCTCGGCGCCCGCCCCGGTGATTTGCAACCGGCCCTCGACTGGCTGACCGCAACCCTCGGCCTGAACCTCGCCAGCGCCGAACAACTGGTGGACTATCTCGCCCGCGCTCGCTTGACCCTCGGCGCCCTGCCCTCGCAGGACACGCTGCTGATGGAGCGATTTTTCGATGAATCCGGTGGCACCCAACTGATCATCCATTCACCGTTCGGCAGCCGCATCAACCGCGCCTGGGGCCTGGCCTTGCGCAAGCGTTTCTGCCGCACCTTCAACTTCGAGTTGCAGGCTGCTGCCAGCGAAGACGCGATTGTCCTGTCGCTGTCCACCAGCCACAGTTTCGAGCTGGATGACGTCTGGCGGTACCTGCACAGCAACAGCGCCGAGCACATCCTGATTCAGGCGATTCTCGACGCGCCATTGTTCGGTGTGCGCTGGCGCTGGAATGCCGGGGTGGCGCTGGCACTGCCGCGTTTTACCGGCGGGCGCAAAGTCGCGCCGCAGTTGCAGCGGATGAAAAGCGAAGACCTGATTGCCAGCGTGTTTCCCGATCAGATCGCCTGCCTGGAAAACCTCGCCGGCGAACGGGAAATTCCCGAACATCCGCTGGTGGAACAGACCCTCGACGATTGCCTGCACGAAGCCATGGACAGCGACGGCTGGCTCAATCTGCTGCGGCGTATGGAGCGCGGCGAGGTGCGGTTGCTCAGCCGCGACCTGCCAGCACCTTCACCACTGGCGGCGGAAATTCTCAGCGCGCGGCCGTACAGCTTTCTCGACGATGCGCCGCTGGAAGAACGCCGCACCCAAGCGGTGCTCAACCGGCGCTGGAGCGACCCGCAATCCACCGATGATCTCGGTGCGCTGGACGCAGACGCCATTAACGCGGTGCGTGAAGAAGCGTGGCCGACGCCGGCCAACGTCGATGAAATGCACGAGGCGCTGATGAGCCTGGCCTGCATCAGCGACCTTGAAGTTCAGGCTGGCGAACACTGGCGCGAATGGCTTGACGCGCTGACTGCGAGCGGTCGCGCCTGCCGCTTGGCCGTTCCGCCAGTAACGGCAAAAGAAAAGCTTCGCGAGCAGGCTCGCTCCCACATTCAACCGGGTTCCGCCAGTTGGAACACAGTCAACTGTGGGAGCGAGCCTGCTCGCGAAGACGGCCTCACCGTCACTACACATCCACAGCCTGGCTCGTTGTGGCTGGCGCGAGAACGCCTGACCTGCCTGTTGGCGCTTTATCCACAGGCCACGCTGCAACCTCAGCAGCAGGCCTTGCCTGGTTTCAACGAGCCGTGGACGTTCGAGGAAGCGCTGATCGAAGTGGTCCGCGCGCGGCTCGGCGCGTTCGGCCCGCTGCCGCTCCCGGCAATTGCCGAACCGCTGGCGCTGCCCGCCACACAAGTCGCGCAGGCGCTCGCGCAATTGGAGCGCGAAGGCTATGTGCTGCGCGGTCATTTCACTCCCGGTGTGGCCATTGAGGAATGGTGCGAACGGCATCTGCTGGCGCGCATTCATCGCTATACGGTCAAGCGTCTGCGCCGGGAAATCGAGCCGGTGGCCCTGCAGGATTTCATGCGTTTTCTGTTCGACTGGCAGCATCTGTCCCCCGCTACGCGAGGTCAGGGCAACGTGGTGTTGCCGGCGATTGTCGGTCAGTTCGAAGGTTACCCGGCAGCGGCCTCCGCGTGGGACAGCGACCTTCTCCCGGCACGCCTGAAAGACTACTCGCCGAGCTGGCTGGATGAGCTGTGCCGCAACGGCAAACTGGTGTGGACGCGCCTCAGTGCCCGACAGAAAGTCAGCGGCACGGCGTTGCGGAGTACGCCGATTGTGCTGCTGCCGCGCAGTCAGGTCGGACTGTGGAGTGGATTGACCGAGCAAACGCCGGTCAGCGAACTGTCAGCGAAAACGCAGAAGGTCTACGAGGCGCTGAGTCAGCACGGCGCGCTGTTTTTCGATGAACTGATCCATGAAGCGCACCTATTGCGCACCGAGCTGGAAATCGCCTTGCAGGAACTGGTCGGTGCCGGCCTGGTAAACGCCGACAGCTTCGCCGGTCTGCGTGCGCTGATCACCCCGGCGAGCAAGCGCCAGCAACGCAGCAGTCGACGCGGACGCGGAGCGTTTATCGGCGGCATGGACGATGCCGGGCGCTGGGCGTTATTGCGACGCGGGCCGCTCATGGAGAACAGCCAGAGCGCTTCGCCGGAAACCCTCGAACATGTCGCCATGACCTTGCTGCGCCGCTACGGCGTGGTGTTCTGGCGTCTGCTGGAGCGCGAGGCGGATTGGCTGCCGAGCTGGCGCGAATTGCTGCGCACGTTTCATCGGCTGGAGGCCCGTGGCGAGATTCGCGGCGGGCGCTTTGTCAGTGGCCTGGCGGGGGAACAGTTTGCCTTGCCGGAGGCGATTCCGTTGCTGCGCGAAGTACGGCGGCGGGCACATGACGGCAGTTTGATCGCGGTGTGCGGGGTGGATCCGTTGAATCTGGCCGGGACGCTGTTGCCGGGGGCGAAAGTGCCGGCGCTGGCGAGCAATCGGTTGGTGTATCGCGATGGGGTGCCGGTTGCTGCCGAGATTGCCGGCAAGCAGGTTTTCTGGACAGAGCTGGATCAGGTGGCCATGGAGCAGGTGCGGAGCAAGCTGATCCGGCATTGATGTCGACAGTTCCGGCCCTTTCGCGAGCAAGCCCGCTCCCACAAGGGATCTGCGGCGTTCACCAATCCAATGTGGGAGCGGGCTTGCTCGCGAAGAGGCCGGCAATCCCACCACAAAATCCGACGGTCAGGTATTCGACCGTTGTGGCGCCTCGCTCGCCAACAGCTCCTTCTCACCCTGCCGCTTGGGCAACAAAACCTGCTGTGGATAAGTCTGCGCGAAGTGCACGTCAGGACTGTTATCCACAAGCTTTTTCAAACGCTGATTGAACGCCCGGCTCACCGCATATTGCCCGCCCGACACGGTACGGAATTGCGCGGTCAGCACCACGCCGTTCAAGTCCATCCGGTCCACCCCAAACACATCCAGCGGCCCTTGCAGGTTGTACTTGAGGAACGGGTCTTCGCGGATCGAATCGCCGGTCTCGCGGATCAGTTCGATGGCCTTGTCGACATCGGTGTCGTAGGTGAACTGCACCGAGAAAAACGCGTAGGCAAACTGCCGTGATTGGTTGGTCACTGCCTTGATCTGGCCGAACGGCACCGAGTGCACGAAACCCTTACCGTCACGCAGGCGCAGGGTGCGGATGGTCAGGCCTTCGACGGTGCCGGCGTGACCGGAGTCGAGCACCACCCAGTCACCGATCGACAGCGTGTCTTCAATGATGATGAACAGCCCGGTGATCACGTCCTGCACCAGTTGCTGCGAACCGAAACCGATGGCCAGGCCGACCACCCCGGCACCAGCCAACAGTGGCGCAACGTTGATCCCGAGGTTGGCCATGGTGGTAATCGCGCAGATCACCACCAGGATGATTTTGATCGCATTGCGCAGCAGCGGCAGGATGGTTTTCACCCGAGTGCTGGGCTGGCGCGACGAGCGTTTGCTGACCGGTGGTTTCAACGCTTCCTGAATCGCCGTGTCGAGCACCACCCACAACAGCCACGTGACGAGGAAGATCAGGCCGATGCTGCTCAGCGCGTTGCTGATCGCCCGTCCGACCGTGCTGCTCTGGGCAAAATCGAGCAGCGAAACGCCCCAGATCCGCCCGAGGATGTCGATGAAGGCTATCGCGATGACGATCCGCAGCAACGCGTGCAATAGGCTGAGGAAGCGTTCCTTGTAGGCGCTGCTGCGCTGGATCGCCTCGGCTTTTCGCGACTTGAACAAATGCTGGAGGATGGTGCTGAGAAACACCGTGCCGATCAGCAGCACCGTGGTGAACAGCGCGCAGCGCAGGGCCTTTTGATTGTCCTCGCCGATGCCGATCAGATTGACCGCAGAGACCAGCACCATCAACACGATCGGCCAGTACCAGAGCCCGGAAAAAATCCGCAGCGACTCCTGCAACGACGGCTGTTTCAGACGCTGCGCCAGCGGTCGGTTACGGATCAGGTGCGCCACCGGCCGGCGCAGGCGAATCACCAGCAGACCGAAGATGATCGAGGCGATCAACCCGGTGAACACCGCGACGCTGCTGGTGATGTTGCCGCCTAACTGACGGGCGATCTGTGGGCTGGTCAACGCGTCACTGAGGGCGGCGAGAAAACCGATCAGGAACAGCGGTTTCGGGCAGTAGTCGCGGATGATCCGCGCGGCCGGCCGTTTATGGCCGACGTTGAACATCACCACCACGCACAACAGCATCGAGGTGGAGAAAATCCCGCTGCTGGTGGCGTAGGCAAAACACAACGCCAGCGCCCGGCCGATCGAGGCTTGCAGAAAGTGGCTGACGTACAGCGTCAGCGGCAGGCAGATCAGCGCCGGCAGCGTGTACGGCAGCAGGTAGCCAACCAGGTCCTGACTGCGCTGGCGGGTGCGCAGCCAACGACCCTGACTCAGCCGCTTGGCCAGCAGGCTGCCGAGCACCGTGAGCAGCGCAAAAGTGCCAAGCCAGACGCCGGACAACATCAGGAAATCCCCGGCGACGCTCCAGCCCGAACGATCCGACGGCTGGTTGACCAGTTTGTCGACCTCATCCGCTGCGCGATCGGCCCGCAGGCGCCAGGCGTCGACCAGATGCTCGTTGAGATCGAGTTTGTCCTGCACGTCGTCGATGCTCGTACTGATCGCGCCGAGCAAGCCGCCCTGCACGATCGGCTCGGGTTTGGCCGGTTCTTCAGCGGTGGCCGGAACGCCCGGCAACGCGGCGGCTTGCACCATCTGGCCAGCGCCCAACAGCAGCGCCCCCAGCAAAACAGCGACCCTGAACTTGATCAAAACTCCGATCCCCCTTGGCTGAACCTGTAAGGAACTGATCGGTAATTGTCTGGCAAGTTCAAGAGCACCCTCACCCCAGCCCTCTCCCCGAGGGAGAGGGAGCCGACCGAGTTGTGCTCTCGAGCTACATCGACCTGAAATATCCAGCCGAACTCAATATTGAGTGCAACCGAGATCAGCTCCCTTCCCCCTCGCCCCTTTGGGGGAGAGGGTTGGGGTGAGGGGGAGCGCTTTTGACCTTTGCGTCCAAGGCAAATATCAAATGCCCAACCCCGTATTTTTCCGCACAAGCCAAACCCCGACACTGCGCTCCATTCAAACCTCTACCGGAGTGCTGTCATGCCCATTGCCTTGCTCGCGCTGACCCTCAGCGCATTCGCCATCGGGACGACCGAGTTCGTCATCGTTGGCCTGTTACCCACCATTGGCGCCGATCTCGGCGTCAGCCTGCCGTCTGCCGGGCTGCTGGTCAGCCTCTATGCGTTGGGCGTTGCCATTGGCGCGCCGGTGCTGACTGCCCTCACCGGCAAAGTCCCGCGCAAACTGTTGCTGCTGTCGCTGATGGTGCTGTTCACCCTCGGCAACCTGCTGGCGTGGATGGCGCCGAGTTATGAATCGCTGGTGCTGGCGCGGATCGTTACCGGCCTGGCGCATGGAGTGTTCTTCTCCATCGGCTCGACCATTGCCACCAGTCTGGTGCCCAAGGAAAAAGCCGCCAGTGCGATTGCGATCATGTTCACCGGCCTCACCGTGGCCCTTGTGACCGGCGTGCCGCTGGGCACCTTCATTGGTCAGCATTTCGGCTGGCGCGAAACCTTCCTCGCCGTCTCGGCGCTGGGTGTGATCGCCTTCATCGGCAGCCTGCTGTATGTGCCGAACAACATCGCCCACAGCAAACCGGCGTCCCTGTTGCAACAGCTGCAAGTGCTGAAGCAACCGCGTCTGTTGCTGGTGTACGCCATGACTGCGATCGGTTACGGCGGCTCGTTCATCGCCTTCACTTTCCTTGCGCCGATCCTTCAGGACATCTCCGGCTTCAGCGCCGGCACCGTCAGCCTGGTGTTGCTGGTGTACGGCGTGTCGGTGGCGGTCGGCAACATCTGGGGCGGTAAACTGGCGGACAAACGCGGGCCGATCAGTGCCCTGAAAATCATCTTTGCCCTGCTCGCCGCCGTGTTATTCGTACTGACCTTCACCGCCGGCAATCCATGGCTGGCGCTGGCCACGGTGCTGGTGTGGGGCGCGGTGGCGTTCGGCAACGTGCCGGGTCTGCAGGTGTATGTGGTGCGTCAGGCTGAACATCACACACCGCAGGCAGTGGACGTGGCATCGGGGCTGAACATTGCTGCGTTCAACCTCGGGATTGCCGGCGGGGCGTGGGGCGGCGGGCTGATCGTCGAGCATCTGGGCCTGATTCATACGGCGTGGATCGGTGGTCTGGTGGTGCTGGTGGCGCTGGCACTCACCGCATGGAGCGGTCGACTGGATCGGCTCGGTCCGGTCTATGCCGAACCGGCTCAAGGCCGCGTATTCACGGGCCACTGAGTAACCCTGTGGGAGGGGGCTTGCTCCCGAAGACGGTGTATCAGTCGCCATTGTTGTTGACTGACCCACCGCCTTCGGGAGCAAGCCCCCTCCCACATTGAGATGTGTGGTTTTTGCAGAGAATGTACCGTCCGTAACGCCACCGAAACTTTCCCGAACCACCCACAGTCATCAACAGACACAGGCTGTACGAGGACTGACAACGGGAGGGCGACATGGCAACGATTCACATCGGTATTTCCGGCTGGCGCTACGCTCCGTGGCGCGGGGATTTCTACCCGAAAGGACTGGCGCAGAAACGCGAATTGCAATTCGCTTCGCGGGCGGTCAACAGCATCGAAATCAATGGATCGTTCTACGCCCTGCAACGGCCCGAACGTTATGCCCAGTGGTACGCCGAAACGCCCGACGACTTCGTGTTCAGCGTCAAGGCGCCGCGCTTCATCACCCATATTCGCCGTTTGCGCGAGATCGAAAAACCGTTGGCGAATTTCTTCGCCTCAGGGGTGCTGGAACTCAAGGAAAAACTCGGGCCGATCCTCTGGCAGTTCCCGCCGAACTTCAAATTCGATCCCGAGCGCTTCGAACACTTCCTCGCCCTGCTCCCTCACGACACTGAAGCGGCCGCCGCCCTCGCCCGCCAGCATGACTCGCACCTGCACGGCCACGCCAGCCTGAAGGCCTGGCGCAAAAAACCGCTGCGCCATGCCGTGGAAATTCGCAACGACAGCTTCATCGACCCCGACTTCGTGCGCTTGTTGAAACGCTACAACACCGCCCTGGTGATCGCCGACACCGCCGGCAAGTGGCCGTACCGCGAAGACCTCACCAGCGATTTCGTCTACCTGCGTCTGCACGGTGCCGAGGCACTTTACGCCAGCGGCTACAGCGAACCGGCGCTGCAGAACTGGGCCGAACGCATCGACGCCTGGCACCACGGTCAGCAACCGCGCGATGCGCATCTGATCGCGCCGCGCCTCAAGCCTCGGGCACGTAAATCCCGTGAAGTGTTCTGCTATTTCGACAACGACATCAAAGTCCGCGCGCCCTACGACGCCCGCAGTTTGCTGCACCGTTTTGAGCTGGATAAAACGCTCGCCACCACCCCCGGCGAACCGGCAGCCGAAGGGGTGTTGGCATGAGTATTCCAGAGCCGGTCGGGGTCACCGACGAACAGACCAGCGTCGAAGTGTCGGTGCGCCGTTTCACTGTGCTGACGGTCAACACCCACAAGGGCTTCACCGCCCTCAATCGACGCTTCATCCTCCCGGAGTTGCGCGAAGCGGTGCGTAGCGTGGCGGCCGACGTGGTGTTTTTGCAGGAAGTCCACGGCACCCACGAACACCATCCCAAACGCTACAGCAACTGGCCGACGATGCCGCAATACGAGTTCCTCGCCGACAGCCTCTGGCCGCAGTTCGCCTATGGGCGCAACGCGGTGTATCCGGAGGGCGATCATGGCAATGCGTTGCTGTCGAAATTCCAGATCATCCGCCACGACAACCTCGACGTCTCGATCAGCGGCCACGAAAACCGTGGCCTGTTGCATTGCGTGCTGCGCCTGCCCGGCGATGGCGTCGAGGTGCATGCGATCTGCGTGCATCTGGGCCTGCGCGAAAGCCATCGCAATGCGCAACTGAAGCTGCTCGGCGAGCGTCTGGCGGAGCTGCCGGTTGACGCCCCAGTGATCGTCGCCGGTGACTTCAATGACTGGCGCCAGCGCGCCGATGCGTTGCTCGAACCCTGCGGTCTGCGCGAGGTGTTCGCCGAGCATCACGGCAAACCGGCGCGCAGTTTTCCGGCACGCCTGCCGACGCTGCGGCTCGATCGTATTTACGTGCGTAACCTCAAGGCCAGCCAGCCGACAGTCCTGGCGAATCGGCCCTGGTCACACCTTTCCGACCACGCCCCGTTATCGGTGGAGATCGAATTATGAGCAGCGCACCGCTGGAGAAATCCGCCGTGGCACCGATCAGCATCAACCCGCCGGTGCGCGAGCCCGGGCATGTCGATGTCGAGTACGGCTGGCAGGGCAACAACCGCATCGAGTTGCTGGAAAACGGCGAGGAATATTTCCCCCGGGTATTCGACGCCATGCGTGCGGCGAAGAGTGAAATCCTGCTGGAGACCTTCATCGTTTTCGAAGACAAGGTCGGTGCAGAGTTGCAGCAGATCCTGATCGACGCCGCCCGGCGTGGCGTGCGCACCACTGTCAGTCTCGACGGTTTTGGTTGTGGCGAATTGTCCACCGGTTATCTCGCGGCATTGAGCGATGCTGGCGTGCACCTGCAAATGTTCGATCCGGCGCCCAAACATCTGGGTTTTCGCACCAACTGGTTCCGCCGCCTGCACCGCAAGATTGTGGTGGTCGACGGATTGATTGCGTTCATTGGCGGGATCAACTTTTCCGGCGATCACCTGGCCGATTTCGGCCCCGAGGCGAAACAGGATTACGCGGTGCAGATTCAGGGGCCGGCGGTCGCTGACATCCATCACTTCGCCCTGCTGCAAAGCGGTCGCCCGGGACGCGCACGGTTCTGGTGGCAGCGCCGGCGTCAGCGCCGGGCGGACATGGCTTTCAACGATCACGACGGTCAGGTACGGCTGGTGTTTCGCGACAACGATCAGCATCACACCGACATCGAAGACGTGTATTTGCAGGCATTGCGCCGGGCCAAACGTCGGGTGGTGATCGCCAACGCCTACTTCTTCCCCGGCTACCGCCTGCTGCGCGAGATCCGCAATGCCGCGCGCCGTGGCGTCGAGGTGCGGCTGATCCTGCAAGGCCAGCCGGACATGCTGGTGGCGAAACTGGCGGCGCGCATGACCTACGACTACCTGCTCAAGGCCGGCGTGCAGATCCACGAATATTGCCAGCGCCCCCTGCACGGCAAAGTCGCCTTGGTGGATGAGGAATGGAGCACGGTCGGCTCGAGCAATCTCGACCCGCTGAGCCTGTCGCTCAACCTCGAAGCCAACGTGCTGATCCGCGACCGCGCGTTCAATCAGCATTTGTTCCAGCGCCTCGAAGACCTGAGCCAGAACCACTGCAAGGCCATGGACGCCGACATGTCCCCACGCGGGCGGATCTGGCACATGACCGTAGGGTTTCTGGTATTTCACTTCTTGCGGCATTTCCCGTCGATGGCCGGTTGGTTGCCGGCGCACAAACCGCGGCTCAAGCCGTTTCGGGGAGATATCCCATGAGCCATTCCCATGCGCAATCGGCGCCTGCCGTGCATTCTCGCTGGAGTCGCTGGAAACGCCCGCTGACCCTGCTGTTCTTCCTCGCGCTGATCGTGTTGCTGACGATGTTCGCCAGCCGCATCGAATGGGCGGAAGTCCTGCAAACCCTGGCTGACTTCAAGGTCCGCACGCTGATCATCGCCGCCAGCCTGACCCTGCTGAGCTTTCTCACCTACGCCAGTTTCGACCTGATCGGCCGCACCTACATTCGCCAGGACCTGACCTGGAAGCAGATCCTGCCGGTGGGGATCATCAGCTATGCGTTCAACCTCAATCTCAGTGCCTGGGTCGGCGGGATCGCCATGCGCTATCGGCTATATTCGCGCCTGGGTGTGAGCAAAGGCAACATCGCCAAAATCCTCGGCCTGAGCCTGGCGACCAACTGGTTCGGCTACATGACGATTGCCGGCGCGGTGTTCAGCAGCGGTCTGGTGAGCATGCCGCCGGGCTGGAAAATCAGCAGCGATGCATTGCAGGGCATCGGCGTGCTGTTACTGCTGTTGAGTGCCGGTTACCTCGCCGCCTGCCAGTTCTCGAAGCGCCGCGAGTGGTCGATTCGCGGGGTGGAAATCAACCTGCCGTCACTGCGCATGGCCGTGCTGCAGTTGCTGCTCGGCGCATTGAACTGGTCGCTGATGGCGGCGGTGATTTTCACTCTGCTGCCGAGCAAACTGGATTATCCGTTGGTGCTTGGCGTACTGCTGATCAGTGCGATAGCCGGGGTCATCACGCACATTCCGGCGGGACTAGGGGTGCTGGAGGCGGTGTTCGTCGCGCTGCTGCAGCACGAAGCTTCACGCGGGAGTCTGGTGGCGGGGTTGCTGGCGTATCGGGCGATTTATTTTCTGCTGCCGTTGTTGATTACGGTGGTGATGTATTTGTTGGTGGAGGCCAAGGCCAAGGCGTTGCGGATCGAGAAGAAACCGTCCTGATTTTGTTGTGAAACTGAAAAGGCTATCGCGAGCAGGCTCACTCCTACAGGGGGAGCGCATTTCAAATTGTAGGAGTGAGCCTGCTCGCGATGGCGTCCGAAAGGGCACCAAAGATCATGTGGACTGGATGATGCTCAACCGCTCACCGACCACCATCTCGGTAATCCAGTCCACCAGAATCGAGGTATAGGCCTGCTGCGAAACCGGCTCGCTCAAGGCATGGTCGGCGCCGTCGATAATCCGGTGCGTCAGCGAATGGGTCTGCTGACAGGCCGCGCGGTAACTCATGATCGTCGCGTGGGGCACGTAGTCGTCGGTTTCCGATTCCACCAGCAACACATCTCCGGTGAATTGCGAACAGGCGTGCAGCGCACGATTGCTGTCAGCACGGACCAACGTCGCCCGGTAATCCCGCAGGTCAGCCTTGTCCAGATCACGCTTGGGCGTGTGCCATTGCTCGTCGCGATACAGCGCCGGCACTCGCAGCGCCAGCCAGCGCACCGGGCGCAACGAGGTGAGGATCGAAGCCAGGTAACCGCCATAACTGGTGCCGACCACCGCAATCGCCGAGGTGTCGAGCGCCGGGTGCGCCAGCAGGCGATCGTAGGCGGCGAGCAAGTCGCGCAGGTTGTCCTCGCGTGTGACCCGGGTCAACGGAATGCCGGTACCACCGGTGTGCCCGCGAAGGTCGAAGGTCAGGCAGACACAGCCAAGCCCGGCGATGCCCTTGGCGCGCTCCAGATCGCGCTCCTGGCTACCGCCCCAGCCGTGAACAAACAACACCCCGGGGACTTTCGATTTGGGACTGAGAAACGTCCCGCTCATCTGCTCGTCATCAATGTCGATCTGAATGCTTTCGCTTCTAGCCGTCATAGGATTTGACCGTTACGTATTTGAGAAGGAAGTCGCTGTTCTCTGCTGGCCCGCGATAGATTTCGATGGCGTCGGCCGGCAGGGTCTGATCGTTGTACGTCTCCACCGTCGACACGCGGATCGCCGGCATATCTGGATCGTTGACAAAGCTTTGCAGCGCGGCCAGTTCAGCGCTGCTGGCACCGCCCATGCGCCAGGACTGTTCGAGTACCCCGCTACGAGGTTTGCCATTGCTGTCCAGTCCTTGGGCAATGTCGTAGTTGCGCCGCGAGGCGTAGAAATCTGGATAAGCCTCATCCGCCGCCCGGTCGAAAATCTGTGCCTGCTTGATGGCCAGTCGTACGTCATCCGGCAAATCCAGCGCCAGCAGATCTTCGTAACCGCCCTGCACTACCAACAGATTCGAACCACCATAGACGTCTTCGCCATGGGCATCCTTGGTCAAGTATTGATCACCGCAGTAGCTCAGCACTTTGTCGCCGATGAATGACTGGCCAACGCTGTGGGTGAAGACCTTGCTCAAGTCCTGCTCCAGCACCACGCCATCGTGAAACAACGCTTTTGCTTCTGCACGGGCCAGTACTTCATCGAGCGCGTCGAGGCTGTTGATAACTTCCTGGCCGCGACCGGCACAGGCGTGAATCGGCTTCAGGCGGATCGGCCCGCTGTACAGCAGATGCTCGGCAGCGGGTCGCGCATCTTCCACGGCAAACACCGTCAAGCCGTCGAGCACCACATCGCGCACGCGCTCGGAAAATTGCGGCGCCCAGCCTTGCGGCGCGTGAGCCAGATGACTGCGCAAGCCGTGGCTGATGGCTTTGGTGCAAATGAAATCGTGTTCGACGTACCCGCCCCACAAATCGCCGGGGCCCTTGATCCCCAGTTTACGCGCGCTGGCCGGGCCAACAATGGTCTGGGTCGGCAGCCAATACAAATCTCGACCGCGATGCTTCTGCGGGTCAAAACTTCCGCCGAAGCTGAGTCCCAGAATCTGCGCCAGCCAGCGGGCAAGTGCCTTGTTAGTCTGCACTTCATGTTGCGGCGCCCCGGCCCGAACCGAATGGGCGACGACCACTTTCCTGCTCGACATCGGGGTCATGCGTCCCCCTTCAAGCCAGTTGATGAATGTAACCAGAGAACTGCAGAGATCAGGCCAATCGCCTGGCGCCGGGAATGCCAAAATGAATCAATCGCTTGGAACAAGCATGGTGGCATCAAGCCTGTTCCAATCTGCACGACTGCCAGCGAATCCGCGGCAATTTGCACGAAACGGAACGCCGGCTACTGCTGACTGACTTCGTTCCAGATGGCATCGAACATGACACAACGTTTGAGGATAGCCTGACGCCCGATTTGAATCGCAAGCCGCTTGGCTTCAGGAGTCTGGTGAGTCAGGCGTTGCAGAATTCCCAACATGGTAATCGCGTGGTCCTCATCCTCTTCGATATGCAGGCGAAAGAACTCCAGGCCTTCCTCACTGACATTCAGTCCCTCCAGTGCCAGGAGAATCGGTTTGTAAATCAGCGGCACAATGGCTTCGGCTCCCAGGCAGAGTGCTGCGAGGCCCTCGACAGGATTTTCACTGCGGCAACGCTGCATGATGCATTGGGTGAAATCCACGGTCTGAGGTAAAGGCGATTCTGCCAAGGGATGGGTGCCCAGGATCCGCAGCGACCTTTGAAAAAGCTCGGCATGCGTGAGCTTGTTGTCACCATCAATGCCCATTTCCTCCTGCATGTTTTCCATCAGCAATTTGATGTCGCCAACGGACTCAAGGCGATTGATGATCGCACACAGAAAGCGGGTAAAGTTTCGCGAGTAGTAATGATGCTGGATCAGAAAGTAACGCATCCCCTTCAGGGAAACATGACCGTTTTGCATTGCCAGCAACAGCTCATGATTAACCAATCCATCTAACGCATCAGCGTCCAGCCATTCGTCCCATAATGTGCCTCCGGTCATGAGCTTAATGACCTTCGCCCTATCGCCCCGATTCAACTCTTTGTCTGCTTCCAACTTTAAATTCCTTTTAATTCTTTATCAGCCATCCTGCCGATCGCAACGTTCCAGTTATTCCGAAACCCCGAAAACTTAAAAAACCATATTCATTGTGCGTCGCTGTAAATGACCGGGCGCTCAAACCTGGCCAGAAAGTAAGCACATAGAGAGGCGAAAATGATGCACAGACCGCCTGACGCAAAAATCACAGCGCTGCTCGAGAAATGCAGTAACAGCCATCCACTCAGCAGGCTCGCCGGTGGAATCGCGAGGTAGGCAATGAGCCGTGTAACTCCTACCGTTCGCCCTAGAATGGTTTGCGGCACCACTTGCTGGCGATAGGTGAAAAAAGCGATGACCACCACGGATTGGCAACCGGTAGAAAGCGCCCACAGTGCCGAAAGTGACCACGGATCGTTGGCCATCGCCCCCATCAGCGTGAACACCCCGGCCAGCAAACAGCTTCGACGGATAAGAATGCCGGCCAGATATCTCTTCACCAGAAACGCCCCCGTAGCTGATCCGGCGACGGCACCTGCACCAATGAGCCCGTAGTAATAGCCGACATCACTCAATGGCACGGCCAGTAGCGTGGTGTAGACATAGACAAGGCTGGCACCGATCAAGGCGAAACCGAAATTGCAGAAAAAGAACAGCATGACAAACGAACACAGTTCTCGCTGCTGGATGACATACAGCAGTCCGGCTTTGATTTCCGTGAATACCCGCGTGGTGGCAGGCGCAGGCCTACCCTGCTCTTTAAGCAAGAAGCAAAGCGGCAGGGATAGCGCAAATCCGACAATGCTGCCAATGAGCAACTGCTCTTTGGTACTAATGGCGAGCAAGGCCGCAACGCCGATTGGCGCAACGATGCGAATGATGTTGTCACTGGCGTTGATGATCGCATTGAATCGATGAAGTTTGGGCCCCTCGATCAGCGCAGGCGCAATGCTCTGGAAAACCGGGTGGTGGGTGGCACCGACGCTTGCCAACAGAAAGCTCAGCAGTAACAGAGTGATACTCAAGCTGCTCCCGGACAGCGTACTCACGGCAGCATATATAAGGCAGCCGGTGACGATGTTGATCAGATCACCACCGATCAAAAAACGCCGTTTGCTGTAGCGATCACTCCACACACCGGCGAAGGGCGTGACCAGTATGTAGGGCGCCATCGCGGC
Organism: Pseudomonas sp. RSB 5.4; assembly: GCF_037126175.1. NCBI lineage: Bacteria > Pseudomonadati > Pseudomonadota > Gammaproteobacteria > Pseudomonadales > Pseudomonadaceae > Pseudomonas > Pseudomonas sp. RSB 5.4. Next base: position 3,859,847 of record NZ_CP146986.1, read on the forward strand.
GAAAAAAGCCAGCGACGTCCAGACTGGGGAGCCGGTCTGCTCATAAACATAAAGCGGGATCAGAAACGCGATGGCCCATGAGCAGATGGACGTGATGGCATAGGACGCCAGGAGTTTGAACATCTAGACAGTCTCCGTCTGCTGCGACCGTTGCCCGTTCGCGAGATGTCCACATACCGTGCAGTCCGGATTCTGTTGCCAGACTTCAGCAACGCTGACGTCCAGGTCGTCGAATGTGAATTCCTTGAGCTTGTTGGTCAATTGTGGCGGTTGGCAGCCGGTGATGATCTTGACCGTTTCGCTGACCATCATCCCAGCGGTGACGGCCACCAAAGTCACAAGAGCCGGGCCGGGATGCTCATAGGTGATGTCGTGCTGTTTGGCCATGGTCGAAACGCTGTTCACCAGGCTGCTCTTGTTACGCGCCGACGTCAGCCAGCAAGCGCCGCAGCCCGAGGAGCCAGGCACCACCGAATAAAACACCGAGCGGCGTACATCAAGCCCGCCTGAAATGAAGGGTACGCCCTGTTCAACGCAGGCCTCATTCAGCCAGTCGGCCATGTAGTTCGCGGGTTTATCGGCGACACAAATCACAATATCGTGACCGCGTACGATGCCGGCGACGTCTTGCGCCGACTGGAGGCGGGTTTCGTGAGCAGTAATGTCGAGGTGACTGTTGAATTCAAGCAACCTGCGCCTGGCCGTTGTAACCTTCGGCATGCCGACGTCGGTTTCCTTGTAAAGTATCTGCCGGTTCAAATTGCTCAACTCGATCGTGTCAAAATCGAGGATCGTCAAGTGGTGGACACCCAGCGCCACCAGGTCGAACAGGATATGGGTGCCCAGACCGCCGCAGCCCAGTACGCAGACCCTGGCCGCGCGCAGTCTTTCCTGGTGGGTGAACTTGTTCTCGCCCACAGCCGCCATCGACCCGAAAAAGTCGATGTTGCGGGAAAATCTGATGCGATCATGATCCGAAAGAGAAGTCGTTTCAAAAGTATCCGGACTCTCGACCAACCGGTATTTGATCAGATCTTGCGCGACGCTTCGGATTTCGTCCTGATCCACCCCGGGATAACGGTCTGCCACTTGGGTAATCAACACTTCGTAGGGTGTACGGCCATCAAGTGTCCTGACGAACTCCCAGACAGCACCACGGGGGTCGGGGATTTTTGCGTATTGACCGTTAAAGCGCAGAACTACCTGACCATCAAGTTTGAACGGAATAATCGTCGGTTTAAGACAAAGCTTCATATTCGAGCCTCGATCGCTATTAAAACAAGTTAGTAAAAGAACCGGGACCGCAAAGGCCCCGGTTCTTACTGATCAGATCAGCCGATCTGAGAATCGCCAGCGGAAGATGCTTTTTCGAAAGTCATAATGATTTCCTCAAAAGTTGAAGGGCCGGTAGTCGAAACTTTCTCCCACCGGGGTGAAGGTGTGCACACTCCAAAACTAGAATAAGTTTTCAGTGGTTGCGAACCGACCTTATTTCTTAATATTACTCCCAAATAACACACTTCCTACGCTCTTACGAAGGGCCGCTATTACTTCTTACGGAAACATGCAAAAACAATGTAGGAATTATCTTCAATATTTAAACAGTAAAAAATCACAGCAGGCGAATTGAAAATAAATTCGCCTTTCAGACAATAAACATCAGTGATCAATCAGAACCACACTCCCCACCCGGGGCAACGCTTGCGACCACCACCTCATCAGCGATGATGACAGGCCGAAAAAATCTCACGCGTGAGCCATTGATGGCATTTTGAATTGGTTGTAGTGTGGCTCACGCGTGAGATGTTCATAACGGAGTCATTGCCATGAAAAGTCGCTCCCCCACCGTTGCATCAGAGAGCCCAAAGGGAGAGCGCTCGAAACCGTCCGCGAAAAAGCCGTCGAGCTTCTACATGAAGCAGATGCGCGCGGGCCTGGCTGCCGCCGGTTATGTGAAACACGAAACTTGGGTACTTCCGGAAAACCGAAGCTTGCTCAAGCAGATGGAGCAACAGCTACGCCAACCGATTCTGGCTGGCTCATTCATGTCGGAGAATTACATGAGCGCAGGCAACAACTGGAACATCGATAGCCTCTTCAACGCCCTCAAGGCACTGGACGAGGTGGCTTCGCACGAGATCACGCTGTCTCTGATCCAGAGCTCCGAACCCAGCATCAAGCTGGAAATGAACGAATTCGGCGGTCTGCCGATTCACATCGCCGTGGCCGGTGCACAGATCATCGTCGACACCGTGCTGGTGGACATCGACTCGATCACTGACGTGCGCGCCTTCAACGACGCCGTGTTGCGCAGCCGGGAAATGTTCCCGCTGTCGTCGATCGGTATCGAGTCGATGCCCAACGGCCAGACCGTTTACAACATGTTTGGCGCCCTCAGCGCCGACTCGAGCCTGACCAACGTCGTCACCGAGGTGAAAACCCTGGTCGACAACGTGCAGCGCGCGAGCGAAGCCTTCGAACACTTCTTCAAGTAATCAACAGGGAATATCCAATGACTCAGTCCATCTGGAGCAAGTTGTTCACCGCGCTGCGCGGTGGCGCCAATGAAGTCGGCGAAGCGATCGTCGACCAACAGGCTCTGCGCATCCTCGACCAGGAAATCCGCGACGCCGACACCGCGCTGTCCAACGCCCGCCGCGAGCTGGTCACCATCATGGCCAAGCACAAGCTGGCCGCCGACCGCGTGAGCGAGTACGACGCGAAGATCAAGGATCTGGAAGCCAAGGCTGTTTCCGCGCTGAACGCCGGCCGCGAAGACCTGGCGATGGAAGTGGCCGAAGCGATTTCGACCCTGACCAACGACCTGACCGCTGAGAAAGCCCAGAGCGACGAGTTCGGCACCTACGCCGAAAACATGCGCAAGGACATCAGCAAAGCCGAGTCGCGAATCAAGAGCCTGCGCCAGCAGGTGGACATGGCCAAGGCCCGTGAAAGCGTGCAGAAGGCGCAGGTCAGCGCATCCATCGCCAGCGGTGGCGCCAACGGCAAACTGGAGACCGCGGTCGGCACCCTGAACCGTCTGCAGGCCAAGCAACAGCAACGCGCCGCCGAGCTGAGCGCCGCCGATGAGCTGGCTGACGCTTCGACCGGCAACGACCTGGAACGCAAACTGCGCGACGCCGGCATCACGCCGAACGAAGGCAGCGCCAATGCGATTCTTGAACGTCTGAAGCAGAAGTCCACGCAGTAACAACGCGATAAAAAACCTGTGGGAGCGGGCTTGCTCGCGAATACGCTGTGTCAGTGAACAATTTGCTAGCTGACACACCGTATTCGCGAGCAAGCCCGCTCCCACATGGTTTGTGCTGTGCAAATGACTCTGCTCGTTCGTCGCCCGGCCCGGTACACTAGCGGCGCTTTTTACGACGCACACCTCCACCCGCCTCAAGGAATGTACCCATGGGATGGTTCAAAGATTTGCTGGGCACCAGCAACTGGCAGTCCGCTGCGCCAACGCCAACCGTTGCCAGTGGCCCACTCGGGATGGCGCAAGGCAAGGCTGTCAGATTCGATTCGACTCTCGCCCTGCTGCTCGACGGCTCGACGTCAGTGCGAGTGCCATTCGATCAGGCAATCTGGAGCGCCGGCTGGGTCGACCTCGGCCAATCCAACAAACTGCACCGCTATTACATGAATGACGAGGATTTCTGGCTACAGATCCACGTCACCGGTGACGACCAGATCGAGTCGGTCACCCTGTTCAACTATCTCAGTTACGTGACCGTCAACAGTGACGCCGAACTGCAGCGCCTGGCCGGCCCCGCCAGCCCGATCGGCCTGCCGACCTACACCCACGACGGCGTCCAGTACAGCCGCGAATGGGGCACCGAGCAGGGCCAGACCGAACTGGTGCCGCTGACCGAACACGTGATCAACCCGGACGAGTCCTACACTATCGAGCACCACTCGATGCTCTACGCCCGCGAGACCGGCCTGACCGATCGCCGCGAGCTGCTGCTGTTCTCCGTCGAACAGGACGAGGAAGGCACCGTCAGCCTGAGCACCTCGCTGGGCATTTCGCTGTACACGACTGATTTGAGCACCATTTAAAAAAGGAAGTTTTCCATGCTGGAAGTGCTGGCCGTTTCCCTGAACAAGACCGCGCTGGTCGGTTTCGTCATCTACCTGATCGGCGCCGTGCTGTTGTTCATGCTGTTTCAGTTCGTCTACACCCGCATCACACCACACAAAGAGTTCGAGCTGATTCGCTCCGGCAACATCGCCGCCGCCATTGCCCTCGCGGGGGCGATCATCGGTTTTGCGATTCCGGCCAGCAACGTGATCGCGTTTTCGGTCAACGTCCTCGATTTCTTGCTGTGGGCAGTGATTGCGGCCGTGGTGCAACTGCTGGCCTTCCTCGCCACAGGGCTGGTGCTCAAAGGCACGTCCCAGCGCATCGCCAACGGTGAAATCGCTTCCGGTATCTACGTGGCCGCGGTGGCCATCAGCGTCGGCATGCTCAACGCCGCGTGCATGACCCCGTCCAACTGATCGGCAGGAAGCCTTCGATGAAACGCAGCAAGTACGTTCAACTGTCTCTCGCCGCTTCGGTGGCGCTGGCGATTTCCGGCGAGGTTGCCGCGCAGGATCAGCAACGCTTTCAAACTGTCGAGGAGTGCGTCGGCGCCGAAGTGGCCGCCGATGTCTGCTCGAACGCCTATGTCGCGGCATTGACCGAGCACCGACGCATTGCACCGGCCTACGATGACAAGGCCAAGTGCGACGCAGACTTTGCCGCCGACTGGTGCCAGAAGAATTCCGACGGTCGCTTCGTGCCGAAGCTCGGCGGTTTCAAGGTGCCACAGAGCGGTGAGGCGCCGCAGGACCTGAATGCGATTGCCAATGCGCAGATGCCTGCCGGTGAAGCCGCCGCTGCGCAGAATGCGCAAAGCACTTTCCACTCTTCCGGTTCCGGTGGTGCAGGTAACGGCTGGCTCACAGGCTGGTTGATCGGCAATGCGATGAGCAACAACGCCAACCGCACGGTCTATCGCGACCGCGATACCCGCCAGACCTACAACACCTCGGCGCAGTACCGCAAAATCGAATCGGCGCCGGCAACTCGCACCGACACCCGCTACGACAACTCCCGAAGCAAACCGGTCAACGTCGCTTCGTCGACGTCCCGCGGTGGTTTCGGCAGCCAGTCTTCCGCCCGCAGCGGTTGGGGCGGCTGGGGCAGTTCGAGCAGCTGACCATGAAGAAGATCCACTGCGCCGAGCGCCCCGACTGGAAACAGACGGCCGAAAGCCTCGGCTTTCTGTTCCACACCATCGACGACGAACCGTACTGGGACGAAAGCGCCTACTACCAGTTCACGCTCGCGCAGATTGAAAACGATCTGGAGGATCCGACCACCGAACTGCACGAGATGTGCATGGACCTGGTTGATCGCGTGGTGCATAGCGAAGAGTTGCTGGATCGCCTGAGCATCCCGGCGCCGTACTACGACATGATCCGCACGTCCTGGCTGGAAGGTCATCCCCATCTCTACGGGCGCATGGACTTTTCCTACAGCGGCAACGGCCCGGCAAAGCTGCTGGAACTCAACTACGACACGCCGACCAGCCTTTATGAGGCGGCGGCATTTCAGTGGGGCTGGCTGGAACAGTGCATCGAGCGCGGAATGCTGCCGCGCCACGCAGACCAGTTCAACAGCATCGATACCAAGTTGCATCAGGCCTTCGCCGAATTGCAGCTCAAGCGGCCGTTCTATTTTGCCTCGATGAAAGACTCGGTCGAAGACAAGGGCACCACCGATTACCTGCGCCTGATCGCGGAAAAGGTCGGCATCGAATCCCGGCATATCGACATCGAAGACATCGGCCTGACCGCCGAGGGACGCTTCGTCGATCTGGAGGATCGCTGGATCCCGCACCTGTTCAAGCTGCACGCCTGGGAATTCATTTTCCATGAGCCGTTCGGTGCTGCAATTGCCGAGAGCGATACGCAGTTCTTTGAGCCGGCGTGGAAATCGATCCTGTCGAACAAAGGCGCGCTGCCTTTGCTGTGGGAGCTGCACAAGGGGCATCCGAATCTGCTCGCGGCGCACCTTGATCCGAATCCGACCCGTGCGGTGCCCAAGGGCTGGGTACGCAAACCGTACTTCTCCCGCGAAGGCGCCAACATCGAACTGCAAACGGCGGAAGGTCTGATCGTCAAAGAGGACGGGCCCTACACCGATGCGCCATTCATCCTGCAGGAGTTTGCGCCATTGCCGAAGTTCGATGACAGCTACACCCTGATCGGCTCGTGGGTGATTGGTGATCAAGCGGCTGGGATTGGCGTGCGCGAAGACAACAGTCTGATCACCAAGGATTCGAGCCGGTTCCTGCCGCATCTGATCCTCGACTGAGGCATACATCCGCACCTGTGGGAGCGGACTTGCTCGCGAAAACGGTCTGCCATTCAACAAATGCTTTGACTGACCCGACGCCTTCGCGAGCAAGCCCGCTCCCACAGGAGATCAGCGCTAATCGCGGACCTTGCGCCACAAAAAAGGCCCGTCGTGTTGAACGACGGGCCTTTTTTATTCAGCGCGGATGCAGCAGCGAATCAGAACGGAATGTCGTCATCGAAGCTGTCGAAATCCGGAGCCGGTTGCGGTGCAGCCTGCTGTGGAGCCGGGGCTGGACGCTGTTGCGGAGCCGACTGCTGCGGGCGTGGAGCCTGTTGACGTGGTGCCTGTTGCTGGTAGTTGTTGCCACCGCCTTGTTGATCGCCCTGTTGTGGACGGCCGCCGAGCAGTTGCATGGTGCCTTGCATGTCGACCACGATTTCGGTGGTGTAACGCTTGATACCGTCTTTTTCCCACTCGCGGGTCTGCAGTTTGCCTTCGATGTAAACCTGCGAACCTTTACGCAGGTATTCGCCGGCGATTTCGGCAACCTTGCCGAACATCGAAACACGGTGCCACTCGGTCTTCTCGACCTTCTGACCGGTTTGCTTGTCGGTCCATTGTTCGCTGGTTGCCAGACTCAGGTTGGTCACGGCGTTACCGTTAGGCAGGTAGCGAACTTCGGGATCCTGGCCGCAAGTGCCGACCAATATGACTTTGTTAACCCCACGGGCCATAACGTTCTCCTAGGCTTCGCAAGCAGCCTCGGCCGGGTTGTTCACCAGGCGTTCGAGGGTGTCGCGATCCACTAATTCTTTGTCCAGTTTGATGTAAACAGCCGCTTCATCAGCAACTATCACTGCATCTGTTACCCCTACGAGGGCCTTGAGGCGCTCGACCAGACCCGCTTCGCGGATCGCCTCGGGCGACAACGGCAAGCGCAGGCTCGTCACGTAGGGAGGTTCGCGCATGGTAACAGCAAAGGCCAGCCAGATGGCAGCCAGACCGGCACATCCAAGGAACACAACCGACAGACCGCCATGCTGAAACAGCCAGCCGCCGAGTATCCCGCCGAGTGCCGAACCGAGGAACTGGCTGGTGGAATACACGCCCATGGCCGTGCCCTTCCCGCCTGCCGGTGAAACCTTGCTGATCAGCGACGGCAACGAAGCTTCCAGCAGATTGAACGCGGTGAAGAACACCACCGTGCCGATCACCAGGGCCCGCAAGCTGTCACCGAACTGCCAGAAGAATAGCTCAGTGAGCATCAACGTCAGGACGGCGCCGAGCAAAATTCGTTTCATTTTGCGTTTTTTCTCGCCGTAGATGATGAACGGGATCATGGCGAAGAAAGAGATCAACAGCGCAGTCAGGTAAACCCACCAGTGCTGCTCCTTGGGCAACCCGGCCTTTTCCACCAGTGCCAGCGGCAGGGCGACGAAGCTCGACATCAACATCGCGTGCAACACAAAAATGCCCAGATCCAGACGCAGCAGGTCCGGATGTTTGAGCGTCGGCATCAAGGCCTGACGCGCCACGCCGGATTCACGATGGCTCAGCGGCCCGGTGGATTTCGGCACCATGAACATCACGATGACGATCCCGAACAGGGCCATGCCGCCCGTCGCGAGGAACAGCCCGGACAGGCCGAACGCACGGGTCAGCAGCGGCCCGACCACCATGGCCACGGCGAACGACAGGCCGATGGTCATGCCGATCATCGCCATGGCTTTGGTGCGGTGTTGTTCACGGGTCAGGTCGGAGAGCAGGGCCATCACCGCGGCAGAAATCGCCCCGGCGCCCTGCAGGATACGCCCGGCGATCACGCCCCAGATCGAATCCGCCTGGGCCGCCAGTACACTGCCGAGGGCGAAGACCACCAGCCCGAGGAAAATCACCGGACGCCGGCCGATACGGTCGGAAATGATCCCGAAGGGAATCTGGAAAATCGCCTGGGTCAGGCCGTAAGCGCCAATCGCCAGCCCGATCAGGGCCGGGGTCGCTCCCGCCAGGTCCATGCCGTAGGTCGCCAGTACCGGCAACACCATGAACATGCCAAGCATACGGAAGGCGAACACCAGGGCCAGACCGCTCGCTGCGCGGGTCTCGCTGCCACTCATGCGTTCGCTGTGGGGATCGTGCATGGAAAAACCTCGTGTGAACCGGCGGCGATTCTACCAGTCCCATCGAAAGACGGGGTATATCGCGACGCTATGACGCGTATAGATGAAACTCTCTTCATGCAAGGTAAAAAACCCTTCGTTTGATAGTGTGCATCCATCCAGTATTTGCCCGTATACTCCTACGTTTTCGACGCCCGCCGAGCGAGGCCACTTTGGACAAGATCCTGATACGTGGGGCCCGTACCCACAACCTGAAGAACATCGACCTGACCCTGCCAAGGGACAAACTGATCGTCATCACCGGCCTGTCCGGATCCGGCAAGTCGTCCCTGGCCTTCGACACGCTCTACGCCGAAGGTCAGCGCCGCTATGTCGAATCCCTGTCGGCCTACGCCCGACAGTTCCTGTCAATGATGGAAAAGCCCGACGTCGACACCATTGAAGGTTTGTCGCCGGCCATCTCCATCGAACAGAAGTCGACCTCGCACAACCCGCGCTCCACGGTCGGCACCATCACCGAAATCTACGACTACCTGCGTCTGCTCTATGCACGCGTCGGCACGCCGCGCTGCCCCGATCACGACATTCCGCTGGAAGCGCAGACCGTCAGCCAGATGGTCGACCTGGTGCTGGCCCAGCCGGAAGGCAGCAAACTGATGTTGCTGGCCCCGGTGATCCGCGAGCGCAAGGGCGAACACTTGTCGGTGTTCGAAGAACTGCGCGCCCAAGGCTTCGTCCGCGCCCGGGTCAACGGCCGCATTTGCGAGCTCGACGAACTGCCGAAACTGGACAAGCAGAAGAAGCACTCGATCGATGTGATCGTCGACCGTTTCAAGGTCCGTGCCGACCTGCAGCAGCGTCTGGCCGAATCCTTCGAAACCGCACTGAAGCTGGCGGACGGCATTGCCCTGGTGGCGCCGATGGACGATGAGCCGGGCGAAGAGATGATCTTCTCCGCGCGCTTCGCCTGCCCGATCTGTGGCCACGCCATCAGCGAGCTGGAGCCGAAGCTGTTCTCCTTCAACAACCCGGCCGGCGCCTGCCCGACCTGCGATGGGCTGGGCGTGAAGCAGTTCTTCGACATCAAGCGCCTGGTCAATGGTGAACTGACTCTTGCCGAGGGCGCGATTCGCGGTTGGGACAGGCGCAACGTCTATTACTTCCAGATGCTCGGCTCGCTGGCTTCGCATTACAAGTTCAGCCTGGAGAAGCCGTTCAACGAGCTGACCGCCGAACAGCAGAAACACATTCTGCATGGCAGCGGCTCACAGAATGTCGACTTCAAGTATCTGAACGATCGCGGCGACATCGTCAAACGTTCGCACCCCTTCGAAGGCATCGTGCCGAACCTTGAGCGTCGCTACCGCGAAACCGAATCGGCCAGCGTGCGTGAAGAACTGGCCAAGTTTCTCAGCACCCAGGCCTGCCCGGATTGCCGCGGCACTCGTCTGCGCCGTGAAGCGCGGCACGTGTGGGTTGGCGAGAAAACCCTGCCGGCAGTGACCAACCTGCCGATTGGCGATGCCTGCGAATACTTCGGCGAGCTGAAGATGACCGGCCGTCGCGGCGAAATCGCCGACAAGATCCTCAAGGAGATCCGCGAGCGTCTGCAGTTCCTGGTCAACGTCGGCCTCGACTATCTATCGCTGGATCGCAGTGCCGACACCCTGTCCGGTGGCGAGGCGCAGCGCATTCGTCTGGCGAGCCAGATCGGCGCCGGTCTGGTCGGGGTGCTGTACATCCTCGACGAACCGTCCATTGGTCTGCACCAGCGCGATAACGACCGTTTGCTCGGCACCCTCAAGCACCTGCGCGACATCGGCAACACGGTGATCGTGGTCGAGCACGACGAAGACGCGATTCGTCTGGCTGACTATGTGGTGGATATCGGCCCGGGCGCCGGGGTGCACGGCGGGCAGATCGTGGCTGAAGGTACGCCGGCCGAAGTCATGGCGCACCCGGACTCCCTGACCGGTAAATACCTGTCGGGGCGGGTGAAGATCGAAGTGCCGGCCAAACGCACGCCGCGTAACAAGAAGCTGACGCTGTCGCTCAAGGGCGCGCGCGGCAACAACCTGCGCAACGTCGATCTGGAAATCCCGATCGGCCTGCTGACCTGCGTGACCGGCGTTTCCGGCTCGGGCAAATCGACGCTGATCAACAACACGCTGTTCCCGTTGAGCGCTACTGCACTTAATGGTGCGACCACGCTGGAAGCGGCCGCGCACGACAGCATCAAAGGCCTGGAACATCTCGACAAAGTCGTCGACATTGACCAAAGCCCGATCGGCCGTACGCCGCGCTCCAATCCGGCCACCTACACCGGGCTGTTCACGCCGATCCGCGAACTGTTCGCCGGCGTGCCCGAGTCACGCTCCCGAGGTTACGGCCCGGGGCGCTTCTCGTTCAACGTCAAGGGCGGTCGCTGCGAGGCGTGCCAGGGCGACGGCTTGATCAAAGTGGAAATGCACTTCCTGCCGGACATCTACGTGCCCTGCGATGTGTGCAAGAGCAAGCGCTACAACCGCGAAACCCTTGAGATCAAATACAAGGGCAAGAGCATCCACGAAACCCTCGAGATGACCATCGAGGAAGCCCGGGAGTTCTTCGACGCGGTACCGGCGCTGGCGCGCAAGCTGCAGACGTTGATGGATGTGGGCCTGTCGTACATCAAACTCGGGCAGTCGGCGACCACGCTGTCCGGTGGTGAAGCGCAGCGGGTCAAGCTGTCACGCGAGCTGTCCAAGCGCGACACCGGCAAGACCCTGTATATCCTCGATGAGCCGACCACCGGCCTGCACTTCGCGGATATCCAGCAATTGCTCGACGTGCTGCATCGCCTGCGCGACCACGGCAATACGGTAGTGGTGATCGAGCACAACCTGGACGTCATCAAGACTGCCGACTGGTTGGTGGACCTAGGGCCAGAGGGCGGCTCCAAGGGTGGGCAGATCATCGCCACCGGCACGCCTGAGGAAGTGGCCGAGATGAAGCAGTCTCACACAGGTCATTACCTCAAGCCGTTGTTGATTCGCGACCGGGCTTAAAAGCCAGGAACGAAAAAGCCCCTGTCACTTCAACAGTGACAGGGGCTTTTTTGTGTCTGTGCAATCAGGTGTGGGATTGCAGGTAATTCTCGAGACCGATGAGTTTGATCAGGCCCAACTGCTTTTCCAGCCAGTAGGTGTGATCTTCTTCGGTGTCGTTGAGCTGAACACGCAGAATCTCGCGACTGACGTAGTCCTTGTGCTGCTCGCACAGTTCAATGCCTTTGCACAGTGCGGCGCGAACTTTGTATTCAAGACGCAGATCGGCTTCAAGCATCTCCGGCACGGTGGTACCGACGTCAAGATCGTCAGGGCGCATGCGCGGCGTACCTTCGAGCATCAGGATCCGGCGCATCAGCGCGTCTGCGTGACCTGCTTCTTCTTCCATCTCGTGGTTGATTCGTTCGTAGAGCTTGGTGAAACCCCAGTCCTCATACATCCGCGAGTGCACAAAATATTGGTCACGCGCGGCCAGTTCGCCGGTCAGCAACGTGTTGAGGTAATCGATAACGTCTGGGTGGCCTTGCATCGCCCTACATCTCCCTGCTTGAAAGTCTGTAGTTTGAACCAAGCTGACCGGAAGGTCACCCCGTTTCGCGCAATAAAAGCGAAGATATTCTGAGAAAATCAGCCTAAATAACGCAAAAACCGCCCTAATGAGGGCGGTTCTGCTTCTCGTTTAGACTTCGTTAAGCTGTACGTTGAGCAGCTTTGCGACTGCTTCTCCATACGCCGGGTCAGCTTTGAAGAAATGTTGCAACTGACGGTCAACCACATCAGGCGAAACACCGCTCATGGCGCCGGCAATATTGCTGACCAGCAAGGCCTTCTGCTCGTCATTCATCAGGCGGAACAGCGCACCGGCGTGGCTGTAGTAGTCCGTATCTTCGCGATGATCGTAACGATCAGCAGCACCGCTCAAGGCCAGCGCGGGTTCGGCGTAGTGCGGGGCTTGTTTCGGTGATTCGATGTAGCTGTTCGGTTCGTAGTTAGGCGCTGCACCACCGTTGCTGCCGAACGCCATCGAACCGTCGCGCTGATAAGTGTTCACCGGGCTGCGCGGCGCGTTTACCGGCAATTGTTGGTGATTGGTACCCACGCGGTAACGGTGCGCATCGGCGTAAGCGAACACGCGGCCTTGCAGCATGCGATCCGGCGACAGACCGACACCAGGCACCATGTTGCTGGGACCAAATGCAGCTTGCTCAACCTCGGCGAAGTAGTTCAGCGGATTGCGGTTCAGCTCCAGCTCACCGACCTCGATCAGCGGGAATTCCTTCTGCGACCAGGTCTTGGTCACGTCGAACGGGTTCTCGTAATGCGCCACAGCCTGAGCTTCGGTCATGATCTGAATGCACACACGCCATTTCGGAAAGTCGCCACGCTCGATGGCTTCGAACAGGTCACGCTGCGCGTAATCCGGATCGGTACCCGCCAGGCGTGCGGCGTCGGCCGGCGCAAGGTTCTTGATCCCTTGCTGGGTCTTGTAGTGCCATTTCACCCAGTGACGCTCGCCTCTTGCGTTGATCAGGCTGTAGGTGTGGCTGCCAAAACCGTGCATATGACGGTAGCCATCGGGGATGCCGCGATCCGAGAACAGGATGGTCACCTGGTGCAGCGCTTCAGGCGAATGCGACCAGAAGTCCCACATCATTTGCGCGCTTTTCAGGTTGCTCTGCGGCAGACGTTTCTGGGTGTGGATAAAGTCGGGAAACTTCAGCGGGTCACGAATGAAGAACACCGGAGTATTGTTGCCAACGATGTCCCAGTTGCCTTCCTCGGTGTAAAACTTCAGGGCAAAACCGCGCGGATCACGCTCGGTGTCAGCCGAACCACGCTCACCGCCAACAGTAGAGAAACGCAGGAATGTCGGGGTTTGTTTGCCTACAGATTCGAACAGCTTGGCGCTTGTGTACTCGGTAATGTCGCGGGTAACAGTAAAAGTACCGTAAGCACCCGAGCCTTTGGCGTGTACGCGGCGCTCAGGAATATTTTCACGGTTGAAATGGGCAAGCTTCTCGATCAGGTGAAAATCGTCGAGCAGCAGCGGGCCACGAGGGCCGGCGGAGCGAGAATTCTGGTTATCAGCGACAGGTGCGCCACTGGCGGTCGTAAGCGTTTTGATCTGGCTCATACGGTCTTCTTCCTCTGTCAGTCTTGAAACTGCCGGCGAATCGGCTTGCTGGGAAGTATTGATCATCGATGTAACACCTACAAATTCATTAACTTGTAGTCATCGATAGATAATTACTAATTAAGTTTCCCAACACATAGTGACAACAGAACAATGTCAGAAGCTTGTACGAACAGCGCATTTTCTTGTGGACACAAAAAACCGGGCACTAGGCCCGGTTTTTCGTTTCAGACTGACGTCTTACTCGGCGGATACAGCTTCGCCAGCAGTAGCACGATCAACCAACTCGACGTACGCCATAGGCGCGTTGTCGCCAGCGCGGAAACCGCACTTGAGGATGCGCAGGTAGCCACCCTCACGGGTAGCGTAACGCTTGCCCAGGTCGTTGAAGAGCTTACCAACGATAGCTTTCGAACGAGTACGGTCGAAAGCCAGACGGCGGTTAGCCAGGCTGTCTGTCTTGGCCAGAGTGATCAGCGGCTCGGCAACGCGGCGCAGTTCTTTGGCTTTTGGCAGAGTAGTCTTGATCAGCTCGTGCTCGAACAACGACACCGCCATGTTCTGGAACATGGCCTTGCGGTGCGAGCTGGTGCGGCTCAGGTGACGCCCACTTTTACGATGACGCATGGTTCATTCCTTACCAAACACTACGTTCGGTGATTACGACGATCAGGCAGTCGCCTTGTCGTCCTTCTTAAGACTTGCAGGCGGCCAGTTGTCGAGGCGCATGCCGAGGGACAGACCGCGGGAGGCCAGAACGTCCTTGATTTCAGTCAAGGATTTCTTGCCCAGGTTCGGAGTCTTCAACAGCTCTACTTCGGTACGCTGAATCAGGTCACCGATGTAGTAGATGTTTTCCGCCTTAAGGCAGTTAGCCGAACGTACAGTCAGTTCCAGATCGTCAACCGGGCGAAGCAGGATCGGATCGATCTCGTCTTCCTGCTCGACAACCACTGGCTCACTGTCACCTTTGAGGTCGACGAACGCAGCCAACTGCTGTTGCAGGATGGTTGCAGCGCGGCGGATAGCCTCTTCAGGATCCAGAGTACCGTTGGTTTCCAGATCAATAACCAGCTTGTCCAGGTTGGTACGCTGCTCGACACGGGCGTTTTCCACCACGTATGCGATACGGCGAACCGGGCTGAACGAAGAGTCAAGCTGCAAGCGACCAATGCTGCGGCTTTCATCTTCATCGCTCTGACGCGAGTCGGCTGGTTCATAACCACGACCACGAGCTACGGTGAGCTTCATGTTCAGGGCGCCGTTAGACGCCAGGTTAGCGATTACGTGATCGGGGTTAACGATCTCGACATCATGATCCAGCTGAATATCGGCAGCGGTAACCACCCCCGAACCCTTCTTCGACAAGGTCAGCGTAACTTCGTCACGACCGTGCAGC
Organism: Pseudomonas sp. RSB 5.4; assembly: GCF_037126175.1. Lineage (NCBI taxonomy): Bacteria > Pseudomonadati > Pseudomonadota > Gammaproteobacteria > Pseudomonadales > Pseudomonadaceae > Pseudomonas > Pseudomonas sp. RSB 5.4. Next base: position 3,874,908 of record NZ_CP146986.1, read on the forward strand.
TTGATGGCCAGACCTTTAAGGTTCAACAGGATTTCAATTACGTCTTCCTGTACACCTTCGATGGCGCTGTACTCGTGGAGCACACCGTCAATCTCGGCCTCGACTACTGCGCAGCCGGGCATTGAGGACAACAGGATGCGGCGCAGCGCGTTGCCCAGGGTGTGGCCAAAACCACGCTCGAGAGGCTCGAGAGTGATCTTGGCGCGGGTTGGACTGACAACCTGCACATCAATGTGGCGGGGTGTCAGGAACTCATTTACCGAAATCTGCATGGATGCACCTATTTTCTAGCCCTTACTTGGAGTAGAGCTCGACAATCAGGCTTTCGTTGATGTCGGCGGACAGATCACTGCGAGCAGGAACGTTCTTGAAAACGCCCGACTTCTTCTCAGTGTCTACTTCTACCCATTCTACGCGGCCACGTTGGGCACACAGATCGAGAGCTTGGACAATGCGAAGTTGGTTTTTTGCTTTCTCGCGAACTGCGACCACGTCACCAGCACGAACCTGATACGACGGAACGTTTACGGTCTGACCGTTAACGCTGATCGACTTGTGCGATACCAGCTGACGGGATTCGGCACGAGTCGAACCAAAGCCCATACGGTATACAACGTTGTCCAGACGGCATTCGAGCAGTTGCAGCAGGTTTTCACCGGTTGCACCTTTCTTGCCAGCAGCTTCTTTGTAGTAGCCGCTGAACTGACGCTCGAGAACGCCATAAATACGACGGACCTTCTGCTTTTCACGCAGTTGGGTGCCGTAGTCGGACTGGCGACCGCGGCGTTGGCCGTGGATACCAGGTGCTGCTTCAATGTTGCACTTCGATTCGATCGCGCGCACGCCGCTCTTCAGGAAGAGATCGGTGCCTTCGCGACGAGCGAGTTTGCATTTTGGACCAATGTAACGAGCCATTCTTTACAATCTCCTGGATTACACGCGGCGCTTCTTCGGCGGACGGCACCCGTTGTGCGGGATTGGCGTCACGTCGGTGATGCTGGCGATCTTGTAGCCACAGCCGTTCAAAGCGCGGACTGCGGATTCACGACCTGGACCTGGACCCTTGACGTTAACGTCGAGGTTTTTCAGGCCGTATTCCAGCGCAGCTTGACCAGCACGCTCAGCAGCTACTTGAGCAGCGAACGGGGTGGACTTGCGGGAACCGCGGAAACCCGAACCACCGGAGGTAGCCCAGGAAAGAGCGTTACCTTGACGGTCGGTAATGGTCACGATGGTGTTGTTAAAAGAAGCATGGATGTGGGCGATGCCATCAACCACTGTCTTTTTAACTTTTTTACGAGGACGAGCAGCAGGTTTTGCCATGATTAAATTCCTGTCGATTCGCTGGGGCGATTACTTGCGGATCGGCTTACGCGGACCTTTACGGGTACGCGCGTTGGTCTTGGTACGCTGACCGCGTACTGGAAGACCGCGACGATGACGCAGACCGCGATAGCAACCGAGGTCCATCAAGCGCTTGATTTTCATGTTGATTTCGCGACGCAGGTCACCTTCAGTGGTGAACTTCGCCACTTCGCCACGCAGCTGTTCAATTTGCTCGTCGCTCAGATCTTTGATCTTTGCTGCTGGGTTTACCCCAGTGTCTGCACAGATTTTCTGCGCAGTAGTGCGACCAACACCATAGATGTAGGTCAGCGAGATAACAGTATGCTTGTTATCTGGAATGTTAACGCCTGCAATACGGGCCATTCAGTGGGACTCCAATTGACAGCTACCTACGCCCCGGAAGCCAAGAAATAGGGCGCGAGATAATATCGCTGTAATAACAAATAATCAACCCGGCAGCGCACTAGCTGCCGGGCTTGAAGCACAATCACACTCAGCCTTGGCGCTGTTTGTGACGCGGTTCCGCGCTGCAAATTACTCGAACAACACCTTCGCGGCGAATAATCTTGCAGTTACGGCACAGCTTTTTCACCGATGCACGAACTTTCATCACCAACTCCTCGAACCTTATGGGTACTCAGCGCAACATGCCGCTGCCGTAACCCTTCAGGTTGGCTTTCTTCATCAGGGATTCGTACTGGTGCGAAACGAGGTGCGATTGTACTTGGGACATGAAGTCCATCACAACCACGACCACGATCAGCAACGAGGTCCCGCCAAGGTAGAACGGAACGTTTGCTGCAACCACCAGGAACTGGGGCAACAGACACACGGCCGTCATGTAAAGAGCACCGAACATGGTCAAGCGAGTCAGTACGCCATCAATGTAGCGCGCAGACTGCTCACCTGGACGGATGCCCGGAATAAAGGCACCGGACTTCTTCAGGTTTTCCGCTACGTCTTTCGGATTGAACATCAACGCCGTATAGAAGAAGCAGAAGAAAATAATCCCTGCACTAAACAGCAGAATATTCAACGGCTGACCAGGAGCGATCGACTGCGAGATGTCCTGCAACCAGCCCATACCTTCAGACTGACCAAACCAGGCACCCAACGAAGCCGGGAACAGCAAAATGCTGCTCGCGAAAATAGCCGGAATAACGCCGGCCATGTTCACCTTCAGCGGCAAGTGGCTTGTCTGCGCAGCAAAAACCTTGCGGCCCTGCTGACGCTTGGCGTAGTGAACAGCGATACGACGCTGACCACGCTCAATGAACACCACGAAACCGATAATCGCTACTGCCAGCAAACCGATGACAACCAAGGCGAAGATATTGATATCACCCTGACGCGCAGACTCGAAAGACTGCCCGATTGCTCTCGGAAGACCGGCGACGATACCCGAAAAAATCAACATCGAGATACCGTTGCCTACACCACGCTCAGTAATCTGCTCACCCAGCCACATCATGAACATCGCACCAGCCACAAAAGTGGATACCGCGACGAAATGGAAGCCAAAGTCACCAGTGAACGCAACGCCCTGCCCCGCCAGACCAATGGACATGCCAATAGCCTGAACGAGAGCTAGGACGACGGTGCCGTAGCGGGTGTACTGGCTGATCTTGCGACGGCCAGCTTCACCTTCCTTCTTCAACTGCTCCAGCTGCGGGCTGACGGCTGTCATCAGTTGCATGATGATCGATGCCGAAATGTACGGCATGATCCCCAGTGCAAAGATGCTCATCCGTTCCAGCGCGCCGCCGGAGAACATGTTGAACAAGCTAAGAATGGTCCCCTCATTCTGTCGAAACAGGTCTGCGAGTCGGTCAGGGTTGATACCTGGAACCGGGATGTGTGCGCCTATTCGGTAGACGATAATCGCCAGGAACAGAAAACGCAGACGAGCCCAGAGTTCAGACATACCGCCTTTGCCGAGCGCAGAGAGAGCACCTTGCTTAGCCATTTATTCCTCGAACTTGCCGCCAGCTGCTTCGATAGCCGCACGCGCACCTTTGGTGGCGCCGATTCCCTTGCCGATAGTGACAGCGCGAGTCACTTCACCGGACAGCATGATTTTCACACGCTGTACGTTGACGTTGATCACGTTGGCATCTTTCAGGGACTGCACGGTGACGATGTCGCCTTCCACTTTAGCCAGCTCGGACAGACGCACTTCTGCGCGGTCCATGGCTTTCAGGGAAACGAAACCGAACTTCGGCAGGCGACGATGCAGCGGCTGTTGACCGCCTTCAAAGCCTGGAGCAATGGTGCCACCGGAGCGGGAGGTCTGACCTTTGTGGCCGCGGCCACCAGTCTTACCCAAACCGCTACCGATACCACGGCCCGGACGATGCTTTTCGCGACGGGAACCCGGCGCTGGACTCAGATCATTGAGTTTCATCGATTAACCCTCGACACGCAGCATGTAGTAGGCCTTGTTGATCATCCCGCGATTCTCGGGAGTATCCTGGACTTCTACAGTGTGACCGATGCGACGCAGACCCAGACCCTTAACGCACAGTTTGTGGTTAGGGATGCGGCCGGTCATGCTTTTGATCAGCGTTACTTTAACGGTAGCCATGATCAGAAGATCTCCTTGACAGTCAAGCCACGCTTGGCAGCGATGGACTCAGGAGATTGCATAGCTTTCAGACCCTTGAAAGTGGCGTGAACCACGTTTACCGGGTTAGTCGAGCCATAGCACTTGGCCAGAACGTTCTGAACGCCAGCAACTTCGAGGACAGCACGCATAGCGCCGCCAGCGATGATACCGGTACCTTCAGAAGCAGGCTGCATGTACACCTTCGAAGCGCCGTGAGCGGACTTCATTGCGTACTGCAGGGTAGTGCCGTTCAGGTCAACTTGAATCATGTTGCGGCGAGCAGCTTCCATTGCCTTCTGGATCGCAGCAGGCACTTCACGCGACTTGCCACGGCCGAAGCCAACACGCCCTTTACCATCACCAACCACGGTCAACGCGGTGAAAGTGAAGATACGGCCGCCTTTAACGGTTTTGGCTACGCGGTTAACTTGAACCAGCTTCTCGATGTAGCCTTCGTCGCGCTTTTGGTCGTTATTTGACATAACTTAGAACTCCAGCCCAGCTTCACGAGCAGCATCAGCCAGCGCTTTAACGCGGCCGTGGTACTTGAAGCCAGAGCGGTCGAAAGCCACCTGCGAGACGCCAGCGGCCTTAGCACGCGTAGCGACCAGCTGGCCAACCTTAGTGGCCGCGTCGATGTTGCCAGTGGCGCCATCACGCAGTTCTTTATCCAAAGTCGAGGCGCTTGCCAGGACTTTGTTGCCGTCGGCCGAAATGACCTGGGCGTAGATGTGCTGCGAAGAGCGGAACACGCAGAGACGCACGACTTCGAGTTCGTGCATTTTCAGGCGTGCTTTGCGAGCGCGACGCAGTCGAGTAACTTTTTTGTCGGTCATTTGCTATGCCCTACTTCTTCTTGGCTTCTTTACGACGGACGACTTCGTCCGCGTAGCGCACACCTTTGCCTTTGTACGGCTCTGGTGGACGGAAGTCGCGGATCTCGGCGGCCACTTGACCTACCAGCTGCTTGTCGATGCCCTTGATCAGGATATCGGTCTGGCTAGGAGTCTCAGCGGTGATGCCTTCCGGCAGTTCGTAATCCACTGGGTGCGAGAAGCCAAGAGCCAGGTTCAGCACCTGACCTTTTGCTTGCGCCTTGTAACCAACACCGACCAGCTGGAGCTTGCGCTCGAAGCCTTGGCTTACGCCTTGGACCATGTTGTTTACCAACGCACGCGTGGTACCGGCCATTGCGCGAGTCTGTTGATCGCCATTGCGAGCAGCGAAACGCAGCTCACCAGCTTCTTCAACGATCTCAACGGACGAATGGATGTTCAGTTCAAGAGTACCCTTGGCACCCTTCACCGAAAGCTGTTGGCCTGCGAATTTTACTTCGACACCGGCTGGCAGCTTAACGGGGTTCTTAGCGACGCGAGACATGCTTATCCCCCCTTAGAACACAGTGCAAAGAACTTCGCCGCCGACACCGGCAGCGCGCGCAGCACGATCAGTCATCACACCCTTGTTGGTGGAGACGATAGACACACCGAGACCGCCACGTACTTTAGGCAGATCTTCGACGGACTTGTACTGACGCAGGCCTGGACGGCTAACGCGCTTGACTTCTTCGATAACCGGACGGCCTTCGAAATATTTCAGCTCGATAGACAGCAGTGGTTTGGTTTCGCTGCTGATCTGATAACCCGCGATGTAACCTTCGTCCTTCAGGACTTTAGCTACAGCCACCTTCAACGTGGAAGAAGGCATGCTTACGACGGACTTTTCAGCCATCTGGGCATTACGGATTCGAGTTAGCATGTCCGCTAACGGGTCCTGCATACTCATGGGCTAGACGCTCCTAATACAGAAAAATTAGCCTTGCGGCTACTACTTGTCGCCGAGAAACTCCGGGCATGAAAAACACGGGCTCAGGCGAGCCGGTCATTCTAGACACACCCCAGAAATGAATCAAGCCCCAAAAGGGGCTTGATTCAGATTCAAGGCCACCGATGGTCAGGTTCTTGCGACCCCGACCATCAAGGCTTTGACAGCGATTACCAGCTGGCTTTAACCAGACCTGGAACGTCACCACGCATTGCCGCTTCACGCAGTTTGTTACGGCCCAGGCCGAACTTGCGGTAAACGCCGTGCGGACGACCAGTCAGGCGGCAACGGTTACGCATGCGCGAAGCGCTTGCGTCACGTGGTTGCTTCTGCAGAGCTACGGTAGCTTCCCAACGCGCTTCTGGACTTGCGTTCAGATCGACGATGATAGCTTTCAGCGCTGCACGCTTGGTGGCGTACTTGGCAACAGTGAGCTGACGCTTCAGCTCACGGTTTTTCATGCTCTTCTTGGCCATTTTCCTACTCCAATCAGTTGCGGAACGGGAATTTGAAAGCACGCAGCAGAGCGCGGCCTTCATCATCGTTCTTGGCAGTGGTGGTCAGGGTAATGTCCAGACCGCGGAGAGCATCGATCTTGTCGTAGTCGATTTCCGGGAAAATGATCTGCTCTTTCACGCCCATGCTGTAGTTGCCACGACCATCGAAGGACTTGGCATTCAGGCCGCGGAAGTCGCGAACCCGAGGCAGGGAGATCGACAGCAGACGATCCAGGAACTCGTACATACGCTCACGGCGCAGAGTCACTTTGACGCCGATCGGCCATCCTTCACGGACTTTAAAGCCAGCGATGGATTTACGAGCGTAGGTCACAACGACTTTTTGGCCGGTGATCTTTTCCAGGTCAGCAACAGCGTGCTCGATGACTTTTTTGTCGCCGATCGCTTCGCCCAGACCCATGTTCAGGGTGATTTTGGTAACGCGCGGAACTTCCATCACGTTCGAAAGCTTAAGTTCTTCCTTAAGTTTCGGAGCGATTTCCTTCCGGTAAATCTCTTTTAGTCGTGCCATGGTCTTCTACCTAGCAGTGTTCAAGCATCAACCGCTTTTTGGGTCGACTTGAAGACACGAATTTTCTTACCGTCTTCTACTTTGAAACCAACGCGGTCAGCCTTGTTGGTTTCGCCGTTGAAGATGGCGACGTTGGAAGCGTGCAGTGGCGCTTCTTTCTCGACGATACCGCCCTGTACGCCCGACATCGGGTTAGGCTTGGTATGACGCTTGACCAGGTTCAGACCACCAACAACCAGACGGTTGTCAGCAAGAACCTTCAGCACCTTACCGCGCTTACCTTTGTCTTTGCCGGCGATCACGATGATCTCGTCGTCACGACGAATCTTTTGCATGTCGGATCTCCTTACAGCACTTCTGGGGCGAGCGAGACGATCTTCATGAACTTCTCAGTACGAAGTTCACGGGTCACTGGCCCAAAGATACGGGTGCCGATCGGCTCTTGCTTGTTGTTCAGAAGAACAGCAGCGTTGCCATCAAAGCGGATAATGGAGCCATCAGCACGACGTACGCCGTGACGAGTGCGGACTACAACAGCAGTCATCACTTGGCCTTTTTTCACTTTACCGCGAGGAATTGCTTCCTTCACGGTAACCTTGATGATGTCACCGATACCAGCGTAACGACGATGGGAGCCACCCAGCACCTTGATGCACATAACACGGCGAGCGCCGCTGTTATCGGCCACATCGAGCATGGATTGAGTCTGAATCATATAATTTCTCCGACCCCTAGCCCTTAGACTTCCACAGCGCGTTCGAGAACATCAACCAGCGCCCAAGACTTGGTCTTGGCCATCGGACGAGTTTCACGAATAGTGACTTTGTCGCCGATGTGGCACTGATTGGTTTCGTCGTGCGCGTGCAGCTTAGTCGAACGCTTAACGTATTTACCGTAGATCGGGTGCTTAACGCGACGCTCGATCAGAACGGTGATGGTTTTGTCCATCTTGTCGCTGACAACACGGCCAGTCAGCGTACGGACAGTTTTTTCGGCTTCAGCCATGATCACTTACCTGCCTGCTGGTTGAGCACAGTCTTCACGCGAGCGATGTCACGCTTAACTTGCGAGAGCAGATGAGACTGCCCCAACTGGCCAGTTGCTTTCTGCATACGCAGATTGAACTGGTCGCGCAGCAAGCCGAGCAGTTGCTCGTTCAGCTGCTGTGCGGATTTTTCACGAAGTTCATTCGCTTTCATCACATCACCGTCCGTTTAACAAAGGAGGTGGCGAGCGGCAGCTTTGCAGCAGCCAGGGCGAAAGCCTCACGCGCCAGCTCTTCAGAAACACCCTCGATTTCATACAGGACTTTGCCTGGCTGAATCTGGGCAACCCAGTACTCCACGTTACCCTTACCTTTACCCATACGAACCTCGAGAGGTTTTTTGGAGATCGGCTTGTCCGGGAATACACGGATCCAGATCTTGCCGCCACGTTTTACGTGACGGGTCAGAGCACGACGTGCTGACTCGATCTGACGAGCGGTGAGACGACCACGAGCAACAGACTTCAGCGCGAACTCGCCGAAGCTGACTTTGCTACCGCGCAGTGCCAGACCACGGTTGTGGCCGGTCATCTGCTTGCGGAACTTCGTACGCTTTGGTTGCAACATTTGGCGTACCCCTTACTTAGCAGCTTTTTTACGAGGCGCTGGTGCTTGTGGCTTCAGCTCTTCTTGGCGACCACCAATTACTTCGCCTTTGAAGATCCAAACCTTTACACCGATCACACCGTAAGTGGTGTGAGCTTCGTAGTTGGCATAGTCGATGTCGGCACGCAGGGTGTGCAGTGGCACACGACCTTCGCGATACCATTCAGTACGTGCGATTTCAGCACCGCCGAGACGACCGCTCACTTGGATTTTGATGCCTTTGGCACCAATGCGCATGGCGTTCTGTACTGCGCGCTTCATAGCGCGACGGAACATTACGCGACGCTCCAGCTGCTGAGCTACGCTCTGCGCAACCAGCATACCGTCGAGTTCCGGCTTGCGGATCTCTTCGATATTGATGTGCACAGGCACACCCATTTGCTTGGTCAGGTCCTGACGCAGTTTCTCAACATCTTCACCTTTCTTCCCGATAACGATACCTGGACGAGCGGTGTGGATGGTGATACGTGCAGTTTGGGCCGGACGATGGATATCGATACGGCTTACGGACGCGCTTTTTAGTTTGTCTTGGAGATACTCACGCACCTTCAGATCAGCGAACAAGTAGTCCGCATAAGTCCGACCGTCTGCGTACCAGACGGAGGTGTGCTCCTTGACGATTCCCAGGCGAATGCCAATGGGATGTACTTTCTGACCCATCTCTTCGACTCCGTTACTTGTCAGCAACCTTGACAGTGATATGGCAAGACCGCTTGACGATGCGATCAGCACGGCCTTTGGCACGTGGCATGATGCGCTTCAGCGAACGCCCTTCGTTGACGAAAACGGTGCTGACCTTCAGGTCATCAACGTCTGCGCCTTCGTTATGCTCGGCGTTGGCTACGGCCGACTCCAGCACTTTTTTCATGATCTCGGCGGCTTTCTTACTGCTGAAAGCCAACAGGTTGAGCGCTTCGCCCACCTTCTTCCCGCGGATCTGGTCGGCGACCAAGCGGGCTTTCTGGGCGGAGATTCGAGCGCCCGACAACTTAGCGGCTACTTCCATTTCCTTACCCCTTAACGCTTGGCTTTCTTGTCAGCCACGTGCCCACGATAAGTGCGGGTACCGGCGAACTCGCCCAGTTTATGGCCAACCATGTCTTCGTTCACGAGAACTGGGACGTGCTGACGGCCGTTGTGTACTGCGATGGTCAGACCGACCATTTGTGGCAGGATCATCGAACGACGCGACCAGGTTTTAATTGGTTTGCGATCGTTCTTTTCCGCCGCCACTTCGATCTTCTTCAGTAGGTGAAGATCAATAAAAGGACCTTTTTTCAGAGAACGTGGCACTGTCGTATCCCTCTATTTACTTGCGACGACGGACGATCATTTTGTCGGTACGCTTATTACCACGAGTCTTCGCGCCCTTAGTCGGGAAGCCCCATGGCGATACCGGATGACGACCACCAGAGGTACGACCTTCACCACCACCATGTGGGTGGTCAACCGGGTTCATGGCAACACCACGAACGGTTGGGCGAACGCCACGCCAGCGTTTGGCACCAGCTTTACCCAGCGAACGCAGGCTGTGCTCGGAGTTCGAGACTTCGCCCAGGGTCGCACGGCATTCAGCCAGGACTTTACGCATTTCACCGGAACGCAGACGCAGGGTAACGTACACGCCTTCACGAGCGATCAGCTGAGCCGAAGCACCAGCAGAACGAGCGATCTGTGCGCCTTTACCTGGCTTCAGTTCGATGCCGTGTACGGTAGAACCGACTGGAATGTTGCGCAGTTGCAGAGCGTTGCCTGGCTTGATTGGAGCCAGAGCGCCTGCGATCAGCTGGTCGCCAGCACTCACGCCTTTAGGGGCGATGATGTAGCGGCGCTCGCCGTCTGCGTAGCAGAGCAGTGCGATGTGAGCAGTACGGTTTGGATCGTATTCGATACGCTCGACAGTGGCGACGATGCCATCTTTGTCGTTGCGACGGAAATCGACCATACGGTAATGCTGCTTATGACCACCACCGATGTGACGAGTGGTAATACGGCCATTGTTGTTACGACCACCAGTCTTCGATTTTTTCTCGAGCAGCGGTGCGTGAGGAGCGCCTTTATGCAGCTCCTGGTTGACCACCTTGACCACAAAACGGCGGCCAGGGGAAGTCGGTTTGCATTTAACGATTGCCATGATGCACCCCTTCCTTACTCAGCACTGCTGCTGAAATCGAGATCTTGGCCTGGCTGAAGGGAGATAACTGCCTTCTTCCAGTCATTACGCTTGCCCAGACCGCGAGCAGTGCGCTTGCTCTTACCCAGAACGTTCAGGGTAGTGACGCGCTCTACTTTCACGCTGAACAGGCTTTCGACGGCCTTCTTGATTTCCAGCTTGGTTGCATCAGTAGCAACCTTGAAAACGAACTGGCCTTTCTTGTCTGCCAGAACCGTAGCCTTCTCGGAAACGTGCGGGCCAAGCAGAACTTTAAATACGCGTTCCTGGTTCATCCCAGCAGCTCCTCGAATTTCTTCACGGCCGACACGGTGATCAACACCTTGTCGTATGCGATCAGACTAACTGGATCGGAACCTTGCACGTCACGTACATCTACGTGTGGCAGGTTACGAGCAGCCAGGTACAGGTTCTGATCAACAGCGTCCGACACGATGAGAACATCGGTCAGGCTCATGTTGTTCAGCTTGCCCAGCAGATCTTTGGTTTTCGGAGTTTCAATAGCGAAATCCTGAACCACGACCAGACGATCAGTACGCACCAGCTCAGCAAGGATGGAACGCATTGCTGCGCGATACATCTTCTTGTTCAGCTTCTGGGAGTGATCCTGTGGACGAGCTGCGAAAGTGGTACCGCCGCCACGCCAGATTGGGCTACGGATAGTACCGGCACGAGCACGGCCAGTACCTTTCTGACGCCATGGGCGCTTGCCGCCACCACGAACGTCGGAACGGGTCTTTTGCTGCTTGCTACCTTGACGGCCGCCGGCCATGTAGGCCACGACTGCTTGGTGAACCAGCGTCTCGTTGAATTCGCCGCCAAATGTCAGTTCGGAAACTTCGATCGCTTGAGCGTCATTTACATTTAATTGCATGTCAGCTTCCCCTTAACCGCGAGCCTTGGCTGCTGGACGTACAACCAGGTTGCCGCCAGTAGCGCCAGGAACAGCGCCCTTGACCAACAACAGATTGCGTTCAGCGTCCACGCGCACTACTTCCAGGGACTGCACGGTCACGCGCTCAGCGCCCATATGACCGGACATTTTTTTGCCCTTGAATACACGACCAGGAGTCTGGCACTGGCCGATAGAGCCTGGGACGCGGTGGGATACGGAGTTACCGTGGGTGTTATCTTGCCCGCGGAAATTCCAACGCTTGATCGTACCCTGGAAGCCTTTACCTTTGGACTGACCGGTTACATCAACCAGTTGACCAGCGGCGAAGATTTCAGCGTTGATCAGATCGCCAGCCTGGTACTCGCCTTCTTCAAGACGGAATTCCATGGTAGTGCGACCAGCGGCAACGTTCGCCTTAGCGAAGTGGCCAGCCTGAGCTGCTGTTACACGCGAAGCACGACGCTCGCCGACAGTGACTTGCACTGCACGATAGCCATCGGTCTCTTCAGTTTTGAACTGGGTGACGCGATTCGGCTCGATCTCAATGACCGTGACCGGAATGGAGACACCTTCTTCGGTGAAAATACGGGTCATACCGCATTTACGACCGACTACACCAATAGTCATGTTGTAAACCTCATGAGTGTACGGGGCTTTCACCCGCTATGGCCGCCCATTTCAGAGCGTTACACGACCAAGACCGAGTCTTAGCCGAGGCTGATCTGCACTTCCACACCGGCCGCAAGATCAAGCTTCATAAGAGCATCAACGGTTTTATCCGTTGGCTGGACGATGTCCAGAACGCGCTTATGAGTGCGGATTTCGTACTGGTCACGCGCGTCTTTGTTGACGTGCGGGGAAACCAGAACGGTGAACCGCTCTTTACGGGTAGGCAGTGGAATTGGACCACGCACTTGAGCACCAGTACGTTTCGCGGTTTCCACGATTTCCTGGGTTGATTGGTCGATCAGGCGATGGTCAAAAGCCTTCAACCTGATACGGATTTGCTGATTTTGCATTGGATTTCAGACTCCGGCTGCTATTCCCACCGGGCGCAATACGCCCGTTAAAAGGAGGCGCAATTCTATAGACGCCCCAGATAGGTGTCAACCCAATAAAAAAGCCCCCGCTGAGCGGGGGCTTTTTCAATTCATCAGGCAGACTCTATAAAAGAGAATTACTCGATGATTTTGGCTACAACGCCAGCGCCGACGGTACGACCGCCTTCACGGATAGCGAAACGCAGACCGTCTTCCATCGCGATGGTTTTGATCAGGGTAACAGTCATCTGAATGTTGTCACCTGGCATTACCATTTCAACGCCTTCTGGCAGCTCGCAGTTACCAGTCACGTCAGTAGTACGGAAGTAGAACTGTGGACGGTAGCCTTTGAAGAACGGAGTGTGACGACCGCCTTCTTCCTTGCTCAGAACGTAAACTTCTGCGGTGAACTTGGTGTGCGGCTTAACCGAACCTGGCTTGACCAGAACCTGACCACGCTCAACGTCGTCACGCTTGGTACCACGCAGCAGAACGCCGCAGTTCTCGCCAGCACGACCTTCGTCGAGCAGCTTGCGGAACATTTCAACACCGGTGCAGGTGGTGGTGGTGGTGTCGCGCAGACCAACGATTTCCAGTGCATCTTGAACGCGAACGATACCGCGCTCGATACGACCAGTCACAACAGTACCACGACCCGAGATCGAGAATACGTCTTCGATTGGCATCAGGAATGGCTTGTCGATCATACGAACTGGTTCTGGGATGTAGCTGTCCAGAGTTTCAACCAGTTTCTTGACGGCAGTGGTGCCCATCTCGTTGTCGTCTTTGCCTTCCAGCGCCATACGAGCCGAACCGATGATGATTGGAGTGTCATCGCCCGGGAAGTCGTAGGTGGACAGCAGGTCGCGAACTTCCATCTCAACCAGTTCCAGCAGCTCAGCGTCGTCTACCAGGTCAGCCTTGTTCAGGAAAACCACGATGTACGGAACGCCTACCTGACGGGACAGCAGGATGTGCTCACGGGTTTGTGGCATCGGACCATCAGCGGCCGAGCAAACCAGGATAGCGCCGTCCATTTGAGCAGCACCGGTGATCATGTTCTTCACATAGTCAGCGTGACCTGGGCAGTCAACGTGAGCGTAGTGACGGATCAGCGAGTTGTACTCAACGTGTGCGGTGTTGATGGTGATACCGCGAGCTTTTTCTTCTGGAGCGCTGTCGATCTTGTCGAATTCAACTACGGCCGAACCGAAAACTTCGGAGCAGACGCGAGTCAGAGCAGCGGTCAGAGTGGTTTTACCGTGGTCAACGTGACCGATGGTGCCAACGTTGACGTGCGGTAGGGAACGATCAAATTTTTCTTTAGCCACGACAATTAACTCCTAGCCTAAAGGGGCTGAATCAGCCTTGTTTTTTGGTTACGGATTCGACGATGTGCGACGGAGCCGTATCGTATTTTTTGAATTCCATAGAGTAGCTTGCGCGACCCTGAGACATGGAACGAACGTCGGTCGCATAACCGAACATCTCACCCAGTGGAACCTCGGCACGGATAACCTTGCCGGACACTGTGTCTTCCATACCCTGGATCATGCCGCGACGACGGTTAAGGTCGCCCATTACATCACCCATATAGTCTTCAGGCGTAACAACCTCTACCGCCATGATCGGCTCGAGCAACTCACCACCACCCTTCTGGGCCAGTTGCTTGGTCGCCATGGAAGCAGCCACCTTGAACGCCATCTCGTTGGAGTCGACGTCGTGGTAAGAACCATCGAACACGGTAGCCTTCAGGCCGATCAGCGGATAGCCGGCAACAACGCCGTTCTTCATCTGCTCTTCGATACCCTTCTGGATAGCCGGGATGTATTCCTTAGGAACCACACCACCTACTACTTCGTTCACGAATTGCAGACCTTCCTGACCTTCGTCAGCAGGAGCAAAACGGATCCAGCAGTGACCGAACTGGCCACGACCGCCGGACTGGCGAACGAACTTGCCTTCGATTTCGCAGTTCTTCGTGATGCGCTCACGGTACGAAACTTGAGGCTTACCGATGTTGGCTTCGACGTTGAACTCACGGCGCATCCGGTCAACCAGGATGTCCAGGTGCAGCTCGCCCATGCCGGAGATGATCGTCTGACCAGTCTCTTCATCAGTCTTAACGCGGAAAGACGGGTCTTCCTGAGCCAGTTTGCCCAGAGCGATACCCATTTTTTCCTGGTCATCCTTGGTCTTAGGTTCTACGGCAACCGAAATAACCGGCTCCGGGAAGTCCATGCGAACCAGGATGATTGGCTTGTCAGCGTTGCAGAGGGTTTCACCAGTGGTGACGTCCTTCATGCCGATCAGGGCCGCGATGTCGCCAGCGCGTACTTCCTTGATCTCTTCACGGGCGTTTGCGTGCATTTGCACCATACGACCCACGCGCTCTTTTTTACCTTTAACCGAGTTGATCACGCCGTCGCCGGAGTTCAACACGCCCGAGTAAACGCGGACGAAGGTCAAGGTACCCACGAATGGGTCGGTAGCGATTTTGAACGCCAGTGCCGCGAACGGCTCGTCGTCACTTGCGTGACGCTCCATTTCCTCTTCCTCGTTATCAGGGTTGGAACCCTTGATCGCAGGAATGTCGGTTGGAGCAGGCAGGAAGTCGATAACGGCGTCGAGAACCAGGGGAACACCCTTGTTCTTGAACGACGAACCGCACACAGCCAGAACGATTTCGCCAGCGATAGTGCGCTGACGCAGAGCAGCCTTGATCTCTTCGATCGACAGCTCTTCGCCTTCCAGGTACTTGTTCATCAGCTCTTCACTGGCTTCGGCCGCAGCCTCAACCATGTTGCTGCGCCATTCGGTGGCGAGCTCGAGCATGTCCGCAGGGATTTCCTTGCGAACAGGAACCATACCCTTGTCAGAGTCGTTCCAGTAAACAGCCTGCATGTTGATCAGGTCGATCTGGCCCTGGAAGTTATCTTCCGAACCGATAGCCAGTTGAATCGGCACCGGAGTGTGACCCAGACGCTGTTTGATCTGACCGATCACGCGCAGGAAGTTGGCACCAGCACGGTCCATCTTGTTTACGTAAACAAGACGTGGAACGCCGTATTTGTTGGCTTGACGCCATACGGTTTCCGACTGAGGCTCAACACCCGAAGTACCGCAGAATACAACGACAGCGCCGTCGAGTACGCGCAGGGAACGCTCAACTTCAATGGTGAAGTCTACGTGGCCTGGGGTATCGATGACGTTGAAGCGGTGCTCATGCGCATACTGCTTCTCGGAACCTTTCCAGAAGGCGGTGATAGCAGCAGAAGTAATGGTAATACCACGCTCCTGCTCCTGCACCATCCAGTCTGTGGTCGCGGCGCCGTCATGCACCTCGCCCATTTTGTGACTTTTGCCGGTGTAAAAAAGGACGCGCTCGGTGGTGGTGGTTTTACCAGCATCCACGTGAGCGACGATACCGATGTTACGGTAGCGACTAATCGGAGTAGTACGAGCCATAAAGCCCTCGCAAAATTAGTGAAGCTAAAATTAGAAGCGGTAGTGCGAGAAAGCTTTGTTGGCTTCGGCCATACGGTGCACGTCTTCACGCTTCTTAACAGCAGCACCTTTACCTTCAGCAGCATCCAGCAGTTCGCCAGCCAAGCGCAGAGCCATAGACTTCTCGCCACGCTTACGGGCGAAGTCTACCAACCAGCGCATTGCCAGAGCGTTACGGCGGGAAGGACGAACCTCGACCGGAACCTGGTAAGTAGCACCACCAACGCGGCGCGACTTCACTTCGACCAGCGGAGCGATGGCGTCGAGTGCTTTTTCGAAGAGTTCCAGGGGATCGGTGCCGGCCTTACGAGCCTTCACGGTTTCCAGGGCACCATAAACGATACGCTCGGCAACGGCTTTCTTGCCGCTTTCCATAACGTGGTTCATGAATTTGGCGAGGATCTGGCTTCCGTATTTCGGATCGTCCAGAATCTCACGCTTTGCTGCTACGCGACGTCTTGGCATGATAAGCCCTCAAGCGGTCTTCAGGTTAGTTCGGGACAGATCCAGTGGATGCAAGCCCGACCTTACTCTTATCGACTCAATAAAATGAAAATCTGCAAAACGACCGATTACTTCGGACGCTTGGTACCGTACTTCGAACGACCCTGGTTACGGCCTTTAACGCCGGAAGTATCCAAGGAGCCGCGAACGGTGTGGTAACGAACACCTGGCAAGTCTTTTACACGACCGCCGCGGATCAGTACCACGCTGTGCTCTTGCAGGTTGTGGCCTTCACCACCGATGTACGAGGAAACCTCGAAACCGTTGGTCAGACGCACACGGCATACTTTACGCAGTGCCGAGTTAGGTTTTTTCGGCGTAGTGGTGTACACACGGGTGCACACGCCACGACGTTGCGGGCAGTTCTGCAGCGCAGGCACGTCGGATTTCTCGACGATACGCTTACGCGGCTGACGTACCAGCTGGTTGATAGTTGCCATCTACTAGCTCCACTGTTGTCTTGCGACGCTATTGTCTTGCAAGAAAAGCAAAATGGCAGGAACGGATTCCCGCCAAATTTAGGGGATCAAGAGTCTAAAGAGGATCTTGTCCCCAGTCAAGGCAAGGCCCCGACCTCCCCGCCCGTCGAACCTTGACAATTTGTCTCGATTCGACGAACGGAGCGATCAGGGCCTCAGCTTATTTACCGCAGAACTCAGTTACCGCTCGAGTTCAGCGCTTCGGTCAGTGCAGCTTCCACTTCACTGGCGCTTACGCGCAACGGCTTGTCTGCATCACGGCGACGCTTGCGCTCGCTGTGATAAGCCAGACCGGTACCGGCCGGGATCAGACGACCCACAACCACGTTTTCTTTCAGGCCGCGCAGGTAATCGCGCTTGCCGGTGACTGCCGCTTCGGTCAGTACGCGAGTGGTTTCCTGGAAGGAAGCCGCCGAGATGAACGATTCGGTGGACAACGACGCCTTGGTGATACCCAGCAGAACGCGGGTGAACTTGGAGACAAACTTGTCTTCCGCGCTCAGACGCTCGTTCTCTACCAGGACGTGAGTCAGTTCCATCTGGTCGCCCTTGATGAAGCTGGAATCGCCGGACTCGGAGATCTCAACTTTACGCAGCATCTGACGCAGGATGGTCTCGATGTGCTTGTCGTTGATCTTCACGCCTTGCAGACGGTAAACGTCCTGGATCTCGTTCACGATGTACTTGGCCAGCGCGCTCACACCCAGCAGACGCAGGATGTCGTGTGGATCGCTTGGACCGTCGGAGATAACTTCGCCGCGGTTTACCTGTTCGCCTTCGAACACGTTCAGGTGACGCCACTTCGGAATCAGCTCTTCGTACGGATCGCTACCGTCGTTCGGGGTAATGACCAGACGGCGCTTGCCCTTGGTCTCTTTACCGAACGCGATGGTGCCGCTGACTTCAGCCAGAATCGACGCTTCCTTCGGACGACGAGCTTCGAACAGGTCGGCAACACGCGGCAGACCACCGGTGATGTCACGAGTCTTCGAAGTTTCTTGCGGGATACGAGCGATAACATCACCGATCGCGATCTTCGCACCGTCCGCCACACCGACCAGGGCGTTGGCTGGCAGGAAGTACTGAGCGATAACGTCAGTGCCTGGCAGCAACAGATCCTTGCCGTTGTCGTCGACCATCTTCACGGCTGGACGGATTTCCTTGCCCGCAGCTGGACGATCTTTCGCGTCGAGTACTTCAATGTTGGTCATACCGGTCAATTCGTCAGTCTGACGCTTGATCGTGATGCCTTCTTCCATGCCCACGTAGGTCACGGTACCTTTCATTTCGGTAACGATCGGGTGAGTGTGCGGGTCCCACTTGGCCACGATTGCGCCAGCGTCGACCTTGTCACCTTCTTTAACCGAAATCACGGCACCGTACGGCAGCTTGTAACGCTCGCGCTCACGACCGAAGTCATCAGCGATTGCCAGCTCACCGGAACGGGACACAGCAACCAGGTGGCCATCCACACGCTCAACGTGTTTCAGGTTATGCAGACGGACGGTACCGCCATTCTTCACCTGAACGCTGTCGGCTGCAGAAGTACGGCTTGCCGCACCACCGATGTGGAACGTACGCATCGTCAGCTGGGTACCCGGCTCACCGATGGACTGGGCAGCGATAACGCCGACCGCTTCACCGATGTTCACCTGGTGACCACGCGCCAGATCACGGCCGTAGCACTTGGCGCAAATGCCATAGCGGGTTTCGCAGCTGATCGGCGAACGCACGATCACTTCGTCGATGCTGTTCAGCTCGATGAACTCGACCCACTTCTCGTCTACCAGAGTACCGGCAGGAACGATGACGTCCTCGGTGCCTGGCTTGAATACGTCACGGGCAATAACACGACCCAATACGCGCTCACCCAACGGCTCTACAACGTCACCGCCTTCAATGTGCGGAGTCATCAGCAGACCGTGTTCGGTGCCGCAATCGATCTCGGTTACAACCAGATCCTGCGCCACGTCTACCAGACGACGAGTCAGGTAACCGGAGTTCGCGGTTTTCAACGCGGTATCCGCCAGACCTTTACGAGCACCGTGAGTCGAGATGAAGTACTGGAGTACGCTCAGACCTTCACGGAAGTTCGCAGTAATCGGCGTTTCAATGATGGAACCGTCCGGCTTGGCCATCAGACCACGCATACCGGCCAGCTGACGAATCTGTGCTGCGGAACCCCGCGCACCCGAGTCGGCCATCATGTACATCGAGTTGAAGGACTCTTGGTCGACTTCATTGCCGTGACGGTCGATGACTTTCTCTTTCGAGAGGTTGGCCATCATCGCCTTGGAAACTTCGTCGTTCGCCTTCGACCAAAGGTCGATCACTTTGTTGTACTTCTCGCCCTGGGTTACCAGGCCGGAGGCGTACTGGCTCTCGATCTCTTTCACTTCGTCGGTGGCTGCACCGATGATGCGGGCTTTTTCGTCCGGGATAACGAAGTCGTTAACGCCGATGGAAACGCCGGAGATGGTCGAGTAAGCGAAACCGGTGTACATCAACTGGTCAGCGAAGATCACGGTCTCTTTCAGACCAACCACGCGGTAGCACTGGTTGATCAGCTTGGAGATCGCCTTTTTCTTCATCGGCAGGTTGACGACGTCGTACGACAGACCTTTTGGCACAACCTGGAACAGCAGCGCACGGCCGACGGTGGTGTCGACGATACGGGTACCGCTCACGCTGTTGCCGTCACGGTCGTTGACGGTTTCGTTGATACGAACCTTGACCTTGGCGTGCAGTGCGGCTTCGCCGGCACGGAACACACGGTCAACTTCCTGCAGATCCGCGAATACGCGACCTTCGCCCTTGGCGTTGATCGCTTCACGAGTCATGTAGTACAGACCCAATACAACGTCCTGCGACGGAACGATGATTGGCTCACCGTTGGCTGGCGACAGAATGTTGTTGGTCGACATCATCAACGCACGCGCTTCGAGCTGGGCTTCCAGCGTCAGCGGTACGTGCACGGCCATTTGGTCGCCGTCGAAGTCGGCGTTGTACGCGGCGCAGACCAGAGGGTGCAGCTGGATAGCCTTACCTTCGATCAGTACCGGTTCAAACGCCTGGATACCCAGACGGTGAAGGGTCGGTGCACGGTTGAGAAGAACCGGGTGTTCGCGAATCACTTCAGCGAGAACGTCCCAAACCTCTGGCAGTTCGCGC
Source organism: Pseudomonas sp. RSB 5.4 (assembly GCF_037126175.1). Lineage (NCBI taxonomy): Bacteria > Pseudomonadati > Pseudomonadota > Gammaproteobacteria > Pseudomonadales > Pseudomonadaceae > Pseudomonas > Pseudomonas sp. RSB 5.4. The sequence continues at coordinate 3,895,133 of NZ_CP146986.1, forward strand.
TCGACCATTTTCTTGGCCGCTTTGATGGTGGTCGCGAGACCACGCATTTCCAGCTTGCCGAAAATGAACGGTTTGAACAGCTCGAGAGCCATCTTCTTCGGCAGACCGCACTGGTGCAGACGCAGGGTCGGACCTACGGTAATTACCGAACGACCGGAGTAGTCAACACGCTTACCGAGCAAGTTCTGACGGAAACGACCTTGCTTACCCTTGATCATGTCAGCCAGGGATTTCAGAGGACGCTTGTTCGAACCGGTGATAGCGCGGCCACGACGACCGTTGTCGAGCAGGGCATCGACAGCTTCCTGCAACATACGCTTTTCGTTGCGCACGATGATGTCCGGAGCGGACAGATCCAGCAGGCGCTTCAAACGGTTGTTACGGTTGATCACTCGACGATACAGATCGTTGAGGTCGGAAGTCGCGAAGCGACCGCCATCCAGCGGGACCAGTGGACGCAGATCTGGCGGCAGAACCGGCAGAACGGTCAGCACCATCCACTCTGGCAGGTTGCCGGAACCCTGGAAGGCTTCCATCAACTTCAGACGCTTGGACAGCTTCTTGATCTTGGTTTCCGAGTTGGTTTGCGGAATCTCTTCGCGCAGACGGCCAATCTCGTGCTCCAGGTCGATAGCGTGCAGCAGTTCACGGACAGCTTCTGCACCCATGCGGGCGTCGAAGTCGTCACCGAACTCTTCCAGCGCTTCGAAGTACTGCTCATCGTTCAGCAGCTGACCTTTTTCAAGGGTGGTCATGCCCGGGTCGATAACGACATAGCTCTCGAAGTAGAGAACGCGTTCGATATCACGCAGGGTCATGTCCATCAGCAGGCCGATACGGGACGGCAGCGATTTCAGGAACCAGATGTGGGCAACCGGCGAAGCCAGTTCGATGTGCGCCATGCGCTCACGACGAACCTTGGCCAGTGCAACTTCAACGCCGCACTTCTCGCAGATCACACCACGGTGCTTCAAGCGCTTGTACTTACCGCACAGGCACTCGTAATCCTTTACCGGGCCAAAGATCTTGGCGCAGAACAGACCGTCACGCTCAGGTTTGAACGTACGGTAGTTGATGGTTTCCGGCTTTTTAACTTCACCGAACGACCACGAGCGGATCATCTCAGGCGAGGCCAATCCGATACGGATGGCGTCGAACTCTTCGACTTGACCCTGGTTTTTCAGCAAATTCAGTAGGTCTTTCAAGGCCTTTCCTCCTGGCGGAGCAGAGAGCGGGCAATCCTGCCCCGCTCTCGATCGCGTCACGTGTTATTCGGTTTCCAGATCGATATCGATGCCGAGGGAACGAATTTCCTTGATCAACACGTTGAAGGACTCGGGCATGCCCGGCTCCATACGGTGATCGCCATCCACGATGTTTTTGTACATCTTGGTACGGCCGTTCACATCGTCCGACTTCACTGTGAGCATTTCTTGCAGAGTGTATGCAGCACCGTATGCTTCCAGTGCCCAGACCTCCATCTCCCCGAAACGCTGACCACCGAACTGTGCCTTACCACCCAGCGGCTGCTGAGTAACCAGGCTGTACGAACCGGTAGAACGCGCGTGCATCTTGTCGTCTACCAAGTGGTTCAGCTTCAGCATGTACATGTAGCCAACGGTAACTGGACGCTCGAACTTGTTGCCGGTACGGCCATCAGTCAGCTGCATCTGGCCGCTTTCCGGCAGGTCTGCCAGTTTCAGCATGGCCTTGATTTCGCTTTCCTTGGCACCGTCGAACACTGGAGTGGCCATTGGAACGCCGCCACGCAGGTTCTTCGCCAGATCCAGGATTTCCTGATCGGAGAAGCTGTCCAGATCTTCGTTACGACCGCCGATCTGGTTGTAGATCTCGTCCAGGAAGGTGCGCAGTTCAGCAACTTTACGCTGCTCTTCGACCATCCGGTTGATCTTCTCGCCCAGACCTTTGGCCGCGAGGCCCAGGTGGGTTTCAAGGATCTGACCAACGTTCATACGCGAAGGTACGCCCAGCGGGTTGAGAACGACGTCGACCGGGGTGCCATTGGCATCGTGCGGCATGTCTTCAACCGGCATGATCACGGAGACCACACCTTTGTTACCGTGACGACCGGCCATCTTGTCGCCCGGCTGGATGCGACGACGGATTGCCAGGTAAACCTTGACGATTTTCAGCACGCCTGGAGCCAGGTCATCGCCCTGCTGCAGTTTGCGCTTCTTGTCTTCGAACTTGTCGTCCAGCAGACGGCGGCGATCAACGATGTAGGCCTGAGCCTTCTCGAGCTGCTCGTTCAGAGCATCTTCAGCCATGCGCAGTTTGAACCACTGACCATGCTCAAGACCGTCGAGAACTTCGTCGGTGATGTCCTGACCTTTCTTCAGACCGGCGCCGCCTTCAGCCTTGTGGCCTACCAGAGCGGAGCGCAGACGTTCGAAGGTCGCGCCTTCAACGATACGGAACTCTTCGTTCAGATCCTTGCGGATCTCGTCCAGCTGGGACTTCTCGATCGACAGTGCACGAGCATCACGCTCAACGCCGTCGCGGGTGAAGACCTGTACGTCGATGACAGTACCCTTGGTACCGGTAGGTACACGCAGAGAGGTGTCTTTAACGTCGCTGGCTTTTTCACCGAAGATCGCACGCAGCAGTTTTTCTTCCGGAGTCAGTTGGGTCTCGCCTTTCGGAGTGACCTTACCTACCAGGATGTCGCCTGCGCCGACTTCAGCACCTACGTAAACGATACCGGCTTCGTCCAGCTTGTTCAGTGCAGCTTCACCCACGTTCGGGATGTCTGCAGTGATTTCCTCTGGGCCAAGCTTGGTGTCACGGGCCACACAGGTCAGTTCCTGAATGTGGATCGTGGTGAAGCGGTCTTCCTGAACCACACGCTCGGACAGGCAGATGGAGTCTTCGAAGTTGAAGCCGTTCCATGCCATGAACGCAATGCGCATGTTCTGACCCAGTGCCAGTTCACCCATGTCGGTGGACGGGCCGTCGGCCATGATGTCGCTACGCTGAACGCGATCACCCTTTCTCACCAGCGGACGCTGGTTGATGCAGGTGTTCTGGTTCGAGCGGGTGTATTTGGTCAGGTTGTAGATGTCGACACCAGCTTCACCGGTTTCAACTTCGTCATCGGCAACACGAACCACGATACGGCTGGCATCAACAGAGTCGATCACGCCGCCACGACGAGCCACGACGCAAACGCCGGAGTCGCGAGCCACGTTACGCTCCATGCCGGTACCTACCAGCGGCTTGTCAGCGCGCAGGGTTGGTACAGCTTGACGCTGCATGTTCGAACCCATCAACGCACGGTTGGCGTCGTCGTGCTCGAGGAACGGAATCAGCGACGCTGCAACCGAAACTACCTGCTTCGGCGATACGTCCATCAGGGTGACGTCTTCCGGCGCCTTGACGGTGAATTCGTTCAGGTGACGTACGGCTACCAGTTCGTCGATCAGGACTTTCTGGTCGTTCATGGTCGCCGAAGCCTGCGCGATCACGTGATCGGCTTCTTCAATGGCGGACAGGAACACGATCTCGTCAGTGACCACACCCTCTTTCACCACGCGGTACGGGCTTTCCAGGAAGCCGTACTGGTTGGTGCGGGCATAAGCAGCCAGGGAGTTGATCAGACCGATGTTCGGACCTTCCGGCGTTTCAATCGGGCAGACACGACCGTAGTGAGTCGGGTGTACGTCACGGACTTCAAAGCCTGCGCGCTCACGAGTCAGACCGCCAGGGCCGAGTGCAGAGACACGACGCTTGTGGGTGATCTCGGACAGCGGGTTGTTCTGGTCCATGAACTGCGAGAGCTGGCTGGAACCGAAGAACTCTTTCACCGCCGCAGCCACTGGCTTGGCGTTGATCAGGTCTTGCGGCATCAGGCCTTCGCTTTCAGCCATCGACAGACGCTCTTTGACCGCACGCTCAACACGTACCAGACCAACGCGGAACTGGTTCTCGGCCATTTCGCCTACGCAGCGAACACGACGGTTACCCAGGTGGTCGATGTCATCGACGATGCCTTTACCGTTACGGATGTCGACCAGAGTCTTCAGTACCGCGACGATGTCTTCCTTGCACAGCACGCCCGAACCTTCGATCTCGGTACGACCGATACGACGGTTGAACTTCATCCGGCCGACCGCAGACAGGTCATAGCGCTCAGGGCTGAAGAACAGGTTGTTGAACAGGGTTTCGGCAGCGTCTTTCGTTGGCGGCTCGCCTGGACGCATCATGCGATAGATCTCGACCAGCGCTTCCAATTGGTTGCTGGTGGAGTCGATCTTCAGCGTGTCGGAGACGAACGGACCGCAGTCGATGTCGTTGGTGTATAGAGTTTCGATACGAACGACGCCGGCCTTGGCGATTTTCGCCAGGACTTCAGTCGACAGTTCGGTGTTGCACTCTGCCAGGATTTCGCCGGTGGCCGGATGCACGATGACCTTGGCGGTGGTGCGACCCAGGACGTAGTCCAGAGGCACATCCAGCTCTTTGATCCCGGCTTTTTCCAGCTGGTTGATGTGGCGGGCAGTAATACGACGGCCCTGCTCGACAATAACCTTGCCTTTATCGTCCTGGATATCGAGGACAGCCACTTCACCGCGCAGACGCTGAGGCACCAGTTCCAGGCTCAGACCTTCGCCTTTAACGTGGAATACGTTGGTGGTGTAGAACGCGTCGAGCACTTCTTCGGTGGTGTAGCCGAGCGCGCGCAGCAATACCGAGGCCGGCAGCTTGCGACGACGGTCGATACGCACGAACACGCAGTCTTTCGGGTCGAACTCAAAGTCCAGCCACGAACCGCGGTAAGGGATGATGCGCGCGGAGTAAAGCAGTTTGCCGGAGCTGTGCGTCTTGCCGCGGTCGTGGTCGAAGAACACGCCCGGGGAACGGTGCAGCTGGGAAACGATAACACGCTCGGTACCGTTGATTACGAAGGTACCGTTCTCAGTCATCAATGGGATTTCGCCCATGTAGACTTCTTGCTCTTTGATGTCCTTGATCGCTTTGTTCGACGATTCTTTGTCGAAAATGATCAGGCGCACTTTTACCCGCAAAGGTACGGCGAAAGTTACACCGCGCAATACGCATTCTTTGACATCAAATGCCGGTTCGCCCAGGCGATAACCGACGTACTCCAGCGCAGCATTGCCGGAGTAGCTGATGATCGGGAAAACGGATTTGAAGGCCGCATGCAGGCCCACGTCGCGGAACTGATCTTTAGTCGCTCCCGCTTGCAAGAATTCACGATACGAATCCAGCTGGATGGCCAGGAGGTACGGCACATCCATGACGTCCGGCAACTTGCTAAAGTCCTTGCGGATACGTTTTTTCTCAGTATATGAGTAAGCCATCAGCGTTCCCCAGCTTGGTCACCTGCTTGTTTGGCCCCTCCCGACGGGAGCAGCCAGAAAATCGTGCAAACCCCATGGTTTGCGCCACCGCATCGGGTGGTTACAGCACCTTTATCAGCACCGACCCAGTCGGCTGCCAATAACGGAAAAAGGCCGGTGGCAAGAGCCACCAGCCATCAGCCTGTCGCTTGACGCTCGGGCTGGAGGAGCAAAGTCGATACTTATTTCAGTTCGACTTTAGCGCCTGCTTCTTCCAGCTTCTTCTTAGCGTCTTCAGCAGCTTCTTTCGAAACGCCTTCAGCTACAACCTGAGGAGCGCCGTCTACTTTCTCTTTGGCTTCTTTCAGGCCCAGACCAGTCAGTTCACGAACTGCCTTGATCACGTTAACCTTCTTCTCGCCAGCTTCCAGCAGAACAACGTTGAACTCGGTTTGCTCTTCAACAACAGCGGCAGCAGCAGCTGGACCAGCCGAAGCGGCAGCAGCGGTAACGCCGAAGGTTTCTTCCATCGCTTTGATCAGCTCAACGATTTCCACTACGGATTTCTGGCCGATTGCTTCGATGATTTGTTCGTTAGTCAGAGACATGACTCAATTCCTGAATTGGGGGACGGCCTACGCGACCATCGAAATAAACAAAAAACGCGAGAAGTTGACGAGCCTTAGGCTGCAGCAGCTTCTTTCTGGTCGCGAATTGCCGCCAGAGTACGAGCCAATTTGCTGGTAGCGCCTTGAATCACGCTCATCAGCTGAGAAATTGCTTCGTCACGGGTCGGCAGAGTTGCCAGTACGTCGATCTGATTAGCTGCGAGGAACTTGCCCTCGAACGCAGCTGCCTTGATCTCGAACTTGTCCTGACCCTTGGCAAACTCTTTGAAGATACGGGCAGCAGCGCCCGGATGTTCGTTCGAGAATGCAATCAGGGTCGGGCCGGTGAACACGTCGTTGAGAACACTGTATTCAGTGTCAGCAACAGCGCGCTTGAGCAGGGTGTTACGTACAACACGTACGTAAACGCCAGCTTCACGAGCCTCTTTACGGAGTCCGGTCATTGCGCCTACTGTTACGCCACGTGCATCAACCACGACAGCGGACAGAGCGACTTTGGCAGCCTCGTTGACTTCAGCGACGATGGCCTTCTTGTCTTCGAGATTAATTGCCACGGGTTTAACTCCTGCTTGTTACCGTTTCACTCGATCGAAACCGAATGTCGTTTTGGTGTCTGATTCGGTAAGGAACCGGGAGCACCATCTGCGTAGGCTTGTGGTTTAAGGCTTGCGCCGCCTACGGTCTTGGATAGCCCCCGCCAGGCAGGGACCCCAATCTTTCAATTGGCGCGAATAATCGCACCAACCTTTGTCTTACGCGTCCAGCGAGCTCTGGTCGATAACCAGACCTGGGCCCATAGTGGTGCTCAGGGTGACGCGCTTGACGTAAATACCTTTCGAGGAAGCCGGCTTGATACGCTTCAGATCAGCGATCAGGGCTTCAACGTTTTCCTTCAGCTTGACGGCATCGAAGCCGATCTTGCCAACGGAGGTGTGGATGATGCCGTTTTTGTCGGTGCGATAACGAACCTGACCAGCCTTGGCGTTTTTAACCGCGGTGGCTACGTCTGGAGTTACGGTGCCGACTTTCGGGTTAGGCATCAGGCCACGTGGACCGAGGATCTGACCCAGTTGACCTACAACGCGCATGGCATCCGGGGATGCGATCACTACGTCATAGTTCAGGTCGCCGCCTTTCATTTCGGCAGCCAGGTCGTCCATACCTACACGGTCAGCGCCGGCAGCCAGAGCGGCCTCAGCAGCTGGACCCTGGGTGAACACAGCAACGCGAACGGTCTTGCCAGTGCCGTGTGGCAGCACAGTAGCGCTACGAACAACCTGGTCGGATTTACGCGGGTCTACACCCAGGTTTACAGCAACGTCGAACGACTCGCTGAACTTGACAGTCGACAGCTCAGCCAGCAGAGCAGCAGCGTCTACAATGTTGTAGGCCTTGCCTGCTTCGATTTTGCCGGCGATAGCCTTTTGACGCTTGGTCAGCTTAGCCATTACACACCCTCCACGTTAAGGCCCATGCTACGAGCAGAACCGGCGATAGTACGCACGGCTGCATCCATATCAGCTGCAGTCAGATCCGCGTTTTTGGTTTTCGCGATTTCTTCCAGCTGAGCACGGGTAACAGTGCCAACCTTAACGGTGTTCGGACGAGCGGAACCGCTGGTCAGACCGGCCGCCTTCTTCAGCAGAACCGAAGCAGGGGTGGATTTGGTTTCGAAAGTGAAGCTACGGTCGCTGTAGACAGTGATGATCACTGGAGTCGGCAGACCTGCTTCAAGACCCTGAGTACGGGCGTTGAAAGCCTTGCAGAATTCCATGATGTTCACGCCGTGCTGACCCAGAGCAGGACCAACAGGTGGGCTTGGGTTAGCCTGAGCGGCCTTCACTTGCAGCTTGATGTAAGCGGTAATCTTCTTGGCCATGAGGCACTCCAATTACGGGTTCGAACGCCTCGAAAGGCTCCCCGGTTACTTGCGCGTTTATCCCAGTGACGACAAAACCCCACAGCCTAGGGCTGCGGGGTTGGGATGCTTGTTCAGCTAGACCTTTTCGACCTGACTGAACTCCAACTCTACCGGGGTAGAGCGACCGAAAATAAGCACTGCCACCTGGACACGGCTCTTTTCGTAGTTAACTTCTTCGACAGTGCCGTTAAAGTCAGCGAATGGGCCGTCAGTAACACGAACCACCTCACCCGGCTCAAACAGAGTCTTCGGCTTCGGCTTATCGCTACCATCGGCCACGCGACGCAGAATGGCTTCCGCCTCTTTGTCGGTGATTGGAGCGGGCTTGTCGGCGGTACCGCCAATGAAGCCCATCACCCGAGGAGTATCCTTGACCAAGTGCCAAGTACCCTCGTTCATATCCATCTGTACCAGCACATAACCTGGGAAGAACTTGCGTTCGCTTTTGCGCTTCTGGCCATTACGCATTTCAACCACTTCTTCAGTGGGAACCAGAATTTCGCCGAAGCCATCTTCCATGCCAGCCAGCTTTACGCGCTCAATCAGCGAGCGCATGACATGCTTCTCGTAACCCGAGTAAGCATGCACAACGTACCAACGCTTAGCCACGGGACACCCTTAGCCGACAATCAAGGAAACAAGCCAGCCGAGCAGGGAGTCAACACCCCACAACAGCAACGCCATAACGATAACCACAGCAACAACGATCAACGTTGTCTGCGTGGTTTCCTGGCGAGTTGGCCATACGACTTTACGAATCTCGGTGCGAGCTTCCTTAACCAGTACAAAGAACGACTTGCCCTTTGCGGTCTGCAGGCCTACAAAGGCAGCTACAGCAGCAATTACGAGCAAAGCGAGTACACGGTACAGGATCGGCGAAGCAGCGTAATACTGATTGCCAACAACGCCAACAATCACCAAAGCAACTACTACAAGCCACTTGAGCAGATCGAAGCGAGAGCCTTGAGCTTCAGCCTTAGGAGTCATCTATGAAGATCCTGTGAAAAGAAAGCCAGACACACCGAGTGAATCTGGCAGGTCAGGAGGGAATCGAACCCCCAACCTACGGTTTTGGAGACCGTCGCTCTGCCAATTGAGCTACTGACCTAAAACAAAATCAGGCCGACCATTATGCCGGCCCGAAAAATACATTACAACCGCTTATTCGATGATTTTAGCTACGACGCCAGCGCCGACGGTACGACCGCCTTCACGGATAGCGAAACGCAGACCGTCTTCCATCGCGATGGTTTTGATCAGGGTAACAGTCATCTGAATGTTGTCACCTGGCATTACCATTTCAACGCCTTCTGGCAGCTCGCAGTTACCAGTCACGTCAGTAGTACGGAAGTAGAACTGTGGACGGTAGCCCTTGAAGAACGGAGTGTGACGACCGCCTTCTTCCTTGCTCAGAACGTAAACTTCTGCGGTGAACTTGGTGTGCGGCTTAACCGAACCTGGCTTGACCAGAACCTGACCACGCTCAACGTCGTCACGCTTGGTACCACGCAGCAGAACGCCGCAGTTCTCGCCAGCACGACCTTCGTCGAGCAGCTTGCGGAACATTTCAACACCGGTGCAGGTGGTGGTGGTGGTGTCGCGCAGACCAACGATTTCCAGTGCATCTTGAACGCGAACGATACCGCGCTCGATACGACCAGTCACAACAGTACCACGACCCGAGATCGAGAATACGTCTTCGATTGGCATCAGGAATGGCTTGTCGATCATACGAACTGGTTCTGGGATGTAGCTGTCCAGAGTTTCAACCAGTTTCTTGACGGCAGTGGTGCCCATCTCGTTGTCGTCTTTGCCTTCCAGCGCCATACGAGCCGAACCGATGATGATTGGAGTGTCATCGCCCGGGAAGTCGTAGGTGGACAGCAGGTCGCGAACTTCCATCTCAACCAGTTCCAGCAGCTCAGCGTCGTCTACCAGGTCAGCCTTGTTCAGGAAAACCACGATGTACGGAACGCCTACCTGACGGGACAGCAGGATGTGCTCACGGGTTTGTGGCATCGGACCATCAGCGGCCGAGCAAACCAGGATAGCGCCGTCCATTTGAGCAGCACCGGTGATCATGTTCTTCACATAGTCAGCGTGACCTGGGCAGTCAACGTGAGCGTAGTGACGGATCAGCGAGTTGTACTCAACGTGTGCGGTGTTGATGGTGATACCGCGAGCTTTTTCTTCTGGAGCGCTGTCGATCTTGTCGAATTCAACTACGGCCGAACCGAAAACTTCGGAGCAGACGCGAGTCAGAGCAGCGGTCAGAGTGGTTTTACCGTGGTCAACGTGACCAATGGTCCCTACGTTGACGTGGGGCAGGGAACGATCAAATTTTTCCTTAGCCATCGATAACACCCTCAACAGAAGAATTAGACGAACGATATCTACCATTAAAACAAAGGCAGATATTTTCATATCTGCCTTGTTATATGGAGCTCTTGAGCGGATTTGAACCGCTGACCTCACCCTTACCAAGGGTGTGCTCTACCAACTGAGCTACAAGAGCGTAACACTTTGCACAACCTGCAAACTTGGAGCGGGTAGCGGGAATCGAACCCGCATCATCAGCTTGGAAGGCTGAGGTTCTACCACTAAACTATACCCGCGGAGCTTGCAGCTCACGCTAAAAATGGTGGAGGGGGAAGGATTCGAACCTTCGAAGTCGTAGACGTCAGATTTACAGTCTGATCCCTTTGGCCGCTCGGGAACCCCTCCTAAGCGAGCCGGCATTCTATACTATGCCGACCTTCTGTCAAGCATTTTCTCATTAAAAACCTGAGGTTAGCTGCATTGACACTGCTCCGCTTTGACAACCTGTTTAGGTGTTCGCTGTGGAGCGGGCGCCATTCTATGCAAACTATTCCAGCGGTGCAACCCCTTCACACAGCATTATTTTATGTTTTAACTCATTGAATTCCTTGGAAAGGTTCTGCAACTGCACATCCCCCAATAAACGCTGGCTTTCGGGCGCAATGCGCAACCAGTAACCAGGCTCAGGGAGATCCTTTTGCAATGGTTGAGCCTTCACATTCATGGCCACCAGCCGCTGCTGCAGTCCGGAAACGCCCTCCTCGCGACTGAAACCGCCCAAGAACAGACAATCCTGTCCGGCGCGGCGCGCGCCCGGCACTTCTCGGGAGTCACCACCAGCTTCGCTCAGCAAGCGAATGTCTTGCTGAGATCCACGGTACATGCTGAGAGGCGTGACATCTTTTGCACGCAAGGGCGCTTCCTGCTGATGCCAGACGTAATAGAACACATTGAGTACAACAAGCAGCAGGAACAACCAACGCATACAAACCTCAAGATAAAGGACACGCCATGGCCAGCCCTACAAACACCAGGTCAGGAACAATCCGAGCATCAGGCACGACGTCCGCAACCAATCCAGCGTCGCCACCTGTAATAAAGACGGTGAATCCCTCCCCCCAATAGGATCGAGCCATTTCCATTTGGGTCAGGACAAATCCTCTCAACATCAAGGAGCATCCACGCTCCACCGCCTCGACAGTGCTCCGCCCCGGGGCATGACTCGTCAAAGCTCGCTCAGCGGCCAAATCTCCGTAACGGATATTCCGGGTGTGAGTGCGCAACTGATTACGCATCAATGGCATCCCAGGGCAAATAAAACCGCCGAGATGCTCCCCTTCAGCATTAATAAAATCCGCCGTCACAGCAGTGCCGAAATCCAGAATCAGACAGGCGCCTGCAGCCAGGTGAAAACCACCAAGCATCGCCAACCAGCGATCCAGCCCCAGACGCTCATAGTCGTCATAGCCATTCCTGACACCAGACATTTCACTGGCCGACTTGGCACACACGACCGAAACGCCGAACGTCTGCTCAAGAGTCCGACTGAGCGCGGCCGTTTCTTCACCGGTTCTGACACTGACCAAGCGACATTTGCGCAGCAATAGGCCGTCAAATGCACGCAGGCTATCCACCAGCGCTTGATCCGAGTCGACCACGCCTTCCGCGAAAAGACCTCCAGCCGCAGTACTCAATACGCGCCACTTGATAAAGCTGTTCCCACAGTCGAGCTCAAGAATCATCACGCAACCTCAGGCTGAGCTCACCACCACTAAATACTTTTTCCACGCCATCCACCATCAGGCGCAACGCACCTTGACCATCAATGCCGAGCACTACACCTTCTATATGACTAACGCCGGCAATCAAAGAAACCGGTCGACCCTGCCACATATGCCCCTTCTCCCACTCCTCCTGGAGCGCCGAAAAGCCATCGACCTGATGGCGCTGGATATAGCCGCGCAGTTGCTCGCTCAGCTCAGCCACCAAGACGTTGCGATCACAACTTTTGCCTGTCTCCAGCCGTATCGATGTCCATTGCTGGTCAACCTCATCAGCAATCTGCATGTTTACATTGATGCCTATACCCAACACCACATGGCATACATCTGCTGGATCACCTACAAGCTCGAGGAGGATACCGGCGATTTTCTTGTTTCCAACCAGCACGTCGTTGGGCCACTTCAATCCAGCGCCCGACACGCTCAGCTTTCGCAGGGTATGCATAACCGCCAAACCGACCACCAGACTCAAGCCCTCAAGCTGGCGCATGCCACCTTCGATGCGCAGGACAAGGCTGTAATAGAGATTTTCAGCAAAGGGGCTTACCCACTTACGCCCCCTGCGGCCACGACCAGAAATCTGCCGCTCTGCCAATACCAGGAACGGTGCCACTCGACCTTGATTGATCGCGCGTAGCGCTTCTGCATTGGTGGAATCAATGGAATCAAAGACTGTAATTGGCCAAACCGGTGCCAAGGCACCAATTTTGAGAGGATCGAGCAGCGTCAAGGGCGCAGCCAGCTGATAGCCTCTGCCCCGCACTTTGTTAATGGACAACCCGAGTTCAGCCTCAAGATGCTGAAGCTGCTTCCATACCGCACTCCGACTGATACCCAAGGCAAGCCCGAGAGCCTCGCCAGAATGGAATCGACCATCCTTCAAAAGATTCAACAACGTCAGCATGCAGGTCTCGCCTCACAATGAGGCCCGAATAATAGCCATGAGCCGGGCGATTGCATAGAAATCAAGCAAACCACTTTCCTGCGGGCAAAACAAAACCCCAACTGCTTTCGCAATTGGGGTTTCGGAATTTAATCTTGACGATGACCTACTCTCACATGGGGAAACCCCACACTACCATCGGCGATGCATCGTTTCACTTCTGAGTTCGGGATGGGATCAGGTGGTTCCAACGCTCTATGGTCGTCAAGAAATTCGGGTACTGACTCGCGACCTGTTGGCCTCGCTTCAGCAAATCGGGTATGTGATACAGGTGTCTTGTGAGCATCGCGAACTTTCGGTTCATTGCGTCTTCACACACCGCAATCTGATGCTCTTTCGAGTAGTCAAATTGCTTGGGTGTTATATGGTCAAGCCTCACGGGCAATTAGTATTGGTTAGCTCAACGCCTCACAGCGCTTACACACCCAACCTATCAACGTCGTAGTCTTCGACGGCCCTTCAGGGAACTCAAGGTTCCAGTGAGATCTCATCTTGAGGCAAGTTTCCCGCTTAGATGCTTTCAGCGGTTATCTTTCCCGAACATAGCTACCCGGCAATGCCACTGGCGTGACAACCGGAACACCAGAGGTTCGTCCACTCCGGTCCTCTCGTACTAGGAGCAGCCCCTCTCAAATCTCAAACGTCCACGGCAGATAGGGACCGAACTGTCTCACGACGTTCTAAACCCAGCTCGCGTACCACTTTAAATGGCGAACAGCCATACCCTTGGGACCGGCTTCAGCCCCAGGATGTGATGAGCCGACATCGAGGTGCCAAACACCGCCGTCGATATGAACTCTTGGGCGGTATCAGCCTGTTATCCCCGGAGTACCTTTTATCCGTTGAGCGATGGCCCTTCCATACAGAACCACCGGATCACTAAGACCTACTTTCGTACCTGCTCGACGTGTCTGTCTCGCAGTCAAGCGCGCTTTTGCCTTTATACTCTACGACCGATTTCCGACCGGTCTGAGCGCACCTTCGTACTCCTCCGTTACTCTTTAGGAGGAGACCGCCCCAGTCAAACTACCCACCATACACTGTCCTCGATCCGGATAACGGACCTGAGTTAGAACCTCAAAGTTGCCAGGGTGGTATTTCAAGGATGGCTCCACGCGAACTGGCGTCCACGCTTCAAAGCCTCCCACCTATCCTACACAAGCAAATTCAAAGTCCAGTGCAAAGCTATAGTAAAGGTTCACGGGGTCTTTCCGTCTAGCCGCGGATACACTGCATCTTCACAGCGATTTCAATTTCACTGAGTCTCGGGTGGAGACAGCGCCGCCATCGTTACGCCATTCGTGCAGGTCGGAACTTACCCGACAAGGAATTTCGCTACCTTAGGACCGTTATAGTTACGGCCGCCGTTTACCGGGGCTTCGATCAAGAGCTTCGCGTTAGCTAACCCCATCAATTAACCTTCCGGCACCGGGCAGGCGTCACACCCTATACGTCCACTTTCGTGTTTGCAGAGTGCTGTGTTTTTAATAAACAGTCGCAGCGGCCTGGTATCTTCGACCGGCATGAGCTTACGGAGCAAGTCCTTCACCCTCACCGGCGCACCTTCTCCCGAAGTTACGGTGCCATTTTGCCTAGTTCCTTCACCCGAGTTCTCTCAAGCGCCTTGGTATTCTCTACCCAACCACCTGTGTCGGTTTGGGGTACGGTTCCTGGTTACCTGAAGCTTAGAAGCTTTTCTTGGAAGCATGGCATCAACCACTTCGTCACCCAAAGGGTAACTCGTCATCAGCTCTCGGCCTTAAGATCCCGGATTTACCTAAGATCTCAGCCTACCACCTTAAACTTGGACAACCAACGCCAAGCTGGCCTAGCCTTCTCCGTCCCTCCATCGCAATAACCAGAAGTACAGGAATATTAACCTGTTTTCCATCGACTACGCTTTTCAGCCTCGCCTTAGGGACCGACTAACCCTGCGTCGATTAACGTTGCGCAG